>NZ_JAKREW010000100.1 GCF_022347545.1 Terribium retamae
GGCCCCTTGCTTTTCTCTTTCTTCCTTTTCTACCCCGCGCCCCCGCCGGGGCGGGCCCGCGCCCGATGGCGCCGGGGGGGGGGGCCCGGGGGCCCCCGCCCCCCTTTCACCCCAACCCCAACCCCCGGGCGGGGGCGGGGGCCGGCGCCGAGCCGTTGATCCGCCTCATCCGCGACGGGGCTGTCGAATTCGCCGCCGAAGTTCCGGAGGCCGACCTGCCGGTCTTGGCCATCGGCCAGCCGGTCAAGGTGAAGCTTGCCGGCCGCACCGGTGAGATCAATGGCACGGTGCGCATCGTTGCTCCCAAGATCGACCGTGAGACCCGACTGGGATCGGCACAGATCAGGCTCGACACCAAGGAGCCGCTGTTTGCCGGAGCCTTCGGCAAGGCCGAGGTGATCTTCGCCAGGCGTGAGGCCATCGTCGTCGCCGACAGCGCGCTGGTCTATGGCCGAGGCACCGACGATTGCGCGGTGTTCGTCGTCAACGAAGGCCGCGTGCAGCGCCGTCCGGTCGAGACAGGCCTGCGCAAGAGCGGCAAGGTCGAGATCCGCGCCGGCCTCGAGCCCGGTGAACGCATCGTCGCAAAGGCAGGTGCCGCCCTGCGCGAAGGCGACGCGGTGACGGTCGTCGACCTGGCGCAGGCTGGAAGCGTCAAGAAGTAACAGGCCCCGAAAGTCGGAACGACCTTCGGACACCATCGAGTGTAAAAATGCAGGCTAGCAACATCTCTGCCTGGGCGATCCGCAAGCCGGTCCCCACCATCGTCCTGTTCATCGTGCTGACCTTCGCGGGTCTGGCCGCCTTCATGCGGCTGCCGATCAACGCCAACCCCAACGTCACCTTCCCGATCGTCACCGTGACGGTGACGCAGTCGAGCGCCGCCCCGGCGGAACTGGAGACACAGGTCACCCGACGCGTCGAAGGGGCGGCGTCCGGACTTGCCGGCGTCAACCACATCAAGTCGACCGTCACCACCGGCTCCTCGGTCACCGAGGTCGAGTTCAAGATCGGCGTCGACCCCGACCGTGCCACCAATGACGTGCGCGAAGCGATCCAGCAGATCCGCTCGGACCTGCCGCAGTCGATCCAGGAGCCGGTGATCTCGCGCGTCGACGTCGATGGCAGCGCCATCCTCTATTATACGGTCAAGGCGCCGCGCATGACGCCGGTCGAACTGTCCTGGTTCGTCGACGACACCATCAATCGCGAACTGCTCGCCGTCAGTGGCGTGCAGAAGGTGCAGCGGCTGGGCGGCGTCGCTCGCGAGATCCGCGTCTCGCTCGATCCCGACAAGATGCAGGCGCTCGGTGTGACGGCCGACCAGGTCAACTCGGCCCTGCGCGACATCAACGCCAACATTCCGGGCGGCCGCGGCACCATCGGCGGACGCGAGCAGTCCATCCGCGCGCTCGGCAGCGTCAAGACGGTGGAGGAGCTTGCCCAGCTTTCCGTACCATTGCCGGACAGGCGCTGGGTGAAGCTGGCCGACATTGCAACCGTCACCGACGGTGCCGCCGAACCGCGCTTCTTCGCACGGCAGGATGGCGAGGCGACCGTCGGCTTCTCCGTTTCGCGCGGCAAGGGCTACAGCGACACCACTGTCGCCGACGCCACTCGTGCCCGCATTGCCGAAATTCAGGCGCGCTCGCCGGACATCGAGATCAAGGAACTGATCTCGACCGTGCAATACACGATGGAAAGCTATGACGCCGCCTCGACCGCGCTGGTGGAAGGCGCGGTGCTGACGGTCATCGTGGTGTTCCTGTTCCTGCGCAACTGGCGCGCCACCATGATCTCGGCGCTGGCGATGCCGCTGTCCATCCTGCCGACCTTTGCGGCAATGGATCTGCTCGGCTTCACCTTGAACTCGATCAGCCTGCTGGCGCTGACGCTGGTCATCGGCATCCTGGTCGACGATGCCATCGTCGAGATCGAGAACATCGAGCGTCACATCCATCTGGGCAAGCGGCCCTATATAGCCTCGATCGAGGCAGCCGACGCCATCGGGCTGGCGGTGGTGGCAACGACATTGACAATCGTTGCCATCTTCGCGCCGGTAAGTTTCATCGGCGGCGCGGTCGGGCAATATTTCAAGCAATTCGGCCTGACGGTCGCCATTGCGGTGCTGTTCTCGCTGCTGGTCGCGCGTCTGCTCACGCCGCTGATGGCTGCCTATCTAATGCTGCCGGCAAAACAGGCCGCTCATGACGTGAAGCCGTCCCGGGTTTCGACCGGCTACACCTCGCTGCTCGCCTGGACGCTCGACCATCGCAAGACCGCGTTGGCCATCGTGGCGGTGATCTTCGCAGGCTCGATCGGACTGCTGACCATGCTGCCCACCGGCTTCCTTCCGACCAGCGACGGCAACCTGTCGCAAGTCAAGGTGACGCTGCCGCCCGGCACCCGGCTCAACGAGACCGAAAGCGTGACCGACGGCATCGCCAAGCAATTGCTGGCTCGGCCGGAAGTGGAGACGGTGCTGGTCACCTCCGAAAACGTCAACCAGGCAAACTTCCTGATCCGGCTGACCCCACGCAGCGAACGCAATGAAGACCGAAAGGGCTTCGAGGCAGCCGTGCGGCCGATCTTCGCCACGACACCCGACATCCAGTTCACCTTCCTGTCCGACGGTGGCGGGAAGGAGGTCGCGATCAATCTTGTCGGCGAAGATGCTGAGTTGCTGTCGGATGCTGCACGCAAGCTCGAAATGGAAATGCGTGGCCTGCCGCAGCTCGCCAACGTGCTGTCGAGCGAGCCGCCGCTGGCGCCCGAACTGGTGGTAAAGCCCCGGCCGGACGAGGCGGCGCGCCTTGGCGTATCGTCGATGGCGCTCGGAACCGTCGCGCGCATCGCGACACTGGGCGAGATCGATTCCGCTTCGGCTCAGTTCAACCTCGGCACGCGTCAGGTGCCGATCCGCGTGCTGCTGGATAGCTCCGCCCGCGCCGATCTGGAGGCGCTGCGCAAGCTGCGCGTCGGTACCTCCGGCGGCAAGATGGTGCCGCTCACTTCGGTGGCCGATATCACCTTCGGCGCCGAGGAAGGCCAGATCGAGCGTCTCGACCGCAAGCGCCAGGTCGCCATCGAGGCCAATCTCGACAATCATGCCACGCTCGGCACCGCCATGGCGGCGATCATGGAACTGCCTGCCTACAAGCAGCTGCCGGCGGGCGTCAGCCTCAAGGAATATGGCGACACCGAAGCCATGGCCGAGATGTTCCGCAACTTTGCGCTCGCGGTGCTGGCGGGCGTGCTCATGGTGGTCGCGGTGCTGGTCCTGCTGTTCAAGGACTTCCTGCAGCCGGTAACCATCCTGATCGCGCTGCCGCTGTCGCTGGGCGGCGCGGCGCTGGCCCTGATCATTGCGGGCTCGGCGCTCGACCTGTCGTCGGTCATCGGCATCCTGATGCTGATGGGTATCGTCGGCAAGAACTCGATCTTGCTGGTCGACTACGCGATCGAGGCAAGGCGCGAGGGCCTCGACCGGCGCGCCGCGCTGATGAAGGCCGGTACGACCCGCGCACGGCCGATCATCATGACGACGATCGCCATGGTGGCCGGCATGGTGCCGGCGGCCATCGGTGTCGGCGCCGATGCCGGCTTCCGCGCGCCGATGGCGATCGCGGTGATCGGCGGCCTGATCACCTCGACGCTGCTGTCGCTGGTGTTCGTGCCGGTAATGTTCACCGTCATGGACGATCTGAATGGCTGGCTCGCGCGCAGGCTGCGGCCGCTGACCTCGGTCACCGACGCCGATCGCGCTGCCGGAGAACTGCTTGTTGCTAGACAGGCCGAAACGCCGAGCTCATAACCCCCAGCTGGGCTCGGCCGGGGGGGGGGGGGGGGGGGGGGGGGGCGCGCCCCCCCCCCCCCGCCCCCGGGGGGGGGGGGGGGGGGGTGGGGGGGGGGGGGGGGGCGCCGCCCCCCCCCCCCCCCCCCCCCCCCCCCGACACTATGGCCAACGACGGAAACGGGAGCAGAACCGGGCCGCGAGAGAGCCC
>NZ_JAKREW010000101.1 GCF_022347545.1 Terribium retamae
CGCGCCGTCGATGATGGCGGCCTCTTCGATCTCCTTCGGCACGGAAGCGAGGAAGGAGCGCATCATCCAGATCGAGAAGGGCAGCGCGAAGGCGACGTTGACGATGACCAGGCTGATGCGGCTGTCGATCAGGCCGACCTTGGAGAACAGGCCGTAGAGCGGGATCAGCACGACGACGCCCGGGAAGGCATAAGCCAGCAGGATGACCCGGTAGAGCGCGTTGCGGCCGGGAAACTCCATGCGGAAGAAGGCATAGGCGGCAGGCAGCGCAAGCAGCACGGTGACGGCGGTGGAGAACAGCGCCACCACGAAGCTGTTGACCAGATAGGTCGGGAAGTCGGACGACTGCAGCAGCTTCTCGAAATGCTGCAGGGTGAAGCTCTGCGGCACCATGGTCGGCACCCGCTGGATGATCTCCTGCGGCAGCTTGATCGAGCCGGTGACCACCCACCAGAACGGCAGGCCGATGAGCAGCAGCAGGAAGAGCAGCCCGGCATAGAGCAGTGCCGATTGCGGCAGGCTTCGCTTCATCGGGCGGCCTCGTTGGTCAGCATGGCGCGGGTGGCGAGGAAGGCGAAGCCCATCAGGATGATGCTGGTGATGACCGAGATGGTGGCTGCCTCGCTCAGCCGGTAGCCCTTGAAGGCCGTCTCGTAGATCAGCACGGGCAAGGTCTGCGAAGCCTGCGCCGGGCCGCCGGCGGCGAGCAGCCAGATCACGTCGAAGACGTTGAAGGAAAGCAGCGTGCCGACGACGGTGAGCACCATCAGCGTCGGCTGCAGCAGCGGCCAGGTGATGCGGGTGAAACGCTTCAGCGCGCTGGCCCCGTCGATGCGCGCCGCCTCGTAGAGGTCACCGGGGATGCGGGTCAGGCCGGCCAGCATCATCAGCGCGGTGAACGGGAACCAGCGCCAGGAATTGATCATGATCAGCGTGGTCATGGCGCCTTCGCGCGTGGCGAAGAACCCGACCGGGCGGTCGATGACACCGGCCTGCACGAGCAGCGGGTTGATCATGCCGCCCGAAGTCGACAGCAGCCAGCGCCAAATGATGACGATGACCACGGTCGGCACGATCCAGGTCAGGATGATCCAGGTCCGCGCGATGCGGACGCCGGGGAATTTCTGGTTGAGGATGAGGGCCGTGACCAGCGCCAGCACGGTCTGCACCAGCGCATTGGCGACGACCCAGACGATGCTGCGGCCGAAGGCCCTCCAGAAGCCGGCGCCGCCCAGCACGGCGGCATAGTTGTCGAGGCCGACGAAACGGCCTTCCGAGCCGATGACGCCGACATTCTGGAAGCTCAGCAGGATCGCCTGGACGAGCGGCCAGCCGAGCACGGCCAGCAGGAAAAGCAGCGCCGGGGCAACGAAGACGAAGGCCAGTGTCGAATTCTTCATCGTCGCCCGTCCCCAGCGCCGTCCATCTTACTTGGCGGTGATCTCGGTCATGCGCGCCTGCCCGGCCTTGACGGCGTCGGCAGCGCTCTGGCCGTTCACCACGATGCCCTGCAGGGTCTCGGCGATGACGTTCTGCGCCGAGATGGCGCCGATCGAGGGGAACACCTTGCCGTTGGTGAAGCCGAACAGCTTGCCGTTCTTGGAGTTGGCGACCATGGTCTCGACCTGGCTCTTGTACTTGGCCACGACCGGGTCCTTCCAGAACGAGTCCGCCTTGGCGCCGTCATTGGTCACCGGCAGGAACAGCCCCGGCTCCATGGTCAGGAAGCGGCCATAGGTCTCCGGCTCCATCAGCCAGGTCAGGAACACCTTGGCGGCATCCTGCTTGGCCTTGTCCTTGGTGGTCAGCATGATGGCGTTGGAATAGGAGATCGTCGCCGAATCCGACTGGCCGTCGGCATGCGGCACCGCCGCCACGCCGAGGTCGGCCGCATCGCCGCCGGCCTGGGTGTCATAGGTGTTGATGACGCTGAACTGCAGGATCATGCCGCAGGTCGCGCTGGCGAAACAGGCTTCCGCCTCGCCCCAGGTCCAGGACGTGCTGTCCGACGGCGACAGCTTCTGCAGGTCGGCATAGGCCTGGTAGGCGGCAACGGTCTCCGGCTTGTCGAAGGTGATCTTGCCGTCGTCGGCGTAGATGTCGGCGGCGCCGCTGTTGACCATCAGGCTGTAGACGGTCTGGTCGGTGTAGAGCTGCTTGTTGGCAGGCAGGCCGATGCCGTATTTGCCGTCGGCCGAGAGCTTCTCGGCGGCGGCCTTCCATTCGGTCCAGGTCTTCGGCACTTCGAGCCCGGCCGCCTTCAGGGCGCTGTTGCGGTACCACAGCGAGATCGCCATGTTGTAGGCCGGAACCGCCCAGACGTGGTCCTCATATTTGTAGGGCGCGACCGTGGCTTCCACGAAGCCGTGCTTGGCGTCGAGCTCTTTGTAGATGTCATCGACCGGGACGACGGCGCCGATGCCCTTGAGCACGGTAGTGAAGTCGGGGATCGCGAACAACAGGTCCGGCCCGTTGCCGGCCGCGAAAGCCGCCGGCGCCTTGGCGTAGACTTCGCCCCAGCTCTGCGGCTCCTGCTTCACCACGATGTCTGGGTGGGCCTTGTTGAATTCGTCGAGCAGTTCCTGCATGCGCTGCACGCGGTGCGGCGGCTGCTCCATGTGCCAGAACGTCAGGTTCACCGGTTCGGCATAGGCCGAGCCGGTGAGCAGTGCGGCCGCAAATGCGGCCAGGGTCAGGGTTTTCTTCATTCTCGGTTCTCCCTCAGCTCTCGCCGCTCCCCATGGCGACGGGATTCTTGTGTCTTGCATCAAAGATGCGGATTGCGTGGCCGGTAACGGGCCACCAGCGCATTGTTGATCTCGGTAGCGCCCGGCATGTTGGCGCTGAGATAGATCGGCGCCGCGACGCCCGACGACTGCAGGCGGGCGGCGACCTCGGCCAGCACGGCGTTCATCAGGGCGGCGCCCACCGGCGTCGAGATCGGGCCGACACGCAGCTCGCTGCCCGGTATCGCGGTGATCGCGTCGCCGGCCGGGGCATGGTTGTCGAGGACGATGTCGGCGACATCGGCAAGCCGGGTGCGGCCCCTGGCGGCGGTTTTCGAATAGTCTTCCGAGGTGATGGCGATCACGGTGGCCCCGGCCTGCTTGCCGAGCGTGGCCGCCTCCACCGGGGCGGCGTTCACGCCGCTGTTGGAGACCACGATCAGCACATCGTTCGGGCCGATCGGGTAGCGGGCGAAGATCGGCGCCACGATGCCGGACATGCGCTCGAACACCGTGCCGGCGACCGCGCCTTCATGCACCATGGTGGCGCCGGCCAGGATCGGCACCGTGAAGGCCAGGCCGCCGGCGCGGAAATGCGCCTCCTCGGCCATTGTGTGGCTGTGGCCGGTGCCGAAAATATAGACGAGACCGTCGGCGCGGGCGGTCTTCTCGATCGCGTCGGATGCCTTCGCGATCGCCTCGCCATTCTGTTCGAGCAGCTTGCCGATGCGTTCTGTCAGTTCGCCGAGATAGGCGGAGGCGGTCGGTGTCTTTGTCATGGTTCCTTCGTCAGCTTCAGTCTGACCCGCATGTTGAAACAGTCGCCCCGATAGGACGAGCGCACATATTCGAGCGGCCGGCCGTCGCTGGCGAAGGTGCAGCGCGTGATGCGCAGCACCGGGGCGCCGGCCGCAATGTGCAGCGC
>NZ_JAKREW010000102.1 GCF_022347545.1 Terribium retamae
CAGTCGGCAGTCGGCAGTCGGCAGTCGGCAGTCGGCAGTCGGCAGTCGGCAGTCGGCAGTCGGCAGTCGGCAGTCGAGGGATCGCAAACGTTGCTTGGCCGTCAAGCCATCGTCGCGCCGATAACCGGATTTCTATCCGACTGCCGACTGCCTATTTCCCTATTTCTCCCGCAACGTGCTCAACTGAGCGCTGTCGCGCTGGACGGTTGCGCCGGCGCCGTGGCCCGGCCCGGCGTCTTCGGTTTCCCGCAACCGCTCGTCAGGTCGCAGCAAGCGGCCGCCCTTGTCGAACTCAACCACGGCTCCGATAGCCAAGGTAGCGTGCAGCACGGCCTTTTCGATGCAGGCCACGGGAACGTTCTGGAAGCGGCCGGTGCGCCGGATCGCGGCTGCGATGGCCGAGACGTTGACATAACCGTCGGAGGCCTGGGCTTCGATAACGGCATCCCAGGCTTCACTGAGCATTCTTGCCGGAAGGGGGCGTTTCATCGTCCGCTCCTTTCGTTGGAAGGAATGCTCACACCGCATCCCTTCGTTGTGTTCATCCAAAAATTCCGAAGCGCTGCCTCGCAGTCTTGGGACCATGCATTAGCGGAAGGTGATAGTGCGCCCTCAAACCGCCAAACGCAACCTAAAATCGAAATTATTTCAATATTATCATATAGTTAGTAGAGTGCGCGGCATGGAGTTTCTATGCCGGCTGCTGACTCTGAGCAGAATCCCCTTGCAGCTTACAAACAGTGAACTAAGTATTTAGCATAGCTTATGTCACTTACTCATTTTTTGGGTTCAGCCCGGAAGGACGTGCGAGGGGAGGCATCGATGGCGGATCTTGAAAGGGCCGAAAGGCTGCAGATCATGCTGAGCAGCGACGAACTGGAAGCGCTGGAAAACTGGCGCTACGAAAAACGCATGCCCTCGCGCGCCGCCGCCATCCGCGAATTGCTGCGGCTGGGCTTGGCCGCCGAGGGTATCCCGATCAACGGCCAGGGTATCAAATCGCGCGATTTCGGCGTGTTGTCGGCGAATGGTGGCGAAGAAGGCACTGAGTGAGGCTGCGCGACAGACCGACATGATCCCGGGAGAAGCAGGATGACCGCGGAGCGCGTCACGCTGTGGCGGCCGGTGGCCCGGAAGAGCTCGCCCTCATCCGCCAGGCCGGGATGAAAGCCTTCCCGCCCAGGCTGCCGGACCAGCCTATCTTCTATCCCGTCACCACGCAGGACTATGCGGTGAAGATCGCGCGCGATTGGAACGTGCCGCGCAGCGGGGTCGGCTATGTCACGCGGTTTTCGGTGCGCCGCGACTTCCTCGACCGCTACCCCATCCAGGAAGCGGGCGGACGCGCGCACAGCGAATATTGGATACCGGCCGAAGAGCTCGACGCATTCAACGCAGCCATCGTCGGCGAGATCGAGGTGATCCTCGAATTCCGGGGACAAGCGTGAGCGGCGTCCGCTGCCCATGCTGCGGATTTCGCACAGTGGATCAGAGTGGCGCCTTCGAGATCTGCCCCGTCTGCCAGTGGGAGGACGATGGCCAGGGAGACAGTAATCTTGACGTGGTTCGCGGCGGCCTGAACGGAGACCTGTCGCTGCAGCAGGCACGGCTGAACTTCGCCGCCTTCGGCGCCTGCTCGGAAGAAGCCTTGCCGTTCGGTCGATAGCCATTGGATGACGAGCGGTAAGGCAGATGTGGAACGAGAAAGAGATCGGCGAGCGTCTTGTTGCAGCAGGTTTCCTGAGGTGCCGGCCGCGCAACTGGGTGCGGCGCACCGCCGATTTCGTCCAGCTCGTGAACCTGCAGCGTTCGCGATGGTCGAAAGAAGACAGCTATCTGAACTTCGCGCTTTGGCCGACGCTGATGGGCGAGCCGCCCTCCCTCACTGAGAACACGTTCCCGTTCCGGCTGCGGGTCGAACGGTTCGACGGCTACGATATCTCGGCCTTCCTGTTGCGGTTGGAGCGTGACTTCGGATCGTTCAATCGGTTGCGGCAATCGATCGAGGCCTATTGATCGGGCTTCGTGACCCTTCGGATGCAGGACATTCTGGCCGGCACCGGGTGACGGCGACCCCGGGATGCCTTCGGGCTCATTTCACATGTCCGACAACCCGAAAGCCCAGTTCGGTCTCTTCGATCGGATAGCGTTTTCCGGTGGCTTCGATCGCCGCGCGGATGACATCTGTGTCCTGGGGGACAAGCCCGTCCGGCACATTGTCCGGTCTTTTGACCCTTACGATCCGCCTGAACTCGATCCACTCTATGTCGACCAGCGGCAGGATATGAAAAGGCTGCAGATCGATGAACGCATGCGGCGGATAGAGACCTGGCAACGATGACAGGTGCTCCCGGTCGTCGCCGATGAACTTCACCACGATGCCCTCGACCTTGACCTCGCTTGCCCGCAGCGCGTCGAAAAGCGCTCGCCACTTCGAATTGGACATCAGCGAGGCCGCATAGGTCTCGGCCGCCTCCTTCTTCGCCTTCCGAAGCTCATCGTTCAAGGTGGCTGCCACTTTTGTCACGAACCCTTCCAAGGCCGCCAGACTAGAGCAAGCACGAGAACCCGTGCAACGCCGCGAAGGCCGTAGCCCGATCGCAGCCGGAGCACGGAGGTTTGCATGCCAGCTCCCCTCGTACCGTTCGCGAGAGAGCTCCGAAACACCGGGATGTGGGCGTTGTTCACGCAACATCCCTCATCGTGGGGTGCAAACTCGCATTGGCTGAAAGTGTGGTGCGTCCTTCGAGGCTCGCTTCGCTCGCACCTCAGGATGAGGGAGGTCGTGCAACGGCGCCTAAATCTGCGACGTTTCAGAAACTCGCCTGAACGGCACAACCGCCCTCCTGAGGTGCGAGCCCGCACATCGGCTGAAGGCATTGTGCGCTTCTTCGAGGGCGAGCCTCGAAGGACGCACCCAAAGCAAGCCTCCATGCTCCAAACTGTTTCGGAACTTGGTGGCGCCTCACACAACGCCTCTCATCCTTGCGCAAGGCGTGGTGCGTCCTTCGAGGCTCGCTGCGCTCGCACCTCAGGATGAGGGAGATCGTGCAACGGCGCCTAATCTGCGACATCTCAGAAACTCGCCTGAACGGCACAACGGCCCTTATCCTGAGGTGTGAGCCTGCACATCGGCTGAAGGCATTGCGCAGTCCTTCGTGGGCGAGCCTCGAAGGACGCACCCAAAGCAAGCCTCCATGCTCCGAACTGTTTCGGAACTTGGTGGCGCCTCACACAACACCCCTCATCCTTGCGCAAGGCGTGGTGCGTCCTTCGAGGCTCGCTTCGCTCGCACCTCAGGATGAGGGAGGTCGTGCAACTACGCCTAAATCTACGACGTTTCAGAAACTCGCCTGAACGGCACAATCGCCCTCATCCTGAGGTGCGAGCCCGCACATCGGCTGAAGGTGTCGCGCGGTTCTTCGAGGGCGAGCCTCGAAGGACGCACCCGAAGCAAGCCTCCATGCTCCAAACCTGTTTCGGAACTTGGCGGCGCCTCACACAACGCCGCTCATCCTTGCGCAGGCGTGGTGCGTCCTTCGAGGCTCGCTGCGCTCGCACCTCAGGAT
>NZ_JAKREW010000103.1 GCF_022347545.1 Terribium retamae
GCGCCGCACCGTCTCGCCATTGTTGGCCAGCAGCGAGCCGGCGACGACGCGGTCGACGATGCGGCCGCTTTCCTTGAGCGGCCAGACCGGCTCGGCGCGGCGGAAGTTGAAGCCCAGGCAATTGTGCCGCGACAAGTCCTCCACCGTCAGCGGCACGCCCCGACGCGCGAGATAGGACGGGGCAGCGACGATCTTGCGGCGCGAGGTGCCGATGCGGCGCGCCACCATGCCGGAATCCGCCAGCGCGCCGACTCGGAAGGCGATGTCGGTGCGGTCGAGATAGAGGTCGACCATCTCGTCCGACAAAGAAAGGTCGACGACGATGTTGGGATAG
The DNA here is from genome assembly GCF_022347545.1 of Terribium retamae. Taxonomy (GTDB): domain Bacteria; phylum Pseudomonadota; class Alphaproteobacteria; order Rhizobiales; family Rhizobiaceae; genus Mesorhizobium; species Mesorhizobium retamae. Next base: position 335 of record NZ_JAKREW010000103.1, read on the forward strand.
GCGCGCCAGAATTCGGGCAGGATGGGTTCCAGGCCCAGCACGCCGATGGCGACCGACACATTGACCCGCACCGTGCCGCCGGTGGCTGCGGCGCCGTAGGAGATTTCCTGCTCGATCAGGTCGAGCTCCTTCAGCAGCGCCTGGCTGCGCTGGTAGTAGAGCTGGCCCTCGGCGGTCAGCGACAGCGCCCGGGTCGAGCGCTCGATCAGCCGCACGCCGAGGCGGGCCTCGATGCGCGACACCAGCTTGCTCACCGTCGAGGGCGTCAGGCGCAGCAGCCGAGCGGCTTCCGAAAAACTGCCCGCCTCCACCACGCGCAGGAACACCTGCATTTCACCGGTGCGATTGTCCATCTTCCGCCCGCCTGTGATTTCGTTTCACAGATGATGGGAAAAGCGGGCGCATTATCAAGCCCCGACGGCGCCTTTATGTGATGGGTCACGATGAAATCACGCTCAGGGCGCCGCAAGCGTCGGCACAGGCCCGATGAGCATCACCTGAATTCACGGCGCGCCGCAAGGCGCGGCCAAACAGAACAAGAAGGACATCACCTATGTTAACCGTCACCGCCCAAGGAGCAGAAATTCCCGCTCTCGGCTTCGGCGTGTTCCGCATGACGGACGCCGAGGTGGAGCGGGTCGTGCCGGCCGCGCTCGAGGCAGGCTTCCGCCATTTCGACACCGCGCAGATCTACCAGAACGAAACGGCTCTCGGCCGGGCGCTGGAACGCGCCGGGGCACGGCGCGACGAACTGTTCCTGACCACCAAGGTGTGGGTCGACAATTACAGCGAGGGCAAATTCGCCGCTTCGGTCGATGAGAGCCTGGAGAAGCTTAAGGTCGACCGGGTCGACCTGCTGCTGCTGCACTGGCCGGCCGACAAGGTGCCAGTCGCCGAGCAGATCGCCATGCTCGATGCGGTGAAGGCGGCCGGCAAGACCAAATTCGTCGGCGTCTCCAACCAGAACATCGCGCAGATGCGGGAATCGATCGAACGGTCTTCGGCGCCGATCGTTACCAACCAGGTGGAGCTGCATCCTTATCTGCCGCAGCGGACGCTGGTCGCTGCCGCCAAGGCAGCCGGCGTTGCCGTCACCGCCTATTACAGCATGGCCGACGGCGCCGTGCCGCAGGACAGGCTGCCGCAGCAGATCGGCGCGAAATACGGCAAGAGCGCTGCCCAGATCGGCCTGCGCTGGCTGGTGCAGCAGGGCCTCATCGCGCTGTCCAAGACGGCGAACCCGGCGCGCGTGCCCGAGAACATCGCCATCTTCGACTTCACCCTCGACGAGGCCGACATGGCGGCGATCGCCGGACTGGCGCGTCCCGACGGCCGCCTCGTCTCCCCTCCCGGTCTGGCGCCGGACTGGGACGCGTAAACACACACCTTCATCATGAGAGCCAAAATCATGAACAGCACACTCACGCATACCAAGGAGGGCACCGCCCTCTCCGCACGGCTGGCGCTGCTGGCGCTGGCGATCGGCGCCTTCGGCATCGGCACCACCGAATTCTCGCCGATGGGGCTTCTGCCGGTGATCGCGCAAGGGGTCGACGTGTCGATCCCGACGGCCGGCCTCCTGATCAGCGCCTATGCAGTCGGCGTGCTGGTCGGCGCGCCTTTCATGACGCTGGCCTTCAGCCGCTTCGGCAAGCGCACGGCGCTGATGCTTCTGATGACCATCTTCACCGTCGGCAATCTGATGTCGGCGATGGCGCCGGGCTATTTCACCCTGCTCGCCGCCCGCCTCGTCACCAGCCTCAACCATGGCGCTTTCTTCGGCCTGGGTGCGGTGGTGGCAGCAAGCGTCGTGCCGAAGGAAAAGCAGGCCAGCGCCGTGGCCGCCATGTTCATGGGGCTGACCATCGCCAATATCGGCGGCGTGCCGGCCGCCACCTGGGTCGGCCAGCAGATCGGCTGGCGCATGGCCTTTGCCGGCACGGCGGTGATCGGCCTTGCCGCGATCACGGCACTCTGGTTCGCCCTGCCGAAGGGCGAGCGCGGCCGGATGCCGGACGTGAAGCGCGAGCTGCGCGTGCTGACGCGGCCGGCGGTGCTTCTGTCCATGGCCACCACGGTGATGGGCTCCGGCGCGATGTTTGCGCTCTACACCTATGTCGCGCCGACCCTGGAAACGCTGACCGGCGCCTCCGGCAGCTTCGTGACGCTGGCGCTTGCGCTCATCGGCGTCGGCTTCACCATCGGCAACTGGCTGGGCGGCCGGCTGGCCGACTGGTCGCTCGACGGCGCCACCAAGATCTTCCTCGGCGCGCTGGCGGCCATCATGTTCGTGCTGCCGCTGCTGTTCGCCAGCCACGCCGGCGCAGCCATCGGCCTGCTGGTCTGGGGCGGTGCAGCCTTCGCCATCGTGCCGCCGGTGCAGATGCGGGTGATGGAAGCCGCCTCCGAAGCGCCCGGCCTCGCCTCCTCGATCAATGTCGGCGCCTTCAACCTCGGCAATGCGCTGGGCGCAGCGCTGGGCGCCGCCGTCATCAGCCTCGGCCTCGGCTACGCCGCCGTCTCCATCACTGGCGGCCTGCTCGCCGCGGCGGGACTTGGGCTGGTCTTCGTCGGCGGGCGCAAGAAGGCACGGCAGATGGCGGTCTGCGGGGCGTAAGGCAGGCAGGAGATAGGATGCCCCGGCCCTATCTCCCCTTATGGGGTGCTGGCCTGGGTCGCCGCAGGTGAATTCCCCCTAACCTTCAAAGGCTCGAACGCCCGGGGCCGAGCGCCGGCGCCTCTATCTCCCCCCTTGCGGGGGGTGAGGGCCTGGTTCGCCGCAGGCGAATTGAAAGGTCCAGTGGACCTTTCAAAAGGCACGAACGCCTGAGG
>NZ_JAKREW010000104.1 GCF_022347545.1 Terribium retamae
CTCGCAAGGCGGAGCGGACGAAGCGCCGACCATGCAGCAGGCGGTTGCCGCCTACCGCATCTTCGAAGGCGAGGCGCGCCTGCGCATGAGCGATGCGGAAGTCGCGGCAAGGGTCGCCGCCGACATGGCGGTCGGCGATCCCGATGCTGCCGCCCGCCAGTTCGCCACCGCCATGGCAAGCGGCGACAGAAGCGCCCTGATGCGCGGCATAACGCGTCCCGCCCTGGTCATCCATGGCGGCGACGATCCCTGGTTCCCCCTCGTCCATGCGCAAAGCACGGCGGCGGCGCTCGGCAATGCCCGCATCGAGATCGTCGAGGGCATGGGCCACATCATCTCGGACGAAGCGGCACCAGCCGTCGCCGCACGCATCGCCGCCTTCGTCTCGCCTTGAGGGCGCGGAAGCCGGCGCACCCAGGCCGGTTCCAGCGATCCTCCGGCGCGTCGACCGCCTCGTTCATCTCGGCCTTGTTTCACGAAGTGAAATTTCTGGAACCGGCGTGTCGGCTGCGGGTTCTACTTCGGCTAACGGTCCTCATTCCCTTTAGCGAACGGAAGCCGGCCCGGTGTGTCCCGTCCCTTCCCACCGGGTCGGCGAGTTTCGCGCCTGTGTCAGGCGCGAACGGTCAATCGTGGGGTCAAGGCTCCGTCGGCCGGTGCTTTTTTCGGAACACAGCATCCGCTCGGCGGTTGGGGTTGTCTGAACAGGATCGATCCTGGAAGGAGACACCCATGGACCACACCAATCATGTCCGTCTCGACGCGGTCGAGATCAATTCCGCCAATCTGGCCGGTGCCACCGTCTATGGCCCAAACGATGAAAATCTGGGCTCCGTCTCCCATGTCCACAATGAAGGCCTTGAGAGCGAGATCGTCGTCGATGTCGGCGGCTTCCTCGGCATCGGCACCAAGCCGGTAGCGCTGCGCGCCAGCCAGCTCGATCTCATGCGCGATGAAGACGGCGAGGTTCACGTCGTCACCACCTTCACCGAGGAAGAGCTGAAACAGATGCCCAAACACCACGACCCCGCCGGTAGCGCGCCCTGGCCGTCATCGTGACAGCGTGTGTCGATCAACGCGCGGCGTTTTTTCGGACGTTCTGAGCCAAGGCGATCGCAGCGGCTTCGCGATCGCCGCGCGGGTCAGAGCCTGTCGATCCAGGCGGTGAGGGCGGCGTTCACGTCGTCCCTGCGATCCTGCATGATCCAGTGCCCGGCATTTTCCCACACATCCACTTTCGACTCGGCATGGGAGAACCATGGCCGCATGCGCTCGGCTTGCGCCGCATCCCGGCACAGATGATAGACGGGCACGGTCAGCTTTTTGCAGAAGCTCGCGCTCTGCTCCCCGACGCCCACCTGCCCGGGTCCGAAGAACAGCGGCGCGAAGGATTCGCGCACGACCTCAGCCGGCGTGCCCTGTGCGCGCCGCGCATGCCAGCGCTCGAAGGCCGGGTCGGTCGCGGGGTCGTAGGCAAGCTTGAACAGCGCCGACGCGGCAGTGGCAGGGTCGCCGGTCTTCAGCCTGCCGGCCGTCCTGGCGAACAGCTTTGCCGCGTCGTCGCCGAAGCCGAGTGCTCCGTCGATGGAGATCACCGCGTCGACCAGATCCGGTCTCTTGGCCGCCAGGCGGGCGGCGATGTGCCCGCCCATCGAGTGTCCCGCAACGATGAATGTCTGGCCTGGATAACGGCTCGCGATCAAGGCCTCGATGTCGGCGGTATAGTCGTCGGGCGTATAGGCACCGCTCGGCATCACTTCGGAGCGGCCGTGGCCGCGCAGGTCGGGGGCGACGACGCGGTAGCGGCTCTCCAGCAGCGGAAGCTGGAAGCTCCAGTCGTGGGAATCGCAGGTCCAGCCATGCAGCAGCATCAGGTTCCGGCCTTTGCCGGCCTCGGTATGGAAAAGCTTCGCCGCCGGGGGCGCCCCGGCGGCTCCGGCAGGGGCCGCCGCCGCGACCGCTGCCGCACCGGCGAGTTTCAGCAGGCCGCGCCGCGAAAGATCGAACTGTGTCATGGAAATCCTCTTTGCAAAGCTTGCGTCCGCGCCGTCGCGCCGCAAGTTGCAAGGTAGATATCCAACGTATATCTAGGATCAAGAATGCACCTTTCGGTGCGTAGATATACGGAAGGATATCGCCATGGCGGTTGATCCGGTGTTCTTTGCCGATTGCGCCGCGCGCTCGTTCTTCGATCAGGTCGCCAACAAATGGTCGGTGATGATCCTCACCGTGCTGATCGAGAAGCCGACGCGCTTCAACGAATTCAGGCGCAGGCTGGAAGGCATCACCCACAAGGCGCTCACGCAGGCGCTGCGGCGCCTGGAACGCAACGGGCTGATCGCGCGCACGGTCTTCCCCACCTCGCCGGTCTCGGTCGAATATTCCATCACCGATCTCGGCCGCACCCTCCAGGTCCCCCTCGGCGCGGCCTTCGACTGGGCGATCGGCCATCTGCACGAGATCGAGCAGGCGCAGGCCGCTTATGACGGCAGGGGCGTGTGAGGCCGTATCCCGCCTGTAGCCATTTTCTGCAGCGTTCCTGACACTCTCAGCTCGATGCGCCCTTCGGAAACCGCGATGCCGTAAAGCGCGCTGAGCAGGCTCTTGCGCACCGAAGCGACATCGGTCTTTGCGCTCACATCGCCCCAGCGCGCGACCGCCTTGCCGTCCTGCACGATCATGAAGGCCCTCGGCTTCAGCGCCTTGGAAGCCTCTTCCACGGCACCAAGCCCCTGCATCGACCAGCCGGCCGCCTTCGGGTCGGCAGTCGCCCATGGCTCCGCTGGCCGTGCATCAACAGCACGACGACAAAACTCAGCACCCAGCCGGCAAATCGCACTGGCACGCTCCGGTTCGGACCGGATTTCGGCGGACAATCCGGTGAATGTGTGACCGTATCGGGCCTTGGCCAATGTGGTGCGTCCTTCGAGGCTCGCTGCGCTCGCACCTCAGGATGAGGGAGACCGTGCAACGGCGCCCGAATCTGCGACATTTCAGAATTTCACCTGAACGGCACAACCGCCCTCATCAACTCTGAGGACTTTCGGCGTCTCTGAGCCTTGCGTTGAGCGTGATGACGATCTTTCTCATGACTGCA
>NZ_JAKREW010000105.1 GCF_022347545.1 Terribium retamae
TTCAGCATTTGGGAGCGGAATAGATGTCTTCGACTTCGGTGCATTCGAATGCGTTCAACTTTGTGAGTTTTGCGCAGCACGGCGTTGATCCCCGCACTGGGCAGTACACGGTTTCGCTGGAATTGCCGGAGTTCCAGGCCAACGAGCTTGCCGGGCCGTCGCTGCCGCTGAGGCTTGCCTTCAATCCGCTCAACGGGCTCGACATGGGCTTCGGGCTGGGCTGGGACCTGAACCTGTCGCAGTACCGTCCCGCCTCCTCCATCCTGTCGCTGTCCACCGGCGAGACCTTCAAGGTGACCGGCTCGGGCGCCGAGCCGGCCATCCGCGAGCGCAAGCTCAGGAGCTTCCGCTTCTTCGACCTCGGCGGCGGACAATACAAGGTCGCCCACCATTCGGGCAGCATCGAGATCCTCGACACCATCGGCCCCTCGACCAACCGCATCGCGCTGCCCGCCCGCGTCCTCAACGCCGCGGGTTTCGGGCTGAGCCTCTCCTATGGCAGCTTCGCCTCCGGCATTCCCATCCTCGAGGCCGTCCACGACGATGCCGGCAACGAGCTGCTGCGCATCGCCCGTTCCGACTACCAGCTCGAGGTGCTGTTGTGGCCGCGGGCCGGCGAGGGCGGCGCGCCGCTCGCCCGCTTCCTGCTCAGGCTCGACAGCCGCCACAGGGTCACGCAGATCGTCCTGCCCACCCCCGAGCAGGCCGCCTGGCACTTCACCTATGATGAGATCGGCGACGACAACACGCTGTGCATCACCCAGCTCGGCACGCCCCTCGGCGCCAGGGAACGCATCGAGTATCTCGACGAGGGCCATCGTTTCCCCGATGCCGCGCGACGCTCGCCCCTGCCGCGGGTCACCCGCCACATCGTCGAGCCGGGCTTCGGCCAGCCCGCCCTCGACACGCGCTACAAATACACCGTCCACAACTTCCTCGGCCACGGCGCTTCCCTCGACTGGAGCGACGACGGCCTCGACAACCTCTACAAGGTCACCAGCTACACCTACGGCACCACCCAGGAGCTGTGGGCCGACGGCAGGGCGCTGCGCAGGATCGAGCGGACCTTCAACCGCTTCCACCTGATGACCGGGGAGGTCACCACCCAGGACGACTGCGTCAAGCGCGTACTCACCACCTACTATGCCGACCATGGCGGCGATGTCGGCAAGCCCATCGACCAGCAGCCCGCGCAATGCCAGCTGCCCATGAAGGTCGAGACCCGCTGGGAGCGCGCCGACGACGCCTCGAAATGGCGCGCCGAGACCGTCGCCACCAGCTATGACGAACATGGCAACCTCACCGAACAGGTCAATGCCGACGGCACCAGGGAGGTCTACACCCACTATCCCGCCGAAGGCGGCGACGGCTGCCCGCCGGACCCGGAGGGCTTCGTGCGCAACCTGCGCTCCAGGACCGTCCATCCCGCCGCCTCCGACCATGGCGAAGCGCCGGTCCTGGAGACCGTCACGCGCTATCGCCAGCTCCCGCCCAGGCCCGGCCCGCATGCAACCCCCTTCCTGATGCCCGAGAGCGAGACCCTCTTCGAGATCGCCCCTGCCGCCGGCCGCAGACGCACCCCGCGCAGGATCGAGCTCAGCCGCAGCCTCACCGAGTATCATGACGATCCCGCCGACCTCTTCCGCCTCGGCCGCCTCAGCAGGCGCGCCGAGACCATCAACGGCAAGACCACCACAACCGAGTACGCCTATGGCAAGCCCGCCAGCGCGCTGCTGGCAGGGGAGACCGTCCTCGAGGTCGCCGAGACCGTCACCGGCTTCGACGGCACCGCAAAGACCATCATCCAGCAGCATTCCCTCCTCAACGGCATGGCGCTGCTGGTCGAGGACCTCAACCAGGTCCGCATCCGCTACACTTACGACGCCCTCCAGCGCGTCACCGCCGAGACCGTAGCCCCGGGCACCGAATACGAGGCCACCCGCTCCTACGAATACAGCCTCGCTTCCGCCGCCCCCGGCAGCCAGCCCCAGCAGGTCGCGACCGACGTCAAGGGCATCAAGACCAGGACCCGCTTCGACGGCCTCAACCGCCCCACCTACGAGGAACGCCAGGACCCCGACTTCGCAGCCAACAACGACATCATCAGGCAGCCCGCCCCGTTCCGCCAGACCTATGCCGCAAACTACGACAGCAAGGGAAACCTCGTTCAGGAAACAAATGTCGACTGGGGCGCTGACCACGGCGAAATCAGAACAACCTCGTCATACGCCTACGACAATTGGGGCGAGCTCTGGCAGACCACCAACCCAGATGGCACAAG
>NZ_JAKREW010000106.1 GCF_022347545.1 Terribium retamae
GGGTTCGGGCTCGGTGACGGCGGCTGCCGTCGGCACCGCCGGTGCGACCATCGGCGGCAACGCCTATACCTTCGCCGGCACGACGCCGACCTCGACCGTGAGCGTGGGCGCGCTGGGTACGGAGCGGACCATCACCAATGTCGCGGCAGGTCGGCTCAGCAACGCCTCGACCGATGCGGTCAACGGCTCGCAGCTCTTCGCCACCAACCAACAGGTGGACCTCAACACCACCGACATTGCCAATATCAGCGGCAACGTCACGAACCTTGGCAACACCGTCACCAATCTCGGCAACACCATCAACAACATAGCCGGCGATACCTCGACCACCTACACCGACGCCAATGGCGACGGCATCCGCTATGTGCGCACCAACGACCGCACCCTGGCAGTGAGCGATTCCTCGGCGCAGGGCATCGGCTCGACGGCTGTGGGCTATAACGCCACCGCGGTTGCCGACAGTTCGCTGGCGCTGGGCCGCGCCAGCCAGGCAACGATCGAGGGGGCCGTCGCGCTCGGCTCCGGCTCGATATCCAACCGGGCGCTGGCGCCGGCCACCGGCACCATCAATGCCGGCCCGACCGGGCTGATCCAGTTCAACACCACGGACAAGACCCTGCTCGGCGCCGTTTCCGTCGGCACCGACACCGCCTATCGGCAGATCGTCAACGTCGCCGACGGCACCGCCGCCAGCGACGCCGTGACGCTGCGCCAGCTGCAGGGCGCCATCGCCTCGGTGTCCGTGACGCCGACGATGTATTTCCACGCGAATTCGACCGCGGTCGACTCGCTGGCGGTCGGCGCCGAATCCATCGCCGTCGGCCCGACCACCGTCGTCAATGGCGACAACGGCATCGGCATCGGCAACGGCGCTGTCGTCGACCAGACGGCTCCCGGCGGCACGGCCATCGGCCAGGCTGCTCGTGTCGCGGCGGCCGACGGCGTCGCCCTCGGGACGCAGGCCAATGCAGGCGGCGTGCAGACGGTGGCGCTCGGCGCCGGTGCCCAGAGCACGCACACCAACAGCGTCGCCCTCGGCGCGCAGTCCATCACAACCGTCGGTGCGCAAGCCGGCTATACCGGTTTCGCGCTCACGGCACCGCAGACCTCTTTCGGCGAGGTCTCGATCGGTTCGGCCGGCAAGGAGCGCAAGCTGACCAATGTCGCGGCGGGCTCCGCCGAGACCGACGGCGTCAATGTCAGCCAGTTGCGCGGTCTCGGCACCCAGGTCACCAACCTCATCGGCGGCGGCACGGTGGTCAATCCCGACGGCACTATCACCGGGCCGACCTATAACGTGCAGGGCAACAGCTATACGACGGTCTATGACGGTATCACCGCCATCGACAATGCCATCACCAACATCAACAATGGCGGGGGCATCAAATATTTCCACGCCAACTCCACGCTGGCCGATTCGATCGCCAGCGGCACGGACAGCGTGGCGATGGGGCCGCAAAGCGTCGCCAGCGGCACCAACAGCGTGGCTGCCGGCAATGGCGCTGTCGCGACCGGCAACGGCTCGATGGCCCTTGGCCAGGGCGCCCAGGCCAACAACGCCAATGATGTGGCGCTGGGCTCCGGATCGACCACCCAAGCTGCGGTCGGCACCGCCGGCGCCACGATCAAGGGCACATATTACAACTTCGCCGGCACGGCGCCCGTCGGGACCGTCAGCGTCGGCGACGCAGGCGCCGAGCGCACCATCACCAATGTCGCCGCGGGGCGGATCGGCGCCGACAGCACCGATGCCATCAACGGTTCGCAGCTACACGCCACCAACCAGGCGATCGCAAGCCTGCAGACCGGTGTCGGCTCGATTACCCAGAATGCCGTGCAATACGATCTCAACCCGGACGGCAGCAAGAAGAACAGCATCACGCTGCAGGGCGGCGACATAAACGCACCGGTGGTCATTTCCAATGTCGGCGCAGGCGTCGCCAACAACGATGCCGTCAATGTCGGCCAGTTGAAGCAGACCGTGACCGAGGCGAAGACCTTCGCCGTCCAAACCGCGAACAACTACACCGACACGGTCGCGACCAGGACGCTCGGCCAGGCCAACGACTACACCGACCAGAAGTTCAACCAGCTCAACCAGGAGATGGGCGGCATTCGTGACGAAGCGCGGCAGGCGGCGGCGATCGGCCTGGCGGCGGCATCGCTGCGCTATGACGACCGGCCGGGCAAGCTGAGCGTCGC
>NZ_JAKREW010000107.1 GCF_022347545.1 Terribium retamae
CCCTAATCATACATATATAATTGTTGTCACTTTACTCGATATATGAGAATGACTTTACCTAATAAATGAGAAAAGCAACGCACTATATTAAAATGCGTTGCTTTTTCTATTATCGAATACCTATAACTAAACTATCTCTAGCTGTTTCTACAACTTCTGTACTTATTTTATCTAAACCATTTATATCCATAATTCTGTCTATCTGCGCAAATAAACGATGAATCAGCCTAAAATTCCCTTTTGTAATTTTAATAATCGTCGTTATTGCCTCATAATCAGTAAAGTCTTCGAGTTTTAAATCAAATCCTAAGTCTTGCCACTTATATTCTAATATATGATGCGTCTCATCTTTACTTAGATTATCAAATTCATGCGCAAAACCTATACGCGAATATAGTTGAGGATAACGAGATAGTTTTTTCTCTATACCCGGCATACCAATAAATATCATTGCTAAATTATGTTCATCATAAATAGCTCTTAATTGCTCTAAATGTTGCACTTTAAGGCGATCAATCTCATCTACTATAATTAAATCAATATATTTAAACATATCACTATAATGTTTACTATGTTCATGTCCATACTTATTTACAACATGTAATTTTTGACCCAAATCAATGATTGCAGTAATACTATATAAATCATTCCTTAATTTAGTTTGTTTTTCTGCTGGTGCATTATAAAATATTTTATCCACCGATAGTATGTCATCGGTCGTTTTACTAGCTAAATCTTCCCAACCTCTATGGTTAACTTGTTTTTCAATAGTATCCCAATTTGTGTAATACCTAGACGATAAAGTTTTTCCGACACCAGGTTGACCATAACATATACCAATATACTGATATTTAATACAAGCATCACAAAATTCAGCAAAGCGTTTATACTCTTTCGTTTCAATGAAATTTTGATTTTTAGTCATTACGATATCTCTTTAATTTTTTGACGTTTTTAGTCGTTTCTTGAGGTGAATAACCACAATTTTTTTCTTCCTTAATTAATTCCGTGGTACTTGGACTAGCAATATTTTGTTTTAAGTGTTTTCTTCTCTGACTACGAGCGTGCTGTATGTCTTTTATATCTATGGAGTAATCAGCTATTTCTGGACATATAGCAGTACAAAGAAATTCATCTCTATAAAACACACGTATTTCAGCCATATCATTTGGGTTATAACGAATCAGTACATATTCACCTACATAAGCTTCTAGATTAGTATTACTGTATCGAAAACCTTGAAAATGAATGCCATCTGAATGAACTTTTCTAGATTTAGGTATTTCCAACAATAATAAATCAAGTTGTTCTAAGCTACTTGGCATATTAGGGAAAAAGTGATTACTATTCCAATGACTGATAGGCGTGGTATGAATAGTACTATGTTCTTTTTGATTATAATCTTCAATTAAAAAGTAACGTAATTTTTCTTCAAAATTGTGAAAATTTATTAGATTACTAGGAGTATCATTATTGTTTATATATCCAGGCAGTTGTTCTAAGAAAGTTTGATTAACTGTCTGAAAGAATCGTTCTATTTTTCCACGACCACGAGGAACACCAACTTTCGAAAACATCAAGTTAATTTTCAAATCAATAGCGACTTGTTCCATATGATGTGAAGTAAAGTCACTTCCATGATCTGTGTAGAATTTTTCGGGTATACCACACACTGGCCAATTGGTATCATTTTTATTCCATATTGCTTGGTGTAGTGTTAATGCTGTGTTTTGAGCATTGGGGGGCATCAAAACTTAAGAAATAGCCTGCAATTGCACGACTATAGTCATCCATAATAATAGTTAGCCATGGTCTATTGATATTACCTTTTTGGTCTAATATAAAGATATCTAGCAAAGTATGGTCTGCTTGCCATATTTCATTGGGTCTCGAGGATTCTCTAATTTGTATTAAATCGTACTTATTTTGATAGTATTTTTCACCCTGATGAGAGAAATCAATAAC
>NZ_JAKREW010000108.1 GCF_022347545.1 Terribium retamae
GTCCGACGGCATTGGATTCGGCGTCGTCGGAGCGGAAGGAGTTCGAGCAGACCAGCTCCGCGAGGTCCTGGGTCTTGGGGGGGGGGGGGGGGGGCCCGGGGGGCCGGGGGGGGGGGGGGGGCGCGGGGGGGGGGCGCCCCCCCCCCGCGGGTGGCTTGCTGCTGCGCGGCGGGCGCCCCCCCCCGGGCCCGCCCCCACGGCGTCATCGTCGTCATGGTCGACGCGACAGAATTGCTTTGCGTCCGCAAGAGTGATCATCAGCCCGTGATCTCCATCCAGCGGAAGCCTTCGGGATGACGCACGACAACGTCAGTGTCGAGGAAGGCATGCAACAGCACGCCGCCCTTGCTCGCCACGGCGTCGGCATAGGGGTTCATCAGGATATCGACGCCCGACCAGTAGCCGATATAAAGCGAAGCCCATTCGCCGTAGATCAGGGCACGCGTGGCGGGCGGTCCGGCTGTGACAACCGGCACCTGAGTGGAGCTTTCGACACGCTCGCCATGGAAAGTCTCGGCGATCGGGATAACCCGGTTCGTCGTGTCCTGGATTTTGCGAGCGATCGCCATGACGGCCGGATGCGTGAGGAACGCGCGCGTGCCGGTCACGTCGTCGGTTTCCAGCGCAGCGATCATGTCGGCGGTGGCATCCGAAGACAGGGCCGCGTCGGCGAGCACCGTCACGCCCGCGTCGGCCATGATGCCGGTCGGCTCATTCGTACCGCCGCCCTTGATCGACGCCAGGTCGAGCGCCTGAGCGAGGATGAAACCGAGGTCGCGGCGAAGGATGGTTTCGATCGCCTCGTTCGATTGCAGCAGCATACGGCGCGAAAGCTCGTACTGCCCCGAAACGGTGTTCGGCGACATGCTCTTTTTCTCGAACTTGGCATCGCTGCCCGTCGTGGCGGTATGTTCGGCGATCCAGTGGGTCGAGCCGCTGGCGCTGAGGCGCGGCAGGTCGAGATTGCCGGTCAGGCCGCGCAGCACCGTCGCGCCCCGCGCCTCGACCTTCAAGGCCGGCCGGCGATGATCGGTCATGGCGGCAAGGTCGGTGCGCACCAGGTTGCCGCCGGGATTGCCGGCCGGCGTCGTCGTGGTAATCGCGCGGGTTTCCGCGCCGCCCAGCAGGATTTCGGTCGGAACCATCAGGCCGCGCGTCTCGCGCCCTTTCGACAATTCCTGATGCACCTCGCCCTCAAGGCCGCTCAGCTTGCCGGCGAGGCTTTCCGTCGCCGCCTTGGCGAGCGAATAGTTGCGCAGCTCGCGGCGCATTTCGCCGCCATTGATCTGCTCACCGGCCGCCTCGAGGCGTTCATAGGTGGCGAGCCGGTCGGCGCGGTCGATCTGGTCGCCGATCGAGCGGGTTTCCTTGTCCAGGGCGTCGAACTTCGTGCGCTCGCCATCGTCGAGGTCGCGTTTGTCGTTCATCGCCTTGTCGTTGATCGCCCGCATTTCCGCGATCTTGGCGGCGCGCTGCTCTTTCAGGTCTTGCAGTCTCGGCATTGCAGTTGCTCCATCTAGGGGTTGTGCCGCCTCACGGCGGGGGAAAGGGGGGGGGGGGGGGGGGGGGGGGCCCCCCCCCCCCCCAAGAGCCGGGGGGGGGCCAGCACGGGCGCCCAGGGCCCCCCCCCCCCCGCCCCGGCGAAACAGGGCGGGGCGGCCCCC
>NZ_JAKREW010000109.1 GCF_022347545.1 Terribium retamae
CCACCGACGACAAGCACGCGTTTCGGCGTTTCGGCCGGCGTGAAGCGGTCGCCGCCCCACTCCCATTCGCGGCCGGCCGACGGGTTGATGACGCAGCTGATCCAGTAGTCGCGCGAGCGCCGGCCCCAGCACATCTGGTTGCAGGACAGGCAGCCGCGAATGTCCTCGGCCCTGCCGGCGGCGGCCTTGTTGGCGAGATGCGGATCGGCGATCTGGCCGCGCACGATGGACACGAGATCGGCACGGCCTTCGCTGAGCACGCTTTCGGCGTTCTGCGGCGTGCGGATGTGGCTCTCGGCGGTGACCAGCGCATGGCGCACGGTGGATTTCAGCACCGCCGCCAGATCGGCGCCGAGCTTCTCCGGATAGAGGAAGGTCGGCATGATCTTGTAGAAGTCGAAATAGCTGCCCGAGCCGCAGGTCACATAGTCCATCAGGTGGTCGCGGTCGTGCCGCCCGACGATCTCGGCCAGCGCCTCGCGCTGCAGCGCCACCTCGACCTCCGGCTCGTCATTGATGGCGAGGCCGATGATGAAATCGTCGCCGCAAACACGGCGGATGCGGCTCATCACCTCGCGGCTCATTCGGGTGCGGTTCTCCAGGCTGCCGCCCCAGCGGTCGTCGCGCCGGTTCGACCACGGCGTCCAGAACTGGTCGAGCATGGAATGATAGGCGGCCCAGACCTCGACGCCGTCGAAACCCGCCTCGCGGCAGCGCCGCGCCGCCTGCACGAAGCCGTCGATCGTTTCCTCGATATCGGCCTCGGTCATGCGGTGCGAGCCGTCGGAATCGTGGTAGCTCGGCAGGCCCGAAGGCGACCAGCCGGCATGGAAGGAATTGTCCGCATCGGCGTGCTGGCCGACATGGTAGAGCTGCTGGATGGCGACGGCGCCGTTACCCTTGATCGCCTCCGTCACCTTGCGGAAATGCGGGACGACGCTGTCGTCGGACGGCCGGAAATTGCCGCGGGTCAGCACCGCCGCCCGGTGCACCGGCATCGGCTCGACCACGACCATGCCGGCGCCGCCGATAGCGCGCTCGGCATAATAGCCGACATGCTGTTGGGTCGGCAGGCCGTCGGCCGCCATGTTGGCGGTGTGCGCGCCGAAGACGATGCGGTTGCGCAGCGTCTTGCCGCGCAAGGCGACCGGCGTGAACAGGCGCCTGAATTCCGACATTGTGCCTCCCTGGAGCGATAAGCGCCGGTACCCGCTGCGAAATCGGCCGCGCATGGCATTCGCCCATGGACGAACAATCGCAGCCGGCAGTCAATGTGAATGAAATTCCTCCGCGGTTGAGCCACAGGCAACCGAGGGCCCCGGCCCAGGGCCATGTGCTCCGGCGGCATCACGCGGCGGCGCTTCCTCGAATGCGCCTCGGGGGCCATACGTGCCCGGCCGGCGGCGGATCGTCCGCGGCCGCGTGGCTCGTCAGATCCTCGAACCGTCTTCGCCGAACAGGAAGGCGCGCTTCTCGTCGAAATGGAAGCGCACGGTCTCGTTCTGCCGCAGATGCGCGGCGTCGCGGCTCTCGACGGTCAGCGTGGTGCCGCCGGCGAGCGAGGCGTGGATATAGGTGACGCCGCCCAGCCGCTCGATGACGGCGATGCGGCCCTCGACGCTGCCACCCGTACCGTTCGAGACGAAATGCTCCGGCCTGATGC
>NZ_JAKREW010000010.1 GCF_022347545.1 Terribium retamae
CTTTCGACACCAATTTCGTGGCGCCGGTGACCAAGTAATCGATCTTGTCTGTTGCCCACATGACCAATGAGCCGGGGGGGGGGGGGCCAAAAGACAACCCCCCCCACCGGGGGCGGCGGCCCCGGGCGGCCGGGGCCGTGGTCGTCTCGCGGCGCCGCCGGCGCTTGCTCGAGGTGGGGCCGGCCTGGGGGCCGGCGGCGGGGCGGGCGCCGTTTTTTGGCGGGCCCCCCGCTTCTCGTAGGAATAAGACGCCTCGAAGGATGCGCCGTCGCCCTGGCTCCAGAAGCCGCGGAACCAGATGCACGGTTTTTGGCGGGTGCCGCCGCCGTAGAGGCGCACAGGACGGGTCTTCAGTCGGACGCCAAGAATCGCGCAGATCGCCACGAAATCCTCATAGACGAATTCGTGCCAGTCATCGGCGCAGGATGTCTCCCGATACCAGGTGCGGGCCTTGTCCTTCGCAGCGTCGGAAAGCTCGTGCAGTCTGTAAACGGTGGTTTCGATGATCTCAGACATTGGGATTGCCTCCGTCGAGGATTTCCGCGAGCCAGCCATCGGTATAGGTCCAGGCGACGGTCTCGCCCTTGGCAAGATCGAGGACATGCGCCCCGCCACCGAAACCGTCGAGGCGCGGCCGTGAGCAGGTGTTGGCGTATTGAAAACCCCAGCGGCCGGTCAGCCCGAACTCCTTCGCGCAAACTTTGACGAACTGGATGAGGCGTTCGGGATCGCCGGTGACGGCATCGCGCATCCAGAGCTGCGTGCCGCCATGCTCTGGCTGGATCGATAGGAGGAAACCGTCGGAAGGCGGATCTTCCGAGGCGCCATCTTCCGACAGGCGATTGTAGAGATCGAGCGCGCGGGCAGCATTGTCGGGCGTGCCGACATCGATAAGGCACGAGAAATGGGTGAAGTAGTCGGCCATGTCAGGCTCCTGAAATGAAAACGCCCGGCGCGACGGCCGGGCTTGAGTTGGGTGTGTGAATAAGTGCGGCGCGCGCGGGCGCGCGCCAGAAGCTGTCCACCAGCCGGCCTTCGAGGACACTGGCGCTGAAGTGCAGGTGTCTGGCCGCACCGCGGTTGTTCAGCCCAGCTTCGGCAAAGGCTCTGCCGCGCAGTCGGCTGGCCTCGGTGACGATCTTGCGGGCCTCGCCGTCGGACGCGACGGGCTCGCACCATCGTATGGCGCCCGTATCGACTTCCCCCGCGGCGGCGAGGCAACCATCGGCGTCTTGTATGACGATGAGACGCGGCGAGAAGGTCCAGGCGTCATTGCCGCCCGGGCCGAGATCATCAAACGCCATGTGGCGCGCCGCCTCGGCGATGGCGCCGTCGAGCGAGTCGCATTGGGCGAGATGAAGGGTGTGGTCGAATGAGATTGGCTCGGCGTCCTGGTCGTCGTCGATGAATGTGGCGATGCCGATGCAAGTGATGCGAAGAGGATATTTCCCTGCGCTGCGCAGATGCGGGATCAGTTGGTCAAACGGGAGCTTTGCGACAGCGATGGTGCTGGCATGCGGGGTAATGGTCATCGGGATCGTTCCTTGACGAACGGCGGGAGCCTCTCTCCCCCACCTCATCCCGTCATGGAATCCCGGCCTTCCTCTCGCTCTTCACGGGAGCGATCGACCGAAGCTGGCTTCGGTTGCGATGCGGTGGCGCTGACCGGGCGCGCAATCGAGGCCCGGATGCTTCTTGCTCCGGGCCGATCGCGGGAGGCGCTTGCGCCTCACTGCCAGGGATCGATTTCGAGTTCGACCATGTCCTCGTCGCCGTCGAATTCGCTCGACACCATGGCGCCGTGGGTGCCGTCTCCTGCCTGGAAGACGACGATTGAGACCATCAGCGTGGCGGCGAGGCTGGCGGCGAAGGCGGTGGCATCTGCGTAGGACATGGTTCCGGCTCCTGTCTTGAGAGGCGGAGGACCATCCCCCGCGCGACAGGCGTCCGAAGTGTCTGACCGGGGCTGCAATCACCGCGCGCGTTCGGGCATGTCCCGAATCCGCGCGGCGGCACGCTCGCGTAAGCCGACCCTTCATGGGTTGATTGATTAGGAACCGGATCAGACCAAGGTTTGCGAATGGAAGCGGGGGTGGTTCTTTGTATCTGACAGCGCGCCGGAAACCTCTTGCGGATGCGTCGCCGCGCCAGCCCCACCTCCTTGCCGGTCTCATCGGATAAACGGCTCGGGCCGGAAGCGGAATGCCTCCAGCCGTGGAAAGGAATGATGGCTGTAGGTGAAGCTGAAGGTCGAACCATGACCGACGCAAGGGGCGCGCAAATCCGCCAAACAAAAAAGCCCGACCACGAGGGCCGGGCGAGTTGCGGAAACGGAGCGGAATGCAGTCAGTAGCCGAAGCGCCAGGACGGCCAGGATTGCCCGTCGTTGGCGGCATTGACGGCGTCGGCGAGATAGTCTGCCTCACCTTCTACAAATACGGGGTCGCGGATCGGCGCCTCGTCAATGACGATGACATCGGAGACGATCCCGTTTTCGACCTCGAAGTGAACGGGTACGAAGTAGGAAAAGACGATGCTCCTGTGGCGTGGTATGATCTTCGGTCATGATGACATCCCGATGTTGAATGGATGCGGGGCGGCGGGTGCCGCCCCGCGAGAGGATCATTCCGCAGCAACGAGCTGCTGGCGTTCGTCGTCGTCCGCCTGGTGATCTTCATCCTCCTCGTCGGTGAGGAAGGCAGGCAGCGCCTCCACCCCAGCCTCGACGGCGGGTTCCGCGTCCTGGCCGAGATCGATCATGCGAAGCGGTTCGGGCAGCCAGCCGGTATCGGCCAGCAGGCGTTCGGCTTCCTTGGCCATGTCGCCCTTCTTCAGATGCTCGATCAGCGAGGCCGCGCGTTCGCCGGCGCCTTCGCGGACTGCCGTGAGGATCCGGAGCTTCGTCACGCGGCTAAGATAGTTGTCGACCGTCGGCCGGAAGCCGGCTTCGATCATGTCGAGGCCGGTGGCGCGCGCCAGTCGGTCGGCTTCGGCCATGCGCCGATCAGGGCTGTGCTGCGAGACGCCCGAGCCGCTGAATGGGTTCGGCCGCTCGTAGAGCGCGTTGACCCCGTAGCTGACACAATGAGCAAGCAGCGCGAGACGGCTGGCGTCGTCGAGCGCGTCGAGCCAGTCCCACAGCGCGTCATCGTCCCCCGGCAAGTCCGCCTCCCAGTCCTCGTGCCGCTGGGCGATCGACTTCGCATAGGGGCTCTCGGCGAGGTCCTTGCCCTGTTCGCGGAAGAAGACATGATTGACCGACGCCTGCAGACTCGCGCCCGATGTGCCCGCCCGCTGGAAGGTGTCGCGCACCAGCTTGTGCAGCAGCGCCGTGAGCGCGACCTGGGGATTGCCACCGACGGCATCGCGGAGCGCTAGCGTGCGATGGGCAGTCAGTTCCGCCACCAGCCTTTCCGGAAGAGGCTTGATGACGTCTTCCTCGTCGTCCTCCGGCTCGGTCGGCTGACCGCCGATGGTGATGACGGCGCGCTGGACCGAAGGAACGGCCTGCGTGCCCTCGGGATCACCACCGGCGTCGGCATCGGACTCGATCTTATCTCCTTCGATGGTTTCGGGCGCTTCGTCCTCGGGGCGAACATGGCCGCGATCGATGACAAGCTCGCCGTCGCGATCGATGCTGACGAAGGCTCCCGCGCGGGCGATCTCGACGGGATCGTAGATGACCGGGCGCTTCTCGAAGGCCTGGAGCTCGGCCTCAATCGCTCCGAGGCGCTGGTCGATCTCATCGGGCAGCTCATCGGTGCCGGCATATTCGACTTCGAGCCGCTCGTGCTCCTCGCGCAGCGCTTCGCGCGCGGCACGCTCCTCCTTGGTGAGGTCGACGAAGCTGCCGGTAAGCGCGCGCAAGCCGTGATCGTAGCCATAGGGCAGATCGACGTCGACCGTCAGCCACTTCCAGCCTTCATTGGCGATCTCGTCTGCGGTCGCCTTCAGCTTCTCGGACACGAGCCGGTCGAGCAGTGCGGGGTCCTGGAGCCAGCCTCCCTCATCGGCCTCGAACAGGTCGCGCAGCACGGTGCCTCCGGCCTGCTTGTAAGCCTCGACACCGACGAACAGGGCCCGCTTGTCGGAGGCCGGGATCGTCGTTTCGGTCAGCAACTGGCGGATATGCCAGGGCTGGCGGTTATAGGAGTGCTGGATCGCCTCCCATATCTGCTCCTGCCGCGCATGATCGGGATTGACGGTGAAGGCCATCAGCATTTCCAATGTCATGCCGTCGGCGGCATAGACGTCGAGCAACACCTGCGAGACAGACACCAGCCGAAGCCGCTGCTTGACGACCTGAACCGTGGTGAAGAAAGCAGATGCGATCTCCTCCTCGGTCATGCCCTTGTCCCGAAGGCGCATGAAAGCGCGGTACTGATCCAAAGGCAGGAGCGGCAAACGCTGGGTGTTCTCGGCCAGGCTGTCGTCCTCGGCGAGAATCTTGGTGGTGGGATCGCGCACGATGCACGGGACGAGACCGTCCTTGGGGAAGCGCTTCGCCTTCACCAGCCGCTCGAGCGCCCGGTAGCGGCGGCCGCCGGCGGGAATTTCGAACATTCCAGTCTCATTGCCATCGGCATCGAGGACAGGCCGGACGTTGAGGCCCTGCACGAGGTCCTCGCGGCGATCGATGTCCTGGGCGAGTTCTTCGATGGCGAGGTTCGCCTCGGTGCGCCGGACGTTCGCCTCCGATAGGACCAGCTTGTTGAAGGGAATGTCGCGCGAGCGCGAGAGGGTGATCTTCTTGGCAGCCTTGGCCATGTCGGTTTCTCCGCGACGGGCGCCGAGAGCCTCTCTCTCGACCCGAACCCGTCACAAAAATCCCATCCTCCCTCTCACTTTCGATCTTGCCGCACATACGATTCCGAATATCACGGGGCGGTCTCGCCCGATCGGCGGGGCGTTGCGGGGCGGCCAGCCCCGCAGAAGGGGTCGAACGAGACGCAAGGCTCGGGCGCAGGGGAAGGCTTTCCCCTCCAGGGCCAGTTTTCAGTAAAGACGTGAAACCGTATGATCGGGTTTTTACGAAACTGGATCGGGAAGATGTGCAAAGACTACGAACGACGCATTCTTTGCGCCGAATACTGAGAGCTTATGCAGAAGCTCGAACTCAGCATGCGTTGACGGTGGGCATGGAGACGATTGCCTGAAGTGGCCGCCGGAGGGGCCTGACTGATGTTGTATGCTTGGGTTAATGGTGAGAAGCGCGCGCCGCTGGCAAAGGGTGAACGCACGGCCTGCCGTGATTGCGGTGGCCTTCTCAGCGCGGTCATGCCGGTCGAAAACGTCCCGCATTGGCGGCACAAGGCCGGCGATTGCGATCCCTGGAGCGAACCCGAAGGACCGTGGCATCTCGGTTGGAAGGAGCTGTTCGATCTTTCGTGCCGTGAGATCGGCCTGGTCGACGGCGCTACGGGCGAACGTCACCGAGCAGATGTCTTATACGGTGCCGGCACGTCGAAGGCGACGGTGCTGGAGCTACAGCATTCTTCCATCTCAGAGGATGAACGAGCCTCAAGGGAGGCTTTCTACAAGCAAGGGCACCGGATGTTCTGGCTGGTTCACATCCACAGCGACAACTCGTTTCTCGGATTTAATTTCGGGATCTCGATGGATTTCACAAAGCGGCCTGTCGAGCTCGACGGGAAGACGTTCTCGGTGATGCGCTGGATGGGGCGCAGTGTTCAATTCATCGAGAAATGGAAGCGCGCCAACGCGCATGTATTTTTCGATTTTGGCGGCCACATTCTCTATCTTGCCAGTGAAACGGTCGCCCAGCGGCTGGGCGGACCATTTCAGCGGGGAGAGTTCGCGCTGTGCAGACTTACGCGCGATGAATTCATCCGTGCCGTCCACTGGGCCGATTGATCGGTGCTGGGGTCACGGTCGTCACTCGACCGTTGACGTTATGTTTCCGGTTTATGTCCCCGCAAGTTAGCGTCGCCTGGGTTAGCCAGATGCCTTCGATCTTGACGACGTCGCCTGGACGGATGTTGAGCCTTTCACGACCGACGGATCGTGCGCCCGGAGGATTGGGGCGCCTGGATACATCTCCCCAAGCCCGAGAAGGATCTGCTTCGTCCGTTGGCGAAAGGGGGCGGCCGATGTTGTCACGGTGCGAGAGGGCAGAGATTGACTCGGACCGGTTACATCAATCCTGTTCACTCGGAAGCACGTCTTGAAAGCCACCATTGCAAAAGCCCTGGTGGTCGGCGAGCGCGCTAAGCAGGACCGGCCGCCAGTGATTGCGATGGAAGGCCCGTCGTTCAACATTGGCCTGTCGGTTGAGGAAGGTACTGACGCTTTCTCCAGCCCCCGCCTCGAATGTCGTCGCAAGCATGACTGCATGGCTGGTCAGATAGGTATTGATCTCTCGTTGGTACCGCTGGTTCAACTTCAGCCGTTCAAGCTGGAATGACAGCCTTGCTCTCAAAATGTCGGGCAAGTCCGCTCCAGGATCGATGTCGTAGTCGATGGTCAACGCGCCGTTCCCGAGGGTCACGGTTGCACGAAGAAATTGAACGTCAGGAAGTTCCTCGAAATAGGGGTGAACGAACTGGTTTTCCGGCTGACCGGCCTCTTGCGTGCTCTTCGATTGATTGCAGTCGTGGCAGAGAGGAACGAGATTACGGACGTAGATGGCGAGCGGCCGGTAAGCCGACTGCGGTAGGTAATGGTCGAGTTCCCGCGGGCCTGTAATGCCGCAAATGGGGCAGTGCTCGACATCGCGCATCAGAATCACGCGGATCGGTTCGAGTTTCCCTCCAGCTTGAGTGAAGCGGTAACTGGCATGGATGGCCGCGTTTAGGTCCTCAGCGAACAGTGGGCCTTTGAGATCGTCGTTGGGCGACCCTCCTGCGACGTCGTAGGCATCGTAGAGCGCAATCAGGCTGTCGAGCTGTTCCGGGGAGACGGCATAGCCATACTGGACGCCCTTCCGTTGATAGATTTCGAGCGCCCGTTCTAATTGCGCCCGTACATCGTCGCGGTTCGGCCGCGGAAGCGACCTCACGATTTCTTTCCTTTCCGGGCGAGGCCGGCCATCACATAGGCGAGGGCTTGGCCGCTGAGTTCGGGGGAGAAGCATTGGTTGATCTCATCGAGGTTGTCGCAACCCTCGATGAGGAGGTCGAGCACATGATGAAAATCTGTCGCGGCCGAAGTCAGCCCGAATGTGCCCTGTGTCAGGATGCCGACATTCTCGCCGAATGTTTCCATCTTTGGGGCACTGATCTCGAAATGATCGCCAATCCTCGCGACAACTCTGACGTGACGGGCGAGTGTCTCCTGGAGGACGACTGGCGAATGCGTCGCGACAATCGCAAAGGCATTCTTTTCCTCAAGGACTATCCGGACGGCGTTCATAAGGGCTGCGGTCAGGGGCGGATGGAGGTGGGATTCAGGCTCGTCGAACAGGACGATGGCCTTTCGGGTCGCATGCGCCACGAGAGAGGTGAGCACATGCAATGCGATCTTGTGTCCAGTGCTCCACCCCATGAAGGCTTGGCGTGGATTGTCACCGAAGAGGTCGACGCGCGTTGATCCGTCCAGATCGATGAAAGACTGGTCGGCGAGCAGTGGCGCAAGCGCGGCATCGAGCAGAGGTCCGTCTCCCTGCCGGTCGATCTGCTCCACGAGTCGGGTAAACTCGTCCGCAAGCTGGTCGAGGGACTTGAGCTTCGTCGTGGTGCGGCGGTCCTCAATCGAGACGATTTGCCGATCCTCCATCGGCGCAGCCTTCGCGTCGACAGCGTCGGCATCGTCTCGAGCTTCGCGAACGACATCTCGAAGGCCGGCGTAGACATAGCGCCCGCTCCCTTTCTCCACATCGGCGGCGATCTGCCGAAGATCGGAATCGAACACGCCGGGGAGGATGAAATTGTCGAATGCGCTGTAGGAGATGGCGATGATGCGCATGAATCCGATCGAGGCCGGCTCAAACTCACCGATCGCTCGGACGGCATCCAATGTTCGCTCGGAGGGTGAGGCGAAAGCGACGCGCGCAATCCGCGAAAGCAGAGTGCTTTTCCCAGAGCCGTTTCTTCCGATGACGACGATGATGCGTCGCGGCAGGATGACACGCGTTCCGCTCGGACCAATGGGCCGTCGCGGACCCATGTAGAACAGTGGCTCTGGAGCATCGAAGTTCAGGATCAGGGGGGAGGTCCAACCGGCAGGCCGAAAGATGAGCGAACCGGAGAGGTCGGCGAGGGCAGCGTAGCTGTTGGAGAAGATGGCAGTCGCATCAGCAAGGAAGCCGTCGTGGTCGCTGTTCTCGCGAAACAGGGACACGCGCCAACCCTCTTCTTGGTTGAACTCATTTCGCAGTCCTGGCGCCGCGACCACATCGCGGAGCGCTGTGACGATGGTGTCTCGGTCCGACCGGGGAATTTCGCTGAGGCGTTGGTAATAATCGAGCGAGTTTCCCACCGAACAAAAGTCGGGCGACAGCTGCTCGAATGGCTGTTTGATCTGAATCGTATCTGAGGCGGCCTGTCCACGTCGTAGTATTTTGACAGGCCCGATCAAGGTCGCAGGTGTGGAGCCTTCCGGCTGATAATAGAGGTGGTAGAGCGTCTGGAAGCTGTAATCGTTCCAATTGTCCTGCTGGAGCGCGAATGTCGATCCGAGTTGTTCGAGTGACCCTCTCTTCGGTGGGAAAACATTGATGACCATCGCCTGAGCCCCTCGCGGTCGGATTGGTTATTGTTCTTTGTCGGCGAGCGAACCGACGCATCACGGCATCGATAAGCTTTGGATGCCCGCGTAGCCCGGCTCCGTGATGTGGAGGGGGAGCAAAGCTGTCCTATAATCAAGGTTCAGTTTCTCCAGAAAAGCCCATTTCCGAAAGGAAGCGGGAGGGGCCTTTCGACCAACCGCGATAGTTTGCTGCTCGGGACAAAATTAGGCGCTCCCGAGTCCGTGTTATTGCAACGAAACAATTGCGCCGTTCTTCTTCCATTTCTGGGGACTCGCCACCTTTGTTGACGCTCTGCCACGACGGCATGATGGATTCGGCGAGTCCCGCAACATAGACGATATCGAATTCCAGTCCCTTCGAGGCATGAACCGTCAGGAGGGTAACGGTCGAGGGATCACGCGGTGGTTCTTTGGAGCGCAGCGCCAGTCCTTGAATCAGCTCGTCCAGATCAATGTCGGCACCCTTTTCAGCCCGGATCTCCTTCACGCATATGTCCCACGCAGCCTTATCGTCTGCCGCGTCGCTCACGACGCCCTCCGCGCTGGTCGCTGAATCGACGAGCACGGGGATCGCTTCTCTAACGACCGGCCGCCACGCTGTACGGGATTGTGCCAGACGAACAGCGAAGGCACCGAGCTTCGCGCCAATCGTATTGCCCATCGCGACGCTGGTTTTTCCCCAATGTTCGAAATTCGATAGTCCTGCTGCCTCTGCCTCGGCGGCTAGGATCGCAGGGTCTAAATCCTGCCCGGCGACGCGGTTGGCCGCGTCCACAAGCACCTTAAATACACGGATGTCCGTCGGTCGCAGGGCCTGGTCGAGGCAGGCCTGCAGCCAAGTAAATTGCGGGGAAATGAAACGGTCTCGCCGTTGCGCGATTACTGCCTTGACACCCTTCGACTGCAAAGCCTGCTGAATGGGGACGAGGAGCGAGCGGGTTCGAGCGAGGACAGCGGTTTTCCCCCATCTCGACGGCTCAGTTTCGGATATCTCGGTCGCCAAACCCTCGCTTTCCGCACTGTCGGACTCGAATAGGCGCAGACTGATCGATTCCGACATCGCAGCTTTAGCTGCCACCAGGGGTTTCTTTCCCGGCGTACGAAAGGTGTTGTGAGCTACCAGAAGATTGGCTGCGCCGACGATCTCTGGCGGGCACCGATGGTTCTCAACAAGCTGAATCAGCTCGGGACGGAAATCGGCACGCATCTTTTCTATTTGCCGATAGCTTGCTCCCGCCCACTGGTAGATGATCTGATCATCGTCCGCCACGGCGAAAAGGTTCTTGAACCCGTCACCAGCGGCGAGCTGGATGAGGCGATACTGTGCTGGTGTTGTGTCTTGGAACTCATCGATCAGCCAGTAGGGGTATGTTCGTCTCGTCCGTTCCGCCACCCCGGGAACGTCTCGCAGAAGTCGACATGCGCCAAGGATCAGACCGTTAAAATCGATCGAATTGTGCTCACCCAGGGCTTGCTCATAAATTTGATAGACGCGCGCGATGGCTTCGCCGCTTCGCGTGTCTCGAAACTGAGACGCTGCTTTTTCTGGCACGACAAGGCGAGATTTCAACTGATCGATCGTTTTGAGCCAGCGAACATCATCTGGGTCGACTGCTTCGGTCTTTGCTGCGACGGCAAGGGCGTCGCTGAGCAGCGCCTCCCGATCCGCATCCTGATCAAAGATCGCGAAGTCGGGAGACATTCCGAGGTGTGAGCCGTGTTGGCGAAGCATTTGCGTGCAGAATGCATGGAAGGTTCCCATGAAGGCACGCTCGGTCAACCCGGGCACGAGTAGCTCAACGCGTTCTCGCATTTCCGCTGCCGCTTTGGTCGTGAAGGTCAGCGCGAGAATGCGGAAGTTCTTGCCACGGCTGTCATCAAGAATTTTGGCAATCCTGGAGGTAAGGACGCGGGTCTTCCCAGATCCAGGTCCGGCAAGCACGAGCACCGAACCATCTCCCCAAACCGCGGCCTCTTTCTGAATGGGACTGAGGCTTGCAAGGATTGCTTCGAGCTCGGGGGTCATTAGGCACCTCCTTTCAGAGATTGAACGAGGTCCACGAATGGTTTCGGCATTTTTAATGCTAGGTCGGCGTCGGTCTCGACTTGAAGCCCCAAGCGGCTCACGCAGGCGATCTTCTCATTCTTCAATCGCTTTAGAAATTCGTCCTGGGGACATGTGAGCGCAGAGTTAGTCGTAGCGTCAGCCAGAATCGTGCGCAGCCGTTCCTCGTGACCGTCAGCGATCAGTTGGCTCTCCAGGTCGTGTGGGGGTGGAAGCGTTGAGACACGCCCGTCGAGGTCGGCTTCCACAAAGCCGCGCTTAATGAGCTGCGCGCGAAATTTTACGGCTTCACCATCTCCGTCCGTAATCATCCACCACGGAATCGCGAACGATGTCGCAAGCGCCGGATAGATCGCGGCGTCTCCGTTGTTTTGAAAGTCGATGACTGCGACGCCGTGACGATCAAGGGGGTAGCCCAAGGCTCGGCCGATCGCGTGCAACAATACGTACTCGGATTGCCCTTCAACGAGGACCCAACGGCGCGCGAAGAAAATCTCGCCCCGGACGCGACGACCAAGGAAAGAAAGTTCGTGCTCCTCTTGCGGCGTCACAAGGCCGCGCGAGCGGTGGCGCAGGTCTGAAATCGCCCCAGCAATTACCGCTTGGTCGCCATTCGCTTTGAAGCAACCAGCCAGTTTCTCAGCAATCGTAGGATCGAACCATGCGGTAGCGTCAATCCTTCCTGTGGCAGGGTTTTTGACGAGCATCGTGCCTTGGTGAGCGGCGAACTGTGTAACGCCGTCGTTCCATGGCAAATCGGAGGCAACCGATCGAGGCATGAAGGCGAGTTCGGTTCGTCCATCTTGCAAACGGACGAGGCGAAGATTGTGCAAGGGCACGTTCTGAACGAAGTAGGGCGAATGGGTCGTGACGAGCTTCTGTCCAGGCAGCTCGCTGACCCGCTCCCACAGAGTCCGCGCGGCTTGCGGATGAAGATGCGCTTCCGGCTCTTCCAGGAGAAAGATAGGTTCGGTGCCAGGCTGTTCTTCTTCGAGTTGCTGAAACGCCGCAGCTTGGAACAGGAAAATGACCGACAGACTCTGAAGACCCTGACCATGGTGATCAAGAGGAAGCCAGGGGCGGAGTTCTTCGTTCTTCAGCACTACCGCAGCACGAGAGATCAGGTCCCAGGTGTTCATCGGCAGCATTCGTAGCCTTGCGTCGCCTTCGCTCTGACCAACGGCTATTTTGGCTGCCTGGCTGATTATCTTCGCGATATCAGCAAGTCGGGGGTCGGCAGCGAGTAGCTTGGTATCGAGACCGTCGAGGGTCGTCTGCACGTCAGCTTCGATGGCGGCCGGTATTCGAATGGACTTGAGCAGCCGTCCCCACAGCGCGGACCGAGGTCCAAACTCGTCGGCGGCGTCACGGAGGGCAGCCAAGTAGAACAAAGGAGCGTAAGCGAAGAAGCCCGACAGGTTCGTGGCGCGTTGGGATTTTTGCGTGAGGGGCTGGCCGGCGGCGTCAAGGAATTCCCAGGCTGGCTCGAAAGCCTCAGACTCCTGGTTCCATTCGCAAGTTACGCGCAGCGAAATCAAGTTGCGGCCAGCATCACTCAAGACGACCAGATCATCCAGGGCCGCGACCATGTCGGCATCCCAAGGTTCGGGCGCCTTTTCTTCCAGACGGAGAAGCACACGAACCGGGGGCGCCGTCTTGGGATCGTGCGTCTCGCCGGGCGAATGAACGTCGTGCTCGGTGAACCCCGTGCCGCGCCGTCCCCAGCGCCGGGATAGGGCGATCCGGACGGCTTCAAGTATCGCAGTCTTTCCGGTGTTGTTGGCGCCGATAAAAACCGTCGTGTCTTCTAGGTCCACGTCAAGGGCTTGAACACATCGAAAGTTTTCAATTCGGACCTGGCTTATTTTCACTATGCTCCCCCCGGAGGTCGATTAGCTGATCTCCAATTTCTATCGGTTTCATCTCTAGCAGCAAGAAACACGGGATCTGCCCAACGCAGCCGGCCGAGAGATTCAGCTGCCCTCGATCGCAAGCGGCTTGCCGCTGAAGACGATGAGGTTGTCCGGCTCAGATGCAAACCACGCGTAGCTGCCCCAGGCGAGGCTACTGACCGTCTTGCGGAAGGGCTGGCCAGCGCGATCAAGATAAGCGGTCACGAAGGCAACGTGCTCGGATGGAAAACCGGCACCCTCCGAAATCTGGAGCAGGGCGGCCTTACGTGCCTCGTTCACCGGTCCATCGGTGTGCACCACCTCAACGAAGACAAGCAGGGGATGGGCAGGACCAAGGTCAACAAGAACTATGTCTGGCAGACTCTTGTCGGCCGGGATCGCTAGGCCGATTGCCTTAGCCAGCTCGTCATCCCGCGCGACAACCTTGTTGCCGCTCTCGCTCAAGGCGATTACGCCGGGTTTTTTGAGGAACTTCGACGCGAAGACCTCGATAACGGCCTTTGAGATGTCTGCGCTGGGGCCAGTCGTCATCCGGCGGGTTTCGCCGTTCGGAAAAGTAACGAGCTCATATTCGCCACCGCCGGCCGCGCCCTTGCGAACGATGGCGATGCGGGCAAGCGCGCCTGCATTAAGGTGCTTTGCCCGCCAGGCGGCCGCCTTTGCGATGAATGTCGCCTCGTCAAGATCGGGTGTCAGCAGGGCCGCGAAGTCGGCCTGCAACGCGTATCGCCCCGCCGGCGATGTCGTTGACAGGCCAGGCCGCTCAATGACGGCGCCATTCTGGATCAACGCATATCGGATCGTGTCGTCGCGGATCGATTCCCGCGTGTTTACTGCGTACCAGCGGCCCGGGACGTCGGCCTTGCTCGGCCGGATCGACGCCTTCGCCCACTCCAGCCGCGCGTCGTCGCCGGTCTGGCCGGCCTGTTGGTCGGTCATGCGAGTGACCTGATCCGGACGTATCCAGCTGTCCGTTCCTTCTACAGCACCGGCGTAAATCATAACGAAGATGGTCTTCGCCGAAATCTCCCAAATCGAGCGATCGCGGTTGGCCGATCCCTCCGGAAAAATCACGGGTAGCCGGGCATGGATTTCGTTCCAAGGCAGAAGCGACGGGAGGCTCATGCCTTAAGTCCATAGGCGCCGCGCAGGGCCTTCTCTATTGCGGCTCGCGTCGCGCCCCGCTGGACTAATTGCTCGATCGGGGCCATGGCGGAAGCCGGGGGCAGAGGGATTGCTTCCAACTCGAAGGCGGAAACGGCGACGCTGCCGCTGATGCAGCGGAACACCTGATCAATCGTCTCGCTATTCAGCACCGCAGCGACGGCGGCCGGCGAGACCTTCGGCGCGCCCATCGCGCGCACCATATTGAGGTGGTTCTCGACGACAACGCCGCCATGCGTCTCGATAAATTCCTGTGACAGCTCGGCCGCGATGAGGCGGCGCAGCTGTTCCTTGGCGGTGGTGCGCTGGACCAACACACAGCTCCGGTCGACAATCAGCCACTCATCGCCCTTTTCCGGCTTGAAGAAGGGAGCGTGATTCTTCTTATCGGCGCGGAACACGAAACGGCCGTCCGCGGTCACGGCTTCCGCCCAAATGAGGGGATGAAGGCCTCGACCGGCTCTCGCGCGCATCTGTGGCTTGAAGCGATTCCATACGAGCGGGCCGGTCGATACTTCATAACCCCAATCGGCCAGCCGAGATGGAAGGTCTTCAGCCGCGGCTATCAGCGGCACGTGCGCCGGCTCCCGCGGCGCGAGCCAAGGCGCAGTCGCGTCGGCCGGTAGGCCCACCTTGCCGTTCTTAGTAAGCCGCGCCTGCCGCTCGCTATCGACGTTGAGATAATGAACTTGAAAACGGGTGCGGTCGCCGCCCTTCTGATAGAGGGCGAGGAGTGTTTCCTGGAGCACGTCTTCAAAGACGCCCTTGCGCGCATGGACGAAGTCGATGGCGACGGGCGGAGCTTCCTCGGCGAGTAAATGCCGGAGCGCTGCGTAATATTGCCCGCCCAACACGCTTGTCGGCGTGAGATAGGCGATGACACCGCCTGGGCGTGTCCATCGCAGCGCGATATCCGTAAACACGCCATAAAGATTGGCATGGCCGTAAAGGCTACGGGCATAGCGAATGCGCTGCGCCGCCGTCAGCCGTACCCGACCATAGGGCGGATTGCCGACGACGAGATCGTAGATCTCTTGTGGTTGCTCTTCGAGCGTGTCGCAGACCTTGACGAATACCGGCACCTCGCGGCCGCTGGCGCGTGCGAGATCGGCAAAGGCGATCTCCAAAGCCGCTTGAGAAAGAGAAGCTGCGTGCGGGTCCAATTCCATCCCGGAAAGCCGGTTGCCGAGTTGGGCGAGGATAAAGGCGGGCTCACTGCCTGCCAGGCTGGTGCGCATCCTGGCTGCCGCTTCCAGAAGGAAAGCGCCACCGCCGCTGGCGGGATCGAGTACCCGAGCCGTCTTCCAGTCAACGCCGCCCTCGGTCGCCAGGTCGAGGAGGCGCCGGGTCAATGCGGCAGGCGTGTAGAACGCGCCAAGGGAACTGCGCTCTTTGCCGGGCAGCAGCGTCGTGTAGAGGCTTGTGAGAGCATTGCAGCCCTCTGTTATAGGCAGGGCTGCCGCAAGGCGGCCCATGGAGTCGGCCAGTTGCTGCGCCGTGGCGTCCAGCTTGCCTCTCGCGATCACAAAAGGCGGACGTAAGTTTACCCCTGGCGCGACTTCGGCGGCGAATATCTCCAGGGCGGCTCGCGCGAATCGCGCGGCGTGGTCGGTACGACGTGGTTCGGGGATTGTTTCAGACCATGCGCGCGCCATGACCCGGGCACGGGCCAATTCAATGCGGACCGGCTCTAAGTCCGAAGCCTCAGGCTTGGTGCGCGTATTCGATTTCGACACGGCCACGTTCATGCTGCTTGGCCTCCCCGGGCATGTTGAACGTCGAGAGCACGATAGAGCGTTGATCGTCCGACCTGCAGCATGCGCGCGATATCCGCAGGGCGCTCGCCGGCCTCCAGCAATGCGCGAGCGCGCCTCAGCTGCTCAGCATTCATCGCCTTCCTGCGCCCGATACGAACCCCGCGCATGCGCGCCGCGGCCAGTCCAGCTTTGGTGCGCTCGGCGATCAGTGCCCGCTCAGCTTCGGCGAGGGAGCCCATGAGGTGAAACACAAAACGACCGCCCGCGGTCGTCGTGTCAATACCCTCGGAGAGGGATTGGAAGCCACAGCCCTTGCCCCCGAGCTCCTGAACAATGGTAATGAGGTGAGAAAGGGAGCGGCCGAGGCGGTCAAGCTTCCAGACTACGAGTATATCGTTTGGGCCGCACTCTTCCAGCGCCTCGTCGAGGCCCGGGCGCTTGGTCGATATCCTGGAGATCTGATCGTCGAAAATCTTCTTGCAGCCAGCGAGGCGCAAGGCGCGGCGCTGCTGATTCAGGTCCTCGTCGTTGGTCGACGCTCGCGCATATCCTATCTTCATGGGCTTGTTTTGGGACAGAGTTTCGGGACACGCAAGCATCTGATTCAATCCTTCCTGCAAACGGTCCCAAAATCAGCCCTTTTCGGGACGGTGTTGCCGTTTGGCAACTTATATTAGAACATAACATGAACATTAGAATAAATCGACGGCAGAGTTTGGCTGCTTTCGTCATGGAGCAGCTCAGGCAGGCCCTCAATTATGTGTTATAACCTCTGATATTGAGCTCTAAAGTCGAGGAAACGTCACGAGCTATGCCACCTGCTAACGCCCAGCGGCGTCGTGCGCTCGACCTTCTGAAGGCCAGAGGGATACTCCGGTTGAGGGATTTCAAGGCGGAAGGAATTGGACCGGAGACGCTGGCCCGCCTTGTCCGGGAGGAGACGGTGGTGCGCCGGGCACGAGGGGTCTATCAACTTCCCGACGCGTCGCTGGAGGCGGCCCACACACTCGCGGAGGCCTCAAGTGTCGTTCCGAAGGGCGTTGTATGCCTGATCTCTGCGCTGCAGTTTCACGAACTGACCCTACAGATGCCATCCGCCGTATGGATGGCGATCGAACGGACCGCCTGGCGACCAAGGATCGATTATCCGCGCATACGATTCGTACGCTTCGCAGAGGTGAGCTTGAACGAAGGCGTCACGCGGCATCGCATTGAGGGCGTAGAAGTGCCCATTACGGACCCGGCCAGAACTATTGTCGATTGCTTTAAATATCGGAACAAGATCGGCCTTGGCATTGCGATGGAGGGACTGCGCGAAGGCCTTCGTCATAGACGCTGCACGCCGGATGAGCTCTGGCGTCATGCGCAAGGGGCACGGATCTGGTCCGTGATGCGCCCTTATGTCGAAGCAATGGTATTCGATGACGCATAGGGTCGAGAACTGGGCTCGCCTGCGGCCAGATAGCATCGGCCTGCGATGCGTGATATGGATTAAGTGACGGTACTTTTCGACTTGAGTCCAGTGCGCTGCCGGGCACGGAAAATCGCGAAAATCATCCGACTGACCCCGATAGTTGGCGAAACCTCAAAAATATTTTTTCGGCGATTTTCCCTTTAAAATCAAAAGCGTAACTTTTTGACGGCCTCAGCGTCGGAATTTCTCCGTGGCCAGAAAATATTTGCCAGCAATTTCAAAGAGTTATATGCTGTTTAAACAATCGAGTGGGAGTGACCTAGCCGCTACTTATGGCACGGCGGCGATGCGCTCTGAGCGTTTTAGCGGGGCGCGACGTCTACATGGTGCACCCCGTGAGGCAGTGGCACACGTCCAAGGCTTTCGAGGGATGGTTTTTGTCCTTCGACGACGCGAAAGACTTCCAGGCCCGGGCCGGTCCTGGAGGTCGCTCCTTTATGTCCTTCGAATACGGTGACCAGCAGATGACTGCCTGACGGGGTAAAGCTTCCACCTTCGGGCAGGACACCCTCGAAGACATAGTCGCCGACCTTCTCGAGCCGGGACGATTCCGGGTCGAAGGTCAGTAGCGAGACCGAGGCCTCTCGTTTGTAGCGTGGCGACTGCGGTGGAAAATTCGTGTCTTGCATGTTGATCGTGGCAACCAACGTTCCAGATGGGCTGACAGCGATGCCTTCAGCCGAGATGCCGGTCTCGTGCGTCATTGCAACTTCGTGACGCGCGGTTGTTGCGCCTTGCTGCGCAAGGCGTATGACCGATAGGGTGGAAGGAGCTTCCGGAACCCGCCCTTCGAGGCTCTTCGCGTTGAAATCGCGTCCCCAATTCGAGGTGAGATAGTGGCGGCCATCCGGCGTAAAACGCCCTACGAATGGATCCTTTCCGACGTCCACGACGTTGTCCCAAAGCTCAGCGGCGAGCTTTCCACTTTCGTGGATCAGTTCAATGAAGGCCACCCTGTTCTGCGTCGTGATATTGACTGCAAGGTAGCGGCCGGAGGGATGCCACTGCACGTTCGTTGCGGTCACCCCGCCACGCGGAGCGTCGGCCGTTCCGGTGACACCGATTTCGGCCAGGTCGAAATGCTGGATTTCACCAAACACCCCGTCGGCGAACGCAACGATCTGCAGCAGGCTGGCTCGAGGTGAGTTGGAAACGATTGCAATCCGACGGCCGTCAGGGCTGACGGCAAGCGCTTCCGGATTGCTCCCGACTTCGGCCGTGTCGGCTAACCGCAGGTCATCGTCATCGGCAAGATCGATGGCGAACAGCCGATTTCCCGGCGGGAGGTCGGCGACTTTCATTCCGCCTGCAGGGCGCTCCCCCAGCCTCTCCGTGACGAAAGCGGTGCGGCCGTCTGGAGCGAGCTCCATAATCTCGGGTGCTGCCGTCACTGAATTCGAGACAGGCAATGCCCTTTGAGTGACTTTCCCGCGTTCGATCGACAGTACCGTCAGCATATCCCGATATCCCGCTTCGGGTGGAGACAGGATCGTATCGGCATAGGTGGAGGCAATGTAATCGCCGTCGGATATTGCGGCCACGTGGCCGGCGGAAACAGGACCGAGGATATCGGGCGACTGAGCCAAGGTGCTGTTGGCGGCGAAAGTCGCCGCGATCCCTGCCAGGCAGGCATGGTTTAGATATGTACGCACGCGTCTAACCTCATTGCTGCATCAACGGTTTTATCCGGCAACGCTAAGGTTGACTGTGATCGTAATCCAATCGGAATATTGTTCTCTGTGAAAGGGAAATATTATCAGGATTTGTCATGGACGTTCGTTCGATGGCTTGCTTCATCGCCGTGGCGGAAGAACTTCATTTCCGTCGCGCGGCAGAAAAGCTCAACCTGACCCAGCCCTCGCTCAGCCAGCGGATCCGTGTCCTAGAGAGCGAGATTGGAGCAACGCTGCTCCTACGTGACCGGCGGTCGGTCGCTTTGACGCCGGCCGGAGCCGCATTCTTGGAGCCGGCGCGCAGGGCTGTGGAGAATGCCAACCGTGCAATAGGCGAGGCCCGCCGTACCCTTGACGGCGAAGCCGGCCCGCTGCGGCTCGGCTTCACAGTGATCGCCTTCTACGGAATTCTCCCGGCCTGCGTTCAGGTTTTCCGCAAGCGGTACCCGAATGTCCGCATCGAGTTGGCGGAAATGAACTCGCCATCCCTCGAGAACGCGCTGCTTGCGGGCGCGCTCGATCTCGGAATCTTGCATCCCCCGCTCGAGCACCCTGAACTCTCGATGCAGCCCTTGCCGGAGGAGCGGCTGTTTCTTGCTATTCCATCGGATCATCCGCTCGCAGCCGAGCCGGTGGTTCCGGTATCGAAACTGGGTGGCGAGCCCTTTTTGATTGCCCCGCGCAAAATCGGTGCCAGTATCTTCGATCGTGTGATCGCGCTTTTCGAGTCCCAAGGGGTCACGCCCAGGATCGTGCAGGAGGTCACGCCCATGACGACCCTTGCAGCGCTCGTCGCTGCCGGCGTGGGGCTGGGCTTCGTGACCGAAGGCTTGTCACGTCTCGACCGTCCAGGAGTGGTTTTCCGCCCGGTCGAACCCGCTGCGCCTGCCTTGCCGGTTGCCGCTGCCTGGGTCGGCCCCGATCTCCTGCCCACTGCGAAACGTTTTCTGGATGTCGTTCTCGGCGTCAGGCGGAGCGGATGACAGGGAAGGCAGATGGCATACTGCGTTCAGGAATAGCTCGGGTGGTCAAGACCGATAGCCTGCTTCACGATAAGCCTGCCGGTAATATTCCTGGATCTGACGATCCTACGTTGGCCATTCTCGCGTGGTAGGAGCGTACAATGTTGCAAGGCCGACGCCCTTTGGTATAGCTTGATCCCTCGGACTGAACCGCAACGCGAGCAGGAAAGGAGTTGCCTCATGATTGTGCTTATCGCCAACGCGCTCCGCTGCGCCGCCGTTCGGCTGCCCTGACGACAGGGACTGATCCGCTTTCGGCTGGCGCCTGATATGGCATCCCGACCGAAAGATTCATCCAAATGTTTGAAACCTATGGCTGGAGCGAAACGCTCCAAAATGCATTCCTGCCGCATGCCGCGTCAGGACTCGTGCCTGGCCGCGTGATCGTCCAGCAACGCGGCCTTTATCGCCTGATCACCCCCTTTGGCGAATTGAACGCCGGTCTCGCCGGCCGCTTTGCCTTCACGGCGCGCGAGACGGAGCATCCTGTCGCCGGCGATTGGGTGGCGGCAGCGGCGCGCCCCGGCGAAGGGGCGGCAACGATCCACCATCTGCTGCCGCGCGCCACCTGTTTTCGGCGCAAGGCGGCCGGCACCGGCGAAACAGCCCAGGTCATCGCCGCCAATGTCGATCTGGCGCTGCTCGTTGCTTCGTTGAACGCCGATTTCAATCCGCGGCGGCTCGAGCGTTATGTTGCCGTGACCCGGGAGAGCGGCGCCACGCCGGTTATCGTCCTGACCAAGGCGGATGCCTGCGACGATCCCGCCGGTCCCATCGCCGCCGCCGAAGCCGTGGCACTCGGAGCCGAGGTGGTCGCCATGTCGTCGCTGACGGGGCAAGGGCTCGATACCGTGCGGCAGCTGATCCTTCCGGGGCGCACCGCGGTGCTGCTCGGCAGTTCCGGCGTGGGCAAGTCGACCCTCCTCAACGCACTCGCCGGCAAGGTTTTGATGGCGACCCAGGCCATTCGCGAGGACGATGCGCGCGGGCGGCATACCACCACCCATCGCGAACTCGTGCTGCTGCCGGGGGGAGGACTGGTACTGGACACGCCAGGCATGCGTGAGCTCGGGCTGTGGGATACAGGCGCTGGTCTATCGGCAACCTTTGCCGATATCGAAGAACTGGCGAGCCGATGCCGGTTCCGCGATTGCAGCCATGGCGGCGAGCCGGGCTGCGCCATCGACGCAGCCCTGCAGGACGGTAGCCTGGCCGAGGATCGCTGGCTGAGCTACGGCAAGCTGCAGCGCGAACTGGCCTATCTCGACCGCCGCGAAGATCCGGCGATGCAGAGCGAAGAACGCCGCAACTGGGTTCGCCGCAACAAGGACTACCGCAGCCGCAAGCGCGAGAAGGACAGAGGCTGGGGGGATGAGTAGGGTTCGTTCGCCCGAATGTGCTTGAGGAGAACTCAAGCAACCAGTTCGTTTAGCTACTGCCGGCGACACCGTGGCATTCGCGTTCTGTGACATCCATTGTGATGGTACCACCGCGGTGCCGCTAGACCTTCGTCTGACAGTTGGCTTCGTCAAGCACGAAAACGATTGGGTCATCACCCACGAACACCATTCGGTGCCGACCAAGGACGAGGTTCTGGTCGGCCCGGACGTCTGATCCGCCCAAGCCGCCGCGTGGTTGGTGGTGTCGCTCGCAATGGTACTTGTGTCATGTTCACCCCTAGAAATCCGTCGCGAGCGGCACGGGGCTAAAGTCGGTTTGCGGCGGTCTTGCCGCGTCTTGCCAGATGAATGATCTGGGCTGTCAGCCCGACCAGCAGAATGGCGAGCAGCCCGCCCTGAGCACCGAGCAGCAGCGGCGACTTCAGGTCGGTCACCAGCGGATGGCCGTCCGGAACGCGGCGCAGGATCTCGGTAACGGTCGGCACCATCAGAAGAAACGCACTCACGCTCAGGCAGATGGTTTCGATATATCGGGCGATACGCATCGGACCCAGCATGCGGTCGATTCCGTAACCTGCAAGCAGGAACAGGAGGGTCAGCGCCCCGATGGCGTAGCTGACCGGTTGATGCGCCACGAAGAAGGCCGTGATCGCACCGGCAAGCATGGAAACAAAATAGACCCCGCCCGCCGCGGATCGGGGGACGATCCGGCCATGGCGGGCAAACATGTATAAGGCCATGGGAATGGCCGGCAGGCTGCCGAGCGTATGGACCCAGCCGAGCGGAGAGATTCCAAACATGAGAGAGTGCCTTTCTTAAAAAGAGGCGGGGAGGGGGAGAATTCTATCTACTAGTTGGTAGGTAGTTAAGTCATGCATCGACATCCTGGAAACGTGTCAGTTTTCAGACGGCGATGCGATCCAGCAAAGGGTGAGTGATTGCGCCGAAGGTGCCGGGATTCCCGTAAGCGCGCGCAGAAAGCATCGCGCCATGCACCGTGGCCATGAACGTTTCAGCTTCCGCCCTGGCTGTCCCGGCCAGGATGAGGCGGCCTTGTGCAACGCCGCGTTCCAGGACGGAGGTGAGCCAGTCCGATAACCCACGAAAATGTGCGCGCACTTCAACAACGACCGCTTCGGGAAGAACCGGAAGCTCGCTGGCGAGCAAGGCGCAGACACAGAAGGGGTGCGTGGCGTCAGCGATACAGCCCTCCCAATAGCCCACATAGGCACGAAGCTGTTCAAGCGGGTCGGAGACATTGCGTTCGAGCTCGGCGAACCCGGCCTGAGCCTCTTCCCGGTATTGTGAGACCAGTGCGCAGACCAGATCTGATTTGCTTGGGAAATGGTGATGGATGCTCGCATTGCGAATGCCGACTACGCTGGAAATATCGGCGTAGCTGAAGCTGTTGTAGCCACCCCTGATGATCAGGGAGCGCGCGCAGGCGAGAATTTCATCGGCCCTAGCTTTTAAGTTTCCCATAGTTTTTCCTACCAACTAGTAGGTAGCCTGTCAATGCGGTCCGGCTCGTTCACAAAGAACGGTACGACGATGGAAGGTGATGATGATTGACGGGCTGGGCCCATTCCAATGAAGCGGTTCGCAAGGCTATCGGGAATTAACCGGTCAAATAGGATTGAGGTGAGCGCAGAGCGCTCACCCGTCGATAGACCTAGTCTCTGAGCAGGTCGAACATCAGCTTGAAGAAGCGATCCGCGTCGACTTCGTAGGCAATGCGCGCATTGTCCTTCTCGCCACGCTCGCCCCAGAAGTCGGCGACCGTCGCGCCGAAGGTGTGGGCGCCCTTGAGGTCCACGGCAATGTGGGCAGGGCGTGTCTTGACCAGGGTCGGATCGATCGCCAGCGCCAGCGCAAGCGGATCGTGCATGGCGCCCCCCACACCCATCGAGTTGCGATGGAGCTTCTCGTAAAACAGCAGCCAGTCGTTGACGAGCTTGCCGAGCGGCGTGTCTATCTTGGCGAGCTCGGCATATTGCGGCTCTTCGATCAGCACCTGCATGGTGACGTCCAGGCCGACCATTGTGATCGGGACGCCAGAATCAAGCACGATCTTCAGTGCCTCCGGATCGCAGAAGGCGTTGAACTCGGTCGGGGTTATGATCTCGCTCTTGCGGTAGAACACGCCTCCCATCCAGATCAATTCCTTGATCTTGGGCAGTACATGGGGGTGCTTGAGGATCATCAGGCCTATGTTGCAGAGAGGACCTGTCGCCACGACGAGCAACGGCTCTGGCGACGCGACCAGCTTTTCGGCCAGGAAGTCGACCGCGTGCTGGTCGACCGGCTTGATGCTTGCCTGTGGCAGATAGGGCGAACCTTCGAGGCCGCTCGGGCCGTCCGCCGTACCAAGCACCAGAGGGCGCGCCAGGGGACGATGGCAGCCAGCCGCGACCGGCACGTCGCTGGCGCCGATATATTCGAGAATGCGCAGTGCGTTGGTCGTCGTCTTTTCCAGTTCGGCATTGCCGCAGGTGGTGGTGACGCCCAGCAGTTCGATGGCGGGTGAGCGATGTGCCATGACCAGGGCGATGGCGTCGTCGTGGCCGGGATCACAGTCGAAAAGAATCGGAGTGGGCTTCATCATTGCACTCATCAGGCCGCCCGCTCGTAGCGCGCGATGGTTTGCTTGAACATTTCGAGGAAGCGGCGTCCGTTGAGATCGGTACCGATGCGTGTGGTCTTCGGGCCGCCGCCGGGCAGGATCTGGAAGCCTCGATAAGCCACTGTCTGGCCGCGCGCGACGTGGCCGTCGATCAGGACATCGACGAAAAGTGGATCGGTGAGCGTGGCAAGACCTGGGTCAAAGGCCAGCGCTACGGTGATGACGTCGTCGAGCGGAAAGCCGACGAGCCCGAAGAACTCACGCCAGATGTCGATATAGATCGGGAACACGTCGGCGATCATGTCGAGGACTGGGTTGTCCTTGGCACAACTCTGCATGTCGGCGATATCGTCGCGCGTCAGCATGGAGGTTGCGACGCGGTTGTCCTCGCAAATGTCGAGAGGCACCAGGATCTTGTCGACTTCGGCGTTGAGCACGATGCGCGACGCCTCGGGATCGGCCCAGACATTATATTCGGTTACCGGCGTGATGTTGCCGGGCGTCGTGAAGGTGCCCCCGAGAACGAGCAGGCGCTTCAGCGTCTTTGCAAGCCGCGGCTCCTGCAGCAGCGCCATGGCAGCGTTGGTCAGCGGCCCCGTGGTGACGAGGGTGATCTCGCCGGGGTTTGCCATCACGGTGTTGATGATGAAGTCGACGGCGTGGCCGGGGGTCGCTGCGCGCTTCGGCGTGGGGGCGGGCGGATTGAACTTCTTCAGTCGGTCGCCGAAGCGTGCCGTCAGTGTCTTTTCGAAATGCACCGGCGCTTCCATATCGGCCTTGGAATGGCCGACGATTGGGCGCCAGGCGCCCGCAAGCACCGGAATGTCGTCACGACCCGCGAGGGAGAGGATGTTGAGCACCACATTCGTGACCTGCTCGATGGCGCCGGCTGCCCCGGTAACTGTCGTCACCGCTTCGAGCTTCACATTCGGATTGGCGGCGGCGAAGAGCACGGCGAGAATATCGTCGCCGGCGGAATCGACGTCGAGAATTATGCGTTCCATTGTCTTGATGTGATCCTTCAGCGCGGGAGGTTGTTGCCGGTTTCGGCCGGCTTGGTCTCGACGGACAGCATCTTTTTCATGCTCTCCAGAGTTTCGCGGATGATCCTGGGCCGGCTTCGGTAGGACAGCGCAAAGAGTGCCACCAGCGCGACCAGATAGGGTACCGCCAGGATGAGATAGGACGGGAAGCCAAAGGTCTGGAGACGCAGTGAAAACGCGTCGGCAAAGCCGAACAGCAGGCAACCGGCGAGTACCTTGAGTGGATCGCCAGCCGAGAAAATCAGGATGGCGACGGCCATGAAGCCTCGGCCCGAGGACATGTTTTCCGTGAACATGGTGATGTAGCCGAGCGAGAGGTGCGCGCCGGCAAGACCGGCAAGCAGGCCGCACAACAGCGATGCCGTGTAGCGAACGCGGGTGATCGAGATGCCCAGGGCCTCGGCAGCCTCCGGCTTTTCGCCGACGACGCGAATATAGAGGCCGAGCCTGGTGCGCTTGTAGAACAGCACCAGAAAAGGGACGGCGACGAACGCGACATAGACCATGGGCGTGTAGCCGGAGACGAGCGGCGCCCAGGAACCAAGCAGATCGCGGGCACCGGGGATCTGGACCTTCGGCAACCCGACGATCTTCTGGCCGACGATCGAGCCGCGAGTTCCGAAGATCGCTTTCATCAGAGAGATCGTCATGCCGCCGGCAAGGATATTGAGCGCCAGGCCGACCACCACTTCGTTGGCCCGGAAGGAGACCACCAGCACTGCAAAGGCGAGTGCAAAGACCAGTGCGGCGACGACGCCGCAGGCAACGCCGATCAGCGCGGAACCGGACCAGATCGAGCCGAGCACGGCGAAGAAGGCGCCGACGAGCATCTGGCCTTCGAGGCCGATGTTGAAGATGCCGGCCTTGGTGGTGAAGGAGCCGCCCAAGGCCACCAGCAGGATCGGTGCAGTCGTGCGCAGCGTCGCTACCAGCAGGGCGACATTGAG
Source organism: Terribium retamae (assembly GCF_022347545.1). Classification (GTDB taxonomy): domain Bacteria; phylum Pseudomonadota; class Alphaproteobacteria; order Rhizobiales; family Rhizobiaceae; genus Mesorhizobium; species Mesorhizobium retamae. The sequence goes on from NZ_JAKREW010000010.1 coordinate 25,788, forward strand.
GAGCTTATCTAGAATTTCCATCGACGCTCTCCTGCGGTGCTGTCGCCGCGGCGTTTCATCAGAACCTGCGCTGAGACGCTGAGGATGATCAGCGCCTGGATCACCGTGATGATCTCGCGCGATGCGCTGGTGTCGGTCTCAAGCAGCAGCGAACCGTTGCGCAACGCGCCGAAGAACAGTGCCGTGAAGATCGTGATGATCGGAGATCCGTTGGCGAGCAAAGCTGCGATCAGCCCGTCGAAACCAAATCCGGGAGCAAAGCCTTCCATGAAACGGTGGTGGATGCCGAGCGTCTCCACGCCGCCCGCGAGGCCGCCTACGGCGCCCGAAGCGAGCAGCACGAGGAAACCTTGGCGCTTGACGTCGATGCCGCCATATTCGGCGAATTTTGGCGCCGAACCGACCATCGAGATCGAATAGCCCTTGGCCGTCTGGCGGAAGAACCAGGCAACAAAAAACGCCAGCGCCAGACCGATGATCAGCCCCCAGTTAAGCCGGGAGAAGGAGAACAGCTCGGGCAGATATGCCGTCGGCAGGATCGGCGGTGTCTCGGACCAGCCGCCCGGCCGCTTGAACAGGAAAATCGTGAAATAGGAGGTGAGCAGCACCGCGACATAGTTCGACAGAATTGTCGAGACGACCTCGTTGGTGTTGTAGCGGGCGCGGAAATAGGCGGGAATGGCTACCCAGGCGGCACCGGCTAGCACTGCGGCCGCCATGCCGACCACCATATGCAAACCAGCCGGCAGTGGTAAGGCAAAACCGACCCAGGCCGCGGCAAAGCCTCCAAGAAAGAGCTGGCCCTCGATGCCGACATTGAACATGCCGCCGCGCAGGCCGATGCAGGCAGCTATGCCGCATATGAGAATGGGCGTTGTCTGCAGCAGCGTACCGGCGATCTTGGACTGGTCGCCGAACGCTCCCCTCACCAGTGTCATGAAGACATTGATGGGGCTTTCGTCGATCAGCACGATGATCAGGGCGCCCAGGGCAAGGGCGATCGCCAGGGCTATGATCTGCCCATAGAATGCACGCAACCCATCGCTCATGCCGCCACCTCGCTTGCTGCGGAAGCGTTCAAGCCTGCCATCATCATGCCGATCCTTTCACTGTCGGCGCTATCGCCCTCGACCTCACCCATGATCCGGCCGTTGAACATCACCAGGATGCGATCGGCCAAGGTGAGCAATTCGTCGAGTTGCACCGAAATGACCAGTACGGCGCGGCCGGCGGCGCGCTGGCGCATGATCTCGTCATGGATGGATTCCTGTGCGCCGATATCGACACCGCGCGTAGGCTGGTCGATGAGAAGGAAGTCAGCATCATTGGTGAATTCGCGGGCGAGCACCACTTTCTGGATATTGCCGCCCGACAGCCGCTTGACCGTGTCCTCCGGACCGCGCGCCCGGATATCGAAGCGCTTGATCATCTCGACGGCCTGTTTCGCAACCCCATCCCAGTCGAGGACGCCATTGCGGCTCCACGGAGCTTTGAACTGACGGCCCATCAGAAGGTTAGACGAGATCGAAGCACTGCCGTCGACCCCGCGCACCATGCGGTCGCCGGGAACGTGAGCGAAACCGGCATCGCGAATGGCTGCCGGCGTCAATGCCGTCAGGTCGCGTCCTTTCAGCATGGCTGATCCGTGACTTGCAGGCCGCAAGCCGGCGAGCACCTCGGCGAGCTCCGTCTGGCCATTTCCGGCAACACCGGCGATGCCGACAATCTCGCCAGCCCGCACCGTAAAACTTGCGTCACGCAGTGCCGGCAAACGTCGCTCGTCGCGTGCCCATAGGTTTTTGACGTCGAGCACGACCTCGCCGGCGGTTTTGGTGCGCCGGCGTCGGTCAAAGGAGACATTGCGGCCGACCATCATCCGCACCAGGTCGTCCTTGGTGAGTTCGGCTGTCGGACGCGTGGCGACGTGTTTGCCGTGACGCAGGACCGTTACCGTGTCGGAGACCTCCATCACTTCCTCGAGGTGGTGCGAGATGAAGATGACTGTCATGCCATCTGCAACAAAGCCGCGCAGGGTCTGAAACAATTCGCGGCTCTCCTGCGGGGTGAGCACTGCCGTCGGCTCATCGAGGATGATGGTGCGTGCGCCGCGTGCCAGAACCTTTAGGATTTCTATGCGCTGTTCGATGCCGACTGAAAGCAGCGACACCCGCTCCTGCGGTTCGACCTTGAGGCCGAAGCGCTCGGACAGTTCACGTGTCTTCTCGATCTGGGCGGCTTGATCGATCAGGCCATTGCGGCGGATCTCCATGCCGAGGAAAACGTTATCGGCGACTGACAGCGAGGGTACTAGCTTGAAGTGTTGATGAACCATGCCGAGGCCCGCATCGATCGCGGTTGCGGGATCGGTGACGATGGTCTCCCTGCCATTGAGCACGATTCTTCCCTCGTCGGGCTGCAACAGGCCGAACAGGATGTTCATCAATGTGGTCTTGCCGGCGCCGTTTTCGCCGATGATGGCGTGGATCTCACCCCGCTTGACACGAAGGTTCACGCGCTCATTGGCAACAAAAGCACCGAAGCGCTTGGTGATGTCGATCAATTCAACGGCGTTTTCAGCCGGTGATGTCGTTTCTTGTCTTTTGGCTGGCGACGTGTCCGACACGAGAGCCTCGCGAGTTGAGCCGATCAGCCCCTTGGCTGGGGCTGATCGAGTTCTATCTGAATTTCCAGGAAAGATCGCTCCGGAGGCCGATAGACCGGGCTCCGGAAGCAGAGATCTTTATTTGTGCCGTTCGACCTTGATCGAGCCGTCGGCAATGCCCTTCTTGATCTCATCGAGCTTGGCGGTCACGTCGGCTGGGATCGACGGCGCGATATCGTCGCAGATCTTAACCTCGACGCCACCGGAAGCCAGATCGAAGGTACGGGTACCCGGTGTGACCTTGCGACCTTCGACTTCGTCCTTGATCAGGCTGTAGACGGCGATATCGCCACGCTTGAGCATCGAGGCAAGCACGTTGCCTGGCGCCGAGGCGCACATGTCGACGTCGACGCCGATGGAATATTTGTCCACGGCAGCACTTGCCTGCATCACACCTTCGCCGGTCGGGCCAGCGACGTTGTAGACGATGTCGGTGCCTTGCCCGTAAAGCGCCTGCGCCAGCTCGCTACCTTTGGCCGGATCGTCGAACGTGCCGGCGAAGACGGAGTTAACCTTTACGTCGGGCGCGGCATATCTCGAGCCTTGCTCATAGCCGCCGAGGAAGTTGCGGATGACCGGGATGTCGCGGCCGCCGACAAAGCCGATAGACTTGCCGTCGCCGATCTTGTCGAAGGCGCTGCCCTTGTTCTCGATCATACCTGCAAGGGCGCCCGCGACGAAGGAACCCTGTTCCTCGGCGAAATTGGCGTAGATCATCTTGTCGCTATCGAGCACTCCGTCAATGAAGACGAAGCGCTGGTCCGGATAGGCGGCACTGGCTTTTTGCAGCGCGTCGACAAGTTCCCAGCCCATCACGAAGATCAGGTCGTACTGACCACCTTTTGCGAGATTGGCGAACTGCTCCTCATAGTCGAGCGCGCGGTTGCCGGTGTCGACGAGTTTGAGGTCGACCCCGAACTCGTCCTTAGCCTTGTTGAGGCCGTTGACGATCGAAACGCCGAAACCTTGCGCAAAATATCCGGAGATGGCCGCGACTGACACCTTGCCGTTGGCGGCGGCCGCTGAACCAAGCGATGTCGCCAAGGCCACACCGGCGATCAGGCATTTTTGGAATACGCTTTTCATCTCACTCCCCATTAAAGCTCCCGCCTCCAAAGCTTCGGGTTCGGTTTTTCGATATCCCAAACTTGTTGGTGGTCATATGACTTTATGGGTGGTCCGGCGAACTGTCAATCAGCGAGGATACGCTCGAAATCGTTGTGTGCTCCGCAGAGGTGACGCTTTTCGTCGCGCGGGTTGACAAAAATCACAGAACAATAATTGTTGATACTCTAACAAGTTTAATCGGGAGATTGGGGCAAGCGATGCCGGATGTGGTCGTCAGGAAAATGGTCGTGCAGGTCGAGGAGATATTTCACGAGGGAGGGCCCGTACGCAGCGAGCCGGTGAAGCGGGGTGTTGTTCTTGCGGTTATCGCGAACCCTTATGCAGGCCGTTATGTCGAGGACATCCAGCCATTCATGGAAGACCTGAAGCCCTTGGGGCTGGAAATGGCGCATAAGCTTGTCGACGCACTGGGTGGAGAAGCCAAGGCCGTGGAGGGTTACGGCAAGGGCGCGATCGTGGGTGGTGGTGGCGAACTCGAGCACGGAGCGCTCTGGCACAACCCAGGCGGCTACGCCATGCGTGAATTGCTTGGAGGCGCGAAGGCCATCGTTCCATCAGCGAAGAAGGTTGGTGGTCCGGGTGTGCGGATCGACATTCCGATCACCCATATCAACGCCTCTTATGTGCGCAGCCATTTCGATGCCATCGAGGCCGGCATCACCGATGCTCCGCGAAACAACGAGATGGTTCTGGTGCTCGCCATGACCACCGGATCCCGTGTGCATGCACGGGCCGGTGGTTTGCAGGTGCACGACATCAAGGGTGAGGACGGCCTGCGATGAGCGCCAAGATCCGCCGGATCATCACGGTCGTGGAAGAGGTCCGCACCGAAGGTTCTAGACGCGTCGACCCGCCGACCAGGCGCGCTGCAGCCATCGCCGTCATCCACAATCCTTACGCCGGTCAATATGTCGACGATCTCGCCGAACTCGTGGCTGTCGGCGAAGCTCTGGGGGACTTATTGCCGCGTCGCGCGATGGCCGCATTGGGCATTGCTGGCGATGAAGTCGAAAGTTTCGGCAAGGCCGCGGCAGTAGGCGCCGAGGGCGAGCTGGAACACGCGGCGGCGATCCTGCATCCGAAGCTCGGCGCTCCCTTTCGTGAAGTGCTCGGCAAGGGTGCCGCCCTCATTCCGTCATCCAAGAAACGCGGTGGCATGGGCACGCCGCTCGACATTCCGCTCGGCCACAAGGATGCAGCCAAAGTGCGCAGCCATTTCGATGGCATGGAAGTGCGCGTGCCGGATGCACCACGGGACGATGAAATCGTGGTGGCCATCGCGGTTACCGATTCCGGCCGACCTTTGCCACGGGTCGGCGGACTGACCAAAGACAAGATCGTCGGCAAAGACGGCGTGAACTGACAAACTGGAAAGGCGGCCGCCAGGCCGCCTTTTTCTCGTCGCGCCTTACGCGATCACTTCTGGTACCCGGATCGCGGGTGGCGTGTTGCGGCTGCGAGCCGTGCGCACGGCACCGTCGATCATGATCATGCCGATGCCGGGCAGATTGCCGAGCGCCAGACTTTCCAGAAACCCGTCGCCGATGCCGCCAGCCGCCTGATCCATGAAGACGAGGTCGGCGGCCCGGCCAATCTCGATCAAACCACGGTCGTGCAGGTTACGCACGCGGGCCGTATTGCCGGTCGCGAAGCAGAATGCCGTTTCGGTCGGAACCTCGCCCAGCGAGGCAAGGTGGCATATTGTGCGCAGTATACCGAGCGGCTGTACTCCCGAGCCGGCTGGTCCGTCAGTACCAAGGACGACGCGTCCGAGTTCATTGCGTTTCCTGGCGATATCGAGGACCAGCAGACCGGTACGCAAGTTGCCATTGTGCACGATTTCCAGGGCGCGGGTGCTTTCCTCGCAGATGCGGCGAATCTCGTCATCCGGCAATGCCGTCGGGCCACCGTTCACATGAGCGATCACGTCGGCGTCCACTTCGATCACGATGTCGGCGCCGATGCGTCCGGAGCCGGGTATGGAGGGGCCGCCGGTGTGGGTCATAGAGGTCATGCCGTATTTCCGTGCCCAGGTGATCATCTGTCGGCCGGTAGGTCCATCCTTGACGCCGCCGAGGCCAACCTCTCCGATCAATGTCACGCCGGCGTCGGCCAGTTCCTTGAAATCCGCTTCCGTCATGCCAGGCTCAAGCACGGGTGCACCGGCGATGATCTTCATGCCGCCAGGCCGGAAATTCGCAAATGCGCGCTGCGAGGCGATACCCAGCGCTTTGACGCCGACGATGTCTTTCGGCCGGCCGGGATAATGGGCTTCGCCGGCGGATACGATCGTGGTGACGCCGCCATGCAGGGTGGAATCGATCCAGCCGATTTGGTTTTGGCGCGGTGTCCAGTCACCTGCCGCCGGGTGAACGTGATTGTCGATCAGACCGGGCGCGACGACGCAGCCATGCGCGTCGATGATGGCCGCATTGCCACCGGCGCCAAGCTCTTCGGCCGTCCCGATGCCGGCGATCAACCCGTCTTCGACAAGAATTGCGGTCGCTTTCAATATCGGTTCCTCAATATTGCCGCTGAGCATGAGACCGACATTGCGGATGAGTGTTCTGCCGCCTTGGGTGGTGGTGTTTTGTAGGTCGTGCGACATGAACGGTTTCCCTGTCTGCTTGTTTCTTGTTTTGGGCGCGAACGACGGCACCCGCCGGCAGAGCCGGCGGCCGTTACAGCTGAAATGAGTGGCCGGCCGTCAGGTCAGAGGGTCATTTGACTTCCGGGCTGCCGGTTTCGTCCAGGCTGATGCGCTGCAACAGCCGTAGAAGTGTGATCTGTTCGGTGGCTGAAAGGGGGGAAAGCAGACGCCTTCCGACTTCGACACTGCGTTCCAGCCGGTCGAGCGTGTAACGGGTCCCTTCATCGGTAAGCGTGATGATCGATAGCCGTTGATCCGTCTCCGAGGGGTTGCGCTTGATCAAGCCCTGCTTGAGCAGCTTGCGAACCACAAGGCTGATCGTTGATGGATCCATAGCCGTCATCCGACCGAGATGATTCTGCGAGACTTCGCCGTATTTGAGAATGGTGGCCAGCGCAGCGAACTGCGTCGGCGACAGGTCTTCACCTGCCATGACTTGCTGAAAACAGAGCGTTGCGCGCTGATGTGCGCGGCGTACCACATGGGCGGGATGCACGTCGAGATCATAGCCTGTTTCGGCGTAGCGTATCACGGCCTCTTCGCGGCTGATCTTGTCGCCCTTGGATGAGCTGGATGTGTCGGCGTTATTGTCGAGGATCGTCACGGACTGCGTTACCCTTTGCCTGGACGCCCGAAACGGCAATGCCGCTTCAGGCCGCGATGTTCGCGTTTTCCACAAAAGCGCCTTCTGTGAGCGCCCGAACGACCATGTTGGAATCACTGACAATCCCGAAATGGGTGGAGATGTCGTAGAGTGTGCTTTCCTGTTCACGCGGCCCGGTCGCGGCGCAGCAGTCGGCCGGTACCACCACTTGATAGCCGTTGAAGAAGGCGTCATGAACCGTGGAGCGCACGCAGATATTGGTGACGACGCCGAAGATGATCAGCTGGTCGACCATCATATCCTTGAGGGTCAGGTCGAGATCCGTCTGAAAAAAAGCCGAGAAACGACGCTTGATAAGGTGGATCTCATCGGGCAAGGCGCCGAGTTCATCAATGATTTCGACACCCCAGGTGCCTTCGATGCAGTGCGGCGAACGCTTGAGAAATTCGCGATCGCGGCGCAGACCATGGCGGTGCGCGTCATGAACCCAGATCACCGGCGCGCCGATCTTGCGGGCCGTTTCAATGAGGCGCAACTGCGGTGGGATCAGAGTTTCGCACCCCGGCAGAACCATGGCACCGCCTTCCTTGCAGAAGTCGTTGACCATATCGACCACGATGACTGCGGCTCGGCTCGGATCGAGCGTCATTCCGCCTTCCTGTCGATGCGACGAGAAACTGTCCAACGCCATGTCCAATCCTCCCGGTACTTGCCGATTGTTGGTGGTCATACAAAAAACTGCTGCGGTTTCCAAGTCAATCCTTGCTTCTTTAATTCTGCTCCGAACCCTGGACAGCATTATGTAATCCGATGTTTGCAGCATTTTGAAGCTGTTTGGCAGGTGCATTGCAGGCATTGACAACGCTTCGGGATTGAGGTCTCCGATTGTTTGACCATCAATGATTTTTGTGCGTTCTATGTTGCATGGAGGAGGGCCGTCACATGAAAATCATCGTCACCGGATCGAGTGGGCTCCTCGGCCGTCATGTTGCCGGCGCGTTCGTGGCGGCGGGCCATGAGGTTCTCGGCATCGACACCATGGCGCCGAAGACGGATCACGGCTGGGTCCATGTCGACGCAGACCTTGCCGATCTCGGCCTTGCGCTGCAACTGATCCGCGAATGCGATGCCGTTGCACATATCGCAGCCATTCCGCGTCCAACCGGCAAAGCGCCGGCAGAGGTTTTCAAAACCAACATGGCCTTGGCCTATAACGTTGCCGAAGCGGCGGCATCGAATGGCGTGAAGCGTTTCATCTACGCGTCCTCCTTCAGCGTTCTGGGCTATCCGTTTGCCGAAAAACTACCGGCTCCTGCCTACCTTCCAATCGACGAAAACCATCCGATCGGTGCGCAAGATGCCTATGGCCTGTCGAAATGGCTGGGCGAGGAGATTGTCGAGGCCGCCGTGCGGCGTGGCGTATTTTCCGCGGTCAGCCTCCGCATGCCGTGGATCCAAACGCCGCAGGCTTTCTTCGAAACTGTTGTGCCGCGCCGCAGGCTCCAGGAATCTGCGCGGGATCTGTGGAGTTATCTCGACGCTCGCGATGCCGCTGATGCCTTTGTGAAAGCCCTGAACTGGAAGGGGGACGGGCATTTGCGCACGTTCCTAAGTGCTGCCGATACATATTCGGAAGAACCGACCGAAACACTGATCGCCAGGGCATATCCCACAACGCCGGTTTCCCCGGCTCTCCCAGGTTTCGCCACCGTTATCGACAACGGACATGCCCACGCCACACTGGGCTTCGCCCCTCGCCATTCCTGGCGGGACTACGAGAATTGAAGGAGTTCACCATGCAACGTTTCGAAGGCAAGGTCGCATTGGTGACCGGAGGAGGCGGCGCGATCGGCGGCGCGACGGCGCTTCGTTTTGCACAGGAAGGCGCCCGGGTGGCGATCGTCGATATTGACGCGCAGCGGGCCCGGGCGACAGCGGCTGCCCTCGGGGACAAGGCGATCGCGATCACCGCCGATGTCTCGGACGCGGCCGCGGCCGAGGAGGCGGTTGCCGCAACTCTGAAAGCCTTTGGCCGTCTTGATGTCGTGTTCAACAATGCCGGAATCTCCGGCAAAGTCGCGCCGGTCCACGAACTGCCGGTCGATGACTGGGATGCCATCGTACGCATCAATTTGCGCAGCATGTTTCTTGTGCTTCAGTCTTCGCTGCGCGCGATGATCGCAACAGGCATCGAAGGTGCGATCGTCAACATGGGATCGTCCATGGCTGGTTGGGACGTGCTCTCCGGAGGCGCCGGCTATGCGTCAACCAAGCATGGCGTGGTCGGTCTGACGCGTGTTGCAGCGCTCGACGTCGCACCTTACGGCATTCGGGTGAATGCGATCTGCCCCGGAGTCATCGAGACGACGTTGGGTGTACCGGCAGCCGACCGCGCCGGCTATCTTTCCGGAATACAGCGTTTCGCCGACCGCATTCCGCTTCGCCGCATCGGACAGCCGGAGGATGTTGCCGCCGCTGTTGCCTTCCTTGCTGCCGACGAAGCGCGCCACATCACCGGAGTGGACTGGTTGATCGACGGTGGTCAGACGCTGCAAAGCTGGGCAAATGCACCGGAGGCGAAGGCCTTTCCGGATCATCGTCGCAAGTGAGTTCATCGGCAGGTGTCTGCACAAGCTGGCTTTGTTGATCTCCTGACCTCGGCCATCTGCGCAGAAAGCTTTGTCGGCGAATTCCTTTCACTTTGCTGAAATCCACACAAACGCTGCCTAAATCGATTGCATCCGACAGCTTGGGGGGAGCCCAAGCCCGATGCCTTGACGATGATCGGGCGCCTGCTCAACCAGTAGCGCCGACGTCGGGATTTCGTGTAGAGCCATTCTGATGACGGGACGTCTGAGCCGGGTAGAACACCGACTGCTGCCCACCTTAGTCGTTGCCCGGATCGAGAATTGGATGCATACAGTTTGTAAGATTGGATAACAATATTTTGGATGACTCGCTTGCAGGGCAGACGACGCGCGGTGCCGGTAGCTCCGCTCACAGGTAGCGCCAAGGCGATGTTTCGCCTGCTTGCGGTCCGCGGCGCCTCGACGCGTCCGCAACTCGGCGAGGTGCTGGGCTTGTCACGCCCAACGCTGTCGGCGGCGATCGCCGAGCTGGAGGAGGGCGGCCTTGCAAGCAAGGTGGGCGAGCTTCAGGGTGCGCTGGGCCGCAAGGCTGCCGTCTATCGCCCCGGTCCGAACGCCGGTCACATTTTTGCGGTCGACGCCGGCTCCACACATATCCGGCTGCGCGTTTCGACAATCGATCGCAGGCTTCTGCATAGCCGTACCTATCGGCTGCCGTCGAGCCAGTTCTTCCTTGGCGAGGAAATCAGTCGGGCGGTTGCGGATGAGGTCGCAGCGGCGCTGACGGAATCGGACCCAGCTTGGGGACCGTTGCAGGCGATCGGGATAGCCTTGCCGTCGCGCGTGGTCGGCCCTCAGGGGGATACCACCGCAACGCGGCAGGAAGCCATTTTCAGCTGTTTCGATCCGCCGGCCGATATTCCCATCGTGCTGGAAAACAACGTGAATTGCGCCGCTGTTGCCGAGCATTCCAACGGCATCGCACGCGATCACGAGACTTTTGCCTATGTCCAGATAGGCTTCAAGATCGGCATGGGCATCATGCTCGACGGCAAGTTGCTGCGTGGGCGCAACGGCGCGGCCGGAGAGATCAGCCACCTTGCTTTTCCCATGGCAAATGGCGTGCGACCGGTTCCTGGAGAAATCGAGCGCTATATGGGTACGGAAGCGCTGATGCAGCGCGTCGCCAGGGAATGGCCGAGATCGGCCGGAAGCCCGCCCGAGGATGCGGCCGATCTCATGAAGCGTGCCGCCGATGGCGATGCAGCCGCGCTGGCCCATGTCGAGCGTCATGCTGAGGATATCGGCGCGATCGTCGCCAGTTGCGTCAGCATGGTCGATCCGGGGCTGGTCGTGTTGGGTGGCGGGTTGGGCGCCGATCCGCTGATCCTGCCGACGGTGCACGAGGTTGCGAACCGGCTGAGTTATCCGGTGGAAGTGCGCACGAGTTCGCTTGGCCAGGACGCAACCGTGCTGGGCATCGAGAGGCTGGCAACCGAACACGCCGTGAACCTGATCCTCGGCGAAGCCAAAGCCTGACATTTCGACAAGTTGGAATCGAGTTGCACGATTCCGGTTGCGCATCCGAAAAATTTTGTTAGGCTGCCTAACATAATAATGAGCCGGGGCAAGAACCGGCTTTGAGGGCTGTTCAACTGGGAGCGAAGAAATGATCTCATCCATGTGCCGCACCACCGTTCTGGCGGCTACGGCAACACTGTTCGGCACCGGCGCCCTTTCGGCGCAGGAATTGCAATACTGGGTCTATTCGGATTTCGCGCAGGGCGATGCACTGAAGCTCCAGCAGGAGTTCATTGCCGAGTTCGAGGCCGCAAATCCGGGTGTGAAGATCGTCATATCGGGTCGAGGCGACGACGATCTGACATCGGGGCAGATCGCCGGGGCTGCGTCAGGAACACTGCCGGACGTCTTCATGAATGGCCTCAATGTCGGAGCTCAGCTCGTCGAGGTCGGAGCGCTCGCCAACATCTATCCCGACTGGATGGCCATGCCTCAGGAATTCCGCGATCAGTTCGATGCCGACGCGATCAAGAGCTGCTCGCCGAAGCCGGAGACGATGTACTGCATCCCTTATACCGGCTTCGGCGAAATCATGTATCGCAACCTCACGGTCCTCCAGGCTGCTGGCGTCGACACTGCCACGCCTCCGGCGACCTGGGAGGAATGGCTGGGGCAGATGAAGAAGGTCAAGGAAAGCGGCAAATTCGCCGTTCCCGACCAGACCCAGGTATTCAACTCCGTCGCTTCGATGTTTGCCATCGCCGGCGACAAGGCGCAGTGGGGCATAGACTACGACAAGAAGCAGACCCTGATCCAGCCTGAGGCGGCGACGCGTGCCTTGCAGACCTTCGTCGACATGAAGCCGTTGCAAAGCGGAACCAGCCGCAATGACCAGGGCACCAAGGACCTGTTCATCACCAACCAGCTGGCGTTCCATGTCGTCGGCCCATGGGTCAATCCGAGCTACGAACAGGCCGCCAAGGAGTCGGGACTGAAATACGATTACGTGCTGGTGCCGGGTGGCAAGGCCGGCGACCACGGCGGCATCAAGAGCTACGAGTTCGTGGGCGTTGCGCCAGGCAAGAACCGGGAGATCGCTTGGAAGTTCGCATCCTATCTGACCGAGAAGAAACAGATGGCGCGATGGGCGAAGCTCTTGTCACGTTACAACGCCAACGCTGCGGCCATGCAAGATCCGGAAGTCACCGCCCTTCCGCTGATCGTGAAGTCGGTCGAGGCCGTGAAGTATGCCGTCGATGTCACGCCGCCTTACTTCGTCGCCACGATGCCGAACTGCTACCGTTCGATCATGACCGATACGGCTTCCGCCGTGGCCGATGGCGAATTCAGCGCCGAGGAAGGCGCAAAGGAGCTGATCGCCGAGCTGAATGACTGCCTTGCCAAATAAGGCATGCCAACAGGGCGCGGTCTGCGGCTGCGCCCGGCTCACTCAGAACATGCTGGATACGTCATGAATGCCAGACGACTTCTGCCGCATTATGCGATGGTGCTACCGTTCGCCCTGCTGTTTGCGGCCTTCTTCCTCTACCCCATCATCAGTGGCTTCTATTACAGCTTCCATGAGTGGAACGCCGCGACCGAGCCACATTTCATTGGCCTGGCCAACTATGAGGCCGTCCTGAAGTCACGCGACTTCTCGCGTGCCATGACCAACCTCGGCCTCTATATCGCCATCACCGTTCCTCTCGGCATCGCCGTGGCGCTGGCGCTGGCGCTTCTGGTCGATAGTTTCACCGGCTTCTGGGCGAATTTTTTCCGGAGCGCCTTCTTCCTGCCGGTCGTCCTGCCGGCATTCCTCGCGGCGACGATCTGGCGCTGGATGTATGCCCCCAATTTCGGCCTGGTGAACATGATCCTGGGCTGGTTCGGTGTGCCGTCCATCAACTTCCTGAACGATACCAGCACCATGCTGTATGCGCTGATTGCTGTGGACGTCTGGGTTTCGGCCGGCTTCAACATGGTCATCCTGCTGGCCGGGCTGAAGAACATCCCACAGGATCTTTACGAGGCCGCCCGGCTCGATGGTGCAAGCCGACTGCAGCAGGTGCGCTATGTCACCATCCCGATGCTGGCGCCGATCCTGTTCTTCGTCTTCACCTATGGGTTCATCTCGGCGCTTCAGGTCTTCGACGTGCCGTGGCTGCTCACCGGCTCGTCCTTCACCGCCTATGGCGGGCGCCGCAGCGCGCTGATGTTCCCGGTCATGGACATGATGGGGCGCGCCTTCGGTGCAGTCCGTTTCGGCGAGGCGACAGCTTACGGCTTCATCCTGACCTTCGTGATCATCCTGTTCACCGCTCTCATGTTCGGCCTTCGCGCCTGGAGGACGCCGAAATGAGTGCGGCCGCAGCCAATCGTGCGATTGCCGTGGAACTCCAGACCTGGCGTTTCCTCAAATGGGTGGTCGCGATCTGCGTGGCGATCGTGGCCGTATTCCCGATCTGGTGGATGGTGAATGTGGTCTTCGCCGATCCCGGAGTCCCGGTGTCGATCAATCCACGGCTCTATCCCACTTCGTTGGGCTCGGGTCTCTCCAAGATACAGACGATCCTGACCGAGACCGCCTATCTCAGGGCCTATTTCGTCACCATCGCTTATGCGCTGCTGACGATCATGGGCATGCTGCTGATAGGCTCGATGGCTGCCTTCGAGTTCGCGCTGTTCGATTTTCCCGGCAAACGCCTTCTGTTCGGCCTGGTGATGCTGTCGTTGATGGTGCCGACGGTCGTGACCATCATCCCCACCTATCTGCTGGTGGCGGATCTGGGCTGGCTGAACACGATGCAGGGGCTCCTGGTCCCCGGCCTCGCTTCCGCCTTCGGCCTTTTCCTGCTGGTGCAGTTCATGCGCACGCTTCCGCGGGAGATGATCGAGGCGGCGCGGCTCGATGGGGCCAGCCACTTCAAGATCTACTGGTACATTGCCTTGCCGTTGTCGCGCAACGCAATGGTGACCCTGGCGATCCTGACCTTCATGAAAACCTGGGGCAACTTCGCCTGGCCGCTGATCGTGGCTCCCAAGCCTGAGATCTACACGGTCGGGCAGGTGGTAGGCCTCTTCAATGCACCCTTCTCGCATCAGACCGTCGACGTGGTGATGACGGCCAATCTGCTGGCCGTGCTGCCGCCGCTGATCTTCTTCCTGATCTTCCAGCGCAAGATCGTCGAAGGCATCGCCATGTCGGGTTCCAAAGGCTGAAGGATACGATCATGGCTGAACTTGAAATCAAATCCGTCTCCAAGTCTTTCGGAGCCGTCGGGGTCCTGAGCGACATCAACCTGAAGATCGCCAGCGGCGAGTTCATTGTCTTTGTCGGTCCCTCCGGCTGCGGGAAGTCGACGCTACTGCGCACGATCACCGGGCTGGAAACCGAAACCGCAGGCGATATCTTCATCGACGGCCAGCGTGTCAACGATGTCGATCCCGCCCGGCGGGGAACCGCCATGGTCTTCCAGTCCTATGCGCTCTACCCGCATATGACTGTCGCGGAGAATATGGGTTTCGGGCTCAAGATGGCCGGCGAGCCGAAAGCCGTCATTCGGGAAAAGGTGACGCAGGCGGCAGCCATCCTGCGGCTGGAAAAGCTGCTCGAGCGCCGTCCCGGTCAACTGTCCGGCGGCCAGAAGCAACGTGTCGCCATCGGTCGGGCGATCGTGCGCAATCCCAAGGTCTTCCTGTTCGACGAGCCGCTGTCGAACCTCGACGCTGAACTGCGCGTCCAGATGCGGGCCGAATTGATCGACCTGCATCGCCGCCTCAACGCGACGATGATCTATGTCACCCATGATCAGGTCGAGGCGATGACCCTGGCCGACCGCATTGTGGTGTTGAACGGCGGTGTCGTGCAGCAGTTCGGCCGCCCCCTCGATCTCTATGACGACCCGGACAACCGCTTCGTCGCCGGCTTCATCGGTTCCCCAAAGATGAACTTTCTGGACGCGGCGGTGCTCGAGGCCGGGCCTGACCGCGTGACCCTCGGCAAGATAGGCGGCAGTGACCGCAGCCTCAGCCTGCCGTTCCGTGGTCTCAATCCGGCTATCAAACAGGTGGTGTTGGGCATCCGTTCAGAGCATGCGCGGCTGAGCGAAAGCGGTGGCGATCGCGTGCCGGTCACCGTCAGTTTTGCCGAGGAACTGGGCGACGTCACTTATCTCCACGGCAAGACGCCCGGTGGCAGCCCGATGATCATCCGTAGCGACAAGGGACGCTTCGGCGGTCAGACCGACTGCCATGTCGTCTTGGATCCTGGCGGTATTCGACTGTTCGACGGTGACGGTCGTCGTTTGCGCGCGGACGGGAACTGAACACGATGTCGCTTGCACAAGTGGAACCGCTGGCTCCGCAAGCCAGCGTGGTCGGTGTCGATATCGGCGGGACCAAGACACATCTGCGGCTGCGTCATGACAGCGTGGAGCGCGACCTCGTGTTGCACACCAGCGACTGGCGCTGCCGTGAGTGGCAGCGCGATGCCGACACTCTCATCGAACTGGTCGAGCGTTTTGTCGATGGCGTGCCGATCGCGGCGATCGGCATCGGTGCGCATGGTTGCGACGACAAGCTCGAATGCGAGGCCTTCGAAGCCGCATTCCGGGTCGCGACATCCATTCCGGTTCGCGTCGTCAACGACGCCGAGCTCATGCCCGCAGCGTTCGGGTTCGAACGGCAGATCGGCGTCGTGTCGGGCACCGGCTCGATTGCGGTCTGCCGCACTGACGAAGGCGACATGCTTGTCGCCGGTGGCTGGGGCTGGATCATCGGCGACGAAGGGGGTGCTGCGAGCCTTGTACGTGAGGCCGCGCGCATGGTCGCACTGCATCTCGACCGCGGTGGGCCACAAGACGATCCCCTGGTTCGTCACCTTTTCCAGGAGCTTGGCATCCCTTCGGCCGCCCGCATCGGCAGCCGGCTTGCCGCGCTGGGAACCGCAAAGGAAGTTGGTCAGCATGCATCGCTGATCTTCAACGCTGCCGACGAGGGGTCGGCACTTGCCGAGACGGTGATCCTGGAGGGCGGATTTGCCCTGGCCGATCTGGTCGCGCGTCTGCGGCTGCGCGGCTCGAAGGCAGACGCTGTCGTCGCCGGCGGAAGCGTGATCGCTTCGCAACCGCGGCTCTGGAAAGCCTTCCAGGCGGGAGTCGAGGCGACCTGCGGCCCGACGATCGCATTACATCTCCATCGAGGGCCGCCGGTCGAAGGCGCGATGGTGCTGGCCGACAGGCTGGCCGCCGAACAACGCATGAAGCAGATTCCAGAAAGGACCTTGAAATGAGTTACCGTTCCACCGTCGCGCGGCAGCCCGAGTCCCTTGGCGATACCTTAGCCGCAGCCAAGGCGGAGCTGGCCAGCAAGGATTTGAAAGCACTGGGTTCGGGGCTGACCGTCGTTACCGGTGTTGGCGCGAGCTATGCGGCAGCCGTCGTCGTGGCAGCGGAGCTGCAGCGCCGTGGTCGCCGCGCTTTCGCCGTGCGGTCCGGCGAAATGATGGCTGGCTATGACATTGCTGATACCGTCATTGCGCTCTCCCATCGCGGTCGCAGCATCGAGACCGTCGAAGCCTTGCAGCAATTGCCAAAGGCAAAAAGTCTTGCCATCACCAACAATCCGGAGAGTCCGCTCGCCAAGGCGGCCTCTCACCACATCCGCCTCGACAACGGCTCGGATGCGACGCCATCGAGCACAGGCTATACCGCTACGCTTCTTGCCGCTGGGCTCGCGATCGATGCCATTCTTGGCGACAGCGGTACCGACTGGACGGCTCTTCCCGAAATCACCGCCGAGGTCCAGCGCCGGGCAGCGGAAAAGATGCCGCGTCTGGCGGAACTCTTCCGCGAACGTCGCGCCATCGATTGCGTTGGCGCCGGCGCTTCCATCGGTACAGCTGACGGAGCCTCGCTTTTGCTGCGCGAAGCAGCTCGGATTCCTGCGTCCGGCTACGAGACGCGCCACTATCTGCATGGACCGATGGAGTCGATGGATGCCGCGACCGGCGTTGTTCTGTTCGGTGACGGGCGGGAGCTGGCGCTTGCCGAAAATCTCGATGCGATCGGATGCCCGGCGGCGTTGGTCACCAGCAAGACGGACCTTAATGATAAAGGCAAGCTGACTGTCATCAACGTTCCGGCCGGCGAGAATCTCATCCTGCGCGGTATCATCGACATCTTCCCCGCTCAGATCCTAGCCGCCGAGTTGTCGGACGCCGCGGGGCTGACCGACGTGAAGTTCCGTTACACACAGAGCGATACCAAGATCGCCGCTTGAGGATCATCCGCGCACTGCAGATCGAGCGCCAGCCCCGCAGCATTCGCCAAGATCGGGTCGTGAATGCTAGATGTGGTGCTGGTGCTCATCCATCCCGCTGCTAGAAGTGTATCGCGGGCGTCGCCGATACGCCGCCAGCGGTCGATGCAGGGCTGAGTTGCGGGAGCGAGAGCCATGGATACGCCGACAAATAGAGAAACTCTGCCGGTCAACGCGCAGGTCACCTTCCTCTATTACAAGGACCTTGCAGCGCCTGAGCATTTTTACGGAGAGCAGCTGGGGTTCGAAAAGACCTTTGACCAGGGCTGGGTCAAGTTCTTCCGCATAACCGACCACTCTTATGTCGGTCTCGTCGACGAGGCGAAGGGCCACCACAGGGCTTCCGGCGCCAAGGCAGTTATGGTCAGTATGGAGACGCCAAAGCTCGAGGCTTGGTACGAGCGCATGAAAGACAGTGGCGCCGAGATCGTCGTCCATTACGAGCCCGCCAAGGCATCGGAACAGATGGTCTCCACCTTCCTGATGCGTGACCCGGGTGGCTATAGCATCGAGTTCTTTCGCTTCAACAAACGCGACTGAGCACTCGCAACCGGTGCCTGGAGCATTTGTAGCCAGGTGGAATCACTTGACGTTACAAGAATGCGGCGAAAACAAAAACCTGGAGCGTTTCCGCGTTTCCGTGAAGAACGGAAACGCTCTAAGGGGCGCCGCGATTTTTTATCGTAAAACGGCTGCACACCTCGCGCGACATGCTTCAGCCGACAACAGCTTCGGCTTCGATCTCGACCTCGTAGTCGCCGATGAGATCACCGGCGGCGATCATGGTGTTGGCTGGTTTGATCTCGCCGAAGAACCGGCCATGCGCCTGTGACGCCGGCTCCCATTGCGATGCATCGCGAAGGTAGATGCGTGTGCGCACGACATCCTCGGCACGCCCGCCGAGTGCTGCGATCGAAGCCAGGATCTTGTCGAGGATGTAGGTGGTCTGCGCGCCCGCGTCGCCGGGCGCAACGCAGCGGTCGGCGCCGTGGGTGGCAGTCGTGCCGGAAACGCGGATCGTGTCCTTCACCCGCACCGCGCGGCTGAAACCTGCGATGGGTTCCCAGATACTGCCGGAGGAAACGCGCGTGCGCTCCGGCCGCCCGGGAACAGGCTCGGCAACATAGATCGAAGGCAGGGCGTCGAGATGATGGCTGAGATCGCCGGAGGCCGTGAGATAGGGCGGCCGGCGGTACTCGTCGCCGCAATCGCCGGGGATCGGTTGTGTTCCGGCAAAGGCGGCTTCGAGCCGGGCTTTGTCTTCTTCATCGAGCGCAAAGGAGAAGACTTTCAGATTGTCGTCGCGGTGTTCGCTTTCGCCGAGCCGCGCGCCGATGATGGCGGCGGCGATCGCCTGGTGTTGCAGCACCCAGCGTGTCGCGACATTGGAGATCGAGACCTTGTGCTTGCTCGCGATTTCTCCCGCTGCAGCAAGCAGGCCCCGGAAGGCTCCCCAGCCGCCTGCGGCGTCGATGAAGCGCTTGTATTTCGAGCGGCTCCAGTCCGGGATTGATGTCGGCTCCGGGGCACCCAGCCATTTGTCGGCTAGGAAGCCGCCGCACAGCGTTCCGTAGGCAAACAGCCTGACACCACTGCGCGAACAGACTTCGGAAAGCGCCCCGGCAGCTCGGCGGTCGATCAGGGAGAAGGAGACCTGGTTGGAGGCAAGCGGAATGCCGTCGGCGAGTGCCAGGGCCAGATGGGCTGCATCGAAATTGGTGACGCCGATTGCTCCAATCAGGCCTTCCTGCCTGAGCCGCGCCATTTCGTGGAGCGCATCCAGCCAGGCCGGGTGCTCGAAGCTCCACCAATGGAACTGCAGCAGATCGACCCTGTCGACGCGGAGGCGGTCGAGCCGTTCCTGGACGCCCTTTCGCACGACATCCGCCGTCATCGGGCCGGGTTCCGGGCACCATTTGGTGAAAGCCAGCGGTCGCTTGCCCGTCGGGTAGCGAGCCAAGAGGCGACCGGTGATGATCTCCGCGCTGCCATAGTGGTCAGCCATGTCGAACGTGTCGAAGCCGGCTTTGGCATAGGCCTGCAAGGCGTCGGCACCGCGTTCGGGGTCGAGCGTTTCTCCCCCTTTCTCCAGATCGGCGACTTGCCATAGTCCGCATAACAGCCGGCTTATGTCGAGCCCGGCCAGCGTCGTGCGCTCAGGAGTGATTGGCATCTTGGCCTCGCTCAGGATTCGGGAAGAGTGGGTTTAGAGGCTGCCCGGCGCGTCGGCCTCAGGCGAGCGAGATGGCGCGAAACCACCCGCTCTTCGCCGAGGATGCCGCGGGGCCGCAGCAGCAGGATTGCGCACAGACCAACGCCGATCAGCACGATACGCAGCGCCGCGGCGCGCGCCTGCTGCTCAGGTGGGAACAGCGAAGCGATGGCACCGGCCGACGCTGCCCAGATGGCCCACACCAGGATTGCACCGAGGATGGCACCGCGGTTGTTGCCAGAGCCGCCGACGATCAGCATGGCCCAGACCTGGAAAGTGAGCAGCGGCACATAATTGTCTGGCGCGATGAAGCCGACGAAATGAGCCTGGGCCGCACCGGCCAGACCCATGATCGCGCCACCGATCGCGAAAGCCTGCAGGCGGAAGCGGGTTGCGTTCTTGCCGAGCGCCAGCGCTGCCGTCTCGTCTTCCCGGATGGCGCGCAGCACGCGTCCCCATGGACTGCGCAACAAATGTTCGAGTGCGAGATAAAGCAGGACGACCACGACAATCAGCACGCCGAGATTGAGCAGGCTGAAAGCCAGTGGGTCGCCGGCCAGGTTGGTGAACGGCCTGGGAATGAAACCGATGCCGAAGGGGCCGCCGGTGACGCTTTGCAGGTTGAGCGCCACAAGCTGCACCGTTACAGCCACGCCGAAGGTGGCAATGGCGAGATAGTCAGCGCGCAGCCGGATCGTCAGCCAGCCGACGAGAAACGAAGCGAGTCCTGTGGCAAGCGCCGCGCCCAGCCAGCCGACCAGGATAGGCAGGCCGAAGCCGCCAAAACGGTCGGGTGCGTCGGGCGTGGTCAGCAGCGCCGAGACATAGGCACCGATGGCCACAAAGCCGGCGACGCCGACGTTGAACAAGCCCGTCTGTCCCCACTGCACGTTGAGGCCCAGGCACATGACAGCGTAGGTCAGGGCCATGGTCAGGAAGAACGCGATGTAAGCGACGAGTTCGACGCTCATTCAGCCCTCCCGAACAGGCCTTGCGGGCGCAGCAGCAAGACGAAGACAAGGATCATGAAGGCGACGGCCGCCCGCCATTCCGCGCCGATCAGCTGCACCCCGAGCGCTTCCGCAAGTCCGACAATCAGACCCGCCAGCATCGCGCCGGGCACGCTGCCGATGCCGCCGAGGATCGCAGCGGCGAACAGCGGCAGCAAAAGGTCGAAACCCATATACGGACGGATCTGCACCAGCAGACCGGCCATGACGCCGGCAATGCAGGCAAGCCCAGCGCCCAGCACCCAGACGGTGCGGATCACCTTGCGCACATCGATGCCGGCGACGCCGGCCAGCTGCAGGTTCTCGCTCACGGCACGCATGGATCGTCCGATCGCCGTGTGGGTGAGCAGGATGTGAACGGCAACGACGAGAAGCGCGGCGATGGTCAATGACAGAAGCTGGTCGGGCGTAGCCCGCAAGCCGCCACCGAGCGGAAGCGCGATCTGCAAGGCCTTCGAGAAGTAGACCGGTTTCGAGGTGAAGATGAATTCGAGCAAGCTGCGCAGGGCCAGGGAGGCGCCGAAGCTTGCCATCACCATGATGATGATGGCGCTGCGCCGTTTGCGCAACGGACCGAACAGCAGCGCATCGACAAACAGCGCCAGTGCTGCCGTCAACGCTACGGCAGCGAACACCGCAAGCGGCAGCGACCAGCCGAAAGAGAATGGTCCGATCGGCTTGAGCAGAGCTCCCGACAGCGAGCCGAGCAGACCGCTCGTTGCAAGCGCAAGATAGGCACCCCAACTGATCATTTCGCCATGGGCGAAATTGGCGAAGCGCAGGATCGAATAGGTGAGCGTGATACCGATGGCGCCGAGCCCGATCATCGCACCGGCAATCAGGCCATCCATGATCAGTTGCGGGTTCATGACGTGACCGCCTTTCCCGCATGGCGCGCACCGAGATAGAGCTCGGCGACGATCGGATCTTCGGCGAGTGTGGCTGCCGGCCCCTCGTGGCGCAGTTGCCCTTCCACCAGGATCGCCGCGCGATCCGCGATGGCAAGTGCTGCCTTCACGTTCTGTTCGACAAGGATGATTGTGACGCCTGTTTCGTTGATCGCCTTCAAATGCGCGAACACCTCCTGCACGATCTTGGGGGAAAGACCCGCCGAGGGTTCGTCCAGGATGAGCACGCTCGGTTCGACGATCAGAGCGCGCGCCACCGCCAGCATCTGGCGCTGCCCGCCTGAAAGTTGGCCAGCACGTAACGAAGGCCGCGCTGCGAGATCGGGGAACATCGCGTAAAGGTCGGCCACGCGGCGGCTGCGTTTTTCCTTGGGCAGCACGTTCGCGGCCAGGAGCAGATTGTCGTGGATCGACATGGTTGCGAAGATATTCTCGGTCTGCGGCACGAAGGCCAGGCCGTGGCGGATCTTCTCATGTGTCGGCACGGCGGTGATGTCGAAATCGCCGAGTATGGTGGCGCCTGAGTGGATCGGCACCAGCCCGGCGATCGCCTTGACGAAGGTGGATTTGCCGGCGCCGTTGGGTCCGAGGACGATGACGAGTTCGCCGCTGCGGATCGAAAAGTCGACGCCACGCACGATCGGCAGGTCGGGATCGTAACCGGCGACAAGAGCCTGCGTGGAAAGTGCGACGGTCTGCGAGTTGCTCATGCCGCGACCTCGCCCAGATAGGCCTCGATTACCGTGCGATTGCGCGACACTTCGTCGGGCGTACCTTCCGTCAGCAACTTTCCCGCAGCCATGACGACGACGCGGCCGCACAGCCGGGCGACCATATCCATATTGTGCTCGATCAGCAGAATCGATTTGCCCTGGCGGTTGAGCTCCAGCACGCGATCGCTGATGAGCTCCAGCAGCGTCGGGTTGACGCCGGCCGCCGGCTCGTCGAGCAGGATGGTCTCCGGGTCTGCCATCAGAACGCGTGCCAGCTCGAGCAGCTTGCGTTGCCCGCCCGACAGCACCCGCGCGGGTTCCGCCTCCAGCCCGGACAGTTTGACGAAGTCCAACAAAGTTCGCGCTTTGTCGACGGCCTGGCGTTCTTCGGCGGCGACACGGCTCGGCTGGAGGAAGTTCATCCAGATGCGTTCGCCGGACTGCCGCTGGCTGCCGGTCAGGACATTCTCCAGCACCGTCATCTCGGCGAAGGGGCGGGGGATCTGAAATGTGCGGCCGATGCCGCGTTCGATACGCCGTTCCGGTCGCTCCTGTGCAACCTCGGCGCCGCCGATGCGGATCGAGCCGGATGTCGGCTTCAGGCTGCCTGCGATGAGATTGAAGAGTGTGGTCTTGCCGGCGCCGTTCGGGCCGATCAGCCCGACCATCTCGCCGCGACGCAAGGTGATCGACATATGGTCGACCGCGCGCAGGCCGCCGAACTGCTTGACCAGGTCACGCGCCTCGACCAGCGGGCCGCTGGCGTGGGTTGAACCGGATAGGGCTTCTGCGACAGGCTGCATCGTGGCCGATCGATTATTTTTGATCTGTGATGTTTGATCAAACTTTACATCGACGCAAATTGCAACTACGAAAATGTGTAATGGCTTTAGGTGTCCGACTTCCAATGGTGGACGAAATGCCTGACCGCGACATCCATGGGATATGCCCGAAGCATCGTGCGAGGGCCGCAGCATGAGCCGCCGCGGCGCACTTTCACCGGTTGTGCGTGAGACGTTGCACGATCGCGTCTATGCCGAACTGCGCCGCTCGCTGATCCATGGCATGTTCGACGCGGGCGAGATGATGCGGATCGTCGACCTCGCTGAAACGCTGGAGACCAGCACCATGCCGGTGCGCGAGGCGCTCGGTCGCCTGGTTTCCGAGCAGGCGCTGGAAGCGCTGCCCAACCGATCCGTGCGGGTGCCCTTGATCACGCGCGAACGATTGGAGGATCTTGCCCGGGCGCGTTGCCTCATCGAAGGCCAGATCACCGCGCTTGCCTTGCCCAATCTGGCTGCTGCCGATTTCGTCGAGCTCAGGCGGCTGACCGCCGCCTGCGAGGCGGCTTTTGCCAGCAACGACCGTGACAAGGCGCACAAGACGTCCGAACTCAATCACGCCTTTCATTTCTATATCTACCGGGCTGCCGGCTCGGCAGTACTGATCCCGATCGTCGAAAGCCTGTGGCTGCAGTCTGGGCCATATGTCCGCACGGCGGCCCAGATCCATGACGAGAATCGCGATATCCCGGCCACCCATCATCACTGGGCACTGATCGAAGCCCTTGAGCGCCGTGATGTTGCCGGCTCGGTCAAGGCGCTGACCGACGACATCACCCGTTCGTTCAACCTGATCCGTGGCCGTCTCGACGACGAAGAGGCCGACGCGCGGGAACAGCGGCATGGCTGAAGAGCAAGACGATTCCTTCGAGCTCTATGATCTGCGCGTCGAAGTGACTGCGCCCGAGGGCGGGGCGATCTATTGCGGAGCCAAGATCGGCGACTATTTCGAGATGCGCGGCGAGATGCTGCATCTTCCGCCAGGGCAGGGCTTCTCGATCTATTCGCTGGCGGCGCTCTTGCCGCTTCTGCCGGCCAAGCAGCGTCCGACCCACAAGAATGACTGGATGACGACCGATGCGGAGGTCGCTTGTCCGGACCCCAATTGCAGTTCGCGCTTCCGCATCACCCGAACCGGCCTGCGCCGCTTCAGTCATGCCGAAACGACGGCCGTGCCGCTGAAAGAGGATTGAGGCGACAAGCATGCAAAGAACAAAGCTGGCACCAGATTACGAGATCTCGCGGGTCATCCGCGGTGGCTGGCAGATGGCCAGCGGCCATGGTGCGGCGTCGAGCGACGATCCCATCGCCGATATGATCGCTTTTGCCGATGCCGGCATCACCACCTTCGATTGCGCCGACATCTATACAGGTGTCGAGGAACTGATCGGCCGTTTTCGGCTGCGTTACAGGGATGCGCGCGGGCAGGGGGCGCTCGATCGTATCAAGGTCCACACCAAATTCGTGCCCGATCTCGATGTCCTGCCGCGCATCACCAAGGGTTATGTCGAAAGCGTCATCGACCAGTCGTTACGGCGGCTCAATCTCGATCGGCTCGACCTGGTGCAGTTCCACTGGTGGGACTACGAGGCACCACACTGGCTGGAGACCGCGGGCTGGCTGAACGAGTTGCGGCAAGCCGGCAAGATCGATCGCATTGGCGGCACCAACTTCGACACCGACCACGTCGAAGCGATCGTCGCGGCAGGTGTGCCGGTGACCTCGATGCAGGTGCAATATTCGCTGCTCGATACACGGCCTGCGAAACGCATGGGCGCCCTCGCGTCAGAAAAGGGCATCGCGTTCTTGTGCTACGGCACCGTTGCCGGTGGGTTCCTCGGCGACCGCTGGCTTGGCGCGGCAGAGCCCAACGAGCCCTATGAGAACCGCTCGCTGGTCAAATACAAACTGATCATCGACGATTTCGGTGGCTGGGATCTGTTCCAGGAGTTGCTGCGGGCGCTGCGTGCAGTCGCCGACCGCCACGATGCCGACATAGCCACGATCGCCAGCACCGCCATGCTGTCGCGGCCCTCGGTAGCAGCAGTCATCGTCGGCGCGCGCAGCCGCGCACATTTGGCTTCGAACCTCGCCATTTCGGACATCGAATTGACCGATCAGGATCAGAAACAGATTGCCGCGGTGCTGGCTGAGGCAAAAGAGATCGAGGGCGATGTCTACACGCTCGAGCGTGACCGCCACGGCCGTCATGGTTCGATCATGAAATACAACCTCAACAAGGGAGCCGCCTGATCGAGGGCTGCCCAGACCTCTTCGCAACCAACAAGATCGTGTCGGGAGCACGGTCATAACAAAGGGGAAGTGACATGAAGAAACATCTTTTGGCCACCACCATGCTGGCGGCGCTAGCCGCTTCGGCCGCACCGGCGCTTGCTGCCGATTGCGACATCACCGTCGGGTTGGTCATGGAACTGACAGGACCTGCCGGCGAATATGGCCAGGCCGGTGCGAAATCCGTCGAAATGGCGTTCCGCGACTTCAACGAAGCCGGAGGTGTCGGCGGCTGCAAGCTCGTGACCGATACACGCGACAGCCAGAGCCAGGGCAATGTTGCCGTCGATCAGGCGACGCAGTTGGTCAACATCAAGAAGGTGCCGGTCATCATCGGCGGCATCATCTCGTCGGTGTCGATCCCGATCCTGACCTCGGTGACCGCGCCGGCTGGTATCGTGCAGGTGTCGCCGGCTTCGTCGTCGCCGACGCTGACCGCGCTCGGCAAGGACGGCAAGACCAACGGTGTCTTCTTCCGCACCATCACTTCGGATGCACTGCAAGGCACCGCCGCCGCCAAATACGCCATCGACCAGGGCCTGAAGAAACTCGCCATCATCCACGTCAACAACGACTTCGGCGTCAACATGGTCAAGGAGTTCGCCGACGCCTACAAGAAACTTGGCGGCACCATTACCTCGACCACGCCTTACAACGAAAAGCAGGCGAGCTATTCAGCCGAGGCGAGTGCCGCGATGGCCGGTGAACCCGAGGCGCTTTACCTGGTCAGCTATCCGGTCGACGGCGCGACGATCGCGCGGGCCTGGATCTCAGGCGGCGGTGCCCAGAAATTCCTGCTCAATGATGGCATGAACTCTGCCGAGTTCATCGATGCGGTCGGCGCGCAATATCTCAGCGAAGCCTATGGCACCTCGTCGGGAACCAGCAAGACGGCGTCGACCGACTATTTCTATGGCGCCTATGAAGCCTTCTCCGGCGGCATCAAGCCGGATGCGCCGGCCGCCGACCGTTCCTACGATGCGGGTGCGATCGTGGCGCTGGCCATTGCCAAGGCCGGCAAGGGGGATGCCGCCGCGATCAAGGCGGCGATCCCGGAAGTGGTCTCAGCCAAGGGCGAGCCGGTCCATGCCGGCAAGGAGGAATTCGCCAAGGCGCTGGCATTGATAAAGGAAGGCAAGCCGGTGAAGTACGAAGGTGTCATCGGCCCGGTCTCATTCGACCAGTATGGCGACATCACCGGCCCGTTCCGTCTGTGGAAGATCAAGGACGGCAAGGTCGAGACGGTGGGTGAGATGAGCGCCGATGATGTAGCCAAGGCCAAAGGCGAAATCCAGAAATAGGTGGGTCTGGATGCAGTCAGTCCATTTCTCGGTCGGTCGACGAATGTCGGCTGACCGGGTTGATCTGGCGCTTACGATAGGCTCGCATCAAGAGCGAGGCGCGCTTTGCACAGGCCTTCAAGCGCGCGCTGCGTCGGATTCCGGCCGGCCGCGCAAATCTCTCAGGATGCCCCAGGCGATAGCCAGCAGCATGCCGAGGACAAAACCAGCCGCAGCGCCCAGGACGATCATGATAGGGAGACTGGGCGGCCATGCGCGACCGTTCGGGGGAACGGCAGTGGAAATGACCTGCACGTTGGTCGTGTCGATCTGCTCGCGTTCAGTGATCTGACGCGCGCGTGACAGGAAGCTTTCATAGATTGCCGTCTTCGACGCAGCATCGCGCAGAAGTTCGCGCAACGCGACTTCGGACTCGTTGTCGGCGAAGACCCTACTCTTCAGATCATTCATCTTGGCGTTGAGGGAAGCCAACGACGCTTTGGCCCTGTTGAGATTGACCTTCGCCTGGTCGACGGTGCGTGCAAACTCGGCTTTGAGCTGCGTATCGACGGTTCCGAGCTCGGTCTTGAGACGGACAATCGTCGGGTGGCGGGGGCCAAACGTCATGGCCTGGGAGTCGATTTGCTGGCGCAGGCTGTTTGCCCTCTCGCGCAATGCGGCAAGCGTTTCCGAAATCTCGGGGGTGGAGCGGGTTCCATTAGCGCCCGAAGCCACCAAGGCATCGTAATTGGATTGGGCCGCGACGACGCGCGACTGCTCTTCGAGGATCTGGCCGTTCAGTTGGGTCATTGTCTGAGAGCTGACAAGCTGGCCATTGCT
This sequence comes from Terribium retamae, assembly GCF_022347545.1. GTDB lineage: Bacteria > Pseudomonadota > Alphaproteobacteria > Rhizobiales > Rhizobiaceae > Mesorhizobium > Mesorhizobium retamae. The sequence goes on from NZ_JAKREW010000010.1 coordinate 53,356, forward strand.
GGAGGCCAGGCTGTGGCTGCGCCGGTAAGCTTCGACTTTTTCTTCCGCGGCCTGCACGTCGCTCTTGAGCTGTCCGAGTCTCTCTTCGAGAGCAGATGCGGCGCGCTTTGCATCGGAAGCTTCGGCGTTTGCCAGCTCCTCCCGGAAGGTCTTGACGATGGTTTGCGAAATCAGCACGGCTTTGTCTGCGGTCTCCGCAGACACGGACAGCGTCGTGGCAAACGACTTGTCGTCTGCTGTCGACTTGACCTGCTTCGCCAAGTTTTTCAAGGCAGTGAGTTTTGGGTCAGCCTTTTCCGCGCCGCCGCGCGATGGGTCGAAGAATTCCGGATCGTTGTAGAGCTCAAGTTCATTCACGACACGGGAAAGCACGCTGCCGGACGTCAGGATGCGTTGTTTGCTCCGTGCACTGAGGATCTGGCCGTCGATCTGGCCCGATTGCGGATAGAGATCGTTCTGTACGACTTGCAGGTTGGCCGGGTTGACCAGGATATCCGTGGTGACCGTGTAACGCTGCTTGCTCAGCATCGAATACGCGCCGCCGACGACCCCGCCGACGATCGCCAGCAGACATGCCAGGATGAGGCCCGCACGCAGCCAGACGAAAAGGCGACGAAAATCAAGTTCGAGAAATGTCCCGATCTTGTCCAACGTCACCGTTGCCACGGGTTCGGACGGGGTCGACGCCGTGCGCTCCGGCGCTGTGGGAGACGTAAGCGCGCTTGCAGCAGTCGAATGCCCTTGCTGCAATCGCGCAGCGCTGGCCCGCCGCGCGTTTTCAATCCGCTGATAAGGGCTGATACCGGCGTCCGCCGCAGAGATAGGAGGGCGGGAACCCGCGGACATTATGCTAAACCCTTGCTATTCTTCACGCGTAGTCTGATTAACGAAACATCGTTAATATTTTATTTTCCATGTTTGTACATGAGTTGGTAGCCAACCGGCATGCTGCGCACAGCGTTAGTCCTATGCGCCGAGCAACGCTTCGTATCGATCGCCGATCTTTTTGACGTCGAAATCAGCGGCCCTGCTTTTCAAGGTTGCGGCAGAGATCGGCTGGTCCAATGTTTCGGACATCGCCTTTGCCAACGCTGCGGCATCGCCAACCGGCACCAGAGTGCCGTAACGGCCGTTCTCGAGAATCTCACGCGGTCCATGTGGTGCGTCTGTCGAAACCACGGGAACGCCTGCGGCCATTGCTTCAATCAATACGTTGCCAAAGCCCTCGCTTGTGGACGAGAGGACAAACAGATCGGCTGCTGCATAACAGGCGGCGGGATCGTTGACGTAACCGGCAAACAGCACATCGGCGCCGACACCGGTTTCTTCGGCGTATGCATGGAGATCCTCGCTCAGCGGACCTTCGCCGAAGATGACCAGTCGAGCCGGGCGTTTGGCGCGCAGGATCGCGAAGGCCTGCAATAAGGTCCGATGGTCCTTGACCGGCACAAGGCGGCCGGCAGTGGCAATGACGGGGCCATTGCCCATCGCTGCCAGTTTTTCCTGCCAGGCATAGGAATGTCGTTGCGAAGTCGTCGCCAGCGGCAGCGGGTTGTTGATGACGACGACCTTGGATTTGGGGAACCCGCGAGCCATGATGTCATGGCCGACACCCGCCGAAACGGCGATGACTTTCGTCGTGCGCATCGCAGCTAGTCTAGAAAGCCAGGAAGTCGCAATCCTGGCGCCACGCGTGCTGGCCGGCAGCGACGCCGCTGCATGGAAGCTCGGAAAGAACATCGCGCGGCTCCGCGCCAGCAGCAGTGCCATCGTCATGACCAGATTGGCGAATTCGGGCCCGCAGTAAACCGCATCCGGATCGAGACGTCTGAACAGCCGGGCGCTTCGCACGATACCTTTCAGCGTTGCGAACTTGCCGTAACGATCGTTTCTTACGGGAAGGCCAAAGTTGATGAGATGCACGGTGGGAGAACGCAGCGCTGCGTTAGGCCCTTCCGCGTTCCAGGTGAAAAGTGTGACGTCGTGACCGCGGGCCGCCAGTTCGTTTGCCATGAGGACAAAGACACGCTCTGCGCCGCCGCCCGTCAGGCTTGCTATGTGAAAAACGATACGCTTCCCCACGGATTATGCCCCTGCTGCCGGTCTGTATACGCCCTGGCTAGTTTCGGCCGCTCGGTTGCGGCTTCGGCATGCTCGCCAGCTTGATGCGGCCCCTGATGTCGAAATCCGCCCGCCAAAACATGGTGCCTACTCGTTAAAATTCACTAAGTGGCGTCAGCCCCGACGATCGCTTGTTAATACTTCATTCGCCATGTTTGTTTATCTTGTTGCATTGTATCCTAGTGCGTTTTGCGGAGACTGACTTGGTCTCGTTGGCCAGGATGCCCTGTTGGTTGTCTCCACGTGGATAGGTCATGAGCTCTCTCGCCGGCGGATCGGAAAGATTGGCGACCAGCCAGGCGCGCCGTCAGAATGCGCTATCCATCCTGTTGCTGTTCTGTGCAGCGTCGGCATTTCTGCTTCGCTTCACGATGTCGGTGCAGACGATGAACAGGTTCGTTCCCTACACGACCGACGGGGGACCCTTTTACGCCAAATTGCATTTCGGCACTTATGCGATTTTCCTGCTGCTTGTTCTCGTCCTCTTCAGCAGACCCTTCTTGTTGCATCGCGACGAAGTCGGGCTCTTCAAAGCCCTGCTGTTCTTCTCGGCTTCCACGGTCGTCCTGGTGGCCTATCTGTTCATCGCCGGCCACGCGAATGCATCGGGCTTTGTCATTGACGCATATACGGTAGCCAGCGCGGCAGGTCTGGTGATGCTGGGTCTTAATACAGACACGCGGCGGAGGCTGGGCGACGCCGTGTTGGCGATGCTGATATTAAGCGCTTCGATTGGCATCGTCGAAGCAGTGACCCAGCATCGCTTCATGCCCTATTCAGAAGCCGAACTGGCTTTCAGGCCCATCGGCCTGTCGTCGCATCCGCTGTCTCTTGGGGGTATCTCTGCTACAGCCATCGGCTTCGTGGCGATGACGAACTGGCGCATGTGGGTGCGGTTGAGCGCTATCTTCATACTATACGTTGGTTGTGCCGCATCCGGAGCTCGTACCGCGCTGATCCTCGCTTCCGGCGAAATTCTCGTTCTGCTGCTTTTCGTGCGCTGGCCACGCCTGTCGCCCAAGCATGAGCGCCAAGCCAAGTTTATCGTGTTGTTGTTTACTCTAGCAGCCGGCGCAGCGCTGGTGGCTGTGATGTTCGCAGGCGGTCTGCTCGTTCGTTTCGGCGACACGCTCTTTGACGCGAATTTCATGTCACGCATCACGATCTACCAGGTCTTCAGCTATGTCAGCTGGAAAGACATCTTTCTTGGTATGGATGGTGGCGAGCTCCTGAAGATCGTCAACGAGAAGCTGAACCTGCCCTTTATCGAGAGCGCGCCGGTCGTGATCATCATGATGTTCGGCTTGCCCGCCGGTTTGCTTTTTATGGCGCTGATACTCTGGTTTATTTTTCGGCTGCTGCGTGGTGCTGCGATGCCGGCATGGATAGCTACCATCACATATCTGCTTGCTTCGCTGTCGAACAATGCGCTGACGTCAAAAGCGCCGGATATCGGGATGCTCGTGGTGTTGCTGCTGGCCTATCGAAATCCGCTGGAGCGGAGGTCGTCGACCGCTTCTGTATCCGAGCGAAACTCAGATCCGAGGCCGCAGTCTCGGTAAGTTCAAATCAACCGGCGCTATCCACGACTTCAACTCGACCTGCACGATTGAGCGTATGGATTCCCGAGCGGGCCCATGCCGGACCAGTATCTATCGGGCGGGGTGGCGCGAACCGAACATCGAAATCGTCAAGCTGCTCCAACCGCATCAGCCCCAAGCCGCCACCATAGGCGCTCGATCCGTTTTGTACCGGCAGCACCGGGGCATCACCGCGCCGAATAAAGGCGCCGCCGGGTCGGGTTTTCGAGTGGTCGACCGCGATGGGATTGAGGGCATGCGCGATCCAGGGGCCGCGCAAGGAGGAAGCCGAATAGACTGCCATCGTGTCCGACGCGCTGCCGTAGCCAAACTTCTCCGTTCCCAGCAACCAATAGCGCCCATCTGTTTCGAGCAGCGTCGCATCATTGAATTGTCTGCCCGTTATCAGAACAGTGTCGCGCGTCCAGCGATCTGGAAACCGTTCGGCCCGATAGAGCACAAGCTCATGCGCCGCGGCGCTTTCGGGGATCATGAAAATTTCCCCTTCGTGGGCGAATACCTGCGGGTATGAAAGGTGATGCGGCTCTTCCAGCACGACTCGGGGCACGCCGAAAGTCCCATCGCCGCCCAGCTCGGCAACGGAAATCACCCCACGGCCTGTCGCATAAGGAAACTCTTCGACAAACAGATAGCAGCGGCCATCGTGCTCGAAGACAAACGGATCAGCGTAGAACCGCCGCCCATCGTCCGGGAGGACTGTGAAGGGCGTGCCGTCGAGTCTGCCGGTTTCGGCGACGCCTGCCCCGTCGATCAGCCGATAAGCGACTTGCCAGTAAAAGGGGCGCCGCCCAAGTTTGAATTTTTGCTTCGCTCGGCACCACAAGTCCCTGAAGAAATGAGGAAGGTAGCGGCGGAGAAATTCGTCGCCTGTCGTGATCGGCGTTGGCAAATCGGCCACTGGTACGAGCTTGCCGGCCATGAAACGCGCAACGCTCTGCACGAGCAGCGAAATGGCTCCAGCGAGCAGGTCGTTGCAACTGCGGGACAGCCAGAGACGATCCCACTGCACTGGCCGCCCCCGGGCAACTGTCGTTCCATCGAGACGAACCGCAAGTTCCGGCAAACATTTACCTGCCAGTATTTCGACCACCCCCGCTGGGAAGGTATTGTGGCCGCAAAATTCGAGCGTCAAGACTGGCACGCCTGGTCTGATAGCACCGGCGGCCGGGTTGGCGGTGAGGTCGATGACAATGTCCGCAGGGCCGGAATCGCTCTCGGGCAGTGGCTCGGAAAGGCTTGCCAGCGAGGGACCGAAACGCCAGCTCTCGATCGCCAGGACAGTGTCCAATCCACGCGCAGGAGGCGTGGGTACTGGTACATGGCGGCTCGAAACCGCATGGCCAGCCGCTTTCAGACGCGCCAAAAGTTCATTTTGCCAGCGCCGAGATCCGTCAGCATGGCTGATGATTAAAATACTGGCCAAGTGAATATGTTCTTTTAAACCCCAACCCGCTTAAGCTATCCCTTGATTTGGTCTCTCCAATCAAGAGGCTAGTTTAGCAGAGCCACATGGACCGGTCACAAATCATATGTCAAGGATGAGGTCACCGACGTACTTTCCAAGATGTTGTCATCCCTGCATTGATTATTCGCAATTTCAAAGCGGGCCGTTGGTGGCCAGATTGCCGAACGAGGATTGTGCTCAATCCTGCCCACAAACGCCCACAAGGCCGAGATTGCGGATCATGTTCGACATGAGGCCAGAGGCTGCTTGGCACAAGAAGCCGATCGAAGCCCGGGCTCTACCCGCCTGGCGTAAAGCAGGCAGGTCCGACCGTCGCGTCAACGGCAAAAAGCCACGGACCGGTCGGTCGGCCTCTCTATCGAGAGCGGAGGCCGCATGAGCGCAGCGGACGGGGCATGGACGCAGCACGCCCTTCTGGCGTCACGGCGTCGCGAGTTCCTTGGAACTTCAATCCACGCGCTGACCATGGCCGAGACACTGGCCATCATCGAAGAAGCGATCCGCTTGCGGCGGCCGTTGCATCACGTGGTCGTCAACGTCGCCACAATCGTGAGCATGAGGCAGAGCGCCGAATTGCACGAGGATATTGCAGCGGCGGACATGGTTAACGTCGACGGCAAAGGCGTGCTTTGGGGCGCACGCCTCTGTGGTGTGGAGCTGCCGGAGCGCGTGGCAAATTATGACGTCATGCTCAACCTGTTCAGCCTATGCGCGGAGCGCGGCTACAAGCCTTTCCTGCTGGGCGCCGAACAACATGTTCTCGATGCGGTTGCAACGCGGCTTGCCAAAGATTATCCGAGCCTCGTTGTTGCCGGTCGGCGCAACGGTTATTTCAAGCCTGATGATGAGGCTGGCATCGTTGCGGCAATCAATGGATCGGGTGCCGACTGCCTTTTTGTGGCTATGCCCACGCCGAACAAGGAGCGCTTTCTCAAGCGCTATCGAGATGAGCTCAAGCCGAGTTTTGTAACAGGTGTCGGTGGCGGTTTCGATGTCTACGGCGGTAAGGTCGCCAGGGCGCCGGTACTCATTCAGGAGGTCGGGCTTGAGTGGGTGTTCCGCCTTGTACAGGAACCGCGACGTTTGTGGCGCCGTTATTACGATACCAATACTGCCTATGCGGGATTGTTGTTTCGGGAGCTTCGGAACCGGTGGGCACGCCGAAATGTCAGCCAATAAGGCGGCTTTGGCGACGGACTATGAATTCGGCAGGCGGGATTTGATCTTGTCGATGAATAGCATCGCCTCAGCTGGATAAAACATGCAGATCAGCGCAAAAAACGTCGCTGCTCCGGCGGTGCCACCGGCGGCCAGCGGCAGGATTGGTGGCGCATGACCAAGCAGGGCGGCGGTAAGGGCGGCGACGAGACCGGTGCTCGTAGCGATAACGACGGATTTGCCGATGTCGTGCCAAGGCACGGGCACCGGTGTGAGCCTCTGACTGATGACGATGCAGCCCACGAGGGCCACTGCTGATCCGCCCGCTAACGCCAGCGCAGCGCCCAGTTCCGCCATCGCTGGGATCAGGAGCAAGGAAAGGGCGATCGTTGCGACCGAGCCGAGTGACGTCACGATAATAAGCAGCCAGGGCCGCTTGTGTGCGTGTATCACTCCACCATAGACGAAGGTCGTGAGATTGGCGCAAAGAACGCTGAAGGCGATAAGCGGAAACAGCAGCCTGACGTCGTGATAATCCGAGGGCAGCAGCAACCGCGTGATGTCGGAGTCCAGCGCAATGAGCATCGCCGCTACCGGCAGGCAAAGGCGCATCATCAATGCCATCAACTGGGAAAGAAGTTTCGCGGACGCTTCTCGGCCTTCCTCGTCAAAGCGGCTGACCACTTCAGGAAATGCCCCCATATTGATGGCGTTGGCGATCATGTCGATCGGCTGTCGGGCCAACACGTAGATGGCTGCGAAATTCGCAACTGCGCCCGCGTCATAGTAGATCTTGAGGAATATCCGTTCCGCGCTGTTGAGCCCGAAACCGGCCAGCGCTGTCACCACCATGGGCACACCGAGGGCAAAGAACTCCTTGCGGGTAAAGCGCGACGGCCCGGTAACAACCAGTCGGAAAGCCATGACGCATGCTACGATGCCGGCGATCAGCGCACCGAGGCTCGAGCCAAGCGATACCGTCAGAAAGCTAGGCTTGAGCATGATGGCAGCGGCGACGGGAAGTACGAATTGCAGCAGGCCGCGCAGGGTTTCGAGCACCGAGTAGACAGAATGGCGCTGCTGCATCTGCAACACCGTCAGTGCGAAGCGGCCGATGGCGCCGGCGATGAGATAGCTGCAGACTGCGATCGCAAACTCGTCCCAACGTTCGGGTACGATCACTGCCGAAGCGATCACAGAAACTGCCAGGGCCAGTATCGTACTGCCAAGCAATACCTGGCCCGCGAGCACCAGGCTGCCGCGGCTGACATCGCCTTTACCGCCAAGCCGGAGCAAGGCGATGCGCAGCCAGTTGGTGACGGCGACGTCCGTCATTTCTCCGACGGTGACCACCAGGGTCAGCAGACCGTATTCGGTCTGATCGATCAGCCGCGTCATGACGACGAGCAGGAGCAAAGCCGAGATGCGCGTCAGCAGGATCGCAGGGCCATAGATGAGTGTGGAGCGTAATAGCAAAGCGTATCCCGGCAATTCACTTTCGATTAACCGTTGCTCGTCGGGAAATCCAGCGGGATATCGTCAAAGGGTGAACAGATTCAATTTGAACTAAAAGATCTCTTGTAAACCTTACTCGCAGATTTCGCGTTGGATTTGCCAGACCCGTGTTATTCAAATTCCAAACATACTGTGGCGTCTCATGCAGAATAGAAAAGTCCATGTCCTGATTGCGACGCCGGAAGGTGTGTCGGGTCAGGGCGGTATCGATCGCATCATGGCCGCTCTGCGAAAGGAATTTGAGCGGCAACAACGGGTTGATATCGACGCTCGTTTTCTGCCGAGCCGAGGTTCAGGTCCGGTTGCGCTCTCGTTCTTCTATATGAGCGGCTTCTGCCTCCGCATGGCAGTTGCTCGGCTGGTGGGGCGGGCGGACGTCGTCCACATCAACGTGTCGGACTACGGCAGCACCTATCGCAAATTGGTAATTGCGAAGTGCGCGCGACTGCTCGGCATCCCCTATGTGCTACATCTGCACGGGGCCCAATATCCGGCGTTCTGGACTGAAAGCCAGAGCTTCAAAAACCGGTGCATTCGGCGGATGTTCGAGAATGCCAGCCGCGTCGTGGTTTTGGGACGGGTTTGGCGCGACTTCATCGCGAGCCGCGCTCCAGCCGCCATCCCCAACATCGTCATCGTGCCCAACGCAGCCGAAATCCCGACGCTGCCGCATGTCGGCGGCGGGGACAAGGCCCACATCCTGTTTCTGGGTCGCATTGGCGATCGCAAGGGTGTGCCTCAATTGTTCGAAGCGCTTCATCGCATGAAGCCCCTTGAAGGATGGCGCGCTACAATCGCCGGAGATGGCGAGGTCGAGGCCGCACGAGCAAGATCGGCCGAACTTGGTCTTTCCGAGCGCATTGTGCTCCCAGGCTGGGCCGGACCCGATCAGGTCAAATCTTTGATCGCATCGGCGGATATTCTTGTGCTTCCTTCTTTTGCCGAGAACCTTCCGGTCTCCGTCATCGAGGGCATGGCCGCCGGCCTTGCGATCGTGACGACGCCAGTGGGGGCTGTGGAAGACATCATCACCAGCGAGCAATCTGGTCTGTTGGTTCAACCCGGAGATGTCGATGCCTTGGCCACGGCGTTGACCAGGCTTGTTGAGGACCAGCCATTGCGCGAGCGGCTCGGCAAGGCGGCCATGGCAGTACATCGCGAGCGATTGGAACTCACATCGTTCGTTGGTGCAATCTGCGACCTCTGGTTGGCGGCCGCTTCAAAGAGGCCATCAACCGAGCGCTGATATTTGCCCGATGGCGGTGCGGCTACGGCAGGCCTAATGCCTGCAGCAGCTTCGCGTCTGGTGCCAATGGTCCGCTAGCCGGGATGAGCGTCATGCCTTGCGCGTTGGAGTACTCCCACGCCGCCCATGGGATGCCAAACTGCTCCGCCTGTTGCCGCACCGCCGTTATATAACGGAAGCGGTCTGCTTCGAAGGCGCCCCTGCGGCCATCATCCGACATCAGGATGACGCCGAACTCGCCCATGAAGAGCCGCTGGGTTGGAATGCCATGCTCGCCGGCCCAATCCGTCGCCTGACGGAATCGGGCCTCGAGCTGACTTTGCCCCCAATTCTCCCAGAAATATTGGGCGATCCGGGGACGGGCTCTGGACAGGTTCAACTGCTGGTTAGCGGCGCTCACGCCTGCGACGTCCATTTGTGATTTAAGCGTTTCGATCACCACTTCGGGCGTGCTGGCGTCGGCAGGCCAGGGAAGGCCGGAAACGAATGCCCCGTCGGGCTTTCCGGAGCGCTGATGCGTGAAACTGTGAGGCTCATACATGTGGAAGCTGTAATAGATGTTCGGATCGTCGAAGGTGGGATCGAGGTTGATCAATCCGCCAATGCCACCGCCACAGGCGCCTGTTGCGACAATGGTGAGTTCGGTACTGACCGTGCGAATATCGCGAACAGTGGCCGTCATGATGCGCTGCCAGTCATCGGTGCTGCGCCAATCGCACGGGTCGTACGCCGGTTCGTTGAAAGGTTCGAGCGCTACCTTGTCGGTTCCAAACTTGACCAGCATGGCAGCGACCTCCACGACCATCTTGCGATAGTCGGCAACGCCCTTGCTGTCGGCGCCCCCGTTGACCATGTCGATGCTGTAGGCCGGAACCTGGGCTGCGCTATGGATGTCGAAAACCACCTTGAGGCCGGAAGCCGTGATCCGCTCCACCGCCGATGAAAGTATGTCGAGAGCCTGCTGTCGTTTGGCCCCCTGATTGGCGAGGATCGGGCCGGGATCGATGGCCAGCCGTACAAAGTCGAAGCCCATCGATCGAATGCGTGCAAACTCGGCCTCGCCACCGCCGGGCCAATCGACATCAGGCCTGCTTTCCTTGAGCCATTCCATATCGCTGCGATAGGGCGGCCACCTGTACGATCCGTCTTTCTCGACCGGCGACCAGTTGAGCCAATCGTGCAGACCAATGCCGCGTTTGAGGGACAGGGCGGCAGCTTCGGCGGTCATCGCCATGCCGAGCGTCCATATGGCAATGCACACGACCCTTAGGAAAGGTGCGCCTTTCGCAGAAACGCCTGGATGCTCCAACTCCTTGTTTTTGCGCAATTGCGGACGCAGAACGACTGCGCACTTTTGCTGCAATTGCTCGAGCATCGCTGATCTCCGCGCGTTCATCGTGTTGGCTGCATCCGAGTGGTTATTTTCGGACATTTAACTGTTGTGCTAGAATTGATCTGCTAGTGACGTTATCAGGCGTATCTTGGCCGTTGCAGCCGCCATGATCCACTTGTTGCAGGCAACATGCAGCAGATTGCGTTCGTAATTCACCGGATCGCCATTTCACGGCTGGGGAGCTGGCGCACTGATGTTTTCTGAGTTCGTCACGAAGATTGCGGAAAAACTTTCCAATATCAATCTGCCGGTTCTCGGTCTCCTTTTGGCCACCGCATTGGGCAGTGCCCTGATCGTCTACTGGCGAACCGTCGAGCATAAATCCTTCCGGGACTTCTTCGATTTCGCCTTTCCGGCAGAAGTCATCCTGCACCCGTCGGCGCGCGCAGATTTCTTGTTCTGGATCACCAAGAAGTTGATGATGCCCGTCCTGCTCATTCCTGCCGGCGTCGTATTCGTCGCCAGTGTGGGCTATGCGACAAAAGAGTCGCTCGGCTGGCTCTTCGGCATTTCGGCGCCGCTCATCAACGGGCCGGCCGGACCAGTGACGCTTATTCTGTTCACTGCGACCATGCTGATCGCCTACGACATCTCTTACTATCTGTACCATGTCGCCCAGCATCGCTTCCCGTTTCTCTGGGAACTGCACAAGGTGCATCATTCGGCGGAAGTGATGGTGGGGATAACCAAGGATCGGGTTCATCCGCTGGACGATCTGATGAACCGTGCCTGGGATGGCGTTATCCCGGGAATCTGCTTCGGCATATGGAGCGTGATTGCGCTGAATCCCGTGGAGGTCGCCGTCTTCGGCATCAATGTCTACGTCATCCGCAACATCCTGATGATGGACTTTGTCCGCCACACCCATCTAAAGATTTCATTCGGCCCGCTGGACAACATCATCCTGTCTCCGCATTGGCACCAGGTGCACCACAGCGTGAACCCCAAGCATTATGACAAGAATTTCGGCCTGCTATTCTCGTTCTGGGATCGCCTGTTCGGAACGCATTTCGTGCCCGATCCGGACGAGGAACTCAAATTCGGTCTGATGGACCGGGATGTGCGCGACTATCAATCGCTCTACGGCCTCTACATCCTGCCACTCAAGAAGATGGCAGGACACATCGTTCGATTCTTCAAAAGACGCCCCACAACTGTCGCGCAGCCGGAAGATCGTCTTCAACCATGAATGAAACCGTCGCGATCGACACTCTCGGAACGGAGCGTTTGGAGATCGTCAGCTCGGCAGATCGCCTGGCTGCCGTCGAATCCGCGTGGACGGAACTGTGGCAGCGAACCGACAGTTTGATCTTCCAAAGCCATGGCTGGATTTCGGCCTGGTGGGGCACGGTGCGCGATCGTGATCAGCGCTCGCTGCGGATAGGCCTGATCTGGAACGGCGATCGGCTGGTCGCCGTCATACCCTTGGCGATCGGAAGGCGCAAAGGCCTTCGGTTCCTCGAATGGGCCGCCACAAGCTATACGGATTACGGGGACATCCTGGTTGCACCGGAATGCTCCCAATCGGCCCTCGACCAATTGTGGGCCCGTGTATGGTCGAAAGGCGGTTTCGATATCGCCTTCATCAACCGCCTGTTGCCAGATGCGGCAGCCCAGCGGGTGTTCAAACCCGGCGTTTCCGGCGGCATCAAGCTTCGCCGCGATCATCGGGAAGAGGTCAGCTATCGTGTGGCCGGGCAGTGGGCGAACGGAGCCGAATGGCTGGCGACGCATCCGAAGAAAACCCGTCAGAATTATCGGCGTGGCCTCAAGATGCTGGAAGAGGCCGGCGAAGTGAAGTTTCGCCTGCTTGCACCTGATGAGCCGCTGGCGCCGGTGCTGGAGCGGCTATCCGTTCTCAAGCGCAGATGGCTGGTGCAGCAGTCGCTCGAATCCGATCTTTTCCAGGAAGGCGAGGCCGTGCTTGCGGCACTGGTGGACGTGCTTGCGCGCGCCGGTGTGCTTCGCATTTTTGTGATCGAGTGTAATGGCGCGATGGTCGCGGTCTCCATCAACATCGTCCAGAACGACGTTATGATGGCATTCGTCACGACCTATGATCCGGAGTTCAGCCGGGCCTCGCCGGGTATGGTCCTGATCGTGGACTACATACAATGGTCGATCGATCATGGGTTGCGGATGGTCGATTTCCTTTGTGGCGGCTACGCCTTCAAGAGCAGATTCGCAACCGAGGGTGTGACGCTCCAGTCGGTGCTTGGAGCGCGCACGCCGCAGGGCAAACTTGCTTCCTTTGCCGACCGTGTCAGGCAGAAGATCAAAAACAGGCGCGCAATCGGGTCCGAGCAGGCCACCTTGCCGGAAGAGGCGGCTTAAAAGCCGCCTGGCCGTTATTCCTATCGAGCCTTCAACAACTGGTCGATGAATTCCTGAGCGATCTTTGGCGGGTGGCGGTTGGGCGGTAGCAGCAGCAAGGTGCGGAAAAAGATCGCCGGCTCGAAGGGGCGCAGCACAAGGTTGCCGTTCAGATAAGGTTGCGCTGTCAGCGGGTTGACCATGCCGCAACCCAGTCCCGCATCGACCATCGCGCAGATGGTCGTCGAATAGGGAGTCTCCAGAACGATCTTGGGTTGGATGCCATGATCGGCGAAGATCGCCTCGGCTGCGCGCCGGGTTGTATCTTCAGGCGCCAGCGCGATGAAGGGTTGGCCATCCAGGTCCGCCGGGCGGATCACATCCTTGGACGTTAGCGTATGCCCTTTGGGGAACGCCATTTCCACCCTGTAGTCCTGGAACGCGCGGGCCTCGACGCCGGCAAGATCAATCTCGTCGGCCGCCAGGCCGACGTCGAACTGTCCCGACGCCACCAATTCCTTCACTTCGGAGGAGAGGCGAGCCTGGAAGGTGATGGCTACATCGGGATGCTTCAGCTGAAAACTCTTCAACGCCTTGGGCATGACATTGGTGCTGAGGGCCGAAAGGCTGGCGACCTTGATCTCGCCTGAGCCGAAATCGCGGATCCGGGCGGCCGCACCTCTGAGATGAACGAGTCCGGAGAAAGAGGTTTCGACCTCGTGGAAGAAGAGATTCCCTTCCGCTGTCGGCGACATCCGGCCCTTGATGCGATGAAACAGCGGGAAACCGATCACCCGTTCCAGTTCCTGGATAGCTTTGCTCACTGCCGGCTGGGAGATGCGCAATATCTCGGCGGCCCGCGAAGCCGTTCCCGTCTTCATCACCGCGTGGAAGACCTCGATCTGCCGCAGATTCATCGACATTGTATAACCTGGATGAATAATAAGAAGCAATCTTAGTATTGGACGGAATAGCTTTCAATATGTTTGGTTCGGGTCCAAATCCAAGGAATATCGACCATGAACGACCTGACCCGGTGTGTGATCACGCCAAAAGTAAAGATGGAGGGGTTTGATCCTCTGGGGCCGGCGATCCATCGCGCTTCCACCATCGTTTTCGAGAACGCGGCAGCCTACGCCAACCGCCTTGAGCGGGGGCCGGATGGCTATTCCTATGGCCTCTACGGTACGCCGACGACGCGCACGTTGGAGCGCAAGCTGTCGGAGCTCGAACGGGGCGGCCGCACGCTTCTGGTGCCGTCGGGCCAGGCAGCGAACACCATCGCGATGCTTGCCTTTCTCAGGGCAGGCGACAAGGTCCTGATCGCAGACACCGTCTACCCGCCGATGCGCGATTTCGCCGACAGCGACCTGCCCAAATTCGGCGTGACCGTCGACTATTACGATCCAACATCACCGGCGGAAGTCGAACGGCTGATCGATGAGCGCACCCGGATCGTCTGGTGCGAGTCGCCGGGTTCCACCACCATGGAGGTCCAGGATCTGCCGAAGATAGCAGAGATCGCACATCGCTACGGCGCGCTGGTCGGGTGCGACAATACATGGGCGACACCGCTGAATTTCAAGCCACTCATGCACGGTGCCGATATCGTCACGGAAGCCCTGACCAAATATGTCGCCGGCCATTCGGATGTCCTGATGGGCTCGATCTCGGTGTCGGATGAGGCGCATTTCCTGACCATCCGCTCGAGCATGGGGCGGTTGGGCATAGGTGTTTCGCCGGACGATGCGTCGCTGGTTCTGCGCGGCATGGAGACACTGGGCGTCAGGATGAAACATGCCCACGAAGGGGCGATGGCGGCGATCGACTGGCTGCAAGGCCATCTGCTTGTCGAGCGCGTACTTTACCCGGCGCTTGTCGATTGCCCCGGCCACGACATCTGGAAGCGCGATTTTCTTGGTGCAAGCGGCGTCTTCAGCGTCATCTTCGTGCCGGAGGCTGTCGAACATGTGTCTGCAGCGCTCGATGCGCTCGAAACCTTTGCCATTGGCGCGTCGTGGGGAGGAACGCGCAGCCTGGTCGCACCGATGCCAGTCAAGGTGAACCGCACTGCCACGAAGTGGATCGGCAATGATCTGGTTCTGCGTGTCAGCATCGGACTGGAAGCGCATGAGGACCTGATGGCCGATCTCCAGCGCATGCTGCGCACCATCGAAATGCGGATCGCCACCGGTCTTTCGCGCGCAGTGCCTCACTCCGCAGCACGCTGAGCCGCAGATCTCTTGTGAGAAGCGGCCGGCGTGACGCCGACCGCTTTATCGCCTGCTTGGCATGTGCAGCGGATCAGTCTGCCCACATTGCGTCAGGCACGACCACCAGCTTGCCGACGAAGTCCTTGGCCATGAAGTCGGTCTGGGCCTTGTGGAAGTCCGAGAGCCGATAGACGCCGCCGACCAGTGGCTTGATCTTCTTCTGTTCGATGTAGCGCACGATGCGGCGGAAATCCGCACGTGTGCCTTGCGAGGAGCCATGCAGCTGAAGCTGCTTCAGATACATGGTCCTGAGATCGAGCTGCACCACCGGGCCGGCGATCGCGCCGGCCGTGGTGTAGCGGCCTTCCGGTCGCAGGATGCGGAGCAGGTCGTTGAAGGCCGGACCGCCGACGAGGTCGGCGACCACGTCGACCGGCTTGCCGCCGGTCGCCTCGGCAACGGCACCAGGCAGGTCGGCGACGCCGCGTGTGATTACCTTCTCCGCACCGATGTCGAGCAGTGCCTGCTCCTTGCCCTTGCCGACCACGGCATAAGGGATGGCACCACGTGCGCGGGCCAGTTGTACGATGCCCGATCCGACACCGCCGGAAGCGCCGGTGACGAGCACGCGCTCGCCTGCTTTCAACCCGGCGCGTTCCAGCATCTGCTCGCCGGTCAGGTAAGCGCAGCAGAAGGTTGCGAGCTCGATGTCGCTGAGGTTCGTGTTCACCACATGCGCGTTCTCGGCCGGCACAAGCTGGTATTCGGCGTAACCGCCGTCGCGGCCGTGGCCCATATAGTCGATGTCAGCCAGGGAATCGTCTTCGCGGTTGTAGATGGAGAAGTCCACCATCACCCGTTCGCCGAGCCGCTTGGGGGACACGCCTTCGCCGACGGCGACGATCGCGCCCACCGTGTCGGTGCCCTGGATGCGCGGAAAGGTCAGCGTGTTGCCCTGGCGGCGCCAGGTCGAAACGGCTGCCGCATCTTCTTCCGTGCCGTAGGCGCCTTGGCGCACCCACACGTCGGTGTTGTTCATGCCGCAGGCCGTCACCTTGACCAGCACTTCGCCGGCGGCAGGTTTCGGCATCTGTACGTCGGTGCGGTAGACGAGCTTCTCGAGCCCGCCATGGCCGGTCAACAGCACAGCGGCCATGGTGTCGGGCAAAGGTTTAGCAATCGCATTCATGATCGGGTCTCAGATCCTGGAAAATACGGTCTTCACCGCATCCGCCGTCTTCTCGACGATGGTGTCGGCTTCCTGCCTGGTCAGGCACAGTGGCGGCGCGAAGCCCAGTATGTCGCCCTGCGGCATTGCGCGGGCAATGACACCGCGTTCCAGCAGGGCTGCGGCTACCTGCGGCCCGATCTTTTCGGAAGCGTCGAAGAAGACACGTCCGTCGCGGTCCTTGACGAATTCCACCGCCGCCAGCATGCCTTCACCGCGCACTTCACCGACATTTTTGTGGCCGCCGACCGCCTTGCTCAGTTGCTGGTTGAGATAAGCGCCGGTTTCGCCGGCATTCTCCACCAGACCCATCTCGTCGATGAGCTCCAGATTGGCGACGCCGGCCGCCGCGCAGATCGGATGGGCAGAATAAGTCCAGCCATGGCCGATCGGACCGAGCTTGTCGGAGCCTTCCACCAGCACCTTCCACATCTTGTCGCCGACGATCACGCCGGAAAGCGGCGCATAAGCCGAGGTCAGTCCCTTGGCGATGGTGATGAGGTCGGGCTTCATGCCGTAATGGTCGGAGCCGAACATCGAGCCCAGCCGGCCAAAGCCGGTCACCACTTCGTCGGCCACCAGCAGGATGTCGTATTTGGCAAGCACCGCCTGGATCTTCTGCCAGTAGCCGGCAGGGGGCGGTACGATGCCACCGGTGCCGAGCACGGGCTCGCCGATGAAGGCAGCGATCGTTTCGGGACCTTGCGCGAGGATCAACGCTTCGAGCTGGTCGGCGCAATATTGCGAAAACTGTTCTTCGGACTGCGAGCGGTCGGCGCGGCGATAATAGTAGGGCGCTTCCGTGTGCAGGATGGGCGCGCGCGGCAGGTCGAAGGCGTTGTGGAAGCCGGCAAGGCCGGTCAGCGAACCGGTCATCACGCCCGAGCCGTGATAGCCCCGCCAGCGCGAGATGATCTTCTTCTTCTCAGGCTTGCCGCGGACGTTGTTGTAGTACCAGATCAGCTTGATGTTCGTTTCGTTGGCGTCGGAACCCGACAGGCCGAAATAGACGCGCGACATGCCTTGCGGCGCGCGATCGATGATCATCTTGGCCAGCCGGATCGAGGTCTCGGTGCCGTGGCCGACATAGGCGTGGTAGTAGGCAAGGCTCTTCGCCTGCTCGGCAATGGCGTCGGCGATCTTCTGGCGACCGTAGCCGACATTGACGCAATAGAGGCCGGCGAAGGCATCGAGGCTCTTCTTGCCGGTCGTATCCCAAATCGTCACGCCTTCGCCCCCGGCCATGACGCGGTTCGGCATTTCGCCGCGCGCATGCATCCCCATATGGGTCGAAGGGTGGAAGAAGTGATCGCGATCCCAGGTGGCGAATTCGTTGGATTGCTGCAGCATGTCGTCTCCTTTTTGTCTCAGCCGCCGGCTTATGCCAGGTCGAAGCAGATGTATTTGAGGTCGGTGAAGGCTTCGAGGCCGTGGCGCGAGCCTTCGCGCCCGAGGCCGGATTGTTTGATGCCGCCGAAGGGGATGGGCGCGCCGGTGATCTTGACCCGGTTGACGGCCACCATGCCGTATTCAAGCGCGCTTGCCAGCCGGCGCTGGCGCGCGCCGTTCTCGGTAACGGCATAGGCGACAAGCCCGTATTCGGATGCATTGGCGCGGGCGACGATTTCGTCTTCGGTGTCGAAGGGCGTGATCGCCGCCACCGGGCCGAACGTCTCCTCATGCATGATCAGCGCATCGTCGGAGAGGTCGGCCAGCACGGTCGGCTGGTAGAACAGGGAGCCGGCCGCATCGCGCTCGCCGCCGCAGAGCAGGCGCGCGCCTTTGGCGATGGCATCCTTCACCTGTTCATCGACTTTCTTCACTGCCCGCTCATGCATCAGCGGGCCGATGTCGCTGTCGCCGGCAAGGCCGGCGCCCACCTTCAATTCTGCGACCCTTTCGGTGAAGGCTGCGCAGAATCGGTCGTAGAGCGGCCGTTCGACATAGATGCGGTTGGCGGCGAGGCAATCCTGCCCCGAGGTAGCGAACTTAGCATCGATCGCGATCTTCACAGCCTTGTCGACGTCGGCATCGGCAAAGACGATCAGTGGTGCATGCCCGCCCAGTTCCATCACCAGACGCTTCATTGTCGGTGCGCATTGCGCGGCGATCAGCCGGCCGATCTCGGTCGAACCGGTGAAGCTCATCGCCCGGACACGCGCATCGGCGCAAAGCTCACCGACGATGGTGGCAGCATCGCCGGTGACCACGTTGAAGACACCAGCGGGCACGCCGGCGCGCTCGCCAAGCTCAGCCAGGGCAAGCGCCGAAAGCGGGGTCTCGGAGGATGGATGGGCAACGATGGTGCAGCCGGCGGCAAGTGCCGCCGCCGCCTTGCGCGTGAGCATGGCGGAAGGAAAATTCCACGGCGTCACCACGCCGACGACGCCGAGCGCCTCGCGGCGCACGGCCATCTCAGCGCCGGGCAGATGGCTGGTGACGGTCTCCACATTCAGCCGTTTCGCTTCCTCGGCATACCATTCGACGAAGGAGGCGGCATAGTCGATTTCGCCGAGTGATTCCTGCAGCGGTTTGCCTTGCTCAAGCGTCATCAGCAGAGCGAGATCGTCCTTCGCTGCGACGATCAACTCGAACCATTTGCGCAGGATGTTCGACCGCTGCTGCGGCAGCAGGGCTTTCCAGCTGGGCAGGGCGCGGGCGGCCGCGTCGACGGCCTTGCCTGTCTGGGCGGCATCAAGGGCAGCAACCCAGGCCAGGTTCGCGCCAGTGGCTGGATCGGTCACCTCGAAGCCTGCGGCGACATCGCTCGCGGTCCAATGCCCGTCGACATAGGCATGCTCGCGATAGAGCCGCCGGTCGATCAGGCCATCGAGCGCTTCATGGCGCTGCTGGCGGGCGAAATGGGCGTGAGCGGACATGACAGGCCTCCGTGTCGATGCCTGCAGTCTAGGGACGGTGACGCGAGAGAAAGACCATTCCGCATGCGTCTGGCGGAGAGTTTCTCTCTTCTGGCGGGATGGAATAGAGAGTTTAGTAAGCCGCGCCCGGCGATAGAGAGGGCCTGGATAAGTGGTGGCTCAGTCGCTCGCAAGAAGCTCGGGCAACGGCAGTACGGCCTCGTCTTTCACCGTTTTGATGACGATGTAGGTGAAGTAGCGATCGATGCCGAGTTCGCGTTCAAGCAGCGCATCGACCAGGCGCTGGTAGGCGTCGATGTCGGAGGTCATGACCTTGAGCAGGTAGTCGACGCCACCGCCCACTGACCAGCAGGCGACGATCTCGGGAATGTCGCGGATGGCGCGCTCGAAACGTTCGAAATCGGCCTGCCTGTGGGCACCCAGGGTCACTTCCATCAGCACGGTGGCGATGGGAGCGATGGCGCGCATGGCGATGCGGGCGTGATAGCCTGAGACGATGCCGGCCTTTTCCAGCTTCGCCAGCCGCATCCAGCAGGGCGTCGGCGACAATCCCACTTGCTCGGCCAGCGCCAGCTTGGTGATGCGCCCGTCGCGCTGGATGGCGTCGAGGATCTTCAGATCGATCGCGTCGAGTTTCAGTCCGGTCATATTCGTTGCTTTTCCTGTCGCCAACACCATGCCGGTGCATGATTCCGATTGTCAATTGCACTGATTTCGATCTCTAATGAAGTCATGACATTGTGGCGCCCCGATCCGGCGTTGATCCGCCGTCCTGCTTACCTATCGCTGGCCGACCAGTTCGCGCGCGCCATTCATGATGGCCGGCTGGCGAATGGCGAACGGTTGCCGACGCATCGAGCGCTGGCGGACGAGCTGAAACTGTCGGTACAGACGGTCAGCCGTGCCTACGAGGAATTGATCCGCCGCGGACTCATCGCCGGCGAAATCGGTCGCGGCTCCTTCGTGCAGACGCAGCGGCGGGAGCCGGACCCACCCTATCTGCCGGAGCGTCCGGGCGAAGTGATCGACCTGTCGATCCTGAAACCGGTCTGCGAGCCGATGCATCTGGAGAAATTGAAACAGGCGCTCGGCTGGCTGGCCGAGACGCTGCCGGCGAGTTCCGCACTGTCGTTCCGGCCGAACATGGTGTTTCCGCGCCATCGCGCGGTGGCCGCCGAATGGCTGAAACTGTGCGGTCTGGAGGCTTCTCCGCAGAACATTACCCTTACCAACGGGGCGACCGCCGGTATGACGGTGGCGCTGATGAGCGTTGCGCCGCCTGGCTCGACCGTGGTGACCGAAGCGATCGGCCATCACACCCTGGTGCCGCTGGCGCGCTATCTCGGCTTCCATCTGGAAGGCCTGCCCATCGACGACCATGGTATCCTGCCCGAGGCGCTGGATCAGGCCTGCCAGCTTGCCGACATCCGTGCCGTCTTCGTGCAGCCTTCGGTCATCAATCCCACCGCGACCTTGATGGGCGGCATACGGCGCTCGCAGATAGCCGAAGTGGCACGCAAGCACGACATCGCCATCATCGAGAACGATGTGCTGGGCCCGTTGCTGGAGGATCGCCCGCCGCCGGTCGCCTATTTCGCGCCGGAACGCACCCTCTACGTGACCTCGTTCTCCAAGATCACCGTGCCCGGCCTGCGCATCGGCTATCTTGCAGCGCCTGACCGCTACGTCGCGGCGGTGGCGAACCGGCACCTCGTGTCGAACTGGATGGCCACGCCCATGGTCGCCGAGATCGCCAGCAAATGGGTGGCGGACGGCACCGCCATGGAACTGGTGCGCTGGCAGCGCGCCGCCGTCCGGCGGCGCCATGACATTGCGGCCGAGACCTTGGCCGGGGTTGAGTTTCGAGCGCACAACGACGGGCTGCATCTGTGGCTGCCGCTGCCGGAGGACCGGGCTGAGGAGGGGTTCGTGGCCCAGGCGCGGCTGCAGGGTGTGGCGATCGCGCCCGGTGCTTCGTTCCGTATCTCCGAAGCTCCGTGGCATCCAGCCGTACGCATCTCGATCGGGTCGACCACCGAGAGCGAGCTCCGCACCGGCCTTGGCGTCGTCACGCGCCTATTGCTCAGCGACCCTGAACATCTTCTGCTGGCAATCTAGCCAATCCTGCCCGAAAATCGGGCAGAATTGGAAAAATTGTCATGATATTATTTTGGCAATTGACATGATTTTGTTGCTTCCCCATCGTTAGGAGAGAACGAGTTCTCCAACACGGGGATAGACGATTGGCCGCGCCCATCATCAAGATCGACGCGATTTCGAAGAGCTTCGGGGCCTTCAAGGTGCTGGACGGGCTTTCGATGCAGGTGATGCCCGGCGAGAAGCTGGCGCTGATCGGTCCATCGGGGTCGGGCAAGACCACGATCCTGCGCATCCTGATGACGCTCGAGCGCATCGATGGCGGTCACATCGAGATCGAAGGCGAGCAGCTCTATCACATGGAGCGCGAGGGTGTGCTGGTGCCGGCCAGCGAGCGGCATCTCGCCAGGATGCGCCAGAAGATCGGCATGGTCTTCCAGCTCTTCAACCTGTTCCCGCACAAATGCGTTCTCGATAACGTCACCCTTGCGCCAATGCTGACCAAGGGTATGCCGCGTGCCGCCGCCGAGAAGCGGGCGATGGAACTGCTCGATATGGTCGGCCTGGCCGACAAGGCCAAGGCGATGCCCGCGCAGCTCTCAGGCGGCCAGAAACAGCGTGTGGCGATCGCCAGGGCATTGGCTTTGTCGCCCAAGATCATGCTCTTCGACGAAGTGACTTCGGCGCTCGATCCAGAACTGGTCGGCGAAGTGCTGAACGTCATGCGCAAGCTCGCCGCCGAGACCGACATGACCATGCTTCTGGTCACGCACGAGATGGGTTTTGCCCACGATTTCGCAGACCGGGTGCTGTTCTTCGACCGCGGCAAGATCGTGGAAGAAGGCAAGCCCGACGACATTTTCCGCCATCCTAAAGAGGAGCGAACACAAAGCTTCCTGAAGAAGATCATCGCGGCAGGACATCGCGTCTGATCGCGGAGGAAAGTGAACGATGCCGCGCAAGCGGCAAGACGACGACCAACAAAAACCGAAAAAGATGGAGCTGGGAACAAATGAGGAAATTCGCAACCACGGCAGCTATCGCCAGTTTCGCGCTGGGTGTTTTGGCCGCCACCACCGTCGGCAGCCGCGCTGACGACAGCAAGCTCGAACAACTGAAGAGCCAGGGGTTTGCTCGCCTGGCCATCGCCAACGAGCCGCCCTATACGGCGGTTGCGGCCGACGGCAAGGTTTCCGGCGCCGCTCCGGACGTCGCACGCGAGATCTTCAAACGGCTCGGCGTGGCTGACGTCGCCGCTTCGATCTCCGAATATGGCGCGATGATCCCTGGCCTGCAGGCCGGACGTTTCGACGTGGTGACTGCAGGCCTGTTCATGAAGCCCGAGCGTTGCGCTGCCGTCGCGTATTCCGAGCCGGTGCTGTGCGACGCCGAAGCCATGCTGGTGAAGAAGGGCAATCCCAAGGGCTTCAAGAGCTATGAGGATGTTGCCAAGGACACGGCTGCCACCATCGGCGCGCCGGGCGGCGGCACCGAGGAGAAGCTGGCGCTGAATGCCGGCGTCCCGCGCGAACGTGTCATCGTGGTGCCGGATGGCCAGAGCGGCATCAAGATGTTGCAGGATGGCCGCATCGATGCCTATTCGCTGCCGGTGCTCTCCATCAACGACCTGATGAAGAAGGCCAACGACCCGAACCTTGAAGTCATCGCGCCGGTGCAAGGTGCGCCGGTCTATTGTGATGGCGCTGCCTTCAACAAGAAGGACACTGCACTTCGCGATGCCTTCGACGTCGAACTGGCGAAGATGAAGAAGTCCGGCGAGTTCGCGAAGATCATCGAGCCTTATGGCTTCTCGGCTAAGGCGGCGCTTTCGACGTCGCGCGAAAAGCTCTGCGCGGCCAAGTAAGCGGTTTTCCTTCTTCCCGTTCATGGGGAGAAGGTGGCCCGAAGGGCCGGATGAGGGCTGTGACAGTCTCGAAAGTCTGGTGCCGCCCCTCATCTGCCTGCCGGCATCTTCTCCCCATGAACGGGGAGAAGAAAATCGCCACACCGTTTTCGTCAACCGGAAGACCCGATGATCGACTGGTCCGGATATCTCGACCTGATTTTGCAAGGAGCGCTGGTCACCATCAAGCTGACGCTGATGGGATCGGTGCTGGCGCTCATCATGGCGTTCCTGGCGGGGCTTGGCCGGTTGTCGCGTTTCTTCGCAGTGCGTGCGCTGGCCACTGCCTATATCGAGTTCTTTCGCGGAACCTCGATCTTCGTGCAGCTGTTCTGGGCTTACTTCGTGCTGCCCATGCTCGGCTTCGAACTGACGCCGCTGCAGGCTGGCGTGCTGGCGCTCGGCCTCAATGTCGGAGCCTATGCGGCCGAGGTCGTGCGCGGTGCCGTCCAATCGATCGGCAAGGAACAGTATGAAGCCTGCACGGCGCTCAATCTCGGTCGTTGGCAAGGCATGCGCCATGTCATCCTGCCGCAGGCCTTCCTGGTTATGCTGCCGACCTTCGGCAACAATGCCATCGAACTGCTCAAGGCCACCTCGGTCGTGTCGCTGATCTCTCTGGCCGACCTGACGTTCCAGGCACAGGTGGTGCGTGCCCAGACCGGAAACACGCTGGTGCCGTTCGCCGCCATCCTCATCATCTATTTCGTGTTGGCGATGCTGATTTCCTGGGGCACGCGCAGCCTGGAGCGCCGTCTGTCGCGCGGTCTCGACGGAGTGCGCGTCTGATGGAATGGGATTGGGCTTTCGTTCGCGAGATCATGCCGACCCTCCTCGAGGGCGTGAAGATCACCATTCTTGCCACTATCCTGGGGTCGGCGCTGGCGGCAGCGCTCGGGCTCGCCATCGCACTTCTGCGGCGTTCGGAAAATCGCATCGTCTCGCGCACGGTCGGCTTCCTCGCCGAATTCATCCGGGGCACGCCGCTGCTGGTCCAACTGTACTTCATCTTCTACGTACTGCCGGATTTCGGCCTGTTGCTGCCGCCGCTGACAGCGGGTGTCATCGGGCTTGGCCTGCACTACGGCACCTATGCGGCCGAAGTCTATCGCGCCGGCATTGACAACGTGCCGCGCGGACAATGGGAAGCGGCCAAGGCTTGTAACCTCAATGCCCGCCAGACCTGGATGCACGTCATCCTGCCACAGGCGATCCCACCGATGATCCCGGCGCTGGCCAATTATTTCATCGCCATGTTCAAGGAAACGCCGCTGCTTTCCGCCATCACGGTGCTGGAACTGATGAACCAGGCCAAGAGTGTCGCCAACACCTACTACCGCTATGTCGAGCCCATGACTCTGGTCGGCGTTTTCTTCCTCATCATCAGCCTGTTCTCGGTTGTGTTGTTGCGGTGGCTGGAGCGGCGCTACGGCAAGGTGGAGAGATAAGCATGGCACCCGATATCCGCCTGTATCCGGATCGCCCGGCGCTGGACCCGCGTCCGCTTGAAAAACGCGTCGGCCTGATCATCCTGGCGACAGATCACACCACCGAACCGGACTACCGGCGCATGGTGGCGAGCGAGCGCATCGGCGTCTATGTCGCCCGTGTCGCCTACGCCAACCCGACCACGCCGGAAAACCTGCGCAAGATGCAGCCGGCCCTGACCGAAGCGGCGGCCCTCATCCTACCGGACGAGAAGCTGGACGCCATTTGCTACTCCTGTACCTCGGCCTCGGTGGTCATCGGCGATGCTGAGATCGAGATCGCCATTCAGGCCGCCAGACCCGGAGTGACGGTGGTGACGCCGCCGATGGCGGCCATGCGAGGTCTCGAGGCGCTAGGCGCCAGGACGATCAGCGTGCTCACGCCCTATACGGTCGAGACCAGCCGGCCGATGGCTGAGTATTTTGTCCGTCACGGTTTCAACATCGCGTCCTTCACCTGCCTTGGCTTCGACGACGACCGCGAGATGGCGCGCATCGCGCCTGCGGCGCTGGTCCAGTTGGCGCGCCAGGCCATGCATCCGGATGCGGACGCGTTGTTCGTGTCCTGCACTGCGTTGCGTTCAGCGCTCGCCGCTGTGGCGATCGAGGAGGCCATCGGTCGCCCTGTCGTCACGTCCAATCAGGCGACCGCCTGGAATTGCCTGAGGCTCTGCGGCGACGACAGTGCCCATCCGGAATGCGGCCGGCTGATGACCAGCCCATTGCCGCGCGGCTGATTGCCATGGGTACAGTCACTCTCCAGCATATCCTTGCCGCGCGTGATCGTATCGCGGACATGATTGCGGCAACGCCGGTGGTGGTTTCGACGAGCCTGTCGGAACGCCTCGGTGTCCCGGTGCACCTCAAGCTCGAGCATCGCCAGACGACCGGCAGCTTCAAGCTGCGCGGCGCTTCCAATGCGATCGCGTCGCTCGATGCCGAAGACAGGACGCGCGGCGTCATCGCCGCCTCGACCGGCAATCACGGTCGCGCGCTCAGTCATGCGGCAAAGCTGGAAGGCATGCGTGCCGTCATCTGCATGTCGAAGCTGGTGCCGGCCAACAAGGTCGAGGAGATCCGTCGCCTTGGCGCCGAGATCCGTATCGTCGGCAACAGCCAGGACGATGCCCAGGTCGAGGTCGACCGGCTGGTGACACAGGAGCGACTGGTCATGGTGCCGCCCTTCGATCACCCGGCGGTGATCGCCGGGCAAGGCACGCTCGGGCTGGAGATCGTGAGCGCCGTAGCCGACGTCGACACCGTACTGGTGCCGCTGTCCGGCGGTGGATTGGCCGCGGGCATCGCTGCGGCTGTGAAGGGTGCCAAGCCGAACACGAGGATCATCGGCATTTCGATGCAGCGCGGCGCGGCCATGAAAGCCAGCCTCGATGCCGGACGGCCAGTGCAGGTCGAGGAGATGCCGACCCTGGCAGACTCGCTCGGCGGCGGCATCGGCTTGGACAACCGGCTGACCTTTTCGATGTGTCGCGATCTGCTCGATGACGTCGTGCTGCTGTCGGAAGCAGAAATCGCTGCAGGTATCGCCCACGCCTATGGGCAGGAACGCGAAATCGTCGAAGGCGCCGGTGCCGTCGGCATCGCGGCGCTGCTAGCCGGCAAGATCAAGCCGCGAGGGCCGGTCGTATCCGTGCTCTCCGGCCGTAACATCGATATGGGCCGGCATCGCGACATCGTGTGCGGAAAAGAGGAGCTGGCGGCATGAGGCCAATGACCATCCTCACCGAGACGGATCTGCGTCGTCTCGTGAAGCTCGATCTCGAGGCCGTGGCGTGCGTGGAAAATGCCTTCCGCGCTCTTGCGACAGAGCAGGTGGCGATGCCGCCGATCCTCAGGCTCGACATTCCCGAGCATCGTGGCGAAGTCGATGTGAAGACGGCCTATGTGCCCGGCATCGACGCGTTCGCCATCAAGATCAGTCCAGGGTTCTTCGACAATCCCGCGCTTGGCCTGCCGAGCACCAACGGGCTGATGGTTCTGCTGTCGGCGAAAACCGGGGTGACCGAAGCGCTTTTGATCGACAATGGCTATCTCACCGATATCCGTACTGCCGCGGCCGGTGCGGTAGCAGCGAAACACCTTGCTCGGCCGGATGCCGCGAAAGCCGCCATCTTCGGCGCCGGCATGCAGGCGAAGCTGCAACTCGAGGCACTGAAGCTGGTGCGGCCGATCTCCGAAGCCCGCATATGGGCGCGTGATGCCAAAAAGGCAGAGGCTGCCGCCGGCGAACTGCGGGAGCGCCTGGGCATCGACGTGCGTGCCGAGCCCGATGCGGCGGAGGCGGCCGCGGGTGCCGACGTCATCGTGACGACGACACCGGCAACCGAACCATTGATCCATGCCGGCTTCGTTTCAGCTGGACAGCACATTACGGCCATGGGGTCCGACGCCGAGCATAAGAACGAGATCGCCCCAGCCGTGATCCGCATGGCCGATCTCTACGTCGCCGACAGCGTCCGGCAGACCCGCCGCCTCGGCGAACTGCACCATGCCATCGATGCGGCGGTGATGGCGGCGGACGCCGAGGTCACCGAACTCGGCCAGATCATTGCAGGCCGCAAGCACGGCCGGCGCACTGCCGCCGATATCACGCTTGCCGATCTCACGGGCACTGGTGTGCAGGACACTGCCATCGCCACGCTCGCGCGCGATCGGGCGAGGGCGGCGAATGCTGGAACAATCTTTGAAAGCTGATGCCGGCCCCGAAAGAGGGCAAAACGAGGAAACTGGAAGAAATGCAGCCAAATTTGAAGTTTTCGCGCGAGGAGTATGCGGAGCGACTCGCAAAGACACGCGCGGCCATGGAGGCCAAGGGCGTCGATGTTCTGATTTGTTCGGACCCTTCCAACATGGCCTGGCTGACGGGTTATGACGGCTGGTCTTTTTATGTGCATCAGGCAGTAATCGTGCCGCCGCATGGCGAGCCGATCTGGTACGGGCGCGGGCAGGATGCGAACGGCGCCAAGCGCACCGCCTACCTGAACCACGACAACATCATCGGCTACGCCGACCATTATGTGCAGTCGACCGAACGCCACCCGATGGACTATCTCGCCGGCCTGCTCGCCCAGCGCGGCTGGGATGGCAAGCGGATCGGCGTCGAGATGGACAATTACTGGTTCTCGGCCAAGGCCTTCGCGTCGCTGCAGCAACACCTGCCTAATGCCCGCTTCGTCGATGCGACCGCACTGGTCAACTGGCAGCGCGCGGTCAAGAGCGCGACCGAGATCGATTATATGCGCAAGGCCGCCCGCATCGTCGAAGCGATGCATCAGCGCATTGTCGACAAGATCGAAGTCGGCATGCGCAAATGCGATCTCGTTGCCGAGATCTACGATGCCGGCATTCGGGGCACCGATGGCTTCGGCGGCGATTATCCCGCAATCGTGCCGCTGCTACCCTCGGGCGAAGATGCCTCGGCGCCCCACCTCACCTGGGACGACAAGCCGATGAAGGCCGGTGAGGGCACCTTCTTCGAGATCGCCGGCTGTTATCACCGCTACCATTGCCCGCTGTCGCGCACCGTCTTCCTCGGCAAGCCGACGCAGGCCTTCCTGGACTCTGAGAAGGCGACGCTCGAAGGTATGGAGGCCGGCCTGGCAGCAGCAAGGCCCGGCAACACTTGCGAAGACATCGCCAACGCCTTCTTCGCCGTGCTGAAGAAGTACGGCATCGTCAAGGACAACCGCACCGGTTATCCAATCGGCATCTCCTATCCGCCGGATTGGGGCGAACGCACCATGAGCCTGCGCCCCGGCGACCGCACCGAGCTCAAGCCCGGCATGACGTTCCATTTCATGACCGGACTGTGGCTGGAGACGATGGGGCTGGAGATCACTGAATCGATCCTGATCACCGAAACCGGGGTCGAGTGCCTGGCCAACGTGCCGCGCAAGCTGGTGGTGAAGGACTGACGATGTCACGGCCTTCTCCGATTTCTCCCACGGTCGATTTCGACCGTGGCGGCGTGCAGCATGGATTCCTGCGCTTGCCTTACAGCCGCGACGACTCCGCCTGGGGTTCGGTCATGCTCCCGATCTGCGTGGTGAAAAATGGCAGCGGCCCGACGGCGCTGCTCACAGGCGGCAATCATGGTGACGAGTATGAGGGGCCTTTGGCGCTCTACGAACTCGCCCGTACGCTCGACCCGAAAGATGTTTCCGGCACGGTGATCATCGTGCCGGCGATGAATTATCCGGCTTTCCGGGCCGGCACGCGGACCTCGCCGATCGACAAAGGCAACATGAACCGCAGTTTCCCTGGCCGTCCCGACGGCACGGTCACGGAGAAGATCGCCGATTATTTCCAGCGTGAATTGCTGCCGCGCGCGGATGTCGTCTTCGACTTCCATTCCGGGGGGCGCACGCTGGATTTTGTGCCCTTCTGTGCCGCCCATATCCTGCCCGACAAGAAACAGGAGGCCCGCGCCTTCGCGGCGGTTGAGGCCTTCTCCGCACCCTTTTCCATGAAGATGCTCGAGATCGATGCGGTCGGCATGTACGACACCGCGGCCGAGGAGATGGGCAAGGTCTTTGTCACCACCGAGCTCGGCGGTGGCGGAACTTCACGTGCCGAAACGGTGCGGATCGCCCGGCGCGGCATCCTGAATGTGCTGCGTCATGAAGGCATTGTTGATGGTGCGGTCGAAAAGACTCGAACTTCCTGGTTGGACATGCCGTCCGGCGATTGCTTCTGCTTTGCCGAGGAGGACGGCATGATCGAGACGATGGTCGATCTCGGTGAGCCGATCGAAGCTGGTGCCGTCGTCGCGCGCATCCATTCGACTGGCCGTACCGGACAGGCGCCGCAGGAGATCAGGGCGAAGATTTCCGGCCTGCTGACAGCCAGGCACTTCCCCGGCCTGGTGAAGGCCGGCGATTGCGTGTCGGTGATAGCTGTCGTCGTGGAATGAACTAAGACGGCGCGCTTACTGTTCCGGGCAACGCCTCGCAGACCAAGAGAAGCCGGCCACAGATCGGGCCAGCATCTCTCCGAGAGCGGGACTTAGCTCACGCCTTGCCTTTGGGTTTGCGTTTCATGCCCGGCTTGCGGCCGAGACCGAGTTGCTTGGCAAGAGCCGACCGCCTTTCAGCGTAAGCGGGCGCCACCATCGGATAATCGGCGGGCAGGTTCCACTTCGCCCGGTATTCCTCCGGTGTCAGTCCGAGACCGGAAAGATGCCGTTTCAAGGTACGGTACTGCTTTCCGTCTTCAAGGCTCACCAGATAGTCGTGGGTGAGCGATTTCCTGACCGAAACCGCGGGCTTTCTCGCCTCAACAACAGGCTCGGCTGGGGGCTGCCCGAGCCGGGCCACACTATGCGCAACGCTTTCAATCACGCCCGGCAGTTCCGATACCGGCAGCGGATTCTTCGTGACATAGGCGCTTACGATCGCTGCAGTGAGTTCGGTTATCAATTCATTTGAAGGTTTGGTTTCATCAGTCATTGGTGCATCCCCGCGCATTAACCCAATGCTTGCCTAGCCGAGAAACTTTCATTCCGATAGGTGGCCGATAGGTGGAATGCCTCGGAAATTGGGCGAAAAGACCGGCGATCGACCAACGTTTCGCGGTTTAGCTTGCGATCTGGCTGGTGGCACGATCGGCAATCGTCGCGCCCGTTCCGGCATCGACAGACGCAAGGCTGACCTCGTAACCCCATAACCTTTTGACATGGCGCAGCGTGTCGTCACGGCTTTTGTCCTCAAGAAGGACGCCGTTCTTCACCTTGTGCTGCAGCCGCAGGTGGCGGTCGCCGAGCAGATCGACATCGACGACCTGTATGTCCGGTCTATTCGCGCCGACTTCGTAGCTATGCGCGAGTGCGGAGCGGATTTTCTCGTAGCCTCGCTCGTTGTGGATGGAGGCCACCTTGTAGTTGGGTTCATCCGCGCAATCGGCCAACAGGAAAAACCGCCATTTTCTGATCAAGGCCGGGCTGAGAAACTGGCGAATAAACGACTCGTCACGATGGTCGGCCCAGGCATCGAGCAATACCCTTCGCCAATCGCCGCTTCCTGCGATATCGGGGAACCAGTCGCGATCTTCCTGCGTCGGCTCTGTCACGATGCGCTTGATGTCCTGCATCAGGTCGAGTCCAAGCGCATAGGGGTTGATGCCGGAAAAGCGAGGATCGTCGAAGCCCGGCTGGAAGACCACGTTCGAATGGTTGCTCAGCATTTCCAAAAGCGCGCCTTCGCTGATGCGGCCACGGTCGAACAGCATGTTCATCAGCGTGTAGTGCACGAAAGTCGCGCAACCTTCATTCATCACCTGGGTCTGCCGCTGCGGGTAGAAATACTGCGCAATGACCCGCACGATTCGGATGATCTCGCGCTGCCAGGGCTCAAGGGCCGGACTGTTCTTTTCCAGGAAATAGAGAAGGTTCTCTTCCGGCAGGTTGAGTTTCTTTTTCCGCTCGGCCTGATTCTGGTCTTCGCTGCTTTCCCGCGAGTTCGGCAGTGTGCGCCACAAATCGTTGTAGGACCGCTCTTCGTATTCCAGCCGTTCACGCACTTCTTTGCGTTGCTGCTCCGAAGACAGCTTGGGCGGACGCTGATAGCGGAACACGCCTTGCTCTTTCAGCGCGTGCGCCGCGTCCAGGATCTCCTCGACGGCTGCAAGGCCATGGCGCTCTTCGCAGCGGGCGATGTAGTCCTTTGCAAAGTCCAGGTAGCTGAGGATCATCGCAGCGTCTGTCCACTGGCGGAACAGGTGATTGTTCTTGAAGAAATGATTGTGGCCGAGCGCGGCATGGGCGGTGACCAGCGCCTGCAAGGCCATCGTGTTTTCTTCCATGAGATAGACGATGCAGGGATTGGAGTTGATGACCAATTCATAAGCCAGCCCGCGGCCGCCTTTGCGGTAGAGCAATTCCTGATAGAGGAAATGCTTGCCGAACGACCAGTGGCGGTACATCAGCGGCATGCCGACCGATGCGTAGGCATCCAGCATCTGCTCGGATGAGATGATCTCCAGCTGAGTTGGATAGACGTCCAGCTGAAGTTCCTCGACGGCGACTTCCTCGATTGCTTCGTAAACCTGCGACAGTTTCCTGAAATCCCAGTCGGAACCCGAAAAAAGCAGGCGCGCCTTGCTGGCTGGCATGGCCTGTACCTCCTAGGTACTCTTGCCGACCGTCGGCTGTTTGGTGAAAAGCTTCCGGAAAACCGGATAGATGTCGGCCGCCTTGGCGATGCGGCTCATCTGAAAATTGGACCATTGGCTGGCGACGTTGCTGTAAGCCTGCCAGAGCGATGTCCCATTTTCGGTCGCGCCGAAAATCTCGCTTTCGCGTTCGTCGATGATTTCGATATAGGCGAAATACTGACACAGGCGCATCAGTTCACCATCCAGAAGCGCAATGCAGCGCTCGGAATCGGACACGAAATTGTCTCCGTCGGAGGCCTGCGCGGCATAGATGTTCCACTCGCTTACCGGATAGCGTTTTGCGATGATGCGATGCATCTCTTCGAGCGCTGTGGAGACAACGGTACCGCCGCTTTGGGTCGAATAGAAAAAGGTTTCCTCGTCCACCTCATGCGCTTCGTGGGTATGGCGGATGAAAACGATCTCGGTGCGTTCATAACGGCGCTGCAGGAAGAGGTGCAGCAGCACGAAGAAGCGCTTGGCCAGGTCCTTCTCCCGCTCTCCCATGGAACCTGACACATCCATTAGGCAAAACATGACCGCACTGGCATTCGGCAGCGGTTGAGGTTCGAAACGGTTGAAGCGGATATCAACCGGGTCGACATAGGCGATTTTCTTTTGGCGGCGTTTGAGGCGCTCAAGTTCTTCGCTGAGGGCGATTATGCGCTGGAGGGTGTTATGAGAGGGGGGCACGGCTCGCAGCGATGCCAGTTCCTGTTCGACCGCCTCGACATCCTCGCGCTTCGGGCGCCTGAGGGCGATACGGCGGCCATAACTGTTGCGCATCGTGCGTCCGACATTGATGTTGGTCGGCGCGCCGCTCTGGGCGAAACCGGCGCGGCGCGACTTGAATGCGACGATCTCCTTGAGACTGAGCTTGACCAGATCGGGAAGTTCGAGGTCTTCGAAGAAGAGATCGAGAAATTCCTCACGCGAAAGCACAAAGCGAAAATCGTCTTCCGAAGGCGTGTCTCCCGGGGCTGGTGATCCGAAGCCGCCTTGGGCTCGCTTCGGGATCAGATCCCCTTCGGCGAATTGCTTGTTGCCGACCAGCACGCGCTCGCGGCGACCGCTGTTCCTCGCTTCGTCGAAGTTTGGCTCGCTCGTGCCCCTCTTGGGGATCGGTACGGTGTGCTCGGCATCGACCTCGGCGATCCGGCGGCTTCTGATTTCGTCGCGAACATTCTGCTTGAGCTCGTCGCGCGCGCGTCTTAGGAAGCGTTGCCGATTGGCGAGGCTTCTGTCCTTCGGGTTCAGTCGGCGATCGATAAAGATCGGCATGGAACCATCCTGGCCTTCACCCGGCCTTGTTGACCCTCATGTACCAATCGACCAGCCGGCGCACCTGCCGCTCGGTGTAGCCGCGTTCCACCATTCGCTGCACGAATTCGTTATGGCGCTTCTCGGTGACGCTGTCCTGCTTCGACCCGAAGCTGATGACCGGCAACAGATCCTCGACCTGGCCGAACATGCGCTTTTCGATCACTTCGCGCAGCTTCTCGTAGCTGGTCCACGAGGGATTGCGGCCATTGTTGCGGGCGCGCGCGCGCAGCGTGAACTTCACCACTTCGTTGCGGAAGTCCTTGGGGTTGGCGATGCCGGCGGGTTTCTCGACCTGCGACAACTCGTTGTCCAGAACCTCCCGGTCGAGGATCTGTCCGGTGTCGGGGTCCTTGTAGTCCTGGTCTTCGATCCAGGCATCGGCATAGGCGATGTAGCGGTCGAACAGGTTCTGGCCATACTCGCTGTAGGATTCCAGATAAGCCTTCTGGATCTCGTGGCCGATGAATTCCGCGTAGCGCGCGGCAAGTTCCGACTTGATGAATTCCAGGTAACCCGCCTCGGTCTCCTTCGGAAATTGCTCCCGCTTGATCGCCTCTTCCAGGATGTACATCAGGTGGACGGGATCAGCCGCCACCTCCTTGGTGTCGTAGTTGAAGGTCTGCGACAGGATCTTGAAGGCGAAGCGCGTCGAGACGCCGGTCATGCCTTCGTCGACGCCCGCGGTGTCACGATATTCCTGGACGGATTTCGCCCTTGGATCGATCTCCTTCAGATTTTCCCCGTCATAGATGCGCATCTTTGTGTAGAGAGGCGAGTTGTCGTGCTCTGCAAGCCGCGTCGAGACCGAGAAGCGGCTTAGGATATCGAGCACCTCCGGAGCGCAGGGGCTGTTGGCCAGCTCGCTTTCGCGCAGCAGCTTTTCATAGATCTGCCTCTCCTCGGTCACTCTCAGGCAGTAGGGCACCTTGACCACCAGGATACGGTCGAGGAAGGCTTCATTGTTCTTATTGTTCTTGAACTGCTGCCACTCCGATTCATTGGAGTGAGCCACGATGATGCCTTGATAAGGGAAAGAACCGAAATTCTCGGTGCCGTTGTAGCTGCCTTCCTGGGTCGCGGTCAGCAGCGGATGCAACACCTTGATGGGTGCCTTGAACATCTCGACGAATTCCAAGAGACCTTGCGTGGTGCGGTTCAGACCGCCGCTGTACGAGTAGGCATCCGGGTCCGACTGGCTGAAGTTTTCGAGCTGTCTGATGTCGACCTTGCCGACCAGGGCCGAGACGTCCTGATTGTTCTCGTCCCCAGGCTCGGTCTTGGCAATGGCGATCTGCCGCAGCCTCGATGGCATCAGTTTGACGACGCTGAATTTGGAGATGTCACCGGACATCTCGTCGAGACGCTTGGCCGCCCATGGCGAGATCAGGCCGTTGAGCCTGCGCCGTGCGATCCCATATTTGTCTTCCAGCAGGTCGCCCATGCGGTCAGGGCTGAAGAGCCCCAGTGGCGACTCGAAGACCGGGCTGATCGCGTTGCCGACCTTCAGTGTGTAGATCGGGCGTTGCTCCATAAGCTTTTTCAGCCGCTCGGCGAGCGAGGATTTGCCGCCACCGACAGGACCCAGGAGATAGAGGACCTGCTTGCGCTCTTCGAGACCTTGGGAGGCATATCGGAAATAGCCCGCTATGCGTTCGATCGTATCTTCCATGCCGTAGAAATCGGCGAAGGATGGATACACCTTGATGGTGCGGTTCGAGAAAATCCGCCCGAGTCGTTCGTCCTTGCTGGTATCGATGAGATTTGGCTCGCCGATCGCCTCCACCATGCGTTCCGGGGCGCTGGCATACATGGATTTATCTTCGCGGCAGGCCAGCAAATATTGCTGGATGCTGATCTCCTCTTGCGCCGCGCTCTTATAGATCTCCGAAAAAAGATCGAAGACGTCCGCCTGAAGTTCAGTCATGGCATTTCGTGCCTCTGGTTATGCGAAGCTGGCCGATCGTTTCGTATGTATTCAACTGCGAGGAGGCCCTGCTGGTTCCTCACTGTGTGATGATTGATGCACAAATATTGAGAGCCGCTCGATCTGGCCCGAACATCCGCTTGCCTGACTGCCGCAATCTTCGCGAGAGGAGCCGCCGACCGCGGGATGCCAGAGGCGATACCTTCCGGAGTTTAATATTGACCGACCGGTCGGATTATGTAACTGTCAAGCTTCGCCAAGGGGGAGTTGGCGAGGTCTGGAGGAGATGACGTGACCCAATCTGGCCCGCTATTGGCCGACACGCTGTTGTCAGCGCTGTCCGACGGAGTCATGACGCTGACACTCAATCGTCCGGACAAGTTGAATTCCTTTAATCCGGAATTGCACGAGGCCCTGCGTGCTGCCTTGGAGCAGGCGCGAAACGATGCGGCTGTCCGCGCGATTCTGCTGACCGGTGCCGGTCGCGCATTCTGTGCCGGCCAGGACCTTGGCGATCGCGACCCCCGCAAGGCAACCGAGGCGCCCGATCTCGGACACACGATCGAGACCTTCTACAACCCATTGCTACGCCTGATCCGATCACTGGACAAACCCGTCATCTGCGCGGTCAACGGCGTCGCCGCCGGCGCGGGTGCCAACATCGCGCTCGCCTGCGATATCGTGCTTGCGGCCAAATCGGCCAAGTTTATCCAGGCCTTCTCGAAGATCGGCCTTGTCCCCGATTCCGGCGGCACCTGGACTTTGCCCCGGCTGCTGGGCGAAGCACGCGCCAAGGCGCTGGTGCTGACCGCCGAACCTCTGCCGGCGCAGACCGCAGCCGAGTGGGGCCTGATCTGGAAAGCGGTGGACGACGACCAATTGATGCCTGAAGCGACTGCCCTGGCGAAACGCCTGGCCGCCGGTCCCACCTTCGGCATCGGCCTGACCAAGCAGGCCATCCATGCCAGTGCCGCCAATACGTTCGACCAGCAGCTCGACCTCGAACGCGACCTGCAACGCATGGCGGGCCGCAGCGCCGACTACGCCGAAGGCGTCGCCGCCTTCCTCGACAAGCGGGCGCCGGAGTTCAAGGGCAG
This sequence comes from Terribium retamae, assembly GCF_022347545.1. Taxonomy (GTDB): domain Bacteria; phylum Pseudomonadota; class Alphaproteobacteria; order Rhizobiales; family Rhizobiaceae; genus Mesorhizobium; species Mesorhizobium retamae. The sequence continues at coordinate 89,486 of NZ_JAKREW010000010.1, forward strand.
ATGACGATCAATATGAGCGATCCGCAGGCCGTCGCGACCGCCTCGGCCGAAGCGATGTGGCGGGACGATCGCGCTTCGCGACTTCTCGGCATGGAACTGGAGCACGTCGCGCCCGGGGAAGCGACGGTCTCCTTCACCGTGACCGACGCCATGACCAACGGCCACAACACCTGCCATGGCGGTTATATGTTCACGCTTGCCGACTCGGCCTTTGCCTTCGCCTGCAACAGCTACAACCAGCGCGCGGTGGCGCAGCATTGCTCCGTAACCTTCGTTGCGCCGGCCTTTCTTGGTGACCGGCTGACGGCGCGCGCCCGCGAGGTGTCACGTTCCGGGCGCAACGGCATCTACGACATTGCGGTGACCAACCAGAATGGCGAGCGCATCGCGGAATTCCGCGGTCACTCGCGCACAGTCAAGGGAACACACCTGCCGCCGTCAGCATGAGCGACGCGCATCGATTCAGGATGCGCCAGTCCACAATCTGGGAGGATTGAATGGAAGACCTGTCTCCGCGCCCGGGTGATCTGGAGCCTATCGAGATTGCCTCGCGCGATGAGATTTCCGCACTTCAGCTCAAGCGGTTGAAGGCGACGCTCGGTCATGCCTACCGCAACTCGCCGCATTACAAGGCGAAATTCGACGCAGCCGGGGTCCATCCTGACGACCTGAAAACGCTATCGGACCTTTCGAAGTTCCCGTTCACCGTCAAGAAGGACCTGCGCGACACCTATCCGTTCGGCATGTTCGCGGTGCCGCGCGAGAAGCTGGCGCGTGTCCACGCTTCCTCCGGAACCACCGGCAAGCCAACCGTCGTCGGTTACACCAGGAACGATATCGACATGTGGGCGACCTGCGTCGCCCGCTCCATTCGGGCATCGGGCGGCCGGCCCGGCGACATCTGCCATGTCGCCTATGGCTACGGCCTGTTCACGGGCGGCCTCGGTGCCCATTACGGGGCTGAAAAACTCGGCTGCACGGTGGTTCCTGTCTCGGGTGGCATGACCGAGCGTCAGGTGGCCCTGATCGAGGATTTCAAGCCGCGTATCATCATGGTGACGCCGTCTTACATGCTGTCGATCCTGGATGAGTATCGGCGGGTCGGCATCGACCCGCGTACCTCATCGTTGGCGGTCGGCATCTTCGGCGCCGAACCCTGGACCAACGCCATGCGCGAGGAGATCCAGAGCGATTTCGACATGCATGCCGTCGACATCTACGGGCTGTCGGAGGTCATCGGTCCCGGCGTGGCCAATGAGTGCGTCGAGACCAAGGACGGTCTGCATGTCTGGGAGGATCATTTCTATCCGGAAATCATCGACCCCGAGACGGGCGAGGTGCTACCGGATGGTGAGATGGGTGAGCTGGTCTTCACCTCGCTCACCAAGGAAGCGCTGCCGATCATCCGCTACCGGACGCGCGATCTGACCCGCCTGTTGCCGGGCACGGCGCGCTCGATGCGGCGCATCGAAAAGATCACCGGCCGCTCCGACGACATGATGATCCTGCGCGGCGTCAATGTCTTCCCGACCCAGATCGAGGAGCAACTGCTCAAATGTACTGGCCTCGCGCCGCATTTCCAGATCGTGCTGAGCCGCAGCGGCCGCCTCGATGACATGACGGTTCATGTCGAGGCCATGCCGCATGCCGTGGAAGCCGCCCAGCGCGCCGCTTCCGCCAAAGAACTTGCGCACCACATCAAGAGCGTGGTGGGTGTGAGCACGAAGATCGTGGTCGGTGACCCCGATTCGGTCGAGCGTTCGGCTGGCAAGGCGAGGCGGATCATCGACAACAGGCCTAAAGTTTGATGCGCCGGACAAAGAGATAGGAAGATGGCAAGGACGAGAGCTGCGGATTTCGACGAGAAACGGCGCAGCATTCTCGATAGCGCCGCCGCGGTCTTTGCCAAGCTGGGCATGGAGCGCGCCTCGATGGCGCAGATCGCGCAGGAGAACAACGTCTCCAAAGCGCTGCTCTACCACTACTATCCGAGCAAGGAGCTGTTGCTGTTCGATATCGGCCGCACCCATCTGGTCGAGCTCGAACAGGCGATCCTCGAAGCCGACCGCCCCGAGCTGGAGCCACGGCAGCGCCTGCGTCACCTGATCGGCGGGGTGCTGGAAAACTACCGCACGGCCGCCAATTTCCACCATGTCCTGCTCAACGGAACGGGGTCGCTGTCCGAAGTGCAGAAGACCGAACTGCAGCAGATGGAACGTCGCATCGTGAAGGCGTTCTCCGATGTGCTCACCGACATCAATCCCGAGCTCGGCAAGGCGCGTGCCGGCGTCACGCCCATCACCATGTCTCTGTTCGGCATTCTCAACTGGGCCTATACCTGGTTCAAGCCCAGCGGCGCGCTCAACCGGGAAGGTTATGCGGACATGGTGACGTCGTTGTTTCTCGATGGCGTGACTTCGCTGAAATAGGTTGGTGCGTCCTTCGAGGTTCGCCCTGATAGGATTACGCTCATTTTCCACCCGCCTGCGGGCTCGCGCCTCAGTATGAGGGAGGCTGGTGCGGCACAACGGTCCTCGTCCTGAGATGCTCGCCCGCGACACGCTGGAAGAATAGCGAAAACTCAGGCGGGCGAGCCTCGAAGGACGCACCAATCATGCTGCCTGCTTCATCTCCGCCTTGGCAAGCAGTGCGACTACCCGCGCCTTGACCCTGGCAACCGCTTCGTCCTTCACCGGCCCATAGCCGCGAATATCCATCGGTGCCTTCGCCAGCTCTACGAGTTCGGCCGGCGACTGAGTGGAGAGCCGCGCCATGATCTGGTCGATCAATCCCTGATACCAGCCGATCAGTTCCCGCTCCATTCGGCGTTCGGCGGTATAGCCGAACGGATCGAAGGCCGTGCCGCGCAATCTCTTCATCCGGGCCATGACACGCAACGGCATCTGGATCCACTGGCCGAACTGACGCTTGCGAGGCCTGCCGCGCGCATCCTTTTCGCCGCCCATGAACGGCGGCGCGAAATGGTAGTTGACCTTGTAGTCGCCATCGAACTCGCGCTTGAGCTCGGCAAGGAAGCCGGTCTGCATGTGCAGCCGTGCCACCTCATACTCGTCCTTGTAGGACATCAGCTTGAACAGCGAGCGTGCAACGGCATCCGTCAGGATTTCCGAGCCGAATGGCCGCTCGGCATTGCGAACGCGGTCGACTGTTGCGCGATAACGCTGTGCCCAGGCCCGATCCTGATAATCGACGAGGAACTCTTCGCGCCGCGCAATCACCTGGTCGAGGCTTTCGCTTGCCGCGGTCGGCTGCTCGGCCATCAGCGGGCTCGGGTCGGCCGCAGCCAACCTCCCGGCGGCGAAGGCCTGTTTGTTACGGTCGACGGCAACGCCATTCAGCTCGATCGCCCGTTGCAGGGCGTCGTGTTCGACCGGCACAAGGCCACGCTGCCATGCAAAACCGAGCAGGATGATGTTGGCGAAGACGGCGTCGCCGAACAGCCGCTCGGCAAGCGCGTTGACGTCCAACGCACGCACATTGTCGGCTCCGGCCACGCGCTCAATTTCCTTCAACCGGCGTCGCGTCGAAAGATCGGCGTCGCGCAGCCGCACGATGTCACCCGTCGGCATTTCCGCCATGTTCACCACCGCCTGCATGCCGGCCCGGAAGCAGCCTGAAGCCTTCGGCGACGATGACACCACGATGTCACCGCCTATCAGGGCATCGGCAGCACCCGCATCGATGCGGACCTGGTTGATTTGCGCAGGTGTGGCCGCAAGCCGGATGAAGGACAGCACCGGGCCGAATTTCTGCGCAAAACCGGTGAAGTCGAGCACCGAACTGCCTTTGCCTTCCAGATGCGCGGCCATCGAGATCAGTGCGCCCACCGTTACCACGCCGGTGCCGCCGACACCGGTTACGAGAAGATCATAGGGATGATCCAGCGTGGGAAGGTTGGGAGAGGGAAGGGCCGCAGCGCGAGCGCCGAAATCCTCGCTGCTTGCCTGTCGCTTGCGCCGCACCGCGCCTTCCACGGTCACGAAGCTCGGGCAAAAGCCGTTCACGCACGAGAAGTCCTTGTTGCAGTTGGACAGGTTGATCTTGCGCTTGCGGCCGAACGGCGTCTCCTTCGGTTCGATGCTGAGGCAATTGGACTCGACCGAACAGTCGCCGCAGCCTTCGCAGACCAGATCGTTGATCCAGGCGAAGCGCTTGGGGTCTTCCATCGTGCCGCGTTTGCGCCGCCGCCGCTTTTCGGTGGCGCAGGTCTGCTCGTAGATGAGCACCGAGACGCCCTTCACCTCGCGCAGGTCGCGCTGGACGGCATCGAGTTCTGACCGATGGTGCAGCGTCACTCCGGAAGGAAATGCCGCGATGCTGAACTTGTCCGGCTGGTCGGAAACCAGCGCGATGCGTTCCACGCCTTCGGCGCGCACTTCCTGTGCTATGGCCTGGACGCTGATCGGACCGTCCACCGGCTGGCCCCCGGTCATGGCGACCGCATCGTTGAACAGGATCTTGTAGGTGATGTTGGCCTTTGCCGCGATCGCCTGGCGGATGGCCATCGAGCCGGAGTGGTAATAGGTGCCTTCGCCGAGGTTCTGGAAGATGTGACCCTTACCGGTAAACAACGAGGACGCTGCCCAGTTCACGCCTTCGCCCCCCATCTGGATCAGCGACGTCGTTTCGCGGTCCATCCAGCTTGCCATGAAATGGCAGCCGATGCCGGCCAGCGCCTTGGAGCCCTCCGGCACCTTGGTGGACGAATTGTGCGGACAGCCCGAGCAGAAATACGGCGTACGTGCCGCACCCGGCACCTGGATCAGCCGTTCGGATTCCGGGACCAGTGCTGCTGCGCGGGCGAGCAGGCGCAGGTTCGGAAACACCATGTCCAGGCGCTTGGCCACGATCGGTGCCAGCATCCGCGGCGACAGTTCGCCGATCCAGGAGATCAGTCGGTTGCCGTCCTCGTCACGTTTGCCCACCATCGAATGCGGCTTGTGGCCCGGATAATCGTAGAAATATTCCTTAAGCTGGCTCTCTATGATGCCTCGTTTTTCCTCGACGACGAGGATCTCCTTCTTTTCCTTCACGAATTCCAGCGCGTCGCGGCGCGCTAGGGGCCACACCATGCCGACCTTGTAGATGTCGATGCCGAGCTTGCGGCAAGCCCCTTCGTCCAGTCCGAGCAGCCGCAGCGCTTCCATCAGGTCGAGATGGGCCTTGCCGGTCGTGACGATGCCGAAGCTGGCATTGGCGATGTCGTAGATGCGCCGGTCTATCGGGTTTGCTTCGGCAAAGGCATAGACGGCCATCTTCTTGGCCTCCATGCGTTCTTCGATCTGCGGCCCGGGCAGGTCGGGCCAGCGATAGTGCAAGCCGGTCGGTGGCGGCGTATAGTCAGGTTGCCGGAACTCACGGTCCGCGACGATTTCCACCGACTGGCCACTCTCAACGGTTTCCGAGATTGCCTTGAGACCGACCCACATGCCGGTGAAGCGCGACAGCGCATAGCCATATTCGCCGAAGGACAGATATTCCCCGACTGAAGAAGGGTTCAGCGTCGGCATGAACCAGGCCATGAAGGCGACGTCGGACTGGTGCGGCATGGAAGACGAGACGCAGCCATGGTCGTCGCCGGCTACCACCAACACGCCGCCATGCGGCGAGGAACCATAAGCGTTGCCGTGCTTCAGCGCGTCGCCGGCGCGGTCGACGCCCGGCCCCTTGCCGTACCACATCGAAAACACGCCTTGGACCGTCCGCTCCGGATTGGTCTCGACCTGCTGCGAGCCGAGCACGGCGGTGGCGGCAAGGTCTTCATTCACGGCCGGCAGGAATTCGATGCGGTGCTGTTTGACCAAGTCATTTGCTCGCCACAGTTCGAGGTCGACGCCGCCGAGCGGCGAGCCACGATAGCCGGAAACGAAGCCGGCCGTGTTCAGACCGCGTTCCTTGTCGCGCCGGGCCTGATCGAGCGTGATGCGGACCAGCGCCTGCGTGCCGGTGAGGAAGACGCGGCCGTCCTTCTTCGTGTAGCGGTCGTTGAGATTGTAGTCGGCAAGCGAGGGGGCAACATCAGCCACGGCCGGGATCTCCCGAAAGGGTACCATCCGATCCAGTTTACGCTTGCTGCTTGAAATATCTTGCCAGTCTTACCCTGATTTGCTCACGATATGGGTAATTTAACCGAAATCGGATATAAGTTCGGTAGAATTGACCGATGGACGGAGTTCTTATGCATCTCGCCGAACCGGACAGGATTCTCCTGCGGCTGCTGCAGCAGGACGCGCGGATCTCCAACCAGGAACTGGCGGAGAAAGCGGGTATGTCGGCATCCGCCTGCTGGCGGCGGGTCAGGTCGCTGGAAGAGGCCGGCATTATTTCCGGCTATGGCGCCGTTGTCGATCCGATGAAGGCCGGCCTGAATTTCTCGGCCGTGGTGCATGTCATGTTGTCACGGCACGAGGCGGATCATCTCGCCACCTTCGTCTCACGTGTCGCGGCGCGGCCGGAGGTCCTGGAGTGTTTCTCGACAACCGGCGAGGCTGACTACCACCTGCATGTCGTCTGCCGCGACAAGGACGCCTATAACGACTTCCTCGAACATTTCCTGTTCAGGCTGCCCGGCATTGCGCATGTGCGCACCAATCTGGTGCTCAAGGACATCAAGGTGCACGGGCAGGTGCCGGTTTAGGCCTGCTGCGGCCAGGTCTTCGCCACCATGGTCAGCACGTCGTACTGCGCGACCACCTGCGTTTCCTGGTTGGTCACCGTGCAGTCCCAGCGCACCTCGCCATAGCTCTCGGTCTCGCGCGGATTGATCTGCTTGGCCGTCAGCGTCACCTGCAAAGTGTCGCCCGGGTTGACGGGTGTGAGGAAGCGCAGCGAATCCACACCGTAATTGGCGAGCACCGGGCCTGGCGCCGGGTCGACGAACAGGCCGGCGGCGAACGATACGATCAGATAGCCATGCGCCACGCGGCCCTCGAAGAACGGGTTCGCCTTGGCCGCTTTCTCGTCCATATGGGCGTAGAAGGTATCACCGGTGAAATTCGCGAAATGCTCGATATCCTCCAGCGTTACCGTGCGGGTGTCCGTCACCAGCTGGTCGCCGATCTCCAGTTCGGCAAGTGACTTGCGGAAGGGGTGCATGGTGTCGTGCTTGGCTCTCGCACCATGCATCCAGCGACCGGTGATTTCCGAAAGCAGCCAGGGCGCCGCCTGCACAGCCGTGCGCTGCATGTAGTGCTTGACCGAGCGCATGCCGCCGAGTTCCTCCCCGCCGCCGGCGCGGCCAGGTCCGCCATGCACGAGCACCGGCAAGGGCGAGCCGTGGCCGGTCGACGATTTCGCACTGGCGCGGTTGCCGATCATGACACGGCCATGCCAAGGCCCCAGCGCATGCACTGTATCGCGCGCGAATTTGGGGTCGTTGGTGAAGACGGATGCCACCAGGCTACCCTTGCCCCGCCGCGCCAGCGCGGCGGCTTCCTCGGCGGTTTCATAGGGGATGATGGTGCTGACCGGTCCGAAGGCCTCCACGTCATGTACGGCCCTCGCGCCATCCGGCCTGTCGCAATAGAGCAGCACCGGGCTGAGGAATGCGCCGGCTTCGGCATCGCCCGAGGTGACATTCGGCTTGTCCGGATCGCCGGCGACGATCTCGGCGTCGCCTTGCAGGTCCTTGATGCGCGCACGCACCTCGTCGCGTTGCGCCAGGCTCGCCAGCGGCCCCATCTTGATGCCTTCCTCGCCGGGATTGCCGAGCGGGGTCTTGGCGAGGCGTTCGTCCAGCGCCCTGATCAACGCCTCGACGCCGGAGCGAGGGGCGATCACCCGGCGGATTGCCGTGCACTTCTGACCGGCCTTGGCGGTCATCTCGCGGGCCACCTCCTTGACGAAAAGATCGAATTCCTCGGTGCCGGCAACCGCATCGGGTCCGAGGATCGCCGCATTGAGCGAATCCGCCTCCATGGTGAAGCGCACGGAGTTCTCGACGATCGTCGGATGCGCTTTCAGCTTGCGCCCGGTCGCGGCCGAACCCGTGAAGGTCACGACATCCTGGCAGTCGACATGGTCGAGCAGGTCCCCGACCGAACCGCTGACAAGCTGCAGCGCGCCTTTGGGCAAAATGTCGAGATCGATGATGCGGCGTACCATCAGCTCGGTCAGGTAGGCTGTCTGGCTGGCCGGTTTCACGATTGCCGGCATGCCGGCAAGCAATGTGGGAGCGAGCTTTTCCAGCATGCCCCAGCAGGGGAAATTGAAGGCGTTGATGTGGATCGCCACGCCTTCCAGCGGCGTCAGGATATGCTGGCCGGAAAACGTGTTGTCGCGCGACAGGAGCTCGACGTCGCCATCGACCAGCGTGCGCGTGTTGGGCAGTTCGCGCCGGCCCTTCGAGGCGTAGGAAAGCAGCGTGCCGATGCCGCCTTCGATGTCGATCCAGCTGTCGGTGCGGGTAGCACCTGTCGCCGTCGACAGCGCGTAGAATTCTTCCTTGGCTTCCATCAGCGCCTGGCCGAGTGCCTTCAGCATCAGCGCTCGCTCATGGAAACTCATCTTGCGCAGTGCCGGATTGCCGGTCTCGCGGCCAAAGCTCAGCGCCGCCTTCAGGTCGATGCCACTTGCATCGATCAGGGCCACCGGTTCGCCGGTCGCCGCATCGAGCAGCGGCACCGCTTTGCCGGCACCGCGCACCCATTGCCCGGCGATATAGGATTCCAGCTGGCGGATATTTCTCACGGGCGCGTTCATGGCTGGCTCCTCGATGGCTGTGAAAAGGCAGGCAGGGGATCAGCGCAAGCCGATATCGCCCAGCAAACCGTCGACCTGGCGCGTCCATTCCGCTGCGAGTTCCGCATTGCCGGTATGGCGCAGGCCAAATTTCTTCTGCGTGTCGAAATGCTGGGAGGCTGTGGCACCGAAGCTTGCCGCGACACGCGGCTGCCAATAGGCGATCGATGCCGCTGCGGCCGGCCTGGTGGCCTTGTCCTGCAGCAGCTTGCGCAGACCTTCCTCGCCGAGTTCCATGTGTCGGCGCTCGCGCGGCAGGATTGCCCGGAAGATGTCGCCCAGCGGCTGGTAGGACAGCCTGGAGAACTCGTCGAGCTGGATGGTGACTGCCCGGCCCATCAGCACGTTCATGACGACGGCATCGAGCCAGTCCTGCAGTGGATAATGCAGTACGGCCAGCCGCATGTCCGAACCATGGCGAGCCGCGCCCAGATCGCTGTCGCGGGCGACGCGCGCCGTCCAGGGGTGATGGTTTGCATAGCGTGAAACATCGGCGCCGAACTCGCCCATCACGGCAAGCACGCGCTCGGCATGGTCGAGTTTCTCCAGCACGATGCGTGAGGCCGCGATACGTTCCTTGATGCCGGGGCCCTGGTTGATGATGTCGGCAAAACCGGCGGCACCGGCCAGCTCGCTGTCGACGAAGGTCGCCATCAATCGCAGCAATTCGCCGCGGTAGCGCGGCGGCGCGTTTTCCGGTGTCGTCAGCTTGCCGCCCTGGGCGAGATAGTCTTCCAGCGGCATGGTTTCGGTGGCGGCGTCCGGCTCACTGGTCATAGGTCACCACCACATGGTCCGACAAAGGATGGCACTGGCAGGTCAGCACATAGCCCTGGCGCACCTCGTAGTCCTCCAGCGCGTGGTTGGTCTCCATCTCGACCTCGCCCTCCAGGACCATGGCGCGGCAGGTCGAGCAGACGCCGGCCTTACAGGCATAGGGCGCGTCGAGGCTGGCAGCCAGTGCTGCCTCCAGAAGGGTTTCACCCCTCTTCGCCATCTCGATGACGCGGGTGGAGCCGTCGAGCGTGATCGTCGCCTTGCAGGTTTCGGCCCGGGCGCCGTCCTCCGCGGTCTTGACGACATGCTTGGCGCGGCGCGGAGCGGAGGCAAACAGCTCGAACTTGATCTGGTCGTCGCGCAGCCCGTGTTCGCGCAACGATGCGGCGATAGCCAGCATCATCGGCTCTGGTCCGCAGATGAAGGCCATGTCGATGGCCGCGATGTTGACCCAACCCTTGAACAGGCGAGCGCATTTCTCGGCATCGATGCGGCCCGAGAACAGGTCGATCTCCTGCGCCTCGCTCTCCAGCACATGCACTACGTTGAAGCGGCCGAGATGGGTGTTCTTGATGTCCTCCAGTTCCTCGCGGAACATGATCGAGTTGATCGAACGGTTGCCGTAGATCAGGGTGAAGCGCGACTTGGGTTCGCGTGCCAGCGTCGTCTTGATCAGTGACAGCACCGGCGTGATGCCGCTGCCGCCGGCAAAGCCAAGATAATGCCGGCTTACTTCGGGCTGCAGCGGCACATGGAAAGCGCCCATCGGAGCCATGGCTTCCAGCGCATCGCCTGCTTTCAGTTCCTCATTGGCCCAGGTTGAAAAGGCTCCGCCATCGACACGCTTTATGCCGACCTTGAGCAGCCCTTCGTCCTTCCCTGCACAGATGGAATAGGAGCGGCGCAACTCCTCGCCGTCGAAGGTGCGGCGGAAGGTCAGGTATTGCCCTTGCGTGAAATCGAAGGCCTGTCGGTCCTCGTCGCGCGGGGCGAGTGTCACCACCACGGCGTCACGGGTTTCACGGCGGACATCGGTGACCTCGAGGGGAAAGAAGCGGGCCATCGGCGCCTCAGATGCTCTTGAAATAATCGAAGGGTTCCAGGCACTCGGTGCAGCGGTAGTGCGCCTTGCATGGTGTGGAGCCGAACTGGCTGATGCGCTCGGTTTTCACCGAGCCGCATTGTGGGCATGAGACGTTCAGTGGCTTGAGCGCGCCCGCGCAGGCCGCTGTGCCTTCTTGGGGTGGGGCGATGCCATAGGCGGTCAGTTTCTCGCGGCCCTCGGCGCTGATCCAGGCCGTGGTCCAGGCGGGCGACAGCTGCCGCTTGAGTTCGAGCTTTTCGATGCCGTGTTCGATCAGGGTCCGTTCGATTTCGAGATTGATGACGCCGGTTGCGGGGCAGCCCGAATAGGTTGGCGTCACCGTGACTTCCAGCGTGTCTCCGCGCCAAGCGACATCGCGGATGATGCCAAGGTCGATCAGCGAGATGACCGGGATTTCCGGATCCGGGATTTTTGCGAGCCACGACCGGATCTGGCTCAGGCGTGGTCGTGTGATGGTGGCGACGCTCATAGCGGCCTCACCATTTCGCGCCGGGATAGGCACGCTGCAGGAACTGCATCTCGGCCAGGATGAAACCGAGATGCTCGGAATGCACGCCGCGCTTGCCGCCCTTCTGGGCATAGCTCTTGTCGGGCGCCTTCAGCGTGGCCTCGGCCAGGGTGCGGCCGACATGCTGATCCCAAGCGGGACGCAAGGAGGCTGGTGCCGGCGCTATGCCTGCCGCTTCGAGCTCGTCGTCCAGCGCATCGCCCAGGAACATCTCGCCGGTATAGGGCCACAGGAAATCCAGCGCCGTTTGCATTCTTGCCTGGCTTTCGCGGGTTCCATCGCCCAGCCGCACGACCAGATCAGTGCTGCGCTCGAGATGATAGGCGACCTCCTTGGAGGCTTTCTCCGCGATCTCGGCAATGCGCTTGTCGCTGGAATTGATCAGCGCCTTCAGCATCGGCAGGTGCCAGGCATCGAACAGGAACTGGCGCATGATGGTGCGGCCGAAATCGCCATTGGGCTGCTCGACCAGCAGCAGATTGCGATAGCCGGAGGCATCACGCAGGAAGGCCAGCGTGTCGGCCGTCTTGCCCCGGCCTTCGATCTCGCAGGCAAGACCGAGCCAAAGCTGCGCCTGGCCGACATGGTCGAGTGCCGTGTTGGCGAGCGCGATGTCTTCCTCGAGCGCTGGCGAATGCCCGCACCATTCGGAATCGCGATGGCCGAGGATCAGGCAGTTGTCCCCCATCCGCGTTGCGAACTCCGCTATGGCTGCCGACGTGACACCCATCACATGTGTCCTACTTCGTCCGGCACGTCGAAGAAGGTCGGATGCCGGTAGACCTTGGAATTGGCAGGGTCGAACAGCGGACCTTTTTCCGATGGCGCGCTGGCCACCACATCGGACGAGCGAACCACCCAGATGCTCACGCCTTCATTGCGGCGGGTGTAGACGTCGCGCGCATTGTGGATCGCCATCTTGGCGTCCGGCGCGTGCAGGCTGCCGACATGCCGGTGGTTGAGGCCGTGCTGGCCGCGGATGAAGACCTCCCACAGGGGCCACTCGCTTGTCATGTCAGGCTCCTTTACGGTTCTACGCTGCGGCAGCCGGCGTCTCGCGGGCGGCATGCTTTTCGGCATAGGCGGTGAGCGCGTCTCGGAACCAGGCGCCGTCGTCCCAGGCCTTGCGGCGGGCTTCCAGCCGCTCGCGATTGCAGGGACCGTTGCCGGCAATCACTTCGAAGAACTCGGTCCAATCCGGCTCGCCGAAATCGTGGCCACCCTTTTCCTCGTTCCACTTCAGGTCCGGGTCGGGAATGGTAAGGCCAAGGAATTTCGCCTGCGGTACGGTCTGGTCGACGAATTTCTGGCGCAGCGCGTCATTGGAGTCTTGCTTGATATTCCACGCCATCGACTGGGCCGAGTGCACCGAGGCGTCGTCCGATGGGCCGAACATCATCAGTGAAGGCCACCACCAGCGGTTCAGCGCGTCCTGTGCCATCGCCTTCTGCTCGGGCGTGCCGTTGCACAGCACGGTCAGGATGTCGAAGCCCTGGCGCTGGTGGAAGCTCTCTTCCTTGCAGATGCGCACCATGGCGCGGGCGTAAGGCCCGTAGGAACAGCGCTGCAGCGGCACCTGGTTCATGATCGCAGCGCCATCGACAAGCCAGCCGATCGCGCCGATATCGGCCCAGGTCAGTGTCGGATAGTTGAAGATCGAGGAGTATTTCGCCTTGCCGGAATGCAGCTGGCCGTACATCTCGTCGCGGCTGATGCCGAGCGTCTCGGCAGCGCAATAGAGGTAGAGCCCATGGCCGGCTTCGTCCTGCACCTTGGCGAGCAGGATCGCCTTGCGCTCCAGTGTCGGTGCACGCGTGATCCAGTTGCCTTCGGGCAGCTGTCCGACGATCTCGGAATGGGCGTGCTGGGAAATCTGTCGGATCAGCGTCTTGCGATAGGCTTCCGGCATCCATTCCTTCGGCTCGATCTTCTGACCGGCGTCGATGCGCTCCTGAAAGGCACGTTCCTGCGGCTCCATCTCGTCCAGGCTCTTCACCTTGGCCGCATCCGTCTTGACCATCTGTGCATACATGGCGACGTCTCCTTTGCTGGGCGCGTATCAGACGCGCCGGACGATCGATGGATTGAGAGAAGTCAAATCCCCAGCGTGAAAAACGAGCGGCGCATGGCCCGACGGCGCGCACATCGCATTGCGGATGAAAGCTTCCGGCATGGGTTTCCTCCCCGTCGGATCGCCTGACTGTGTAATTCACCGACCGGTCGGTCATTTAATTGCACAGAATGGCCCGGAGATCAACCGCAAACTGCGTTTGGCCTGCCTGCCGCCGTGTTCGACTTGTCGGCGCTCGCCCCGACTGGGCTGCAATTGCGTCTGGCTGATCATTGCCTGACTTGTAGGCCGTCACTCAGGATCGCGTAGGCTTCGATGCGCGGCATTTCCAGCAGACGCGCCGGCAAATCGCGATCATTTTGCCCTCTGAAGCAGCATCTATGGTGGGCGCTGACCCTATAACACTCAATAGTTCGGCAGCGCATAGCCCCGTTTCTGCAGGTTTTCAGCTACCTTGCGCCGCGCGACGAAGAAATCCGGTGGCCGGTTGGCGCGCGAATGCGCGATTTCTTCGACCGAATAGGGTTTGAAGGGCTCGGTGAGTGAGCCTTTCGCCAGCGCCGGCACCAGCCAGTTCATCAGCGTAGCCACGTCCTTGTCATTGAGACCGGAATTCATGATGCCGGGCGCCTGCGTGAGGAACGTTCGAGATTCCGCCGATTTCATAAACGTGCCGACATTGCCGGCGAGCGCCGGGATGCCGCCTACTGTTGCTGCATTGCCCTGCAGGCCATGACAGCCAGAGCAATGCAGCCTGTAGAGGATCTGGCCGCTCTCAGAAGCGCGCGCCGAACCGAGGCTGACCACGGCGACCATCGAAACGAGCAGTGCGGCGAGGGTTATTCTCATCGGCTCACTGCACCAGTTGCGACCGTGTTCCAAGAAGCGTCTTGTGATCGACTTTTTTAGCGCGCAGCGCTTCAACCTCTGTAGCGGTCAGCGGCTTGAAATCGGCCGGAGCGCTGTTCAGCTTGGCAAGGACATAATTTGCCAGCGTCGCGATCTCCTCGTCCTTGCGCTGCTTTTGCGCGGGCATGATGCCCTGATAAGTCCGTCCGGCGGCGGTCAGCTTGCCGGACAGGCCGTTCAGGATGATTTCCGGCACATAAAGGCGGCTATCCGGCTTGCCCGCCTTCGCCCATTCCGCGCCGGCCAGCGGCGGGGCCATGCCGGGTATACCTACGCCGCCCTTGCCGTGACAGGCCCCGCAGGTCTTAGTGAACAGGGCGACATCGTCAGCCAAGGCTCCGGTGGCGACCAACATCGTCAGCAAAAAAGCGATGCCGGCTTTAGCCATTGCTGTTCCCAAGGCCGACGACCGCCGCGACAGTGCAATGATAGTTGCTCTGCGTGTTGGCCATGCACCAGTTGATGTCGTTGTGCACGCCCATGCGGTAGCCGGGCCGTTCGCGCAGATTGAAGTTGCACAGGCATTTGCCGCAGGAGGCGACGCCGCAGCAGTCGTTGTAGCTGATCAGATATTCCTTGCCATCGCCCGGATTCTGGCAGGTTCCGACCCAAGTCACTGCCGACACCTGCGCATTGGGCGGGCATTGGTTGATGGTGCCGCCGCAGCAGGTGCATAGGAAGCCGTCGAGCGCGCAGTAGCGCCAGTATTCGCACTCCTGATCGGTCTTTTCCGCGGCTGCGCGGGCCGTGCCGCCGCCATCACGATCGAAGGGCAGCAGCGGCATGATCGCGCCGCCGACGGCCACCTTTCCGACGAAGGACAGGAAGGTGCGACGACCGAGCCGGTGCGCCATTTGCCGCGATCCCCGCTCCGTGACGTGGTCGATGGCACCGAAGAGTTTGTCGATCAGTTTCGACATAACGTGTCTCCCCTAATTCTAACCACGCATTGTTTAGCTACGCTGGGCGACTTCGGCTTCGATCCAGTTTTGTATCGAAGCCTGGCCGAGATCCTGCGCATTGAGAAGGCTTTCCAATTGCTCGCGTGAATTGACCAGGCCCTTGCCGCGCACTACGCCCTGCGGATCGAGCAGCACCGCGAAGGGAAGTCGATTGATGCGGTAGGTCATGCCAAGGTCGCGCGATAGAACGTATGGGAAGTCGCCGAGACCAGCGGCGCGGCGAAATTCGGTGTGTTCAAGCGCATCGCCGTCGGAGGCGATGATGATGCCGAGCTTCTGCGCTTCCGCCTGCTTCAATGATTTGAGGACCGGTAGCAGCTTCTTGCAGACCGGGCAGGTGGTCGACAGGAAGAACACCAGCGTGCTCTTCGGCGCCGGCAGCCCGAGCGTCAGCGGTTTGCCATCCAGCGTGAGCAGGTCGAAGCGCGGCGATTGTTCGCCGATCTTCGGGCCGGCGTCTGTCATCAGGGCGCCCATCGGCGCCACGCGTTCGAACAGGATGCCGACCTGTCTCGCCAGCGCGAAGACGACGATCAGGAGAACGATGACGATCGCCCACAGGACGATCACGGCTACAACCAGCGGATCCATCAGTCGTGCCCCTCATGATTGTGCTGCTCGAATGTGCGGTTGGACGCCTGCAGCCAGGACCAGTTGTCGATGAGTTTTTCGATGCCTGCGAAAAGCAGGACGGCAGAAAGGATGCCGGCGGCAGCACTCAGCCAGGCAACCGCGGTCATCTCGGCCGGAAGCAGCGAGGCCATCGCCACCACGCAAAGCACGCCGAGCACGGCGTTGCGTGCCACCAGATACCAGGACAGGCCTTGTCCGGCGCCGCCGCAACCACAGTCGATGTGTGTGTTGCCGCGCCATAGGTTGACGGCAATGGCACCAGCGTAGACGGCAAGGAGGACAAGCGCGACGCCCGCCGCGAACGGCCGGGTCGCCGGAATGATCAGGCCGAGGATCACCGCGACCTCCAGAAGCAGCAGGCCTAACGCCGCCGGCGTCAGCAGCCTGGCCGGCAACAGGCGATAAGCACCCATCGTATGCGTGAACATCGTCAGGTCCGTCGCCTTGTGCATGGCCGCGCGCGCGAACACACAGACCAGCGTGCCCGCCGCGATGACCACCAGGATCGGATGCAGCGCTGTCATGGCGGCTACCGCACCTCGACCTGGTCGGGCAGGTCTCCGCCCGAGGCTGCGACTGCCGGCGTCAGTGCGAACTCCTTGCCGGCGTCCGGCAGGTCGTAGCGCACGATTTCCGCCTTCAAGCCGTCGATCGCGAACAGAGCCGGTTTGTCGCCTTGGTTGACGGTCAGCCCGATCGCCGGCACCGATTTCGAGCGGCCGATGACCTTCTTGGCCTTGAGATCGACCGCCCAGATTTCCTCCGCGGGGTTCTTGTGGCTGCCCTCCGTGCCGTTGGAGTGCATCAACATATAGGCAATGCCGTTTTTGTCGTGCACGGTCAGCGGCTGGTAGCCGCCGGGCCTCCAGTTGCCTTCGACACCCTTGGCCACCTCGATCTTGTCGACCAGCTTGGCGGTGTCGCCCTCGACATCGATGACATAGATGTTTCCGCCATAGGACGGGAACACCCAATAGTCGCCCCAGCGATAGGCACTGGTAAAGATGGCGTCCGCGTCGGCGTCGAAGATTGCTTCCGACGGTTTCATCTCGCCGGTGCCGTCCGGTTTGACGTCGATGGTGCCGACCGTGCCGTCACCGCACAGCGTCGCGAAGCGTGTTGCGGTCTTGGCCGAGGGGAAGATGCCGTAGCAGCCGGGATTGGGGATGTCGCCGATCTGCTTCTTGGCCGCCAGGTCCACGATCGTCACGGAGGTGGCGGGTGTCGCATTCTGCACGAAAAGATATTTCATCTCGGCCGAGGGTTGGAACAGCGAACGATAGTTCAGTGCCTGCGCCCTGTTGTTCGAGATCGGGATCTCTTCCTTGAAGGTAAGATCCTCGCCGGAATAGACTTCGACGAAATCAGAACGTTCGCCCCGGGTGGTGCGCGACAGATGCGATGTCGCGACATAGATGTCCTTCGAGCCTTGGGGAAACTGCGCCATGCCCAGGCTGCCGGTGCCGATGATGCCGATCGGCTTCAACGTCTTGGCATCCATCACATAGATGCGCCCGTCCACCACGTGATTGAGCGCAAGATCCATGGAAAAGAGCATTTCGGTGCCGGCCGTGATCTTGACGTTGGTGATCTCCTCCGGCTGGATTTCCTTGGCTGCCTCCTGGGCGTATGCAGGCAAGATCGCCGTGCTGGCCAGCATGGCCGCCGCGAACAGACCCAAACGCATTGGTGATCCTCCCCTTTGCTCGTTCCTTCCCATGCCTGCCGTTCGTTTCACGCCGCAGCCATGCCGTTTCAGGCAAGGTATGGTGTTAAGCTGGAAGTGGCGAAAAGGATCGCTGCCGCGGATGCCATCGATGAAGGTTCATCCTGGCGCGCTTCTTCGCCAGGCAACCTCTCCCGCGGCCTCGTTCCGCATCTCCCAGGGCAGCAACAGGCTCTCGATCTCGACTTTGCATCGCCACCTCGGCGGCCCGCTTGACAGAACGCGCCAAAATGCAGGCGCTCCAGCTTTCAGAGATGCCTTTCCCGGGTGCGATAGTCGGCAGGTGTCTCGCCGACCTGGCTTCTGAAATTTCGCGAGAAGGCACTGGGCTCGCTGTAGCCGAGTTGCAGCGCGATCGTCGTCAGCGGGATGTCAGTCGCCACCAGCATGCATTTGGCGATCTGGATGCGCACCTTGTTGCGGATGTCGAGGAAGTTCACACCGCATTCCGCCAGCCGGCGCTGGAAGGTGCGCAACGAGACACCGAAATCGGCGGCGGCGTGTTCGACATCGGCGTCGAATGCGCGCGCCAGTGCCGCGCTCATCCATGCCTGCAGGGCCGTGACCAGGTCGACTTCCTGTTGCAGCGCTGAACGGTTCTCCTGAAGTTCCTCCTCGGCCCTTGCGTTGGCGACGGGGTCGGCACCCGGCACGCTGTGCTCGAGATAGGTGGCAGGAAAATAGATCGCGTTGCGTGATCGGCCGCTCTGTACGGCACAACCGAAATAGCTGCGGTAGGCATCCACATCCCTGGAGCAGTCATGCTCCAGGTCGACATGGGAAATGGTCCGCCGCGGCCCGATAATATCGGTCAGCATCTTATGCTCGAGCGCGACAGTGAAGTCGGCGTCCTGATGGCGCAGCCGCACGGTTGGGTCGGAGATCGAATAGCTTAATCTGGCAAGCTCGCCCGACACGTCGAGGCGCGCCTCGGTATTGCTCTGCAGGCTGGAGAAATAGCTGGTGAATTTCGAGAAGGCCCAACCGAGAGTGGGCGCGGTGAAGAAGACCGTGGCAATGGAGCCGAGCGCTGGCAGATTGTAGCTGCGACCGAGCTTCAGGCCGAATGTGATGTCACCTTTTTCGCGTGCCGCGGCCTCCAGAATGGTCGTGAAGATCGCGAGTGGTGTGCTTTCACTGCTTTCTGCAAGGCTTGAGCGTGTTAGCCCAAGCCTTGCCAATATGCTTTCCGGTTCCTGGCCTTTATTGGCCAGTGCGTCGAGCAACAGCGTCGTTGCCCGTGGCGCGATCGTCCCGCTTCCCTGCATCCCGCACCTCCAGAGCGTTCCGTTTTTCACGGAAACGCGGAAACGCTCCAACTTTTGTTTTCAAGCAATTCCGGACGGAAAACCGCTACGCACTTTTCCTCGAATTGCTCCAGTCACGGTCGCCAGGGGCATGTCCCTCCCATGCCCCTGGTGGGATTTACGTCGGAATTGTTGGTTTGCTGCCTGGACCTGTCAATTGCCTTGAAGTCGAACATGCCCTTTGCCGGCCAAGGCACTAGCTTGACCTCCGTTCCGCCTGGGAAACGAGCTTATGAAGCTGCGTGCGAAGTGGCTGCAGAGGCTGGCTGGCCATGCCGGCAGGGTAGGGCTTTTGCTGCTGGCTGGCGGCGCGGTGGTGCTTCTGTGGCAGCCGACCGAAGCAGCATGGTGGGCGGCACGGCTCCTGGGCGTCGCCGCTCTGCTGCTGATCTCTGGCACGCTTTTCCTGCGCCCGGCCTACGGGCAACGTCCATGGCACAGGCTCTTCGGCTGGGCCGCCCTGGCCGCACTCGGCGGACATGTCGTCGTCACCACCGGTTTCCAACCTGTCTTCTGGCGTTGGCTGACTCCCGCAATGCCGCTCGAGATTGTCGCAGGCATCATCGCGCTGCTGGCCTTCCTCATGGTGCTGCTCGTGCAGAGGTCCCGAACGCTGCGGCGGCGATTGGGACCTTTCTCAAGCCTGTCCGTTCATCGAACTGCGGGCTACTTGCTGATTGCAGCTGCCTGCACTCACATAACGCTGGTGGCCGGCATGGCCTTCTCCGCGGCGGTTGGCTTTCTTTCCGGACTTGCCTTCCTGCTGGTCGAAGGTCTGCTGCGAGAGCGCCATGTTGTGCGACTGGCAGCCACGCTTGCCTTGTTCATCAGCGCAATCGCCTGGCTGGCGATAGGCTCGATGGCCGAGACACGGCTGGCCGGCCTGCGGCAGGCGCCCATCGATCATGCGCGCTTCCTGCATACGGACCACACGGGCCTGGCATGTGCCGGCTGTCATCACAACTTCGTCGATCGCACCGGCACCGAGAACTGTCTCAGCTGTCATAAGCGCCTCTCGGTTTCGGAGGCCTCCCGGATCGACAGTATGTTCCACGCATTCTGTTCCGAGTGCCACCGTGCGGACAATCGGGCCGGCAGGAAGTTCGGCCCGATTGACGATTGCAACGGATGTCACGGCGGATGAGGGCGGATTGTTCTGTCGGCACGCTGGTTAGCCGCGTGGCGGCTCAATCAGGAGGCCGAAAACTTCGAGATGTCCGTAAGCGTGCGTGCGACTTCCCGCGAAAAATGCTGCCGCGGAGCGATGATACGGTCCTGTGCTTTTGCGGCCTTCATGAAGGCGCCGAACGCTGCGCGAGGACTGCACTCGCCGTCTTCCGCGCGTTTGATCAGGTCCACTGCCTGTTGATAAGCCTCGCAATCCTTGTCTGGCCAGGAGCGGCGCATGGCGTCGGCCATGTCCCTCACGTTGCGGATCATGAACTTGCTACCGCGTGCGGTTCTGAATCTTACCGGCGTGAAACAAGCCATAGGCGAATTTCCTCCTCTTCTGACAGGGTGTCGGTATAGTGGCGATAAGACACCATCGCTCGCTCCGGGTCCTGTTCGATCTGTACTAGCCAAAGTTGAAAAGCCATTCGGACAGTGCCCGTTCCAACACAGTATGTTTCGTTGTCACATACTCTGTTCAGACAGGGGCAGAGCCTCAGCCAAGTCCGGAACGCCACCCGCATTCGCGCATAACGACCCGTTGCGGGAATTCGGGTGGGAATCGTAAGGTTATTGCTGTTCATTCCTTGCAGAGCAGGCTTCAGCAAAGCGCCGCAGGATCAGCGGCCAGCCTTGTTCCGACTGCATCGCCTCACGATACTGTTCGGCACCGGCGCCATGGTTCGAAAAGCCTGTGTGGCTTAGCGTCACGCGTGTGCCGCCGACCCTTGGCGCAAAGGTCACTTCGACCTTGCTGGCCTTTGATGGATCGGGAACGGGCTCGCGATTGGGGCCAACCTGCCAGGTGAAAACAATGCGCCCTGGTGGCTCGATTTCGAGGACACGCCCGAAATCGCATCGAAATCCAAGCGGTCCGACTTCAGTGCAAAATCCCCCGGGCTCATTGCCAATGATCATCTCCCGGAGCGTTTCGCCGGACCATGAATAGTGTTTCGGCCACCAGTGGCCCATGTTCTGTGTGAAATGCAGAAATGCATCGCGCGGCTCGGCCGCGACGTCGACCTCTATTGAAATCGAGCTGTTGAAGGTCATGAACGCCAATGCAAAACGGTGCCCGGAGGTTCCCGAAACTGTGCCACCCGCGCGCGTCAACGACGCGTCTTTTGGAACGATCGACGTCTCCTTCCGTTCGGGTTTCGAAGCAGGAGAAAATCCATGAAGACCTTCCTTCTTGCTGCCATTGTCGCGTTGACGGCCACGGCGGCATCAGCCCAATCCGCTACGGAAAAGACCGGCGTGAATACACTGCTTGGCGTCGCTCCATCGACAGAGGACTTTGTCAAGAAGGCAGCAACCAGCGACCTGTTTGAGATTGCGACGAGCAAGCTCGCTGCGGAGCGCGCTGACCCGACCACCAAGGAATTCGCCGAGCAGATGGTACGCGATCACGAACGAACCAGCAGCGAACTGAAACAGCTGGTGGAAAACCAAGCAATCAACGTCGTTATTCCGACCGACATGACGGATAGCCAGAAAGAAGCGCTCGGCGAGCTGCAGGGGCTGCAGGGGCAGGAGTTCAACGACCGTTATCATGCCGATCAGGTGAAGGCGCATGCTGATGCGGTGGATCTGTTCCAGCGCTATGGCGAGAAAGGCGAACAGACCGCGATCAAGACCTGGGCTGCCAATATCATGCCGGCGCTACGTCACCATCTCGATATGGCCAAGGGGTTGAACAAGTAACATTGCGGCTCGCGATGCGTGCGGGTCCGCTCAAGTTCTCCAGGGGAGCCGCTTTGGCGTCCGGCAGCTCGTCCCGGAGCCCAACAACTGCCGGGACAAAAATCGGAACGCCGCAGGCAGGGTCGCGTTGACCCCGGTAACTTCAAGCCCTGTAATCCAAAGCGAGGAGGCGTGAATGCAGGTTCGACGCACGGAAATCACAACGCAGGTCGATCCCGGTGATGTGTACGGCTACCGCGTGCGGTTTCAGGGTACTGAGGGGCAATCCATTACGGTGGCCTTCCGCTCCGAGCGCTGGTTTGATGACGATGATGAGGTGAAACGACAGGCGATGGCGATGATGGCGCATACAGTCTCCACCCCTGGCCCGCTGAATGCCTATGACGCCCCCAGCAATGGCGATATCGCGACCGAGGTCGACACAGCGGAACAGCCGGCGGGCGGAGAGGTGGAAGAAGAGGACGATGACAACCCCTACCAGGAAAGCGATGAGGCGTTGCCCGACGATGCTGAGGAAGCAGCAATCAGCCGCAATCCTTCCCGTGAGGGAGGCCGCTTCGACGAGACCTGAAGGAAGCGGTTAGGCCTGTCTTCAAGTTGCACAGGGAGGAGTTGATGGCACCTCGCGCACTCTGGAAAGGCGAACTGAAGCTCGCTGACATCGAATGCCCGGTGGCACTCTACGCCGCGGCCTCGACCTCGCAACGCGTTTCATTTCACATTGTCAATCGCAAGACGAGTAACCGGGTTCGGCGTGAATATGTCGATGAGGAGTCAGGCAGGGCGGTCGACGATGACGACCAACTAAAAGGTTTCGACCTCGGCAACGACACGTTCGTAACCGTCGAGCCCGACGAGGTCGCCGAGCTTGTTCCGGCGAGCGACAAGACGCTTTCGGTGACCCGCTTCGTCAAATGTGCCGATCTCGATCTGCTATTCTTCGATCGTCCCTATTATCTCGGTCCAGATCGTGATGCCGATGAAAAGTTCGCGCTCATTCGTGACAGCCTCGCGGCTGAGAATGTCGTTGCGCTGGCTGAAGCGGTGCTGTTTCGAAGGCTGCGCACTGTGGCAATCCGTGCCGACGGCAACGGACTATTGGCGAACACGCTGCATTTCGACCACGAAATCGCTTCGCCGGAAAAAACCTTTGCCAAGGTTGCGGAGTTCAAGATCAAGAAGGAGATGTTGGACCTCGCCAAGCACATCATGAAATCAAAGGCGGGCATATTCGACCCCGCGCATTTCGATGACCGCTACGATGCAGCCTTGGCGGAGTTGATCAAAGCCAAGATCGCCGGGCGCGAGATCAAGCCGCCGAAACGCAAGCGCGAAGGCAAGGTCATCGACCTGATGGATGCGTTACGGCGCAGCGCCAAGGGCGAAGGAGCCAAAAAAAGCGAGGATGGCCGATCCGCTCGGCGCAAGGCGGGGTGATGCATTCCGATCAGCGGTTTTCGGTTATGACCGGATGCGCCTGCGTGTCGGATGCAGTTCGAATTCAGGAACTGGACTGGCGATGGGGTATTGCGCCATGCTGGCTTTCACGGCCTGTGCGGATATGGAAGCGGTCATGATTGTCGGGAACAAGCCATGAAGTCAGCCGAATCACCGAAATCCACCGTCAAGCTTACCCATCCTGATCGCGTTTATTGGGAAGATGCCGGTGTCACCAAAGCGGGGCTCGCTGACTACTACTCTGGTGCGTGGCAGCGCATAGCGCCTTTCATAACCCGGCGACCGCTGGCTTTGCTGCGTTGTCCGGAGGGCACGGCCGGCCAGTGCTTTTTCCAGAAACATGCCTGGCGGGGGCATGCCGAGGAAATCCTTACCGTCCAGGATCCGAACGACAATTCCGAGGAGCCAATCCTTGTGATCGATAGCTTCGATGGCCTGATGGGGCTTATCCAGGCAGGAACGCTCGAGATCCATCCGTGGCAGGCATCGCTGTCCGACCTCGAGCACCCTGACCAGATCGTCATGGATCTCGACCCCGGCGAGGGAATCGCATGGCAGGATTTGATCGACTGCGCACGGGAAGTCCGCGCGCGTTTGGAAAAGACTGGACTCAATACCTTCGTCAAGACGACCGGCGGCAAGGGCATTCACGTCGTTGCACCGCTCAAGCCTGTTACCGCCTGGGAGGATGTCAAGGCGTTCACCAAATCGATTGCCGATGCCATGGCCTCGGACAGCCCCGACAAATATGTCTCGACCATCACCAAGTCGAAGCGGGTCGGCCACATTCTGATCGATTATCTACGCAATCAGCGCGGCGCGACGGCGATTGCGCCATACGCAACCAGGGCGCGGGCTGGCGCTCCCGTCTCCATGCCGCTCGAATGGGACGAACTTGGTCCCTCGATTGGTCCAGCTCATTTCACGGTGAACAACGCGCTGGGCCGGTTGGGCAGCGCCGACCCCTGGCAGGACTTTCGCAAGGCGGAAGTAGCCTTGAAATTGCGCTGAACCTGTCGAGTCTTCTACGCCGCGTCTGGATCGGCGCGGGCGACATCGCAGAAGGATTTCCGTTGCTCGGCTTCCGTAGCTAGCGCCGTTGACCTCGCCGACCCGGGACGGCTGCCGAAGGGTAGTCAGTCCGCCTGCCTTAATTGGAACGCGACCGTTCCCGGAGCAGTTACCGATATCAAAGCAGGAGGTCACGATGCCTGAAAAATGGTCTGCCGAAGTCACTGAAAAAAGCGATGCCCTCACCTTGGAGGAAGGCGTCTTCGAATCCGAAGATCCGGAAAAGATCGCTGCGTCGCTGAAGCGTTCGGCCGAAAAAAGTCACCGGCGCAAATCGGAGCCTTTCCGTTCGGCTATGTCCATGCTGACTTTTTACATCAACCGGGCCGGCAAGAACTTGCCTGCGTCGCAGAAGAAAGTTCTCGAACAGGCGAAGGTGGAACTGCGCAAGGAATTTGGGCGCGAGTAGGCGTGATCACCTGGAAGCGCCGCCGAGGCGATCGCTTCCAGGGACGTGTTTTTCAGGGAACCCCGTTAGTGGGTGGTTTGCGAATGCTCTCCACCGCGCTGCGATATGCCGCCGAGTGCCTCGCCGGCGTGCGCAGCCTCGCCGTTCGTCGCGAGGTCGCCGAGCGACACAATGCCCACCAGCCGCTTATCCCTGTTGAGGACCGGCAGACGGCGAACCTGAATGTCACCCATGTTCTGAAGCACTGCGCTGACTTCCTCGTCGTCGAAACAATATTTGACATCGGACGTCATTACGTCCCGCACCGGCGTTTCCGGTCCTTTGCCCATGGCAACACCACGAACCGCGATGTCGCGGTCGGTGACCATTCCGATCAGATGATCACCTTCTGCTACAGGAAGCAGCCCGGCGTCCAGGCTGGCCATCGCCTGCGCCACGTCGCGCAGCGTGGCATCCGGCATGGCAATTCGTACGTCCTTGGTCATGCAATCTCGTACTCTCATGGTGATCTCCCAGGGTTCGACGCCCCACGCCGATCGAGTCGATGCAAGCCCAATGAACGGGCAGCTAAAACGTTCCGATGAAAGTCAGCTTCGCTGCCGGCCCATGCGCAGTTTCTCGGAACAAGAGCGTCGATGGCGTCGTTCTCGCCCTGCCGGCGGCGAGGCAGGAACAGGTCCATGAAATCGGAAAAGATATTCACCCAGGTTGCGAACGCGGTGGCTCATGCCGCCGGAAAGGCACTGACCTTCGGGCTCTGCGTCCTCGCTGTGCTGGCTTGGGCGGTGACCGGGCCCTATTTCGGCTATTCAGATACCTGGCAATTGATCATCAACACCAGCACGACCATCGTCACGTTCCTTATGGTCTTCCTGATCCAGAACACCCAGAACAGGGACAATGCTGCGATCCAAACCAAGCTGGATGAATTGATCAGAGCGTCGGAAGCAAAGAACAACCTGATCGGCATCGAACATCTGACGGAGCGAGAGGTCGAGCAGCTTCGCAGGCAAATTGAGCAGAAGGTGGCCGCCCTGACGGCGAGCAAACCGCTCCCGAAGCAAGGTTCATCAGCCCGCAGCGGATAACGCTGCTACCTTTTCCGGCGGGCCAGATACCGGCGGGATCTTGCTTGTCTCGAAACGCTGTGGCGGGTCGCGGGTTTCATCAGGATTCGGACGAGGAATCTCATCTGGCAGACGGTCGGGTTCCGGCTCCTTGATGGGAGGCGTCTGGTCAGGAATAGGAGGAGGCTCAGGTTGCTGCGGCTCGGGTGTGTTTGGCAAAATGGCCATCGCAAAAACCCCTGTCTGTTATCGAACGATTAACAAGCCGAACGGTCGGGTTCAGTAACTTGCTAAGGAGGGAACCCGACCTCAGCCCTTGAGGTTCCCTCACAGAATGTTTCAGCGGCAGCCGCCGTCGGGCGGCACGGCAGTTGTGAACTTCCGGAAGCCGAAATTTGGGAACCGCGGACTGCGGCGTGGGTTGGTTCGATAAGGCTTCGATAAGGAGGTTTTCATGCAGATCCTGAAGACGATCGTCGACCATGGCGCCATGCCTGTCGTGGAATTTCACGGCGAGGGTGGGGAAGAAATCCAGGTTCGGCTCAGGGCCCGGTCGCCGGCGGACGACGACGAGACACTTATTGAGGTGGCAAAGGTGATGATGTTGCATGCGGCCGCCTTTGACCCGCCGATTGAGACCAGTGAGCGTAGCGCCCATGAACCGAAAACCAGGATGGAGCACCGTGCCAGGGCTTATTTGCCCGACGGTCATGCCGACATGTCGGCCGATCCAGTTGTGAGGAACTTATCCGATGACACAAAAGAACAGTAAGTCGACAGCTGAACCGGCGACGGTGGACCCTGTGGTGAAATTCCTGGCCGAGCACACCGATCTTTCTCCGAACCAGGCGAAAGATCTGGTCGAACGCGAAGGTCGGAACTTGAACAAGCTGCGTAAGATTGCCCGGACGATGAAAGCCGAAGGATAAGGGATCTTCGGCCGCCAACTTCTAGGGCTCTGGGGCGGAGGCGATACGAAATCGCCTCCTTGACCCGGTCAAGCAGCCCGGAGGTTGATGGCGGCTTCGGCGATCTCCGAGAGCTTTTTGTCAGCTGCCTTTTCCTGTTTCAGATTTTGTTCCAACACCGCCGCACAATCGTCACGGCCGAGATCCTTCGCCCAGCTGATCAGCGTGCCGTATCGGGTGATTTCATAATGCTCGACCGCCTGGGCAGAGGCGATAATTGCGGCGTCAAGCACCTTCTTGTCGGCCACATCCCCGGTGACGTCCTTCGCTTCCTGCAAAATGCCGTCGATAGCTGGGCAATCGACCGCCTTGATCTTCTGGCCATATAGATCGAACACCTGCTCGACGCGTTCGATATGCCCTTTGGTCTCCTCGAGATGATGGGCAAGGCCCTCCCTGAGTTTCTCGTCAGTGGCCTTACCGATCATGGTCGGCAGAGCTTTAGCGATCTGCTGCTCGGCGTAATAGATGTCCTGCAGGGTGTGTACGAACAGGTCGTCGAGAGTTTTGATGTCCTTTGAGAACAATCCCATTTTCAATTCCTTTCGCTGGTTGGGCAGTCGCCGGAACGGTGACTGTGTCCGCAACGTCCGCTCTCATGGCTCGTTCCAGAAAATTGCTTCGACGCGTGCGCCGGTCCGGCCGTCTGGTCACAGGATGCGCGTACCGCTAGCGGTAAGGGGCACGTCTGCGTTCAGGAAATTCCTCGGCCGGCGCATCAGGGTCGGAAAAGTACGCATCGCGGCGAGCACTGATGTCCACGGCGCCATTTGAAACCAGAATCGAGCGGATCGCCGCTGCGTCTGCGGAATCGGTCTGCACGGCCACCAGCACACCGCCTCGGCGTACGCCTTCCGTATAGAGTTCCGCTTCATCCTTTGAGACGCCAGCACCTGCCAAGGCGCCGACGAGGCCGCCGGCCACGCCGCCCGCAGCGGCACCGGCAGCCATCGCTGCGAGCCAACCCGCTGCGACGACCGGGCCGATGCCTGGTATAGCGATGAGCCCAAGACCAGCGAGAAGACCGCCGGCGCCGCCGGCAAGCACTCCGACGCCGGCACCGGCGGCAGCGCCATCACCGGCTTCCGTTTCCGGTTTTGATGATCCGACAAGGCTTATTTTGTCACTCGCAATGCCAGCCCTTTCCAGGTCTTCGATGGCGGTGCGTGCCTGTTCGCGTGTGTCGAACAGTCCGGTGACCGTTTGCATGATGAGCTCCTTTCTCGCTGGATAGATGGAAAGCGAATGCCCTCAAAGGGCGCCTTCCGTGATGTTGCCCTGATAGTCGAGCGCAACAGATATCGGCACGCCGTTCTTCTGGGCTGACGCACGCCAAACGCCGTCCTCTCCAAGTTTCAGATTGGTGATGTCGGCGAAGCCCTTCTGTTCAATCCGATCGCGGGCCTGGCTTTCGGTGAAGCTGTTCTTGCCTTTAACCGGAGCCATCGGGTTGGTGGAATCCGGCGTCGTGACGGAGGGCTTGATCGGCGCGGTCTGCTGGGAGGGTTGTTGCTGGGCAACGGCTGCGCCGGCAATGGCCAGCGCTCCCAGGGCAAAGGCGAAAAGTCTCATCGATGACCTCCTGTTTGTTGACGGGACAAACTGTGCTCTCGAGCATGAAGCTCGAAAGCGCATGGGGCCCTGAACAAGCGTAGTCACCGCGTCGCCGGCGCCCCATTTGGTGGCCAACCCGAGGTTCCTCCCTTCGTTCCAAATGTTTTTTGAAAATGTGGCTCCAGCCGCGCAGAGCCCGATTTCGAAAATAAATGGAACATGAGGACGGCTGGAAACGTTCGGTTTTCGTTCAGCTTGAATTCAAGGCTGTTTCAAGAATTTCGGAAGGAGAGAACCATGAGCCTCGGCACAATTCTTATCATCATCCTGATTCTTATCTTGCTCGGCGGTTTCAGTGGACTCGGCGGCGGTCCGTTTTACGGGACCGGCTACTATGGCGGCGGCGGTCTTTCTCTGCTGCTGATAATTATCGTTGTCCTGGTGCTGTTGGGGCGCATCTGACGAGGGGGCCGGCCTCATGCCCGAGAAGATTTCAGAACAAAAAGCCAAGCAGGGGCGCAAAGGTACCCATGTGCTGTTGATCCTGTTGGTCAGTCTTGCTCTCGCACTGATCGTGTGGGGGGCGGTTGAGATTTATGGGCGCACAAGCACGGACGCCGGATCGGCTCCACCAGTCACGCAGAGCCAGCCCTAGCGAAGCGAGATATCCAGTCACCAAGGAGCGAGAGGATCATGCTTAATCTGGCGACCAAAAATCCCGAGGAGTTAGAGCAGCTTCAGAAACAGGCGGCCGCCCGCTTTGCACCTGAATTCCTGCGTGCTGCGTTACAGCGGCTGTCCAAACTTCATGGCGAGGAGGAATTAGACAAGTTCGAACGCACAATGATCGCCCTCCTCGAGGGCCAGAGTGAAGAAGGTGAAGCGGATTTTGCTCTGCTCAAGGAATTCGCGATCGAGCAGCTCTATCAGGTAATCCGGGAGGCCAAAGAATTCCCGGATACAAAGCAGCGGCTTGAGGACATCGCGAAACGGCGTACCCTGGGTCGCTCCGAAGACTCCAGGACTTTGGAAGAGCAGCTTCAGTCCGGATTGGAAGACAGCTTCCCGGCGAGCGATCCGCCGGCAGTCGTTTCGTCAGCCATCCCAGGCGGCAAGGAAAAGCAAAAGGATTAGATCTCCAGCCTGCATTAGCAGGGGGTCCGCGATGACCACATCGCGGACCCTTCTTGATTCAATAACCACCGACAATGGGGACGATCTCGCCGGTGATGTAGCTGGAACAATGCGGGGATGAGAGGAAGACATAGGCAGGCGCGATCTCTTCCGGCTGCGCCGGCCGCTTCATCGGCGTGTCCGCTCCAAACTTCGCTACGCTCTCGGCCGGCTTGTCGGCAGGGTTGAGTGGACTCCAGACCGGTCCCGGCGCGACGGCGTTGACCCTGATGCCACGCTTTATCAGGTGAGCTGCCAGCGCCTTGGTGAACGCGTGTATTCCGCCCTTCGTCATGGAGTAGTCGAGAAGACCTCCACTGCCCTCGATCCCCGTTACAGAGCCGGTATTGATGATGGCGGAGCCTGGAGCCATGTGCCGAACGGCCGCTTGTGCCATGAAGAAATATCCGTGAAGGTTGGTCTCCAGTGTCATCGCGAACTGTTCTTCCGAAATGTCCGCGATATCGGCTGCGTGAATCTGGAAGGCGGCATTGTTCACCAGCACATCGAGCCGCCCCAATTGCTTGACGGTTTCGCTCACGACCTGTTCGCATTGCTCCCGCTTGCCGACATCGCCGGGCAGGAGAATACAACGCCGTCCTTCGGCCTCGACCGCCTTCTTTGTAGCGGCTGCATCGCTGTGCTCCGAAAGATAACTGATCGCCACGTCGGCGCCTTCGCGAGCAAATAGAACGGCCACGGAGCGACCGATCCCGGAATCGCCCCCGGTGATCAGTGCAACCTTGCCGGCCAGTTTTTCCGAGCCGAGATAATAGGGGGCGTCATAAAGCGGCGCGGGCTCGACCTCCGTTTCCTTGCCCGGTTTGGCCAGGTGCTGTTTGGGAAATGGCGGTTCGGGATAGATACGTGCGCCCGCCTGCATCGCATCTCCGTTCTTGGTTTTTGGGGGCTGCTTTTGGTCTTTGCTGTCGACCTCGCGCTGGATTTCGCGTTGCTTCAGCGCGGCATTGTTCCCAGAGACGCTTGCCATCTGCCGATCTCCTCAATGAGCTTCGTGTCGCTTGCGGGTTGCCGCGGCCTTCTTCGCCGAGGCGGAGCGTTCGCTTGCGGGGCGCTTGGCTGCGGCTCGGCCGCCAAGCCGTCCGCCCTTCTTGGCTGCTTCATTGGTGTCGGGTTCACCCCGACCGGAGCCTGACTTGTTGCCTCCGCCGGATTCCTTGTTGACGGTTGCCCAGGCCCGCCGTTCGGCTTCATCGTTCGAGACGCCGCGTTCCTTGTAGCCTTCCTCGATATGCTCGGCCTTGCGCTTCTGCTTGTCGGTGTATTTGTCCTTGTCGCCACGGGGCATGGTGGCCTCCTTCGCTGGCTTTGTTGGTTAGGGTGTTCTGGCCAACGTCATGTCCTGGGGTCGGTTCCGAAAAGTTGAAAACGGGAACCGGTGCCGACCCAACGGGTTGCTGTCCCGAAGGAGGGCACTGCCTTGGACAATCTCGCCTCAGCAAATGGAAACTCGCGTGAAGGGGTGGAGGCCGCGCGTGCGGCTTCGTTGCGCTATGTGGAGGACGGTGAACCCGGCATCTTCCGACGCAAGGTAGGGCGCGGGTTTCGTTATGCCGACGGCAAGGGCCGTAAGATCGACGCTGAATCCGATCTGGCCCGCATCCGCGCGCTTGCGATACCGCCGGCCTGGACGGAGGTGTGGATCTGTCGCGACGACAAGGGGCACATCCAGACGATAGGGAGGGACACCCGTGGGCGTCGCCAGTATCTCTATCATCCGGATTGGCTTCGCATGCGAGACGAGGCCAAGTTTTCGAGCCTGATCCCTTTTGCGCGCGCGCTGCCCGCAATGCGCCTGCAGGTGGACAGCGATCTGCGCAGACGTGGCTTGCCGCGCGAACGCGTGTTGGCCGTGGTCGTCTGGCTGCTCGACAACACTCTCATTCGAATTGGCAATCCAGCCTATGCGCGGGAAAATGGCAGCTTTGGCCTGACGACACTGCGGGACAAACATGTCGAGGTTGTCGGCTCGACCTTGCGTTTTGTCTTCAAGGGCAAGTCCGGCAAGGAGTGGAAGCTGAAGCTGACTGACCGGCGTATCGCCGGCATCGTCCGCAACACGCAGGAACTGCCGGGGCAGACCCTGTTTCAATATCTGGACGAGAAGGGTGATCGATCAGCAGTGACGTCGCAAGCCGTGAATGCCTACATCGGCGACATCTGCGGCTTCAGCTCGAAGCATTTCAGGACCTGGGGCGCCACGGTGCAGGCTCTGTCCCTGTTCGCTCAGGCGTCTTTGCCCGAAACGAAGAAAGAGGTGGCTGAACTGCGCAACAGCATCATCGATAAGGTGGCCGCGAGACTCGGCAACACGCGGGCAGTCTGCCGCAGCGGCTACATCCATCCTCATATCATCACATCTTGGGAAAATGGACAGTTGCCGGCGGAACTGAAAGCAGCGGGTCCATTCAGGAGGAAGGAATTTCTCGACATCGACGAAGTCCGCACGCTCGCATGGCTGCGTCATGTGGAGGAAGGACAGAAGGCTGTTTCCTGATTTGACCAAATTCGGAACCCGTGGCCGGCCAGCGGGTTCTGGTTCCATGAAAGGAGAAAACCGATGCGTATCTCGCTGGTTACGGCCCTTTCGGTGATGGCCGCCTTTTCACCGGCATCGGCACAGCAATCGGAACAGAAGCTGCCTGAGCTGACGCCGGATCACTCGCCACAGCAATCCGTACCGATGCCTGGACTGTCGCCCGATCAGGAGGTCACGGCGATCAACATCGTCAGGGTGGAGGAATTGCCGCAGCCGGACAAGGCGCAGGTGGAGACCAAACTGGACGGCACCACCGTGGAGGAACTGCATCAGCTGCAGACCTCCGTTCAGGCTTCGCCGGTGGCGGTGCTGATGCTTGCTCAGAACGGGCTCGACCCGACCCAGGTGGTGGCGGCAACGATAGACCAGACCGGGACGCTGACCCTGGTGATCCAGGAAACGGCCTAGCGGCTCAATCTACCGAGCCGTGTCAAGTTGTTCGATGACTTTTGCATCGCCGACATCGGTGAGCACGGTTTCGACTTCTTCGTCGTCGACGCCGAGATAGGCCGCGATGACCCTGGGGTCGGCACGCACGAAGGCAGGATCGCCATCGGAGATCTTGCGGCCGTATTCAAGCACCACGATGTGGTCGGAAATCTGCATCACCACGGACATATCGTGCTCGATCAGAAGGATCGATGTGCCGGTATTGCTACGGATATCCATGAGCAGTTCGTTGAGCGCAAGCGACTCTTTCGGATTCAGCCCGGCAGCTGGCTCGTCGAGGCAGAGCAGTTCGGGCCCGGCGCACATGGCGCGCACGATTTCGAGCCGGCGTTGCGCCCCGTAGGGCAAGTCGCCGGCAGGATCGTCGGCACGATCCATGAGGTCGGCCTTTTCAAGCCAGTATTGCGCAAGCTCCACCGATTCTGCGGAAGCCTGGCGATAGCCGCCGATGCCGAACAACCCCAGGACGAGGAAACCCGAGGCCTTCATCAGCTTGTTGTGCTGAGCGACCAGCATGTTTTCCAGCACCGTGAGGCCGGGAAACAGGCGGATGTTCTGGAAGGTACGCGCCACTTTCGCTTTGGCGGTTATCTGGAAATCCGGCATCCGTTCCAACAGGAATTCAGAGCCGTCATGGTTGGTAAAATGGATCATGCCCTTTGTCGGCTTGTAGAAGCCGGTGATGCAGTTGAATACTGTGGTCTTGCCGGCCCCATTTGGACCGATAAGGGCGGTGATTTCCCCGCGCCTGGCTTCGAAGGACAGATCGCCGATGGCCACGAGGCCGCCGAATTCCATGGTCAGGTGCTGAACTTGGAGGAGGGGTTTATCCATCGAGGGCACGCTCTCTGCTGAAGCCCCTGAGGTTCGAAATGCGCGAGCGGCCGATCGGTTCCGCAAGTTTCCGAACTTCCTGCCGCTGCCTGCTCGCTGTGGAGAAACGCGGCGGCCAAGCCAACGGCGTGGCGGCTTTTCCCGCACTTGAATAAGGTGCGCCGACTCAACGATTGGAGACAAAGTAACGCATGAGTGGCGCAGAACAGGCGGGCAGGGAACGGATTGCTTCCATCATCGCGGCTGAAATCGCGGCCAGGGCCGAGCAGGTGTCGGCGGCGATCGCGCTGCTCGACGAAGGCGCGACGGTTCCTTTCGTGGCGCGCTACCGCAAGGAAGCAACCGGCGGTCTCGACGACACGCAATTGCGCCAGCTGGCCGAACGCCTTGCCTATCTGCGCGAGCTCGATGCGCGCCGCACGGCGATCCTGGAATCGATCGGCGAGCAGGGCAAGTTGACGGACGAGCTGAAGCTCAAGATTGCGGCGGCGGCCACCAAGGCGGAACTCGAAGACATCTACCTGCCGTACAAACCGAAGCGGCGCACCAAGGCCGAGATCGCGCGCGAACGCGGGCTCGGCCCGCTGGCCGAGGCGATCATGGCCGACCGTGCGGCCGTGCCGCTGCACCTGGCCGAAGGCTACATTACGGAAGAAGTGCCGGACACCAAGGCGGCACTGGAGGGCGCGCGCGACATTCTCTCCGAACAGTTTGCGGAAAATGCTGATCTCGTCGGCAAGCTGCGTGCCTATATGCAGGACCGTGCCTTCCTGCGCTCACGTGTCGTCGATGGCAAGCAGGAGGCCGGCGCCAAGTTCTCCGACTATTTCGACCATGCCGAGCGCTGGGCGACGACCCCCAGCCACAGGGCACTGGCGATGCTGCGCGGTCGCAACGAGGACGTGCTTTCGCTCGCCATAGAGGTCGATGCCGACGATACGTCGCCGGTGAAGCCGGTGGAGCGTATCATCGTACAGACGCTGGGGATCGGTAACGCGCTGCCGGGAGACAAATGGCTGACCGAGGTCGCCGGTTGGACCTGGCGGGTGAAGCTGTCGCTGCATCTGTCGCTCGACTTGATGCGCGACCTGCGCGAACGCTCCGAGGAAGAGGCGATCCACGTCTTCGCCCGCAATCTGAAGGACTTGTTACTGGCCGCCCCCGCCGGTTCGCGCGCCACCATGGGCCTCGATCCGGGCATTCGCACCGGCGTGAAGGTGGCGGTGGTCGACGGCACCGGCAAGCTCAAGGAAACCGCGACGGTCTATCCGTTCCAGCCAAAGAACGACGTGCGCGGCGCCCAAGCCGAACTCGCCCGGCTGATGCGCCAGCACAATGTCGAACTGATCGCCATCGGCAACGGTACGGCCAGTCGCGAGACCGAGAAACTGGTGGCCGACCTTCTTGGTGATATGCCGGCGCCCAAGCCGCTCAAGGTAATCGTCAGCGAGGCCGGCGCATCGGTTTATTCCGCGTCTGAAACCGCTGCGGCCGAATTCCCCAATCTGGACGTCTCCCTGCGCGGCGCGGTATCGATCGCGCGACGCCTGCAGGATCCGCTGGCCGAACTCGTCAAGATCGAACCGAAGTCGATCGGCGTCGGACAGTACCAGCATGATGTCGACCAGTACCGGCTGGCGCGTTCGCTTGACGCGGTAGTGGAAGATGCGGTGAACGCCGTCGGCGTCGACCTCAACACGGCCTCCGCTTCGTTGCTGGCGCGTGTGTCGGGCCTCGGCGCTTCGCTGGCAGAGGCGATCGTTGCGCACCGCGATGCCAATGGTCCATTCCCCAACCGACAGGAACTGCTCAAGGTATCGCGGCTAGGCCCAAGGGCCTTCGAGCAAAGCGCCGGTTTCCTGCGTATCCCGAACGGCACCGAGCCCCTGGACGCATCCTCCGTGCATCCGGAAGCGTATGGCGTGGCCAAGAAGATCGTTGCCGCCTGCGGGCGCGACGTGCGTGCGTTGATGGGCGACCGCACCATGCTGCAGGCGCTGGACCCGCGCGTTTTTGTCGACGACCGGTTCGGGCTGCCGACGGTGCGCGACATCATCGCCGAACTGGAGAAGCCGGGCCGCGATCCGCGCCCTGGCTTCAAGACGGCGACCTTCGCCGACGGGGTTGACGACATCAAGGATTTGAAGCCGGGCATGCTTCTCGAGGGCACTGTCACCAACGTCGCCGCCTTTGGCGCCTTCGTCGACATCGGCGTGCACCAGGACGGTCTCGTCCATGTCTCGCAACTGGCCGATCGGTTCGTGAAGGATGCGCATGAGGTGGTCAAGGCCGGCGACATCGTCAAGGTTCGCGTTGTCGATGTCGACATTGCCCGCAAGCGCATCGGCCTGACGATGCGGCGTGACGGTGACGGCGGCTCCGGCAAGCCGGTCCGCCAGGATGCTCCGCGAAAACCGGCCATGCCGCTACAGGGCCGCGGCCGGCCGGACAAGGCTCCGCCCTCGCAAGGGGCTTTCGGTGCAGCGCTGGCGGAGGCACTCAAGAAGCGGTGAGCGTGGCTCGGAATAAGCCGAACAGGGGTCAGTTCACCGTGTTTTCTGGCCTCTTACCTGCGAAATAGGCGTCGAGACTGTCCAGCACCATGTTGCCCATGGCGCGGCGTGTCTCGACGGTGGCGCTGGCCTGATGCGGCATCAGCACGACATTCGGCAACGCCAGGAAGTCCCGGCGGATGGCCGGCTCATTCTCGAACACATCGAGGCCGGCTGCCGCGATCGTGCCGTCACGCAGTGCCGAGATGAGGGCGTCCTCATCGACCACGCTGCCGCGCGCGATGTTGATCAAAGTGCCTCGCGGGCCGAGCGCATTGAGCACGGCGCTGTCGACGACACCACGCGTGTCCGGTGTCGCCGCCACGCACACCGCCAGCACATCGCTGTCTGCGGCGAGCGCCGCTGCGTCGGTAAAATGCGGCCAAGCGACGTCGTGGTAGTGCGTCCGGTTCGCGTACCGCACGGACATGCCCAAGAGTTCGGCGCGGGTCCCCAGCGCTCGGCCTATCTGGCCGAGCCCCAGGATACCCAGCCGCTTGCCGCGTGGGCTGGACGCGAGTGGGAATGGTTCGCCGGCGTGCCAGCGGCCTTCGCGCACGAACCGGTCGCCCTCGACGATCCGCCGCAGCACCGCAAGGATCAGCGCCAGCCCCATGTCGGCGACCTCGTCCGTGAGCACTCCCTGTGTGGTGGCGACATCGACGTCGCGTGCCCGTGCATAGCCGAGGTCGACCCTATCGGTACCGACACCGTTGACGGCAATGATGCCGAGCGACGGCAGCAGGTCGATCCACTCCCTGGAAAGGCCGGTGCCACCGCCGGTCACGACGGCGCGGATGTCGGAGCGAGCCGCCTCGATGTTGTCACGCTGTGCGATGTCGAAGAGACGATGGACCTGATAGGCGGCATCGAGCTTGGCTTCGATTTCCGCCATCATCGGTTCAACGAGCAAGAGCTGCGGCTTCACCTGACCTCCGTAAGCTTATGATTCGTTTGGCAAAGAACGTCACTAAGGTGTACAATTACGTCAGTCGACAGCCGAAACTGGGCTCGGCTGCGAGAGGGCGACATCCAGCCCGTCAGAGGAGGGCATGCTATGGCATTCCTCCACTTCGACACAAACCGTCCTGCGCACTTCCTCTCGGATTGGGGCGTTCCGATTGTAGCAGCCTTCATCATCGGCTGCTGGATCGGCCTGATGATCTGGGGTTGAACGCAGTGCGTTTTAACGCAGGCGTCATCTGACGCCTAAGCAGGGCTGACCGTCAGCTCGACGCGATCCGCCGAGAAGCGTGTTTGTGAATACTGGATCGGCTTGCCGTTGCCGTCGACATTGACGCCACGTGCGACGAGCACGATGGCACCGGGCGAAAGTCTCAGATCTCGTGTGTCGGTGTCGTCAGCGTGCCGCGCCTCGATCGTGGTTGATGCGCGGCGATAATCCCTGGTGCCGGAAAGCGCGAGCGCCTCGGTAATCGAGTGGGTCCTGGCGACATAGCCGGCGATGTCGGGAAACAATGTCGCCGAAAACCAACTGGTCGAACGCGAGATGGGCACGCCGTCGGCCAGGCCGAGCATTTCAAGCCGGATGACATCCACTCCAGCCCCCAGCCCAAGTGCCGCTGCCACCACGGCATTCGCCGGTTCCTTCATGTGATCCAGCAACTCCACCTGCCGGTCGCGTGCCTGGCCTTCGAGACCGGCGGAGAAACGGGTTCTCGTTCCGATCGGATAGGTCAGTCGCTTCTGGCGCCGCACATAGGTGCCGCGTCCCTGTTCGCTTCGCAGCACGCCTTCGTGGATGAGTGCTGCGATGGCTGCGCGGACCGTATGCCGGTTCACGCCGAACCGCGCCGCCAGTTCGGCCTCGGGCGGCAAACGTCCGTTTTCATCGGCGAGGCCGGCGCCGATGCCACGCCGGATCTCGTCGCCTATCTGGCGCCAGAGCGCGACGCCGACCCCCCGATGCAATGCTGATTTCGACAAACTTCCCCTCCCGGCGCGAGCTGTCATCCAGCCGTCATCCAACAACGCTAAGACAGGGTAAGTTATCTAATTGTCTAGATCAATAGACAAATTGAGGTTGTTATGAATATTGCTGTCGATCAAGCCGCGCGACGGGACCGGATGGCGGTCCTGGCTCGCTGCAGCACCGAAAGGCTGAATTCGCTTTGGGCGAAGCTCGGGCTGCAGCCGGCGCACACGCCGCTGCGCGGTCCGGAGGCCGGGCTGGTGATGCTGCGCGGACGCATCGGCGGTACCGGCGAGCCGTTCAATGTCGGTGAGGCGACAGTCACGCGCGCCAGCGTCACGCTTGAGGATGGGTCTGTCGGCCATGCCATGGCGCTCGGTCGTGATCATGCCAAGGTGCGGCTTTCCGCAGTCATCGATGCGCTCTGCCGCAACGCTGAAATGGCGGCACGTATCGATGCCGAACTGATCCAGCCGATGCGGCAGGAACTCGAGGTGGCAGACGAGACGCGCCGCCAGCAGACGGCGGCCACGCGCGTCGACTTTTTCACCATGGTGCGAGGTGAGGACTGATGCTGAATGAAGCGACCACCCTTGAGGGTGGCTTCTCCAATCCGGTGCTGAATGCCCAATCCGTCTTTCGTGCCGTTATGGATGCGATGGCGAAGCCCGCCACGATTGTCGAGGTGGATGCAGTTGTTGCGCCGCCGTCGCGGCTGGGCCGGGCTGCCGCTGCCGTCGCTTGCGCGCTGATCGATGTCGACACCCCGTTCTGGCTGGATGCCACCTTGGCCGAAAGCACGGCGCTGCGCGCCTGGCTTGCCTTTCACACCGGTGCCCGTGAGATGGCGACTTGCGCCGACGTCGCTTTTGCATTGATCGGTGCTCCCGCCACGATGCCGCCGCTGGAGCGATTTGCTCAAGGCACGCAGGAATATCCTGACCGTTCCGCCACGCTGATCCTGCAACTGCCGGGACTGGAAGGCGGCACGCCGCTGACGTTCGAGGGGCCGGGTATACGCGATCGCGTCGTGCTGGCGCCGCGTGGCCTGCCTCAGGATTTCGCCGCCCAGTGGAAGGCCAACCGCAAGCGGTTCCCGCGCGGCGTCGACCTCGTCCTCACCACCGGCGATGCCATTGCCTGCCTGCCGCGCTCGGCGCGGCTTGTCGAGATGGAAGGCTGATCGATGTATGTTGCAGTCAAGGGCGGTGAAGCCGCCATCGATAATGCCCACCGCCTGCTGGCCGATCGCCGCCGCGGTGATAGGTCGGTTCCGGCGCTTACGCTCGACCAGATCACCGAACAGCTGGCCATCGGCGTCGACCGGGTGATGAGCGAAGGCTCGCTCTATGATCGCCGGCTTGCGGCGCTCGCCATGAAGCAGGCGCGGGGCGATCTCATCGAGGCTATCTTCCTGGTGCGCGCCTATCGCACCACGCTGCCGCGCTTTGGCCATAGCGAACCGGTCGACACCGGCGCCATGCTGATCGAGCGACGCGTCTCTGCCTGCTACAAGGATCTGCCCGGCGGGCAACTGCTCGGCCCGACTTTCGACTACACGCACCGCCTGCTCGATGAAGATCTCGAAGGCGATCCGCAGGTCGAGACCGGTTTGCAGCGCGGCGGCATCCAGGAGCCGGTCATGCGTGTGGCCGACATCCTCGACCAGGAGGGCCTGATCGAGGATGACGGCGCCATCGATCCCGCGCTCGAACCGGGCGACATCAACCAGACGCCGACGGAATTCCCGATGTCGCGTGCCATGCGGTTGCAGTCGCTGTCGCGGGGCGACGAAGGCTTTCTCCTTGCACTCGGCTATTCGACGCAGCGCGGCTATGCCCGCAGCCATCCATTCGTCGGTGAAATTCGCATCGGCGAGGTCGATGTCGACGTGTTCATGCCGGAACTTGGCTTTGCCGTGCCGGTCGGCCGCATACAGGTCACCGAATGCCAGATGGTCAACCAGTTCAAGGGCTCGGCCAAAGCGCCGCCGCAGTTCACACGCGGCTATGGCCTTGTCTTCGGCCAGTCCGAGCGCAAGGCGATGGCGATGTCGCTGTGTGATCGTGCGCTGCGTGCCGAGGAACTGGGCGAAGATCTGGTCGCTCCGCCACAAGACCAGGAGTTCGTGCTGTCGCATTGCGACAACGTCCAGGCCACCGGCTTCGTCGAACATCTGAAACTGCCGCACTATGTCGATTTCCAGGCGGAACTCGGCCTGGTTCGCACCATGCGCGCCGAATACGAACAGTGCACCGGTGAGGCGGTTCTTGAAACAAGGGAAGCCGCAGAATGAACGCCCACACCCAGGTATCAAACTACAACTTCGCTTATCTCGATGAGCAGACCAAGCGAATGATCCGGCGTGCCATCCTCAAGGCGATCGCCGTACCGGGCTACCAAGTGCCGTTCGCCAGCCGCGAAATGCCGATGCCTTACGGCTGGGGCACGGGCGGCGTACAGGTGACGGCCTCGATCCTCGGGCCTGACGATGTGCTGAAGGTGATCGACCAGGGCGCCGACGACACCACCAACGCGGTCTCCATCCGCAAGTTCTTCCAGAAGGTCGCAGGTGTAGAAACGACCACCAGCACCGAAGACGCGACGATCATCCAGACCCGTCACCGCATCCCCGAAGCGCCGCTGCAGGAAGATCAGATACTAGTCTATCAGGTGCCGATCCCCGAGCCGCTCCGTTTCCTCGAGCCGCGCGAGACGGAAACCCGCAAGATGCATGCGCTGGAAGAATACGGCCTCATGCATGTGAAACTCTATGAGGATATCGCCAAGAACGGCCACATCGCCACCACCTATGCCTATCCGGTGAAGGTCGAGGGCCGCTACGTGATGGACCCGTCGCCGACGCCGAAGTTCGACAATCCGAAGATGCACATGTCGCCAGCATTGCAGTTGTTTGGCGCCGGGCGAGAAAAGCGCATCTATGCGGTGCCGCCGCATACCGAGGTGATCAGCCTCGACTTCGAGGACCATCCTTTCGAGGTGCAGCGTTTCGACAAGCCCTGCGCGCTGTGTGGCGCGGAACAAGTCTATCTCGACGAAGTCGTGCTCGATGATCGCGGCGGGCGCATGTTCGTCTGTTCCGACACACATCATTGCGAAAGCCGCCAGGCCGCTGGCCATCGCGGCGAAATGTCCGGCGAGGTCCTGTCATGACTGTTTCGGTGCGGATCGACCAGGCGAGCGTCGAGGCCACAGACCTGCCGCTGATGTCGGTCAGGTCGGTGAGCAAGTTCTACGGTCAGCGCATTGGCTGCGCCGATGTCGACTTCGACATCTGGCCCGGCGAAGTGCTAGCGATCGTGGGTGAATCCGGCTCAGGCAAGACGACGCTGCTGAACTGCATATCCACGCGCCTGACCCCAACGGCAGGCACGGTGTCCTATAGGATGCGCGATGGCGAGATGCGCGATCTCTATGGGTTGGGAGAAGCCGAGCGCCGCCTGCTGCTGCGCACCGATTGGGGCTTCGTTCATCAGAACCCCGCCGACGGCCTGCGCATGACGGTTTCGGCCGGAGCCAATGTCGGCGAGCGGCTGATGGCGGTCGGAGACCGCCACTACGGCAAGATCCGCGCCACCGCAACCGACTGGCTCGGCCGTGTCGAGATCGATGCCGACCGTATTGACGACCAGCCACGCGCTTTCTCCGGGGGCATGCGGCAGCGCCTGCAGATCGCGCGCAATCTGGTCACCGCACCACGCCTTGTCTTCATGGACGAGCCCACCGGCGGTCTCGACGTGTCGGTGCAGGCGCGTCTGCTCGATCTGCTGCGCGGTCTGGTTCACGATCTCGGCCTCGCCGTCATCATCGTCACGCACGATCTGGCCGTCGCGCGCCTGCTGTCGCACCGCATGATGGTGATGAAGGACGGCCGGGTGATCGAACACGGGCTGACCGACCGTCTGCTCGACGATCCGCAGGCTCCCTACACGCAACTGCTTGTTTCTTCGATCCTGCAAGTCTGAGGCGCGATCATGGCTCCTGTTCTCATCGTTTACGGTCTTGCCAAGACCTTCACCATGCATCTGCGCGGCGGCATAGAATTGCCGGTGATCGTGGATGCGGCCTTCGCGCTGGAAGGCGGAAAATGCGCCGTGCTCGGAGGCCCCTCCGGTGCCGGCAAGAGCTCTATCCTCAAGATGCTCTACGGCAACTACGCCGTGAATGAAGGCAGGATCGAGATCCTGCATCGCGGTGAGATGGTCGACCTGGCTTCCGCTGCCCCACGCAGGGTGCTTGAGATCCGCCGCGAGACGATTGGCTATGTCAGTCAGTTCCTGCGCGTCGTGCCGCGTGTCAGCGCGCTCGACATCGTTGCCGAGCCGCTGGTTGAGCGTGGCACTAATCGCAACGCGGCTGCGGACAAGGCCCGCGAATTGTTGAGCCGTCTCAACCTGCCCGAGCGCCTGTGGGCCTTGCCGCCCGCCACCTTCTCAGGTGGCGAACAGCAGCGCGTCAACATCGCGCGCGGTTTCATCACCAGCCATCCCGTGCTGCTGCTCGACGAGCCGACGGCGTCGCTCGACGCCACCAACCGCGCCGTCGTCGTCGAGATGATCGAAGAGAAGAAGCGGGCTGGCGTTGCCTTGCTTGGCATCTTTCACGATGCCGATGTGCGCAATGCGGTAGCTGACATCGTCATCGACGTCACCGGCTTCGCGCCGGACCGGAAGGCGGCCTGACCATGCCGCGTCTTTCCGAAACTCCCTTTGTCGATCCAACCGCGCGCCTCGAGAACTGCACACTCGGCCGCTACACGGAAGTGACCGAGGGCTGCCGCCTCACCGAGACGGAGCTCGGCGATTATTCCTACATCATGCCGAACGGCCAGACCTGGTGCGTCACCATCGGCAAGTTCGCCAACATCGCCGCCTCCGTGCGCATCAACGCCACCAACCATCCGATGTCGCGCGCCACGTTGCATCACTTCACCTATCGCGCCGGCGACTATTTCGAGGACGCCGCGCATGAGGACGATTTCTTTGCCGCACGCCGTGCCAATCGTGTCGTTGTCGGTCACGACACCTGGATCGGGCATGGCGTCACCATCCTGCCCGGCGTGACGATCGGCGATGGTGCGGTCGTCGGTTCTGGCGCCGTCGTCACCAAGGATGTCGAACCCTATACGATCGTCGCCGGTGTGCCGGCCAAGTTCATGCGCCGCCGCTTTGAGCCAAGGGTTGCCGAGCGCATGCAGGCGCTGGCCTGGTGGGATTGGGATCACGTCAGCCTGCGCGCTTCGCTCGACGATTTCCGCAATCTGACCGCCGAGGCATTCCTGGAGCGCTACGAAGGCCGGCCGGCCGGCGCAATATCGGTGAATGGTCACACAGCTGACATGAACGGTACATCCGACCGTCATCGACAAGCAGTAACCGGATAACGAATTCCGGCTGGGCGTCGCGGCCTTGCCGGTCGCGGTCGCATGTCCGGACAAGCCGAGCAAAACGCGTCCATCGACGAACCACTCAATTGGCTGGGGCCAAAGCCCAAACCAGGGAGCGATTTCATGAACGCCATCACCATACGCAACCTGTCGAAGAATTTCGGCAAGAAACGCGCACTCGATAATGTCAGCCTCGACATCGCCAAGGGGGAGATGGTTGCGCTGATCGGCGCCTCCGGCTCCGGCAAGAGCACGCTGTTGCGTCACATCTGCGGGTTGGAGACCGGACAGACAGGTTCCAGCACGATCGAGATCTTCGGCGCCAGCCTGCAGAACAATGGCCGGCTGTCG
Organism: Terribium retamae; assembly: GCF_022347545.1. Lineage (GTDB taxonomy): Bacteria > Pseudomonadota > Alphaproteobacteria > Rhizobiales > Rhizobiaceae > Mesorhizobium > Mesorhizobium retamae. The sequence continues at coordinate 132,905 of NZ_JAKREW010000010.1, forward strand.
GGCGGCGCACGCGATCTTCGGCGCAACATCGGCGTGATCTTCCAGCAATTCAATCTGGTCAGCCGGCTGTCGGTGCTATCCAACGTCCTGATCGGCAATCTCGGCCGGATCCCGGTGTGGCGCGGCACGCTCGGACTGTTCAGCGCCGAGGAAAAGCGGCTCGCCCGCGAGGCGCTGGCCAAGGTCGGCATTCCGGAAGTCGCCTGGCAGCGCGCTTCGACCCTCTCGGGAGGTCAGCAGCAGCGCGCGGCGATCGCCCGCACGCTGGTGCAGCGTTCAAATATCCTGCTCGCCGACGAGCCGATCGCTTCGCTCGACCCGTCCTCGGCGCGCCGCGTCATGGAAGTGCTCGCCGGCGTCAACCGCGAAAACGGCATCACCTGCGTGGTGTCGCTGCATCAGGTCGAATATGCGCGCCGTTATTGCCCGCGCACCATCGCCTTGAAGGACGGTCGTGTCGTGTTCGACGGCCCGTCCTCCAGGCTTACCCACAGAACGCTGATCGAACTCTACGGCTCCAATTCCGAAGAGCTGATCCTGCCCGAGGCTGTTCCGGATTTCGTCCCCGATTATCCGGAACCTGCGACTGCCAAGAACCCGGACATGGCGCCGGCTTTCGCCTGACCAGAAAACCAACAGGAGACGTTGACATGAACGCTATGCTCAAGGCCATCGCCGCCACGGCGATCGCCTTCACCCTCACCGGCGCCGCCTATGCCGAGGAGATCAACTTCGGCATCATCTCGACCGAGTCCCAGCAGAACCTCAAGCCGAAGTGGGAACCCTTCCTCGCCGACATGAAGAAGGAAACCGGCCTCGACGTGAAGCCGTTCTTCGCTTCGGACTATGCCGGTGTCATCGAAGGCATGCGTTTCGGCAAGGTGCAGATGGCCTGGTACGGCAACAAGTCGGCCATGGAAGCCGTCGATCGCGCCGATGGCGAGATCTTCGCCCAGACCGTCTCCGTTGACGGAAACCCTGGCTACTGGTCGCTGATCCTGGCTCCGAAGGACAGCAAGCTCAACACGGTCGAAGACCTGCTGAAGTGCGACAAGACCCTGAACTTCGGTCTCGGCGATCCGAACTCGACCTCGGGTTACCTGGTTCCGACCACCTTCGTCTTCGCGGCCAACAAGGTCGATCCGAAGAACTGCTTCAAGGCGGTCACCAATGCCAATCACGAGACCAACGCCATGGCCGTTGCCAACGGCCAGCTCGACGCGGCCGCCAACAACACCGAGAACATGGCGCTCATCGAGAAAAACCAGCCGGAAGCCTTCGCCAAGATCAAGGTGATCTGGAAGTCGCCGCTGATCCCGTCCGACCCGCTCGTTTGGCGCAAGGACCTGCCACAGGAAACCAAGGACAAGCTGAAGAACTTCGTCCTGAATTACGGCACCGACAAGTCGAAGGGCGACGTCGCCAAGGAAAAGGAAATCCTCGCCGGTCTGCAGTGGGCGCCGTTCCGTCCTTCCGACAATGACCAGTTGCTGCCGATCCGCGTGATGGAACTGGCCAAGGCCCAGGCCAAGGTGGAAGCCGACGCCAATCTTTCGGAAGCCGACAAGAAGGCCAAGATCGAGAAGATCGAAGCCGAAAAGGCCGGCTACGAAGCCAAGATCAAGGCCAAGGGCCAGAGCTGATCGGTCTGCCATTCCGGTGCGTCCTTCGAGGCTCGCCCGCGGTAGGATTGACCTTTCGGTCCACCTTGTCGCGGGCTCGCACCTCAGGATGAGGACCGCCGGCACAAATGATCCTCATCCCGAGGCGTTCGCATCTCGGGGTGAGAACCACCGGCACAAACGGTCCTCATCCTGAGGTGCTCGCGGAGCGAGCCTCGAAGGACGCACGGATAGAAGAGAGCGACGATGACCCAAACGACGCATATCGGTGAGACCGACAAGCCACGCCCGGAGATCGGGCGTGATTGGACCCGTGATGCCTGGACGGCCGTCACCTGGATCGGCCTGGCCCTGCTCCTGATCTGGAGCTGGGCGCCGGCCGAGATGTTCCGCTGGACCTACCTCTTCACCGATGCCGGCAACATGGCGCAATACGCCGCCGGCTTCTCGCATCCGAACTTCGGGGAAGGGCGCTACTACCTGCAGGAGATGTTGGTCACGATCCAGATCGCGCTGTGGGGTACCTTCCTGGCGGCTGTCCTGGCGGTTCCGTTCGGCATCCTGTCGGCGTCGAACATGGCGCCATGGTACATCGTCCAGCCGGTTCGTCGCTTGATGGACCTGTTCCGCTCCATCCATGAACTCGTCTATGCGGTGCTGTTCGTCGTCGCGGTCGGCCTTGGGCCCTTTGCCGGCGTCATGGCACTGTTCATCCATACCACCGGCATCCTGGCCAAGCTGTTCTCCGAGGCCGTCGAAGCGATCGATCCGCGCCCCGTGGAAGCGATCCGCGCCACCGGTGCGACACGCCTGCAGGAGGTGATCTTCGGCGTGGTGCCGCAGGTGCTGCCGCTGTGGATGTCCTATGCGCTTTACCGCTTCGAATCCAACGTGCGTGCCGCCACCGTGCTCGGTGTCATCGGCGCCGGCGGCATCGGCCAGGTGCTGTTCGAGTCGATCCGCGGCTTCTATTACCCTGAAGCCGCTGCAATGCTCATCATCATGCTGGTCACGGTGTCGTTGATCGACGTCATCTCGCAGCAGCTGCGAAAGCTGTTCCTGTGATGCGCTACGCGGTCTATTTCACGCCTTCCGAGGACGACCCGCTGACCAAGGCGGCGGCCAACTGGCTCGGTCGCGATGCCTTTTCGGGCGAATTGCTTGCCGCGCCGTCATTCGATGGTTTGCCGGCTGCGGAGATTTCCAGGCTGACCGGCGAACCGCGCCGTTACGGCTTCCATGCCACGATCGTCGCCCCGTTCCGCCTTGCGGATGGAGTGGGCCTAGCCGAGCTGGAGGAAAGTTTCGATCGGTTCTGCGCCAAGACCGCGCCGTTCTTCATCGGAGGATTGCGGATCGGACAGTTGGGCTCATTCCTCGCGCTGCTGCCGATGGAAACGGAATACCAGCTTTCCGCCTTTGCTGCCGATGCCGTTCTGCATTTCGCCCCGGTGCGGGCCGCGCTCACCGAAGCCGAGATCGCGCGCCGCGATCCGTCGAAGCTCACCACGCGCCAGACCGCCTATCTCAGGCGCCATGGCTACCCCTTCGTCATGGACGAGTTCCGTTTCCACATGACGCTGAGCGAGCGCCTGCCGGAAGAGACTCTGGCACGGGTGAAGCCGGCGCTGGAGCGCCGCTTCGAGGCGTTCACCGGGCGTCCGTTCGCCATCGACGGCCTTGCGCTGTTCATCGAGCGCGAGCCGGGCGCGCCCTTCACCGTGCATTCCTATCGGCCATTGCGGCCACTTGAAGCCAGAAAGTCTGCCTGAGATGTCCCAAGAGATCGTCCTGAAAAATGCCCGCCTCGTCCTCGAGAAGGAGATCGTCAACGGATCGATACTGTTTCGCGACGGCAAGATTGCGGCGATCGACAGCGGTGCTGCGGCGACCGGCGAAGATTGCGAGGGCGACTATGTGGTGCCCGGCCTCGTCGAGCTCCATACCGATCATCTCGAGGCCCACTATTCGCCGCGCCCCGGTGTGCGCTGGGACTCGATCGCTGCTTTGCAGGCACATGATGCACAGGTGGTGGCTTCGGGTATAACCACCGTCTTCGACTGCCTGCGTCTGGGTTCCGACGAGGATGGCGGTTTCCAGAAGGGCGAAATGCGCGCCATCGCCGACGCCATCGAGGTCGCCGTCGCCGAGGACCGGCTACGCGCCAGCCATCTCATTCACCTGCGCTGCGAGGTCTCGGCGGCCGACGTGCTCGACCAGTACGAAGATTTCAAGACCGATGGTTTCGTGCGGCTTGCCTCCCTGATGGACCATGCGCCAGGCCAGCGTCAGTTCCAGACGCTGGAGCAGTACGCGCTCTACTACAAGACCAAGCGCGGACTGGACGACGCGGCCTTCGAGCGCTTCATGGCCAAGCGTGTCGCCGCTTCGCAGAAATATTCCGCCGGCCACCGCAAGACCATTGTGGAGGCCTGCAGCGAACGTGGCATCGCACTCGCCAGCCATGATGATGCAACGGTCGAGCATGTCGAGGAATCGATCGCTTTCGGCGTGAAGCTGGCCGAGTTCCCGACCAGCATGGAAGCGGCCAGGGCTTCGCATGAGGCCGGCATCTCTGTGATGATGGGTGCTCCGAACATCGTGCGCGGCAAATCCCATTCCGGCAACATCGCGGCGAGGGAACTCGCCGAGGCCGGTGTGCTCGATGTGCTCTCGTCCGACTATGTGCCGTTCAGCCTGATGCAGGCGCCGTTCATCCTGGCCGACGGGCCTGAGGGCAGGCCGCTCAACGAGACGATCAAGTTGGTCACCACCGCGCCCGCGCGCACGGTCGGTTTGACCGACCGTGGTCGCATCGCGCCAGGTTTGCGCGGCGACGTCGTACGGGTGCGCCACACCAAGGGTGTTCCGGTCGTACGTTCCGTCTGGCGCGAGGGCCGTCGCGTTGCCTGATGCAGGTCTGCAAGGCACGCTCGTTGTCGTGGTTGGCCCGAGCGGCGCCGGCAAGGACAGTGTGATCGGTTATGCGCGCGAGCGCTTGGCCGATCGAAACGACATCCTGTTCGTGCGCCGCATCGTCACGCGCGAGGCGGCGGCTCATGCTGAGGATCATGACAGTCTCAGCGAAGCCGCCTTCGACGAGGCCAGGAAGGAAGGCGGTTTCGCCGTCAGCTGGCAGGCGAACGGGCTGAGCTATGCCTTGCCGTACAGCACCATGGAGCATGTCAACCGCGGTGGCACTGCGATCGCCAATGGCTCGCGCGGTGCCATCGACGACATCCGCGCTGCCTTTACCAACGTCATTGTGGTGGGCTTGACCGCCAGGCCCGAGATCATCGCGGCCAGGCTTTCGGCCCGCGGGCGGGAGACCGCTGAAGAGATCGGCCGCCGCGTCGAGCGGGGCCTGAAGCTCGGCGCCTATGGCCAGGATATCACCATCGACAACAGCGCCGAGCTTCGGATGGCCGGCGACGCGCTGATGTCGATCATCACCGGCCGGCTTTCGCTTGCATCGTGAGCAGCGTGGCAGGCGTCAAGCTCTTCTCTTAAAACCGTCGGCGCTCCAGCGCTCGCTGCCGACGCCGTGATGGCTGAAGAAAAGCCCGTCCGGATCGTAGCGATCTTTCACGGTTAGCAGCCGTGGATAGTTCGTTCCCCAGAATGCTTCCTGCCAGTGCTCCTCGAAGAAGTCGCTTTCGGCGACGTAGCAGCCGGCATTCGGGACAAGGCGCCGGACTTCGCTCATCGCTTTGCCGACGGCATCGGCGTCAGCACGCGCTTTGGCAGCATCCGGCTCACGACCGGCAATGCCGGGATAAGCGGATGGACCTCCGGCAGCACAGATCAGCAGCGCGAATGCCTGGAATGCGGCCGGATTGGTGGCTGTGTCACGCACCTGTTCAAGGACTGCGGGCGGTGCACCGGCCAAGCCTTTGTTGGTGTGCAGCGCCACGCTCCGGTGACGGCTTGCGGCGAACAGCATTTCAGCCAGCGCCTCGCGCTGGTGGCTGCCGAGAAGCGAGGCCGGCAGCCAGGCCGATTGATAGCCGTGCAGCACCTGGCCGGCTTCCCTCAGATTGCCTGTCCAGAATATGTTGTCGGCCGAAGCGCCCGGGCGATCGTCGAACAGCACTGCGCCCGGAACCTTCTCCAGGAAATGCGGATCCCAGAAATGCCGTGCCGGAGCGGCGATGAAGACAGGATCGGCCTCCAGCCGGAAATCCGTCTCTGCCTCCTTCAGCCAATCGAGGAAGGGCTGCCAGGTTGCTTTAGCCTGCTTCTCATCGATCCCCTGGAACAGCATGTTGATGACCAGCCTATTGCCGGCGCGGAAGACGATCTGTTCGCCCCATGTCGGGTTGAACAGGGCATCTGCATAGAATTCCATGACGCGGGCGATCAGCCGTTTGTAGCTCTCGTCCGAGCCGGCCCGGATCGTCATCGCCGCGAGGCCGAAGAATTCGGGCAAGGCATGGGTGCGCAGGGTCAGCCTGGTGATGACACCGAAACTGCCGCCGCCTCCACCTTTGATCGCCCAGTAAAGGTCGGGGTTGGTGCAGGCGTTGGCGGTCCTGGCTTCACCGTCGGCAGTAACCACTTCGGCTTCGAGAAGACTTGCGGCAGCCAGTCCATACGCTTTGGAGAAACTGCCGAAACCACCACTCTGGATCAGGCCGGCAACACCGACGGTGAGGCAGCCGCCGCCCTGCACATAACGACCGGCCCTGGTGGTGACTTCGTTATAGGCCTTGCCCCACAAGACACCCGCGCCGACCGAAACGGCGGGGGCCGGTTGTTGCCCTTCGCAGCCCGACGGCACGAAAGCGTCGTGGATGGTCACGGTATCCATGTGGCGGGTCCAGACAAGCAGCGAATCCGCTGCATTGGATGTACCGTGGTAACTGTGACCGCCGCCCTTGATCACCAGCCGCAGATTGTGGTCGCGGGCAAAATTAATGGCGGCGACGACATCCCGGGTCGAACGGACGGCAACCGCATAGGTGCTGGGCCGGGATGTCCAGGCATCGACCCAGCCGAGCGTCTGGGTCAGCGCGGGCTCGTCACCAAGGAAGAAGGGGTTGGAGAGGCTTTCCCAGAGCTGTGCACAGTCGACCCCCGCGCAATTGTCGAATGGCGAGTTGAGTTTGAGCAGCCTGCCATCAACCGTCTGGCTGAGCTTTTCCCAAGCCTCCCCCGATGGCCAGCCGGCATCGCCGGGTCGAACACGACCCGCTGGCGGCAGGGTGTTCGCGAAAGCCGCGTCCCATTTGCTGATAACGATGGGGGCGGCCGCTGCCGTTATCCGCAGGAAATCCCGTCTGTTCATGTCCCTTGACCTCCGCGCCAGTTGCGAGCGGAGGGGTACCGCTCCTCGCCGCTGACGGGAATGATCTTGGGATAAGGCAGGGCCGGCTGGGACAAGCGGCGGCATGAAAATCGCGCTGTGGGACAAGCGGCGGCTCCCTCGGGACCAGTGCCGAACATCCTTCTTTTCCTACCAGGGCTGCTCGGGCATGATCGTCGCATGACGGAACCGCCTCCAGACCGGATCGAATCTGATCGCCGCATCTTTTCGCGGGTGTTGCTGCTGGCCTCGGTCTTTCTGGCCGTCATCGCCTTCGTCAACGCGACCACGCTGAACACCGACGCCGTACGCACCGGAAGCGCTCTGGACGCTCGCATTCCCTGGATACAGGAGTCTTCGAGCGTGGTGGTGGTCCTGTTGCTGCTGCCGCTGGTGGCTCTGTGGGAGCGGCGCTTTCCGATCGCACGACAGGGCCTCCCGCGTCTGCTTGCGGTTCATGTCATCGGCAGCATCATCTTTTCGGCGCTGCATGTCGCCGGCATGATCTTGCTGCGCAAGGCGATTTTCGCCAGCCTTCTCGGTCAGGCCTATGACTTCTTCGACGAGCCGCTGACCGATCTCGCATATGAATACCGCAAGGATGTCCTGACCTACGCCACCATCCTGCTGATGCTGACGCTGATGCGCAGCATAGAGTTCAACCGGCAGCGGTCGCAGCAAGGCGAGCAAATCGAGGCTGCACGTCTGACGCTGAAATCGGGCGGCCGCACCATCCTTCTCGACGCCCAGGCAATGGAATGGGCACGCGCTGCCGCCAATTATGTCGATGTGCATGCCAGGGGAACCACGCACCTCGTGCGCATCAGCCTGACCGCGCTGCAGGCGCAGTTGCAGGCGTCCGGTGTCGATGCCGTGCGCGTGCACCGCTCCTGGATCGTCAACCGGGCAAAGATCGTGGAGATCGTGCCGCTCGGCGATGGCGATGTCCGCATCCGCACAAGCGACGGCTCCGACATAAGAGGGTCGCGGCGGTATCGGCACCTGCTCGACAACGCGGCGGTCGAGAAACAGAACGCTGGAGCAAACCCAGGAAAAGTGCGTAGCGGTTTTCCGTCCGGAATTGCGTAAGATAAAGGATTAGAGCGTTCCCCGAAAACGGAAACGCTCGAGGATGGCCTGAGCTGCGATCGTCAGGCCGAGAGCCTCGACGTTTCTTCCTTCAGACCGCCATGCTCGACAACGAAGTCCACAATTTCCTGCAAGCCTTTGCCGCGATGCAGGTCGGTGAACGCGAATGGGCGCTTGCCGCGCATCCTGGTGGCGTCGACTTCCATGACATCGAGATCGACATGGACGTAAGGCGCAAGATCACTCTTGTTGATCACCAGAAAATCGGAGCGTGTGATGCCCGGACCGCCCTTGCGCGGGATCTCCTCGCCCTGGCAGACCGAGATGACGTAAAGTGTCAAATCGGCGAGATCTGGCGAGAAGGTAGCGGCAAGATTGTCGCCGCCCGATTCGATGAAGACGATGTCGAGATCAGGAAAGCGCCGGTTCATCTCGGCGATCGCCTGCAGGTTGATGGACGCATCCTCGCGGATTGCCGTGTGCGGGCAACCGCCGGTTTCCACCCCCATGATGCGCTCTTCAGACAGCGCCTGATGGCGTGCCAGGATCAGCGCATCTTCCCGCGTGTAGATGTCGTTGGTGATGACCGCGACCGAATAGTGATCGCGCAATGCCTTGCAGAGCTTCTCTGTCAGCGTCGTCTTACCGGAGCCGACGGGTCCGCCGATGCCGACGCGCAAGGGACCGTTTTTCTGTGTCATGAGCGAAAAAGCCTCGAATGAAGAGTCTCGTGTTTCATGGCCATGATCTCGCCAAGGAAGGTCGCCGCGCCGAGATCGTCAAGGGTCGCCTGGGCGGCGCGCCGTGCCGTGTCGAGGATAACGGGCTCCAACCCAGCCATCAGCGCGGTAACGCCGCTCTGGCCGGTTACCGAGAGGCGGATCGAAGCCTGCAATTGATTGAGCGTGAACGCCTGCAGGAAGGCGGTGAGCGTGCTGGTCAGCGCGATGTCATGGGCGCCGGCAAGGGCACCGACGGCGACAGGGTAAGCACAGGGACGTGGCAGGCGTTGCAAGGCCTTCAGGGGCCAGCTTTGCGCGGCTTCCAGGAAGGCCGACCCCTGCGAAAGACTCTCCAAATGGCGTTCGCGCCCTCCCGCCAGGGCTTCCGCCAGCGCAGCGATATCGGCGAGATCACAATCCTGGCGCGACAGCCGCCAGCTTTCGGCGAGCAGCAGCGCGTCGTTCCAGGCCGAGCCGCGTTCGATCAGGTCGGTCAGCCACCCCTTGAGGCTGCTTGCGTCGGCGACCAGCCCGTCATGCGCCGCCTGTTCCAGGCCGTGACTGTAGCTGTAGGAACCAACCGGGAAGACCGGGGAGAGCCAGCCCAGCAGCCGCAGCAGAGCCTGCCCGGGATCAGTCGTGGTGGTGGCCATGGCTCCCACCGTGATGATGACCATGATGATCGTGGTGATGGTCATCATGGTGGTGATGCCCACCGGAATAGGCGCCGCGCAGCGGGCTGAAGATGGCCTCGATCTCGCGCACCGCTGCTCCCAGTCCCTCGAGCATCGTCTTGATGACGTGGTCGCGCAAGATCAGGATGCGATCGCCTTCGATCTGTGCGGCGAGGTGTCGGTTGCCGATATGCCAGGCGAGTTCCGCGATATGGAGCGCGTCGCGCCCACGGATTTCCAACAGCGGCTCTTTCGCAGCCCGGATTTCGATTTCGCGGCCGCCTTCCGTCACCAACCGGTCGCCGTGCTCCAGCACCACCGGTTCGGCGAAGTCGGCAAGCAGCTTTTCGCCGCTCGCCAGCTCGATAAGTTTGCGGCGCAGGTGTCGTTCATCGCGTTCCAGCACGGCATGGTCGGCGGGCGACGGGTGGCCGTATGCTTTGTCGGCGCGGATGATCTCGACGGCTCGCATGATCGCGTTCCTTGATTTCTCAGGATTGGAAATGGCGCCTTGCCATCGGTCCGATATCAACGGGCGGACACGTCAAAGCTTGCCTTCGCCCGCACGGGATGGATGTCCAGGGTCGGCATCGTGTCACCCGGTGATCGCCAGGGCGATACCGGCCAGTGCCGTCGCGCCGCCAGCCAGGCGCACGGCAACCAGCGTCTTGTCGCGTGCTCCGAGACGGCCGAGGCCGAGACCGATCAGGATGCCGGCGCCATGGAGCAGGGCGGTGGCCAGTGCAAAGCCGGCTGCGTAGGAGGCGAATGCTGCGGTGCCGATTTCAGCGCCATGCGCGTGACCATGGAAGAAGGCGAAGAAGCCGGCGATGACCGCGCCCACCGCCGCCGGCAAAGGTAGCGCCAACGCGACGAGCAGACCGAGCACGACCACCGATGCCAGGATCATCGGCTCCACGAAGGGCAACGGCACGCCGGAGAGACCAGCGACAAAACCCAGCAGCATCATGCCGACAAAAGCTGTCGGCACCAGCAAGAGAGCCCGCCCACCAAGCATCGCGGCCCACAGACCGATCGCCACCATGGCGAGAATATGGTCCGAGCCCGACAGCGGATGGCTGAAGCCGGCGGCGAAGGAGCCATGTTCGGCTGGATTGAGATGGGCGAAGGCCGGGCTTGCCATCAGGCTGAATGCTAGCGTGGTGACCATCGTCGGTTTCTTCATGGCTGTCCGCCTCTCCTCTGTTCTTGTCTGTCTTCTCAACGGATGGGTTCGTGCACGGTCACCAGCTTGGTGCCGTCCGGGAATGTCGCCTCGACCTGGACGTCGTGGATCATCTCGGCCACGCCTTCCATCACCTGGGTGCGTGTGATCACATGCGCGCCGGCTTCCATGAGATCGGCAACGGAGCGCCCATCGCGCGCGCCTTCGACAACGAAGTCGGAAATCAACGCAATCGCCTCGGGGTGGTTGAGCTTCACGCCTCGCTCCAGGCGGCGGCGCGCGACCATTGCCGCCATGGCGATCAAAAGTTTGTCTTTCTCCCGGGGAGTGAGGTTCATGATTTCGATTTGCCTGTTCTTAGCATCTCTGATTGCCTCTAGATCGACCAAACTTTAGGCAGTGTCTGCCCATTCAGTAGCCGCAAAAGCGGCACCAGACGCTTGCGAAGCTCATAGCTGTCCGGTGCAAAGAGCCTTGCCAGCAACTTGTTGACGCCATCCACTTGCCAGGTGCTCACCGCGCCATCTCCGCCCACGATCGCCCGCGCTGCGTCCAGATGGCGCTCGGCTTCAGATCCGAGCAGCATCACAGTTGCCAGCGCGCGCCGGCCGCCGGTTATGGCAGCGCGAGACAGCTCTGTGGCGAGGTCCGGGCCTAGCCGAAAATCCTCTGCATGAATCGGTTTGCCGCCGGTGCGGACCCGCCAGCGATCATGGAAACGCGCTTCCTTCACAACCTCTCCCATGGCCTGCCGTCCAAACACCACGGCTTCCACCAGCAACACGGAGGCGCTCCTGTCCATGTCGACATCAAGCCGGCGTGACAGTGCCGAGCGGTCGAACAGGATCGTCTCCTGGGGGAGCCAAGCAAGATGCGTGCCTCTTTCAGCAGTCAGTCGTGTTTCGACGATGGCTTCACTTTCCGGCGATCTGTAGATGCGCTCGCAGGCCTGGGTGGTAACAACCGCCGAAGTGCCTTCGCCTGCATACACGGTCCAATGCAGGCGGTCCCCGCCGGTCAGCCCGCCTGCGGTGTTGATGAGGATCGCTTCGAACGGATCGCGCGTGACATGCGGCATCCGGATCTTCGCGCACCCCTCCTGGAAAAGGCGGGCGATGCGGGATCGTCCGTGGCGTTGCTCCACATGAACTAGGCCGTTACCCTTGGCGCGCTGTGGGGCAAGTTCCGCCAGGCTTTCGTTCTTTGTCAGCATCCGCGCCCCGTTGAGCCGTGTCGCGCGCCACTTTACGAGAGTGCGAAGACTTGTCTACCGATCCTGCAGGATCATCTCCGATGCCTTCTCGGCGATCATGATGACCGGAGAATTGGTGTTGCCTGAGACGATCGTCGGCATGATCGAGGCGTCGACGACGCGCAGGTTGCCGAGGCCATGCACGCGCAGCCGGTCATCGACCACCGCCATGGCGTCCGAGCCCATCTTGCAGGTGCCGACGGGATGGAAGATCGTCGTGGCGATGTCGCCGACCTTGCGCACCAGATCGTCCTGATTGGTGACCTGAGGCCCCGGCAGCATCTCTTCCGGTTCGAACCGCGCGATCGCCTTGGTCTTCATAAGCTTGCGGGCGTGTTCGATCGAAGCAACCGCGACATGCCGGTCGCCTTCGGTCGACAGATAGTTCGGGCGAATCTTGGCCGACGCTTTCGGATCGGCGCTCTCCATATGTACGGTGCCGCGGCTTTCGGGCCGCAGGTTGCAGACCGAGACCGTCACCGCAGGGAAGCGGTGCAGCGGCTCGCCAAGCCGGTCGGTGCTGAGCGGCTGCACGTGATATTCGAGATCCGGCGTGGCGAGGCGTGCATCCGAGCGCGCGAAAATGCCGAGCTGGCTCGGCGCCATCGACAGCGGCCCACTGCGCCACAGCGCGTATTCCGCACCCATTGCCGCGCGGCGCACGAGGTTATGGTAACGCTGGTTCAGCGTGTCGGCGTTCTTCACCTTGAACACGGTGCGGATCTGCAGATGGTCCTGCAGGTTCTCGCCGACGCCCGGTGAGGCATGCCGCGTCTCGATGCCCAGATTGGACAGGAGTTCCGGCCGGCCGATGCCGGACAGTTCCAGGATCTTCGGCGAGTTGATGGCGCCTGCGGCCAGGATGGTTTCTTCGGCCTTGGCGAACTGCTGCTTGCCTTCGTGACGGAAGACCACGCCGGTGACGCGGCGCCCTTCGAAGGCAAGCCGCTCGGTTTCGGCGCCGGTCAGGACGCGCAGATTAGGTCGGTTGAGGATGCCGCGCAGGAACGCCTTGGAAGTGTTCCAGCGAACGCCCTTCTTCTGGTTGACCTCGAAATAGCCGGAGCCCTCATTGGTGCCGCTGTTGAAGTCTTCGGTGCGCGGAATGCCGAGTTCTTCCGCTGCATCGCGAAAGGCATCGAGGATCGGCCAGGACAGCCGCTGCTTCTCCACCCGCCACTCGCCGCCTGCGCCGTGCAAGGCGCTTTTGCCGCCGTGATAGTCTTCCGACTTGCGGAAATAGGGCAGCACGTCGTCCCAGCCCCAGCCGCCATTGCCGGCTTGGCGCCAGCCGTCATAATCGGCCGCCTGGCCGCGCATGTAGATCATGCCGTTGATGGACGAGCAGCCACCCAGCACCTTGCCACGCGGATAGTTGAGGCTGCGCCCGTTGAGGCCGGGATCAGGCTCCGTCTTCATCAGCCAGTCGGTGCGCGGATTGCCCATGCAGTAGAGATAGCCGATCGGGATATCGACCCAGTGGTAGCGGTCGCTGCCGCCGGCTTCGAGCAAAAGCACCTTGTTGCGCGGATCGGCCGACAGGCGGTTCGCCAGCACGCAGCCGGCAGAGCCCGCGCCGACAATCACGAAGTCGTATTCGCCGAAGAAAGCGGGTTCGGTCACGGCTGCGCCTGCATCTTGGCGATGCGGTCCCAAATCGGGCCCATCGCCTGGTTGATCTCGCCATAGAGTTGGTAGCGCGCGGCATAGGCAGGGGCAATTGCGCCATTGGGCGAATAATGCCGTGCGGCGGACGTCATTGCTGAAGCGCCTGCCGCGAAGTCGGTGAAGATGCCGACACCGGTGCCGGCCGCGATCGCAGCACCCAGCGCACCGGTCTCCCGACTCCTCGCCACGGTGACGGGCACGCCGAGTATATCGGCAAAGATCTGGGCCCAGACGCCGCTGCGCGAGCCGCCGCCGGAGAGCACTGCCTCGTCGAAATGTGCACCGGCGCGGTAGAGCGTCTCGACATGGCGCTTGTGTTCGAAGGCGACACCCTCGAACAGCGCCCTCAGCATATGTGCGCGGCCATGCCAGCCGGCAACGCCGTAGAAACCGGCACGTGCGCGCCCGTTCTGCTGCGAGCCATAGAGGAAGGGGTGGTAGATCGGCACGTCGCCGGCCGGGTCGACGGACGCGACCAGTTGGCTGGCGTGTTCGAACGGCGATTTTTCATCGCCGGCTTGGTGTTCGAGGAATTCGCGCGCGATCCATTCGAGATTGGCCGCCGAGGTGGCGCTGGATTCAATCGCCAGATAGCGCTGCGGATCGAAAGTCGACAGCATGAAGATCGACGGATCGCGGATAGGCTCGTCGGTGATGACCTGGTTGATACTCCAGGTGCCGGCGATGATCGAGGCGGCACCCGTACGTGTCACGCCGGAACCGATGGCGCTCGCCACCACGTCGAACAGGCCGGCGATCACCGGTGTTCCAGCCTTCAGGCCAGTCAGCGCTGCCACCTGCGCCGTGACATGGCCGGCGACCTCGGCCGATTCCAGCGCAGGCGGCAGCAGCTCCATGCAGTCGTCGAGGTCGTAGGTGGCGAGCAGGCCGTGTTCATAGCGGCGCGCCGGCATGGTCAGCAGGCCGCAGCCCGACATGTCGCTGGCGTCGCTCGAGCGCGCGCCGGTCAGCCGGTTGACGACGAAATCCTTGCACAGGAAGACGGTGCCGATGCGTTTGAATAGTTCCGGCGCATAACGTTTGATCCAGGCAAGCAGCGTCGGTGTCTGTGCGGCCCAAGGCCGCTGCAGGCAATAGGGATAGGTGCGGTCGCCGACATTGGCCTCCGCCCATTCGGCGACGATGCCGACACCGCGTGTGTCGAGCGACTGGATGCCGATCAGCGGTGCGCCGTCACGATCCAGCGCATAGAGGCCATTGCCATGCCCGGCGCAGCCGATCGCGACGATGTCGCCCGCATCAATGCCGGCCTGATCGATGCAGCGGCGGATCACCGTGACGGCATTGGACCAGAGTTCATTGAGGTCGCGTTCGACATGACCGGGCTTCGGCATTGACGAGCGGCCGTCGAGCGCGGCCACCGCGAGCTCCTGGCCGGTGGTGTCGAAGATGATGGCCTTGATGACGGTGTTGCCGGCATCAAGACCCAGTATGTAGCTACCCATCGGCTCCTCCCAAGCCTCCCTTACGCCTGGTTGTACAGGTCCCAGGCCCTAGCGCCATCCGCGTTGTCATGGATGATCGCCATCAGGCCGCGTACCACGGCGCTCGGATTGGCGTGCTGATAGATGTTGCGGCCGTAGACCATGCCGAGCGCACCCTGCGCCATCAGCGCCGCCGACTTGTCGAACACGGCGCGCAGGTCTTCCTTGCCGCCGCCGCGTACCAGCACTGGGCAGCGCGCCGCCTCGACGACACGATGGAAGTCTTCCGCCCGCGTGGTCGGGTCGGCCTTGACCACGTCGGCGCCCATTTCTCGCGCCAGGCGTGTCAGCGTCACGATCTTCTCGGCATCGCCGTCCACCATGTAGCCGCCCTGTTCCACCGGCAGCATGGCCAGCGGCTCGATCATCAGCGGCATGCCGTATTTCTCGCAGTCGGCGCGCACGCGAGAAATGTTCTGCACGCATTGCTTGAAGAGATCCGGCTCGTCGGGCAGCATGAAGAGGTTCACCACCACGCAGGCCGCGTCCATCTCGATGGCGCCGATCAGCGGCTCCGCCTCGTTCTGCAGCACCGCCCACATCGCACGATGGCGGATCCTGTTATAGGGGTTGCCCATGTCGAGGCGCATGACCAGCGCCGGCTTGTCCTTGCCGGGAACATCCTGCAGCAGATCAGCTTGGCCATAGTTCATCTGGATGGCATCGGGCCCGGCCTTGACCAGTTTGTCCACCACGCCGCCCATGTCCTCCAGCCCGACCAGGAAGCTCGGTTCGTTGCACACGCCATGGTCGATGGCGACGTCGAGGCAACGGCCGTTGCCGAATAGCCTGTTCATGCGGACTTTTTTGTTCACGCGCATATCGCGCTCCTTTTGTTGTCTGTCTCGGAGGGATCGGAAAGGTCGACGCCGTGCTGATGCTTGAGCAGGGCGACGAACGCAGCGCGCTCTCGCGCAGCCTGCTTTGCATTCCACGCTTTGTGAGCAGCGAGGATGGCGAGCACCGCGTCGACGAGTTCATTCGTCAGGCCGCCAGTGATGGCGATGGTGGTACGGCGCAGGAAGATGTCGGCCAATGTCTCGACCTGCTCACGCTCGACGATAAGCCGGATCTCGTTCTGACTATAGCCGTAGCCCGGCAGCATGACGTCAGCGGTCCTGGAGATTTCATCGGTGACGGCGCGAGCTAAACTGCCGTAGCGCTCAAGAAGCGTCTTTGCGCGTGCCTTGCTGATCCTGTATTCGGACGCCATGGCCGCGCACCATTTCTCAGGATCTGCCGGGAAATCGCGGCCGCCGCCGATAGCCAGGTCCTCGGTTCCAACTTCACGCGTTAGGCCCAATCGCTCCAGCGCCATGTCGGCGGCGAGCGCACCAAAGGAACGGAAAGTGGTCCATTTGCCGCCGATCATGCATAGCGTCGCCGGCACCTTGCCGTTGGGCTCCACGAATTCGCAGAAATGGTCGCGCGGGATGCGCCCGGTGAAGCTGTCCTGGCTCGCAGGCAGAGGGCGCACGCCGGAGAAGCGGAAGACGATTTGTTCTTCTGCTATTTTGATCGATGGAAACACGAAGGCCAGGGACTGCAGGATGTACGCCAGCTCATCATCCTCGCATCGCACCTGGTCGGGGTCGTCGACGCGGATGTCCGTCGATCCGATCAGCACCCTGCCGAGATAGGGGAACAGGATGCAGATGCGCCCGTCTTCATTCTCGTAATAGATCATCTGGCCGGCGAGCGCGTCGTGCAGTTCCTCGCTGTCGACAATGATGTGCGAGCCTTTGGTGCCGCCCATCATGGTTGGCGCGGACGCACCGATCGACCTGTTGGTGAGGTCGATCCAGCCGCCGGTGGCGTTGATGATCAAGTGTGGGCGTACCTGCACTGTTTCGCCGGAGATGATGTCGGTCAGTATCAGACCCTCGGCGGTGGAGCCGACTTGCGCATAGTTGAGTGCATGTGCCGCAGGGGAGGCGGCTATCGCATCGTTCAGCATTTCAAGGCCCAGCCGTTCCGGCCGGCTCACCCAGGCGTCGTAATAGGTCGCCGAGCTGCGCGTCGCCGGATTGATCGCCGGCCAGGTCTCCAATGTCTTCCTGGCGCCGCGGAACTTGTGTACCGGCATCAGCCGTCGCGAGGCCGTGAAGACGTCGTAGAGCGTCAATCCGGCCTTGATGACGATCGCGCCGCGCCGGCTGGGACGCCGGGTGAGGCCGAGGAAGCGCACCGCGCCATTGGCGATGCCGGAGAAGGTGTCGAAGATCGGCACGGTGGTGGGTAGTGGCGCGACATAGTGAGGAGCGTTGCGCAGCAGCCGGTCGCGCTCGAGCAGCGATTCTTTCACCAGCTTGAATTCGCCATTCTCCAAGTAACGAAGCCCACCATGCACCATGCGCGACAGCGCGGCACTGGCGCCACTGCAATAGTCGCCCTTTTCGGCCAGCAGAACGTCGACGCCCTGCAGGGCCAATTCGCGGAAGACGCTGATGCCGTTGATGCCGCCGCCGATCACCAGCACGGCAATATCCGGCCGCTCTCGCAGCGCGGCGAGTGTTTCATTGCGCTTCATGGCAGAATGTCTCGCTAATCAGGCATCCAACTGGGTCAGATGCGAGGCTATCGCTTTGTCTATGGCGGCCAGTTCCCCAGAACCGAGCCTGATTTCGCCCGCGCGGGCATTGTCGAGCGCCTGTTCGGGATTGCGCGCGCCGCACAGCGCGAAGGTGATCCCCGGCTGCGCCAGCGTCCAGGCGATGACGATCTGCGCCATCGACGCTTTGTGCTGGTCCGCGATCGGCTGGATCGTCTGCTTCAGTGCAGTTACTTTATGCCGGTTGGATGCCGAGAAGCGCGGATTGTCCTTGCGCTGATCATCGCCGGAGAAGGCGCGGCCAGGATCGATCGAGCCGGTGAGCAGGCCAAGCGCCAGCGAAGAATAGCTGAGCGTAGCCACATTGTTACTCTGCGTGATCGGCAGCAGCGTGCCTTCAATCTCGCGGTCTATCATCGAATAGCGTTCCTGAATGGCATCGAGCTGCCCGGCAGCGACATATTGCTTCAGCTCTTCGGCATTGACGTTGCTGGCGCCGATCGCACGGATCTTGCCGGCCGCCTTCAATTTCTCCAGCGCGGCCACCGTTTCCGCGATCGGGGTGGTCGGATCCTGCCAATGCGTGATGTAGAGGTCGATGTGCTCGGTGCCGAGCCGTTTCAGGCTCTGTTCCACTTCATAGGCGATGCCGTCGGCGCCGAGATAGCGGTGCACCGGCTTGCCATCCTGATCGAAGAAATGGTTGCCCTTGCCGGAATGCCAGTTCAGGCCGCATTTCGTGGCGATCACGACCTTGTCGCGTTTGCCCTTGATCGCTTTGCCGACGATTTCCTCGCTGCGGCCGAGGCCGTAAGCCGGTGCCGTATCGATGAGGCTGAGTCCGGCCTCGATCGAGGCTTCGATGGCGCGGATGGAGGCCTGCTCGTCGGTGCCGCCCCACATCCAGCCGCCGATCGCCCAGGTGCCGAGACCGACGGCGGATGCCTGGATGCCGGATGCGCCGATGGCGCGCTGCATTTGACTGGAGTTCATGCTGCTTCTCTTTCGGCGAGGTCGAGGATGCCGAGGCCGGTGGCCTCGTCGGTGACGATGATGTCGAGGTGGTTGCCGCGCATGGCGGAAAGGATCGGCGCGACCTTGCTCGGGCCGCTGGCGATGCCGATCGAGCGTGGGATGGTGGCGAATTCATCGAGCGTCAGCGACACCAGCGAACGATTCAACGTGTAGTCGCTGACCCTGCCGTCGCGGTCGATCAGATGCGCCAAAAGTTCACCCGAGGCGCCTGAACGCTCGATGGCCTGGCGGTCCGCGCTCGAGGAGGGGTGCAGGTCATAATAGGAGGAGTCGTCGGTCAGGATCGAGCCAACGCCGACCACAGCAATGGTAGCCTCGCGCGCCCGGCGAAATACATCCGCCACGGCCCGCACGCCCATCAGCATTTCACGCTGTTCCGGCGTATCGGCGAAAAGCGGGGCGTGAATCTGGTAGGCGCGGCCGCCAAGCTTGTCGGCCATCAGCGAAGCGACGTGATTGACGTCAGTGTAATGCTTGCCCTGCACCAACCCGGTTGCCGGGATGACCTCGACATCATAGCTGCGGCCGGGTTTGAGGCCGGCGACCAGCGCGCTGACGCCCTTGCCGCCGGTGATCGAGATGGTATCGCCATCCTTGATTGTTTCGAGCAGCAGATTGGCCGCCGCTTCGCCGACGCGCTGCAATGCCGTCTGTGGGTTGTCCGAAACCGTCGGTACGACCACCGCCCGTTCGATGCCGCCAAGCCCCACCAGCCGTGTTTCGAGGTCGACCAGATGGTCGATCGGCGATTTGATCTTGATCTCGACGAGGCCGAGCTGATGGCCGCGCTTGATCAAGCGGTTCACCGTCGCATGCGAAATGCCGAGTTCCTTGGCGATCTCGGCCTGCGTCTTGCCCTCCATGTAGTGGAGGACGAGCGCCTGGTGCATCTGGCGCACGGTCGAGATGTCGTCGCGTGTGCTTGGAGGTGCCATGGTTCTTACGACTTCTTGGCATGCAGGAAATGGTCGGCGGAGACCGCCGCCAGCAGGATGCAGCCCTTGATCATGTCCTGCCAGTAGACCGAGATGTCGAGCAGGATCAGCGAGCTGGTCACCACCGACAGCAGCGCGATGCCGAGGATGGCGCCGAAGATCGTGCCCGAGCCGCCTTTCAGCGAAGCGCCGCCGATGACCGCCGCCGCGATGATGTTGAGTTCCATGCCGGCGCCGAAGGTCGGCGTCGCGGCGCCGAAGCGCGCCATATAGATGACGCCGGCGACGCCTGAGAGCGTGGCGCACAGCACCGTCACCCAGAACTTCACCTGGTTGGTCTTGATGCCGGAGAACTGCGCCGCCTTCTCGTTGGAGCCGGTGTAGAACACTTTGCGGAAGGCGGTGGCGCGCCGGAGCAGGAAGTCGAAGATCGCCACCACGACCACGAAGATAATGATGACATAGGGGATGCCCTGGAAGCTGCCTTGGCCGATTGCCTTGAATTCCGGCGGCAGCGTGAACAGCGACAGCGGCGTGCCCTTGGTGATGACCAGGCACAGTCCGCGCACGATCACCATCGCCGCTAGCGAGGTGATGAAATGGTTCAGTCCGACAACAGTGACGAAGAAACCCATCACAGCGCCGATCAGCGCGCTGACCGCGATGCCAATCAGGCTGGCTGTCCACGGGTCCAGTCCCATCAGGAAAAGAGCGCCGGAAACCACCATCGAGAAGCAGACCACCGAGCCCACGGACAGGTCGATGCCGCCGACGATGAGCAGGATGGTCATGCCGACCACGACGATGCCTTCGATCGAGAAGCTCATCAGCATGGCGCGGAAGTTGCCCCAGGTCAGGAAGTGAGGCGAGGCGAAGCTCATGGCAATGCACAGCGCCAGGATGATTACGATCAGGCCGGCCTCGCGCATCGAGGCAAGCCGGGCGAAGCTGGAGCGGCTCGGGCCCGTGGCCTTGATGTCGGCATGCATGACGGTTTCTCCCGCTCTAGACATGGTTCACCTGTCCTTGATGTGCTGGTGTCGGCTGCACACCGGAGGCCAGCATGATGATGGCTTCCTCGTCGAGCTGGCCAGCGCCGAGCTCGCCGGCGATCGCGCCCTCCCGCACGACCAGGACGCGGTCGCACAGGCCGATGAGTTCCGGCAGTTCGGAGGAAATGACGATGATGCCGACGCCCTGGTTGGCGAGGTCGCGTAGCAGTCGGTGGATTTCGACCTTGGCACCGACGTCGATGCCGCGCGTCGGCTCATCCATGATGATAACCTTGGGCGAAACCGACAGCTGCTTGGCGATCGCCACCTTCTGCTGGTTGCCGCCGGAAAGCGTCGAGACCGGCGCATCGATGCCCGCCATGCGCACGCCGAGGCGCTTGGCGAGGCTGGCCGCCTGATCGGCCTCCGCGCGGCGGTCGAGCAGGCCGAAACGGCCGGTGAGCTTGCCAAGGTCTAGTGCCGAGACATTGGCAGCGATCGAGAGGTCGAGGAACACGCCCGAGCCCTTGCGGTCTTCCGAAAGGTAGACGAGGCCGGCCTGCACGGCGTCGGCATAGCTGCGGATTGTGAGTGGCTTGCCGTCGAGCGCGACGCTGCCGGAGCTCGCCTGCCGCAGGCCGCAGATGGTTTGCGCGATTTCGCTGCGGCCAGCGCCGATGAGGCCGCCGATGCCAAGGATTTCGCCGGCCTTCAGGTCGAGGTCGACATTGGCGAAGCGGCTGCCGTCGGACAGGTCGTTGACGGACAGCAAGGTCCGGCCGGATGCGGCGTCCGAGGCGAGCTTGTCGGGATAAAGCTGGGTGATCTCGCGTCCGACCATCTTGCGCACGACGTCGTCGGGCGAGGTCGACGCGATGGCCTCCGTCGCGACATAGCGCCCGTCGCGGAAGACGGTGACACGGTCGCATAGGGAGAAAATCTCGGCCATGCGGTGGCTGATATAGATCACGGAGATGCCGCGCACCTTCAGGTCGCGCACGATGGAAAACAGCCGCTGGGCCTCGGTTTCGGTCAGGGCTGCCGTCGGCTCGTCGAGGATCAGCACCTTGCAGTCGAGCGTGAGCGCCTTGGCGATCTCGACCAGTTGCTGGCTGGAAATGGAAAGGTCGGCGACCTTGGTGCGAACGGGAATGGGCGCGAGCTGTTTCATCGCCTTCTCGGCCTGCGCGTAGACTTCGCCGTAATTCATCAGCGGGGCGCGGCGGGCGTTGATCGCCGCCATGCAGATGTTTTCAGCCACCGTCGCGTCCTGGCAGAGCGCGATCTCCTGGTGCACCAGTGCGATGCCGAGCTTCTGTGCCGTCGCCGGTGAAGTCACGGTTACCGGCTGGCCGTCGATCAGGATTTCGCCTTCGTCGGGCTGCAGCACGCCGCCGATCATGTTCATCAGCGTCGACTTGCCGGCGCCGTTCTCGCCGCACAGCGCATGCACTTCGCCGCGCCGCAACTCAAGCTGGACGCCGCTCAGCGCCTTGACCGGGCCGAACGCCTTGGAAAGGTTGCGGATCTGAAGGACGGGCGCGTCGGTCACGCCATGCTCCTGCGAAAGGGGCTGAAAAGGTGCCGGAAGGGACTGTCCCTTCCGGCCAGTTGCTGTTCGGGCTGAAGCTTACTCTTCGATGCCCTTGGTGCCACGCCGCTTGAGATATTTGTCCCAATAGAAATCGTCGGCGTTGTCCTTGGTTACGATCGAGAAGCCATTGTCGACGAACGGCACCTTCATGGCGTTGGTGCCGGCGCGCTTGGCGTCGTTCATCGGGTCGATCAACTCGGGGTGCTTGGCCAGCCAGAGCAGCATGAAGCCCATATAGCCCTGCATGCCCTGGTTGGGGTTGACCGAACCGAAGATCTCGCCGGCCTTGATCATGTCGAGGATCTTAGCGTTGACGTCCGCCAGCATGACCTTGATCTTGCCGCCGCCTTCCTTGGCCGCCTGTGCCGCGCCGATCGCCGAATTGGCTTCCGGCATGAAGACCGCACCGAGGTCGGGATGCGCCTGGGCGAGGCTGAGCACCGCCTGATAGGCCTTGGTCGGATCCTGGTTGGAAGCGGCGCGGCCGACGAGTTTCATGTCGGGCCACTTGGCTTCCATGCGGGCGACGAAAGCCGCCACGCGCTTGTCATGGTTGTCCTGGCCGGGGTTCTCCAGCACGGCATATTCGCCCTTGCCGCCCATCGATTCCGCGACGGCGTCGGCGGCATAGGTGCCCTCGGCGACATTGTCGGAGGTAATGTAGGAGACGCGCTTGGAATTCGGCGAGTCGGCCGCGAAGGTCACGACCGCGGTGCCCTGTTCGATGGCACGGTTGATCGGCTCGATGAACGGATCGGAATTCATCGGATGGACCAGGATGCCGGCCGGTTTCTGTGCGAGCGCCTGGTCGAAGCTGGCGATCTGCTTGTTCACATCATATTCCGGCGTGCCGGTATAAGCAGTTTCACAGCCGAATTGCTGGCCGGCCTGCTTGAACATCTCATAGACCGGGAACCAGTATTCGACGCCGGAGACCATGACGTTCATGACGTATTTTTCGCCGGGCTGGCATTTGAACGGATTGGCGGTTTCAGCGAGCGCCGGAGCCGAACTCATGAAGGTCGACGCCGCTGCCGCGATGGCGAGCGTGCTCAGAAATTTGCGCAAGTTTCCTCCCTTGGCCGAAGCCATTCTCAAGAACCGTCGCGGCGCTTTTGCGCCGTTTCATGGATTGATTGCAGCCGGACTTCCTCCCGAAGCCGGCAACTGGATCATTGCATCACATGACGATGCTGTCAATAAAATTCATATTCTGAAATATATTTCATATAGATTGGTTGTACGACCAGGAATGAGCCTCCTGTCACTTGCGCAAACCGGACGGCTTCTGGCAACTGGCGGGGCGGTGCCCGACCCGGCAAGAGCTTTCGAGGAGTGGTGATGACCAACGGCATCAAGGATTTCGGTTTGACGTGCGGTTCGCTGCCTTCCGGCATGTTGAATGCCATCACCGATGTTCCCGGTGTCCGGGTCGGCCATGTCACGCTGCGCGATGGCGACATCAACACCGGCGTTACCGCCATCCTACCGCATGGAGGCAATCTTTTCCGCAGCAAGGTGAGGGCAGCCTCCGAGGTGGTCAACGGCTTCGGCAAGACCGTCGGGTTGGTCCAGCTCGATGAACTCGGCACCATCGAGACGCCGGTGCTTTTGACCAACACGCTTTCGGTGGGCACCTGCGCAACCGCCTTGATCCGGCAAGCGATCCGGCAGAATCCGGATATCGGTCGTCGTACCGGTACCGTCAATCCGCTGGTTGCCGAATGCAATGACGGCCCGCTCAACGACATTCAGGCGCTGGCGGTCAGTGAAGCGCATGCGCTGGCCGCGATCGAAGCGGCCGGCGAGGGGCCGTTCGAGCAAGGCAGCGTCGGCGCCGGGACGGGCATGACCTGCTTCGGCTTCAAGGGCGGCATCGGTACCGCGTCGCGGCGCATCGTGCTCGATGGTCACGATTATCATCTCGGCGCACTCGTGCTCGCCAACTTTGGCAGGGCGGGCGATCTTGTGCTGCCCGACGGTCGTCGTCCCGATGCCCGTCGGCCGTCCGAAGCCGAGAGCGGATCGGTGATCGTCGTGCTGGCCACGGATGTGCCCCTTGAGCACCGGCAGTTGAGACGTGTCGCTCGCCGCGCAGGCGCCGGGATTGGCAGGGTCGGCGCATTCTGGGGCCATGGCAGCGGCGACATCGCCATTGCTTTCTCGACGGCCGATCCGATCGACCATGACGAGCGGCACGGTCTCGTCCCGATCCGGGTGCTGAATGAGTCGCGCATCGATCTGCTGTTTCAGGCTGCCGTGGACGTAACCCAGGAGGCGGTGTTGAATTCCATGCTGACCTCGCCTGCTTTCGAAGGCCGAGCCGGTGCACGCCGACTATCTCTGGCTGACTGCCTCCAGGCCAACATCTGAGCGTCGTCCTCCTGCAAGGGAGGAATCGAGCGCTGTTCTGCACATATATTGAAACGTGAGGCAGTCTTCGCGCGGGCGAACCCGTCGAAGAGCGCAGCTTTGTGCCGCCAGTCCTCGTCGTCACAAACCCTCGGCTGGCGCCGAAGTTGTGGACATTAGTCTTGACAGAAATACATATGTTCAATACCCGTCAGGCATCAGAATAGCCTGCATGTGGGAGGAGTGACTGCTATGGCTTCCAATATTGCGTTGACGGGCCTTGCCCGTGATCTGGAGGAGCGCGGCAAGTCCGGAAAGCCGATCCGCATCGGCCTGATCGGGGCGGGCGAGATGGGCACCGACATCGTCACACGCGTCGCGCACATGTCCGGTATCGAGATCGGTGCGATCTCCGAATTGAATATTCCCAACGCCCACAAGGCTGTCGACATCGCCTTTCAGGAAGGTGGCCATTCAAAGGAAGTGTCGAACGCTTCGGCCATGACCGAGGCCATGGAAGCCGGCAAGGTTGCTGTGACCAACGACGCCGACCTCATCATCAACAACGACCTGATCGACGTGGTCATCGATGCCACCGGCGTTCCGGCTGTCGGCGCCGAGATCGGCCTTCGCGCCATGGAGCACGGCAAGCACCTCGTCATGATGAATGTCGAAGCCGACGTCACCATCGGCGCCTACCTGAAGAGCGAGGCCGATCGCCTCGGCGTCACCTATTCGCTCGGGGCCGGCGATGAGCCGTCCTCCTGCATGGAGCTGATCGAATTCGTCTCGGCGATGGGCCACCCCATCGTTGCCGCCGGCAAGGGCAAGAACAATCCGCTCAACATCGACGCCACGCCTCCCGCCTATGAGGAAGAGGCGGCCCGCCGCCACATGAATGTGCGCATGCTGGTCGAGTTCGTCGACGGCTCCAAGACCATGGTCGAGATGGCGGCCATCGCCAATGCCACCGGCCTCGTGCCCGACAAGGCCGGCATGCACGGCCCGGCCGCCACGCTCGGTGAGCTGAACAAGGTGCTGATCCCTGAAAAGGACGGCGGCGTCCTCTCCAAGGTTGGCGTCGTCGACTATTCGATCGGCAAGGGCGTCGCGCCCGGCGTCTTCGTCGTCGCCGACATGTCGCATCCACGCGTTTCGGAGCGCATGGAAGACCTGAAGATGGGCAAGGGCCCGTATTTCACCTTCCATCGGCCCTATCATCTGACTTCGCTGGAGGTGCCGCTCACCTGCGCCCGCGTCGTGCTCTACGGCAAGGCCGATATGGTGCCGCTCGCCAAGCCTGTCGCCGAAGTCTGCGCTGTCGCCAAGAAGGACATGCAACCAGGCGACAAGCTCGATGCCATCGGCGAATACTGCTACCGCGCCTGGATCATGACCGCGCCGGAGGCACGCGCCGCCAAGGCCATCCCGTGCGGCCTGCTGCAGGGCGGTTCGGTGACCGCGCCGATCAAGAAGGGCGAATTGATCACTTATGCCAATGCCGCTCCGGCACCCGGCTCCAAGATCGCCGAGCTGCGCGCCCGGCAGGACAAGCTCGTCTACGGCAACTGAGGAAGCATCATCATGGCCACCGCCAGGAAAGCCGCCAACAGCGACGCGGCGCAACCCAACCTGCCATTTGCCTTCCGCAAATACACGGCCGAGCAGCTGCGTGACGTGTTGCACAAGATGTACTTGATCCGCCGCTTCGAGGAAGGCGCCGAAGACGCTTATATGCGCGGCCTGATCCACGGCACCATGCATCTGTCCATCGGCCAGGAAGCGAGCGCCATGGGCATCTGCATGCCGCTCACCGACCAGGACCAGATCACCTCCACCCATCGCGGCCATGGCCACTGCATCGCCAAGGGCGCCGACGTGAAGCGCATGTTCGCCGAGTTCTTCGGCAAGACCACCGGTTACTGCAAGGGCCGTGGCGGTTCCATGCACATCGCCGACGTCACCAAGGGCAATCTCGGCGCCAACGGCATCGTAGCCGGCGGCATCCCGATTGCGGTCGGTGCTGCCCTGGCTGCCAAGAAGCTCAAGAACGGCAAGGTTGCCGTCTCCTTCTTCGGCGACGGCGCCAACAATGAGGGCGCCTTCCACGAGGCGCTCAACATGGCTGCCGTCTGGAGGTTGCCGGTGATCTTCGTGTGCGAAAACAACGGCTACGGCATGTCCACCTCGACCGAGCGTTCGACGGCGGTGAAGAACATCGCCGACCGGGCCAGCGCCTATGCGATGCCTGGCGTCATCGTCGACGGCAACAATTTCTCCGAAGTGGCGGAGGCTGCCGAAGCGGCCGTGGAGCGTGCCCGCGCAGGCGAAGGTCCGACGCTGATCGAATCCAAGACCTATCGCTACCGTGGCCACTCCAAGAGCGATCGCAACCGCTATCGCACCAAGGAGGAGATCGAGGATTGGATGACCAACCGCGATCCGATCGCGCTGTTCGAGGCCGAACTGAAGGAATTCGGCATCATCGACGACGCCGGTATCGAGGCTGTGCGCGAGGCGGTGAAGAAAGAAATCGCCGATGGCATCGAGTTCGCCAAGGACAGCCCGAGCCCGGAAATCCGCGACCTTGAGAATTACGTCTATACGGAGGTTGCGTGATGGACGTCGCAGTGCGTGAACTGAGTTACGCCCAGGCCATCCAGGAAGCCATGGCGATTGCCATGGAACAGGATGAACGCGTCTTCCTGATGGGCGAAGACATCGGCGTCTATGGCGGCGCCTTCCAGGTCACCGGCGATCTGGTCGAGCGTTTCGGTTCCGAGCGCGTCATGGACACGCCGATCTCGGAGCTGGGCGGCGCAGGTGTTGCCGTTGGTGCCGCCCTGACGGGCATGCGTCCGATCTTCGAATTCCAGTTCTCTGATTTCGCTACGCTCGCCATGGAGCAGATCGTCAACCAGGCTGCCAAGATGCGCTTCATGCTGGGTGGCGAGGTTTCGGTTCCAGTCGTGATGCGCTTCCCGGCCGGTTCCGGCACCGGTGCTGCCGCGCAGCACAGCCAGAGCCTGGAAGCCTGGCTTGGCCATGTGCCCGGCCTGAAGGTGATCCAGCCGGCGACCCCGCATGACGTGAAGGGCATGTTGCTGGCAGCCGTCGCCGACCCGGATCCGGTCATGATCTTCGAGCACAAGCTGCTTTACAAGATGAAGGGCCCGGTACCGGAAGGCCATTACACCGTGCCGATCGGCAAGGCCG
Organism: Terribium retamae; assembly: GCF_022347545.1. GTDB lineage: Bacteria > Pseudomonadota > Alphaproteobacteria > Rhizobiales > Rhizobiaceae > Mesorhizobium > Mesorhizobium retamae. The sequence continues at coordinate 160,603 of NZ_JAKREW010000010.1, forward strand.
ACATTCGTCGCCAGGGCCGCGATCTCACCATCGTTGCCACCTCGATTATGGTGCACAAGGCGCTCGAAGCGGCTGCCGCACTGCAGGCAGAAGGCATCGACATCGAGGTCATCGACCTTCGCACGGTCCGTCCGATGGACAAGCAGACCATCATCGACAGCGTCAAGAAGACCTCGCGGCTGCTGTGCGTCTACGAGGCGGTGAAGACGCTGGGCATCGGCGCCGAAGTCAGTGCCGCCGTCGCCGAGAGCGACGCCTTCGATTATCTGGATGCGCCGATCGTGCGGCTTGGCGGTGCCGAGATCCCGATCCCGTACAACCCCGATCTTGAAAAGGCCACGGTGCCGCAGGTGCCGGACATCATCGCGGCCGCGCGCGACCTGGCCAAGGGGAAGCGCTGACGATGCCGGTCGAAGTCATCCTTCCCAAGGTCGACATGGACATGGCGACCGGGCAGATCTCGCGTTGGTTCTTCGAAGAAGGCGCCAGCGTCAAGCAGGGCGATGTGCTGTTCGAGATCGAGACCGACAAGGCGGCGATGGAGATCGACGCGCCGGCTTCGGGCACGCTGCGCAACATCACCGGCAAGGAAGGCGTCGACATTCCCGTCGGCGCACCCGTAGCGTGGATCTACGCCGAGGGCGAGGATGTCGCCGCGCCTGCCGCACCGGTCGACTCTGCATCCGCCGAACCGCAGCCTGCTGCGAATGGCATGGCTGAAACACCAATGTCCTCCTCCCAGGACAAGGCCGCGCAGACCGCGCTCGCCGTGCAGGAGACGCCTGCGATGGCCGGCGCGGTCCGCGCCACGCCCTTGGCG
>NZ_JAKREW010000110.1 GCF_022347545.1 Terribium retamae
GGTTGGCGCAATCGGCGACATCGCTGGCGGCATCGGTGGCACCGGCGGCATTGGCGGTGCCGTTGGCGGCGCGGTTGGCGCCATCGGTGACATCGCCGGTGGCCTTGGTGGCACCGGTGGCATTGGCGGAACAATCGGCGGCGTGGTCGGCGCGGTCGGTGATATTGCTGGCGGCCTTGGCGGCACGGGTGGTCTCGGCGGAACGGTTGGTGGCGCCGTCGGTGGCGTTGTCGGTGCGGTTGGCGACATCGCCGGCGGTATCGGTGGCACGGGTGGTATTGGCGGCGCCGTTGGCGGCGCAGTCGGTGCGATCGGCGACATCGCCGGCGGCCTCGGTGACGACACCGGTGGCATCGGCGGCGTGGTCGGAGGTTTGACCGGTTCGATTGGCAGTGTCGGTGGTTCTCTCGGCGGATTGGTTGGTGATCTGAGCGGCGTCGTAAATGGTGTGGTTGGTGGCTTGGTCGACGCGATCGGCGGCAACCCTGGCCCCGGCAATCCTGGTCCCGGCAACCCTGGGCCCGGCAATCCTGGTCCCGGCAACCCTGGACCCGGCAATCCTGGTCCCGGCAACCCTGGCCCTGGCAACCCTGGCCCCGGCAATCCTGGCCCCGGCAATCCTGGCCCTGGCAACCCTGGTCCTGGTAACCCTGGTCCTGGTAACCCAGGCGGCGGCGTCTCTGGCGGCGGTAACACTGGCGGCGGCATAGTCGCAATAAACGATGTGATCGGCATTGACTGCAGTGTGTCTGCCGACGGTAACTGCAACGGCCCACTCGATGGTTTGATCGTCTTGGCGAGTGCAGTGTCTGGGAACGGCGGCCTGCCTGCCAACCTTGCGGGGACTGGTGTTGCTTCCAATGGTGCTGTCGGTGGCCTCGGATCAGGCGGTGCGCCTGCTGATGTAGCGGACACCGCCTCCAACGGAACCGCGAGTGGCAACGATACTGGTGGGCCGTCTGCCAACGCCGATACAGCTGAACCGACCGATGCGCTTGGCGGGACGGCTGGTGGGAACGGTGCGGGTTCGGATGGCTCTTCCGTCAACACGGCTGGTAACGCGACCGCTCCCAACGGCGCTGTCGGTGGCGCCGGAAGGGGTAATACGCCGGTCGATGTGGCCGGCAATGAGCTGGGCGGCAATGGCGTCGACGGATTGTCCGCTAACTCTGCGAATCCGACCAACGGCGTTCCTGGTGAGGCGGCTGGTGGTAGTGGTACGGGCCCGGGTGGCTTGTCAGCCAACTCGACGGCCGGCGTCCCTGCCGGGACGGCTGGTTCACCGGATGCCGGTCTGAGTGGGCTGCTTGCCTATCTCAGCGAGATCCAGGCTGGGAACACTCCCAACGGTAGTATCGGATCCGGCAATGCGTCCGCCGATGCGTTCGCCAATGTTCTGGGCGGCAATGGTACCGGCGGATTGTCTGGCAATGCCGCGAACCCAACCGCCGTCACTCCTAACGGAGCGGCTGGCGGCACTGGGACTGGCCCGAATGGCTTGGCTGCGAACACCGCTGGCAATGCAACCGGTGTTGCACCCAACGGTGCAGCCGGAAGCAATGGCACCGGTGGACAGTCTGCCGACGCGAGCGCTCCCAACGGAACGGCTGGCGGCAACGGCCCGAACGGCTTGGCTGCGAACATTGCTGGCA
>NZ_JAKREW010000111.1 GCF_022347545.1 Terribium retamae
AAGGTCTCGGCCGAGTTCATCAAGTCGGTGAAGGGCAACAAGGACGGCAAGCTGATCCTGGTCACCGCCATCAATCCGACACCGGCCGGCGAAGGCAAGACCACCACCACCGTCGGTCTGGGCGACGGCTTGAACCGCATCGGCAAGAAGGCCGTGGTCTGCATCCGCGAGGCCTCGCTCGGACCCAATTTTGGCGTCAAGGGCGGTGCCGCAGGCGGCGGCTATGCCCAGGTCGTGCCGATGGAAGACATGAACCTGCACTTCACCGGCGACTTCCATGCCATCACCACCGCCCACAACCTTCTGTCGGCCCTGATCGACAACCACATCTACTGGGGCAATGAGCTCGGCATCGACATCCGCCGCGTCGCCTGGCGCCGGGTCATGGACATGAACGACCGCGCGCTGCGCCAGATCATCGTCTCGCTCGGCGGTGTCGCCAACGGTTTCCCGCGCGAGGCCGGCTTCGACATCACCGTCGCCTCCGAGGTGATGGCGATCCTGTGCCTGGCCACCGACCTGAAGGACCTCGAAAAGCGCCTCGGCGACATCATCGTGGCCTATCGCCGCGACAAGAGCCCGGTCTATGCCCGTGACCTCAAGGCCGACGGCGCCATGGCGGTGCTGTTGAAGGACGCCATCCAGCCGAACCTGGTGCAGACGCTGGAGAACAACCCCGCCTTCGTGCATGGCGGCCCCTTCGCCAACATCGCGCATGGCTGCAACTCGGTGGTCGCCACCACCACCGCTCTGAAGCTCGCCGACTATGTCGTGACGGAGGCTGGCTTCGGCGCCGATCTCGGTGCCGAGAAGTTCTTCGACATCAAGTGCCGCAAGGCTGGCCTGAAGCCGGCGGCCGCCGTCATCGTCGCCACCGTTCGTGCCATGAAGATGAATGGCGGGGTGAAGAAGGACGATCTCGGCCAGGAAAACATCGAGGCGGTGAAGAAGGGCTGCGCCAATCTCGGCCGTCACATCGAGAATGTGAAGCAGTTCGGCGTGCCGGCGGTGGTTGCCATCAACCACTTCGTCTCCGACACCGATGCCGAGATCAAGGCGATGAAGGAGTTCGTGGCGGCCCAAGGCGCCGAAGCGATCCTGTGCAAGCACTGGGCGCAGGGCTCTGCCGGCATCGAGGAGCTTGCCCACAAGGTGGTGGAGATCGCCGAAAGCGGCGCCTCGCAGTTCTCGCCGCTTTATCCCGACGACATGCCGCTGTTCGAGAAGGTCAACACCATCGTCAAGCGCATCTATCGCGGTGACGAGGCGATTGCCGACAAGTCGATCCGCGACCAGCTGCACCAGTGGGAGCAGGCCGGCTATGGCCACCTGCCGGTGTGCATGGCCAAGACGCAATACTCCTTCTCGACCGATCCGAACCTCAGGGGCGCTCCGACCGGCCACACGGTTCCGGTGCGCGAGGTTCGTCTTGCCGCCGGTGCCGGCTTCGTGGTCATCATCTGCGGTGAGGTCATGACCATGCCCGGCCTGCCCTCCAAGCCATCGTCGGAGAAGATCTTCCTCAACGA
>NZ_JAKREW010000112.1 GCF_022347545.1 Terribium retamae
CCCTTTTGGGGGGGGTCGCACCCGGGGCGCCCCCGGGGGGGGCGTTATACCTGTTGGTTTCCCGCCCCCGGCCTAGGGGGGGTTGTGGTGGCTGGGGGGGGGCGGAAACGCCGCCGTTGCCAAGACGGAGAGGGACCTCAGCGCCACACGCGACTACCCCGCTTCCATAAGGGATTAAAGCAATGAATACCGCCGCCGCGACCCGACGTCTCAACGACCTGCCTGCGATGGCGCAAGCCTGGTGGCCTGGCCTTGCCGTGACCGGGGCCGTGGCGATTGCGGCGCAGTTCCTGTCGGACCATTACGGCGCGCCCGCCATGTTGATGGCGCTGCTGCTCGGCATTGCCTTCAATTTCCTATCGGAGGAGGGGCGCTGCGTCGCCGGCATCGACCTCAGCGCCAAGAAGGTGCTGCGCATCGGCGTCGCCTTGCTCGGCATGCGCATCAGCGTCGACCTTTTGGTCGGTCTTGGCGCCGGTACCATTCTGCTATTGGTCTGTGCCATCGCCGCGACCATCCTGTTCGGGCTGGGTGCGGCGAAACTCCTCGGCCGCGGCTGGCGGCTTGCGCTGATCACCAGCGGCTCGGTCGCCATCTGCGGAGCATCGGCCGCCATGGCGATCGCCGCCGTGCTGCCGCGCAACGAATTCTCCGAGCGCAACCTGATCTTCACCGTGCTGTCGGTGACGGTGCTGTCGACGCTCGCCATGATCTTTTATCCGATGATCGCCGAAGGCATCGGTCTCGATGCGCGCGCCACCGGCATCTTCTTCGGCGGCACCATCCACGATGTCGCCCAGGTGGTCGGCGCCGGCTTCTCGGTCTCGCCGGAGGCGGGCGAGACCGCCACTTTGGTCAAGCTCATCCGCGTCACCATGCTGGCGCCGGTCGTGCTGGTGTTCTCCCTCGCCACGCGCGGCGCCGGCCCGGCGGGCGAAGCCGGCAAACGGCCGCCGCTGCTGCCCGGCTTCGTCATCGCCTTCCTCATCCTGGCTGCTGCCAATTCACTGGGTTTCGTGCCGGAAGCGGTCTCGAAGGCCGGCATGGAGGTGTCGCGCTGGGCGCTGCTCGGCGGCATCGTCGCGGTCGGCATGAAGACCTCGCTGCGCCGCGTGCTCGATGTCGGTGGTGATGCGGTGGCGCTGATCGTCGCCGAGACCATCTTCATCGGCCTCTTCATCCTCGCCGGCATCTACTATCTGGGACACGCCTGATGAAACCGCTGGAACGTATCCTCGCCGCCGCCAAGGCCTCGCCGCGCCACATCGTGCTGCCGGAGGGCGAAGACCCGCGCATCGCCGAGGCGGCACTGCGTTCGGTGCGCGAGGACGTTGCGCAGATCACGCTGGTCGGCCGCCGGGGCATCGTCGAGCAAAGGCTTGCCGAGGCCGGCGCCGCGGGCGAGGTGATCCGCATCGAGGACCCCGAGACCTCGGCGCTGACCGCCCGTCTGGCAGCGGCCTATCATGCGCTGCGCAAGGACAAGGGCGTCGACGGAGCGACAGCGTATGAGGC
>NZ_JAKREW010000113.1 GCF_022347545.1 Terribium retamae
TTTCATGTCCGAACCGGATAGATAGGTGACAGAGTAGACCGATTAGATGGGTGACAGTTTTCTCGTAGGCCGGGAGGACCGGCGATGGTTTGGCGAGAGACTGTGGTCATGGATGAGCGGCTTCGGTTTGTGGTTGAATGCCTTGCCGGCGACGAGACGATGACGCAGCTTTGCGCTGCCTTCGAGATATCGCGCAAGACCGGCTACAAATGGCTTCGGCGTTATCGTGAGCTTGGCGCGGAAGGCTTGGACGATCTGCCTCGTGCTCCACTCAATCATGGTCGGGCGACAGCCCAGGATCTGGTGGAGCGGATTGTCGCCATGAAGCAAACGCATCCGCTGTGGGGGCCGAAGAAGGTCATGGCGCGGCTGATGCGGAGCGAGCCGGCCTGTGCCTGGCCGGCAGTCTCGACGGCTGGAGAGATCCTGAAGCGCCATGGTCTTGTGGGGCGACGGCGAGCACGGTGGCACGCGGCGGGTAATGGCCCCTGGCCGGAGCCGGCCGGTCCGAACGCGGTGTGGACGGGCGACCACAAGGGTTGGTTCCGGACAGGCGACGGCCGGCGTTGCGAGCCCCTGACGGTGATGGATGCGTCAAGCCGTTACCTGCTGGCGCTGGCGGCAACCGGCTCAACGGCCGATGAGGAGGCCTGGCCGGTTTTTGAACAGTTGTTCGAGGAGCATGGTCTGCCCGATCGTATCCGAAGTGACAACGGATCGCCATTCGCGTCGGCCGGCGTCACCGGGCTGACACCGCTTGCAGTGCGCTTCATCAAGCTCGGTATTGGGCTGGAACGCATCCAGCCTGGCAAGCCGCAGCAGAATGGTCGCCACGAGCGCTTTCACCTGACCATGCTGCCGCTGGCCAAGGCGCCTCAAGCCGACGCAGAGGCTCAAGCCCGGGTCTTCGAAGCCTTCAGGCGCTCCTACAACGAAGAGCGTCCACATGAAGCGTTGGCTATGGACACGCCTGCACAACACTACCGTCCTTCGACCCGTCCCATGCCCAGGACCACACCCGAGCCCGACTATCCGGCCGAAGCGGCGTTGCGTCGTGTACGCCAGAACGGTGAAATCAAATGGAACGGCGACTTCATCTACATCTCCAAGTCACTGGCCGGAGAAACGGTCGCAGTCCTGGAAGACGACGATGGGGCATGGACACTCTGCTTCTATGCTCATCGGCTCGGCTGCATCGACAGCAGACACAAGAAATTGGTCCGCAGCAGCGCTACACAATCTCAATCGCATCGCACTGCGGCTGCCGTGTCATAGGGGGAAAAGTGTTACCCATCTATCCGGTTCAAAATGTAACCCCTCTATCCGCTGGACATTCA
>NZ_JAKREW010000114.1 GCF_022347545.1 Terribium retamae
GCACACTGTCATCTGGCCGTCACGCGGGCGCCCCCCGGGGGCGTCGTTGCACCCCTACGCGCACCCGCGGGGGCCGTATTGCAAGCCCCCGCCCCCCACGCGCTACCCCGACCGCATGGCGCCGCGCCCGGCCGGGCGCGCGATCCAGGCTGCCTTGCCCAAGGAAGCGATCATCTCCAGCGACATCGGCAACAACTGCGCCATCGGCAATGCCTATCCGAGCTTCGAGCAGGGCCGCAAATATCTGGCGCCCGGCATGTTCGGCCCCTGCGGCTACGGCTTCCCGGCGATCGTCGGCGCCAAGATCGGCTGCCCCGACGTTCCGGTGGTGGGCTTTGCCGGTGACGGCGCCTTCGGCATCTCGATGAACGAGATGGGCTCGATCGGCCGTGAAGGCTGGCCGGCGATCACGATGGTGATCTTCCGCAACTACCAGTGGGGTGCGGAGAAGCGGAACACCACGCTGTGGTACGCCAACAACTTCGTCGGCACCGAGCTCAACCCCAACCTCAGCTACGCCAAGGTGGCCGATGGCTGCGGCCTGAAGGGCGTCACCGTCGACACCACGGCCGGCCTCACCGAGGCGCTGGCCAAGGCGATCGACGACCAGGCCAAGGGCATCACCACCTTCATCGAGGTCATCCTCAACCAGGAACTCGGCGAACCCTTCCGCCGCGACGCCATGAAGAAGCCGGTGCCCGTGGCTGGCATCGACCGCGCCGACATGCGGCCGCAGCAGCGCGCCTGATGTTTGCCTTGGCTTGGCCGGGTTCTCCGTCTCGGGCGGGCGCCGGCAAATATCGACTGCTGGTGCAGCCCCTCACCTGCCTGCCGGCATCCTCTCCCCGTGAACGGGGAGAGGGGCGCTGCCGCCGAAGATTTCGCCAGCCGGCAGCCTTGCAGAACAGGCACCATCGTCGCGGCCAGCCTCCTTCTCCCCGTTTACGGGGAGAAGTGCCCGGCAGGGCGATGAGGGGCAGCGCCGCGCTCGCGACACAGGCCTCCCATCCAAGATGGCTGCATCCCCTAGCCATTTCTGGGGCGAGGAACCCGGGCTGCACAGGCGCGGGCGCTATTCCAGCTTGGTTTCCTCTCCCTGCCGAAGGCGGGGAGAGGTGGCTCGGCGTGGGGGGGGGGGGGGGGGGGGGGGGGGGGGGCGGGGGGGGGGGGGGGCCGGGCCCCCCCCCCCCCCCCCCCCCGCCCCGCCGGGGGGGGGGGAGGGGGGGGAGTGAAAGA
>NZ_JAKREW010000115.1 GCF_022347545.1 Terribium retamae
AATCTAAACGATCTCTAAGAATACCCCATGCCATTTTTGCATCATTGGATAACTTGATATATTTAGGATTTGTAAAAAATACTTTCGGTATTTGATAAAACTTTTCTCTGTATTCCTCATTTATGTTGTAAAGTTTAATTGACATAATAAAAACCTCTTTCCGAATTTTAGTTTGGTAAGAGGTAATAAAACGCTTACATTTTTTGTGTTTATTTAATAATCTAGGTGCTTGCACTAAGATATTATTCATTATATAATCTAAGTATCGAAAATTATATAAATAAACAGTTTCTAAACGTTTTATTACCAAACCCCGACTATTACCAGTAGTTGGGGTTTTTGTTATATTAAGGTTATTATAGCACTTTGAATAAACTTTAAAAAGGGAAAATATAGGTTTATAAACCTTTGATAAACACCATAAACCCTTTACAAACCCTTGATAAAAAGGTTGGCGAATTTATATTTTTATTTGTCGATTACTTTATTATTAATCGTTATAAGCTTATAATATTTTACTAAGGGTTTATAAACATTTTATAAAGGGTTGATGATATGAAAAGTGTAAAAAGGTTGAGTGAAGAATTAGGGGTTAGTAAGCAAACGATTTTTAATAATATTAAGAGATTGAATATAGAGACAATAAAACAGGAAAACACTTCGTTTATTAAAGAAGATACCGATATAGAAAAAATCATTCAAAGAGTAAATGAAAATAAAAGGAAATATGGTTTTGAAAGTGCTACTGAAGACAAACAAAAAAAAGAGTCGGATAATATTAATTTTGAATCTAAAAGCGATGCTCAAATAGTAGAAATACTTAAAAATCAGATTAATACTTTAAATAATCAAATTGAAAAACAAGAAAGTCGTCATGAAACAACAATTGAATTTTACAGAAAAGAGTTGCAAGAAAGATCAAAATTGCTTGAGAATCAGCAAGTTCTGGCATTAGAGAGTAATAAAAAGATTCAAAAATTAGAAAATCAATTAGAAAAAGAAAAACACCTTAATTATCCCTTTGATACATCTACTAACGCTATTCTAAAGGTTGATGAACAAGATAATAAATATACTACTATTCATGTTAATATTTTCCTAGATCATGAAGAAACTAAAGATAAAGAGATTCAATATAAGGA
>NZ_JAKREW010000116.1 GCF_022347545.1 Terribium retamae
ATGGCAAAAGGTAAATTCGAGCGTACGAAGCCTCATGTGAACATTGGCACGATTGGTCACGTTGACCATGGCAAGACGTCGCTGACGGCGGCGATCACGAAGTATTTCGGCGAATTCAAGGCCTATGACCAGATCGATGCAGCCCCTGAAGAGAAGGCGCGCGGCATCACGATTTCGACGGCTCACGTTGAGTACGAGACGGCTTCGCGTCACTATGCGCACGTCGACTGCCCCGGCCACGCCGACTATGTGAAGAACATGATCACCGGTGCTGCCCAGATGGACGGCGCGATCCTGGTTGTGTCGGCTGCCGACGGCCCGATGCCGCAGACCCGCGAGCACATCCTTTTGGCCCGTCAGGTTGGCGTTCCTGCGATCGTTGTGTTCCTGAACAAGGTCGACCAGGTCGACGACGCCGAGCTTCTGGAGCTGGTTGAGCTGGAAGTTCGCGAGCTTCTGTCGAAGTACGAGTTCCCCGGCGACGACATTCCGATCGTCAAGGGTTCGGCGCTTGCAGCTCTTGAAGACTCCAACAAGGAGATCGGCGAGAACGCGGTTCGCAAGCTGATGGAAGAGGTCGACGCCTACATCCCGACGCCGGAGCGTCCGATCGACAAGCCGTTCCTGATGCCGATCGAAGACGTTTTCTCGATCTCGGGCCGCGGCACGGTCGTGACCGGTCGCGTCGAGCGCGGCATCGTGAAGGTTGGCGAGGAACTGGAAATCGTCGGCATCCGTCCGACCGCCAAGACGACCTGCACGGGCGTCGAGATGTTCCGCAAGCTGCTCGACCAGGGCCAGGCTGGCGACAACATCGGCGCGCTGCTGCGCGGCGTTGACCGTGAGGGCGTCGAGCGTGGTCAGGTTCTGGCCAAGCCGGGTTCGGTGAAGCCGCACAAGAAGTTCAAGGCGGAAGCCTACATCCTGACGAAGGAAGAGGGTGGCCGTCATACGCCGTTCTTCACCAACTACCGTCCGCAGTTCTACTTCCGCACGACGGACGTGACGGGCATCGTTTCGCTGCCGGCCGGCACCGAGATGGTGATGCCTGGCGACAACATCACCGTTGACGTCGAGCTGATCGTGCCGATCGCCATGGAAGAGAAGCTGCGCTTCGCTATCCGCGAAGGCGGCCGTAC
>NZ_JAKREW010000117.1 GCF_022347545.1 Terribium retamae
GGGTTGGTGTAGATTGGCGGCCGAAGCTACCGGCCGTGCATAGCCGGCAGCTTCGGCGGCGGGCGACCGTCCTCAGGATTGGGTAGCACCCGGCCTCATCATGGGTCTCCGCCGTCTTTTCCGCCATCGCTTGGAGAGTTGATGGGGCCTCTGGCCTCGCCGCCACGCCCGCAAACAATCCGAAGCTCAGCAAGGATAGCATCGGCATGGCCTTTTTGCATCAACAACCGTCCCGCTGCCTCGGTTTCGACGTGGCCAAGGATAGCATCACCATCAGCGAAGGATCGCCCAAGGCGGCCGTGACCATCACCAACAGCCGCGCCGCCATCCGCGCCTTCCTCGCGCGCGGCGCATACGCCGGTACCGTCCTCATCGTCTGCGAGCCGACGGGTGGCCATGAGCTGGTGCTGCTTTCGGAAGCCCTGCGGGCTGGCATCGCCTGCCACCGTGCCAACACCAACAAGCTCAAGGGCTTCATCCGCTCTTTTGGCACCAACGGCAAAACCGATGCCATCGATGCCGCCATGCTCGCCGCCTACGGCCGTGAACGCTGGCGCATCCTGGCCTTGTGGCGGGCTCCCGACGCCGAGGAGATCAGACTGCGGGCACTGGTCAGGCGTCGCCAGGAACTCGTCGCCATGCGGGTCGCCGAGAACAACCGCGCCAAGGCGCCTTCCAACAAGGCGCTGGCAGGCTTCTTCAAGAGCCTCATCGCCGTTATCGAGCGCCAGATCAAGGCCATCGAGACGGCCATGCGAGCCCTGGTCAATCAGGCCGAAGCCCTCAAGCAGCGTGCCGCCGTGCTGACCAGCATGGACGGCATCGGCCCGATCAGCGCCGTGGCCCTGATCGCCTCGCTGCCGGAACTCGGCTCGATGACGCGCCGCCAGGCCGCAAGCCTTGCCGACCTCGCACCCCACCCCAACGACAGCGGCCTCAAACGCGGCTATCGCAAGATGCATGGCGGTCGACCCGACGTCAGGACCATCCTCTTCATGCCAGCCTTGCGCGCCGCAGCTGGCCATGGCCAGTTCGCAGCCTTCTACAGCCGTCTCGTCGGCAACGGCAAAAAGCCAATCGTCGCCATCGCTGC
>NZ_JAKREW010000118.1 GCF_022347545.1 Terribium retamae
GTCCCAGTGCCGGCGGTGCCAATGCCGGTGATCGACCTGTTCCACCGTGGCCTCGGCATCGCCGTCGAGCACGGCGGGCTGCGCCTGGTCGAGCTCATCCAGGATGCCCGGGCCCGGCACGCCGGCAAACGCCTGAGCCGGCCGCATGGCCGAAACCACCACGGCGGCACCGGCGAGACCGAGAGCCGACATCAGAAACTGCCGTCTTTCCATTTCAACCTCCATTACAGCGTCCCTTGATCCACTCAACATCGGGAACCCTGAATGGTTCCTGAACGATGGCGGCAGGCATTCGCTTCCCATCCCGTGAACTGCCTGAGCAAGCTGCGATAATCGGCGCGCATGAACGCCACGGTGGGGCCGGCGTCACCAACCTCGGCACCGCGCGTGGGCGGCATGCGCCCTCCTCAGGCAGGGAATTGCATGGGAGCCCTCTCCGTTTCGCCCTGCCTCGCAAGCGGCGGAGAGATGGGCCGGGCGAGCCGAGATGAGAGGGGCTCGCACATTATGCGATGGCTTTCCCGGGCCCCGCAGCCGCCGCAAAGAGAAACCTCGGCCGAAGCCGAAGCCTCCTCACGTTTCCGCATTCTCGAAGGACCATCGCCTCCCGACGCACAGCCTTCGAGCCGGCGCGGCGCCTGCGGCATCGAAAGGGTTCAAAGGCGGCTGGAGCGCAGCCTGGAAGCCGATTTCTGCAGGATCGCCGGGGCGAGTCTCGCCCTGCCGGGCGTGCGGATGAGAGCGGACGGGACCGAGGGGGATGGACGGTAGAGCGCGGCGGCATCTTCGCCGTCGATCTCGCGCATGGCCAGCAGCCAATGGCGTTCATGCTGGTTGGCCGGGCAACCTTCCTGCTGCCAGATCTCCCCTGCCCGCGCACGGATGCGGGCGTAGCGCTCGTTGCGTCCGTTATCCAAGGTACCCTCCATGTCGAAACTCTGCGTGGAAGGAACTGACGGGGAGCGGGATGGTTCCGAAAAAGAGGCAGTCGGCAGTCGGCAGTCGGCAGTCGGCAGTCGGCAGTCGGCAGTCGGCAGTCGGCAGTCGGCAGTCGGCAGT
>NZ_JAKREW010000119.1 GCF_022347545.1 Terribium retamae
GGCATATTATTTTATTAAAGACGATGAAATAAGAGAGTTTTTCTCTAAAAATCAGGAGGGTTTTTGAAACGAGTGAAACGAGTTTCTTCTTGTCTTGATACTATAAAAAACAAAGTTATATAACATAAGACGACTTATCGGAAGTTATCTATCATCGTATATTCGGAGATGATATAATATACAGGTCGCCTATCTCTCAGGCGTCAATTCAGACGCAGAGAGGAGGTGCATTACTTTGCTAATCATTTTCGTTCACATCATAGCACCAGTCATCAGTGGCTGTGCTGTTGCGTATTATACTTATTGGCTTAGTAAACGCAACAAATAATTAATAGGCGACTTTATAAGCCAGCATCGAAAAAATCCCCACACTATTGCAGTAGTGTGGGGATTGGTGCATTAATTGTTAATCATTTTCGTTATCTAGATTATAACACTGGTTAGTAGAGGAATGCAAAAAGATAATATTTTAAGTAGTCTTTTTGGATATTATCATATGATATATTTATGTAAATTGATTTTTTATTAAAGGAGCATATATGAGTAATACTAAAATTAAATATCAAATTTTTATTTCATCAACTTATTTAGATTTAATAGAAGAGCGTCAAGCAGTAGTAGAAGCAGTTTTAAACAGTAATAATATTCCAGCAGGTATGGAACTTTTTAACTCAAGTAGTAAAAGCCAATGGGAAATAATAACACAATGGATCAATGAATCAGATGCAGTGATATTATTGTTAGGTTCTAGTTATGGAACAATTGATAGTGAAGAAAATATTAGCTATACAGAAATGGAGTACAATTTTGCTAAATCTTTAGGTAAACCTATATATGTTTTTGAGATGAATAAAGCATCTACCGAATCCGCGGAAAAGTCTAAAAAATTAGATGAGTTTAAGACAAAAGTTAAAGAAAATAGACTAATTAGTCCAAATATTAATGATATTTCGGAATTAAAAAGTAAAGTATCTCAGACTTTAATGCAAAGTGTACCTAGTGAAATTAAAGAAAATAGTGGATGGATAAGAGTACAGGATTGTGGTAAAAA
>NZ_JAKREW010000011.1 GCF_022347545.1 Terribium retamae
CCCCGGCACCGCCGCCGCCGGCGCCGGCCGGCCTGGTGATGTCGAGCGGGGGATTGCCAGCTTCACCTGTGTAGCCTTGCCCGCCCGTGCCGTACCAGTAGCCAAACCCGGTGCCGCCATTACCGCCGCCTGCCAACGCAGGTCCCACGGCAGCCGCAAGCAGCGCCATGGCGGTTGCCGCCCTCAGGGCAACCGCGTAATTCGAGATCTTTCCCGGTGCGTTCATGTCAGCCTCCCCGCCGCGGCGCGCAGGACAGGAAGGCCCCGTGAGTTGGGGTAGGACTGCAATCAGTCCGGCTCTGGCCCGCTCGCCGCGCTCTAGATGCAATCGATTGCACCACATTTACCCGATCGACAACCAACGTCGGGTTGTTTTTGTTTGTCGCAATACTTGGAGATTGCCTTATTGCCGAAGCAACACACCTCCATGACGAGGTGTACGACGCGCAAAGAACTGCGATAAGCCACCCCAAGTCCCGTTGCCCGGCGGCAATCTCTTCCCGATCGCTCGCCCCGTGTGCCGCCGCCACTTGCTCGCCATGTCGCGCGCTGAACCGAAAAACCGAGCCTGCCGGAGCTGCCACGCCGAATTCACCCATAATGCTTCGATGGGTAAGGCTTATTGCGCATCGAAGAGGGTGTTCACCAATCCAAACTTTGCACCATTCCCAATTTTCGGGTTGCTTAGGAAGGGCATCGCTGGCAGCGGAGCGGAGGATGAGGAACCACCCCAAGTTCAAAGAGGCGGTCGCGCAATATTGCGAAACGATGATCGAGCCTCCGCCATCGGCCTGGCCGTTGCGGAAACTGCTCAATCAGTTCGATCGATACTACGCCGCCTATATGCTCATCTGGAACTACTACGGTTGGGTGGAGGAAGGCACGCCCTCGCCCACCTTGGCGCGCTTGAAAACCGTCTCCGGGCTCAGTCCTCGCCAGTTGACGAGTTTGGTGAACGTCCTCAAGCGGGCGGAACTCGTGTCGGGCGAAGCGGACACAGGAAATCGTCGCCGCATGTTGCTGAGGCCACAACCGCTTCTCATCCAGGAGATCAGCCGATCCTGCGTCGCTTTCCTGGCAGCGCACGACCATATTCATGGCGGAAAGCTGGCGCGCCTCGCCGCAGCCTCCCCAGACAGGCTTGGCCGGATGATCTGGGGGTCGGCCAGGCTTGTCCTGTCCTCCGGAACCATCATCGCCCCGTTTCCGACCGTACTTGCAATGGCAGGCTACGACGGCGGCTATCCCGTGTTGACGGCCATCATGGCCGATCACTATCGGCGCATGACAGGGCGAGGCAGGATAGCGCTCGGCTACGCCGCGCTGGCCGAGAGATTTCAGGTTTCGCGGTCACATATCGGAAATGTCCTCACTTGGCTTTATCAGAACGGGGCGATCGATCGTGATCGCATGGCGAGCAGCGCTCTTGTCGATGAGTTCGAGCAATGGGGCATCTCCGAGATGAGCCACTACGCCGATCTGGTGGGTTCGGTTTTGCAAAAAACATAAAGGTGCCATGATCGCCCTACGCCGGAAGCCACCGCGCAGCGTGGAGGTTCGATGGCCTCCACGATATCTACTGTCGGGCCAAGCCTGGTTTGCGGGGACCGCGCATGGCGGCCACCCAACAACCTCCCTGCCGATCGCTCATTGTTCCAAGAAGGGTGCTGGGCGGAATAATGCGGGGCACGCTGAAGCCGCGCCTTGACGCGCCTCGCAACGAACTCCTCAGCGCCTACATGCGTTCGCTGCACGAACGCAGCTCCCAGATCTGGGAACACGAGGTTCCTCGCATCGTTTCCGACACAGCGGATTTCCTGAGACGGTTGTTGCTGCAGCCGGACTTCACCTGCAGAAGTTCGCTACAAGCCGATGATGACCTCCTGTCGCTGGCCGAGGCAGCAATTCGTGACAATCTCTCCGTTGGCAAACTCTCTCCGGATTTCCTGGCGGAGAAGCTCGGCATCTCGCGGGCGACGCTCTATCGCGTCTTCGCCCCGCACGGCGGCATCATGCGTTACGTACAAGAGCGCCGGCTCATCGCTGTGCAGGCAGCCTTGAGCGACCCTCTCGAAACGCGCAAATTGTCCCAAATTGCATTGGATCTCGGTTTCAACAGCGAGGCCCATTTCAGCCGCGCCTTCCGCCAACGGTTCGCCGGGACCGCGAGCGAATACCGCCGAGAGCAATTGGAGGCCTCGGCGCGGACTCAATTGACCAGCCCGGAAGTGGTGAACCGATGGTGGCTGGAGGTGGCCGCGAGGGCACGGTGAGTTTGTCGGGCACGGATCGCCGGATCATCTGCGAGGCTGCGTGAGTTGTCAGCCGGGAAGTCGATTCCAACGAGATTTTCCAAAATACTTTCTAAATATGGAACGTGTTTTCTATCAAATGACCGCTCGCTCCTTACTCTATCGAATTAGTAGAGTAACACGGATCGAACGGGCGGGATGAGTTTGACAGGGCACCAGGCCCCTTCATATCTGTGGTGGGCATCCACTACTGAAATCCAGCAGTTGCGCCATGGTTGATGCAACCAGCGGCAACCTTTCGGCGTCCGGTGACCTTCCGCCTTCAGGGCTGTGGCGCCTGTCAGGCCGAGTTGCGTGGCAACTGCTGCCGTGGGTCCTCCCAGTCTTACTCATCCTGCTTTGGCATGGGGCGGCCATCAGCGGCCACCTGAACCGAAGTGTTCTGCCGGGGCCGTTGGACGTGGTCGACGTGACGATTTCGCTCGTCAACCGCGGCCAGCTTCAGCACCACATACTGGTGAGCCTGCAACGGGTGGCTTTGGGCTTCGCACTGGGAGCTGTGACGGGATTGGCTCTCGGCATCATCGTCGGCTTGTCGATCGCGGCTCGCCAAATAGCGGACCTTACGGTGCAGATGGTCCGGACAGTACCGCATCTGGCGCTGGTTCCCCTGATGATCTTCTGGTTTGGCATCGGGGAAGAGCCGCGCATTCTGCTGGTTGCCCTTGGCGTCGTGTTCTCGGTCTATATCAATACCGTATCCGGCATCCGCAGTGTCGACCCGAAGCTCGTCGAGATGGGTCGGAGCTACGGGTTGTCGAAGGCTGAGCTGATCTGGTCCATCATCCTTCCGGGCGCTCTGCAACAGATCTTAACAGGAATCCGATACGCGCTGGGCGTGGCTTGGCTGACGCTGGTCGTGGCCGAGACCATCGCGTCGCGTGAAGGTCTTGGTTTCCTGGCCCAGGATGCGCGCGAGTTGCTTCGTCTTGACGTGATCGTCCTTGTCATCCTGATTTATGCCGTGGCTGGTTGGCTCGCAGATTTCCTGACGCGGCTTGTCGAAGCCAGATTGCTGTCCTGGCATCCCTCCTACAGCCAGCAAGGGTCGCGAACGTGAGCGGGGCGATCGTCAATGTCCGCCATCTCGCTCGGAGCTTCGGTGGCAAGAGGGTGCTTGACGGCATCGATCTGGACGTCGGCGCGGGAGAGTTCGTGTCTCTGATCGGCGCGAGTGGCGTGGGCAAGTCCACATTGCTTAAGATCGTTGCGGGGCTGGATCAACCCACCTCCGGCACCCTACGCATCCATAAACCCGGCAAGCCTGCCGAAGTCCGAATGATGTTCCAGGAAGATCGCCTGCTCCCATGGCGCACCGTCCTCGGAAATGTCATTTTAGGAACCAAAGGCCACGAAGCCGACGGCGTTGACATCCTGTGTGCCATCGGTCTCGGCGGACGTGAGAACGAATATCCCTCGGTCCTTTCCGGAGGCCAGCGGCAGCGTACCGCCCTGGCCCGAGCCCTCCTTCATCAACCTGACCTCCTGCTCCTCGATGAGCCCTTCGGAGCTTTGGACGCTCTCACGCGCGCCGCCATGCAAGAATTGCTGTCGTCGCTTTTGCGGGAGTCACCACGCACCGTGCTTCTCGTGACGCATGATGTCGAAGAAGCGTTGCTTCTCTCGGATCGCGTTATCGTCATGCGATCCGGAAAGATCGCGCGAAGCCTCTCCCTGCCCGGTCCCAGACCCCGGGCGCGAGGAGACGCTGAACTCGCGCGGCTCAAGGAAGAACTCATCAGCAGCCTCCTCCATGACGAGGGGGCGCCCGCACCATCGAACGCGGCGCGCCTTGAGCGCGCTCTGCAACCTCACGACTAGGAACGAGCTATGATTACCCTCAACCGCCGCAGCTTCATCGCCGCCGGAGCAACCTCCATCGTCGCTTCCACTCTCGGGCTTCCCGCGATCGCGCAGGCCGCGCCCGAGGTGACGATTGCTATCATCGGTGACGGCCGCACAGGTCCCTGGGCGGCCGCCCGGGCCAATATCACAGGATATGACTTCGAAAAGGCGATCGGCGCGGCCCCGAAATGGCAACCTGGGTTCACCGCTTCCTTGCCTGTCATGGAGGCAATCCGATCAGGCGACGTGGACTTTACCTTCGCGACGTCAACAGCCGTTGTGAACGCTGTGGACGTCGGCATCCCGATTGTCCCCATCGCAGCGTTCCCGCTCCCGGTGAACACTGTCGACGGCGTCGCGCGCAAGGAAAGTGGTATCACCGATGCCGCCAGCCTCCGCGGCAAGAAGGTCGCTTACCAGCGAGGCACTACCGGGCACTTCAGCCTGCTCAAATATCTGGAAGCGGCCAAGGTGGACTTTGGCGAGGTTCAGGGTGTGAGCCTTTCAGGTGCGGACGGATTCACGGCACTCTCCCAAGGTGAGGTGGACGCATGGTTTCACTGGCAACCCGCAGCGACGATAGGACTGTCAAGGCTGACAGATCAGGTCGTCAGGCTCGAGAATGTGCCAACCTACGACTACGCGTTCTACGTCGCACGGGAAGGGTTCTACGAAGAGCAACCGGAGATCGCCGTGAAACTCGCAGTCGCGGTGCGCGAGGTCCAGAAGCGCATCAATGACGATCCGGCAGGCACGGTCGCGCTCTGGGCTGCCAACGGCGGCTTCGAGGCGGGCAGCGTTGAGGCGAAAGCGTTCGAGCAATTGTTGAGGGAGAAGCGTGTCTCGGAATCGACGGCCGTCGATCTGCATCCTGCCGACAGGCGCGCTGCGGATGCCACACAGATACTTGCGACGAGCTTTTATAAACACGGCGTGCTGCCGCGCGAAGTCGATCTATCGGCATTTGTCCTCAATCCAAAGTTCGACGCCGTGCGCGACGCGGTGGCGAGTGCTCTGGCGGCCTGACCATGACTGCATCAGATCGCAACGAGCAACTCCACTTGGGCGCTTTCGTCATTGCAGGACCGGGACGGCCGGGCGGCTGGCGGTATCCCCAATCCGAAGACGGCTGGCTGGACATCGATTATTACCGCCGAATTGCCGAGGTACTTGAACGTGGACGGTTCGACCTGGCCTTCTTTGCGGATATCCTTGCGGTTCCGAACCGCTATGGGAGCTCACACGACAGCCAGTTGCGCTACGGTGCGCTGGGGTCCCTTCGGCTCGAACCCTTGCAGGTTCTCGCGGCCATGGCAGGGGCGACGAAGCACCTCGGCCTGGCAGCGACCAAATCGACCTCCTACTACGAGCCGTTCGATATCGCGCGCGGGATCGCCACGCTGGATCACCTGAGCGGCGGTCGGGCGGCTTGGAACATCGTGACATCGTTCCAGGACGCCGAGGCGCGCAACTTCTCGCGCGAGGAGCACATCCCGCGCGACAAGCGTTATGATCGCGCCGATGAATTTCTGGAGGTGACACACAGACTCTGGGACAGTTGGGCCGACGATGCGCTCGTCGCTGATCGCTCAGCACCGCTCTTTGCGGATCCGGACAAGGTGACGCCTATACTTCACAAGGGCGAGTGGTTCAATGTCGACGGCCCCCTGAACGTCCCGCGCCCTCCCCAGGGGTACCCAGTCCTCATTCAGGCTGGAGCATCAGATCGGGGTCGCGATTTTGCCGCTCGCTGGTCGGACCTGATCTTCGTCACGCACTATTCAATGGAGAGCGCCATCGCCTTCTCGAAGGAGATGAAGGAACGTGCGGCTCGTCATGGGCGAAATCCGAAGGACTTGAAAATCCTTCCCGGCATAACCCCCTTGGTCGGCGAGACGGAGACCATCGTCGCCGAGAAACGACAGGTTCTCGGAGACCTGATCGAGCCTGTCTCCGGTCTGACCACGTTGTCTTACCATCTCGATGTCGATCTCTCGGTCTATCCGCTCGATGAACCGCTTCCACATCTGAAAGTCCCGGGCGTGACCGGACACTACGACGAAATGCGCGAAGCCTCCGACAAAGGTGGACTTCCACTTGCCGAGGTTGGACGCATGTATGCCAACCGCTACGAAGGCGATTTCCTGGGTACGGCAGGGCAAATCGCCGACAAGATGCAGGAATGGTTCGAAGCAGGTGCGTGCGACGGCTTCATGGTAGCCGCGCATTGGCAACCTGGAGCCTTCGACGAGTTTGTCCGACTGGTCGTTCCCGAGCTCCAGCGCCGAAAGCTCTTTCGCACCGAATATTCCGGCACCACTCTGCGCGATCACCTTGGGCTGACCCGTCCCGCCGTCGGCGGTTGGCGACGCTTCAACGACCAGCGAAAGGATCAAAAATGACCCAGGAAGTTCTCGATCCGGACGTCGGTTCAAGAGTAAGCGGCCAGGCCGGGGAGACCTATGGGCGCTTCATCTTGTCATCTCGGCACAATCATTTCGTATCGGACGGCCGGGCATCACAAGGCGCACCGGGCGAAGCGATCTTCGCTGGGGAACTGCTACTGGCCTCACTCGTCTCATGCGGCTTGGGCCTGGTCCATGCAAGCGCGCGAGAACGGGGCGAACCGAAGCCGGAAGTCAAGCTGACGGCGCAATTTCTGCGCGACACCGACGATCCGACACGCTTCGCCTCTCTGACGTTGACTTACAAATTCAACGCCGTAGCACGTGAACTGGCTGACATCTATGTCAATCATTTCACATCGAAATGCCCGATCTACAATACGCTTAAGCGCGGCGGCCCCATTGAAGTCATCGTGCAGACCGGCTGAATCGAAACTAGGTCTCTAACGGAACGACCGAGGCTGAGCACCAGTCTTGAGCTCGAAATTCCAGTCGCGGCAACGACCAAAATTAGGCGCTCCCTTAACGCTCCGGAATCATCGTCTGCTGGCAGTTCAGTTAGGCCAAGTGTCGAATTGTGTCCGATTTAATTCCCTGACAAGGGAATGATGGGGTCCGTTTCCGAGCGCGACGATCGCAAGCTGCCGAACCACCGTGCTTAGACGAGTGAGAGCGCGTTGGCGCGCTCGTCAGCAGTCAATGGGCGCTTCCTGCGCTCGGAGAGATCGAACCGGACACTGACCACCGACATGGTTGCGTGCAGTTGATCGTCGATCGACCCGTGCATCCAGTGTTTGTAGCGAAGAGACGACGTTCCAAGCTCTTCGACGTGACTGCGAACGGTGATCAACTTGCCGGCCGGAAGCTCTTGCAGGTAATCGACCTCCATTCTGACATCGGCCCAGCCGTCCGGATCGGGATCCTTTCCCGCCACCCGTCCCAACAGCTGAAAACTGGCATCATCGAACATCGCCACGTAATGCCGGACGTTAAGATGGCGCATGGCATCGCACATCCATGGGTGAACGAGCCCCGCATAGGTGACGATGCGTGTCGAAGGTTTTGTCATGCCTCGAGTTACCCGTATGCGCCCAGAAAAGCGGTGAGGTTCTGGCCGAGGTCGTCGCAGAGATAGCCGCCTTCCTGAACGACGACCGTCGGCAATCCCAGCATCCGGATCGCCTCGGCCATACGCGAGAAACCCGGCGTGCTGACGCTCAAGCCTCCGAACGGATCTCCTTCGAATGCATCCAGGCCAAGCGCTATCACCAGCGCCTCAGGCGCAAACGAGCGAATGCGCTTCAGCCCCGCGTCGAGTGCCTTGAGGAAGCCCTCGTCGCCGGTCTTGCGCGGAAGCGGGAGGTTGAGGTTGTAGCCGAGACCCGGCCCCTCCCCGCGCTCATCGGCATGCCCCCAGAAGAAAGGATAGAAACGCACGGGGTCTGCATGGATTGACACGGTCAGCACGTCGCTGCGGCCGTAGAAAATGCCTTGCGTGCCGTTTCCGTGATGAAGGTCGACATCGAGAATTGCAACACGGTGCGACTGCGAGAGAAGCCGCTGTGCAGCGACTGCCGAGTTGTTGATGAAGCAGAAGCCGCCGGCAACGTCGGCGAATGCGTGATGGCCCGGCGGGCGGCATAGCGCGTAGGCGGATTGTTCGCCGGCCAGTACCGCGTCTGCTGCGTCAACTGCACTCCAGGCACTCCAGCACGCGCTCTCCCAGGTCTCGGCAGAAATCGGGCACGACGTATCGGCCATATGGTATCCGGCCTGACCGACAGCTGAGGCCGGATAGGTACCATCGCGAGCAATCGGATGGATGTTTGGTATGACTTCCTGCGACGCACCTTCGATGCGCTGCCAGCGAGGATAGATGTTTTCGAGGAACTCCAGATATTCTGGCTTGTGCACGGCTGAGATCGGACCCAGGCCGTGGGCTATTGGCCGTATGATCTCGCAGCCGGCGGCCTCCGCGCCTGCAAGAAGACGCTCGACACGTTCGGGTTGTTCAGGGTTGGGTTGCGGTGCACCGGATGAAAGAAATGCCTTTGGATCATGGCGCTTCTGCTCTTCGGCGTAGAAGGCTTTCATGGCTGCTCCAGTTTGTTGGATCGGTCGCCGACGGAATGGTTTGGTCGAACGGCATCAAAACTCAGGGTCGAGAGGTTTGCGAACACCAACCCACAAGCTTGATAAAACTTGCGCAACACAATCAGAACGCTACCCGGTCGCCGCCCTTCAGGCCCAACATCTGGCGCGCTTCAGCAGGTGTTGCCACCTCGAGCGAAAGTCCCTCGAGGATTCCGCGGATGCGCCTGACCTGATCTGCGTTCGAGCGCGCAAGTTGAGCCCCGTCATAAAGGCTGTCTTCAAGCCCGACACGGACATTGCCTCCCATTGCCGCTGCCATGGTTATCAGTGGAATTTGCTGCCGACCGGCGGCGAGTACTGAGAAGCGGTAAGTGTCTCCGAACAGCTTGTCGGCGATGCGCTTCATGTGCATCAGATTTTCTGGATCGGCTCCGATACCGCCAAGAATGCCAAGCACGAACTGCAGGAAGATAGGTCCTTCGACGAAGCCTCGGTCGCGCAGATGCGCAAGGGTATAGAGGTGGCCGACATCGTAGCATTCGAATTCGAAACGGGTCCCGCAGCCGCTGCCGAGCCGGTCCAGAATCGTCTCCATGTCTGAGAACGTGTTTTTGAAAATCGTCGAACGCGTTGCTTCCAGAAGTTCCGGCTCCCAGGCGTGCTTCCAGGCTCGCGGCTTGTCGAGCATCGGATACAGGCCGAAGTTCATCGAGCCCATATTGAGCGAGCACATTTCCGGCTCGGCCAGCAATGGCGCGGCCAGCCGCTCGTCGATCGACATCAGCGACGAGCCGCCTGTGGTGATGTTGACGACGGCGTCACTCGCCTGTTTGATCCGCGGCAGGAACTGCATGAACACGCCAGGATCTGCTGTCGGGCGACCATTTTCCGGATTGCGTGCATGCAGATGCAGGATCGACGCGCCGGCCTCGGCCGCCGCGATCGCATCGGCAGCGATCTGATCCGGGGTGACCGGCAAATAGGGGCTCATCGTCGGCGTGTGGACCGAGCCGGTGACTGCGCAGGTGATGATGACTTTGCCGGCCATGGTATTATCCATTCACCGGAAGATTGAATTCGCCCGCGGCGATCGTGATGGCTTCGCCGAGGATGGAGGCGATCTCGGCTATGTCCTGACGGGTGGCTATGAGTGGTGGCGCGATCATGACGCAGTCCCCCTGCACTCCCCCCTTCACGCGGCGGAAATAGACGATCAGTCCGCGCTCATATGCAAGATCGAGGACGCGTTGGCCTATGTTCACCTCCGGCGGCAGAAGCTCCATCGTCACCGGATCGGCGACGAATTCGATCGCCGTCAAAAGCCCCTTACCGCGAACGTCACCGATGAAGGGAAAGCGTTTCTGGAGATTGCGAAGCTCCTCAAGCAGATCATCGCCCCGTGCGGCTGCGTTGTGGGTGAGGCCCAGCCTGTCGATCTCACCCATAACGGCAAGGCCGGCCGCACAGGCGAGCGGATTGCCCGCATAAGTGTGCCCATGTGCGAAGCCGCCCATGTCGAGGACTGGCTTCACGATACGCATCGGCGCCGCCATCGCCCCGAGCGGCACATAGCCCGAGCCGATGCCTTTCGACAGCGAGACGATGTCCGGGCGGCAGTTCCAGTGATCGCCGCCGAGGAAGCGTCCGGTGCGGGCGACCCCACTCATCACCTCGTCATGGATGAGCAGGATGCCATAGCGATCGCAGATCTGGCGGATGCGCGCGTAGTAGCTGTCGGGCGCAACCAGCGCATTGGTCGCTGCGCCGCCGATCGGCTCCATGATGAAGGCGACGACAGTCTCCGGACCTTCGGCGAGGATCTTTTCCTCAAGCATATCGGCATATTTGGTGCCGCGCTCCTCCATCGAGAGGTTATCGCGGTCGCGATAGGCCGTTGGCGCGGGCACGGTAGGCATCGGCCTCATCTGTTCGGCGAAATGGCCCGTCAACGCTGCGTCGCCGGTGACTGAAAGCGCACCAAGCGTACCGCCGTGGTAGGACGGCATACGCGCGATCACTTTCCAGCGCTTCGGCTGACCTGTCGCGACGGCCCATTGCCGCGCCAGCTTGATGCAGGTCTCGACGGCTTCAGAGCCACCGGACACGAAGAAGATCCGATCGAGATCGCCCGGCATGCGACCGGCAAGGTCGCGCGCCAGGTCCTCGGCGGGCTGGTTCTCGAAATGCAGGCGATAGGCAAAGGTGGTCTTTTCCATTTGGCGCCGCATCGCATCAAGGACAACATCGTTGCCGTAACCTATGTTGACTGCGACAGGGCCACTCGATCCGTCGATGAAACGCCGGCCGTCCTTCGTCCAGAGGTGGATACCCTTGGCCCGCTCCACGACGGGACGGCGCAACCGCGTGACGTAGAAAAGGTGGGAAGGCGCGGGTGTCTGCAAATCGGTCATGCCTGTCTTCCAAGATAGCGGTCGAGCACATTTGCGGTAACGCGCTCGACCATCGCGTCGCCTCTCTTCAATGCCGCAACCCATTCGCAGCTGCCGGCGTGGAACACTTCCCCATCGCCCCTCGGGAAATTCACGATCATGCCGCAACCGCGCTTGATCTTCTCGACCGACGCCTCGCTCCGGTCGCCCCTGAGGATCTCGGCGACGAATTTGGCGTCTTCGTCAGTAAGGAACTGGTCTTCGACCGGAATATCGGCGCTTTCTTCTTTCAGCGACGACATGCCCAATGCCAGGATCTGCAATCCGTCAGGTGCGCCACTGTCGACGTCGGGTTCAGGCAGGCCGTTGCGGATGACATAGTCGAGCCCATCGACTTCGTAGCCGAAGGCATGCCCCTCGCTGCCGAGAATATCGCCGTAATAGATCCCGGTACCAGCGAAGGCCCAATGCTCCGGCCGATAGACCGGGAACCCTCGCGCACCGCGCGGGGCGCAGCCACCCCAACCGACATAGAGCCCGCGCAGCGCATTGAGGCCGAAGGTTTGTGCCGCAGGCCGACCCGTCTCGACCGCTTCCCAGCAACCGCTGGTGCGCGTCTTGTCTGCAGATCGATAAACGGGATCTTCCGCTCGGGCACGATATTTGTAGCAAACCTGTCGACGACCTTCGTCCTCGAGCCGCGTCTGCCACATGAAGTTGCCGGCGAAGCGGGCAGCCCGGCCGCCGCGTTCGACCCAGTTGTCGACGGCGTCCCGCATTTCCCAGGTCCAGTATTCATCGTGGCCCACGAAGGCCACGCAATCATAGCCGTCGAGGATCTCCGGCGCGAAATGCAACTCGTGTTGGCTTGCGAGGTCGATTTGATAGCCGGCACGCTCCGCCCAGCGGAAGAACAGACTATCGTAGCTCGCCCAACCCGACGATGCGTACTTCTTCGAATAGCCGTTGGCGAAGGCCCATTCCATGTGCGGGTAGCGCGGCGGCGCTGCGGGCGCCGTGTGCATCTCCAACGGCACGCGCGGCGCATCCGACGGCAAAAGTACGAATCCCCGGCACCACGGGCGCTGTGTCGAGACCGACGTAGCGTACTGGTTCCGGCCCGGCCCGGTGATGCCCTGATAATGATTAGACCCGCCCCAGGTGTTGTAGGAGGTCCAGGTACCGGTAGCAGCCACTTGCAGGATCCGGCCGGATTTCCGACCGGCGGTGGGCTGGACGATCAGGACATGATGGCAGGCAATGCGTTGGCCGTTTCGTCCGTCGGCTTCCAGCGTCAGCCGGTATGCACCCGATGGCCAGTCGGAACCGATCACGAACTCAAAAGACGTTTCCCATCCACATCCCTCTACCGAGCATTGGTCGGGCGTGTCCTGCCACCGCGCCGCAAGCCCGCACTTTTCAAAAACCTGCGTCTCGATTGCACCATCGCGGATGATGCGCAGATCAAATACAGGCGCGGTCGAACTGACCTGAAGCCGTACCGTCGTGCCGGCGCGGTAGGACATTGCGTCGGTGTAACACCAGATCTCGCCGCGATCGCCGTCCATGCCGGGATATTCATAATAGTGGCCGAGAACGGCCTCCCTGCGCTGCTCGGGCGTCAGGCCGAAATCCGGGAAAGTCGTTCCAAGTGTCATCGCGTCACGCGTTCAGATATTTCTTGAGGAAAGCTCGCGTGCGCTCATGCGTCGGGGCCGTGAAGAGTGTCGAAGGCTGTCCCTCTTCCACAACCGCGCCACCGTCCATGAACAGAACGCGGTCGGCGACTTCGCTGGCGAAGCGCATTTCATGCGTGACGATGATCATCGTCATGTGTTCGGCTGCGAGTTGTTTCATGACGGCGTTCACCTCGTCGACCAGTTCGGGGTCGAGTGCCGACGTAGCTTCGTCGAACAGCATGACTTTCGGCTTCATGGCGAGCGCGCGTGCAATCGCGACCCGCTGCTTCTGCCCTCCCGACAGCCGCGAGGGATAGGAATCGATCTTGTCGGCAAGTCCGACCTTCGCGAGCAATTGCGCAGCAAGCGCGTCGGCCTCATCGCGGCCCATCCCCTTCAGCACGATCGGTCCCTTGGTGATGTTGTCGCGGACCGTCATGTGCGGAAACAGATTGAAGTGCTGGAACACCATGCCCATCTGCTGGCGCACGCCGTTGATGTGGCGTTCAAAGGCACGGCCTTTCAGCGGCTGATTCACCTGCACGCCGTCCAGCCAGATTTCGCCGGCATTGAGCGTCTCCAGGTGATTGATAGAGCGCAACAACGTGCTTTTGCCCGAGCCGCTCGGGCCGATGATGGCAACGATCTGACCGCGTTCGACCGACAGGTCTATTCCCTTCAGCACTTCGAAATTGCCGTAGGACTTGCGGGCACCCCGCACTTCGACCATAGAACCCGAAGGCCTCATCGCGATGCCTCCACGCGCTTCTCGATCATGTTCAATCCGGCCTCCAGGATGAGGTTGGCAAGATAATAAAGCGCGGCTGCTGCGATGTAGAACTCGAACGGCCGATAGGTCTCGCTGATCGCCAGTTGCGAGGCATGGACGAGTTCGGCAATGCCGATCACCGACACGAGCGACGACTCCTTCAGGAGCGCAATCATCATGTTGCCGACCGCAGGCGTCGTGTTGCGCACCGCCTGCGGGATCACGACGTAGCGCAGCGCCTGCCAGCGGCCAAAACCGATGCTGCGCGCACCTTCTGTCTGACCGGGGTCGACGGCAGCGATCCCGGCGCGGATGATGTCGCCATTATAGACCGCGAAATGCAGTCCGAGCCCAACAATGCCCGCCACCAGCGCCGGCAGATCGATACCGATCTGGACGAGGCCGTAATAGATCAAGAAAAGCTGCAGAAGCAGCGGCGTACCCATGAACAGCCATATGAAAAAGCGGACAGGATAAGCGATCACCGCAGGCGCGTAGAGCACGGTGACCGCAAACAGGATCCCCATCACGAAACTGACAATCCCGGCCGAGACCGTCAGCACGATGGTCCACCAAAGACCGACACCGAGCAACTCTGCGTAAGGGGGAAGAACGCTGAAATCGAGGCCCATGGATCACGCAATCGCAAAACGGCGGTCGAGGAAATCCACGGCGCGGGCAACGACATAGATGATGACCATGTAAAGCACTGCAGCAATCGCGAAGATCTCGAAAGGCTTGTAGGTCGAGCTGATGAAGCGCTGCGCCGTGTAGGTTATTTCGATTACCGAGATGGCTGAGATAAGCGCCGACCCTTTGATCAGTGCGATGGTATTGACGCCAAGCGGTCGGATCATGAGCCGAGCGGCCTGAGGCAAGAGCACGTAGCGCATCGTCTGAGAACGGCTGAAACCGATGGTACGCGCGGCCTCGGCTTGGCCTCGATCAACGGCAAGGACCGCACCTCGAACCGACTCGGCCATGTAGGCTCCGATGTTGAGACCGAGACCGATGACACCGGCTGCGAAAGGTTCGAGATTGACGCCCACCTGCGGGCCACCGAAGTAGAGCAGGAAGAGCTGGATCAGGCATGGGGTACCGCGAAACAGACTGACATAGGCGTTTCCAAGCCAACGGATCGGCACGAATCCGGAAAGTTTCGCGGAAGCCGCGAGCGCTGCCATCGCCAGCCCGAGAACAAGCGAAAGCGCCGACACCTCGATGGTCACTACAGCCGCCTCCATGAAGAATGGAAGCACCCGCTGCATCAGCTCGATATCCATAAAACACTCCTGGAGGTATCCGCGCCCGGATGAACCCAGTGCGCAGACCGTCAGCGAATATCGCTGCCGATCCACTCCTGCGAGATTTTCTCATAGGTGCTGTCAGCCATCATGTCGTCGAGGGCTTTCTGCATGGCGGCTTTCAGGTCGGGATTGCCCTTGCGGATCGCGATGCCGATTGCGACGCTGCCGCCCTCGATGTCGGGCGTGTCGAGCTGGCGCACCTTTTCCCCCGACTGCTTCATCGCAACCTTGACGGGGATGTTGTCGACGACGATGGCATCGACACGCCCTGCCTTCAGGTCGAGCAGGAGTTCAGGCAAACCCTTATAGGTGCGGATATCCCATCCACCTTGCGCACGTGCCCACTTCTCGTGTGTCTCGCCCAATGTCACACCGAGAGTCTTGCCTTTGAGATCGTCGAGCGTCTTCACCGGCGATGCCTCTGAAACGAAGACGCCACGGCCCGCGTGATAGTATGGGCCGACGAAATCGACCGCCTTCTCGCGTTCCGGTGTGATCGTCATCGATCCGACGATGGTGTCGTATTTGTTTGCCAGCAGGCCGGCTATGATACCGTCCCAGGCCGTGGTGACGATCTTGCCTTCCACGCCGAGGCGCTTTGCGATCTCCATACCGATCGACGCGTCGAAGCCGACGACCTGGTTCTGGTCGTTGACGAAGTTGAACGGCGGGTACTGACCAGTCATGGCGACCGACAACGAATTGGTCGACTTGACCTTGTCGAGGTCATCGGCGCCGGCGGTCGAGGTCATGAACGCGACGGCAGCAAATGCGCCCAACGCGGCAAATGCCGCCACTAACTTTCTCATCCAAATTCCCCTTTTTATCGAGGGCATCGCTGCGGTTTTGCGTTCGCGTGCCAACACAATCATTGCGGCGTCGAATACATTGCGCAAATAGATAATGGGAATGAGCATCATAATTTTGGAGAATGCATGCGACCGGAGCGTCTCGTCTGGGATCTAGACTGGAACCTGTTGCGCACCTTCGTGGTGATTGCGGAGGTGCGAAGCATTACGCGTGCCGCGGAACATCTGAACCTCAGACAGCCAACGGTCTCCAACGCGCTGCGTCGACTGGAAGACCGCATCGGTCGACAGTTGGTCGAGCGTGATGCGACGCGCTTCGAACTGACGGAGGTGGGCAAGCTCCTGTACGAACAGAGCGTCGAGGTGTTCGGCGCCATTTCACAGTTGCCTCGATTGGTCCGGGGCGTCAGCGATGATGTCACCGGACACGTCACTATCGCTGTCGCAAGCCACGTCGTCTCGCCGCTCTTCGATCGTGTCTTGGGCGAATTTCACCAGAGCTACCCGCGCGCGACCATTACGATCCAAGTGGCGCCAAGCATCGAGGTCACCAAGCAGGTTCGTGAACGTCGCGCATCGTTCGGGCTATGTCTTGTCAGCCAGCGCGATCCCACCCTGACGTACACCATGGTTTATCGCGAATTCTTCGGCTTCTTCTGCGGGCCGACACACCGTCTCTTTGGCCAGAAGGAGCTGAGGCTGGAGGATCTCGAAGGCGAGATGTCGGTATCTTTTCAAACCGACCATATCACCGACGCGCTGCGCCCGGTGGCCCTGCTGCGCAGCGAGGCCAGGCTCGACGCATCCGTCGTCGGCGTATCGTCGAGCCTCGAGGAAGTGCGCCGCATGATCATTGCGGGATTGGGCATCGGTCCGCTTCCCCTGCATGTCGCGCGCAGAGATGTCAGCGACGGCACGCTTTGGCGCCTTCCTCCCTACAAGGACGTTCCGGCCATCGATATCTACCTGCTGGTCAATGAGCAAAGGCCGATGAACCGGGCAGAAAGCGCGCTGCTCGATGGGTTGCAGCGAGCTATTGCTGACACTCCTGTGGAGGAGCGCACCTATCTTCAATGATGCACTGCCTATCTGGTTTCGTTCTCACACTGCCGCGGACCGGCGAGTGAAGCGTCGCAATGAAGGTGCATCCCTCCAGGATTTCGCCTGGGTGCGATCTGAACGCTCAAGCGTCTACGCCACATCACAGCTATGAAAGGTACAATGCCGCGCCGCTGGAGCATGCCGGTAACCCTCATAGCCCAAGGCCAGCGGAACAATGATGTCCGCGATAGGCTGACCCGATTTGATCTGTTCGCCTAAAGAGGCGAACAGACGTTGATGCGAACCACCTGCTCCCGCGAGGCGGAACAATACCGTCGCGATGAAGGCCAGCAGCGATCTCCGTCGGTGTTTCCTAAGGTACTCAATATTCTCCGAGCGACATCTGCCTCGCCTTCAGCAATTATCGGCCAATCGAAGTTAGCTGTCGTCTGGATTGTCGACTGCGCAACCTACGCCGTTGCACCCTTGGTAATTGCCTTCTGTATCAAAGTTTGGATTGCCGTCCTTGTCGTAGCTTGGACGGGTGTCGATGGCTTCGTCATTGTTACGACGGGCGGCCTTGCGGTCTTTCTCGCGTTGTTCCTGGTCGTGGATACGGTCGAGAGATCTCTGGTTGTCTGCGTCGCGTTGAGCGTTTTGTCTCATCATACAGTTTGCAAAGGCGTCAGTCCCCGGCTGGAAGCCAAAGGAAGTGCATTTTTCCTGATCCGCCGCGCGTTGATCTTCTGCGCTGACGCAACCCGCTGCGGCCAATGGGAGAAGCACAGCCAGTAAATATCTCGCCTTGAATGCCGGCATCGTCGTTTTCCTTGTTATTCTGTTGGAACCGGACAGGCGAGGTCGCCTTCCTGGCAGTTGAGATAAGCCTTCAACTGCTTGGTGCGTTGGGTCGTCAGCGTTGCCTTGCATGCGGTGGCAACCATCGGGGCAGCCGATCCGCCGTCGTCGCCGCTGGATTGGAAAGTGCACTCAGCATCGCGAAATGCAATCCAGGCTCGCTGAGCTTTGACGAACCGGGCCTTGCCCTCCGTGTCGTCCGACAGACGCTGCCCGATTTTCTTGAACGTCGCGTTCAGTGCTGCATCAGCTCTTTTGAAATCAGAGGCCGGGTCGGAACCCGCAAATGCAGCGCAGCAACTTAACGAAAGTACTGTTGTAGCAAATAGTATGTGTCGCATGATTTATCCATCAACCGAGAAACACGAATACTATTCATCCGCACAAAAAGAATTCAATCAGCTTTTGGTATTTACCGTTAGCGTAAGGTTGACGGCTGCCTGCAGAAGGCGAGCGTCCGACTTATGCCCGGGCTAAAGAGCGGGCGCTGCAAGACAGCTCGGCGCTGGACATATCGGTTTATTCCGGCAGCCTTCCCGCCTCTCCGACACGGGCGCGAATGACGGACTGGTAAGGAGTGATGCCGGCTTGCCTTCCAAACAGGCGGATAAAGCATTGTGACGAGGGATGGGAGGTTGGCTTTCCGATTAACCCACAAGGCGGATCTCGTCGCTTTTGACTCTGTTTCTGCCGTCCGTCTTTGCCCTGTAAAGGGCTTGATCTGCGCGCTCCAAAAGCATGCCAAAGCTTTCTCCGTGACCTGCGGAATACGCCACGCCGACGCTGACCGTGACTGCGATCTGCCCTTTGATCGAAGCAACCGTTTTTTCCTCGGTCTTCATTCGAATGCGCTCTGCAAATTCTACGGCCATCTCCCGGTCGACGTTGTGAAGGATGGCGCAAAACTCTTCCCCGCCCACCCGAGCTGCGATGTCTGAAATGCGCATTCTTGTAGAGAGTATCTCTGCAAAATGACGGAGGACGAGGTCCCCCGCGGCATGGCCATAGGTGTCGTTGACCGATTTGAAATGGTCCAGATCAAACAGGATGGCGGCGGTGCGAGGTCGAGCTGGTGACGAGTAGCGATCTATCAGCGCCCGTCGATTGAGAAGGTTGGTCAGCGGGTCGGTCAACGCTTCCATCCGGTGAAAGCGAGAGATTCTCGCCTGATTGACGGTGAGTGACAGAGCGCCAATACCCGTTAGACCGATGATGACCACCACGGAGTTGATGCCTTCGGCCCAATTTGCGGGGAGTTCCGTCAGGATCCATTTGCGCTCAAGCGCAATCGCCAGGCTGCAAAGGGCGAACGAGATTGCGGTTATTGCGTAAAGGACGGCAGTCGCAACCATAGCAACCGGCGATTCCGCACGACCATCCCAGTACTGCCGTCCTGTCAGCACGAGCAGGAGCGCAATCCCAAGGTTGGCCGTTATTGTGCCTATGCCGGAGAATCCCAGCATAAAGGCGCAGGCCGTTGAGAGAACTCCCAATCCCGTGGCTGCCCATACCGCGACCCAATGCGTCATGCCCACACGAAATTGCATCGAGCCTGCGTAGATGAATCCGAAGCCTGTAAGGAGCGCAGTGAAAGACGCAGCCTGGAGCACGGGATCATAATGGCGGCCTATCGCACTGAGCAGCATGATGCCCACGACGATGAAACCCAGGCCAACAGACCAGTCGAGCAGAAAGCTATCGCGACGCGACCCGATCCATGCCCCAAACAGTGTCACACAAAGCGCACCGCTAGAGACGCCAATAGCAAGCAAAAAGGTAATCTGATCAAAAAACATGAGCTTTCAACGACTCCGACCAACCAGCTTATTTCCTACGCCCTGGAGGCTGGTTGAACCGCGTCTGATCAGGCTGACCAGAATGTCGGAGCCAGTATGAAGTTTCCCGTGATAAGGTCTTTCCAATTGACCGGAGGCGTGACCCTGGACAAGAAGATAGGTATGACATTTCTTACGTGATCGGGGTGTCTGATGCCTCATCCATTCGTCTCATTTTTATACGCTTGGCGTCTCATGCTGTTGGTTGCTCAGGCTCGACGCCCTTTTTCCGAATTCTAAGAAATGCGCTTGAAGTTCGGGAGCTAGCTGGCCAGAGGGCCTTTCCCGCCGCGCTTCGCTGGGCGTCAGTCCAAAACGCGTCCGGAAACCACGCAAGAAGTGGGTGGCATTCGAAAAACCAAGCGCAAAAGCGATGTCTGAGACAGATCGAGTGACAACATCGGTTCGCGTCAACTCGAGGAAGGCTGCGTCCAGCCGCCGGTCACGGATCACACTTGAGATGCCGCCATCCTCTGCAAACGCTCGATAGAGATGGGCACGGGAGACATTGAAGTGCCGAAGAATGAGGTTTGGACTGAGGTCGGGATTTTGGATGTTGTGGTCAATGAAGTCCAAAGCCCGTTGACGCAAAGCTATACTCAAAGGACGGAGTTCTCCGGCATCATCGGGTTGCTCCCCTCGCAGCGCTGCAGCGAGTATCGTTACCAGCGCGTCCTGCACTGCGGCAGCTTCACCGTCCGACAGCTGATCCCTGAGGTCGCCTACTCCCCCAAGATAGGTGGTGAGTAACTTCGTCATCGGCAGATGCGCCTGGAGAACCAGGCCATGCAAATTTGCATGGCCTGTTGCCTTTGCGAGGATTTGGCGCGGTATGAGGGTTGAGAACATTCCACCGGCGGTCACATCGCTTTGAAGGATCTGCGCCAGATCCAGGACGCAAATATCCCCAGGCCGAGCCTTGACGCTGGTGTCGGCGAAGTTACCGGACATATCTGCTGCAACAACCGCAATAAGATACTGGTCAAGGCCGCTCCAGGCGATGATGCGTCGATCGCGATTGTATCGCTGTGCGTTGAATGTGACGGAACCGATCTGGAGCCCCGCCACCTGCCGTGACTTTATCGTACCTTCCAGCGGGCTTTCGCTCCCAATCAGCGGCGTGGTTTCGTAGAAGGGTCGCGTCACCTCTCGCCAGAAGTCGCTCCTGAGACGATCCTCGACCAGATCGGTCGAAATCGAAACCTCATCAGTGGAGTTCACTTCACGACGATTGTTCTCAATCGACATCTGTTGCCTTTATCGTTTCGAGCCGTCACGAAGAGCTTGGCCGCTTCACTACATTGATCCGACAACTACGTCACAGGATTCAGTACTAATTGCCGGTCCCGCAATAATTCCCTACCGACTGAACTGTGTCGATGTTATTGCTCAGCTCGGTCATTTCGACACGTGCGAAGAACCCTTCCCGCTCTAAACTGGTCGGCTGACTTCTTCTTCCTGCGGGATTCCGATCCGGGGTTCATCCATAAGAATGATCGGTCCTTCTTCGATGCGAAAGACCACGGCTGATAACGATAATGTTGGGCCTGGGGAGAATCTGGCTGCGCAGAAAAAGGAATGGTTCGGTGGTTGGTTAGCCAACCCAATATCCTTCGTATGATCTCCCATGGCTGGACGAACGTTCCTCCAAAACAAGCAGTCGACGGCAGAGCCGAAGTGCCGCCACCCACCCTGTTCAACTCAGCTGTGCTGGCAACGCTCGAGCTGATGCTGGCGTTGCCAAGCGCCGTATCGTCAGCGTCGTGCCGCCAAGCGTCAGCGTGCCGCCGGTGGTGTTCCCTGACGTTGAAGTTGAGGCTGCCAGCGGTGATCGGCCCGCCAAGCGTCACTGCCCGGCTGGACAACGGCGTTATCCGGGGTAGCGTTGTTCCAGGTGACGGTCGGGCGATGACATTGTCGGTGGTGTTCAGGAGCGGAGGCGCCGCGGGGTTAACCGATGTGGGAAGGTGGAGCGCTGAGAGACAACATGATTGTGGTTGCCGGTGACAAGCAAAGACCAGACGAATTCTTTTGGCCCTGCGCTCCCGTTCTCCGGCTCACTCAGTCAGCGAGTATATATCCATCGACTTTCGTTTCCATTTCATTGAACGCGATCTGAGCCGCCAATACAGCAATGGCGGTTGCCGCGTGCCGAGGATCCCAACCTGCCGCCGTGGCCAGTTTCATCAGGCCATACACCGACGGCTCGAGCACGAACTGGCATTCGGTGAAGTAGGAAGGGTCGGTCACTTTCTTCGTCGGAGCGTTGATGCGGTTTCGATTCATCATTCACTTTTCTGCTGCTCGGCTCGGGTCGCTCACTCGCGTGGGGGCGGCACAGAGATAAAATAGCCCTGAACGTGTGGGCCCCTGAAGCCCGTGCGACAGCGATCCGGGCGGCGGCTTCCACACCTTCGACGACCACCAGAGTGACAAAGCTCGACGCGTCGAAACAGGAAACAAATGCACTAGCTGCGTAACCCCTTCCATCCGAGCCGGTCAGTTGCGCGAGGCATTCGCCGTATGGAGTCTCTTCTGGAGACAACGCGACCGAACGTCCTGAGCCGCACCGCTGATGCTATCGTCAGCAATGGCATTGGCCGCAATCGCCACGTATTTTTGTCGAGAACATCAAGCTGCTCAAACATACCTTACTCCGCCAGCGCCAAGCAAAGCGCGCCCGCAAACCTCCCGATGGACAACCAGGAAAAGTAATGACCGCTGCTGGCGGGATACTGAGCGCGCCGCACCAGATACCTTAAGAAAATCTTGCCGGGCACGACCTGCGCGCAACCCAGTTATTGTTTAAAAATATGACTTTGGGAGAATGCGAGCAATGTCACCGACTTTCACTAACTGACACATGCAAAAGTTCGAATATAATCTATCAATATTTATTTGGACTCCTGGGAGCCGGAATGAGCCAGATTTATCTAGAAAGAACTGGTTTAAGTCGCCTAGTCGGTAAAGACGAACGCTTCTCCGAATCGTGTGAAAAGGGAGCAGCCATATCCTCCTTACTAGCCCCTCGACGTAGACGGTAATAACGCGCCCGCAGGGTGATGCTGTAGCTGCCGCGCCTGATGACAGCGCGCTCAATGCGTTGGCGACAAGGAATCGGGAAGAATATCCGGGTTCAAAAACTGACAATTAGTGCAAGAAAGTGAAAGATTCTGTCATTGAAGATAGTCATTTCAGTATATATCGTTTAAGCAAATCGTTAATTGGCGTGATGTGAAAGCCTGAGCAAGAATTCTTACGGAACTGGTGGGGCAGATGCCGGAAAAGTCACAGTTGAGACGCGGAAATCCTGACAAGCACTGTCGACTCATTGTTCCCAGTATCTGAGATTTCGAGAGATTGTGGATCCGGCAACGATGTCACGTTGATACGAGAACGATTGAAGACGGTACCGACAGACCTGCGAGGTGAATTCTTGGCGAAAATGCGAGGCTCGCGGATCACGTCATGACCTTTCACTCACATCGCTGATGTCGGAAATGATCGATTTAGTTTCCAAGCGCCTAGGGGGCACACCTAAATGCATTCCGACCATATGGACAAGCCAATTTGCATTCGCAGTCTTGACACCTCCGCCGTTAACTCCCTGAAAAAGGCGCTGCTAAGCTCGGTCTACAACCATCGCTACATTCTGGCTGCCGCGGTGACCGCACTACTGCCCTCCACGCAGGCCTTGGCGCAATGCGCACCGGCACCGGATGCGCCTGTGAGCATCGCCTCGGGTAGTTGCACGGATTCAGGTACGCCAGGCACTCCAACTCGATCGAGCAATGATGCCACGGACGTGGTCGGCGCCTCCGGCACCGGGGTATACACAGGAAACGTTGTTGGCTTGGAGGCAAGCGGCACTGGTGCCGGCGCCCACGCGAGCGGCGACGGAACGATCAATTTGAACGGCGCACCAGATGGTAGTGGGGGATACGACACCGCTTATGTCAATACGACTGGCGTAGGCAGTCACGGTCTCTATGCCGATGGCGGCGGCCAGATCAACGGAAAGGGTGTCCTCGTCAGCACATGGGGCGACGGCAGCCACGGCATCTACGCAACCGGAGCTGGCAGTGATGTGAATGCTGACTTCAGCGGCGTGACGTTACCGCCGAATGTCGGGCAACAAATCGTCGTTACGGCCGGCAACGGTGCATATGGCGCCTATGCAGCCAATGGTGGCACAGTCGAAATTACCGGCCTCAATGCCCTGCAGTCCGGCATCTTAACCTATGGCACGGGCAGTTCTGCCTTCGTCGCCGAATCGGGGGGCCAGATCATCCTCACCGGTGTGAGTGGATTCATTAGCGGCGAGGATACGGCGGGTGCCTTCGTTTCGGGTGCCGGCAGTACTATCGTCACCAACGCCAGCTACATCAACACCTATGGCAATAACAGTGCCGGGATGTCGGTTGCCGACGGGGGAGCGGCCACCATCCATGGCGGCGCGGTCGTGACCGGTAATTATCATGGACAACTCATCAGCAATTCCGTGGCTCTTCTTGCCCAGGGCAGCGGTAGCCAGATCACGATTGACCGGGGGGGCAGCGTAACCACCTATGGCGCGGCCAGTGCGGGCGCAACGGCTCAGGGCGGGGCTTTTATCGATTTCAAGGGCTACGGCATTTTTACCTATGAGACCGCTTCCGCCGGCGCAGTCGCGGATGGGACCGATGATAACGGAGCGGCCAGCAGGGTCGCTATTGCTGATGCCATCGTCAGGACGACCGGCCCGTCCAGCGCCGGTGTCCGTGTCACGAGCGGCGGCACGATCAGTGTAGCCGGCGGTGAGATTACCACCGGGTACAAGCCAGGATTCAACACGTCCGGCGGCCACTACTCGTCGACAGAGATTGGCAGGGAATCCAATGGTGCGGAGGTGATCGGGATCGGCAGTACGCTTACGATCACGGACAATAAACTCACAACCACCGGCGATGGTGCCATCGGCGTCGCTGCCAATGCCGGTGGCTCCGCCACGGTTGCCGGTGGCACCATCAAAACCAATGGAGCCGAGACCGCGAACGCCAGTGCCGATGGCGTGCGGGCGACCGGCCCCGGCAGCACGGTCACGCTGATGAGCAGCGCGAAAGGCGGCACGGCGGTCACCACTTCGGGTGTCAACGCCATGGGCTTGCACGCGATGCAGGGCGGTGTCGTCGACGCCACGAATGCTACCGTCAACACCAGCGGCGCCGGCGCCTTCGGTGCGCTGTCGGAAGGGGCGAACAGCAATGTCAAACTGACGGCCTCGTCCGTCACAACGCAGGCCGCTTCGGGCCTTTCCGTCAACGGTGGCGGCCAGATCAGCACGACCGGCACTGCCGTGACGGCCAACGGGACCGGCTCGTCGGGTATTCTCGGGACCGGAGATGGCACGGTGATGATGGCGGGCGGCTCCCTGAGCGCGACGGGGGATCTGATCACCGGAACGGCAGGCAATGTCGTTGCCAATCTGACCGGTGTCGCTCCCACAACAGGCAGCGGCATCGTGGTACATGCCGTTGGCGGCACCACCAGCGGCAATTTCACCAACATGGCGCTGACCGGCAATGTGGTGGGAGAGGGAACCGCCAGGGCCAACGCGACACTGAACAGGAGTACATTGACCGGTGCTGCGTTGAACGCCGACAATATGGCTATCGATGCCACGAGCACCTGGAACATGATAGCCAGTTCCACAGTCAACAACACCGCTGGCAGCACCACCGAGAATGCAGGGCTGATCGTCTTTGCACCGCCTGTGAACGGCGCCTACAAGACACTGACGACCTCTAATTTCGTTGGAGGCGCCGGGGGCGCAGCCGGTACGGTTGTCTTGAATACTTACCTGGGCGGCGATGCCTCCCCGTCCGACCTGATCGTGATCGATGGTGGCACGGCAACTGGCCAAACCGGACTTGTCATTAACAACATCAATGGTGGCGGGGCTGCGACCACTGACGGCATCAAGGTTGTCAACGCCATCAATGGCGGCACCACGACCACGAATGCGTTCTTCCTTGGTAATGGCGACTACGTGACGAACGATGGCCAGAACGCCAAGGTGGCAGGCGCCTATGCCTATACACTCCACCGTAGCCCTACCTCCAGTGGCACGGATGTCCATGGGGATAGCTATGCCGCCAATGACTGGTATCTACGCTCGATGTTGATCGATCCGATCGTGCCTACCGGTCCAGAAACGCCCCGTTATCAGCCAGGCGTGCCGGTTTATGAGAATTATCCGAACGCACTGCAGGTCCTTAATCGCTTGCCGACGCTTGCTCAGCGCACCGGCAATCGATACGGGGGTGAACGGGCGCCTGCCGAGACCGTGTTCTGTAAAGATCCAGCTCAGAACTTCAAATGCACGCCGACACAGGACCAGAACGCCTATTATCAGGACGGCGCTACGACAATCGTTGGCGGCATGGGCGTCTGGGGTCGCATCGAAGGGCTGCATGGTAGACAGCAGCCAGCTGTCACCACAAGCCAGTCGGACTATGACTACAATATGTGGAGGCTGCAGGCGGGCGTAGACGGCCAGCTTTATGAAAGCGACGCTGGCAAGCTCATCGGCGGCGTAACCGTTCACTACGGCCAGGTCTCCACCGATGTCGCGTCGCTCTTCGGCAATGGCAATATCGACACCACGGGCTATGGCTTCGGTGGCACACTGACCTGGTATGGCAATAACGGCTTCTATCTCGACGCGCAGGGTCAGGTTACCTGGTACGACAGCGATCTCTACTCCGATACGCTGCGTCAGGGACTTGCCGACGGCAACGATGGTTTTGGTTATGCCCTGAGCCTCGAGGCTGGCAAGCGCATCGCTCTCGACGAGAATTGGACCCTTACACCACAGGCACAGTTGACCTGGTCGTCGGTCGATTTCGACAGCTTCACCGATCCCTACGGGGCCCACGTCTCGCTCGACAAGGGTGAAAGCCTGAAGGGGCGTCTGGGTCTGGCCCTCGGGCACGAGCGCAGCTGGAAGGACGAGGAGGGTCAGACAAGGCGTGCGCAGGTCTATGGCATCGTCAATCTGACCAACGAGTTCCTTGACGGAACAAGGGTCGATGTATCGGGCACGAAGTTCGACAGTCGCGCCGACCGGCTGACCGGTGGAATTGGTTTTGGTGGCACCTACAGCTGGGCCAACGACACATATGCCGTCTATGGCGAAGTGTCAGCCGACACCCGCCTGAAGAACTTCGCGGACAGCTACGAATTAGGCGGAACGCTCGGACTGCGCGTCAAGTTCTGATCGCACACGAAGAGACGCTCCCGGCATCGAACAGATGCCGGGAGCGTCTCTTTATCAGGCCGTCAATTGTGATGATAACAATTCCGCGAAAGCCAGAGTCCGATAGCCAGACAATTCTTGGATCTTTTCTCGTGACAACGATCCCGCTTGCGAAATCGCTTTCTTATCCTGCCATCTCACGGCGGAGTTTCATACTCGGGCTGCTGGCGGTGCAGGGTTGCAGCGCTGTAAGCGGACCTGTGTCTTCGTCGCCTGCGGAAGGTCCATATGCGTCCGAGCTGTTTCCAGTTCGTCCCGTCAATCGTAGCAAATTCGCAAAAGATCTGCAGCCGGTCACGATGGCTAAACAGGTGGATGCCGCGCCCGGATCGATCATTGTCGATCCTCACAATAAGCATCTGTATTTTGTCGAATCCCAAGGCACAGTCAGGCGCTACGGTATAGCTGTTGGTAAAAGCGGGTATAGCTGGCACGGGACGGCAACGATCGAGCGAAAGGCCAAATGGCCGGCGTGGCATCCCACCGATGATATGCATGCCGAAACGCCGGGCCTGCCCAAACGGATAGCGCCGGGGCCAGCCAACCCGTTGGGAGCCCGCGCTTTATACCTGTTCAGCGATGGCCGTGACACGCTGTATCGCATTCATGGTACGAATGAACCGTGGACCATTGGCACGGAAGCCTCCTCGGGCTGCATTCGCATGCTCAACGAAGACATCATTGAGCTATACGAAAAGGTGAAGGTCGGCGCCACCGTCAAAGTTCTGTGACGAGGAGCAACGCGTCGAAATCCCTGCCATGCGGGCCCAGTCGGCCCTTAACGATCGCACCATTTCAATTCGGGCAACCGGTCATCAGCCTCATCATTACGGTGACACTCCTCTCCGAAAGCCTTTTCGCGACGATTCTCCTGGCGCTGTTTCTTATCTCTTGCGGCGTGCATCTCTCGCGCCGCGACTATAAGGGGTCGGTCCGGTAGGGGTGAAATGATACTCCAAGGTGCGGTAGCCGCCGTCGAGCCGCTCACGAGCCCTGCGGCAACGCGTTTAACATATCGGACTGACGGATTGCTGGAGCTATCGAGTGTGAGTTTTGTGCGCTCCGCACAGGCCGAGGCTTGATCCCGGATCGCCTCGGGACTGGCGGTAGGCTCTTCCAAGGAAACGTCGTTCGAATCCGCCACGTCGGATTCGATTCTTCTTCATTTGGGACGGTGGCGAAGGTGGAGCCCTGCTCATAGCGGGTATGACGCATACCTACCTCACGATAACCGTCGCGCCTTCTGTCACCAAAGTATACAGTTCGATTACGTCCTCGTTTAGCATGCGGATACAGCCTGAGGAGGCTTCAGTCCCAATGGTCCAAGGCTCCGAGGTGCCGTGGATGCGATAGAGCGTGTCAACGCCGTTTTTGTAAAGATAGAGAGCCCGCGCCCCAAGTGGATTATGCTCGCCTGGCTTGATCGCGGCTGGCAAGTTGGGCGAGTTGTTGCGCATGTCGTCAGTCGGATACCATGTAGGCCACTGTGCCTTACGTCCAACGACGGCTTTGCCTGACCACCTATGTCCGCTGGAGCCGACGGCGATACCATAACGCCGTGCCACGCGCTGGGTCCTGTAGAGATAGAGAAATCTCCGGTCCGTATCTATTAGTATCGTTCCGGCAGGAAGAGGTTCCGGAGCCTCCACTTCGACGGGCAGGAATCGCTTGTCAAACTTGGTCCGGTCGACAATGTAGACCTCATACGGTTCATCCGCATAGGCGGCTTTCATGCGGCTGAGTTCCGCAGTCGAGATACGATTGCTTCCAGCCGAAACACATCCGGTAAGAAAAACGCTCAAAGCGAGCACGCATCTCGACAGCAGATGAGCACTACTTATTCGGTCGAAATTCATGGGAGCGAACCGACGCACTAAACTAACAGGCACCAGCGGGCGGCACGAGGAACGCGCCTGGGCCGTTCAATCTTCACTGGGGGCATCGACCTTCACATTGTCTCTCGCTCGCATCTGGTCGATGTGAATTGGTTGCTTCAGTGTCCGCTTCACCCTGTGGTTATCATCTGCAACGGATTTTCCGGTTGGTGAGCTTCCCTTGAGATAGTGCTTTTGCCACTTCTGCTCCCTGGTCAACTCGTCGTTCATCTTCAAGCCAGCAGCAAAACGGCGGCGCTCACTGCTCCACACCTTGTGCTCCTTGTGGAACTCGGGATCGTCCTCCATCGGACGGATGACTGGTTGGACCTTTTCGATCGCAACGCTCGGCGTCATGGTCACGAAGCAGAATGGCTCGCCTTTCGCGAAGGTGACAGACCCCGGCCGGGTGAACCGCCAGTTCATGGTAAAGCTGAAGGGCAGCCAATTGGTCTCGACAAGTCCGTCCAGCGGAGCGATCCCATCCTTCATCCTGTTCGGAGAGCCCCGCGCCCAAACCATCCATCCAGGATCGGTACGGAACACGTAACCCGGATGAAAAGTCACGATGCCATGGCCGAAAGTCGAACTGATGAAACGGTGCGTTACACCTGGCTCGTTCACATGGAAGGTGACGTCATTGACCGTGTTGTATCCATTCCAGGTGACGGTCACGCTTATCGGGTTCAGCAGTTCCCAGCCGCTGGCGTTGGCGATCGAGAGCGGCGTGCAGCGATAAGCAAAATGGTCGCTGGTGGCGTCCATCCAATCCCGCGTCGCATCCGCAGCGACAAGCTGGGGCGGATTCGGAGCCTGGATCATGCAATCAAGACGTAGGCCTGTCATAGCCTTTCCTCAGTCGATTCAAAATGGGCAACGACCATGCCGGACGAGTCGCGGCATGGTCAGCAGGTTTTGAAGGAGCGCTGTTAGCCCGGAGTGCCGGGTTCACCCGGCAATCCCGGTTCGCCCGGAACTCCTGGCTCACCCGGCGATCCTGGTTCACCGGTGTCACCCGGCACTCCGGGCGCTCCGGGCAATCCCGGTACCCCGTCCTCGCCGTCCAAACCTGGCGTTCCGGGCTCACCCGGCAATCCGGGCTCGCCCGGTGTTCCATCCAGGCCAGGAGTTCCCGGTTCCCCTGGGACTCCATCGACGCCGTCCACGCCGGGAGTCCCCGGTGTTCCATCCACGCCGGGAGTCCCTGGCGTTCCATCTGAGCCGTTCGAACCCGGTGTCCCGGGCGAACCTGCTGTCCCGGGGGTCCCCGGCGTTCCGGGTGTTCCAGGTGCTCCGGGCAGCCCCGGTTGTCCCCACTCGTTTGTGGAGGGCTTTGGCAAGTTCCCGACTTCGCCTGCAAGGCGCGATGGCATGTAGTCACCGCGATCCCGCTGGATCAACGAGCGCCCTGGCTTATCGGCGTAATAGTCGTTCTGGCCGTCGGTGACGTCACATTCGTAGTTCTGAGCAGGATCCTTGCAGAACACCGTCTTGGGTCCAGACTGGACGTTATTGGTGCCCAGGTGGAACCGGAGACCGACCAGGGCAGAAATATCACCGCTGCTGTAGCGATCGGTGTCGTTCAGGTTAACCGCGACGTCCCCGTAAATCGAGGTCGCCACCCCCGTACCGCCGAACTCCGTAAGATACTCCGCGCCCCCAACCAGTTGGGTCGCGCCATCGAATGCGCCCCGATAGCGCAGGCCGGCATTCACCTTAAAATTGTCGGTGGGGTAATATCCGACACGCCCCTCGGCGAACGGACTGAACGCCTCCTCCAGGGAGTTCCACTCGACGCCCGCAAGGCCTTCGAGTGTCACCCGATCCAGATAGTACTGCCCTTCGACACCGAGCTTCGCCTCGACGTAACCGTTTTCTATAGTGTCGCCATTGTCGTAGCCGCCGCTGCCATAAAGATAGCTGCCGTAAACTCCCAATGCGCCGACCTTGGGGTCACGACGGAAAAGGTGCGCGGCCGCACCGGTAAAGTTGTTGTCTGCGGTGACGCCGCCGATCCCGTCGATCTGAAAACCATACTTCTCGCCGAGTGGTACGGCCACCGAACCGTCGGTATACGCGTATGCGTCGCCGGCGTTCACGCCGACGCCAACGCCGGCGCGCACGTTCGGCGCGGCGACAGCCCGGGTGTCCGACAGCGGGCCAGCTAAATACATTCGCCTTTCCGCGGCCGCTATCGAGGCCCGATCTGAACTGCGCGCAACCGCTCCCCGAAGCGCGCCCAGCTCTTCCTTGACGCGGGCTGTCTCCGCATACGCCGCTTCGAGCTTGCGTTCCATCTGATCCTGTTTCTGTTTTAGGTCCAGGATCATCTGGTAGAGTTGCTTATTGGTGGGCGTTTGCGCCATTGCCATGGGAACAGAAGCTGCAAATGCCGACGCAAACGCGAATACCGAGCAACTGATGGATAAAGTGCGTACGTGTCTACTCATCCGTTTTCGACCCCCTCTCTTCGGTTTCGGCTAGCCCGGCAAAAGACCCGAATTCTGCTTGCGCCCGGCGGTCCCTCCGAGCGTCAACAAGAAATCCGGACCTGGCATGCAATGGGCCCCATTGAAGATAGCGACTTCGGGTATCCACCCTCCGATGTGTTCGAGACGTCGCTGACGAATCGCACGGAATGCGGATAACCACCCCTTTTCTCAAGTTAGATAGCGCGAATATTCTTCACAATCGCAGTAACGGGCACATCCTTGCACTTCCTGTCGTGCGAGGA
Source organism: Terribium retamae (assembly GCF_022347545.1). Taxonomy (GTDB): domain Bacteria; phylum Pseudomonadota; class Alphaproteobacteria; order Rhizobiales; family Rhizobiaceae; genus Mesorhizobium; species Mesorhizobium retamae. The sequence goes on from NZ_JAKREW010000011.1 coordinate 31,250, forward strand.
ATTGCTCAAATACTCTCTCCTGCCTCATCCAAATCAATGGAATCGGCAATCTTCTCTGGACAAAAGTCTGCGTGATTATTCTAATCGGTGAAGGCGAAGCCTAACCCGCGAATTGCGTGCAAGGGGAGGATCATGTCGGCTTTCTGGGCTCTTCGACGCAGCCGGCTCACGATGGTGTCCAGGTGAGCATAGTTGAAGTCGTAGACGTCCCCGCCGATGGCTTCGACGAGTGCGCGCCGCCCAACGGTCTTGCCCCGCTCGTTGAACAAGCATTCCAAGAAGCGCCGCTCCGAAGTGGTCAGGCGAAGGCGATGGCCCATGCCGTCGGCAAGCACCCACCCGCCTTCCGCCAGGGCCCATTGTGGGGCTGCGGGCGGCGAAGGGGTGCGGTGCCTGCTGAGACGGTTATTGAGCGCCACCACCGTGGCGGCAAGCTCCCGGACGTCGATCGGTTTGACGAGGTAAGCGTCTGCGCCCGTTTTGAAGCCGCCGACCCGGTCATCGATGGAACCCCGGGCGGTTGCCATGATGATCCCAACGGATTGCGAGGCCCGCAAATGCGTGGCTATGGACAGACCGTCTTCGCCCTCCAGGCCGATGTCCAGGATGACTATGTCGGCCGGCCTGACGGCATAGGCGCGATAAAGGGCTGCGGCATCGTGGAATCCATGTACGTCCAGACCAAGCCTGGATAGGCCAAAGACCATTTCCTCGCGGAAATCCCCGTCGTCATCGACGATGTAAACAAGGGGGGCAATCGCGACGCCATCCTGCTTAAAGCCTTCTCCGCTCATCGACGAAACCCCATGCCGCATCGTCATCACAATCGATTTCATTTAATCGCTGTTTTGTCCATCTTGTTTGGATGCCTGCTGCCGCAAATTTCATCGGCGCTTCCGCTGAATCCGGCAGATGGCCTCAATGCACCGGTTTCTCTCAACGGTCACCTCTCGATCCTTCATGATCCCACCGGCGCGCTCACGATCGATGACATCGTTTCAGAGCACTCTAACGTTCAGTTCCAGGCCATCCCTTCGATGCTCACGCAAGGGTATCGAAAGGGCGCCATCTGGGTCCGGCTTTCGCTGTTCGCCCCGGAAGGTCCGAAACAGTGGCTACTGCAAATAGAGCGGCCCTTGATCGAATATGTAACGCTCTACGTTCGGGACGAGGCAGGACGGTTTGTGGCTTCGCCCCCAAGCCCCCTTCGACCGGGGGACAAAGGCGGCGCTGGCGCTTATCCGAATCTCTTTCCGATCTCGGTGCCTTCAGTTCAGACGGATTATTACGTTCGCCTTCAGTCATCGACTTCCATGACCACCGCGCTGAATATCTGGCAGAAAGATGGTTATGCAGGATATCGTCAAACCGACGATTGGATCATTGGATTTGTAGTTGGATCCATTGTTTTACTTATATTAATTAATGTAATGTATTCCATAATTTTGAAGGATTCACTGTATTTTCTTTACTCGTTAGTACTCATTGAATCCGGACTTCTGACCGTATTTCACATGGGATACGCTTCATATGTATTATTTTTCTTAAGCAATGAGCAGATCTATCGCTCTTGGGGAGCGATTGTTTGCTTATACAATGTCGTCATGATCCTGTTTCTGGCGAGGCTTTTCGAGTTCCGCCGCCACTGGCTCTGGGTATGGCGCGCTTTCCAAGGCATTATCTTACTCAATGGCGTTGCGATGCTTCTCGCGATTGCAGGACGTTATGCTGATGTTGGATTTTTTGTAGCGCGGAATCTTCAGCTTTCTTTTATTGCTGTCGGCTTGCTCGTCCTCTACTTGCTCGTCGTGCGGCGGCAAACTCAATATTTGCTTCCGGCATTGGCCTTTGCCAGTGTGATTACCATCAGCCTGTTGATGCAAACGCAGTATACCGGGGCCAATCCGCTTCAGATCAACAGCTCACTATCCAGACTACATGCCGTCGGATCCTTAATTCATCTTGTGCTTCTGAGCGCCGCTATCGCGACGAGGACGCGGCGAGCCGAGCGAAGCCTTAACGAGGAAAAGGATCGCGTCTTGGCCATGTCGCGGTCGGCCGAGCAGGAACTGGCGATCAAAGTACGCGAGAGGACTGCAGAACTTGCGGAAAGCAACGCTTCTCTCAAGGAGGAGATAGATCGACGTCATCTGCTTGAGGTGAAGCTCAGGCAATCCCTGGACTCCGTCAACGACGCTCTGGCCCAGCAACGCGATTTTCTGGCCGTTGTGTCGCATGAATTCCGCGGCCCCCTGTCCGTCATCGCTGCGGCGTCGGACAACCTGCTGCATTATGCATCTGAAAGCCCCCATAACATCAAGGGCCGCGCCATCAAGATAAGGCAGACCGTCAAACGGATGTCGATGCTTATCGAGAACGTCCTTGCGGGCGACCGGCTCAATGCCGGCCAAAAGACATTCGACGCGATCGAGACGTTTGACTTGAATGGAATTTTTTCCAGTGTCCACGCGGGGCTGGACGATGATGCCGCCAGGCGCGTGAGCTTCGTACCCGGCAACGAGGCGGTGGTGAAAGGTGATCGCATCCTGCTGGAGATCGTGTTGCAAAACCTGATCCAGAATGCGCTGAAATACTCACCGCCGACCAGTCCCGTAACGGTCCAACTGTCGACCAATCAAGACATTGTGCTTGTAGACGTGTCAGACCAGGGAGCAGGGGTGGCGCCCCACAACCGCGAACTCATATTCGCGAAGTACTTTCGCGCCGCCGGCCAGAACGTGAATGGCTCCGGCCTCGGGCTCTACATCTCGAGAGAGATTGCTCGGCAACACGCTGGCGATCTCAGACTGATCGCCAGCGATGCCCGCGGGTCGACATTCCGCCTCTCACTTCCGATCGAGGGTAACTGGAAAGCCTTGAGCGGCGGATCGACGACGCCCTCCAGCGTCCTTGGGCACAGGTGATCCAGTTAGGGTCGGTTGTATTCTGCATCGGAGTCCATCATCCACGAGAGGGAGCATCTCCAGATGAACCACTACACCGATCTGGTCAGCTCGGTTCTGCTAAATGCTTCGGGCCCGTCGGAATCGCTGTAGAGACGCTGACCGCTTTCGCAACAATCTCACCTAAGCCCGACGCGACCCCAAAATGCCATTCGCGTGGTGGCGTCCTAATTCAGGCCGCAGCGCTAAGATCCGATGGCACCGCGACCTCTGCTTTCGGCTCAAGCAGTGTCTGCCACTATGGCGCGTTGTACCGCACGGTTGCCGGCGCTTGAGAAGCGCTCGAACCTGACTTTATTGGGAAGAAACCTCTGGCGTACTTGATCCGCGTCAATGCTAGTGGTGCGCCTTGCTTGCAATATGCTGGCCAGGCCCCAACCCGAATGGAAAGGACTGGCCGTGAGCTACAGATCCATTTTGGTCAATATCGATATCGATGGACCGGTCGCGCCTATTGTGATGGCCGCGATCGATCTCGCCCAACGTCATGGAGCAAGGCTGATCGGCCACTGCGCTGCAGATACGCCACTGCCGATGCCGTTGCCGGAAGGTGGGTCCCTCTTCACGTCGACTTGGCAGCAGTTGAGAGAGGGCATCGAAACGAGGCTGGAAGAGGTGCATGTCGGCTTCGAGCGATTGACATCGGGCTCTGTGAAAACCGAGTGGCGCCAACATCTCAGAAATCCCACACACGCCGTTGTGGAAGCATCCCGGTCGGCCGACCTGATCGTTATGGCGGCCTCGGACGGAGCCGCAACGGGTGACAATTACCGCTTCGCCGATCCTGCGGGGGTCGTCGTACGCGCAGGCAGGCCAGTCTTAGCGACAGGCGACCAGTTTGAGCGGATCAGAGCCGAGAAGATCATCGTGGCGTGGAAAGACACACGCGAAGCACGCAGAGCCGTAGCCGATGCAGTGCCTTTGCTTGCTGCGGCTAAGGAGGTCACCGTCGCAACAGTGGCGACCGAGGCGGATCAATGGCTGCGGGATGGGCTGAACGATACAACTGCCTTTCTCGCCGCACACGGCATCAAAGCCGAATCCAAACTGATTGAGAGCCCCGATGAATACATCGAGCTTTTCAACTTCATTGACGCAAGCGGCGCAGACTTGGTGGTATCAGGGGCCTACGGACACAGCCGCTTGCGTGAGTGGGCGTTCGGCGGCGTGACGCGTTCATTGCTGAATGAAACCCGCCTCAGCCGTTTCATGTCGAGTTGACCGCTGTCTGGCCGGTGGTCCGCCGAAGGGCGCAAGGCAAGCGTGAGACGTCGGCATTGATGAGATCATTGCCAATACCTGACAGGAAAGCATCGATCCGGTCCGCGGAAAGACGTCACCCTCAAACGGTGGAATCCAGGGCCATCATCATGCGCACAAGCCCGGGCAGGCTTCTGGCCTCCATCTTGGCCATGATATTTGCGCGATGAACCTCGACGGTTCTCGGGCTGATCCCAAGATCGTGCGCAATGGTTTTGTTCGGTTGCCCTGCCACGACACCTGACAAGACTTGCCGCTCACGTTCCGACAATTCATTCAGACGCGCGCGGAGGGATTCAACATCCTCCCGCGCAGGCGTTTCGTCGAACTGGCTGGCTGCGCGTTTGATAGCTTCCACAAGCACTTCGTCCTCGAATGGCTTTTCGATGAAATCCACGGCGCCCGCCTTCATGGCCGCGACTGCCATCGGAACATCGCCGTGCCCACTGATGACGACTGCCGGCACCATGCAGCCCCTTTCTTTCATCTTCTCGAGAAGATCCACACCGCTCATATCGGGCATACGAAGGTCGGTGACGAGGCAGGTTTTCCCGCTGTGCGGAGCAGCCGCGAGATAGCTTGTCGCAGACTCGTGAACCTCTACCCTAAAGCCTATCATCGTGAGCAGAAAGGCCAGGGACTTGCGGACCGGTTCCTCATCGTCGACGATGTGAACCACGTAGCTGTCAATCTCCATTCAAGATCTCTTTTCCCGCTACCGGCAACGAGACCCGAAAGGTGGCCCCGCCTTTGCTGTTGCGATCGACCAATATTTCGCCGCCATGGGCCTCGACGATACGTTTGGATATCGAAAGACCTATGCCCATGCCGTTGGCCTTGCTGGAAACAAAAGGTTCAAACAGCCTTGGAGCAACGTCATTGGAGATGCCTGGCCCTGTATCGGAAACTTCTATGTCGATGTGGTGGTCGCCATTACGAACGGTTCGCACAGTCAGCTCCCGCTCGTCGCTTTCGCGCATGGCCTCCATCGCATTGCGCATGAGATTGATCAGGACCTGTTGAATCTGCACTTTGTCAACGAGGACTTCCCCCTTGCCCGCGGTGAATTCGAATACCGATCGAATTCCCATTTCCCGTGAGCCAACCAAGGCCAAGGCACCGGCCTCCTCGATTAGCTTTCGCATATCCTGGGGCGATTTCTCGGTCTCGCCTCTCGTGACGAATTCTCTGAGATGCCGAATGATGCCTCCTGCCCGCAACGACTGTTTGGCGGTCTCCTCCAGCGCGCCCCTTATGCGGCTAGCCGTCGGATCATCGAGCCCCTTGAGCGAGCGCACACAGCCCTGGGTATAGTTGGCAATGGCTGCGAGCGGTTGGTTGAGCTCATGAGCCAGCGTCGATGCCATCTCCCCAAGCTCATTGAGGCGGGCAAGTCGCGCAAGCTCGCTTTGGACCTCCTGGAGCCGCGCTTCGGATTCTTCGCGCTCGGTCAGGTCGCGGATGAAACCGGTGAAGAACCGGCCGGCAGCCGATTTCATCTCGCCGACAGAGAGCTTCATGGGAAAGGTCGAGCCATCCTTCCTTCGGCCAACAACCACGCGATCTATTCCGATGATCCGCTTTTCGCCTGTCGAAAGGTAGCGACCGATATAGCCATCATGTTCGTGACGATAGGGTTCCGGCATCAGGGTGTTCACGTTGCGGCCGAGGATTTCCGCTTCCGAATAACCGAACTGTCGGACGGCTGCCGCACTGAAAGAGGTTATGTGACCATGTTCATCAATCACGACGGTCGCGTCCGGCACGGTGTCCAGGATCGAGCGAAGATGAGCCTCCCGGGCCTTCAGGGCTTCTTCAGTCTTGTCGAGGGTGCGACGGGCGTGGTGAAGCATCTCTCCCATCCAGGCGATCGCGATCCCCACCAAAGCGAAAATTGGCACCTGCAGCCCGAAAAAACCGTTCGCGTCGGAAAGAACATAAGCGCCGACAAGCGACAGCGCTCCCGCGAGAACACCTGGACCGATCCCGCCGGCGACTGCCGCGATAAGAATCGCAGGCGTGAATATGACAAACACGGCGGCATTGCCCAATGTGCTTGCCAGAGCCAAACGGATGACAAACACAACTGCGACGGCGCCTATGGCGAGCGCGTAGCCGGCGATGCCCTCGAATCGGCTGGAAAAAACAGCCTGAAGAAAGCGGCCCTGAAAACCACCGACATCTCTAGCTGGCATCTATCCCCTCAGCCGCTGTTGCAACGCCCGCCGCGTGGGCGGCATTCAAGGCCTTTGCAGGTGCAGTGCCTTGACCAGTGTCAAGGATAAGCCCGCACCAACCTGGAATAAAGCGGACAGTCAGCTGGATGTCGAGCACGCCATGGACCGCAAGCATACCTTCAACATCGCCTATTTGATCGTCGCATTGTCAGCAATCGGACTTTTCCAGATGTTGCTGGCTTGGCGTGACATTGCCCAGCTTTCCCACACCGAACTGATGCGTATGGTGAATGAGGGCAAGATCGCGTCTGTGACCATCACCGAAAGCACGATCCAAGGTCGCTTCAAGGACCCGCAATACGGCAAGAGCTTTTTCTTCTCCACACGTGTCGATCCGACCGCCGCGGCGGATTTCGAAAAGGTAGGGGTGCCCGTGACCGGTGCCACCGACAACAACTGGGGCGCGACGCTCCTTTCCTGGGTCCTGCCAATGCTGATCTTCTTCGGCATCTGGCTGTTCCTGTTTCGGGGGACGGGGGGACGTCAGGGGATGGGCGGCCTTGTCAATATCGGCAAGTCCAAAGCCAAGGTCTATGTCGAGCACCAGACCGGAGTGACGTTCGACGACGTTGCCGGCGTCGATGAAGCCAAGGCGGAACTTCAGGAGATTGTCTCGTTTCTCAAGGACTCGGACAAGTTTGGGCGCCTCGGCGCGCGTATTCCAAAGGGCATCCTCCTGGTAGGCCCACCAGGCACCGGCAAGACGTTGATGGCACGCGCAATCGCCGGCGAGGCTGGCGTTCCGTTCTTTTCCATCTCCGGCTCGGAGTTCGTGGAGATGTTTGTCGGCGTCGGCGCGGCCCGGGTGCGCGATCTGTTCGAGCAGGCCCGCCAGGCGGCGCCATGCATCATTTTCGTCGACGAACTCGATGCACTCGGCCGGGCCCGCACCCCATTCAGCGGATATGGTGGCGGCGACGAGAAGGAACAGACGCTCAACCAGCTTCTATCCGAACTGGATGGTTTCGATCCTCGCGTGGGCATTGTGCTCCTCGCTGCCACAAACCGGCCGGAGATCCTTGACCCGGCGCTGACCCGAGCCGGCCGATTTGACCGCCAGCTGGTGCTGGATCGCCCCGATCGCAAGGGGCGCGAAGCGATCCTGATGGTGCATATGAGGGCTGTGAAGACCGCTCCAGGTTTGAATGTCGACGACATTGCGGGGATCACGCCCGGTTTCACCGGTGCCGACCTGGCCAATCTCGTCAACGAAGCGGCGATTTTCGCCACCCGACGCAATGCAGACCAGGTGACGATGGAAGACTTCACCGAAGCGGTGGAGCGCATCGTTGCGGGCACGGAAAGACGCGGGCGCCTCCTCAGGCCCCAAGAACGACAGCGGGTCGCGTACCACGAGATGGGACATGCACTCGTCGCGGCTTTGCTGAAGAGTGCAGACCCCGTACAGAAGGTGTCCATCATACCTCGCTCCATCGGCGCGCTCGGCTACACCTTGCAACGACCGACCGACGACCGCTTCCTGATCACGGCCGGCGAATTGAAGGAGCGCATGACCGTGCTGCTCGCCGGTCGTGCGGCAGAAGAGGTCATTTACGGCGAGGTCTCAACCGGAGCGGCCGACGACCTGGCCAAGGCCACCGATGTTGCCCGCCAAAGTGTCACCCGCTTCGGTATGAGCCCGGTCGTGGGTCAGGTCGTGTTCGAGGAAGAAAAGCAGCAGTGGCTCGGCGATGGCTCCCGCCTCCATTCAAAGGACTATTCTGAAGCGACCGCACGGGAAGTCGACCTCGCAGTGCGCGACATGCTCGATGAGGCCAGCACATCGGCCAGGGACCTGCTGCGCTCACGCATGGACGACCTCAAGGCCGGTGCTCGGCTGCTTTTGGAGCGCGAAACCATCACGCCGGACGACTTTCCACCACTTCAGCGTCATGCTGAGGCCGTTCCGCCTTCAGAGGCGCAAGTCTTACCGAACTGATCGCTGTAGGGCATCCTGCTGCAGGGGATCCTCAAGATGGACGGCGTCCCCCTATGCTCCGCGAGATCGGCGCGACCATGCAATTCCTCGTGCCGGTCTCGGACGGCACCGCAGGCGAAAGTGTCCTTTCACATGACGACGTTCGGCGATGATAGGCGAAAACCAAGTCGATGCAGGCAAACACCAGTCAAGATCGCGGTGAGGAAGCCTTCGGTGCAACCCCTTGCAGCGTTTGCGCGACCTCCTCGTCCGTGACCGGGGAAAAATCGTGATAGTGATAGCCCAGGGCAAGAAAGCGGCTGGGGGTGCTGAGGCAAACGATCCGGTTGGCTTCATCCGACAGCTCCGCCACGATATCGGGTGGAGCAACAGGGAGAGCAACGACGATCTCACTGGGCGAGCGCCGCTTCATGGCGCGGATCGCCACTTTCATGGTTGTGCCGGTTGCCGCGCCATCGTCTACCAGGATTACCGTCTTGCCGGCCGTTGACGGCGGCTTGCGGTTTCCGATGTATGCGAGCCTGCGCCGTTCGAGTTCCGGGCGCTCCCGACTGACGAGACCTCGCAGATCGGCATCGTCGAGCCCATAGGCCTCGACGATCTCGCGGTTGAGCACCACGTCTGGCGGATTGCCGTCGACGATGGCGGCCACCGCCAGTTCCGGGTTGCCGGGCGCACCGACCTTGCGCACGATGACGAGGCCGAGCGGTGCCTTGAGCACGCCGGCAATCTCGACTGCGACCGGGACGCCACCGCGCGGCAGTGCCAATACGATTGGATCGGCAAGCTTAAGCTTGCGAAGTTCACTTGCGAGCAACTGCCCCGCTTCGTGGCGATCCCGGAACATCGGTTCAATCCGCCGGCCACAAATCGCGCAGGGTCTTTTTCATCGAATTGCGGACCTGAACAATCTCGCCATGCGAGACATGGCGGTCCAGCAGACGGAAGACCGCCGCTACAGCCGCCTCGGGATCGACCAGCAGGTCGTCGGAGAACGCATGCTGTACGCGTTCGATGAAGTCGGCTTTCTTGCGCTCCCAGACGGGAGTCTCGAGCGGCTGCCATCCCTCGAAATATATGCCGCGGATGAGCACCGGGAGCTGCGCGGAAAGATCGGCCATCTCCTCCCGGGAAACCCAGTCGCGCAGCGTATGAAGGACACACCGCAGCAAATGATAGGCACATCCCTGCTCCCAGTTCAGGTCACCGGCAAGCTCGTTGACCCATTGCTGGGCCTGCTGTGCTGCCTGCGTGAAATTGACAGCGGATGTCGGATGCATGCGACATCTCCTCCGGGTTCAACTAGACCGGATCGGTGCGGCACAAAACGCACCGATCCGTTATCGGCATTACGCCGCCTTGACGGTGATCTTCTTCTCGGCCTTTGCCGCCGGCGTTTTCGGCAGCTTCACCGTAAGCACCCCCTTGGAGAAGCTTGCGGCAATCTTGTCGACGTCAACGCCATTGGGAAGACGGAAGCTGCGTTGGAATGAACCGTAGCGTCGCTCGGACATGTAATAATCCTTACGCTTGTCTTCCTTTTCCTCGCTCTTCTCGCCCTTGACGATGAGGGTGTGGTTGGCGAGCTTGATGTCGACGTCCTTGTCGTCAAGGCCCGGCAGCTCTGCAGTGATCTCGTAGGCGTCGTCCTTCTCCACGACGTCCATGGCCGGTGCCACTTGCCATTCGGCACGCGCAATGCGCGGGACTTCGAGGCCAAACACGCGCGACGGCAGATGCCAGTCGAACGGATGAAAATCGTCGAACAGTCGATCGATCTCCCGGCGAAGGCTTTCAAAGGGCGGCAGATATTCCGACTTCGCGGGTATTGCGGGTTTCTCGGCGGGCTGTTTGGTGATGGGAAGTTTGGTGGCTGCTTCGGCCATGACTGATCTCCTCAGTGGAACAGATCTTCTTGCAGGGATCCGCCTCCTCGGCTCTTGTGCCCGGACAAGGGCGCAAGAGGCGAGAGTGACGGCTCCGCCTGCTGGACGCTCTCCCGGATCTCGGCCTTTCGGCCCGGTTTGATGCACGAAAGCGCTTGACCCGCTTCGCCCGAACCGGCTCGATCCAGCAAGAATTTCACTTAACTACGTTCCGTGAGCTGCTTCATTGACGCGGATCAAAACCCAGAAGAACCACCCTGCCCAATGCAGATTTCGTCCTTTGGGCCGCCGGGGCAGTCGATAGGACCATGCCTGGAACGAGGCTTTCGGCAAAACGGCGGCTCACCGGAGATATCCGGCCATGGGCTCATTGTGAGCGTCTTAGCTCGCGCAGTGGTAGTCCTCACCGACGCTCGCTCGTTGAGCTCAAGTCACAGTTGCGCTTTTGACAATACCGGCAGGAACCTCGCTTCTCAGAACACATCCCAGCCGGTTCGGATCTCCCCCGCAGGGTCATCGTGTCATCGAATAATCCGCGCTGGCTACATGCCCATATCGGGGGTCATCGCCTGCGATGGCTTCTCCTCCGGAAGATCGGTCATGGTTGCCTCGGTCAGCAACAAGGTGCTTGCGACCGAAACCGCGTTCTCAAGTGCCACACGCACGACCTTGGTCGGGTCGACGATTCCCGCTTCAACGAGATCGACATATTGCTTGCGGCCGGCGTCGAAACCAAAACTGCCTTTGCCTTCCAACATTTTTGCAACGACGACGCCGCCGTCCACTGCGGAATTCTCAGCGATCTGCCGCACCGGGGTCTCCAGTGCCCGTTTCAGGATAAGCACACCCGTGCGCTCGTCGCCTTCCACGAGCTTTTCCTCCTCCTCGATGGCAGCGGTGCAGCGCAGCAAGGCAAGACCACCGCCGGGCACGATACCTTCCGCGACTGCCGCTTTGGTGGCGCTGATCGCGTCGTCCAGCGCTTCCTTTCTTGATTTCATCTCCGACTCGGTCGGAGCACCCACCTTGATCACCGCAACGCCTCCGGCCAGCTTTGCAAGCCGCTCCTCCAGTTTCTCGCGATCGTAGTCGCTGGTCGTGTTTTCGATTTCCCGGCGGACCTGCTCAATTCTCGCCTTGATCGTCTTGCCGTCACCCATCCCGCCCACGATCGTCGTGTTTTCCTTGTCGCTGACAACGCGCTTGGCATGGCCGAGTTGCTCCATCGTCACATTCTCCAGCCTGATGCCGAGCTTCTCCGAAATGACCTGAGCCCCCGTCAGCACCGCTATGTCCTGCAGCATGGCCATGCGCCGGTCGCCGAAGCCGGGAGCCTTGACTGCACAGCTCCTGAGCGTGCCTCGGACGGTATTGACGATGAGGGTGGCGAGCGCGTCCCCTTCCACGTCCTCGGCGACGATGAGGAGGGGCGCGCCCGACTTTGCGACAGCCTCGAGAAGTTTGACCAGATCGTTCAGGGAGCTGATCTTACGGTCAACGACCAACACCAGCGCATCCTCGAGCACAGCCTCCATCTTCTCGGCATCCGTCACGAAATACGGCGAGAGGAAGCCTCGGTCGAATTGCATGCCTTCGACCACGTCGAGCACGGTCTCGGTCGTCTTCGCTTCCTCGACGGTAATGACACCTTCGTCGCCGACCTTCTCCATTGCCGCACCGATCAACGTTCCGATATCGGCATCGTTGTGTGCGGAAATCGTTGCGACCTGTTCCTTTTCCCGCCTGGTTTGAACGGGCTTGGAGATTGCTTTCAACGTCTCGACGGCGCGTTTTGCTGCCCGGTCGAGACCGCGCTTGATGTCGATTGCACTGGCGCCGGCGACGACGTTGCGCACACCATCGGCAAATATCGCCTGCGCAAGAACGGTCGAGGTGCTGGTCCCATCGCCAACCATGTCGCCTGTCTTTTCCGCGGCCTGCCTGAGCATGCGGGCGCCGAGATTCTCCTCCGCATCCTTGAGGTCGAATTCCTTGGCGATGGTGACCCCGTCGTTGCAGACAATCGGTGCGCCCCATTTCCTTTCGATGAGCACCGATTTCGAACGTGGTCCGAGCGTTACGCGTACGGCATCGGCAAGCTGCGTGGTGCCACGCAGAATCTTCTCGCGGGCTTCGGAACGAAAGAGCACCTGCTTGTGACCCATGGAAAAACCCTCGACCTGACAAACGCGCAACGTCGAATGCTGGTTGCGCAAGGTGCGGTCACTGTGCCACCGCAGCGCGTCCTGCGATTTGACGCGGATCAAGGTTGCTGTTTCTCTCGCCCGGGCTGTACGGAGCGGACCTCGGGTCAAGCGCTCCACTCTGATAGCAACTCGAATGAAGGCAAGCGTTGGCAGGGCTATCTGTTAGATGCTGAGAAAGATACCTTAGTCGAGGTGGAAGCCACGGGCATCCGAAATCAGGAAGCCGCCGGTGATCAGAGGAATTTTCAGGAAGGGACCGAGTTCATTCTTATCCTGGATAGGCAGTCCGGCAACATATGGATGCCGCTTCAGGACAGTCTGCCAGATCGTCGGAAAATCCAGTCCCTCACTCAATGCCGAATTGCTTTTGGTCAGGAGGCGCGAGACGGGATCGACCATAAAAGGGCACTTCTGCGGGTGATTTGTTGGCTGCCAAAATATCTATCCGCGACGCGTACGATTTGATTCAGATCAAATCTCAGCTTTGCCTGGGGTCGTGCCACCGAGGGACGCAGCTTCGAATTTTTTCAGAAGTAATCCGTCACGAGGGAGCCGAGTCTCGGGCGTGTCGTCGCACCGTTTCGACTGTTCTCTGCCGCCAGACTTCTGCATCCAATTCCTACAAACTCGAAACGGCGGGAGAAATCAGGTGCTCAACGCAAGTGCCGAAGCGATCCTGCGCTTCAGCCGGCGGGCCTTCTGAAATCGCGTAGGAAGAACTTGAAGCGGCGGGCTCGCGGCTCTCCAACCTGATCTCGAAATTGCCGGCGAAGAACGCCCGAAGAAAATCCCCGGCCGCACCCCTGTTGTCGGTGGCTGCCATGAAGCTGCCGTTGTTGCGGACCTCGTAATCCAACCTGTCCTTGGATTGAAAGGTCTTCGACACGAATGCGGCGTCAGAGAGCGGAATTTGACTGAAATCGTCCGCTCCGATCAGCTTTCCCGCCACCGCGATGAAGCCAACTGCAACGGTTTTGTCCACCTTGCCATAGCCCGCAAATGCGGTGAACTCGATGAGCTCCGGCGCAACGGGACTTTCCAGGTCCAAGATGATTTCGCAAAGTTTGGTCTGGGAGTTTTCTTCCAGGGTGTAGGTATAGGTAATGCCACTCGGCGTAAGGGCTTGCGCCCTGGTGTTGGGCGTGCCCAGCCCCATCAGGATCATCGACAGTACAACGCGCCAGCACGAGGGCTTCATCGCCAAGCCATCCGTCTCTACAGATCAGGTTTGGTAGGATAGTCCCCGGCAGGACAAGCGTGATTGATCGATATCAATTCATGCTGGAAATGCAGCCGACACCCACCATTCGCACAATATCGGCTCATGATTGATGCCGATCAAAGCCGTCGTCCCTCGGCCTTGTACTCATGCCACGGATCGCAATCTGTGGAGCACTGCCATGATCGGCATCACATTGAGCCCTGAAGAGATCGAAGGCGCGCCACCTGAGGTGCGACGGTGGCTGGAACGCAAGATTACCGTCCTGCTTGGGCAAACGACACACGTGCTACCGCACTCGCCGCAGCTCGCCAACTGCACGCTCCAGGAGGCGGAGGCGATCTATGTTTCGCTCCGCGATGTGGTTCCGGTCGTCAACGTGTTCTTTGAACTCGGCCGCGGGGCCGCAAGCGTCGTCCAGGACGACATGGAAGCCTTCACGCTTGCTGACCTGTTGCATCACACACGCCTGCCGGACCTGCAGCAGCTTATCGCCTGCCTGCGGCTCATCGACCGTGCTTTCCACGAAACGCATGGCGAGAACGACGCGCTGTTTGCGGTGGACCAGGAAGGATACTGCATCATGCTTGCCGAGACGCGGCGCACCATACGGTTGCTTTGGAACCACCTGATCGCAGCGCATGCAATTGTGCCGCAGGAAGAGGCGACTGCCGCAGACGCGGGATTTGCGCTGCCGTTCACCATGTCCGGCACCGTACCATCCTCTTCCATCCATTTGAGCAATGTATTTTCGAGTTCAGGCGCGCCTGAACAGTCCGCGACCAACAACGGGGCAAGAAAACAATGATTGCCGACTGGCGCACCGGCATGGTGCTTGGTCTCGTCGTCCTCATCGGTGGCGCAGGATATTATGCCTGGCAGCAATCCCGCACCGATGCGTTGCCGGACGGGATCGCGAGCGGCAACGGCCGTATCGAAGCCGTGGAGATCGACGTATCGGCAAAGTCTCCTGGCCGCATCAAGGAAATCCTTGTCGACGAGGGTGATTTCGTGAAGGCGGGGGATGTGCTTGTGCGCATGGATACGACCCAGCTTGAAGCGCAACGCCGGCAGGCCCAGGCCCAGTTTCAGCTGGCGAAGATCGGCGTCGACACGGCCAATACGCTGATCGTCCAGCGCGAGGCGGAACGGACCGCAGCGGCGGCCGTGGTGACACAACGCGAGGCTGAGCTCGATGCAGCAGAGCGAACGCTCAAGCGGTCCGAACGTCTTGCCGATAGCAACACCGTCTCGCAACAGGTTCTCGACAACGACCGGGCCACCGAGCGGGGTGCGGCAGCCACGGTGGCGGCGGCTGAAGCGCAGCTTGCGGCCAGTGAGGCGGGCATCAATGCAGCGAAAGCGCAGGTCGTCGATGCAACGGCGGCGGTGGAATCTGCCCGGGCGGCCATCGAGAGCATCGAAGCCGAGATCGATGATGCAACGCTGCGTTCCCCGCGCGATGGGCGTGTGCAATATCGCATCGCCGAACCCGGCGAGGTTTTGGGCAGTGGCGGCAGGGTCTTGAATCTCGTCGATCTGGGCGACGTCTACATGACCTTCTTTCTGCCCACCGCCCAGGCGGGACGCGTGGCGATCGGCACCGAAATCCGCCTCGTCCTGGACGCCGCGCCGCAATATGTGATCCCCGCCAAGGCGATATTCGTCGCCGACGTCGCGCAATTCACGCCAAAAACTGTCGAAACTGAAGAAGAACGTCAAAAGTTGATGTTCCGGATCAAGGCGCAAATCGCACCGGACCTGCTGCGCAAATATATTCAGCAAGTGAAAACCGGACTGCCTGGTGTGGCCTATGTCCGGATCGATCCCGAAGCAGAGTGGCCCACCGCTTTACAGGGGACCTTGCTCCAATGAGCGGCGACAGCGATCCGAGCCGCTGTGTCGCGCGGTTGGATGGTGTCGACCTTTCTTTTGGGAAAGTGCGCGCCCTCGACGCCATCACCCTCGACATTCCTTCCGGCCAGATGGTTGGGCTGATCGGTCCCGATGGGGTCGGTAAGTCCTCCATGCTGTCGTTACTCGCCGGCGCCAGGGCAATCCAGAGGGGACGGGTCGAAATCCTCGGCGGCGACATGAGCAGCGCCGCACACCGTCGCCGGACCTATTCGCGTATTGCCTATATGCCGCAGGGACTGGGGCGCAATCTCTACTCCTCGCTTTCGGTACGAGACAATGTCGACTTTTTTGGCCGCCTCTTTGGTCATGCACGTGGGGAGCGGGAACGGCGCATCGCTGAACTCCTACAAAGCACGGGTCTTGCCCCCTTCGCAGACCGGCCGGTGGCCAAGCTTTCGGGCGGGATGAAACAGAAGCTCGGCCTCTGCTGCGCACTCATTCACGACCCGGACCTTTTGATCCTCGATGAGCCGACCACCGGCATTGATCCGCTGTCGCGGCGGCAGTTCTGGCAACTGGTCGACCGCATAAGGAACAGCCGCAAAGACATGAGCGTGATCGTCGCGACCGCCTATATGGAGGAAGCGGCGCGTTTTGACTGGCTTGTCGCGATGGATGACGGTCGCGTGCTCGCCTCGGGCAGCCCGGCAGAGTTTCTGGAGCGGACGGGCGCGAGCGATCTCGACGCAGCCTTCATCGCGCTGCTTCCTCCCGAGAGACGTTCCCAATACAGCAAGGTGATCATTTCGCCGCGACCGGAACGATCAGACGGCGAGGTTGCGATCGAGGCAGAGCAGTTGACCAAGCGGTTCGGCGATTTCACCGCGGTCGACGATGTCAGCTTCCGCATCAACCGCGGCGAAATCTTCGGCTTCATCGGCTCGAACGGCTGCGGCAAGACGACCACGATGAAGATGCTGACCGGCCTGTTGGAGGCAAATGATGGCCGGGCGATGCTTCTGGGCCGCGAGGTCGACGCGCATGATACCGAGGTAAGGCGCCATGTCGGCTACATGTCGCAAGGATTTTCCCTCTATTCCGAACTGACCGTACGCCAGAACCTGGAACTCCATGCGCGCTTGTTCGGCCTGCCTGCCGAGAGCATCGGGGCACGGGTCGACGAGGTCGCGCGGCAGTTCGGCCTGGCAGGCATGCTGGACATGTGGCCACAGGCGCTGCCGTTGGGCAATCGCCAGCGCCTGTCGCTGGCCGTTGCAATGATACATGCACCCGACGTCCTCATCCTGGACGAACCCACATCCGGCGTCGACCCCGTCGCCAGGGACGGCTTCTGGAATATCCTCATAGACCTCTCGCGCCGGCTCAACGTAACGGTCTTCGTTTCGACCCATTTCATGAATGAAGCGGAGCGCTGCGACAGGGTCGCGCTGATGCACGCGGGCAAGGTACTGGCCAGCGACACACCTGCCGCGATCATTGCCCGCCGCGGAAAGCAGACGCTCGAAGCTGCCTTCATCGATTATCTCGAGGATGCGGCAGCCGTAGACCAGGTTTCCGCTACGTCCGCCGAACCGTTTGCAGAACATTCCG
The DNA here is from genome assembly GCF_022347545.1 of Terribium retamae. Lineage (GTDB taxonomy): Bacteria > Pseudomonadota > Alphaproteobacteria > Rhizobiales > Rhizobiaceae > Mesorhizobium > Mesorhizobium retamae. Next base: position 48,429 of record NZ_JAKREW010000011.1, read on the forward strand.
ATCTTGCCGGAACCGACCGGCACCACTTTTTCGATTTCCGCCGCATGTATGCCTATACGTGGCGCGAAGCACTTGAACTGGTCCGTGATCCGATCCGCGCGACATTGGCCATCATCGGCAGTCTCATCCTCATGTTCGTGATCGGCTACGGCATCAACATGGACGTTGAGGACCTCACCTTTGCCGTGCTCGATCATGACGATACGGCAATCAGCCGGGATTACGCTCTGCAGCTTTCCGGCTCCCGCTTCTTCACCGAGAAACCGCCACTTGCCGGCTATGCTGACATGGACCGGCGCATGGAACGCGGCGAGATCGCGCTGGCCCTGGAGATCCCGCCGGGTTTTGGGCGCAACCTGGCGCGAGGCCGCGAGGTTTCGGTCGGCGCGTGGATCGACGGCGCGATGCCGGCCCGGGCCGAAACGGTGCGCGGCTATGTCGAAGGAATGCATGTGACCTGGCTCACGCAGAAGGCGCGTGAGCTCTACGGTGACAATGCGGCTCGAAGCGAATTCCAGCTTGAAGTGCGCTATCGCTACAATCCGGACGTGCGCAGCCTGGACGCCATCGCGCCGGCGGTCATTCCCATGCTGCTCTTGATGATCCCTTCCATGCTGGCAGTGCTGAGCGTCGTGCGTGAGAAGGAACTCGGCTCCATCGTCAATTTTTACGTCACTCCGGTGACGAGACTGGAGTTCCTGCTCGGCAAGCAAATGCCTTACGTCTGTATCGCCATGCTGAACTTTGTCCTGCTGGTCGCCCTCGCGGTCTTTGTCTTCCGCGTGCCGCTGACCGGCAGCCTGGCGACCCTGACGGCGGCGGCCTTCCTTTATGTCGTTGTCGCGACTGCCGTGGGCCTGTTCCTTTCCACTTTCATGCGCAGCCAGATCGCAGCGATCTTCGGCACGGTGTTGATCACCATGATCCCTGCCTCGCAGTATTCGGGCATGATCGACCCCGTGTCGTCGCTGGAGGGCGTCGGCGCCTGGATCGGCCAGATCTATCCTGCCACCTATTTCATGATGATTTCGCGCGGGGTCTTCTCGAAAGGGCTCGGCTTTGCCGACCTGTCGGGAGCATTCATTCCCCTGTTGGTAGCCATCCCCATCCTGATCGGCCTCAGTGCCGCTTTTCTCCGAAAGCAGGAACGCTGATGCTGTTGGCCAACATCTTTAATCTCGGTGTGAAGGAACTGCGCGGCTTAAAGCGCAACACCATGTTGCTGGTGCTGGTGGTGTATGCCTTCACGGCAGCGATCTATGTGGGATCCAAGGCGATGCCCGAGACCTTGAATCGGGCGCCGATCGCGATTGTGGATGAGGATCAGTCTTCGGTATCGTCACGCATCACCGAGGCATTCTACCTCCCTTACTTCATTCCGCCCAGGCTCATCGCGCAGCCTGAGATGGACCTCAGGATGGATGCCGGCCTCGACACCTTCGCGCTCGACATTCCGCCGAATTTCCAGCGCGACCTGCTGGCCGGGAGCACACCGACCATCCAGCTGAATATAGACGCCACACGCATGTCCCAGGCTTTCACCGGAGGTGGATATGTCCAGTCCATCGTGACGGGCCAGATCCGGGAGTTCCTGACCCGTCACAGGGCCGAAAACAGGATGCCGGTGGAGATCGACCTGCGCTCGCGATTCAATCCGGAGCTGAACAAGGGATGGTTCGGCGCGATCAACGAATTGATCGAGGCCGTCACGATGCTTTCCGTCATCCTCACTGGTGCCGCACTGATCCGCGAGCGCGAGCACGGCACGATCGAACACCTCATGGTCATGCCAGTCACTGCTTTCGAAATCATGGTCGGCAAGATCTGGTCCATGGGAGCTGTCGTTCTGGCGGCGACGGCATTTTGCCTGTTCTTCGTTGTCCAGGGTTTGCTTGACGTGCCGATCCAGGGATCATGGGCGCTGTTCATGACCGGTGCAGCCCTCGACATATTGGCCATGACCTGTCTGGGCCTGTTCCTTGCGACTGTCTCGGGATCGATGCCCCAGTTTGCGCTGCTGGTGATGATGATCCTGATGCCGCTTCAATTGCTGTCGGGCGGCGTGACGCCGCGCGAGAACATGCCAGAAATCATCCAGGCCATCATGTACGCCGCTCCCAACACACATTTCGTGATCCTGGCGCAAGCCGTGCTCTTTCGCGGCGCTGGTCTGGCCGTGGTTTGGCCGCAGCTCGTCGCACTGGCGGTCATAAGTGCGGCGCTGTTCTTGTTCTCGCTGCGTCGTTTTCGCCAGTTCCTGCAGTAGGTCATTGGAACGCATCGCTTGCCCGTTATGGCTCGCGCCCGCGCGCAGCGGCGTCCAACGAACTTGATTTGACGCAAGGCGCCAACCGTTCGTGCGCTTAGAGTGATCACCGGTCAAACGACGAGGCGATGATCATGGCAAGCACGGCATTGCATACTTCGCAAAAGAGTTTCCAGCATGCGGCCGAACAGGCCCAACAATGGGTGAACGAACTGGCCAAGGACCTCGACTGGAGCGAGCAGGATGCCTTGCGGCTGTTGAGGACGGTCCTGCATGCGCTGCGCGATTGGCTCTCCCTCGAGGAGATCGCTGATTTATCCTCCCAGTTGCCGGCGCTCATCAGGGGGATTTTCTTCGAAGGCTGGAGCGCGACTGAACCGGCGAGAGACCGCAACAAACGCGACTTCGTCATCCGCGTCAGGCATGGTTTCGGCTACGAACCGAACCTTGACTATGACATTGCCATCGGGGCTGTGTTTCGGCTTCTCGACCACCACCTCTCCCATGGTGAGGTTGTCCAGGTCCGCAACTCGATGAAGAAGTCCCTTCGGCATCTGTGGCCGCACGCGTGAGCGTTGCTTGGCGACAAGCTAAGGCAAGGGCAATCGCAAACGACGTCTCGCGCAGCTCGGTTGAGAGGTTATCTCACCCGCGCCGGACAACTTGATGTGGACACGACGGCCGCCGAGGCAACCAAGTCCTGCGAGCGTCACTTGTCTGTCTTGGCGAGACCATTGCCGTCACCCAAGCTCAGATGATGACCTCCGTGACCGGCCGCGGCTTGGGTCGATCGGCAGCCCCACGCCAAAATTGACGAGCGTCAAGGCTTGCCATCTCTGGATGCTGTTCACTGCCCCTCACGGTTCCAACAGCGGAGGGCGCCATGTCCACAACCGAAATCAACATTCCCATCCACGATGCCGCACCGGCGTCATCGACGAAACTGAAACTCGGATCCCTGACGGCACTGGTGATCGGCTCGATGGTGGGGTCGGGCGTGTTCAGCCTGCCGCAGAACATGGCAGCAGGCTCGGGCCCGCTGGCGATCCTGATCGGCTGGGCAATCACTGCAGTCGGCATGCTCGCGCTGGTGTTCGTCTACCAGTCGCTGGCAACCCGCCGGCCAGAGCTCGATGCTGGTCCCTATGCCTACGCCAAGGCCGGGTTCGGCCCCTTCATCGGTTTCACCAGCGCCTGGGGCTATTGGATCAGCGCCTGGGTCGGCAACGTATCCTATGCCGTGATCGTGTTCAGCGCGCTGTCGTATTTCTTCCCGGCTTTTGGCGATGGCAACACATGGCAGGCGGTGCTGGGCGCATCGATCCTGTTGTGGATCATCCACGTTCTTGTCCTGGCCGGTATCCGTCAGGCGGCAGTCATCAATCTCATCGTGACGGTGGCCAAGATTGCTCCTGTCGTGCTTTTCGTCGGCGTGGTTGCGGTCGCTTTCAAGCTCGACGTATGGACCTTGGACTTCTCCGGTTTGGGCAATCCAGCCCTCGGTACGATCACGGCCCAGGTGAAAAGCACCATGCTGGTCACGCTTTGGGTTTTCATCGGCATCGAGGGAGCGAGCGTGTTTTCGGCCCGTGCCGAGCGCCGCAAGGACATTGCCACCGCGACGGTGCTTGGCTTCTTCACCTGCCTGGCACTTTATGCCCTGGTTTCGCTGCTGTCGCTCGGCATCATGAGCCAACCTCAGTTAGCCGCCTTGAAGAACCCGTCCATGGCCGGGGTTCTTGAAGCCGTCGTCGGGCCGTGGGGCGCCATACTCATCAATCTCGCTTTGGTGGTGTCCGTCGTCGGCGCGTTCCTGAGCTGGACCCTGCTGGCAGCAGAAGTCCCCCATGTCGCTGGCAAGGACGGGACCATGCCCCGGTTTTTCGGCAAAGAGAGCACACGGGGCGTGCCCTCGACGTCGCTGCTCATCACCAATCTGCTGGTCCAGGCCTTTCTAGTGATAACGCTTTTTGCCAACAGCACCTATCAAGCCCTCTTCTACATCGCCTCTACGGCCATCCTGGTCCCCTACATCTTCTCGGGAGCCTTTGCAGCCAAGCTGGCATTGACGGGCGAGAGCTATCGAGAGGGCGAGCAGCGCGCAGGACCTTTGGCCGCAGGCCTGCTGGCCACGCTGTATGGCGCGTGGCTCGTCTATGCTGCAGGGCCAGCGAACCTGTTCATGTGCGCAATACTTTACGCACCAGGTGTCGCCTTCTTCATCTGGGCACGCCGCGAAGACAACAAACGTGTCTTCCATCCCGTGGAAGCGATCCTCGCGATCGCCCTGATCGCAACCGCCATCTTCGCCGTCTACGAAATGTGGACCGGCGCTGTGAGCGCACTGTGAGCGTCGGCACCATGACAAATCTCGGAGTCCATTCAGAAACCGGCCGTCTGCGCGAGGTCATGGTCCACAGGCCGGATTTGAGCCTGCGCAGATTGACGCCGGATAACTGCAAAGCGCTGCTCTTTGACGACGTTTTGTGGGTAAAGCGGGCGCGTCAGGAGCACGATGTCTTCGTCGACGCCCTGCGTGAGCGCGGTGTGATCGTCCATTCCTTCGGCGAACTGCTTGCGCAGACCATGAACATCCCGGAGGCGCGTCAGTGGCTTCTCGACCGCCGCGTGCACGCTGGCTTCGTTGGCCTGGACATGGTCGATGAAATGCGGGGATGGCTCAATGAAATGCCATCGGACCTTCTGGCGAGCTTCCTGGTCGGCGGGATCGCCCGGGCGGAGCTCCCATTTGAACCGAAGGGGCTGACCGGCAGGGCCCTCGCGCCACAAGACTTTGTGCTGCCGCCTTTGCCGAACCAGCTTTTCACCCGTGACAGTTCCTGCTGGATCTACCGCTCGGTTTCCGTCAACGCGATGTATTGGCCGGCCCGGCGGCCGGAAGCGGCCAACGTCGAAGCCGTCTACCGCTATCATCCGCGTTTCGAACCCGACGGTTATGCCTTCGTGTCTCCCACGCCTGGAACTGGTGTCAGCCTCGAAGGCGGCGACGTCATGCCGATTGGCCATGGCATTGTGCTTGTCGGCATGGGAGAGCGCACCACACCGCAAGCGGTAGGAGAGCTGGCCCGCAGTCTGTTTGCCGCCGGAGAGGCAACGCGCGTGATCGCAGCTTTGATGCCGCGCGATCGCAGTTTCATGCACCTCGATACGGTCTTTACGCTATGCGACCGGGATCTCGCCACCATGTACCCGCCGGTGGTCGATCGGCTTCGCACGTTTTCGATCCGTCCGGGCGAGGGCGACGCGGCAGTCGATGTGCGGGAAGAGAATGCGCCATTCACGGAGGTTGTCGCTGACGCGCTCGGGCTCAAGGCGCTGCGCATCATCGCCACCGGAGGTGATCGCTATGAGGCCGAGCGCGAGCAATGGGATGATGGCAACAACGTGGTCGCGGTCGAGCCAGGTGTCGTCATCGGCTACGACCGCAACGTCTACACCAACACGCTTTTGCGCCGTGCCGGCATCGAGGTGATCACCGTCGAAGGCGCCGAGCTCAGCCGCGGCCGCGGCGGCGGCCACTGCATGACCTGCCCTATCGCGCGCGATCCGCTCTGAAAGGAAGAATTATGTCGATCAACCTGCATGGCCGCTCAGTGCTTTCGCTGGATGACCTTACGGCGGCAGAAATCCGCTTCCTCCTGAAATTGGCGGCCGATCTCAAGGCCGCCAAACAGGCAGGACACGAGATTCCGCGCCTGGTACGCAAGAACATCGCCCTGATCTTCGAAAAGGACTCGACGCGCACGCGAACGGGTTTTGAGGTGGCTGCCTATGACCAGGGCGCGCATGTCACTTATTTCGGTCCGACCGGCAGTCACATCGGGCATAAGGAATCCATGAAGGATACGGCACGCGTGCTTGGCCGCATCTACGATGCCATCGAATATCGCGGCTTTGGCCAGCATCAGGCCGAATTGCTTGCGGCGCATGCCGGCGTACCCGTCTACAACGGCCTGACGGACGAGGCGCATCCAACACAGATCCTCGCGGACTTCATGACCATGCGCGAATTCACGCATAAGCATCTGTCGGACATGACCGTGGTGTTTGTCGGTGAGGGACGCGACAACGTTGCCCAATCCCTTGCGATCGGCGCCGCCAAGGTTGGCATGGATATCCGCATAGCTTCGCCCAAAAAGCTTTGGCCGGACGACGCCTTCTGTGCACATGTACGGGATCTGGCCCAGCACAGCGGCGGCCGCTTCAGATTGGATGAGGATCTGGTTGCCTGTGTCGAAGGCGCCGACTTCATCTACACCGACGTCTGGCTGTCGATGGGTGAAGACAAGGCCGGCTGGGCGGATCGGATTGGTCTTTTGACACCTTACCGCGTGACGAAGGACGTGATGGCATCAAGCGGCAATCCGCATGTCAAATTCATGCATTGCCTGCCGGCATTCCACGATACCGACACCGAAGTTGGCGCCTATATCGCGCGCGAATACGGGATCGACTGCATGGAGGTCACCGACGAGGTCTTCGAGTCTGACGCTTCGATCGTTTTCGAGCAGGCGGAAAACCGTATGCACACGATCAAGGCGCTGCTGGTGGCAACGATCGGCAATTGACATGCGCATTGTTGCAGCCCTCGGGGGAAACGCGCTGCTGCGGCGTGGCGAGCCGCTCACCGCACAAAACCAGCGCAAGAACGTCAGGCGCGCCGCGTCCGCTTTGGCAGCTTTGATCAACGAGGGTCATTCGCTGGTGGTCACCCACGGCAACGGCCCACAGGTCGGCCTGCTTGCGCTCCAATCCGCAGCAACATCCGACACAGAAGCCTTTCCGCTGGATGTGCTGGGTGCCGAGAGCGCCGGCATGATCGGCTACATGATCGAGCAAGAGCTCGCCAATCTCGTCAGCGCAAAATCGTTCGCGACATTGCTGACCTTGATCAAGGTTGACCCGCGCGATCCGGCGTTCGCGCATCCAACGAAGCCGATAGGGCCCGTCTACGACGAAGCGATCGCAAAGCGGCTTGCTGGCGAGCGTGGCTGGGTGATCGCGCCCGACGGCGACAGATGGCGTCGCGTCGTGCCCTCCCCACGCCCTCTTGAGATACTGGAAGTATCGGTCATTTCGTATCTGGTCGAGCGCGACGTCGTCGTCATCTGTACCGGAGGCGGTGGCATCCCGGTGATTGCCCGTGACGACGGCAGCATGGTCGGCATTGAAGCCGTCATCGACAAGGACCTGGCAAGCTCGCTTCTGGCGCGCCAGTTGAAGGCTGACATGCTGCTCATGCTGACAGATGTCGATGCCGTCTATGCCGGTTACGGCACATCCGATCAGCGCGCGCTCGGCAAGGTTACAACGACAGAACTGATGGGCCACGACTTCCCGGCCGGCTCCATGGGTCCCAAGGTCAGTGCCGCAATCGAGTTCACCGAAGCGACCGGCAAACCGTCTGCGATCGGGCGCCTCGAAGACGCGCTCGAGATCGTCAAGGGGCTTCGAGGTACCCGGATCGACACCTGACCTGCCTGCGCAAATCCCTCCACAAGAGGCTGGCTTTGCCGGCGGTGCAATTGCACACGCCGTCAGGCGTTCAGTTGCTTCCGCCAAAAAAGTTTGAGGCCTTGCAGCGCACCGACCAGCACAACGGCTGCGACAAGCACTGCCGACAGATGAGCAAGGTTTGGCAGACCAACCTGGAAAAGTGCAGTGGCGGGCGGGAAGGCGAACACCAAGCCAAGCAGCACGAGATCGATGGCTACGACAGCCACAAAGGCGCGATTGCGTCGGCGCAGGCCCGCAGACGCATCGAAAGTACGATCGACCAAGACCAGTCCTACAATCGACACGATGAGCGATATGAAAGTAAGCGCACGCACCTCGTTTTCCGCAATACCAAAGTGGAGGCTCAGCAGATAGACGCTCGCAACCATCGTCAACGCCAACGCGCCCTGGGTAAAGCTCCAGGTCATCAGCGAGCGACTAAACAAGGCTTGCTGTGGATCGCGTGGCGGCCGATCCATGACGTTGTCTTCCTCGGATTCCGCTTCGAAGACGAGCGAACAGAGCGGATCAATCACCATTTCCAGGAATGCGATGTGCAATGGCCCGAAGACGATCGGCAGGCCAAACAGCAACGGCACCAGCGACAGGCCCGCGATCGGGACATGGACGGCGGTGATGAAACTCATCGCCTTGCGCAAATTGTCATAGATGCGGCGGCCCTGGCGGATCGCCATGACAATCGAACTGAAATCATCGTCCAGGAGAACGATTGAAGATGCCTCGCGGGCCACGTCTGTGCCGCGCCCGCCCATGGCAATGCCGATATCGGCCGCCTTCAGCGAAGGAGCATCGTTGACGCCGTCCCCCGTCATCGCAACGATCTCACCGTTGGCCTTGAGTGCCCTGACGATCGCCAGTTTTTGGTCGGGCATCGTTCGCGCAAAGACGCTCGTCGTCTTGACCGCCTGCAAGAGGGCTGCTTCATCCATCGCGCGAAGCTCTTCGCCGGTGACGACGGCGGCAGCGTCGAGCCCGGCCTCGCAAGCGATCGCTTTGGCGGTGACGGGATAATCGCCTGTGATCATGACCACCCGGATGCCAGCTGAGCGGCAGCTGGCGACAGCGTCCGGGACCTCCCTACGGAGCGGATCAGCCAACCCGACGAGACCCGCGAACTCGAACACAAAGTCGGCCTGATGGTCTGGCAGATCCGACCGGTTGTGGCGGGCGCATGCCACCCCGAGAACCCTCAGTCCCTTACCCGCCATAGCATCGGCGGATTTGCGGACCGCATTGGCGCGATCCTCGGGAAGATTGCAAAGCCGGATGATTGCCTCCGGGGCACCTTTGGCAGCAATCAGGTAAGTGCCATTGCCGCCAGTTGGTCGCCAGGCGTTGGACATGGCGAGAAGCTCAGGACGAAGTCCGTAAGAACGAAACAATCGCCACTCGCCAACGCCTAGACAGTTTCGTGCGTTTCTTAGAGCGAGTTGGTGAAACGCCTTCTCCATGGGATCGAAAGGCACTTCGGCACAAGCGAGAGCACCCAGTTCGACAAGGTTGCAAAAGGCCGGCGGAACCTCGCCGATGGTATCGATCGGCCGAAAGACATCGCCGCCTGGCGTCCTCAATTCCGCGACCGTCATCTGGTTTCGCGTCAGCGTCCCCGTCTTGTCGGTGCAAAGGACGGTCGCTGATCCAAGCGTCTCGATGGCCGTGGTCTTGCGGGTGAGCACTCGCACCTGCGACAGGCGCCAGGCGCCCATGGCCATGAAGATGGTCAGCACCATGGGAAATTCCTCGGGCAGCATCGACATGCCCAACGCAATCCCCGCCAAAGTGGCGTCGAGCCATTGTCCGCGGAACCAGCCGTGCAGCAGAACCGCGAAAAGACTGACAACGACGCCAATCACTGCAAACAGCCTGACGATCTTTCGTGTCTGTTTTTGCAGTCGAGGCGCCTCGCTTTCCAAGGCGCTCAGAGACTGCCCGATCGCTCCGATTTCGGTGTGGATTCCAGTTGCCAGGGCTTCACCTAGACCGGAACCGCGAACGACAAGGGTCCCGGAAAAGACGACGGGCAGGTCATCCCCGCCCGGTCGTGGTTTTGCAGCGCGGTCGATGAGCGCTGCCGCATTCTTGCGCACCGGTACGAATTCGCCTGTAAGAAGCGACTCGTCCGCCTGAAGATCATCAGCTTCGAGCAGCACCATATCCGCCGGCGCCCGGTCGCCCTCCGCAAGCACCACGATATCGCCACGGACGACTTCGCGCCCGGCAATCCGCCGACGCTGGCCTTCGCGCACGACCAGTGCGCGGGGGCTGGCAAGATCGCGAAGCGCCTCCAGGATACGCTCCGTGCGTGCCTCCTGCACGATGGTGATGACGATCGACAAGCTCGCGAAGCACAGCAGAATCAGCGCCTCCTGCAGATCGCCAAGCAGCAGGTAGACGCCGCCTGCCCCCAACAGCAGCGCGAGCATCGGTTCGCGGATGACCTCGGCGGCAATTTTCAGCGGTGTCCGTCGTCCTGATTTGGGCAGTTCATTGGGTCCCTCGGCGACAAGCCTGGACCTGGCTTCCGCTTCACTGAGGCCGGAGAGCTTCCGGCCGCTTTTCGGGACGACACGACAGCCGTTCGACTGCTGCTTGAACGCAACCTCGGACATAGGCTTGGGTCCTGAGACAGAGCGATTTCGCGTCGTCTAGTGAGACATCAAGACCGGCATGCGCAGGTCCGAGAAGACCCCCTCGGTCGCTCCGCCAAGAACGATATCCCGCAGACGGGAGTGGCCATAGGCGCCCATGACGAGGAGTTGGCCGCCTATCTTCTTGGCATGTCGCTGAAGCACAACACCGATCGGATCCTGACCGGCAAGGATGGACTCCGCCTTCGCGTGGAACCCTCGTGCCTTCAGGCCAAGTGCCAGGCGCTCGGCACTGTCCTGACGCGGCAGAACCTTCTCGTCGACGACGCTAACGATCGATATCTGCTTGGCCCGTTCCAGGAAAGGAGTGGCATCGGCCACTGCTCTTGCAGCCACCCGGCTTCCATCCCAGGCCACCACAACGTGTTCAAGATCGCCGACCTTTTCTGAATCCGGAAGAAGCAATGTGGGGCGCCCCGAGCTGAAGACGACCTCTTCGGCAACCGACTGCAAAGCCTCGCTGTCGCGTGCCCATCCGGCCATGCAGAGATCGAAATAGCGTCCCTCCGTGGCGGCCAATTCTCCCATCAATCCGGGCGCCGCCTTCAGCTCCTGTGTGGTCAAAGTGACCTTGTGCTGCACGGCTTCCGTCGCGACCGCGTCGAGCAAGGCCTTGCCACGGCTCCTGCTGGCAGTCTCGGCCTCGCGGATCTTGGCTGGAAGGTCGAGCAGCAGGGTGGATAGCGCGTTCGAGACATCCGGGATGTTGACATCGATAACTGCCGCATCGAGCACGGCGCCCAACTGGCTGGCCACTGCCACCGCATTGGCCGCGATCTTGGGGTCCGGCGTGTCCGGATAAGTCGGCAAGAACAGGCAGGTCAAGGTCTGCATTGGTTTCATCTCCTTTGCGTCACATCAACATGGGCGGCAGTCTTTCGCCTTGACGCACATCAAGTTCGATCAACCGGCAAGCCGGTTTAAGGGTTGGAATTCATCTTGAATGATTGCCAAAGAGAGCCGGCGCGAAGCCCGCAGGCATTTTGTCTCTCGAAGCAGTCGCCGCCTGAGAACGACGCCAACGCCAACGTTTTGGCGCGGCGCGTTTGCGCGACAACTTGCATATGACGGCAAAGAATTGGCGCCAAAGGTTGAGCCTGCGACGGCTTAGAGCCGAGCAACCAGCGCGATGAGCGGGCTAGGCCATCGCAATCGTGTTCTTGATCGATTCCACCGAGTGTTTGACAAGATCCTTGTCGACTTCACCCACCAGCTTCGCCTCGAGCGCGGGCTTATAGTGCTTGCGCATTTCTCCCAGGGTGCGCGGATCGGCCACGACGAATAGATGCTGGTAGCTCGTTTCTAGCGCCTGATCGTTTAGATAGGCAGCCACCGATCCGGCGAAATCATCTTCATGCAACCGCGCCTCGTCCGGATTGGCAGTCGAACTGCGATGCCGGCCGCCTGACCCGGTATGGGTTCTCTCCAAGGCAGGATCATCGATTTCGATCAGGTCAAGGTGAGGTTCATGGCCTTTGCTGTGAAACAGTCGCAACCGCTCACCGTCCGTGACCGCGACAAGGGTATCATTGTTCAGGATCATCTATCTCTCCATGGCAACCGACCGGAGCAATCGGCTGAAGACAGAGAATTGCCTTTCGTCCGGCAACGCCTTGATTTTGATCAAAAGGAAGCAGGTTGTGTGTGGGCCGGCACGTTTCCATGATGCCGGCTTCAAATCAGGGCCGTCAGCGCGCCAAGAATATCGGCAACGGCGGATTGTCGATTGCTGAACGGGTCGCACCGCCGAAGATGCGTTCGCGCAGCCGGGAATGACCATAAGCACCCATGACCATGAGGTCGGCTGCGGTGTCGATCGCGTGCCGGAACAGAACAGCAGCCGTAGACTGGTTTGAACTTGGCAGACGGTCCACCGTGACCTTCACGTCATGGCGCACCAGATACGCCGCGATATCGGCTCCAGGTTCCTGGCCGTGGTGGCGCTCATCTTCGATCGGATCAACCATGACAATGCGTACCTCGTCAGCGCCGACAAGCATGCCGAGCGCCTCACGCACTGCCCGCGATGCCTCCAGGCTGGCGTCCCAGGCGACAAGGATGCGCTTTGGCTTCAGGGTCGCTCGCGCGCCCTCCGGGACCAGCAGGAGCGGTTTGCCCGACCAGAACAGTGCGCCTTCGATGACCCGCTTCTTCAAGGTGTGGGTCGCCAGCAACTCCGGCCCGATCACCGTCAAGTCGGTGTAGCGTGCCCGCCGCCCGATGATGTCATCGGCCCAGGCTTCCTCCGGATAGTCGCTGCTCAAGTCAGCCGACACAGCCGTTTGCGACAGCATTTTGGAGACGACCGAAGTTCGCCTTTCCAGTTGTTGCATCTCGGCCTCACGCTCTTTCAACCAGGCTGTGGACACAACCGCGGCGTATTCGCCTCCGGCGGGTGGAGAGGCGAGCACCACAACAAGAACCGAAAGATGCGCGTTGATCTCCTCACACAGTTTCGCGGCAAGCTTCAGATCGTCTTCGCCCTGACGGGCTCCTGTAACCGTCAGCACTGATTTGAACGGCATGGCAAAATTCCTTTTCCGCTAAGTTTCACGAAGAAGCCTAGCCGTAGCTGATCGACCGAAATCTTCATTGCGCTGCGTCAAAAATAAAAAGCGGCGCGGCTTGATGTTGATCAACGTGGGCTCGCGGCTGCGACGCTAACTTTTTCAACGTTTCGGAGAACTGTCGCGAGAGAACGTCCATGAACAGGGCCGTCAGCAATCCAGCGCAAATGCCGTCTTCAGCAGGAATGCAATCGGGTGCATCGGATCCTAACAATGCAAGACACGGAGACCCTGGATGATCACCGAAAACCAGCAGCCGGTGATTGAGATGATGTCAAATCCGGCCAGCTACGGTAAGCTGGGTCCCGTTGAGAAGATTGAAACCCACATTTCCCAGATATTCCTGGTCGGGCAACGAGCCTTCAAACTGAAGCGGGCGGTCAAACTGCCCTATGTCGATTTTTCGACGCCTGCCCTCCGGCTTGCGGCATGTGAGAAAGAGGTAGAACTCAATTCCGAGACCGCACCTGGTCTCTATGTGGGCGTGCGGCGCATCACGCGCGATGGCGACCGGATTGCCCTGAATGGAACCGGCGAATTGATCGATGCCGTCATCGAGATGGTTCGCTTCGACCAGTCCGGACTTCTCGATCGCATGGCCATTGCCGGCAAGCTGACGCCTGGCTTGATGACACAGGTCGCGCGGATGGTGGTGCGTTATCACCGCGGTGTTCCAGCCGTCCATTCCGGCAGCGGAACATCGAACATCGGTGGCGTGCTGGATATCAACGCGGCTGGTTTTGCAAGCAGCCATGTCTTCGATACGGTGGAAATCAGGACACTCACGGAAGCTTTTCGAACCGCACTCGCGCGTCATTCCCGCCTGCTTGATGAACGCGAGGCCGCTGGGCGTGTCCGGCGTTGCCATGGCGACCTGCACCTGCGCAACGTCTGCCTTTTGAACGGCGAACCCCATCTGTTCGACTGTATCGAGTTCAACGATCAGATCGCCACGATCGACATCCTATACGACCTTGCGTTCCTGCTGATGGATCTCTGGCATCGCGGTTTCCCCCAGTTCGCCAACCTGGTGATGAACCGCTATCTCGATGAGGCCGACGAAGAAGACGGCTTTATCCTGCTGCCGTTCTTCATGGCCGTGCGCGCAGCGGTTCGCGCGCATGTGACGGCAACTCAGGTGGAGGAAGGCAGCGCGGACGGCGCAAGACTGGCCGCCGAGGCAAGATCTTATTTCGAGCTTGCCCGCTCATTGCTCGCTGAAAAGCCGCCGCGCCTGATTGCAATCGGCGGATTGAGCGGCTCCGGCAAGACGACAGTGGCCGAGGCAATTGCCCATGCGATCGGCGCACCACCCGGTGCGCGGATCATCGAGAGCGATCGCATCCGCAAGGCCCTGCATGGCGTGCCGGCTGAGACAAAACTCCCCGACAAGGCTTATCGCCCGGAGGTTTCCGAACGGGTCTACCGCCAGATTGCATGGCGCAGCGACCTGATCCTCGCCCAGGGTGGTTGCGTCCTGGCCGATGCCGTCTTCGACAAGCCAGGCAACCGTGACAGCATCGAGCGGGTCGCTCGCGACAGGTCCGTGCCCTTTACAGGCTTTTGGCTGACGGCTGACCCAGCGATACTTTGGTCCCGCATCCGCGAGCGCAAGAACAATCCTTCCGATGCCACGGTCGACATCCTGTCCAGGCAATTGCAGCGGGATGTCGGGCAGGTCAGTTGGCGTGCAATCAAAACCGATCGGCGTATAGAAGAGATCGGATTGGAAATACTAAAATCCCCAACCTCTAAACACCGACCTCAACCTCATTGAGATTGCTGGCGAAAGCTGGCGTATTGACCTCCAACGTGGCCACGGACAGCCCGGGCTCGCTGGGATGGTGCGACAGCGAGAAGCCGAACTCCCGGCACATGGCCAACATCTTGTGGTTCTCGTTGAGAACGATACCCTCGATCCTGTCGAGATGCTCGGCCTTGGCATAGGCGATGATTTGCTTCAGCAATTCCCATCCGAGCCCGTGACCTTGCAGGTCGGTCCGCACGAGAAGGGCATATTCGCCTGTCGTATGATCGGGGTCGCAGCAGAGCCGGCCGATTCCGGCCAGCTTGCCAGTGCCTTCTTCCAGCGCGGCGAAAGCGATATCGCGGTCATAGTCGAGTTGTGTGAGCCGCTTCAGCATCTGGTCGGGGAAATTCTTGCGTGGCGCGAGAAAGCGTAGCCGAAGATCCCCTGGCGAGACTTTAGCCAGAAACTCAGGATAAAGCGTCACGTCTGCCGGCATGACAGGCCGCATTTGGAAGGACATGCCTGCCGTTACGAAGTCGCGGCTCCATCCCGCTGGATAGGGCCTTATGGCAAGGGCCGGGTTCGGTCCGACTTCATCCACACGCTCTGGGTTAATTTCGATACGGGCGTCCAGTGCAATCGCGCCGTTGGCATCAACAAGCAGCGGATTGACGTCGAGAGAAACCAGGCAGGGAAAATCGACGACCATTTGTGACAGGCCGGTCAACGCGGCCATGATCGCCGCCCGGTTGGCCGGAGCGCGGTCGCGATAGCCGGCAAGCAAGCGGCCTATGCGGGTCGCATCGATCAAATCGGCGGCCAGCACGTCATCAAGCGGCGGCAATGCGATGGCCGTATCGTTCACCACCTCGACCGCGACGCCGCCAGCGCCAAACAGCATGACGGGGCCGAACATCGGATCCAGATGCATGCCCAGGATGAGTTCCTGGCCATCCTTCCGCACGATCATTTCTTGAACGGCGAAGCCATCCACCTGTATTTGCGGTGACCGTCCAGCGAGGCGTTTCTCGATCGCTTTCGCCGTCCGTTCGGCTTCGTCGGCACTGGCGATATCGAGAGCCACGCCGCCAAGGTCGGATTTGTGGGAGACCATTTTCGAAAGCAGTTTGACGGCTACGCGTTCCGTGCCCTTGAGCAGGTCATCGGCCGCTTGCGCCACCTCTGCAGTCGAATTGGCAACGATGGTTTTCGGGATTTCGATGCCGTAGAACGCGATCACCGCTTTCGCTTCCGGCTCTGTCAGCATGCTGCGTCCTTCAGCTGCGGCCTGCCGCAAGATCGGATAGACCGCTGCCCTGCGTTCGAGGGGGCTCTCGCTCTGGCTCGCGGGAACACGCAGCAAAGCTCGCTGGGCGCGTGACCATTCACTGAGATAGGTCGCCGCGGTCACCGCATCCTCCGGCGTTTCGAAATTCGCGATGCCGGCTTCGGTCAGGATACGCCTGCCTTCGCGTGCGCTATGCTCGCCGAGCCAGCAGGCAAGCAGCGGCTTGCCAGCGATCCTGCCGCCTGTTCCAAGGTCCGCCACCGCCTTGGCCGCATCAGCCGAAGAACCAAGGCCGGTTGGGCAGTTCATGACCAGGATTACGTCCGTTTCCGGATCAGCCGACAAGGCCTCAAGCGCTGCCTCGTAGCGTGTTGGTGCTGCGTCACCGACGATGTCGATCGGGTTTGCGTGCGACCAGGTCGATGGCAGGACGCGGTTGAGCTCATCGATCGTGGAAGGTGCCAATGCAGTCAGTTCACCGCCACGATCAATGAGCTTATCGACGGCGAGCACGCCGGCGCCGCCGCCATTGGTGACTATGGAGAGCCGGGCCTGTTCAAGCGGCGAGTGGTGGGCGAGCATTTCGGCTGCGTCGAACAACTCTGCAAGATCCTGTACGCGCAGAACCCCGGCTCGTCGCAACGCGGCATCGACCACCTTGTCGGCCGCCGACAAAGCCCCGGTGTGGGTCGCCGCGGCCTTGGCCGCCTGTTCGTGCCGACCAGGCTTGATGGCAATGACGGGCTTGAGGCGAGCAGCAGCGCGTGCCGCCGACAGGAACTTGCGCGGACTGGTGATCGTTTCGAGATACATCACTATCGCGCGTGTGTGGATGTCCCCTGCCAGCATGTCGAGGCAGTCACCAACATCGACGTCGGCCATGTCGCCAAGTGACAGGATTCGCGAAAAGCCGATATTGTTGTCGGCCGCCCAGTCGACCAGCGACGTCGCGATCGCACCGGACTGCGAGAGCAAGGCGATGTTGCCGGCCCCGGCCGGCGTGTGGGCAAAACTCGCATTGAGCTTTGCAGGAGGAACCATCAGGCCGACCGTGTTCGGACCGATGATGCGCAGGAGCGAGGGTTTGGCCGCATCGAGCATCGCTTGGCGCAGGCCGTTCTCGCGCGTGAGCCCCGCTGTGATGACGACGGCTGCCCGTGTGCCTTTCTCTCCCAACTCGCGAATGAGGCCAGGAACGGTATCGGGTGGGGTCACGATAACAGCCAGGTCCGGGATATCCGGTAGATCGGCTACTCTTGCGTAGCAGCGACGATCGCCGATCTGCTTATATTTCGGATTGAGCGGCCATATCTTCCCCTCAAAACCACCACCGACAATATTGTCGAACACCACGCGCCCGACCGACCCCACGCGGATGGACGCTCCGATCACAGCGACCGATCTCGGCGAGATGGCGCAGTCGAGATTTCGAATTGTCATCGGGCGGTCTCCTTGTCGCCAGTTTCACCGGGCGCGACGAACATTCCTTGAGTTGGATCAAAGCATCGTCGGCTTCTTCCGGTTAGCTGGCGATGCGACACTCACCCGTCGGTCCGTCGCAGGCGATCGTCGAAGGAGCATTCGATGAGCTACTATTTCAGCAAAAATCTCGCCATGCCGTTCGCAGAGGCGGTCGACCTCGTCACCCGGAAGCTGGCAGGCAAAGGCTTTGCCGTGCTGACCAGAATCGACGTCCAGGAGACCATGAGGGCCAAACTCGGCGAGGAATTCCGGCCCTATGTGGTCCTCGGCGCTTGCAATGCGCATTTCGCATGGCGCGCGCTGCAAGCGGAAGACAAGATCGGTGCGCTGCTGCCCTGCAACGTGATTGTGACCGAGCTGGCAGCGGGCCAGGTTGAGATAGCAGTGGCGGATCCCGTAATCGCAATGGGCGTCATAGCCAATCCAAAGCTTGCTGCCGTCGCGCAAGGTGTTCGGGAGTTGCTGCAGGAAGCAATCCGTGAGCTCTGAGGGCTGCTTCCAATGAACGAGTCGACAGTGCGGCTCGCACTTTTGATCATGGCGGTTCTTGGGCTCGTGGTCGGACTTGCCATCTGGTCGGCCGGGCAAGGCCCGGTTCAGCCAACGACAATCTGGGCAATAGCTACCCTGCCCGTCGTTATCATGCTGGTTGTATCGATCCTGCGTGATTTCTTGATTGGGCGCATGGGCGTCGATGCGATAGCGCTCGTGTCGATGTCGGCGGGACTGCTTCTTGGGCAGCCGCTGGCAGCCATAGTCGTTGCCATCATGTATGCCGGTGGTACCGTACTGGAGGATTTTGCGCGCGGCCGCGCAGAACGAAGCCTGCAGGCCTTGGTCGACCGCGCTCCACGCATAGCGCATAAAAAATCGACCACCGGCACAGAAACGATTTCCGCCGATCAAGTCGCCATCGGTGACGAGCTGTTGGTACGCGCCGGCGAATTGCTTCCGGTCGACGGAATACTGATCGACCCCTCAGCCTTACTCGATGAATCCGCTGTCACCGGAGAACCGCTGCCGGTACGGCGCATTGCCTCGGATCCTCTGCACAGCGGCACCGTCAATGCCGGAGAGACCTTTTCGATGCGCGCCTCGGCGACGGTCGGGGAAAGCACCTATGCGGCGATCATGCGTATGGTGACGGCTGCGCAGACCGCCAAGGCTCCCTTCATTCGCATCGCGGACCGACTCGCCCTGCTGCTGCTTCCACTCACTTTGCTGGTGGCCGCGCTTGCCTGGTATCTTTCCAATGATCCGATCCGGGCCTTGGCGGTCCTGGTGGTGGCAACGCCCTGCCCGCTGATCCTGGCAGCCCCAGTTGCATTTATCGGTGGCGTGTCCCGTGCCGCACATGTTGGTATTTTGATGAAGGGCAGCACCGCTCTGGAGGCGCTTGCCAGGATAAGGACCGCCATCTTCGACAAGACAGGCACATTGACGACTGGTGGCGCAGAGCTCATCGAGATCGACCTTGCCCCTCATCAGCGAGCTGACGAGCTTCTGCGGCTGTTGGCTTCACTTGAGCAAGCCTCGCATCATGTGCTGGCGAGCTCTATCGTCCAGCTCGCCCGCAGGAAAGGCCTTGTGCTTTGCCAACCGCATCAGGTTCGCGAACATCGTGGGGAAGGTCTTGAAGGGCAAGTCGACGGCACGACAGTGTCCGCGGGTTCACGGCCGCTTGTCTTGGCAGACAAACCGCTGCCGTATTGGGCCCAGGACGGCGAAGAGCGGCATCGGGACGCGGCGGTACTCAGGGTCTTCTTGGCCTTGAATGGCGAACTTGTCGGTATCTTCACGTTCGCAGACACGCTCCGGGCTGATGTTCCCGACACGCTCGTTGCGTTGCGGACCTGTGGTGTGAACAGGATCATGCTGCTTACTGGAGATGACGACACAGCCGCCAACAAGGTCGCAGCCTCGCTCGGTCTCGATGCCACAATCTCCAAGGCCACGCCTGCAGACAAGGTCAGAACGGTTGAGGTAGAAAAGCGCGCGGCGCCGACAATGATGATCGGCGACGGCATTAACGATGCCCCCGCCCTCGCCGCTGCCGATGTCGGCATCGCCCTGGCGTCTCGGGGTGGAACCATTTCATCCGAGGCGGCCGATGTCGTCATTCTCACCGACAGGGTGCAGCCAGTGGCAGAAGCACTGCTGATTGCCAAGCATACGCGGACGATCGCGCTTCAGAGCATCACCGTGGGGCTGGCCCTATCCGGCGCAGCAATGATCTTTGCTGCCTTGGGCATGATCACACCAGTCGCCGGCGCATTGCTCCAGGAGGGTATTGATGTTGCTGTGATACTCAATGCATTGCGCACGCTGGGTGGGACAGATGTAAGTGCATCTCGGCAAAAGCGTGCAATCAAGGCTGCAGAACCGCAGCCCCGTTGAGCCTGCCCATGCGCAGGTCATCAAGTGCCTGGTTCGCGTCTTCAAGTCGATAGGTTGTGGTGTAGGTGTTTACTCCCGCCTGTTGCGCAATTGGGAAGAACTCCCTCGCATCGCTACGCGTCAGATTCGCCACCGAAAGCACCTCTCTTTCCTGCCAAAGCAGTTCGTAAGGCATTGATGGGATATCGCTCATATGAATGCCACCGCAAACCACGCGCCCGCCTTTGCGCACTGCCCGCAACGCCGCAGGTACCAATTCGCCGACAGGGGCGAAGATAATCGCGGTATCGAGCTCAACTGGCGGCAACTCCTCGGATGTGCCTGCCCATTCCGCGCCCAATGAACGTGCAAATTCTTGCGCTTGGTGGTCGCCAGCACGTGTAAAGGCGAAAATCCTGCGCCGCTGCCAAAGCGCCACCTGCGTGATGATGTGCGCAGCCGCCCCGAAGCCGTAGAGCCCGAGGCGCTGCCCGTCGCCTGCCTTCTTCAGGCAGCGCCAACCGATCAGACCTGCGCATAGCAGCGGCGCCAGCGCCACAGGATCTGGGGCATCGAGATCGAAGGCGAAGGCTGCGTCGGCTACGACGTGACTGGCAAAACCGCCATCGCGCGTGTAGCCGGTGAACAGCGGTTGGTCACAAAGATTCTCCGCCTCGTGTGTGCAGTAGCTGCAACGCCCGCATGTGTGCCCAAGCCAAGGGATGCCGACACGCCGACCGAGACGGCCCGTGCTTACCCCCTGGCCGACGAGGTCTACAATTCCGACGATTTCGTGCCCAGGAACCAAGGGCACCGTCGGATTGGGAAGGTCGCCGTCGACGACATGCAGATCGGTCCGGCAGATCGCGCATGCTTCAACCCTCACCCTGATTTCGCCTGGCCCTGGGACCGGATCAGGGCGATTGACGAGAACCAGCGGCGTACGAGGCCTGTCCAATACCATCGCCTTCATGGATCTAGCGCCGGCGCTGGGCTTTCACGCGTTGAGGCACAGCTCGACGTCCAGATGCCGGACGATGTCGCCTATCCCCATCTTTCGTTTCGAAATAGATCGCCGCGCCGGCGAGATAGGCAAGACCCAGCAGTGCAGCGTAGACGGAGATGAGGCCAGCGGACATGATCAGGCTCCTTTGTCAGACCTGGCTCATGATTGCAGCGCCGGGTGGCACACGCCTTGATCATCGTCAATCCCTGGATTCGGCACAGTTTGCCGCCGCAGGCGCGCTGAGGTGCTCCCTCTACGTAGTTTCCCCTACGGATAGAACCGAATTTCGCCGAACCGCGATTCGCGCGATTGCTGTTGTCACGAACTCTCTGGGACGACAGCCATGTACGCACAAACTTCCATTCAGATTGAACTGCCGTCAGTGTTTCCCCGGCAAGCGCCAACGGCATCCCCCGAGGGATCAGTGGCTCACCCGGTGAGTTTCTTTTCCCCAGGCTCGGAAATCTATGCCCAGGGCGAAAAAGCCAAGGCTGTTTATCAAGTCGAGTTCGGTGCTGTCCGTATTTACAGGCTCCTCGCTGATGGACGCAGGCAAATCAGCGCTTTTCATTTTGCAGGCGAAACCTTCGGCTTTGAAGGCGACATTACACATCATTTCTTCGCCGAGGCGATCAACTCGACCGGGGTGCGCGTTTTCCGTGTCGGTTCGGGGACAGACCTGTCCCACCACCTACTGCCTCTCGCGCTCAAGGGACTGACTAGGGCGCAAGAACATCTGCTCGTGCTGGGTCGTCAAAATGCAATCGAACGCGTTGCGGCCTTCCTGCTCGACATGGCGGAACGCCAGGGAGATTTGCGCCAGATAGACTTGCCGATGTCCCGCATCGACATCGGGGACTATCTTGGCCTTACCATCGAAACCGTTTCGCGCGTCTTCAGCCGCCTGAAGGAAAAGGGCGTCATCCGCCTCCATAGCCTCCGCCGCATCGAGGTGCTCAAGCGGGATGCATTGCGCGCCATGGGCGAATGAAATCGCCCGTAAAACGCATCCGATTCAACCGTGGAGAAAGACAATGAAGACCACGCTGACCACTCACACCGGATTTCGCTTTGAGGTCCGCCGCGCACGTCCGGCTGATGAACCGATCGTGGCCGAGTTCTTCAAGCATGTTACCCCCGAGGATCTCCGTTTCCGCTTCCTGGGCACGATGAAGGAAGTATCTCATGAGCGGTTGGTGGCGATGACCCGCTCCGATGATCCGAGTATTCACAACTTCCTCGCATTCTCCGCCGACGGCATGCTGATCGCAGTGGCCACGCTCGCCAGCGATGAGACAGGGAAGCGTGGTGAGGTCGCGATCTGCATTCGCCAGGACCGCAAGCATCTCGGCGTCGGCTGGGAGTTCCTGCGCCATATCGCACGCTTTGCCCAGGAGCACGGCCTCGAAGCGCTACAGTCGATTGAAGACCGTGAGAACCACGCCGCAATCGAACTTGAGCGTGACATGGGCTTTACCGTTTCGACCGCTCCCGACGATCCGACGCTCGTCGTGGTCGAACGCAAATTGGGCACGACTGCCTTGCCAACTTAAGATCATCCTTCCGGGACGACTGTCAGCAAGCCGTGCCAGCTTGGCGCGGCTTGTTTCTTTTTCTGCCGAGAGATTGATGAAACGTCGATGAATTGCTGCGCATGAAGTATTATCGACCTAAGCGTTCTGCAGCCAAGTGGAATCACTTTGCCACAAAAATGCTGCGAAAACAGTAATTTAGATCGTTTCGCGTTTTGGTAAAAAACGGAAACGCTCTAGGCATCGGTTGGGATCAGAACCGCTTCCACTTGCCTGCGCGGTGAATAGGGAAGCACTGGGCCGTAGCCGAAACGCATCACGATATCTGGGCGGCGGCCGGACATTCCGACTAGGCTTGCTAGCTGCGCTCTGAGGGCCGGGACTTCGATCGGTTGGTTGACAAAGGCGTGTTTCAGGCCGAGGGCGGTCGCCTGCAGGGCGAAGCGCTGGCAGGCGCGACCGGCACGCACCCAATGCTCCTTGTCGTCGTGCTCTGACACGAAGATCGCGATCCCAGCGGACGAGCGAAGCTGCCGAGCGTATTTGTCGTTTTCCTTCGCGGCATCGAAGAAGAAATCAAACAGGAGGCCGCCGAGCCAAGGCGGCGCGGAGGGGTTGCCGCTCGCCGCGCTGAACAGACCATCACCAGTTTCAAGCGCCTGGCGCGGATTGAAGCGCAGCCAATGTTTCAGCTCGCGCTCGAACGCCGGATCCGCCATCTGCATTGTGTTTCCCGAAACGACAAAATCAAGGACTCGTTCGATCTCCTGACCATCGGTTATAAGGTGCAGGTCGACGCCAGGAATGCAGCTTGCGGCGGCTAGAAGTACCAGATCGGCGGCAGTGACGGATCGTCCGTCATATTCGGCGCGGGTTGACTGACGCTCGGGGATCGCCGCGAACAGAACCGAGCGTTCGGCTGGCCCGGCGCCGAACTCGAGAACCACAGAGCCGTCACCACTTGCATCGAACCGCGGTTCGCCGCGCCAGCCCTGCTCTGCCGCAGCAATGGCCAGGTTCTCGGCAGCGCAGCCTAAGCTGGCGAACAGGTGGTGATCATCGGGATCGACCACAGGCGTACGGCGGGTGAAATCCGGAAGGATTGTGATGCGGCCTTGCCCGGTACGGAAGCGCCAAGGCTGGGTATTGTGGCCATTTGCCGCCAGCGTTGCGTAGCGAATGAGGTCTATGAGGGCCGGAGGTTGAGCGAGCTTTGCCCGCGTGGCCGCCACAGCAGTTGCGTAGCCCTCCATCGAGCCTATACGCGAGAAGCTAAAGGCTGCGGCGCTCGCCAGCGCCAGCGCACTCCCGCCAACAATCACCCGCCGCCTGTTCACAGCCCGCGCCCTCACTTGATAAGCAACAAGGTACCGCATCGCTAAGTGGAGACCTTGATTTCGCGCAAGGCGCCTGGATACGGTCGGCAGGGCGGCATCGGTCGACCTTGTTTCTGTGGTCTTCGTCCCTTTCGTCCCATTCTGGCTGAGCGGAGCTCTAGCGCGCGGCGCCCGTCCATCTGCGTTTTAAAATACGCGGATCAAGCAGGCTTTTCGCTTTGTGCCTGTTGTCGACCTCGTGGTCGAAAAGCCAATGTTTGGTCCATTCCGAAACCAAGACGTAGAATCCGGCTATTCCCAGCAAGCCCAGCAACACGTGCAAAGGCAAAGGGACCAGACCAAACCAGGTCGACACGGGCGAATAGGGAATGAAAACAGCAACAGCAGCCACCGCCGTAACCAGTATGGCGAGCAGTCGACTGGGACGGCTCGCCCAGAATGCCTTGCGCGTGCGTATGACAAGCAAGATCACAAGTTCGGTCATAACCGACTCGATGAACCAGCCAGTCTGAAACATGGAGGCGCTTGCTTTCACGTAATAGAGCAGGAAAGCAAAGGTCGCGAAATCGAATACCGAACTGACGAGCCCGAAGCTCACCATGAAGCGCCTGACGAAATGAATGTTCCAGTGGCGCGGCTGCCGCAACTGATCGGCGTCGACATTGTCGCTTGCAATGGCCAGCGAAGGGATGTCGGACAGAAAGTTATTGAGCAGGATCTGCTTGGCCAGCAGCGGCAGAAACGGCAGGTAGAGCGACGCGGCGGCCATACTGATCATATTGCCGAAATTGGCGCTCGTCGTGATGGAAATATACTTCATCGTGTTGGCAAACGTCTTGCGCCCATCGTCCACGCCCCGCACAAGCACGCCGAGATCGCGCTTGAGCAGGATGACATCAGCGGCCTCTCGAGCGACATCGACAGCGCTATCGACAGAGATGCCTATGTCCGCCTCGTGAAGCGCCGGCGCATCGTTGATGCCGTCACCGAGATAGCCGACGACATGGCCGCGTCTGCGTAGCGCTTCCACGATGCGCTCTTTTTGGTTGGGATCGATCTCCACGAAGAGCTCGGTGTCTCGGACCTTGGCGAAAAGGGCATTTTTCGTCAGCTTCCCAAGATCTTCGCCCGTCAGGATTCGATCCGAACGCAGGCCGATCGCCTGGGCCAGGTGCGCCGCCACATAGCGGTTGTCCCCGGAGATCATTTTCACGCAAATACCGCGATCGGCTAAAGCCTGCAGCGTTTCCCGCACACCTTGCTTTGGCGGGTCGAGAAAAAGCAGGAATCCGGCGAAAGTCAGCGAGCTTTCATCGTCGCGACTGAATTTCTCCTGCCCACGAAAACGCCGGATCGCCACCCCCAGAACGCGATAGCCCTGGCTGCTCCATATCCGAAACTTTTCCTCGATCGCTTGACGTTGAGCCAAATCAAGAGGTCTTCTATCGCGGCAATCGCGCACGAACGCGCACACCTCAAGCACGTTTTGGACGGCGCCCTTGGTAACCAGCAATTGTCCGCCAGACCTCTGCTGCACAACAACGGACAGTCGCTTGCGAACAAAGTCATATGGGATCTCGTCGACCTTGGACCACGCTGACACCCCTGGAGCAGGTTGCGTATTGGCGATCGCTTCATCGAGCGGATTTTTCAGCCCGGTCTGCAATGTCGCATTGAGCTGGGCCCAAAGCAGGATCTCATCTGAAGGGTTTCCCTCCCGGTCGAACCAACCATCGAGATGGATGACACCTTCTGTCAGTGTCCCTGTTTTGTCCGTGCAAAGCAGGTCCATGCTGCCCAGGTTCTCGATTGCATCCAGACGGCGTACGATGACACCACTGGCAGCCATCACGCGTGCCCCTTTCGCGAGGGTGACACTGATGATGGCCGGGAGAAGTTCCGGTGTCAGGCCGACGGCCAGGGCAAGCGAGAAAAGAAGGGATTCAATCAATGGCCGGTGGAGCATCAGATTGGCCATGAAAACTATTAAGACGATGACCAGCATGATCTCGGTCATCAGATGGCCGAACTGCCTGATCCCACGCGCAAATTCAGTCTCGGGCTCGGCTCGCTCAAGTGCTTCGGCGATCGATGCGAATTCCGACTGAGAACCCGTCGCCACGACGAGCGCCTTGGCAGTTCCGCTTCGCACCGACGTACCTGCGAACACCACATTTGTACGCTGAGCCAAGCGCGCATCGGGGGAGCTAGGGCCGACTGACTTGATCACCGGAAAGGTTTCGCCGGTCAAGGCCGCTTCGCTGACGTTGAAATCCCGCGCTTCAAGTATGACGCCGTCCGCCGGAATAAGGTCTCCAGCCGACAGGCTGATCACGTCACCGGGAACGAGGTCTTCAACTTTGACCGTGGCCTCCATCCCATCCCGTAACGCCAGCGCTTGGCGCGACATGCGCTGCCGAAGTGCCTCCATCACTTGCGAGGCACCGTATTCTTGCGTGAAACTCAGAATGCAGCTGGCCAGGACGATCGCACCGATAATTATGGCTTCATGTCCCTCGCCGACAAATGCCGACACAAGCGCGGCAAAGACGAGAATGAGGACGAGCGGACTACGGAATTGGCGAGCGAGCGTCGCAAGGGCCGTGGTGCCGGGACGAACGCTCAGCAGATTGCGACCATATGTTGCGAGCCGTGCCTTCGCATCGGCGCACGAGAGACCAGCCGGTGAACTTCCCAGATCGTTCAACAACACGTCTTGACCCAGCGCCCAGTAAGCGCTGCCGTCGAAGATCGCCGGATGGCTGACGGTTCGTTTCTCGCTTGTCATTGTTGTCCGCCGTCTTGCCTCAGTAATGGACTGCGGCCGGACCCTCAGTTCGACAAGAGGCGATTGATGCCACGTTCGGCCATCAACGTGCGGGTGATCCCCCCAAAGGCCCATTCCCTCAGCCGACTGTGGCCGTAAGCTCCAGAGACGATCAAATCGGCGCCGATCATGTGCGCGAATTCCACCAACTGATGGCCGCCAGGCTCGCCGAACAGCACCTCCGTTCGAGCCGGAACCCCTTGGCTCTTAAGCCACAGCAATATTTCGGCAAGGCTGCTGCGCACATCGGGGCCGGCCTCGCCTGCCATGGTCGCAACGACAACCTCCTTGGCCCTGATTAGAAATGGCAGCGCGTCGCTCACAGCACGTCTGGCTTCGCGGCTGTCTTTCCAGGCGACAAGGACAGTCTTGCCGACGAGGTGTTCGGCATTGTTTGCTGCCAACAGGACCGGCCGACCGGCTCCCAGCACCAAGCTGCCAATATCAAGTGCCCGAAAGGCATCATCCCCTCGATCGTGACCTGTCACAAGAAGGTCCGCCGCCCGGGCTACGGTAATGAGGGCGCTTGTCGGGGTGTGGATATGTTGCATCCATCGACCTCCGATCGAGGCGGGAACAAGCTCTTCGAAGGCATCGCGCAACTCGGCCAAGTGCTTCTCAAGCTCCCTGCGCCGAGTCTCCATGATATCGCCTTCGTAGACGAGGCCCTTTTCGGTTACCACCAAGGGAGGGACATCTGCGGCGGCAAAGCCGATCAGTTGCGCCCCGAAATGCACTGCCAGTGCTGACGCGAGCTTCACGATCGGTATGGGATCCACGTCAACGGCCAAATTGACGATGACTGTTTTGTAGGACACACCGACACCTCGCTGGGGATGATGGAATGCTTCCAATCACACGCTTCAAGCATGCTGCGCATTGACGTCCGTCAAAATCCATGACGGCATTTCGTACCGGGACAGCGGGTGCTACATCAGTTACATCCCAGCCGAAAACGGCCTTCGACGGGCGACGGCCTGAGTAAAAAGCTTGCCTGGACATGGCATCCCCGCTCGGTGTCCGAGCAATCATCGAGGAACCGCTTTGTGGCTCACCTTGCGTATTGTTGAGAAGGACGAAACTTCCAGTGCCGGATAAAGTCGTTCATGTGGTCGATGATGACGTTGATGTTCGAAAATCCTTGGGGTTCCTCCTCGCGACGGCCGACTTTGCCGTGCGCCTGCATGACTCCGCCACGGCATTCCTCGCCGCGGCTTCGAGCGAGATCCATGGCTGCATTGTTTCCGATGTGCGCATGCCCGGCATCGACGGCATCGAATTCCTGCGTCTGCTGAGAGAGCGCGGATACATGGTGCCCGTCATCATCATTACAGGGCATGCCGACGTTGCGCTTGCGGTTCAGGCAATGAAGCAGGGGGCGGTCGATTTCATCGAGAAGCCGTTCGAGGACCAAGTGCTGATCGATGCCATCCATTCAGCGCTCGAAAATCGCGATCCGTCAGCCACTGCGCGCGCGCAAGCCACTGACGTCCGCAACCACCTGTCCATGCTTTCGCAGCGCGAGCGGCAGGTTCTGGACGGTCTTGTCGCAGGCCAGCCAAACAAGAGCATCGCTTATGATTTGGGCATCAGCCCGCGCACCGTCGAAATTCACCGCGCAAACGTCATGAACAAGATGGGGGCTGGCAGTCTCTCGCACCTGGTACGCATGGCCCTGGCCGTCGACTTAAAAGGCTAGCGTGGCGCGGGAAGAACCACATTCTCGGTGATTTCGGAATCCCACAGCCGCCAGTGCGTTGGGCGAATATCGACGGGAGCACCGGTGACGACGTTGCGCCAACCGCCTCGCTCTCTTTGGCAGGGAAATATGAGGGCGTGTACGCCATCCTGATCTATGACGGCAAGTTGGAGATCTTGGCCAAGGGGCGCATTTGCGACGGGATTCCACATTGCGCCAGTCTGCTGAAAGCTTGAGCCTCGCGCTTTGATTTTGATCATTTTTGCGCATGGCCACCGACAGATTTTATCCTCTCGCAGAGAGTAAGCACGTCCGGCCCTGCCGGTTACAAAAGCCAAACTGCCTCACGCGGGTCCATAATCCCGTTTGGTTCGGATCAAAAGATACTGATGGGCTCGATGCTTGAATGCAGATCGACAAGAAGAGGCAAATTCGTTCATGCGCCTGCGACATTGGGCATCGTTGCACGAACCTTGCTGGTTAGCTCCAATCGCCCCCTAAGCTCTTGCGCATCCGAGGGCTGGGCGCGAAAGCCGGAGGGGACGGTCTTGAGCGGGCACAAGACAATCTTCGCTGACGAGTGGGCAAGACGCCTCGTGCGGCGAGCCGCGCTGTCACGTTGAGCGCAGTATAGCCGCAAACCCGCGCATATATCCCCGGTAATCCGCCAGCCTTCCGGCTGCGCTCGCCGCCTAGGGCTTTTCCACGCGCGCCACCTGGTAGGTGTGCAGCGCATTCTTGCGGCCGATCGAGACATACTCGCCGGTGACGAACCGTTCCTCACCCAGCCGAAACCCAATTTCGTCGTCCTGGTCGCCTGCTTCATAGTCGAAGTACCACTGACCGCCTGGCTTGCGGCGAAGGTGTCCGACGCGCGTTTCACCATCGCCGTTGAAACGCCGGACCCGGCACAGAGCCTGATGCGTCTTCCATTCATGAGGATCAAGCTGACCTTCCTCATCCAACGGCACCAAAAGATCGTAACCTGCATTTTGATCGCCGCCGGGGTGCCCCTTTTCGCGGGCGAGCAAAAGCCGCACATGACGGAATCTCGGTGTCAGGTCGGTCACTAGGGTCATGGTCGTTTCCTTTCTTCTCACCAAGGATGCGCAGCCGGCAGGAAACGCGCTTTGATCCGTGTCAAAAGGCTGGCTCGGAAATCGTCATCAAGAAAGGCGTGGCCGCCAGTCCTGCGGCCAGCAACGTTGCCATTGACAAAGGAAACCAGAAACGCAGCGGAGCCGTGATCATCGCCAGCACCAGCCTCAGCAGCGCGTTAAGAGCCATTGCCAACAAAACCGCCTTGCCGGCAGCTTCCGGCGTTATTGCAGTCCCGACGAGGCGAAGCGCGCTCAACACTGCAACGTCGACATCAACTGCGCCCGACAGCGCCGACGTCAGGAGCAATCCTGGCGTGCCGACATGAGCCGCAATCGCGCTGCTCGCAACCGCCACCGCTGCCAGCATAAGCGCAAAGGCCAGCAGCGGACCTAGATCGAAGGGGCTGCGTTGAGGCGGTTCCAGTGTGGTCGTATCGGCGCGCTTGAGGAGAAAAATCGCTCCAGCGAATGCGAATGTCGCTGCCGCTGCCAAGGCGGGCAAGGCGATTGCCGCAAGGACCGCCGGCCCGATGACAGCCACAAGCAAACACACGCGCATGATCGAAACCATAGCCGCCAGCGATGCCGCGCCAGCCAACGGTATCGGCGCGTCACCGGCCTTGGCGCTACGCCCAAGGGCGAGCGTAACCGCCGTCGAGGATACCAGCGCGCCGCTGACTGCGCTGACAATGAGGCCTCGCGTCGAGCCGAAAACCCGCACGGCGATATAGCCAAGATAGGAGATGGCGGCGGTCAAGACGGTGAAAAGCCAGATTTGTCGCGGGTTCACCGCGGCCCATGGATCGATAGTCCGATCAGGAAGTAGCGGCAGGATGACAGCGGTCATGACCGTAAGGATCAATGCTGATCGCAGCTCGACCCAAGTCAGACGCTTGAGCATGCCATGCAGGTACTCCCGGCTGGCAAGCACAGCTGCGAGCGCAGCCCCCACACCTGCTGCCACTTGCATGTCCCCGACGACTGCCAGGGCGCCAAGTGCAAAAACGCCAAGCCCGGCGATCACCCCCGTCGCACTGAAATCGTCATCCTTGGTAGATTCTCGCATCTTGTAGAGCGTAAAGATCGCCGCAAAACTGACGAAACCAGTAACGAATATCGCGACCGATCCCATCGTCTGGGCAAGTGCCGCAAAGATGCCTCCCAAGAGCCCCACGATTCCGAAAGTGCGTATGCCAGCGACGCGGCTGTGATCGGGTTCGTCGCGCTCGCGCCACCCGCGTTCAAAGCCAACAAGCAAACCGATTGCGAGGGCAAGCCCCAGTCGGAAGGGCAACGTTTCCATCTTCTCGATCCAATTGGTCGCCGTCGGACGCCATCTCCGACCTTCGGCCGAAAATGTCACAGTCGGCTGCATGTGACCTGATCAATCCTCAGACCGTTTCCTTGGCCTCACGCCCAGACAGCTGATCGACAAGAATGCGAAAGAAAACATGGTCGGAGTGATCCGAAAGAGGCGGCGTGGTTAGCTTGAGCGCGCCGGGCTCCCACCAGTCCAAATGCTTGCTCAGCAAAGACCAGGCGTGATCGCGTTGTTGCTTGTGGCCAATGCGATCCTGAAGCTCTTCATAGGAGCCGTCTGCAACCACACTTTTCCACTCCCGGCCACTGCCGCGCTCTTCAATAGCGACCGAGACTCTTGGATTGGCGCGCATGAAGTCGATCTTCTTGCCTGGCATAGAAAAGGCGTAGAGGTAATTGTGCTCATAGGCGAAATAGAGGGGAACCACATAAGGCGTGCTCTCCTTCGCGCAGGCCAAGTGGCCAAATCGGGAAGAACCCAACAGATGGGTGCACTCCAAAGTGCTCAGTGAACGTATCAGCATCTGGATCTCCCGGCCGCCTCCCACGAGTTGCACACAACGACAACGCCATAGGTTGGTCACGAACAAGCTAGAGTCAGGATGGGACGACCATCAGACGTCGCCTCCGTTTTCACCTTACGTCCCCAGTTTCGCCCGGCATTGAGCGAGATCAAAATTCGCACTTATCGAACGCCTCACTTGCCGGACGGCGATTGTCCCTCCGTGAGGAACCAACTTGACTGCGATCAAGGCCGTCCTTCGCCATCAAGAACAATATCGACAGCCGTGAGGCGGATGGTCCGCCAAATCTTGAAGGTGAGCGAGATGAGCGACATCGCATTGAGACAAGACATCATTGACGAACTCGAATTCGAGCCGAGTATCGATGCAGCCGACATCGGGGTGGCGGTCGAAAACGGCATTGTGACGCTGAGCGGCCACGTTGCGACCTATGCCGAAAAAATCACCGCCGAAGGCGTCGTACGTCGGGTCAAGGGTGTCAGGGGCATTGCAGAAGAGATCGAAGTCAGGCCGACCGGCGCACACCGAACCGCGGACGATGAGATCGCCAAGCGAGCCATCGAGTCGATCAAATGGTCGACCTCGGTGCCGGAAGGAGCGGTCCAGGTCATGGTGCAGAAAGGGTGGATAACGCTCAGCGGCGAGGTCGGCTGGTGGTATCAGAAGACGGCAGCTGCCGATGCGGTAAAAGGTCTAGCCGGCGTGACTGGGGTTTCGAACCACATCGAACTCAAGCCGCGGGCCTCCGCCGGCGACGTCAGAAAACGCATTGAAGATGCTTTCAGACGCAACGCAGAGGTTGAAGCGCAGGCGATCAAGGTTGATGTGCTTGCAGACGGCAAAGTGCGACTTGAAGGCAAGGTCCAGCTCTGGTCGGAACGCAGTGCTGCGGAACGTGCCGCCTGGTCGGCACCTGGTGTCAAGTCCGTTGAAGATCGCATCACGGTGGGATAAGCCCCTGCTACGATCAGCGATGAAAAAGGTGCGATCTGACGGTCGCACCTTTTTTCTGGCCGCCCCTTCCCCAACGCGTCGGGTCTAGTGCGCACGCGCACCAAATGAGCGCATCCGATCGATCCATTTGTGCCGACGACTGTCGGTGACGGTTTCCACCGAGCCGAGAAATGTTTGGCGGACCGGACGAATGCCGACGAAATTGAGGATGCTGTGGCGCATGCCGGCGATCCCGTGCCCAAGAAACCAGAACCGATACAAGACAGCGGGCATCCCCATGGTAACGACAACATGCGCCGAGCATTTGGTGAACAGGCTCTTGGTGAAACCTGCCTTTCCGGGCTTCGGATATGCGAAAGCGATACCTGGACGCATGACCTGCTCCAGGAACGCCTTCAGCAAGGCCGGCATTGTTCCCAACCAGAGCGGGAAGACAAACACCAAATGATCGGCATGTTTTATGGCTTCGATCGCCGCCTTCAAGTCAGGGGCGATCATACCGTTCCGGAATTCCTCCATGGTTCGCAGGAGCGGGAAATCCAGTCTGGCGATGTCGATCTCACGCACATCATGGCCGGCTGCACGGGCGCCTTCGGCATAGTTCGAAGCCAGCGCACGGCAAAGCCGCTTTGGATCAGGATCGGGATGACCGACAATAACGACGATGCGACGTTGCATAACGATCTCCAGGTCTCCAGAACGACAAAGCCGGATATTCTCTAATTGGAGAAGAACCGGTTGAGGTCGGTCTGGTCGATGAGGGAACGTGTCACGCCGCCGAAAACCCATTCCCGTAGGCGACTGTGACCATAGGCTCCGGAAACGACGAGATCGGTTCTGTGCTCCTTCAAGAAGGAGATGAGATCGTTGCTGTCTCGAGTGCCCTCGATGGCGTGAGTCCGCGCCTTGATGCCATGCCCGGCGAGAAATGACGCGACATCCGAAAGGCTTTCGCGCAGCCAGATGTCTATTTCGCCGGCAATCGCGACAATGTCGACTTCCTCCGCGGCCGCAAGCAAGGGAACCGCATCGGCAACCGCGCGGCGCGCTTCGCGCGTATCCTTCCAAGCAACTGTCACCCTCTTCGTCAGCATTCGGTCGGCGTCCTTCGCAGCGATCAGGATCGGTCGTCCCGCTTGCAGGACGACGCTGCCCGGATTGCACGTGCGGAAAGCGTCTCCGGTGGCGGCACCTTCCGAAGCACTCACGACGATGAGGTCGGCAAATCTGGCCGCCCGTGCCAATCCCTGACTTGGGCCTTCGAGGCTATCGCGCCAGTGCGCCTCGATCTTGCCGCCGACAATTTTCTCGAATTCACCACGCACCCTTTCGAAGTCGCGGGCTATGTCCTTGCGGATCATCTGCCAGGCTTCGGTAGCCAACTCGCCCCCTTCGACACCAGTCACCAACAAAGGAGCATCAGCGGCACAGAAACCAATCAGTTTGGCTTGGAAGCGCTCTGCAAGATCAGCCGCTGCGGTGATGATCGGAACGACAGGACCGTCAATATCCAGATTGACGAGGATGGTTTTGTAGTCCATGGCCGAATACTCTCCTTGCTGCGACCTGCGTCGATGCGATCAAGGATAGTCCGCCCAGAAAGCCATGCGCCTTGACCACAATCAAAGCGCATGACGGAACTTGGTTCCGGTACTTCGCGTCTGTTGCAACCTGATCTGGCCGGGCCGCTTGAAACTCCTGCAACAGTGGCAAGGCGACGCTCATGCGTGGCCTTATTTAGCGCTCGACCAACGCCAATTGCGCACCTCCGGCATGTCGATGCCGTGCTGGCGGATATAGAGCCGGTGCTCGATCAACCTGTCACGGATGCTCTGTTTGACATGCGCCGCTGATACACTCAGTCGAGGGACGCGATCGAAGACATCGGCCGCCAGGTGAAACCGGTCGAGATCGTTGCGCACCACCATATCGAAAGGCGTGGTCGTCGAGCCCTCCTCCTTGAAGCCGCGCACATGCATGTTGTCATGGTTGGTGCGCTTGTACGCGAGGCGATGAATAAGCCACGGATAGCCGTGATAGGCGAAGATAACGGGCTTGTCCTTCGTGAACAGTTCATCGAACTCAATATCCGAAAGGCCGTGAGGATGTTCGGTCTTCGGCTGCAAAGTCATCAAGTCGACAATGTTGATCACGCGGACTTTCAAATCAGGGGCATACTCCCGCAAGAGGTCCACAGCCGCCAGGGTCTCCAGTGTCGGGATGTCTCCGCAGCAGGCCATCACGACGTCCGGCTCGCCGTCCTGATCGCTGCTTGCCCACTCCCATATCCCGATACCTTTCGAACAGTGTTTGATCGCCTGATCCATCGTCAGCCATTGCGGCTGCGGCTGCTTGCCGGCAACGATGACGTTGACGCGGTTCCAACTGCGCAGACAGTGGTCGGTGACGTGAAGCAAAGTGTTGGCGTCCGGCGGAAAATACACCCGCACGATGTCCGCTTTCTTGTTGACGACATGATCAACGAAACCCGGATCTTGGTGGCTGAAGCCATTGTGATCCTGCCGCCACACATGGGATGTCAGCAGATAGTTCATCGACGCAATCGGTCGCCGCCAGGCGACCTCTTTCGAAGTCTTCAGCCACTTGGCGTGCTGGTTGAACATGGAATCCACGATGTGGATGAAGGCCTCATAGCAAGAGAAGAAGCCGTGCCGACCCGTCAGGAGATAGCCTTCAAGCCAGCCCTGACAGGTGTGTTCCGACAATATCTCCATGACGCGACCGTCTGGCGACAGATGGTCGTCGTAAGCGAAGGTCTCGGCATTCCAGGTGCGACCGGTCACCTCAAAAACATCCTGCAGACGGTTCGAGGCGGTTTCGTCGGGGCCGAACAAGCGAAAGTTCCGTGGTTCGGCATTGGCACTGAGCACGTCGCGCAGAAAGCGGCCGACGAGACGCGTGGATTCCGCGTCCGCCTTTCCTGGCCCTTCAACCGCAACTGCGTAGTCCTTGAAATCCGGCAGTCTGAGAGGGCGCATCAATGCCCCGCCATTGGCGTGTGGATTGGCACTCATCCGTCGGTCGCCCTTGGGCGACATTGCCGCGATTTCGGGCTTCAATTGGCCAGCCTCGTTGAACAGCTCGTCCGGTCTGTAGCTTCGCAGCCATTCCTCGAGCAGCCCGAGATGCTCCGGCTTTTCCATCGTGAAAGGCACTTGGTGCGAGCGCCAGTAGCCTTCCGCCTTGAGCCCATCGACAGTCTTGGGGCCAGTCCAGCCCTTGGGCGTTTTCAGAATGATCATCGGCCATACAGGCCGCTTCGTCACCCGCTCGCCTCGAGCCTTGTCCTGAACGTTGCGGATGGTCGAGAAGGCATCATCGAGCGCACGAGCCATTGCCTGGTGCATAGCCCCCGGCTCCTCGCCTTCGACGAGAATCGGCGCATAGCCGTAACCTTCAAACAACGCCTTCAATTCTTCCGTCGGAATGCGGGCGAGCACGGTTGGGTTGGCAATCTTGTAACCGTTGAGATGCAGGATGGGTAAGACAGCGCCATCACAGACTGGATTGAGAAACTTGTTGCCGTGCCAGGACGTCGCGAGCGGTCCTGTCTCCGCCTCACCGTCTCCGACGACGCAGGCTGCGATGAGATCGGGATTGTCGAACACGGCCCCAAAAGCGTGGCTCAACGAATAACCGAGTTCGCCGCCCTCATGGATCGAGCCCGGTGTTTCGGGTGCGGCATGGCTCGGTATTCCCCCAGGAAAGGAGAACTGGCGGAACAAGCGGCGCATGCCGTCCGCATCCTGCGACACCTCCGGGTAAAGCTCGCTGTAGGTACCCTCCAGCCAGGTCGAGGCAACCACGCCAGGAGCGCCATGCCCAGGCCCCGCGATAAACAGCACCTGTTCGTCTGTGTGCCGGATGACACGATTGAGGTGCGCATAGATGAAATTCAAACCTGGTGTTGTCCCCCAATGGCCTAGCAGCCGCGGCTTGACGTGTTCCTTGGCCAAAGCTTCACGCAGGAGCGGATTATCGAGCAGATAAATCTGCCCGACAGACAGGTAGTTGGCGGCACGCCACCATTTGTCGATGAGATCAAGCTCATCTTGGGACAATATCGCTGTGCTCGGAACGGGACTCTTCTGATTAGCCATTGCGGATTCTCCGGCTTGTACGGCGAGCGCTGAGGTTGCGGCGCCCTATCGAAACGGACAAAGATAGCCTCAACGTGACAAGTCGCCCGATTTTGTCCTTGATATCCATCAAGGCAATTGTTCACCCAAGCGCCAAGAAGAGTTCTGGAGGCCAGTTTGACGGATACCATCCTGGCGCTGAACGTCGGCTCTTCCAGCCTTAAGTTCGCGCTGTTCTCGACCGACAGCGGTGAATGGCCTGAGCTCCTGTTGCGGGGAGCTATCGAGGAACTGGCCACAGCACCCCGTCTGAAGATGCAGGCAGCCGACGGTACGCTGCTGCAAGAGGTGGTTTGGAAAGACAGCGGCGATATCGACGCCGTTCTTCCTTCATTGCTTGATCTGATTTCAGCCAAACGAGAACGGGAAAAATTGGTGGCTGTTGGTCACCGCGTGGTTCACGGCGGGCGCGATCTCTCGGCACCTCAACTGGTGACAACCGATCTTCTTACCGCGCTCGATGACCTGGTGCCTCTTGCGCCGCTGCACGAAGCGCAGAATATCGCACCAATCCGAACGCTGATCCGGTTGCGGCCTGAACTGGCTCAAGTCGCTTGTTTCGACACCGCATTCCACCGCACGATGCCGGACGTTGCCGCACGCATTGCACTGCCGCGCGACTATGAGGCCGCAGGCATTCGACGCTATGGCTTTCATGGATTGTCCTATGAATATGTCTCCAGGCGCTTGAGGGAGATTGCGCCGCACCTTTCGAAAGGACGCGTCATCGCCGCGCACTTGGGTAACGGTGCGAGCCTTTGCGCACTGCAGGACGGCCGCAGCATCGATACGACCATGGGGTTTAGCGCGCTGGACGGGCTGATGATGGGAACACGCCCCGGAGCTCTGGACCCGGGGGTCCTGCTTCATCTTCTTCAGCAGAGAGGCATGAGCGTCGCGCAGGTCGAAGATCTGCTCTATCGGCGCTCAGGCCTCCTCGGTGTGTCTGGCAACATAGCAAGCGATATGCGGGTACTGATCGCCAGCTCGGAGCCTTCCGCGCGCGAGGCGATTGACCTCTTCATTTATCGGTGCGCCGGCCAGATCGGCGCCCTCGCATCTGCCTTGAACGGCCTGGATGGGTTCGTATTCACGGCAGGAATTGGCGAACACTCGCCCATCATCCGGAAGGCGATCTGCGATCGTCTGCAGTGGCTGGGCGTTGAGATCGATGAGGATGCCAACAGCAACAACGCGCCCGTCATCAGCACCGAAGCCAGCACGGTGGAAGTGCGCATCGTCCCGACGAACGAGGAAGCCATGATCGCCCACCATACGCTGTCGAGAGTGAGCGGATTGCGGACACCCGACGCCTAAACTAGAAATGTTCACCCGCCCGGAAAGGACCAATTCTGGTTCCTGCCGCGATCAGATAGGCGGTTGACCAGCCGATGAGCAAGAACCCGTTGATTCCTTCCAGCGCAGCAAACATGCGCCAGCCGGGATCAGGAACAATGTCGCCATAGCCGATGGTCGAGAACGTGACCGTCGAAAAATAGAGCGCGGTCGCGAAATCTGGCAGAAGACCCAACAGCCAATAGCATCCTGCCCACACCCAGATTTCGACGGTCAGCACGCCAAAGAGCCCGATTACGACGCTGATCATGGCCACCACGCGACTGTGCTGGCCATGCATGCGAAAAGCCGCCACAAGTCTTGCCATCACATGAGTAACGGTGATCAGTCCAAACGTATGGATCAGTACCGTGAGCCCGATTATCACGGTGCCACCAGCAAGTGAGCCAGCCATGGTCGCCTCAGCACATTATAGAAGCTTGCTGTTATCCCAATCTTGGATAAGCGGCTTTGCGCTTGCGCAAATGGACGACATTAATCTGGCCTTGAACGTCCCGACTTAGGTACCAAGTCCTGAACAGGCTAACAGCGGTTGCGATCAACCGCCATCAGCGCCAGACAGGCCATAACCAGAGTTGAAAGACACTCTCTCCGGAATGCTGTAGGTCGCACCGACCCATTACACCGATCCATTGCATAGTGTGAACCCGCTCGAATTGGAGAACAAACACGGGCTCTTCCGGTCGGGGATGTCAATGGCAACGAACCTCCGCGACCACTTCCCCCTTGTACAGATTCCGATAGCGTTGAGGGGCGACTGCATTCGAGATGGCGAAAGGTGCCGCGCAATTCGCGAAAGCGGGCACACCAGCGGCCCAATTTTTCGACAGGCACGCATCACGCCCCGAGATGAGCCGGTGTACCTCGCCGTTGCAGCATCGACTGGGGCGGCATGTATTTGCGATGCCGTCGGCCAAAGCGACGGGCGTGTATCGCATTGTGTCGGCTGCCAATCATATACGTTATCTTACAAATTCGGAGAGCGTCGAAATTTTTGAGACACAAAGCCCCGGCTTTCCTGGCGCGTGTTCGTCAACAAAGAAAGCACCGTGTCTATCCAACATTACCTGATTGCAGCCCTGGCCACCGGAGTGATGATGCTCTCCGGTCCGGCCTCGGCGGACCAAAAACCAACCATCGTTCTCGTGCACGGCGCCTTCGCGGATTCGTCAAGCTGGAATGGGGTTATCAAGGACCTCCAGGCCGATGGCTATTCTGTGGTAGCGGCTGCCAACCCGTTGCGGAGCGTTCAGGCTGATGCGCGGTCTGTCGCATCCGTCATCGCCAGCATTAAGGGGCCTGTGGTGTTGGTCGGCCACTCCTATGGGGGAAGTGTCATTTCCGCTGCCGCGACTGGCCACGTCAACGTGAAGGCGCTTGTCTATGTTTCCGGTTTCGCACCCGACAAAGGTGAGAGCGCGATCCAACTGACGGGGAAATTTCCTGGAAGCACACTTGGCGCCGCGCTTGCCGCGCCTGTCGCTCTCCCGGACGGCGGAACCGATCTCTACATCGACCAGGGCAAATTTCACGATCAGTTCGCGGCGGACGTGCCAGAGGCCGAAGCCAGGCTGATGGCGGCCGGCCAACGCCCAGTGGCGGAGGCGGCCTTGAAAGAGCCGGCTGGCGTCCCCGCTTGGAAAGAGAAGCCATCATGGTTTGTCTATGGCGACGCCGACAAGAACATTCCACCTGAAGGAATGAAGTGGATGGCAAAGCGCGCAGGCTCGAAGGAAACGGTCGTCGTCACGGGCGCTTCGCATGTCGTGATGGTTTCCCACGCCGAGACCGTTGCCGACGTCATCGAAAAAGCCGCGAAAGGAACGACCGACAAGTGACGAGAAGGAGGCGCCTTCACAGGCGCCTCCTAATCGCCCTGTCGGCGGCCGGTCGCGGTCGAGTAGGCTTTCTCAGCCGAACGGTTCCGTCGGGCTGTTGCCGGGCTTGGTGAACCATTGCGCCCCTTCGTCGGTCATGTGGATATGGTCTTCCAACCGAATGCCGAATTGCCCGGGCACCACGATCATCGGTTCATTAGAAAAACACATGCCTGGACGAAGCGGTGTTTTGTTGCCGCGGACGATGTAAGGCTCCTCGTGAATTTCCAATCCCAGCCCATGCCCTGCTCTGTGCGGGAGTCCCGGCAGCCGATAGTCAGGACCTAGGCGATGGCGTGAAAGCACGGATCGCGCGGCATCATCGAGGCTTTGGCACTCTGCGCCGATCTGCGCTGCATCGAATACCGCCTGTTGGGCTTCGCGTTCAGCCCGCCAGATACGCGCGTACTCCGCATTCGGTTCTTCCATCACATAGCTGCGCGTCAGATCGGAATGGTAGCCGTCGATGCGTGTGCCGGTGTCGACCAGGATGGCCTGGCCCTTTTCCAGGATCTGGTCACCGTCGGCGCCATGCGGGAGTGATGTGGCGACGCCGAAGGACACGATGCAGAAGGTTGAGCCTCGCACCGCGCCCAATGCACGGTGTTGTTCATCGATGTAGCGCACCACTTCCGAGGCTCGGATCCCCGGCTTCATAATAGCATGTGCGCGTTTGTGCACCTCGAGCGTCAGTTCCATCGCGTAGCGGATCAGCGCGATTTCCGAAGGCGACTTGCAGAGCCGAAGGTCACGGATCAGCCGAGTGCCGTCGACCAGCCGTTCAGCACCCAGGTGCCGGACAAGCGCATGGTATATGAAGAGCGGCAAGGCGTCGTCGAGCGCGATGCTGCCCCTGAGGCCTGCGAGCGTTGCGACAAGCGCCGCCGGGCTTTCCTCCTCCTCCCAGGTCGCGATATCGGCGGCCAGGTGCGGCAGTGTCTCCACCCGGCTGCGCTCAAAGGCTGGAACGATGTAGGTAAGCGCAGTCGGCGTCACCAGCGCGCCAAGCATGCGCTCGCTCTGATGCCAGACCAGACCGGTGAAATAGCGAAGGCTCTCGGTGGAGCCGAGCAGGACCGCAGCGATGCCATCTGCCTCCATTTTTTCCCGCAGCCTTTGAAGTCGGTCACGTCTTTCGGCATCGGTGATCGCCGCTGGACGGTCTGAAAGAGACATGTTTGCTCCGGTATTTGGTAACGGCAGGAGCAGCAACTTACCTCGCGATCCCAGCCGCAGTCGTAGTGGCAGCGCGTTAGGCTTTCTTCGGCCAGGTATCCGCAAGCCGGTACCCTTCCGGCCAGGGATCGTCGGGATCGAGCATGTGCTGGTGCGTGCCGGTGATCCAGGCACGGCCCGAGATTTCCGGCAGCACTGCCGGGCGGCCGCCCACGGTCGTGGTGCCAACGATACGGCCCGTGAAAGTCGAGCCGATCACCGAAACCGCCGTCAAACGATCTTCCAGCCCCATTTGACCGCGCGCATGCAGGACAGCCATGCGCGCCGACGAGGCAGTTCCCGTCGGCGAGCGGTCGACCTTGCCGGGCTGGATCGCCACGGCGGCACCGGCCCGCAAGCCCTCAGGAGTACGCTCGACAGGGCCCGCGAACAGGCAGAACGAGAAATGTCTCCAGTCCGGGTTTTCCGGATGGTTGAACCCGAGAGCGGCATTGGCCGCATTGGTGATGCGCACGCCGAGCCGCGCAATATCGAGCGTTTCATCGGGCTTGAGGGCAAAGCCCATCGCCGCCGCATCGACGATGACGAACGAGTCGCCGCCATAGGCAGTGTCGACGGTGAGTGTGCCGAGCCCTTCAACCTCGAGCTTGGCATCGAGACGGTCGGCAAAGCTTGGCAGGTTGCGCACGAAGATGCGCTCGGCCTTGCCGTTGCGGCATTCCGCCCGCACGCGTACCAGCCCGCCCGGCGCTTCCAGCGTGATCTCCGTCACCGGCTCCTGCATCGGCAGGATGCCGCTGTCCAACAGCACGGTCGAAACGCAGATCGAGTTCGAACCGGACATGGGCGGCGTGTCTTCCGGCTCCATGATGATGAAGGCTGCATCCGCCTCCGGATGCTTCGGCGGTACCAGCAGATTGACGTGCCGGAACACGCCACCGCGCGGCTCGTTGAGCACGAAATTGCGCAAGGTGTTGTCACGGGCGATCCAGCGGCTCTGTTCCCAGATGGTGTCGCCCGGCGGCGGCGTGACCCCACCGACGATGACATCGCCCACCTCGCCTTCGGCATGTGCCGAAATCACATGGATGGTTTTCGAACTGCGCATCGCAAACTCCTCAGGAAAGCCAGGCAGGCAGGCGCACCGGCACACGCCCGGTGAGTGCAGCGGTCACGCAATCGGCAAGGCTGCCGAGGCGCACGGCACGGCCGGACAGACCTGGCCCGTAATGTGCGTATTTGCCGGAATTGGTCATCACGGCGCGTGTACGCGTCGGGAACACCGGCTCCGAGATCGAGCACCAGCACAGGTCCGGCACCACCTGCACGCCGCTTTGTTCCAACCGCGCTAGCGTGCCGTCGGCGCGAGCATCAGCGA
Organism: Terribium retamae; assembly: GCF_022347545.1. GTDB lineage: Bacteria > Pseudomonadota > Alphaproteobacteria > Rhizobiales > Rhizobiaceae > Mesorhizobium > Mesorhizobium retamae. The sequence goes on from NZ_JAKREW010000011.1 coordinate 90,590, forward strand.
TGACTGCGTTGCCGGCGGTGACGATTATCGCCGCGTTAGGATGACGCTTGCGTCCGTCCAGCACAGCCGCCAGCGCGCGGCATTCCTGCAGCGAGGCATGTGGGCTGCCTATGGCTATGAGTTCGACCTCTTCCGGTCCCGAATTGAGGTTTTTCCACCCAGCGGCAAGGTCATCGTGCGTGATGACGGCATGGTCGGCATCGGCCGCATCCGCACCATCGGCTTCGGGCGTCACCCCTTCGACATGAAGCATCGGCGCGGCTGAGGTGGTTCCAAACGCTGCGCACAGTGCCTTGAGATCGTCGCGCGACGGCTGGGCTTCAGCAAGGCCGCGCAGCAGCGGAATGCGGTCCGGCGCCGCATGGCCGGCGAGATAGCCGAGCAGCGGCCAGAACGCATCGTCGACGCCAGCCGGAACCTCTACCTCGATGATGCGCCGGGCCTTGCGGTGTTCGTCGAGATAGACTCCTGAAAACGGGGCACGCCCCGTCAGGGCAATGCACAAATCGAGGAAATCGGGGTGCTTTGCTGTGCGGGCACCAAGCACGGAATTGGCGAAGATCACCGCATTGGACTCCGCCCAGGCGATGGGCTCGCCGCTTTTCGGCGCACTGTCGAGCAGATAGGGAGAGCAAGTGAAAGTCGGCCGGCACCCCATGCGCACATAAGCATCCGCAAGGCGCGCGGCAGGATCGCCGAAACCGTGCGCGACACCTTGTGTCTGCCAGTTGGCGCGATCCACCGAAATGGCGTTCATCGTCGTCGGAACCCGGACCTGGGCACCAAGCTCCGCCATCTTTTCGGCGAAGGTCAGATTTGCGGGACTGGCATAGATACAGCCATCGATATGCGCTTGTGTCACATCCACCAGACTGCGCGCGCCTTGCTGCACGGCCATGGCGCAGATGATGCGCATGGCCTGCTGCACCGCGATGCCATCGCGCCCATCCATCATGGCACGATCGGCCTCTGTCAGGTCGAGCGCACTGCTGGCCGGCGGGCTGACCGATAGCCTCAGGCCATCGGCCTCGATTGCCTTCTCGCTTATCTGCACGGTCGTGGCCTTGGCCAGCGCGGCAAAGGCACCCGGCTCAAGACGCAGAACAGGCAACGGTTTACCGAAGAGTTCCGAGGCGATCAGTGCCCCGAGGGTCAGCACGTCCTCGGCTTCCGAAAAGATCAGCGCCGCCGGCGCGCGCCCGTTCAGTACGAGGTCCAGCAGCACACCGGATCCGGTGCAGGAACCGCGGCTCGACGGCATCATCAGGACAGCGCCGGTCAGGCAGCTCCCATGCAGCGGATGGTGCACGTCGATCACACGAGCGGTAGCGGGATCAACCCCACCCCAAAAACTCAACGCTTCCTGTGTTGCGATAACAGTGCCTTGCGCCGTGCCGGCGAGAATCGACCGGGCGGGAGAAGTCTCGCTCACTTGACGACAAAACCGTGCGCGAAGGGATCGCGATCGTCGATAAAGATGGTGTTGATACCGGTCATTCGCGCCCAGCCCGCGATCGAGGGAATGATCGCGTCGCGATCCGCTACCTGTGTCGCAGCCTCGACGCGGCCGTTGAACAGCGAACCGATGATCGATTCATGCACGAATTCATCGCCGACTTTCAGCTTGCCCTTGGCAGCAAGCTGCGCCATGCGCGCCGAGGTGCCAGTTCCACAAGGCGAACGATCGATAGCCTTCTCGCCATAGAACACTGCATTGCGGGCATGAGCGCCATCCTGCGTCGGCTTGCCGGTCCATTGGATGTGGCTGAGGCCCTTGATCTCGGGATGCAACGGGTGGACGAACTCGTATTTCGCATTGAGGGCTGCGCGCAGCTTCGGCGACCAGCCGACAAGTTCGCCGGCCGTATGGTCGGCCATGTCGCGGAAATTCTTTTGCGGCTCGACGATGGCGTAGAAATTGCCGCCATAGGCAACGTCGACGACGATCTCGCCGAGGCCTTCGACCTCAGCGGTCAGACCCTCGGCGTAGAGAAACCCCGGGACGTTGGTGAGGCGCACCTCCTCCACGAAACGGCCTTCCTGGCGATAGGTGATGTCGACCTTGCCGGCAGGAGCGTCGATGGAAAGCTTGCCCGGTTCGCGCGGTGTGATCAGGCCGTTCTCGATACCCATGGTGATGGTACCGATGGTGCCGTGGCCGCACATCGGCAGGCAGCCGGAGGTCTCGATGAACAGCACCGCGACATCGCAGTCGGGGCGTGTCGGCGGATAGAGGATCGAACCCGACATCATGTCGTGCCCGCGCGGCTCAAACATCAGTCCGGTGCGGATCCAGTCGAAGTCGCGCAGGAAATGCGCCCGCTTTTCCAGCATGTTCGCGCCTTCGAGTCGCGGCCCGCCGCCAGAGACGAGGCGAACCGGGTTTCCGCAGGTGTGTCCGTCGATGCAAGAGAAAGTGTGGGTTGCCATGGGCCGGGACCTAGTCAAAAGCGTTGCGGCGAGAAGGATGTAATGTCGATGGCGGACGGTTGTCCGGTCAAGAGATCGGCAACGATACGTGCTGTACCAGCCGACTGGGTCAAGCCAAGATGGCCATGACCGAAGGCGTGGACGATATGCGGCGTTGCCTGCGCACTACCGATAGCCGGCAGGCTGTCCGGCAGCGAGGGCCGGAAACCCATCCACTGCACGCCGCCGTGAGGCTTCAGGCCGGGCAGAAACGCTTGCGCCTTCTTCAGCATCGCTTCCGAACGACGGAAATTCGGCGGCAGTTTCAAGCCTCCAAGCTCCACCGCGCCGCCGACGCGGATGCCGGTGGACAGGCGGGTGACGACGAAACCATGTCCGCCGAAAGTCACCTGCGTGCGCAGGTCGAAAGCGTCCTGAGGCAGAGTGGTGTTGTAGCCACGCTCGGTTTCCAGCGGAATGGTCTCACCGATGGTCCTGGCGATCCTGTGTGAAAAGGCGCCGGCCGCAAGCACAACCTTGCGTGCTCGCCGCACGGCGCCATCGGCAGCAATGATCTCCACACCACCCTCAACGGAACGCAGCGCAGTGATTTCGGCACGCTCGACCGTGCCGCCCCGGGTGATGAAATGTTCGGCCAGCGCAAGCGTGTAAAGCCGCGGGTCGGCGATAGAGTACCAGCCCGGCGTGAAGGTGCCGTGGGTGAAACGCGATGCAAGACCAGGCTGGATTTCCTCGATCTCGGCCTTGTTGAGATGGTGGAACTCGATGCCGTGTTCCTCCCGTGCCGTCCAGCCGGGTAGCGAAGCCTTGAACTCCGCCTCGCCTTCATAGACCTGGAGGTTGCCTTCCTTGCGCAGCATCGGCAGTGTTCCGGTCTGCTGCAGGAAAGGTTCAAGCTCGGCCTTCGACAGGTCCATCAGCGCGGTCTGGGCGGCGGTGGAGTGAGCCACATGCTTGGGCGAACAGGCGCGCCAGAAGCGGAACATCCAGGGCGCGATCTGGACGGCATAGGCAGGCGGTACCGACAAAGGCCCGAGCGGATCGAGCAACCATTTTGGTGCTTTCTTCAGGATGCCCGGCGAGGCAAGCGGAAGAATATCAGTGAAAGCGAAAGCGCCCGCATTGCCGGCGGAGGCACCCGCGGCCGGGCCTTCGCGATCCAAAACCGTGACATTCAGCCCGCGCGCTTGCGTGGCGATCGCCGCCGAAAGCCCGACGACCCCTGCCCCGATGACGATGACGTCGAGCTGCTTTCCCATCATGCTCTCAATGCGTTGCCGCAAGGAACTTCTTCGTCTCGGTATGTTGCGGCGCGTCGAATAGCTGCTCCGGCGGCGCGATTTCGGCCATGATCCCCTGGTGGAAGAAGGCGACGCGGTCGGAAACCTCGCGAGCGAACTTCATTTCGTGGGTCACGCAGATCATCGTCATGCCTTCCGAAGCAAGCATCCTCAGCGTGTCCAGAACTTCGCCAACCAGCATCGGGTCAAGTGCCGAGGTTACTTCGTCAAACAGCATATAAGTCGGAGACATCGCGAGCGCACGCGCTATCGCCATGCGCTGCTGCTGGCCGCCCGACATGCGGTTCGGGTAGACGCCGAGCTTCTCCGCGAGGCCGACATGGGTCAACTGCTTGACTGCGATTTCTTCGGCCTTCTCCTTGGACAGGCCAAGGACCTTGCGTGGCGCCAGCATCACGTTCTCCAGCACGGTCAGATGCGGGAATGCATTCCATTGCTGGAAGACGATGCCTACCTTCTGGCGTAGCTTGTTGAGGTCGGTGCCCTTGGCGTGAACATCGGTGCCGTCGATGACCACCCTGCCCGACGCAATCGTCTCGAGCCCGTTGATGCAGGTGAGCAGTGTCGACTTGCCCGAGCCCGAGCCGCCGATGATGGTGACGACCTCACCTTTCTTGACGGTCAGGTCGATGCCTTTCAGGACCTCCAGAGGTCCGAAGGATTTGTGGACGTTTTCGATCTCAATCATTAGGTGACCAGCGTTCTTCGAGATACCTGCCGAAGCGAGCGATGGGCAGGCTGATGACGAAATAAATGGCACCGCACAGAAGCAGGATGAACAAAGGCTCCTGCAGCCGGGTAACCAGGATCTGCGAAGCGCGCAGCAGTTCGATGAGGCCGAGCCACAGCACCAGCGCGGAATCCTTCATCACGCCAAGCGTCAGGCCGATCCACGACGGCAACGACACACGAATGGCGAGCGGTGCCACGATGTAGCGCATATCCTGCCACCAGCTCATGCCGAGTGAGCGAGCAGCGCGGCGTGTGTTGACCGGCACGGAGTCGATGCCGCCACGAACGATCTCGGTGCAGTAGGCTGCCGTATAGAGCGACAGCACCACGCAAGACGTCGTGAACGGAGGCCAGCCCATCTTGGCGATGGACTGCAAGGCGTTGCCCAGCACGAGCTGGATCAGCAACGGAACCGAACGGAAGATATCCAGAGCGAAGGTCAGCGGAGCCGACCAATAGGGTCCGAACTGGAAGCGGATGATACCGAACAGGATGCCGAGGACCGTGCCGGCGGCCACCGAAACCGCCGTGACGGCAAGCGTCATGCCGGCGCCTTGGGCCAGGAAGGCGAGATCACTCCAGGTAAGAGCTGTGCTGAACATCCTACACGCCTCAGTACCGGAACATGCGCGCGGCAAGCAGGCGCGCAGCCAGCGTGACCACCTTCGCGATGACGTAATAGATCACCGCCGCAAGCGCGAAGAACTCGAACGTGCGGAACGAGCGGGCGTTGAGTTCCTGCGTGACGCCTGCTAGATCGGAGTTCATGCTGACGGTTACGCCTAGCGACGTCATCAGGATCGCCCAGACCATCTGGTTGGTGGCCGGCAGGAAGGCGATGCGCAGCATCTGCGGCAAAACGATGTAGCGGAACGCCTGCAGCGAGCTCATGCCCAGCGAGCGGCCTGCGCGCGTCTGCGTATCGGGAATGGCCTTGAGCGCGCCGCGGAAATTTTCCGCCAGATAGCCGGCATTGTTGAAGGCAATGCCCGCGAGGAGCGCCGTGAAAGGACTGAGATGGATGCCGAAATTGCCTAGTCCAAAATGCGCCATGTAGATCTGGAAAAGCGCCGGCGTATTGCGCGCCACCTCCACCCAGGCGGTGGCGATGCCGGAAAGGGCACGGTTGCCTGAAAGCCTGAACAAGGTGAGCGCGATGGCCAGGGCTAGCCCTATCGCCATCGACAGAAGCGCAATTTCCAAGGTGACCAGAGCGCCGTCGAGCATCTGCGGCAATGCCCTGAACGCCTGGTTCCAGTGGAAGGTGTAGCTGAACATCGCCGCTTCGCCTTTTCGGAAGATCGGCGGCACGAGAGCTAGTCCGCGCCGCCCGGGAAACGGTCAGATCAACGGTAGACGCCGTTCACCGACAAAGACGGCAGATCGCCCCCAACCCACTTCTTGTAGAGTTCGGCATAGCGGCCAGTGCGAACCTGCTGGTTGATGAACAGGTTCAGGTAATTGATCAGGCCGTATTCTTCGCGGTTGGTGAAAAGCGAGACATAATCGATGTCATACGGCGCCTTGCCGACCACCGAAATGCCTGGGAACTTGCCCGTCTTCACATTGGCCTGCGCAACCGTGGAGGTGGAGACCGTGGCGTCGATCTGACCCTGGCTCAGCGCCAGGAAGACGTCGGCCTGGGTCTGGTAGGGACGGAATTCGCCGGCACCCCATTCCTTGACCGACTTTTCGAGCGCGATGGCTTCGAACGTGCCGGCGGTGGCGCCTACCGTCTTGCCCTTCATATCTTCGAAGGACTTGACGCCCGACTTGTCGTTGGCGGTTACCGCCATTTCAAAGGCAAAATAAGGAACGGTCATGCCCACGGTCTTGGCACGCTCCAGCGTGTCGGAAGTCGAAGCCACACCGACATCGACGCGACCGGACATCAAAGCTGGAATGCGCTCGGGGAAAGGTGTTTCCACGATCTCGGCCGTAACCCCGAGTGCCTTGGCGAGATCGTTGCAATAATCGACGTCGAAGCCGATCGGGTTGTTGCTCGCGTCACGCGCGCCCATGGGCGGAAAATCCAGCACCACGGCGCAGCGCAGGGTGCCGGAAGCGATGATGTCGTCGAGCTTGTCGGCGAGGGCCTGACTGCTCAGCGCGGTTGCGGTCATGAGCCCGAAGGCGAGGACCGAGATCTTCATGTTTTGCTCTCTCCCTGAGTGTTGCCGGTCGGTTGACCGCGCGCACTATTTCGTGTCGCCGCGAACAAATCAATCAGAAAATACAATTTGTATTCAGAAAGTATACGGATTGAATATTCCCGGCCACTCAGGAGCGTCGCCCGCTCCTCACGCTGAGGAAATCTCGGGCAACAGGGCCTCCGGAACGTTCTGGTATGCGACCGGGCGCAGGAAACGACGAATGGACATGGTGCCGACGCTGGTCGCGCCGAAATTGGTCGAAGCCGGATAAGGCCCGCCATGGACCTGTGCATCGACCACTTCGACGCCGGTCGGGAAGCCATTGACCAGCACCCGTCCGGCCTTGCGTTCCAGGATAGGCATCAAGCGGCGCGCGGCCTCAAGATCTGCGTCCTCCATGTGGAGAGTCGTGGTCAGTTGCCCCTCGAAACCGCGGGCGATCTCTTCCATCTCGTCCAGAGACCCAACCTTCACCACCAGGCCGAGCGGACCGAAAACCTCCTCACCCAGTGCATGATCGGACAGAAATTGCGCCCCTGTCGTCTCGAACAGATTGGGAGTCGCAGCGCGGCCGGAGGGCTGGGTCACCAGCAAAGGCTTGACCGAATTGCGCTCGGCAAAGCGAGCCTGCCCGTCGCGATAGGCCTTAGCGATACCATCCGTCAGCATCGTCTGTGCGCCGACCTTGCCGAGCGCCTCGACCGTCGCACCGATGAAACGATCGGCATCTGGACCGTCGATTGTGACCGCTATGCCGGGATTGGTGCAGAATTGCCCGGCGCCCAGCGTAAGCGACCCTGCCCAGCCCTGCCCCAGAGCCTCGGCACGCGCCTTCAAAGCTTCAGGCAACAACAGCATGGGATTGACCGAGCCGAGTTCGCCGAAGAAGGGGATCGGTTCCGGACGGGCAGCGCAGAGGTTAAAGAGAGCACGACCACCGGCAAGCGAGCCGGTAAAGCCTACAGCCTTGATCAGCGGATGCTGCACCAACGCCTCGCCGACCTGACGATTGCCCCCCTGTATCAACGAAAAGACGCCGGGATGCATGCCGCTCTTTTTGATTGCCGCCTCGATGGCCTGGGCGATGATCTCACCGGTACCGGGATGCGCCGAATGCCCCTTGACCACGACAGGGCATCCCGCTGCCAGCGCGGCTGCGGTATCGCCCCCTGCCGTCGAAAAAGCCAGTGGAAAGTTGGAAGCGCCGAAAACCGCAACCGGTCCGATCGGACGTTGGATCAGCCTGATTTCCGGGCGCGGCGCCGGCTGACGATCTGGCATCGCCGCATCGAAGCGCAGATCAAGGTAATCGCCCTTCTCGATATGATCGGCAAAGAGCCTGAGCTGTCCCGTCGTCCGGCCGCGTTCGCCTTGCAGCCGCGCCTGCGGCAAACCGGTTTCCTGGCTGCCGATTTCGGTGATCGCTTCCGCGCGCTCCTCGATCTCGTCGGCAATGGCGCGCAGGAACTGCGCCCGTACAGCGCGCGTCGAATAGGCGTAACTCCAGAACGCTTCTTCGGCCGCCTCGCAAGCCTGGTTCACCAGATCCACAGTTCCGACGGCAAAGGAATGCGCAGGGCCATGTGCGGGTGCGCTTTCGAAAGTGCTCGGGCCATCAAGCCATTCGCCGGCGATGAGATGTTTCCCCTTGGGCGTAAAGACCATGTGACGTTCCTGTCCTGAAAGATTGGATGCGCAAGCGCCTGGATTGCAGCTGTCGATTATTTGTATACTCTATGTATGCATAATATCAACCGGCTACACCATGCCCTGCCATGAGGAAGAAATGGACGCAACCATCATCATGCCGATCGGTACGCTTCACGAGCATGTCGAGGCGATCTTCCGGAAAGCGGGACTCAACGACATTCAGTCAGCAGCCCTTGCCCGAGTGATCGTGGCCGGAGAACGCGATGCCTGCAAATCGCATGGCATCTACCGGATCGAAGGGGCATTGCGTACCGTCAAGGCCGGCAAGGTGAAACCGGATGCCGTGCCTGAGCTCATGCCTCGGGAGCACGGCGCGATCGTGCGGGTAAATGCCCGACACGGTTTTGCCAATCCAGCTTTCGAGCTCGGCTTGCCTGTGCTGGCGGAACGCGCTCGCGTTTCGGGCATTGCAGCCCTTGTCATCAACGACTGCACCCACTTCTCAGCACTATGGCCGGAGGTCGAAGCCATAACCGTGCATGGTCTTGCCGGTCTGGCCATGTGCCCGAGCTATTCGACTGTAGCGCCGGCCGGCGGCAACAAGCCGTTGCTCGGGACCAATCCTTTTGCTTTCGGCTGGCCGCGAGCCGGCAAGGATCCCTATGTCTTCGATTTCGCGACCTCGGTTGCCGCGCGCGGTGAGATCGAGTTGCATCGACGCGCCGGCAAGGCTCTGCCTGAAGGCTGGGCGATCGACGCGCAAGGCAACCTCACCACCGACCCGGAGGCCGCGCTTGCCGGCGCCATGCTGCCGTTCGGGGGACACAAGGGTTCAGCCATCAGCACGATGATCGAACTCCTTGCAGGCGTCATGATCGGTGACCTCACCAGTCCAGAAGTGCTCGACTACCTCGGCACCACGACACTGGCTCCGCCGCACGGAGAGCTCATCATCGCGTTTTCCCCGGAGGCCTTTGCCGCGGGTCGTCCGGGAAATCCTTTCGAACGGGCAGAAGTGCTGTTCGATGCCATCGTCGACCAAGGCGCTCGCCTGCCCTCGCTGCGCCGCTACGTCGCCCGTGCCAAATCCCAGGCCGAGGGGATCACGCTGACGGCTTCCGAAACGGAACAGCTCGAGCGTCTCCTCGCCCTCGGACTGGACGCCGTTTCTTAAGGCATTCGCAAACGACCGATGCGCCGAAAAAAGAAAAGGCCCTTCCAGATGGAAAGGCCTTTTTCGTCAGGAACGCTAGGCAGGTCAGCCCTTATGCGCCTGCACCGCGCCAGGCAGCTTGCTCCACTCGGCATACCAGCTGTTGAACAGTTTGAACTGTGCCTCGCAATAGCCGCGTTGGCTGTCGGTCAGGGCGTCCGTCTCGTTGAAGTGAAGCGTATATTCCTTGTCGCCCTTCAGTACCATCATGTGCTTGAAGTAGAGGACAAGGTCCGGGCCTTCGTCGAAGGAGGACAGAACGGCCAGCGCCTGCTCCAGCTCCTGGGCACGCTGGCGCGCATCGACGTCACCCGTCGCAGCGGCTTGGGACAGATTGCAGAGGTGGATCACTTCCTTCGGCAGGACATTGCCTATGCCCGTGATGGCACCTGTCGCGCCACAATTCACGAAACCGTGGAAGACAGCGGTATCCACACCGATCATCAGCGAAACGCCATCATCGCGGCTGGTAATGTTTTCTGCCGCATAACGCATATCGGCATTGCCACCGAATTCCTTGAAGCCGACGAGGTTCGAATGCTCTGCGCGCAACGCGAAGAAGAGATCGGCACGCGTGGCAAAGCCGTAGTACGGGCTGTTGTAGATCACCGCAGGAAGATCGGGCGCGGCCGAGAGGATAGCCTTGAAATGCGCCTTCTGAGCGGTCAGCGAGGGGCCTCGTGACAGAACGCGGGGGATGACCATCAGACCCTGCGCGCCCACCTTTTGAGCATGAGCGGCATGCGCCACGGCGGATGCGCTGTTGATGGCGCCGGTGCCGACGATCACCGGCACGCCCGCCTTCACCAGGCGTTCGACGCCCTCCATGCGCTGCGCATCTGTCAAAAGCGGCCAATCGCCCATCGAGCCGCAATAAACCACCGCGGACATCCCCTCGGCGATCAGCTGCTTACCCTTGCGCACGAGCGCATCGAAGTCCGGGCTCCGATCCTCCTTGCAGGGTGTCATCAATGCGGGAATTACGCCGGAGAAGATCCTCGCCTTCATCTCAAAAGCTCCTGTTGGCCTGTCGCACCGGCAGAAGATCTGTGCACGGCAGCCGTGCGCAATCCCTGCCCTCGACAGAGATTATACTATTTGAATTTTATTTGTCGACAAGAAATCGACAGCGAATTCACAGCGCGATGCTAAGATGCCCGCCGCGCTTAAAAAGCTTCTGGATCTGATCCACGATCTGCTCGGCATGCTCCTTGGCAAGACGATCGGCCGCCTCGACATCTCTCGCCGCAATGACCTTGATCATGTCCTCGTGTTCATCGACGAAGCGTTGCGGCAAACGGTCATCGTAGGATTGATAATAGAGCCGCAGAAGCCGGCGCCCTTCGTTGAGGAGACGGTTGAACAGGCCGGTGAAATAAGGATTGCGGCCGGCCTCGGCGATTGCCGAATGCAAGGCGGCGTTTGTGGCGATCATCGCGAGAGCATCCTGCGCCTCGACGGCTTTGGCAAAATCCGCCTGATGCGCGTGGATCACCTGCAAATCCTCTAGGCGGTGATGCTCGGCGGCCAGCCGCGTGGTGACACGGTACATCAACACCAGCGCATCGAAATAGGTATGCATGTTGAGGAAATCGATGTTCGACACCATGGTCGAGCGATTGGGCAATGTATCGATCAGTCCCTCGCCGGCCAATCGTACCAAGGCTTCGCGAATAGGCGTGCGCGACATCTTGAAACGCTCGGCCAACTGCACCTCGTCGATCGGGCTGCCGGGCGGCAGCACGAGATCGAGGATTTCGTCGCGCAGAAGGTCGTAAACCATCTTCACGCCCGAACCGCGCTTGCGCTCGGGAACTGAATTGGTGTCGGCAGTGCTCATCATGCATCCCTCTTGTCGACAAAAGGAATACGTTCGACGGTCGATCGGATCAATATTCGATGAACGTAATGACCAGCTAGATCAACCGGCAATATCTTCAGTCGCGCGTCTTCCCCCTCAAGCCACATCAAGCGCCACCGCCACTATTCATAGAAACCTGCCGAACACCTTCTGGACGACAGGGATAGCAAGCAAGCCGACGGCGAGGCCGATGATGCCCGCCGCCGCCGCTGATATCAGGAACGTTACGAGGCCACTTGCCGCGGGAGCCGAATGGCCGGCTTTTTCCGCCGCTGCCTCGATAAGATGCGCCGGGGCGCCATATCCAAATGTTTCGAGGCCATGCACGAGAATACCACCGCCCACCCAGATCATCGCGGCGGTACCAACTGCGGCAAGCACCTTGAGGAAGTATGGCATACCCGTCACGATCCCCCTTCCGAATGCGCGGGACGCAGAACCAAGGCCAAGAAGCCCCCTGTCGTTACTTGCCAGGGTCAGCCCGAAATCGTCGGCCTTCACGATGATCGCAACAACACCGTAAACTCCAAGCGTGATCCCGATACCGACCACTGCAAGGATGAGGGCCTGTGTCGGCACGTTGGTGGATGGAATTGCCGCCAATGTGATGGCCATGATTTCGGCCGATAGAATGAAGTCTGTTCGGATAGCCCCCTGAACCTTCTCATTCTCCAGCCTGGAGGGGTCGATAACCTCGGTCGCATCCGCGCCGCCGTGCTTCTCCTCTGAATGGGGAAAGAAAGCTTCCAGCACCTTTTCCGTGCCCTCGAAGCAGAGATAGATGCCCCCAATCATCAGAAGTGGCGTGATCGCCCAAGGAGCGAGCCAGCTTAACAGCAGAGCAGCCGGCAGAAGGAAGATAAGTTTGTTCCTCAGAGAGCCTATCGTGATCTTCGCGATGATCGGCAGTTCCCGCTTCGCTGTGAAACCAACGACATAGCGGGGTGTCACCGCTGCATCGTCGATGACGACACCTGCAGCCTTGGCGCCCGCCTTCGTCGCTTGGGCGGCGACATCATCGATCGACGCCGCGGCGACCTTTGCAATGGAAGCAACATCGTCCAGCAAGGCAAGCAGTCCAGAGCTCATTCGGAATCCTCAATGTGGATAAGGAAGACACTTTGGCTCAAGAAGTGTGACCCTGTCATGAGGCCATAGGAAATTGCCCACCGTCTTGGGTGCAATTGCTCGTCCGCGAGCCATCGACATATTCGAATAGCTCGTCACGTCGCCCTAGATAAAGTCGGCACGGTGCGGCGTGAAGCTGTCGACGAGACGGCCGGCTTCGAGCGCCCTCACCCCATGGACGAGGTTCGATGGCACGATGAAGGAATCGCCCATGGCAAGTGTCTCCGTCCTGCCGTCGATGGTCACTTCGAAACGGCCTTCGGCGATATAGCTTGCCTGGACATGCGGATGCGAATGCAGGGCGCCGACGCCCCCCTTCTCGAAGCCGAACTCGACCACCATCAGTTCATCGGTATGAACCAGCACGCGGCGGCGGTTGCCATCCGGAGTGGCGGTCCATTCACGATCGGCCGCGCGGGAAAAGACCTCGGTCTGTGTCACAAACTCAACTCCCTTTTGATCAACGGGCGAGCCAGCCGCCGTCCACCGGTACCACGGCGCCGTGCATATATTTCGAAGCCGGCGCCAAGAGGAACACGGCGGCGTCCCCGATGTCGTCGGCCTCGCCCCAGCGGCCAGCCGGAATGCGGCCGAGGATCGCGGCATTTCGGTCGGGATCGTTGCGCAACACCTCGGTGTTGTTGCTGACGATATATCCCGGAGCGATTGCATTGACGTTGATGCCTCTGGCCGCCCACTCGCAGGCAAGCAACCGGGTAATGCCGAGCACGCCGTGTTTCGAGGCGGTGTAGGAAGCGACCCGGATGCCGCCCTGGAATGACAGCATCGAGGCAATGTTGACGACGCGTCCTGTTCGGCCGCCCGCCATCACCTTGCGGGCAAAGGCCTGGGTGAGAAAGAACAGGGATTTCAAATTGACGTCCATGACGTCGTCCCAGTCCTCTTTGCTGAAGTCGATCGCATCGCCGCGACGAATGATGCCCGCATTGTTGACGATGCCGTCGATCGGTCCGTGTCCGGTCCAGGCGGCATCCAGCATCGCAGTCGCGGCCTGGTGATCGGAAAGATCGCAGGTGATGGGCGCGAAGGATGCGCCGACCGCTGCGAGTTGAGCGGCAGTCTCGTCCATGGCCGAGCGGCCGACACCCAGCACGGCGCCGCCTGCCTTGCCGATCGAGATGGCGATGCCCTGGCCGATGCCGGTGTTGGCGCCGGTCACCAGGATGCGCCGGCCTTCCAGGCTGAAAGCGGAAAGATCGCTCATCGCAGTTCACCGATATCGACCGGATCGACATCGGTGTAGTCGACATTGTCGCCCGCCATCGCCCAGATGAAGGCATAGTTGGACGTGCCAGCGCCGGAATGGATCGACCAGCCCGGCGACAGCACCGCCTCTTCGTTCTTCATGACGATGTGACGGGTCTCGTCCGGCTCGCCCATGAAATGGAACACGCGCGCACCCTCGGTGAGGTCGAAATAGAGATAGGCTTCCATGCGGCGGTCATGCACATGGCATGGCATGGTGTTCCACACCGAGCCCGGCGCCAGCTGCGTCATGCCAACAACCAACTGGCAGGTCTTCGCGCCTTCCGGATGGATGAACTGGAAGATCGAGCGCTCGTTCGAGGTCTCCTGGCTGCCGAGGTCGAGCCGCCTGGCATCGGCGATGCGGATCAGCTTTGCCGGCAGTTCCTGATGTGCAGGCGCACTCAGCAGATAGAACTTCGCCGGCGCCTCCGGATCGGTCGAAGCGAAGGAAACCGTTTCGGTGCCCTTGCCGACATAGACCATGTCGCGCGTGCCGACTTCGAAGCTCTCACTGTCCGCCCGAACGGTTCCGGCGCCGCCGATGTTGACGGCGATCAGTTCGCGCCGATCGAGGAAGTTCTTGGTCCCGGTCGGCTTGATCGCTTCCAGCACGAGCGGAGTTGCCAACGGAACCGCGCCGCCGACGACCATGCGGTCATAGTGGGTATAAGTGAGATGGACCGCACCGGCATGGAAGAGATCGGCGATGTGGAAGTTGTGGCGCAGTTCGTCCGTGCCCATCGCCGCTGCGGCATTGGGGTCGATGGCATAACGGGACGAATAGCTGGTGGCTGTCATTTCGGATGCTTCTTTCTGGATTGCAGTCAGGGCTTCTTTGGTGATTTCTCGGCCGCCAGATATTCCGCCTGCTGGGTGGTGAGGCGCTGGCGATAACGATCCTGCGCGGCAATCAGATGCGCGCGCATGGCGGTGCGGGCAGCGTCCGGATCGCCGGCTGATATCGCCTGCAGGATCGAGAGATGCTCGCGCTGCAGGCCGGTCAGATATTCGTTCGACAACACCTCGACGGAATACCAGGGCGAGGCGCGGTCGCAGGGAATGGTGCGATCGCCGAGCGCGTCGAGGATCTCGACATAGAAAGGGTTGTTGGTGGCCGACGCTATTTCGCGATGGAAAGCGAAATCGGCCTTGCCGGTCGGCTCGCCGAGATGCAGCAAGCGGTCGAACTCGAAGAAGGCTTCCTGGATCAGCGCTTCCTGCGCCGCGTTGCGGCGCATTGCGGCCAAACCCGCACTCTCGATCTCGATGCCCATGCGCACTTCCAGCACGTTGATCGCCTGGCTGACCTTCTTGATCTCCAGGCTGAAGGAGGAAAAGGTCAGCGCGGGGTGCTCGAGCACAAAAACGCCGGCACCCTGCCGTGATTCCACAAGGCCGTCGGCCGCCAGGCTCGCCATCGCCTCGCGGATCACGGTGCGCGAAACGCCGAAGGTTTCCGTCATCTGCCCTTCCGTCGGCAGTTTCTGGCCCGGCATGATCTGGCCGCCGACGATCTGGGCACGCAAGGTCGCCACCACACGCTCGGCGAGCTTGGGTTTGCGTTCGATGCGCAGGTCTTCGGCGGTTTCTGATGCCATGATCGATGCCTATTTGAAAACGCTCGGCAGCCAGAGCGAGAGCGCAGGTATGTAGGTGACGAGGCCTAATACCACGAGGCCGGCGGCATAGAAGGGCCAGATCGATCGCATTGCCTCCCAGACCGAGATCTTGCCGACGGCACAGGCGACGAACTGCACCGCCCCCACCGGTGGCGTGTTCAGCCCGATGCCGAAATTCAGGATCATAATGACGCCGAAATGCACCGGGTCGATGCCGTAGGCCACCGCTACCGGCAGGAAGATCGGCGTGCAGATGATGATGGTCGGCCCCATGTCCATGAAGGTGCCCAGCACCAGCATCAGCACATTGATCAGCAACAGGATGATGATCGGGTTGTCGGAAATCGTGTTCATCCAGGCAATCAGCGATGCCGGCACGCGCAGGAATGCCATGAGCCAGGAAAACGCCGCCGCCATGCCGATGATCAGGAGCACCATCGCGGTCGTGCGCACCGCGCCGAAGGTGGCATGCACGAAGTCGTTCCAGGTCATGCGGCGGTAGACGAAGGCAGTGACCGCAAGGGCATAGAGCACGGCAATGCAGGAACTTTCCGTCGCCGTGAACACGCCGGAGCGGACGCCGCCGAAGATGATGCCGATTAGAAGCAGGCCAGGAATCGAGATCAGGAAATATTGGCCGACCTTGGCAAATCCTGGAAACGGTTCGGTCGGATAGCCGCGCGAGCGCGCCACGAAATAAGCCGTCACCATCAAGGCTGCGGCATAGAGCAAGCCAGGGATGACACCGGCGGTGAACAGGTCGGCAATCGAAATCTTTCCGCCGGCCGAGATCGAATAGATGATCATGTTGTGCGAGGGCGGCAGCATCAGCGCGATCAATGCCGCCATCGAGGTTATGTTGACGGCATAATCGGCGCCATAGCCGCGCTGTTTCATCTGCGGGATCATCACGCCACCGACGGCCGCCGCTTCAGCAACGGCGGAGCCGGAGATACCGCCGAACAGCGTGGCGGTGACGATGTTGACCTGACCGAGGCCGCCTCGGATATGGCCGACCAGTGAAGCTGCGAAGGCGATGATCTTCTGCGCTATGCCGCCGCGCACCATCAGGTCCCCGGCGTAGATGAAGAAGGGGATGGCCAGCAGCGAAAAGACGCTCATGCCGGAGTTGAGGCGCTGGAAGATCACCAGCGGCGGCAGGCCCATGTAGAGCACTGTGGCGAAGGAGGCGACACCGAGGCAGAAGGCGATCGGCGTGCCGATCAGCATCAGCAGCGTGAAGACACCGAACAGGATCAGGATTTCCATCGCGTCAGGCCTTCACTTTGGCGGTGTCGAGTTCGGCGGCGACTTCCGCCGGCGGCAGTTCGTCGAGGATGTCGTCGATCGGCTGGCCGGCGAGCCGCAGCACCATGCGCTCCAGCGAAAACAGGCAGATCAGTGTGCCGCCAGCGACCAGCGGCACGTAGTCCCAGCCGCCCGAGATTCGCAGCGACGGCAGCGTGGTGTTCCAGGTCAGCATGACGAGTTGGGAGCCATACCAGACCATGCCTATGCCGAAGGCGAAGGCGACGATGTCGGAGATCATGCGTAGCCATGCCTTGCCGCCCTTGGGCATGACATAGAGCAGGACATCGAAGCCCATGTGATAGTTCTCGCGCACGCCGACGGCCGCGCCCAGAAAGATAAACCAGCTCATCAGCATGACGGCGCCAGGTTCAGTCCAGCTCGGCGAGTCGTTCAGCACGTAGCGGCAGAACACCTGCCAGGCGACGATTGCCGTCATAACCACAAGGCCTGCGCCTGCCAGCCACAGTGACAGCGTACTTAGCCAGGAAAGCGCCTTGGCCGATCTTTCCAGTTTTGCAGGCATGCTCTTGTCTCCCGGAGGGGACGGGCAGGCAACTGGGCCCGCCCACTGGAGTGTTTCTGCGCATCGCGCTTTCCGAAAATCGATTCCGATTTTCGGGCCGATGCGCGGCTGCGTCACTGAACGGCCTGGACGTCTTCGACCAGCTTCTTCAGCACCGGGTCGGTGATGTGCTTGTCGTAGACGGGGTTCATGGCATCGATGAAGCCCTGCTTGTCCGGCGTGGTTATCTTGGCGCCGGCCGCTTCAACCTTGGAACGGGACTCGGCGGTCTTGGCGGCCCACAATTCGCGCTGCTTGGCGACACTGTCCTTGGCTGCCTGTTTGAAGATCGCCTGGTCTTCCGGCGTCAGCTTGTCGAAGGCGGCCTTGTTCATCACGAACACCTCCGGAAGGATCGTGTGCTCGTCGAGCGAGAAATTCTTCGCCACCTCGAAATGCTTGGCCGTGTCGTAGCTCGGGAAATTATTTTCCGCGCCGTCGATAACCCCGGTTTCGATGGCTGAATAGACTTCACCATAAGGCATGGGCGTGGCGTTGGCGCCAAGCGCCGCGACCATATCGACGAAGATGTCCGACTGGATGACGCGGAACTTCAGGCCCTTCATGTCGGCCACCGAATTGATCGGTTTCTGCTTGTTGTAGAAGGAGCGCGCACCGGCATCGTAGAAGGCAAGCGCCACCAGCCCCGCCGGCTCGAACGCCGCCTTGATCTGGTCGCCAATGGCGCCGTCCATCACCTTGTGCATATGCTCTTCCGAGCGGAAGATGTAAGGCAATGCTGGGACGATGGTTTCCTTCACCGTGCCGTTGAAGGGCGCCATGGAAACGCGGTTGAGCTCGATGACGCCCGAGCGCACCTGTTCGATCGTGTCCTTCTCCTCGCCGAGCTGGGCCGAGTGATAGACCTCGACGGCGTAACGTCCGGCCGTGCGTTCCTTGACCAGTTCACCGAAGTATTTGACCCCCTCGACGGTCGGATAGCCGTCGGGATGCGTATCAGACGATTTCAGCACCGTCTGGGCAAGTGCGGTGCCGGTCGTCAGCGATGCGGCGAGCAGCGCCAGACCGGCCAGTTTCGAAAAATGCAGCATCGGTTCCTCCCATTTATATCGGTAAAAACAAAAAGTTAGAGCGTTCCGCGGAAACGGAAACGCGCTAGAGTCGGTATGCTTTCTTTGCCAGCGTGTAGGCCAGTTCCGGCGCCAGCTCGCACGCCTCGTCCTCCCTCAGGCGATGCTCTGAAACGAGGCGGGCGAGAAAGGCACAGTCGACCCGGCGCGCCACGTCGTGGCGTGCCGGTATGGATGGAAAGGCACGGGTGTCGTCATTGAAGCCGACGGTGTTGTAGAAGCCGGCGGTTTCGGTGGTCATCTCGCGAAAGCGGCGCATGCCTTCCGGGCTGTCGTGAAACCACCAGGCAGGCCCGAGCTTCAGCGCCGGATAGACACCGGCCAGCGGCGCCAGTTCGCGCGCATAGCTGGACTCGTCCAGCGTGAAGACGATGACCGTGAGGTCGCGCTCAAGACCGACTGCGTCGAGCAATGGCTTCAGCGCGGCGACATAGTCGGTGGAGGTCGGAATATCGAATCCCTTGTCGCGGCCGAACCGCTTGAGCATCGACGGCGAGTGGTTGCGCCAGGACCCAGGATGGACCTGCAGCACCAGCCCATCGTCCAGGCTCATCTTCGCCATCTCGGTAAGCATCTGGGCGCGGAACAGTCGGCGCTCACGTTCGTCGGTAGAACCGGCGCGGATACGGTTGAACAGTTCCTGCGCAGCCGCCCGCGAGAGATTGGCCGTCTCCGCCGTGGCATGGCCGTGGTCAGTCGACGTGGCGCCGCAGCTCTTGAAGTAGGCCCGGCGCTGGCGATGCGCGTCGAGATAGCCGGCCCAGCTGCCTGTATCGCAGCCGGTGATTTCGCCGAGGCGGTCGAGATTGCCTGCAAAGCCGTCGAAATCGGGATCAACCACTGCGTCCGGCCGGTAGGCCGTGATGACGCGACCCTGCCAGCCGCTCTCACGGATCTGGCGGTGCCAGGCAAGGTCATCCAGCGCGCCGTCGGTGGTAGCGATGACCTCGATGTTGAAACGCTCGAACAGCGCGCGCGGCCGGAACTCCTCGCGCTGCAGGCATTCGGCGATCGCGTCGTAGTGTCGGTCCGCGTTCGCCGCGGTCAGCGGTTCGGTGACTCCGAAGAGATCAGACAAGACATAGTCGAACCAAAGCCGGGTCGGCGTACCCCGGAACAGAAAATAATTCTCAGCAAACAGACGCCAGATCTTGCGACCGTCTGTCTCGACCGGCGCGCCATCGAGCACAGGGACGCCGAGATCTTCCAGCCTGACGCCTTGGCTGAAGAGCATGCGGAAAACATAGTGATCCGGCACGATCAGAAGCTGCGCCGGGTCCGGGAACGGCTCATTGAGCGCATACCAGCGCGGCTCGGTGTGGCCATGCGGGCTGACGATCGGCAGGGATTTAACGAGACCGTAGAGCTCGCGCGCTATCCGGCGGACCGAAGGTTCGGCCGGAAACAGCAAGTCTGGATCGACAAGCGAACTCATGATGACCGTGCCGCTCCTCCTTCGGCGCTTTAATGGCTAGGAGCGGCACGAGGTAATGTCAACATACAAAAACTGTAATGTTGTATGATAAGTTTGTTGCGCCCCACCAGAACGCGGTGTAGGCAGCGAAGGAAAGGTTGCTAAAACAGAAGAGCGTTCGGCCTGTCCTGCAGCGACCTCGGGAGGAACAACATGACAAAGCGAGCCGTCGCGTGACGGACCTGTCCAATGCATCACTCGCTGCTTTGCCGGCAGATATCGCGCGTCCGGGCTACGATCGCTCGGCTGTAACGCCAGGCATCGTACATCTCGGCGTCGGCGCCTTCCATCGCGCACACCAGGCCATTTATGTCGACGACTGTCTGGCCGCTGGCGAAACCGGCTGGGGTATCGTCGGGGCATCGCTGCGCAGTCCGGATACACGCGACGCGCTGGCGCCGCAGGACTGCCTCTACTCGCTTGCGGTGCGCGATGGCCAAGGCGAGAGTTTGCGGGTTGTCGGCTCGATCCTGTCGCTTCTCGTTGCGCCGGAAAATCCGGAGAGATTGCTGGAAGCACTCTGCCTGCCGTCGGTGCACATCGTCACGCTGACCGTCACGGAAAAAGCATATTTGCGCAACGCGGCCGGAGATCTCGACTTGGCCCATGCCGACGTCATGTGGGACCTGGCCCATCACGACCGCTCGAAAACTGTTTACGGCTTCATCGTTGAGGCTGTGGCTCGCCGACAGGCCGCCGGTATTGGGCCATTCACCGTGCTTTCCTGCGACAACCTGCCGGCCAATGGCAAAACGCTGCGCCGCCTGCTGCTGCAATTCGCCGAAGCCCGCGACGCGAAGCTTGCCGCCCAGGTCGAACAATCGATCGCCTTCCCGTCGAGCATGGTCGACCGCATCGTGCCAGCGACAACCGACGCCGACCGCACGCGCGTAGCCGCTGCGCTTGGCGTTGCGGATGCCTGGCCGGTGCGGACCGAGCCGTTCAGTCAATGGGTGGTCGAGGACCGTTTTCCTGCGGGCCGCCCGGCCTGGGAGCGCTTCGGCGTCACTATGGTGGACGATGTCGGCCCCTTCGAAGACATGAAGCTTCGCCTGCTCAACGGCTCGCACTCGGCGATCGCCTATCTCGGCTTGCTCTCCGGCCATGAGACGGTAGCCGATGCCTTCTCTGACCCAATGATACGGCGTTTCGTACAAGGCCTCTGGAACGAGGCCATCCCCACTCTGCCCGACAATGCCGGCCTTGACCCAAAGGCCTATATCGGAAAACTGACCGATCGCTACGACAATCCAGCCTTGCAACACCGCACCGCGCAGATCGCTAATGACGGAAGCCAGAAACTGCCGCAGCGCATCGTGGCAACGGCTGTCGAACAACTTCGGCGCGGCGGCGCGATCGATCACCTGGCACTGGTTGTTGCTGCTTGGATCGCGGCTTGTGAGGCTCGTGGAGGTGCACTCGACGCGGATCTGTTCACCGATCCGCTCGACGCACAGCTTGCAGGCGTGTTCGCCGGCTTATCGTCCGCCGCCGCCGACACAGTCTCGCAGGTGTTCGACCGTACCGGCTTTGCCACGGGACAAGCGGAGCGACCGGACCTGCAAAGGGCGGTGAGCGCTCATCTCGATGTCATTCGCAACGCCGGTATCGGTGCCGCGATCGCAACTCTCGCGGAGGGCTAGATGAAACAGACCTGGCGCTGGTTCGGGCCCGACGATCCGGTTAAGCTCGCGCATGTCAGGCAGGCCGGCGCCACCGGCATCGTCAGCGCGCTGCATCACATAAATGATGGCCGTGCCTGGCCGGGCGACGAGATCGCCAAACGCAAGGCTGAGATCGAGCAGGCTGGGCTCACCTGGTCTGTGGTCGAAAGCATCATCGTGCACGAAGAGATCAAGACCCGCACCGGCCGCTACCGTGACTGGATCGAGAACTACAAGCAATCGATCCGCGCCGTCGCCAGGGCCGGCATCCGCACGGTCTGCTACAATTTCATGGCCATTACCGACTGGACGCGCACGGATCTCGATTTCGCCATGCCGCATGGCGGCACGGCGCTTCGCTTCGATGCTGTCGACTTCTGCGCTTATGACGTACTGGTGCTGAAACGCGCCGGCGCCGAGGCAGATCACCCGCCCGAGCGTGTCGAGGCCGCCCGGTGGCGGCTGGCCAAGAAGAGCGAAAGCGCGCTCGCGACACTGGAACAGAACCTCATCGGCTGGGTGCCTGCACGGGAATTCATCTTCGACCGCGACAGCTTCCGGCGCGCGCTCGACGTCTATCGTGACATCTCGCTGGAGGATTTCCGCGACAACCTCTTTGCTTTCCTGCGCGAGATCGTCCCGGTGGCTGAGGAGGTCGGCGTGCGCATGGCGATCCATCCCGACGATCCGCCCTTCCCGATCTTCGGCCTGCCACGGGTGGTCTCGACGGCGGCCGACGCTCGCAAGCTGCTCGATGCCTGTCGCTCGCCATCGAACGGGCTGACGCTATGTGCCGGCTCCTATGGCGCCAACGCTGCCAACGATCTCGTTGCCATGGCCAAGGAATTCGCGCCCGACATCCATTTCGCGCATCTGCGCAATGTCACCAAGGAGCCCGATGGATCGTTCCACGAAGCCGAGCACCTGGAAGGCGACACCAATATGGTGAGGCTGGTGGCGGCCTTGATGCGGGAGGAAGCACGACGAAAGGCCGAAGGCCGCACCGACTGGCAGATCCCGATGCGGCCCGACCACGGCCACGCCATTGTCGACGACATCGGCAAGAAGGTGAACCCGGGCTACTCCTGCATCGGCCGCCTGAAGGGCCTGGCGGAGCTGCGCGGCATCATGCGCAGCTTCGAGACATTTGGCATTCCGGGCGAGGCAAGCCGGTGAGCAGGCTGCGCCTCGGGGTGATCGGTCTCGGCATGGCTGCGGCGCCGCATGCGCAAAGCCTGCTCGACCTCGCCAGCCGCGTCGAAGTGGTTGCTGCCTACAGCCCGACGCAAACCCGGCGCGAGGTCTTCGCCAAAAATTACCGCCTGCCTACCTGCGAAGACTCAGCCACGATCTTCGATGACAGCAGCATCGATGCCGTTCTGATCCTGACGCCGCCCAACACGCATCTCGATCTGGTGCAGCGTGCAGCGGCAGCCGGCAAACACGTCTTGCTGGAAAAGCCACTAGAGACCAGTCTCGAACGTGCCGAGACGCTTGTCGCAGCGGCAGACGCTGCTGATGTCAAGCTGGGCGTGGTGCTGCAGCATCGTTTCCGGCCGACCGGCGTTGCACTGGGCGAATTGGTGAGCAGCGGTCGGCTCGGCACGCTTGTCAGCGCCTCCGCCCGCCTGACCAACTGGCGGCCGCAAAGTTATTACGACCAGCCCGGGCGCGGCACCAAAGCGCGTGATGGCGGCGGCGTGCTGCTGACCCAGGCGATCCACACGCTCGACCTGCTGATCTCGGCAGCCGGCCTGCCGGATGAAGTGACCGCCTATGCTGTGACGAGCCCGGTGCACCGCATGGAGACCGAGGATCTGGTGGCGGGCGCGATGCGCTTCGGCAACGGTGCCATCGGCTCGATCACCGCCACCACTTCCGCCTATCCCGGCTATCCGGACGCTATCGACATCATAGGCACGAAGGGCATGGCGAGGCTCGATGGCATCAAGCTGTCAGCCGCGTTCCATGACGGCAGTGACTACCACTTCGAAGACGAAGGCGTCGGTGGAGGTACGGGTGCCGATCCGATGGCGTTTTCCCATCAGCATCACCGCGCGGTCCTCGCCGATTTCCTCGACGCAGTCGAAATGGGACGTCAACCCAAGGTCAGCGGCCATGAGGCGCTGAAGGTGCACAAGCTGATCAATGCGCTGCTGCACTCTGCGGACACTGGGAGCCCACAACCGGTTTTGCGTCGCTAGCGCAACGCGCACGTCGACTTGCCATCTCCAGCTGACGGCTTCCATGCCGCCAATGCCTGGCGGCAAAGATCGAGCATGGCAGGCTGCGGCTGGGTGTCATCGAGCCCACGGCATGATCGAACGTGGAGCAGCGCATCCTCGAAAGCCGGGAAGCGCTCAGGTCGCGCAAGGTGCAGATAAAGCGCAATGGTGCCGGCGGAACGGCTGCGCCCGCCCCGGCAATGCACCAGCACATTGCCAGCCCGGTGCGGCGGATAATGTGCCTTGCCCGGACTTTTCTGGTTGACGATCCCGTACAGGACCAACACGGCCCCGAGCAGATGGTGGGCGATGTTGCCCGGTCCGTCGATCAGGCCGATATGCGTGCGCCTGACGATAGTGCCGTCGCCGAGCGCCAGCGGCGGCATCTCGACGTTCACCGCCAGGTTCATCGTCGAGGTGATGCCGTTGCGCAAAAGCAGTTCGGCATCGTTCGCGGCAACCGCGTTGCCAATGAACAGCGTCTTTCCTTCGTCGTCGATATCCGCGAGCACGGGCAGCAGAACCGGGAGACGATCTTCCTCTTCCTCGGTTATCGGCCGGTTGTCACTGTGGTTGATGTTCATGCTCGCAGTCCTATTCCGCCGCTTTCAGTAACTGGTCTCGATCGAGAGGCAAGGAAACAACCTTCGTTCGGCATAGGCGGCCGCGAAGCCATTGCCCAAGCCGCGGCATCTCTTCCGGCCGCACGAAAGCCGCCACGACTTTCTGCGCGCCGGTGCGGGTGACGAGGTCCATCGTGTCCTGCAGCCGGGGATGGACATTCCAGCGCAGCCATCGCGCTTCGTCGCACTGGAGCATATCCCAGGCCGGCGTCTTTTCCGGGACATGACCTGAAAACAGAAAGCGGAATCCCTCATCCCGACGCTGTAGCAGTTGCGCCGCCAATCCGGTCTCCGCATTGGCCTCCGTCGCCACGATCACCTGATCCGGCGACCATTCGTTATCGAGGGCCATCGAGCCCAGCAGCGTTGCGATAGCTGCACGTTTGTCATCGCCGGTCATGCCCGTTTCGTCATCCGCAAGGCGTTCCATTTCCCGACGCACGACCGGGCAGGCGATCGCCTTCAGGCCCAGTCCACTCAAGGCCAGCATCATTTCCGGCCCCCGCCCGCCCGCCGGCACGCACAGCACCGCGCCCTTCACGGCGAAATCAGCAATGGCTTCAATCTGCGTTGAAAGCGCCTCGTCGAAATCACCATAGGACGCATCGGTTATGAGGCAGCCCGCTGCGGGCGGCTGGTCGAAAGGCAACAGCAGCGATTCCGCGCTCCAGTCCCCCATGTAAAGAACGCCACCATGATCGGCGAAATGAAACCAGATGCCGCCGGGCGCATGGCCGTTTCTGCCGACAGTGACAGGCAGGCCGGCGATTTCGGTTTTCCCGCTGATCGGCAGCTCGAAACGCCGTTCGAGCGGGAGTATCGCTTCGGCGATCTGGCGAAACGTCTGAGCCGTCGCATAGACCGACGGATTGCCGATCTGGCCTGCAAGATCCAGCGAGCCGACATGATCGATATGGGCGTGGGAAAGGCAGATCGCGTCGACCGATCCGACGTCCGAAAGGTCGGGCTTCACACCCGGTTGCGGACCCTCGCCGAGATCGAGGAGAATACGCCGACCATGCATGTCCAGCAGGAAGGCGGCTGGGAGCTTGCCACCCTGCCCGCTGACAACCGTCAATTTTGCCAAGGAATTACCCCTTTCGGCAGGTGGCGTGAGAAGCGGGTCGCCACCAGCATCAGGATCAGCACGGCCGCGATCATCAGGCAACCGACAGCGGCGGCAAGCGTCGATGATCCGCCTTCCTCCAGGAAGACCACCATCGGACCGATGGTGCGGGCATTGGAGGAGACGAGCAGAATCGAGACCTGGATCTCGTTGAGAGCGCTCATGAAGACCATGACACCGCCTGCAACCGCTGCGGGCGCGACGAGCGGGATGACCACATCCCGCATGCGTGCCAGGAAACCTGCACCCGCCACCTGGGCCGCCTCTTCCATGGCACGGTCGACCTGCGCGAAGCCGCTGAGGACGGGACGCAGCGCGAGAGCCAGGAAGCTGGAGAGATAGGCGGCGAGGATGATCCAGACGGTCCCGTAAATGCTGAAACCGAGAACAGGCAGCGGCTTGAGGAAGAACAGGATCATCGCCACGGCCAGGATGATGCCGGGAAGCGCATAGGCGAGTTCGCTGAAAAGATGCAGCATGCGCACCAGCGGCCCGCGCTTCCAGACGATGAAGTAAGCCATGAACAGCGACACGGCCATCAGGATGACGACGGTGACCGACGTCAGCAGCAGGCTGGTCAGGAACGCGTTGCGGATCGAAGCCTGATGGACGAGGGCATTGGCATAGTTCACCAGCGTCAGGGTTTTCCAGCTCAGTTCCTGGCCGAAGCCGGTGACCAGCGACGTGGCCACCAGCGCAGACAATGGCAAAGCCATGGTGAGCACGATGAACAGCCAGCTGGCAGCTTCGACGACGGGGCGCCAGCGCCCCAACCTTATTTCGAGCGAACGGCCGATGCCGTCGACGCGCACGTCGTTCCGCTGGCCGAGCCAACCGCTGATGGCGACTCCGACAATGGTCAGTGTCGACAGAAGCAAAGCCAACACTGCCATGTCGGCGAGTGCCGAAGGACCGTAACTGTTCATCTGTTGGTAGATCAGCGTGATCAGGGTCGGGTATCGCGCCGGAATACCCAGCATCGCCTGGATGCCGAAATTGCTGATCGACGACACGAAGGCCAGCGCGGCACCGGCGAACAGGCCGGCCCGCGCCAGAGGCATGATGATGGTGAAGATCAGCGTCCAGCTGGTGGCGCCGGCGGCGCGCGCAGCCTCGACCAGTTCGGCAGGCAAGCGTCGCAACGCTGCCCGCACGGTCAGGAACACCAGCGGCGCGTGATAAAAGCCCAGCAGCAGGATGATGCCGCCTGGTGAATAGAGCGGGTGGCGTCCGCCATCGTGCAGGGAAAGTCCCAGCAGGCCCAAGACAGGACTGGACGGCGAAAAGGCCTGCACCCAGGCAAGAGCGGTCACCTGCGGAGGGATCATCAGCGGCAGCACGAATGCGAAGACCCAGGCCGTCTTGAATCGCATGTCGGTGAGCACGGTGAGTGCAGCGGCGATGGTGCCGAGCACCATGGCAAGCATCGTGGACAGTACAGCGACGACCAATGTGTTGGTCGAGGCCGTCAGCACCTTCTTCTTCCAGAGCAATTCGGCAACATGGCCGAAATCGATCACGCCGGCCGGTGCGATCGCGGCGATGGCAAGACGCAGCAGCGGTGCGAAAGACAGGCCGGCGACGAAGATCACCAGCAGCCCCAGCACCATCCATTCAGCCTTGGGAAGAAGCGCCGGCAACCGCCGGCGCTCCTGAATCCCTTCCATGGCAATCAGCGCCATTTTCTATCTTTCTATCAACCGCCGAAAATCTTGGTGAACTTCTCGCGGGTCTCCTTGTCGGTCGCCACTGCATTGTCCGCATCCATCGGCAGGAGCTTGATGTCGGACAGTTTCGGGAAGCCGGCCGGCGGCGTGATCGAAGGATCGATCGGCAGGTTGCCCTGGGTAACCACGAGTTCCTGGCCCTCCTTGGAGAGCAGGAAGTCGATGAACTTCTTCGCGCCGTCCGCATTTTTGGCGGTCGACATGATCGCGACCGGCTCGGTGATGAAGGAGACGCCATCCTTCGGGAAAATCAGGTCGACGGGCGAACCCTTGGCCTTGGCCCGGATGACGTCGGCATCGGCAATGATGCCGTATTTGGCCAGACCGCTGGCGACGGCCTTGAGGGCTGGACCATTGCCGCCTTCCGGCGCGATGTCGAGTTTGGCGAGGCCTTCATAGAATTCCCAGCCGATACTCGGAACGTTGACCACGCTGTGAAGATGATTGAGCGCGGCGCCCGAATAGAGCGGGCTCGGCACGGCGATCTGGCCCTTGTTGTCTTCCGTCAGCAAGGCGCTCCAGGTTTCGACCGGCTTGGCCTTCTCAGTGTTGTAGGCGATGCCGGTGGAGATGATCTTGGTGCCGAAGAACGTCATGTCCTTGTCGTAGGTGCTCTTGTCGTAGGAGCCGACCGGCGCCTGTGGATAGGCCATCAGTCGGCCTTCCTTCTTCAACTGGCCAAGGTTGATGGTGTCGGCGACCAGCAGCACGTCCGGCTTGACGTCACCGGCTTCGATTTCAGCGCGCAGGACGTTCAAGAGCTGGCTGGTGCCGTTGCGGGTCCATTCCACCTTGATGTCGGGGTACTTGGCCTGGAAGGCGTCGACGGTCTGCTGGGCGATCTCAGGCGACTGCGACGTGTAGAGGGTCAAGGTTTCGGCGTTAACGGCTGTCCCGCTCAATAAGACGAGCGTGAGGGCAGTGGTGAGGCGCATAAGGAACTCCTGTTGCTGAGTGAAAAAAGTCGTCAGGCAGCGGCGGGAATGACCCAGCCGTCGCGGATGCAGACCTGGATGGTGTCGTCCGCAGGAATGGCGACATCTGCCGGTGCGTGCAGCGTCAGCTGCAGGGCCGGGTCCGCGGTAGCGATGAAATCGACCTGGCTATGGTTGCCGCGATAGATGACCCGCTCGACCTTGCCGGCGAAACCATCGTCCCCCGGCTGGGCCAGACGCATCGCCGAGGTGTGGACGGAAAGCTTGGCCGATGAACGAACTTGCTCGCTCCTGCGGGCCCGGACACGATGGTCCTTGCCGAAGATACTGACGATCGCCGCCTCGGCTTCGGGGCGCACATCCCGCACAGGCAACACCTGGCCGTTGCCGATGAAACGGGCGACCATTTCGCTCTGCGGCTCGCGATAGAGATCACGCGGCCGGTCAAACTGCACCAGTCGGCCTCGATCGATCACCGCGATGCGGTCGGCCAGCGCCATCGCCTCGGACTGATCATGGGTGATGTAGACCATGGTGGCGCCGGTATGGCGGTGGAAACGCACGAACTCGTTTTCCATTGCCGCCCGCAGATGCACGT
Organism: Terribium retamae; assembly: GCF_022347545.1. Lineage (GTDB taxonomy): Bacteria > Pseudomonadota > Alphaproteobacteria > Rhizobiales > Rhizobiaceae > Mesorhizobium > Mesorhizobium retamae. The sequence continues at coordinate 119,282 of NZ_JAKREW010000011.1, forward strand.
CAAGATTGGCCAGCGGCTCGTCCAGCAGCATCACTGAGGGCTTGGCGGCAAGACAACGGGCCAAGGCGACACGCTGGCGTTGGCCTCCGGACAGATCGGAAGGCGCGCGCTCGGCCAGATTTTCCATGCCGACGACCGACAAGGCCTCGCGGCTGCGCTGTAGACGTTCCTGAGAATTCACGCCGGCGATCTTGAGCGCATAGCCGACATTGTCGGCCACGCTCATATGCGGCCAGAGCGCATAGTTCTGGAAGACGATGCCGATGTTGCGCTTTTCCGGAGGCACGTTCGCCTCCCGGGACGATACGACGCGACCACCGAGCTGGATCGTGCCTTCGTCTGGCGTTTCGAAGCCGGCGAGCAAGCGCAGCAAGGTCGTCTTGCCGCAGCCCGAGGGTCCGAGAACCGCGATGAATTCGCCGTCGACGATGTGCATTGCCACGCGATCGAGAACGCGTTTGCCGCCATACATCTTCGACAGGTCACTGATGACGATATCGGCCACGTCGACGCCTCAACGATTTGAAAAGAAAGGTTTTTCTTGAATTCTTGCTCTGGACAATCGCATTGCAACTTCATAACAATGCGTTTGCACACGTGTGCAATTTAGCGAGCTTGTGCTTCAGTTTTATGACGGCAAAGACAAAAGTTCAGATTGCTCGGCGGCCTTTGCGCCACGATGGAGGATCGACAATGAAGAGCGGTTTCATCACGGCGGCGGACGTCGCAAGGGAAGCCGGCGTCTCGCGTTCCGCCGTCTCGCGAACCTTTACCCCGGGCGCCAGCGTGTCGAAGGATGTGCGGGAACGTATCCTGCGCGCCGCGGAAAAACTCGGTTACCGGGTCAACAGGCTGGCCCAGGGTCTGCAGATGGCGCAGTCCAACCTCGTCGGCGTGGTGGCAGCCAACCTGACCTCCCCGTTCAACACTGCCCTGCTCGATGGCATCAGCGCCGCCCTCTTCAAGCGCGGGCTGCAATGCATGCTCTTGAATGCGGAAGCCGCACGCGACGATATCGGCAACCTTGTCAACCAGGTCCTGGAATATCGGGTGCGCGCAGTGATCATCCTTTCAGGCGCACCGCCAGAAGAGATCATCGAAGCCTGCCTGCGCAATGATGTCCGCCTTATCCTGATCAATCGCGGCACGCTGCCCGGCAACGCCGACAAGATCGATACGGATGATTTGACCGGCGGACGACTGGCGGCCGAACGCATGTTGCAGGATGGACGACGCCATGTCGCGATCATGCGCAGCGGCAACGGCAGCGTTAGCCAGAAGCGACGTGTTGAGAGCTTCGTCACCCGTATGAATCAGGCGGATGTTAAGATCACAGACTGGATGCGTGGTCCGAACAGTTTCGAAACAGGGTGTGAGGCCGCCCGCATATTGCTGGCCGACAAGTCGATCGATGGCGCTTTCTGTGCAACGGACCTGATCGCCCTCGGCTTCCTCAACACCGCCCGGTTTGAGCTGGGCATCCAGGTGCCGCGCGACTTCTCCATCATCGGTTTCGACAACATCCCGGAGACCGAATGGCCGTCGCATAGGCTGACCACGGTCAGCCACCCCGTCAAAGCTTTCATCGAAGCGATCCTGAATTGCCTCGACGACGATCGCCAGTTGTCCGAAGGCGCACTGAACTTCACGATCCCGGTGGAGCTGATCGAACGGGGCACAACCGCGGCCCATGACGCGTAGTCGACCATAGTCAGGCGGCCGCGACAGATGGGGTGCGGCCGCCTCCCCGGGCAACGGACTAGAAGCTTCCTTTTACACCAACGCCGAACGTACGTGGCATGGTCATGCTCGCTTCGACGCCGCCGATGCCGCGGTTCTGCTGCATGTAGGTGGGCGCGCGTTCGTCGAAGATGTTCTTGACATAGCCGTAGACCTGCAAGTGCTCGTTGAAGTCGTAGCTCGCACGGGCATCGGCGATCGTGTAGGGCTCGATCAGATAGCTCGGCGTGTTGGCGGTGTCGGAATAATATCTGTCCAAATGGCGAACCTCGCCGGAGAGATTGAACTTTTCCGTCACGTCCCAACTGGCGCCGAAGCTCAGCATGTAGCCGGGCGACTTGGCGAACTCGTTGCCTTCATAGGCGACGTTGCTCGAAATCCTATCGATGCGCGTATGCAGCAGACCGGCGCTGGCCTTGAGCGTCAGATCGTCGAGGATGCGATAGTCGGCTCCGACCTCGAGCCCGTAGGCGTGCGCCTTCTCGGCGTTGATCGTGTAGGACTGCGCGACACCCGAGGAGATCACGACAGGGATCGTGTACTGGGCATTCTTGAAATCCATGTAGAACAGATTGCCGTTCAGGGTGAGTGTGTCGTCCAGCAAATTGGCGCGAGTGAACAGCTCGTAGTTCCAAAGCGTCTCTTCCTCGAACGGCATCCACTTGCGCGCATTGAGATTGAGCGACACGCCGCCTGGATTGTAACCGCGGTTCACCGTCGCCCCCACGGTGAGGTCCGGCGTCACGGCATAAGCCAGGGAGACTTTCGGCAGCAGCGCACTGAAAGTGGTGTCGAAATCGACCGGCTGCGGCGCAAAGACCGATTTGCCCTCGCGCTGTATGTGATCCTGCTGGTAACGTAGGCCGCCGGTCAACGTCCAGAAATCGGTAAGCCGGTAGCTCGCCTCACTGAACAGGCCGAGATTCTGTTTGGTGTCGTCGAAAGTCGACAGGCCGCTGAGATACAGCACCTCGTCGCTCTTGGTGTGAGCGTAATAGACACCCGCTACACCGCTCAGGGCATCGCCCTGTTCGCCGAAGGTCACACGTGCTTCATTGGATGCATTCTTCTGCTCGACATCGGCATCGCCATTGTTGACGAGGCCGGTGGTGCGATGGACGGACGAAGCCGAATACTGCGTCTGGTTGAAGAACCTGAGGCCGTTGCCGACGTCATAGCTGATGTCGAGGATGCCGGTGTTGGTGTCCTGCTTCCAGGTCGGCATCGTCGTGGTGATGTGTTCGAGATTCTCGAACGGCGCCGATGCCGCCTCCTGGGATGGCCGGTTCGACCTGTTATGCGAATAAGTGAACTTCGCCTCGAGACCGGGAATCTCGGCCGGTTGCCACAGCAGCTTGAAGCGGGCATTCAGCGCCGCGAAATCCTGGTCGGTATCGCCATGCTGGAACCGGGGGCTGATATAGTCGATGAAGGTATCGCGGCCCGAATAGTCGACAGCCAGGCGCGCCGCGAGTTCATTGTCGGCGATCGGCCCGTTCAGCATGAACGAAGCCCGTTTCGAATTGTAGCTGCCGATCTCCGCCTGATAGGCGCCTTCGGGTGTGAATGTCGGGTCCTTGGTGTTGACGATGATCGCGCCGGCGATGGCGTTGGCACCTTGCGAAGTCGTCTGAGGCCCACGGAAGACCTCGATGCTGTCGACATCCCAGACCGATGACGCGCCGAAATAGAATTCATTGTAGTTCAGGTAGTGACCGTCGAGGTTGATGGTGGCTCGCGGTACCGTGCCACCCCAGAAAGAACCCTGTCCCGTGAGCGGACCTTGCGTGTCCTGTCCACGGATGATCGGCGTGCTGACGGTATCGGTGAAGACGACATTGGGCACGTCCTGGATCACCTCGGACACGGAAGCATCGCCGGTCTTCTCCTTGGCGATCTGCTCGCCAGTGATGACGGTGACGGATGAGGCCGTGTCCTTGAGGCTGCGCGCGATCTTCTCGCCGGTGATGACGATCCGCTCGAGCAAGGTACTGCTTTCAGCCGCGGCCTGCGGTTTTTCCTGTGCCGAGGCGGCAGTCGCCGCGAGCGCCGACACAATCGAAAGCGTGCTGGCGCCAAGCTTTAGTGACGCAAGAATATGAGAAGGCATGAAGTCCCCGATCGCCCAAACAAGAAAACGCTGGCTGGGAACAGACCGTGGCTCGCGGATTGAAGAATTCCACAATGCATAGCGCATTCCGCATGTCAACACGCAGGGTGTTTCCAGCCATGCGTGCCGACGATCTTCTCGCAGGCAAGCCCGCCCCTTGTCGGGTGCGATTGATCGCGAGGCCGAAGCACCGTAACGTCGCCTCGTCGTCAGCCGAGATCCATCCTCGTTCCTTTCAGCCTTGATGTTGCCTATATGATTGTCCCAAGCCACACACTCCTGCCGCCCGGACAGAACTCGTGAAACCAGACCGTTCCGACGACGAAGGCGGCGGCACCGGCAAACGCTCCAAGACCATCCAATCGGTGTCCATCGCCGCTCGGTTCCTCGACATTCTGGCGAGAGCCGATGGTCCGCTGGCGCTGGGCGAAGTTGCGCGGCAGGGGCGCACGGGGACCTCGACGGCGCATCGTTACATGCAGAGCCTGGTACGCGAACGGCTGGTGGCCCAGGATCCGATGACCGGTCGCTACGATCTTGGGCCGACCGCGCTCAGCATCGGCATGGGTGCGCTGCGACGCGTCGAGCCCGTCGAAGTCTCGGCGCGCCTGATGAAGACATTGTCGTCGGAGATCGCCGCGAGCTGTGGCGTCGCCATCTGGACCGACCAGGGGCCGACCATCATCCGCTGGTACCGCAGCTCGGATTTTTCGATCAGCACCGTGTCACTCGGCGACGTGCTTCCGCTCGACAACACGGCGTGCGGCCTGGTCTTCCAGGCCTATCTGCCGCGCGAGACTGTCGCAGCGGCCCGCAAGCGGCAACCCGCCACGTTCAGAGGCAGTCCGCCGTCGAAGGAAACGCTCGATGCGGCGCGCCAGGCCGTCGGCGTTGAACTCAATGAGCATCTGTTTTCGCTGTTGACCGGCAAGGCGGCACCGGTGTTCGACGCACAGAACGAGATCGCCTGTGTCGTCACCACCGTTTCCTTCGTGAAGACGGCCGAGGCTGACGATCATTGGAATGCCTTGCGTGCCATGGCCCGGCAGGCCTCGCTGGAATCCGGATCCTCCCGAGACTGCGGCTGAACTGAGCCTCAGCGGATGCCCAGGTGCTGCCTCAGCGTGGAGCCCTCATAATCACGGCGGAACAGGCCGCGTTCGACCAGCGCAGGTACCAGTTCTTCGAAGAACAGGTTCAGCGAATTCACCGAACCGCCGGGAAGCGCGATAAACCCATCGAGGGCGCCGGCCTCGAACCGCTCGACGATATCATTCAGAACATCGTCCACGGTGCCAACGGACACCCAATGCGCTGAACCGACGACCTCCGGCCGTGCCAGGACCTCCTCCATGGTCGGATTTTTGGCCAAGATGAAACGGCGCAAAAGGTCGGCATGTGTGCGGCTGCGGACCGGATGCTCGGAAGCGGGAAGCAGGTCGGCCGTGATGCGGCTGTCCGGCGCAAGCGCCCCAACGTCAAGCCCGAGCACCGCCTTCAGTGCGGCGACGCGGCGCTCGCGCGTCAGGTGCGCATGGGCGCGTGCGTGCAATTTCCAGGCCTCCTCGCGCGTCCTGGCAAGAAAGAAGTAAAGGCCGGGCAAAACACGCACGGCATCTGCAGAACGCCCATGCCGCTCTGCCCTTCTGCGCAGATCAGCGCGCAATTCGATACCGTCGCCGATATCCGGCATGGCGGCAAAGGTCGCATCCGCAACCGACGCGGCAAAGCTGCGGCCGATTTCGGAAGCACCGGCCTGAAACAGAGGCGGCGGGCCAGCGTCGTGTCCCGGAACGTTGAGGGGCCCTTTCACATGGAAGAACTCGCCGGCGTGGTCGATGGCCTGCACCGGTGCTGAAGATGAACTACCGGGGTAGCTCGCCCATAGGTGCCGAACGAGATCGGTGAATTCCGCCGCCTTGCGATAGCGGACTTCCGGCGCCGGCATCGGTTCGTCCCCGAAATTCTCGGCGCCCTCGATCGAGGTCACGATGTTCCACCCGGCCCTGCCGTTGCTGATCCAGTGCAGCGATTGGATCTGGCGGGCAACAATGTAGGGCGGATTGAAGGTGGTCGAGGCGGTGGTGACCAAACCGATCTTCTCGGTTTCTCGTGCAATCGAGGCCAGCATCATCGTCGGATCGAGCCCGACGAAGGTCGGCGAGTGCGCCGCCATGGCCTGGTTCATGACGAGATAGTCAGGCCTGAAGACGAAATCGAGCTTTGCTCTTTCGGCGGCCTGGGCGAGTTCGGCATAATATTCGACAGGCCCCATGCCCGCTGACAACGCCTCATCCGGATGCGGGCGCTGTCCCTTGAGCCAGGTGGGTGTCAGGCTCAGTCCGATATGCAATTTTCTGTCCGTGCTCATGCCGATTGTTTTCTGCTGTCTGGGGCCGCCGGTATCGGACGTCCCTTCGGGATGACCAGCGGAGTTGCCGAAACCGGGTCGGCGATGATGATCGAAGGCAGGCCGAAGACGGCCTCGACCAGCTGCTCGGTGACGACTTCGGCTGCCTTGCCTTCGGCAACGACGGCGCCGTCCTTCATGGCAACCAAATGAGAGGCGTAGCGGCAGGCATGGTTGAGATCGTGCAGCACGGCAACAACCGTGCGTCCCCGACAGTTGAGGTCGGCCAGCAGGTCGAGCAGTTCGATCTGATGGGCAATGTCCAGGAAGGTGGTCGGCTCGTCCAGCAGGAGGATCGGTGTTTCCTGAGCCAGAACCATGGCGATCCACACCCTTTGCCTCTGCCCGCCCGAGAGTTCATCCATCAGCCGATCCGACAGATCGGCCATATGCGTGACTTCCAACGCGGCGGCCACCGCCTTTTCATCGGCCTTCGACCATTGCCTGAGGAAGGATTGGTGAGGATAGCGACCGCGCGCGACCAGGTCGGCAACGGTGATGGCATCGGGGGCAATAGAACTCTGCGGCAACAGACCGAGCCGCCGAGCCACTTCCTTTGCGGGAAGCTCGTCGATGCTTTTGCCGTCGAGCACCACCCGTCCGCTCGAGGGCGGCAGCAGGCGCGACAGCGCGCGCAGGAGAGTGGATTTGCCGCAAGCATTCGGCCCGATGATGACGGTGAATGAACCGTCCGGGATCGACAACGACAATCCGGTCGAAATCGTGCGCCTGTCGTAGCGAAGCGTCACCCCATCGGCATGCAGACGATGCGCCATATTGCCCTTCCTGCTTGCCCGCCTGCTGGCGAGAGCATCTTCCCTGAATATTGCATTCCGGAATGCATATTGCATTGCGGGATACAATGCTTATTGTGGAATAAACAAGTCAAGTTTAACACCCCGTGCGATGACGCAAGGTCGCACCGCGCCCCCTTCAATCCTCTACCGATCTCCACGATGATGCCGATGCACAAACTCGCTCTCGCCCTGATGGCCGTTGCGGTGATCGCGACAGGCGCCGATCGCGCGTTTTCACAGGAACAGGGATGGCCACGGACGGTTGCCCAGGACGGCGAAAGTCTGATCCTGGAATCGAAACCGCAACGGATCGTCTCGACCACGCCGAGCGTCACTGGAATTCTGCTCGCTATCGGGGCGCCGGTGATGGCCAGCGCCGCAACGACCCCCACCATGCTCACAGATGACAAAGGTTTCTTCTCACAATGGGCGAACGCCGCCGACGAGCGCGGTGTCGCAGTCCTCTACCCCAATCTCAATTTCGACATCGAAGCCATTATCGGCCGGAAGCCCGATTTGCTGATCGCGTCCGCGACAGGGGCCGACAGCGTCGCCCAGCACAAGACGGAGTTACAGGCACAAGGCATCCCGACGATGGTCGTCAACTATTCCAACCAGAGTTGGCAGCAGATCGCTGTAGAACTCGGCAAGGCCACCGGGCTCGAGGCGGAGGCGAGCGACGCCATCAAACGCTTCGACGATTATGCCGCGCAGGCCGCCGTGTCGATGACGCGACCGAAGGGAAAGGTCAGCATTGTCGGATACAATATCGGCGGCAGCTATTCGATCGGCCGGCCTGAAAGTCCGCAGGCCAGGCTGCTGACGGCCCTCGGTTTCGAGGTGGCGGGATTGCCGAAAGGGCTCCAGCGCGATGTGACGCGACGTTCGGACTTCGACTTCATCTCGCGTGAGAACCTCTCTGCTGCCATCACTGGCGACACCGTCTTCCTGCTGCGCGGCACCGAAAAGGATGTCGCTACCTTCCTTACGGACCCAATGCTCGCCAACCTGCCAGCAGTCGCGAACAGGAAGGTCTATGCACTTGGGTCGACATCGTTCCGCATCGACTACTATTCCGGGCGGCAGATGATCGACGCGATCGCGGGACACTTCCGGTAACATGGCTTGTTCGGACATGCGGAAAGCCGGAAAACAGACCCGGCTTGTTAAAGGACGGCGACATTTTCGGAGGCTTGCAACTGCGAGCCTCATTCTCGCGGTTGTCGGTCTGCTTAGCCTGGCTATCGGCTCGCGCCCGGTTCCACTCGCCACGCTGTTCGAGACGTTCCGGGCCTACGATCCGCTCAATGACCTGCACCTTGTGATCTGGGAATTGCGGGTATCACGCACCCTCGTGGCGATCCTTGCCGGGCTGGCGCTGGGTACCGCCGGCGCCATCATGCAGGCGACCACCAGAAACCCACTCGCCGAGCCCGGTTTGCTCGGCATCAATGCCGGTGCAGCAACAGCCGTAATCATTGGCATCACGGCCTTCCACCTCACGGCCATGATCCAGTATGTCTGGTTCGCCTTCCTCGGCGCGGGCTTGGCGGGGGTCGCCGTCTTTATTCTCGGACGGGCCCACGAAACCGGCACCAATCCCGCCCGGCTCGTGTTGGCCGGCGCGGGCCTTTCCGTGATGCTGGGCTCGCTGACAGGCATCATCATGCTCAATGCACCTTTGGAAGTGGTCGACGACTTTCGCCACTGGTGGGCAGGCTCCATCGAGGGGCGAGGTTTCAATGTCGCAGGCGTGCTTGCCGTCGCGATCACGATCGGCCTTGCGATTGCCCTGTTCATCTCCAGAGACCTGAATGCCGTGGCACTCGGCCGCGATCTTGGCCAAGCGCTGGGTGCCAGGCTTGGCAGGACATGGATCCTTGCCTGCCTGAGCGTCATGCTTCTGGCAGGGGCTGCGACAGCGGCCACCGGGCCGATCGGCTTCGTCGGGCTGATAGCCCCGCACATCGCCCGTCTCACGACCGGCCCCGACCATCGCTGGCTGCTGCCCTTTTCGGCGCTGTTTGCCGCGATCCTGCTTTTGAGCGCCGACATCGTCGGACGCGTCATCGTTGCTCCGGCGGAAGTTGCGGCAGGGATCATCGCCTTGCTCGTCGGCGGGCCGTTCTTCGTCGCCGTGGTTCGCAGATACCGGCTGGCCCGGCTATGAGATCGTCAGGCCCCTCCTTCGGGCTCCGGATCGGCGGCCTGTCGTTGCAGCTGCGCCCACGCGCAGCGGCAGTCTGTGCCATGCTCGCACTGACAGGCTTCGCGCTCGGCGTCCTGCTGCTTGGAACCGGAACGCTCCACTTCAGCCCGTCCGAGGTGGTCAACAGCCTGCTTGGTGCCGGCAGCAATTCGACGGCAGAGCGCATTATCCTGCGCGTTCGGCTGCCGCGCCTGGTAACAGCGATATTCGTCGGGGCCTCACTCGGCATGGCTGGCGCCATTTTCCAATCGCTGTCACGCAATGCCCTCGGCTCCCCGGATATCATCGGTTTCACCACGGGTGCCGCGACAGGCGCCATCCTGCAGATCGTGCTTTTCGATACAGGCCCGCTCGGGGTATCGCTTGCGGCATTCGCCTCTTGCATCGCGACTGCTGTCGCCGTCCTTCTGCTTTCCATGAAGCATGGCGCAACCGGGGGCTATCGGCTGGTTCTTGTCGGTGTCGGCATCGGTGCGATCCTCTCCGGCATCAACACCCTCCTCCTGGTGAAAGGTGGGCTCGATCAGGCTGCAGCCGCCCAGCTTTGGCTGGCCGGCTCACTCAACACGCGCACATGGGCACATGTGATACCTGCAGCAATAGGCTTCGCGGCGATTGTTCCCGTTGTCGTCCTCAACGCCCGCCAGACGACCCTGCTGGAAATGGGCGACGACATTGCACAACAGCTTGGTGTCGTCCCTGAGCGCACGCGGCTGACCATGGTCATGGCAGCGGTCGGCCTGACGGCAATTGCAACCGCTGCCGCTGGTCCCATAGCCTTTGTCGCCCTGGCGGGACCACAGCTTGCCAGGCGGCTGACATTGTCACCCGAACTGCCGTTGGCGAGCAGCGCTCTGACGGGAAGCGTTCTGCTCGTGGTCGCCGATCTGATCAGCCAACGTGCGCCATTCCATGTAAACATGCCTGTCGGCTTCACCACAGGCATGTTGGGTGGATTCTATCTGCTTTGGCTGCTGGCACGAAGAAGAATCGTCTAGCCGTGCGCGTTCGGAAGGTCGCAACTCGGCTTTCAGCGAGGTTCGGGCGGTGTCCGAAGGCAATGCCGGTCGGCTTTCGCGCATTCTCGATCTCCTGCAGCGCGCGGTCGGTGGAGCAAGGGCGAGCGGACGACATGTGTGGAGCGTCACAGCTTTCGTAGCAAACTGTGCTTGAAGAGCTTCTCAAGTTTTCCCTTGTGGGAGAAGGAAGCGAACATTAAACATGAGTTAAATATGCAGGTTTTGTGAGCCACTGGCTACGCTGGAACTCGGCCAGGCAAGACATTCCGCCCGGGCAAGACAAAGCCTGTCCAAGATTGACATATCTCCATTTCATGGGAAGCGCATGGCGGGAACGTCAGCTCAGAAACGAACCGCGACAGCGCAAGGCAAGGGACTGACATTCGTGAGGCCAGCCAACGCTGGCCGGTTCCTGTGCCCATGCCTCGAAGGGTACTGATCTTGTCCGCGCTCAATCTCTGGCTGGGAGACCTCTTCCGCCTCCACCACGACGATTTCGTTCGTTATGCCTCCAGGCTTGTTGGAGGGCGCGACAGCGGCGAAGAGGTGGTCCAAAATGCCTATCTGCGGGTTGCAGGCCGTTCATCACAAGCCGCAGCGATCGAGCACCCGAAAGCCTATCTGATCACTGCCACACGCAATGCCGCGGTCGACCATATCCTTCGCCAGCAGGCGGAATGGTCCAGAAGGGTCGACATCGAGGATGTCGCGGCTGTCGGTATCAGCGAAGACCCCACAACCACGTTGGATCATCGTCACCGCATCGCGCGCCTGGCGGTCCTGCTGAACGAGTTGCCAACGGCCTGTCGCGAAGCCTTCATCATGAACAAGGTGGAGGGTCGCACGCATCGCGAGATCGCCAAGCATCTTGGAGTTTCGGTCAGCATGGTGGAAAAGCACATCATTCGCGCGCTGTTCCATTGCCGTGACCTGATGCGGGACGATCGCAGGATCTGACAGATTTCTGTTGAGGATTGCCTGCCCCGATCCCGTCTAATCCTCCAGAAAGACCGCGGAACGAACCGGTGATACAAGGACCATCGAGACGAGATCCTGCCAGGGAGCTTTCCGACGAGGCACTGGTGAGGATCGTGCGTCTTCACTCGGGAGAAGCGGGAGAGAACGACTGGGCCGAGTTCCGGCGCTGGCGGTCCACCAGCGCCGAGCACGAAGCCGCGGCGGCGGAAGCTGAGCTTCTCTGGAATGATGCCTCGAACCTGCATCGCGACCCCCGCACGGGGCTCATCAAACCCGGCCGGCGCAAGCCCGTATCCCGGCGTGCCGTTCTTGGCGGGATCGGCGCGGCGGCTTTGGCGCTGGGCGGGCTACGCGTCACCGGCGCTCTCCAAGGCATCTTGTCCGATCACACGACCGGAACCGGCCAAACCAGTGTGATCGATCTCCCTGACGGATCGCGCGCCTATCTCAACGCCGCGTCGGCACTCAACATCGATTTCTCGCCGCAGCGTCGCTCGGCAGAACTCGTCGGGGGGCAGGCTTATTTTGAAGTCGTCGGCGACCCGCTGCGCCGCCCATTCGACGTGAAAGCCGGCGACGTCACTGCATCGGCGTTGGGAACGGCGTTCGATGTCAACCGCAACCTTCCCGATGGCGCTACGGAAATAACGGTTACGGAGCATATGGTGCGCGTTACTTCCGTCAGCGCATCACAGGAGATCGTGCTCGACGCCGGGGAAACTGTCATCGTCTCTCGAGATGGTCATGCGGGGCCGGTGACAACCATCGAAAAGTCGGCTGCTGTCGCCTGGCGCTCGGGGCTCTACGTCGCGGAGTCGCGCTCATTGGCCCAGGTGGTGGCAGCACTTCAGGCTTATCACGAAGGTTGGCTTGTCATTGAAGACGACAAGGCCAGATTGCTCAGGGTGAATGCTGTGCTCGATCTGCGTACCCCGGCTTCATCGCTCGACGCGCTGGCATCCGGACTACCAATCCGTATTCGTCGCCTGTCGAGATTTTTGACGGTGATTTCAAGCGTATAGGACAATTGATCCGTTTTTTTTGGATTTTTTTGTTGAGGATTCTGATCAGGTTTCCTGTCTGACTCCGTGAGGGGCTGAATTGCAAATGATGCCCCTCGCTATCAGTGATGGAGACAGGGCACATGCCGAGGGCATCGGGGCGTCGCTATTTTATAAGGATATTGCTTGCCGCTTCTGTGGCAGCCATTGCGCTTGGCCAACCTGCGCAGGCACAACAGCCATCCACCGGGAACGTAACCTTCAATCTTCCCGCCCAATCGCTGGCGTCGGCCCTTGCCGCCTATGCGCAGCAGACGGGCATAAAAATGGCCTATCCGGCCACTCTGGCAGCGGGCAAATCGGCACCCGCTCTGCGCGGGGCCTACTCCCGGACCGACGCTCTGGGCCGTCTGCTTGCCGGAAGCGGCTTGAGTTATCGCTTCACCGGAGCCGCATCAGCGACGATCTTCGATGTAGGCGTTCCCACCACCACCGGTTCGGTGCCGGACAACAACAGCGTCCTGCTCGACAAGATCACGCTCCAGGCGCGTATGGAAGGCGCGTGGGGGCCAGTCGACGGTTACGTTGCCAGCCGCAGCGCCTCCGGCACAAAGACCGACACGCCGCTGATCGAAACGCCGCAGTCGGTATCGGTCGTCACGACGGACCAGATCCGCAATCAGAAAGCAGTCTCCCTTGCCGAAGCGCTCACCTACACGCCGGGCATCAGCACGCAGTCCCAGACCTTCAGCCGGATGGTGGATGATCTGATGGTGCGCGGCTTCAACGCCGCTGGCCCATCGGGAAATTTCCTTCGTGATGGCATGAAATCCCAGGCGGCCGTCTACGACCTCGCCCAGGAGCCGTATGGCTTCGAACGGCTGGAGGTGCTGCGCGGTGCTTCATCCATGCTTTATGGCCAACTGGCTCCGGGTGGTGCGATCAATGCCATTTCGAAACGGCCGACCGAGACACCGCTGCATGAAGTCAACGTCGAATACGGCAATTACGACCGCAAGCAGGTGTCGGCCGATTTCGGCGGGCCGCTCAACGCGGATGGCACGCTGCTCTACCGCTTGACGGGACTGTTCCGCGATGCCGACAACTGGGTGGATGAGACGCCCGACGACAAGATCTACATCGCGCCAGCTTTGACGTGGAAGCCGGACGAAGCCACGCAACTCACGCTGCTGGCCAGCTATCAGCACGTTGACACCCGCTTCATGACGCCCCTCTTCCTGCAGGATATCTCGACGGGACGTATCCCGCGCGACCGCTTCCTGGGGGAACCGGACTTCGACAAATACAAGGGCGACTCCTACGCGCTGGGTTACATCTTCGACCACGAGTTCGACGGCGGACTGAAACTCCATCATCAGGCGCGCTATCTCGCTTCGGATGTCGATTGGGATTACATGATTGCCAATCTCGCGCCTGTCACGGACGGGAAGCTGGCACGCATCGCCAGCAAGCGCTTCGAGAATTCCTACGGCTTCACCACCGATACTTCGCTCGAAAAGACCTTCGAGGCGATGGGCGCCGAGCACACCTTGCTCGCCGGCTTCGACACATATCGTCGTGGCTACGACACACATCGCTACAGGGGAACCGGCCCCGTCCTGCTGGACGTCGACAATCCGGTCTACGCCGGCGCGCCTACCATCAATTACCGGGTGGATCGCGGTTCCGATACGGCAAGCGATCAATATGGCTTCTATCTACAGGACCAGATCAAGATCCACGACAAATGGGTGCTGCTGCTGGGCGGCCGCTATGACTGGAGCGACAGCACGACCAAAAGCTACCAGAACGGCAGCGTCACCGAACAAAACGACGACGCGTTCACCGGCAGGGCCGGATTGGTCTATCTTTTCGACAACGGCATCGCGCCCTATGTCAGCGTCAGCCAGTCCTTCTCCCCGCAGGCTGGCCTCGACTACCGCACGAACACAGCGCTGAAACCCAATGAAGGCCTGCAGTACGAGGCTGGTGTCCGCTATCAACCGGACGGCTCGGATCTGCTGGTTAGCGCAGCCGTCTACGACCTCACCCAGACCAATCTGGTGAGCTACGATTCAAACGGCTTTTCCTATCAGCTGGGCAAGGTGCGTTCGCGCGGATTCGAACTGGAAGCGCGTGCACAGATCGACGATCTCGGAATCGTCGGCGCCTATACATATACAGACACGCGCATTCTGGAGAGCGCCAACCCGCTCGAGGTCGGACAGCAGCAGACGCTGGTGCCTCGCAATACGCTCTCGCTCTGGGCTGACTACAAGCTTGATACGCTCGGCCTATCCGGCCTGACCATTGGGGGCGGCCTGCGTTATGTCGGCAAGACCAACCTCATCGACAACAAGCAGGACGTTCCCGACTATCTGCTGGCCGATGCGATGGTCAAATACGACTTCGCGGCGATCGATCACAAATATGAGGGAACCTCCCTCACACTCAACGCCCGCAACCTTTTCGACAAGAAGTACTATACCTGCGTGAGCTCGGACGGCTGCCGTTACGGCGAGCCCCTCACCGTCACTGCCACGATCTCGAAGAAGTGGTAGAAGGCGTGTCGCAGGGCTATCTGAACCGACGAATCCTGCTCGGGGCGGCATTCGCCGCCCCCTTTGTCTTGTCTGTTTCCCGGCAGGCTTTCGCCGCGTCTCCAACCCGTATCGTGGCGCTCGACCTTTTGGCGACCGAGGTCTTGTTGACGCTCGGCATAACGCCGCCGGCAATCGCAAACCGTGCCCTCTACCAAAGACTGGTGGCCGAACCGGAACTGCCACCCACAGTCGAAGATCTGGGACCTCTCACAGAACCCAATGCGGAGTATCTGCAAATACTTCGGCCAGAGCTGATTGTGCTTTCCGCTTGGCAAGCTAGTGCTCTGGGACGCTTGAGCGAAATTGCGCCACTGCATGTCCTGCAGTCTCCCGCGCGCAACGTACCAGCCGTTTCATACGCGACCGATGTGACGCGAGAGCTGGGCAATGTGACCGGACGCTCGACGGAAGCCGACCAATGGATCGAACGAACCGCGTTGGCCTTGGCCGAAGCGAAAAAAGCACTGTCCGATCGATCGATCACGCCGCTCTATATCTGCCGCTTCGCAGCCAACGGCCGTAACGTTGCCGTCTTCGGCGGCAACGGCATGATTGGCGATGTGCTGCGGCAGGTCGGCCTGACAAATGCGTGGCAAGGCCGCGTCAATGCATCGGGCGTCGTTTCTGTCGGGATCGACCAACTGGCCGGCGATCCGGATGCACGCATCGTCCATTTCGATCGCGGCGCCGAAACGAAACAGGCCTTGAGCAGACTTGAACAGAGCCCGTTGTGGAACGCTTTGCCGGCCGTTCGGGCCAAAAGAGTTACGGCAATGCCAGTCATCTATCCCAGCGGCGGCCTGTTCAGCGCGGCGCGTTTCGCACGCCAACTGGTTTCCTTTCTGCCTGCACGCGAAAATCATGGCTGAGCTCGCGATCGAACCAAGACATCGATCGGCCGGCCAGGCCCTCTATTGGGGTGGCGGCTTGTTAGTCCTTTCGCTCGCCGTCTTCGCAATCAACCTGTGCGGATTGCTGACACCGCCAGGTGACGCGCTTCGACAGGTGATGGCGGAAGACATGTTGCTGCCGCGTCTCGTCGTCAGCCTGCTTTCCGGTGCCGGGCTTGGATTGGCCGGCGTGCTTTTCCAGCAAGTGCTTCGCAATCCTCTAGCGGAACCCGGAACCTTGGGCGTATTTGCGGGAGCCAAATGTGCGGTGGTCGTGGCCACCCTTTGGCTGCCCGGCCTCCTTGTGCTCGGCTGGGACGTCATCGCGCTCGCCGGAGGCGGTGCCGCGATGGCGATCGTCCTGCTGATCGCCTGGCGCAGCGATTTTTCGCCACTCTCCCTCATCCTGGCAGGCCTGGTGGTTTCGCTTTGTCTCGGCGCGCTGGGGTCGACGTTGATGATGGTGAATTTCGACGCCGTCAACGATCTCTATGTCTGGGAAGCCGGCTCGCTCGTCCAGAACAACTGGCAGGTGGCTGTCAGCCTGGCTACGCGATTCGCGATCGTACTTTTCTTGACAGTTCTGCTGACAAGGCGGCTGGAACTTCTCGATCTGGAAGACGCAGGCGCGCGCGGCCTGGGCGTATCGCTGGTAACCACGCGGCTTTTTGCGATAGTCGTGGCGGTTGCGATCAGCGCGAGTGTTGCCGGCTTCGTCGGATTGATCGGTTTCATCGGGCTGGCCGGCCCGGCAATCGCCCGGCAAGCCGGTGCACGCAGACTGCGCGACAGGCTGTGGGCCGGTCCGCTGATCGCGGCCGCTTTGTTGACAATCACCGATCAGACCCTGTTCCTGTTATCCGACGGCATGGAGATTCCGGCCGGAGCGGTTTGCGCTTTCCTTGCGGCCCCGATGCTTTTGTGGCTGCTGAGAAGCTTCAAGGGAGACCAGCATGAGACGGTCTCCCTTGCCACGGCCGAGAGATCACCCCTGACCTATCCCGCCGTTTTGTCGCGACTGGCATTGAGCTTTGTCTTGTTGCTTGCGGTTGCTGCGGTGGCACTGACGCTCGGACGAACGCCGGACGGGTGGCATCTGGCCGTCGGCTCAGATTTCACGGAACTGCTTCACTGGCGCTTGCCGCGTGTCGGTGCGGCTGCCGCTGCCGGCCTGATGTTCGCACTGGCTGGCGTGATCATGCAAAAGCTCACCGGCAATGCGCTAGCCAGCCCGGAACTCCTGGGCGTCTCTTCGGGAGCGGGCCTCCTGCTGGTGGTCGCTTCTTTCTTTTTGCCGGCGGTTGACCGAGGAACAATGATGCTCCTGTCCTGCGCAGGTGCATTCACGGCTCTTGTCATATTGCTGTGGCTAGGGCGCCGGACAGCCTTCAGATCCGAACACTTGCTGCTATCCGGTGTCGCGCTTGGGTCCATCATGGCTGCGATGCTCACCTATCTGACATCGCTTGGTGATCCGCGCATCCTTCGGGTTCTGGCCTGGCTTTCCGGCTCGATCTCCTCGGTGACCCTGCGAGAAACAGTGCTGATGTCGCTCGGCGCCTTGGTTGCGCTATGCCTCGTACCTTTGACGGCGCGCTGGCTGCTGATCCTTCCGCTCGGCGGCGCGGTAAGCGGAAGCCTGGGAGTGCCGGAACGGCACAGCCGGGTTGCGCTTCTGTCCTTGACGGCGGCCTTGACCGGAACAGCAACCATCGTTGTCGGCCCGTTGAGCTTCGTCGGACTGATGGCGCCGCATCTTGCGCGGATGAGCGGCTTCAGGACGCCGGTCGTTCAGACATTCGCCGCCGGCATCCTCGGCGCCATCTTGATGGTTAGCGCCGACTGGATCGGCCGCACGATCGCCTTCCCCTGGCAGGTGCCGGCAGGGCTTGTTTCGACAATTCTTGGAGGAGCGTTCTTCGCGGCGCTGCTGGTGCGCAGATGATCCCGGCACTCGCTTCCCTGCTGCCGGCAAAGCTGGCCGGCATCCTCGATCCGCTTGTCCTTGCGGATGATCCACGTCCGGCAATTTCCGCTCGCAAACTCTTCGACCAGACCCGCATCACGGAGTGCCTCGCCGCGTTCGGGCGCAACTACGAGGAGCCAGATACGCAGGCCGTGGCAACGCAATGGTCGAAATGGCACTTCTCCATCGTTCTCACCCCAGTTGTGGCGTTGAACATCGCCGCCGACTGGCTCCTTCCCATCGACATTGATCAAGTCGAAGTGCTGCTCTCGCCCGACAGCCGGACAATGGGCCTGCGCCTGCCTGATCCGGGCCGCGAAGCGCGTTTCAAAAGCGCCGACCAAAGGTTCGCCTGGATTGTCGACAGCCATCTGGCTCCGGTCGTTTCCGCTTTGTCGCAAGCCAGCAAATTGCCAATCAAGGTGCTGTGGAGCAATGCCGGCAACGTTGCCGAAAGTGTCGTCGCCGAATGCGCGACATGGCTCGGCGAAGGACATGGCGGAGTGCGGCACGCGCGCTCGTTCCTGGCCTCCAGGGCGTGGCCGGACGGGCGCAGAAACGAGCTTTTCGAGCCTATACGCTATTCTGAAGCCGGCGCCCGCCGCCGCAGGATCTGTTGTTTGCGTTATCGGATGGATTCGCTTCCGCTTTGCAAAAGCTGTCCGCTCGATCGTGTGCCGCAACGAGCCGTGAACCGTTCATCCGTCCAGGCGCATCCGGAAATCCCGTCATGAATGCCATGTCACTCCCATCCGACACAAAGCAGACGCTCTTTAAATTGGAGAACGTTTCCTACCGCGTTCCGGGCGGCACCTTGCTTGCGCCGCTAACGGCCAGCTTTCAGCCCCACTGCATCATCGGCTTGATCGGTCACAACGGCTCCGGCAAGTCGACTCTGCTGAAGCTCTTGGCCAGGCAACTGAATGCGTCCGGAGGGGAGGTCCGTTTCGACGGCAAACCCTTGTCGCAATGGAATGACCGCGCCTTCGCACGCAAGGTAGCCTATCTGCCGCAGAACACTCCTCCCGCATCGGGCTTGCTGGTACGTGAACTGGTGGCACTTGGCCGCTACCCCTGGCATGGGGCGCTCGGGCGGTTTGGCGGCATCGACCGGCAGAAAGTGGACGAGGCAATGGCGTTGACCGCCGTCACCCCCCTTGCCGACCGCCTCGTCGATACGTTGTCGGGTGGAGAACGTCAACGCGCCTGGCTTGCCATGCTGGTCGCGCAAGACAGCCAATGTCTGCTGCTCGACGAACCCATCTCGGCACTGGACATCGCTCATCAGGTCGAAGTGCTGTCGATGGTGCACGAGCTTGCGCAAACCAAGGGGCTGGGCGTCGTAGTCGTGCTCCACGACATCAACCTTGCCGCCCGCTTTTGCCACGAAATCCTGGCGCTGCATTCAGGCCGGCTCTTGGCGCGCGGTAAGCCCGAGACGATCATGACGCCGTCCCAATTGGAAGCGATCTACGGTGTGCCGATGGACGTAATCCAACATCCAAGAACCGGCCAACTGGTGAGTATCGCGAGTTAGAACGGGCCGCCGATGCTGCCTAGATGGCTCCGACCGGATTGGCGCCAGAAAAATGCTGCGCGACAGGGATAAACGTCAATTTGGCGGTCGGCGAGCGGGGCGGCACGGCAACGCCACGATTGCTTCCTTCACCCGCCCGCCATCAGCCAATCCAGATCGAGTCCGGGAGCGAACTTGCGCAGCGCAACCGGATCGGGAAGACCGGCGCGGCCGCCCGGACGTGTGCATTTCAACGCAGCAACCACGTTAGAAAAGGCGATCGCATCTGCAATCGGACGGCGATGCGCCAGCGCCAAGGCAAACGCGCCGTGGAAAGCGTCGCCGGCGCCAGTGGTATCGACGACATCGACGTGCGGCGGTGGTGCGTTGCGGATCTCGCTATTGTCCAGCCAGTAGAGCCCATCCGCGCCATCCGTCACGCCGACGAAACTATGGGACGAACGCCGCGCGATCCGCAGCCCCTCTTCGATCGACTCGGTACCTGCGAACTGCGCGAGGCCGGGGCGTGAAAAGATAACGTGATCGGCGGCTTCCAAGATCATAGCGACGGTATCGGGCGCGTGGCGCGAGATGTCGGCGTCGAGAAGCGAGGGGATTCCGGCGGCCCGCGCGGCATGCAAGCTTCGCAGCGCTCCATCCGGCCAGGTCAAGTCGCACAGTACCGCGTCACCCCAGCTTTTCGGTTCGAGCCAGCCCGCCGCCGAGGGTAATTCGGGATCCGCATAGGCCACGATGAGCCGTTCGCCGCTCGAGTCCACCAGCACGACGGCACCGGAGGATTGCACACGCTGGAATGCACGCAGCCAGGTCGTATCGACGCCGCATGCTTCGAATTCGGCGCGGATCATGGCTCCGATATTGTCCTCGCCTATCCTTGCCGCGATCGATGCACGGCCGCCGAGCCTGGCCACCGTCACGGCTGCAGTCGCAGCGGGACCGCCGCCGACTTCACGACGCCCCCGCGCATAGACCTTCACCGCATGATCCGGGATCCGGTCGAGGGTGAGGATGGTGTCCTGCAGCGCAAGCCCGACACAGAAGACGGAGCGCTTCATCCCCGGCCTCTAGACAAGACGCATGCCCGTCTCGGGATGGAAAAGATGGATCGCGTTAAGATCGACGGTAAAGCGGCGAGACGTCTCGCCGACGCGGACGCTGCCAGGACGCACGCGCGCCATGACCTCCCGTCCGCCCAACCGAACCACGGCCATCGAGTCCGCGCCATGGTCCTCGACCATGACGACGTCAGACACGAAGGTCCCGGCATCCGCTGCGTCCCCGGCTAGGCTGATATGTTCGGAGCGCAAGCCGACATCAACTCGATTGATGCCCGCACGGCGTGTTGTTTCAACCCGACCCGCTCGCAGCGGCAGCCTATGGCCTTCGCCGAAATCAAGCACGGCGCCGCCCCCGTCCGAACTGATCGTCGCAGGGATGAGGCTCATAGGTGGCGAACCGATGAAGGTGGCCACGAAGCTGTTCACAGGACGCTGGTAAATCTCGTTCGGCGAACCAATCTGCTGTACCTCACCGAGCCGCAGCACGACGATGCGGTCGGCCATGGTCATCGCTTCGGTCTGGTCGTGCGTAACATAGATGCTCGTGGTGCCGAGCGCCGCCTGGAGCTTGCGGATCTCCATGCGCATGCCGACCCGCAGCTTGGCGTCGAGGTTGGACAGCGGCTCGTCGAAGAGAAAGACTTTTGGGTCGCGGATAAGTGCACGGCCCAGCGCGACACGCTGGCGTTGGCCACCGGAGAGTGCCCGCGGCTTACGGTGAAGATAGGGCTCCAGTTCGAGCATCTGCGCGACGTCACGCACCTTGTCGTAGATCTGGTCGGCGGGGAGATCGCGCATCTTGAGGGAGAAGCCCAGATTCTCCGAGACCGTCATGTGCGGATAAAGCGCGTAGTCCTGAAAGACCATCGCCATGTCACGGTCGCGCGGTGCAACGGCATTGAGACTGCGGCCGTCGAGCATGATGTCGCCGCCGCTGATCTCCTCCAGCCCGGCGATCATGCGCAGCAGCGTGCTCTTGCCACAACCGGACGGGCCGACAAGCACGACGAACTCGCCGTCGGTGACATTCAGGTCCACCGCCTTTACCGCGTCAACGGTACCGAAGCGCTTGTGCACACCTCGCAGCGTCAACTCAGTCACTTCTTCTCGCTCCCCGTTGACAACAGCCATTTTTAAAGCAGGATAATTACACTGTGTAAATATGTGGTCCGAGAATGTCAGGCCGATTTGTTCCACGCAGCCGACGAGAAACCCGAGCCAGCGTTCTGGAGAGCCTTTTGCGCTCAAAAGGCGCATTTCGAACTGGAATTGCACGAGATTCCAACCTTACAGAGGCCAGCGTCTCGAGAATCCTCAACGAACTGCGTAAGGAGAACATCGTCGAGGAGAAACGCCAGCAGACCAGCAATGCCGGCGCGCCAACGGGTTTTGTTACACTAAGCAAAGATATTGCAATCCTCGGCATCGAATTATCGAACAGCCGGCTTTCGTTCGGAGTCGGAGACCTGAAGGGGACGCTGGATTACGTCGAACGCATGCCGGCATCGCCGCAGCTTTCCCAGCAGGACTTCGAACATCTTTTCGCTGAGGGCACGGCAAATATCCGCGAATGGATCGGCGCGCGCGGGATAGCGCTACGCCAAGCGGCAATGTCCGTTCCGGGCTACGGCCGAGAGGGCGGCAACCCGATCTATCCCTGGGACATCCGTCGTCTTGCGCTGTTGCTGGGCGAGGCCCTGCCGGGAGTGCCCCTCACCTTCACCAATTCGGTGATCGCCCAGGCCGCCTTCCACCGCTACTCGTATCCGGCCGGCTATGACATTTCAGGTGACCACCTCTTCCTGTTCGCAGGACACGGCGTGGCCGGGGTGATCGTCAACGATGCCGCACCCGTCGATGCCTTCTCGGCTTTCGAGATTGGTCACATGGTGATCGAGCGCGACGGGTTGCCCTGCCGTTGCGGCCACAAGGGCTGCCTGGAAGCCTATACGTCGCTGCGCGCCATTTCACCGATCATCGGCTTGAGCGATGCGGACATCCTTACCAGGGGTGACCATTTCATGGAGGCGCTGAGCGTCGATCCGACGGCCCGTAAAGCGCTGCGCGAGCGCCAGTTCCTGCTTGGGCTGGCGCTCGGCAACGCGCTCAACCTGCATTCCGTGCCCAAGGTCGTCATCAGCGGCTGGCCTTCGTTGATGCCGGAAGCCGATCGCGTTGCGATTGCCGACGGGCTGAACCAGAGCCTGCTCGGCGGCTATTCGCCGGAGCGCCTGGAATTGGCGTTCATCGAACCCTTGATCGGAAACGACCCCAAGGCCGCGCTGCATTATGCGGCTTACTGTTTTGTACGGGGCGGTGCCCTGGACGAAAAGTCCGGCCAACACGCCGCGCTGGAGGAGATTGCCTGAATGCAGACCCAAAAATCACCGGCCGATGGTCGTGTCGGTGTTGTCTTCGTGGCTTCGCCACTTTTTCCAGAAGCCTCGGCTATGGAACTGATCGCACGCACTTCCAAGCATCTCGGTTCAGAAGGATTGGCCGATCAATTCGCCGTCGCATCGAAACTGGCGCGTGACCGGGCGAGCTGCACCGAAGCGTTCGCACAACTCGATCTCGATAAACTCGACGCTCTCATCATCCAGCTCTCCACCTTCGCGACGGCAGAGCTGTTGCACGAAGTGCTTTCGCATCTGGGGGAGCGTCGCCTGCCTATCGCCTTGTGGGCGCTGGAAGAAACGGACCAGATCATCACCAACTCGCTGTGCGGCGTGCAGTTATGGGCTTCGACGCTGACCAGGTTCGGGCACAACTTCACGCTTTTGCTCGGCAACCCCGACGATACCGAACTGACGACGGACCTCGCCGCTTTTGCTGCCGCATCCCGCGCCCACAGACGCATTCGCGGTGCCCGCATCGCCCTGATCGGCGCACATGCCGACTGGTTCACCAACCTGGCCGTCGATCCCTGGACAATCCGCCGACACCTGGACGTAACCATCGAGCAGATGACGCTCGTCAAATTCCTCGACGGCTGCAAGGTCGAGCCTGACGCAGAGGCGGTCGCCAGCAAGCGCTGGGCGGAGGCGAGCTTCGACGGCGGCGACGACGAGGCCGGACGTACGACGCTCGGCCGCACCTATGCGCGGCTTGCGGCGGGATTGGACAAGATCAAGGCCGACGCCATCGCGATCCGTGACTGGCCGGAGATCCTCTACGCCGAGAACTTCAAGGGAACCTGGGGAGCGCTCGGCGAACTGTCCGATCGCTCCGTACCGCTTGCCCCGGAAGGGGACGTCATGGGCGCCGTCACAGCCTTGGCCGCCCGCGCTTTCGACCAAGCTTCCCTCCCCTTCCTGACGGACATCTCCGGCATCGACCGCCACAACGATCGGCTGGTGCTCTGGCATTATGGCGTGAGCCCGCGCCTGGCCGATGGGCCGCGCTCGCTCGACCCCGTGCTCAAGCAGGAGACCTTCCCGCTGAAGGCCGGACCGCTGACCTTGATGCGCCTGTCACTGCGCGCCGACGGTCAGCTGCGCATCTTCGTCAGCGAAGGCGAGATGCTGGCGCAGAAATCGCAGGCCAATCGCGCGGCTGGCTTTTTCAGGCCGGACGCCGCCGATTCCGAGACCCTGATCCGCCACTTCATCGACGAAGGCTACGAGCATCACGTCACCGCCGTTTATGGACGCTGGGCCACTGCGGTGCTGCATCTCGGCCGCCAGCTTGGCGTGCAGGTCGACCATGTCTGAGCCGCTGGACCGGGCAGCCTTTCCGGTCGACGCGGCATACCGGCCCGTCGGCCTCGGCTGGCGCGCCGCCGGCGGGTCATGGACGAATGCCGCTTTTGAACAGGGCGGCGAAGTCTCCGTGTCCACCACGCGCCGCGGCGACAGCTGGCATATCGTTGCGACGCATCCCCGGGCTGAAGCGATGGAGATCGTTTTCGCGCTGCCAAAGGCCTTCCAGGCTTTTGGCGGCGGCGAGCGCTTCGAAACGCTCGACCTGCGCGGCCAATCGGTGCGGTACTATCTCGAGAATTTCGGCCTCGGCAACGGCACCTACCTGCCATCACCCTGGATTGCCACCTCACTCGGCTATGCGGTCTATCTGCCTGGGGAAGCAGCTGCGGTGTTCCATGTCGCCGCACCTTTCGACCCGAACGTCCTGCGCATCCAGGTCGAGGCCAGCCGGCTCGAGCTTGAGATCGATCTCGGCACCCTGGACCAGCTGTATCTCGCACTGATCGAACGGATCGACCCACCGACGATGCCGGAGGATTCGTTCTTCGGCCTGTGGAAGGCCGGAGACTGGCGCATCGAAAATGCGAAGACGGTCGAGGCCGACATTACAGGCTACCGGAGCCTTTCCTTGCCTATGGCGGTCAAGCTGATCGATGCCTACTGGGCAAGCGAAGTCCATTCCTTCGAATTCGACACTAAGAAATATCCCGATGCCTGGGACATGGTTGCCCGCATGGCCGCCGATGGCACGGATATCTATTTGTGGCTATGTCCCTGGGTGGTCGTCGGCACAAAGTCCTTCGACTATGCGAGCGCGAAGGGCTACACGATCAGGGACGCGGAAGGCACAGCCATCACCCGCAGGCCTGGCGCCAATCCCAACATCGTTGCCGCCTTGATCGATTTCTCCAATCCGGAAGCCAGCGACTGGTGGGCGGAGAATTTGCGGAAGCTGCTCAAGCGCGGCATCAAGGGTTTCAAGGCCGATTTCGGCGAACAGCTCCCCGAACACGCGCTTCTGCATTCCGGAGAAACGGGTGGGCAGGCACACAACGCCTTTGTTCGCTATTACCTCGAAGCGACCATCGCCGCTTTCGATGGCGCAACTCCCGCGATCATCAGCCGCTCAGGATCGCCGCGCATTCGTGCGCCGATCTGGAGCGGCGACCAGACGTCCGACTTCTGCCCCAAGACCGGCCTGTCCTCCGCTGTCCGCGCAGCGCAAAGCGCCGCCTTCGCAGGTTGGTCGTTCGTCGGCAGCGATCTCGGCGGCTATTTCGGCACGCCGACCCCGCAGGTCTTCGCGCGATGGACGCAGTTTTCCTGCTTCACGCCTTTGATGATGCTGCATGGACTTGGTTGTCGCGAGCCCTGGGACATGAATGCCACATCCGTCGCGGTCTACGAAGACTATGCCCGCCTGCATCTCGCGCTGTTGCCGGTGTTCCAACGCTACGGACACAAGGCTGCGAGCGGCGGCCTGCCGCTCCTGCGGATGATGCCGCTGTCCTTCCCAGAGGTGGACTGGTCGGCGATCAACGACTGGGATCAGCAATATATGCTGGGCGACGATATCCTGGTCGCGCCGGTCGCCTTCTACGGCAACACCCGTGCGGTCTATCTGCCCGAAGGGGAATGGTTCGACGTGCTTTCCGGCAGCTATGTCGGCGGGTCGGCATGGCGCATCCATGACGTTCCGCTCGACAGGATGCCGATCTTCATACGCAAGGGCGCCCGCCTTTTGCTGGCGCTCGACGCTCAGGCGCGGCATGCGGTGGAGATCGTGTTCGCAGAGGACGCATCAAACGCACCGCAGGGGCAGGATGGCTGGTCCGTGAAGGCGGTCGGCGTCGTGAAAGGCACCGACAAGCGCACGGCATCGGCACCCCAGCAGGCTGCTTTCTCAAAGTGGTTCGGCGCGGAAATCGAATGGACGAGCGTCATGACTTGATCCGGCAACGCGATGCCTTGGGAGAAGGCTCGCGGACGCACAAGAGGAGGAGAAAGATGAGAAATTTCCTGAAGAACGGCACCATGGCCGTCGCGATCCTGACCGGACTGGGCACGGTGCCCGGCTGGGCAGACAATCTGGTTCTCTGGGTGAACGCCCCGCTGGCGTCTGGCCCGGATGCACCGCTCTATGCCGAACTCAAGAAATTCGAAGCGGAAACCGGCAACAAGGTCGAGGTGCAGGCTGTTCCGCACATGGAGATGGAGCGCAACCTGTTCGTTGCCATGTCCGGCGGCGCCGGCCCCGACGTCATGGCCCTGGACATCGCCTGGGTAGCCGGCCTTGCCGATGCAGGACTGCTGATGGACATCACCGAACAATCCGCACCACTTGCTTCGAAATACCAGCCGGGTCCGTTCGCTGGCGGCCGCTATGAGGGAAAGCAATATGCCCTGCCGCTCTACACTAACAACGCAGCCCTGATCGTCAACGACAAGATGCTCGCCCAGGCCGGCATCGACAAGGCTCCGACCACCTGGGGAGAGTTGCGCGCCGCAGCCGTGGCGATGACGAACGCCGAAAAAGGCACCTACGGCATCAGTTTCGGCTCCAACCGCATGGGCGCCTTCCAGCTCTATCCCTTCATCTGGCAGGCCGGTGGCGAGATCATCGACGACAAGGGCAAGTCGCATGTCGCCGATCCGGAGGCGATCGGAGCGGTCGACTTCCTGGCCAAGCTTTACACGCAGGACAAAGCCATGCCGGAGTCGGTGCTCACGGCCGGCAACTGGGACGAGGTTCACGCGCCTTTCATCCAGGAACGCGCCGGAATGGTGATCAGCGGCGACTGGGCGATTGCTGCCATCAAGAAGAATGCACCGAACCTGGCTTTCTCGATCCATCCGTTGCCACAGGGCAAGAAAGCGGCCACCGTCATCGGCGGCTACAACCTTGCCGTCCGCCAGGGAACCGCAGCGCCTAAGGCAGCTTTCCAGCTTGTCGAATGGCTCACCGGCGACCGCAGCATCGAACTGATGGGCAAATATCAGCGCCTGTCGGCGACCGCCGCGGCAACGACACCTGAAGCGATCGCCAAGTTGCCGAAGGAGATGCAGCCCTTCATGGCGCAGGCCAGCGCGGGCCATCCTCGTCCCGTCGTTGCTTCTTGGAGCGAGATGCATGGCGTGTTCGGCAACATGTGGGATGCCGTCATCCGCGGAAGGCCCGCGGCAGAGGCCTTGGCGGAAGCCAATGCCGAAGTCGAGAACCTGCTGGCCAGATAAATGACGACGCGCACCCGAGAAACGACGAGACTGAAACCGCACTGGTCCTCGATCTTCGAGAACGGCAGGGGTGCGCGTCTCTACCCCTATCTTCTGGTCATGCCGGCCATCCTGATTGCGATCGGCGTGGTGGTGTACCCGGTGGTGTCCGGCATCACCTCAGCTTTTTATGACGTGACCCTGCGCACCCTGAACAGCGGTGACATGCCTTTCGTCGGCATGCGCAATTTCGAGCGAGTCTTTGCTGACCCGAACTTCATGCGCGCCTCGCTCAACACGGTGATCTGGGTGTTGCTCAATGTTGTGGCACAGCTGGGGCTTGGCCTTGCGCTGGCACTGCTGTTGCACCGCATCGTACCGGGCATCGGCTTCTTCCGCTCGGGCATATTGGTGCCATGGGTGGTGCCGAGCGTCGTCGCCGTCCTGACATGGCGCTGGATGTACGATCCCAGCGTCGGCATCGTGAACGAGATGCTGGTGCGGCTGGGCGTGATCAACGACTATCACCCTTGGCTGGGCGACACGGCCACGGCTCTCTATGCCGTGACCGTCGAAAGCATCTGGAAAGGCACGCCGTTCGTGATGCTGCTCCTGCTGGCGGCACTGCAACTCGTGCCCAAATCCATCCTGGAAGCGGCGTCGATGGACGGGGCGTCCGGCTGGCGGATGCTGTGGCACGTGATTCTGCCGCAGATCCGCGTCTCCTTCGCCATCGCCGCGGTGCTGACCTTCATCCTCACCGTGAACAACTTCAATGCGATCTGGCTGATGACGGAAGGCGGGCCGCTCAATTCGTCCGAGATCCTATTCACCTTGGCCTACAAATACGGCTTCCAGCGCTTCGACCTCGGCAGGGCATCGGCCGTCGCGACCATGCTGTTCGTCGGGCTGGTGATCGCGACCACGATCTATCTGAAACTCATCCAGGCCAAGGAAGCCGACTGAGATGTCGACATCCTCCCCAGCGCGCGGTCGCGCCACAGCATCACTCAAGCGCAGGCGCACGCCCAAACCCGTGCGCCTGGCGCTGCTCTATATCGGTCTGTGGGCCGCATTCATCTGGTGCGTGTTCCCCTTCTACTGGATGATCGCGACATCGTTGCGCGCAAAGGACGAGATCTTCGCACGTCCACCGTCGATCGTGCCGCACGCCATCACTTTGCAGAATTATGTCGACCTGCTGGTCGGAGCGCAGTTCTGGCGCTTTGCCCTGAACAGCCTGTTCCTGACACTCAGCGTCACCATCGTCAGCGTGCTGCTGTCGGTCACCGCCGGCTACGCCATGGCGCGCCATCGTTTCAAGGGGTCGGTGATGCTGCCGCTGTTCATGCTCTATGGGCAGATGTTCCCGCCGGTGCTGCTGCTGATCCCTTTCTACATCCAGCTCAAATTCCTCGGCTGGCTGGACAGCCTGTACGGTCTGATCCCGGTCTATCTGAGCTACATGCTGCCGCTGTGCGTCTGGCTCATGCGCGGGTTCTTCGCCCAGGTGCCGCACTCCCTGGAGGATGCTGCGCGACTGGATGGCTGTACGCGCTGGCAGGCCTTCTGGCGCGTCATCCTGCCGATGGCACGGCCAGGCATCGTCGCCGTAGCCACCTGGGTGATGATCCACACCTGGAACGAGTTCCTCTATGCCTCCACCTTCATCCTCTCGGAAAGGAACCGCACCCTGCCGCTCGGCCTCTCCGGGCTGATCGGCCAGTACACGACCGACTGGGGCATGCTGATGGCCGGGGGCGTGGTGACGGCGGCACCCATATTGCTGATTTTCTTCTTCCTTCAGAAGCATCTCGTTGCCGGCGTCGGCGGCGGTGCGGTGAAAGGCTGACCCCGGAAAGGCATCGAAACGATGACCAGGATAAAAAGCGTGCAGGCTTTTGCCCTGTCCTGCCCTACGCCGGGCGGAGCAACCTTCGCGGTCGGCCGCTCGGCCAAACGCGACATGGTGCTGGTGCGCATTGAGACGCAGGACGGCATTGTCGGATATGGCGAAGCGCATCATGCCCAGACGCCCAGCACGATCGCCGCCTTCATCAACGATGCACTCGGCCCCTCCATCGTCGGCATGGACCCTCATGGGACCGAAGCGATCTGGGACAGGAGCTATCGCCGCTACATCGCCACGCACGGACCGGGCGCGGCGGCGGTGATCGGTCTCTCAGGCGTCGACCTCGCCTTGTGGGATATCAAGGGCAAGGATCTCGGCCAACCCGTCTACAAGCTGCTTGGCGGCAAGCGGCGACCTATCCCGGCTTATGCCGGCGGGATCAGCCTGGGCTTCCAGCCGGTCGAGGACCTTACAGCGGAAATCGAGCGCTACGTCACCCAGGGCTACAATTTCATGAAGCTGCGTGTCGGTGACACGCTGGAAAAGGACCTCCAGCGTGTTGCCGGCGTGCGCGCGGCTTTCGGCGACACCATCGTGTTTGCAGCCGATGCCGGCACCCGCTACCGCACGGCGGATGTCCACCGCATCGCGGAGATCTGCGAAGCCGGCAGACTGGCGTGGCTGGAGGAGCCCTTCACGCCTGACAACCTGCCCGGTTACCGGCGCCTGCGCGACATTACCTCGACGCCGCTTGCCGCAGGCGAAAATCACTTCACCCGCCATGAACTGCGGGCGCTGATCAGCGAGCAGGTGATACAGTTCGTGCAAGCGGATTGCTGCAAGACCGGCGGCATCACCGAGATCCTCAAGATTGCCGCGCTCGCGGGCGCCTGGCACCTGCAGTTCGCACCGCACACGAGCGCCTCGGTGCTGAGCACGGCAGCATCGACCCATGTCCTGTCCGTTGCCCCCAACGCTTTCATTTACGAAGCCGACGTGTCGGCCATCAATGCGTTCCGTGATGAGTTGGGAAGTCCGATCGAAATCGTCGACGGCATGATCAGCGCACCGGAAGGTCCAGGGCTCGGCATCGAGGTCGACGAAAGCCTCATCGGGAAATATCCGTTCATTCCCGGCGCGTCCTACCAATAGGAAGGCAGATGTTGGCCATGAACCTCCAAGCCGGAGCATCAGCATGACACGCCGCGCCTCGCGCTGGGCCGACCTTTCGCGATCGGATTTTGCGGCCCTGGACCGCGCACGCACGATCTGTGTCCTGCCCGTCGGCGCCATCGAACAGCACGGTCCTCATCTGCCGGTCTCTGTCGACCGCGATCTCGCCGAGGCCGTACTGGAACGGGCCCTTGCCGAGATGGAGGCCGGGCCTTCGATCCTTGCATTGCCCGGTTTCTCCTACGGTAAGAGCAACGAACACGGCATGATTGCGGGAACGCTTTCGCTGTCGGCTCCTACCTTGCTCGCGATCCTGGGCGATATCGCCCACAGCCTGACGAAAACCGGATTCCGCAGGCTTGTCCTGCTCAACGCCCATGGCGGCAACACCCCCGTACTCGAGATCGCGGCGCGCGATCTCAAGATTGCCCATGGCCTGAGGGTTGCTACCTGCCACTGGTACAATTTCAACGAGGCCGAGCAACATGGCGATGCACGCGAGAGCGCCTTCGGCATCCATGCCGGTCTGATCGAGACAAGCGCCATGTTGGCGTTGAAGCCGGCGCTCGTCGCAATGGAACGGGCGGACGACTTTGCCAACCAGGCGGAGACCTGGCAGCATGACTACGACCATATCGGGCTTTCGCCGGGCCGCGCCCGGCCGGCCTGGACGATCGAAGACCTCAACGCTTGCGGCGCGTGCGGCAATGCCGTCGCGGCGACGCGGGCGATCGGAGAGCAGCTCCTGGAAACGGCAGCCCGCAACTTCGCGCGTTTCCTCGGCGAATTCGAACGCTTCTGCGATCAGCAAGATCAACGGGACCGCGCGCACTGAAGGCAACGGGAAAGAACATGTCCATCTCGGGAAAGAACGACATCGACTGGAAAGCGTTTGCCGAGGTGCTCGGCGATGTCGAAACCATCGACACGCCCTCGGTGGTGAAGAAGCGCTCGCGCGACTTCTTTTGGTACAGCCCGATCCTCAGCCGCGAACTGTCATCGTGCTTCGGCGATTTGGTGGCCGTGCCGAAGTCGACGGAGGAGCTGTCGAAGTGCCTCGCCACCGCCTTCGACTGGAACGCGCCGATCGTGCTGAGAGGCGGCGGCACCGGCAACTATGGCCAGGCCGTCCCGATACAGGGCGGACTCATCATCGACATGACCAGCCTGAACCGCATCTTGGAGATCGGAAGCGACACGGTTCACGTGGAAGCTGGAGCCAAGATCGGTGCGATCAATGAGGCGCTGGCCAAAAAAGGCAGGGAGCTGCCGCTGTTCCCTTCGACCGAAGCGATCGCGACGATCGGCGGCTTCATCGCCGGCGGCTCGGGCGGGATCGGCTCGATCCGTCACGGCATGCTGCGCGACGGCAAGAACATCGAGCGTATCGCAGCGCTCTCCGTCGAGCACGAGCCCAGGCGGCACGAATTCATCGGCAAGGACATCTCCGCGATCCACCATGCCTGGGGGCTGAACGGCGTCATCACCGACCTCGTGCTGGGCACAGTGCCTTCCGCACGGTGGATCAACATCATTGCTTCATTCGACACTTACAGGCACGCCTTCGAGGCCGGGATCGCGCTGGGTGCGGCGCGTCAGATCGACCTTAAGCTGCTGACTACGATCGATAAGAGGATCGCCGCATCAATCACGAAACTCGGCGATATCGCGATACGCCAACGCGATTTGCTGCTTGTCATGGTCGCCGAGACGCACGCCGACGAGGCGTTGCGTCTGATCCTGCAGCATGGCGGCGTCAAGGAGCTCGAGCTCGACAATGCGGCGTTGAAAGCTGCGGACCTGCCGGCGCTTTCCGAATTCTCCTACAACCATACGACGCTACAGGTGCTGAAACAGGATCGCACCGTCACCAATCTGCAGGTGACGTTCCGGCCGCCGCTCGACGGCGCCAAGATCGACGAATTGCAGCCGATACTGGGTGACGAGGTGCTCATGCACCACGAATTCGCCCAGCTCAACGATCAGCTCGTGGCCTTCGATCTGCCGGTGGTGCGTTACACGACAGACGAGCGGCTGTTCGAACTCGCCAAGATCTACGACGATCACGGTTGTCCGACTTCCAATCCCCATGTGCCCTATGTGGAGGGAGGTTCGATGAAACCGGATTTTCGTCACCTCGCCTGGAAGAGGCGCCTCGATCCACGTGGCCTGCTGAACTCGGCGAAATCACGCCTCTGGGATCAGGTAAAACATCTCCCGGCCGACGAAATCGAAAATCTGTCGAGCCTTCAGGTGGCCCGGAAGGCATCTTGAGATAGGCCGCGCCATCGGCTGCGCCTCGCGTAAATTCCTGTCTGCTCAACTCCTGTCTGATCACAGGCAAACGACCGTGCTTCGCCAACGAATTATCGGCGCCTTTGCGCTCACGCCCTTTCGAGGGCGATGGCAATGCCCTGGCCGACCCCGATGCACATGGTGGCGAGTGCGAGGCGGACATTGCGTTCCTTCAGCTCCAGTGCCGCCGTGCCGGTGATGCGGGCACCACTCATGCCGAGCGGATGACCGAGCGCGATCGCGCCGCCATTCGGATTGATGTGAGCAGCATCTTCGGCAAGACCGAGCTCGCGCAGCACCGCAAGGCCCTGCGCTGCGAAGGCCTCGTTGAGCTCGACTACATC
>NZ_JAKREW010000120.1 GCF_022347545.1 Terribium retamae
TGTTTAGTCCCGGCATTTGCTGGAGCGGATTGAGAGTGAAGCGCTTGGGCTGGGAAGCCCATGCCTTGCAGATGAACTCGTAGGGCGTGAGGCCTTTGAGGGTCTTCAGCCTGCGGCCGAAGTTGTAGGCTGCGACGAAGTCGGCAAGGTGCCGACGTAGTTGGTCGTGATCGTCGTAGTGGAACCGCTTGACGGTTGCGTCCTTGATGGTGCGGTTCATGCGCTCGACCTGGCCGTTGGTCCATGGATGCTTTGGCTTTGTGGTTCGATGTTCGATGTCGTTCTTGGCACAGGTGTATTCGAAGGCATGAGCTCGGAATATCTCGCCATTTGCGATCGCTTCCCTGATCAGCGGAACGGCCGAACCGCCAGCGCCTGGCGTGGTGAACTGGATGCCGTTGTCAGTGAGAACGGTGTGGATCCTGTAGGGGACGGCCGCGATCAGGCGTAGCAGAAACTCTTTGGAAATGGCTGTCGGAGCCTTCTCGTGCAGTTCGACGAAGGCGAACTTCGAGGTCCGGTCGATGGCGACGAACATGTGTAGCTTGCCCTGTTCGGTTCGGACCTCCGCGATATCGATATGGAAGAAGCCGATCGGATAGGCCTTGAACTTCTTCTTCGCCGGCCTGTCGCCCTCGACATCCGGCAATCGGCCGATGCCGTGGCGCTGCAGACAACGGTGCAATGAAGAGCGCGTCAGATGCGGGATCGTCGGCTGCAACGCGTAGAGGCAATCGTCGAGCGGCAGCAGCGTATAGCGGCGGAAGGCGACAATAACGGCCTCTTCCTCGACAGACAGAACCGTTGATCTCGGCTCCCTGGGGCCGGTGGGCAGATCGGCGGTCGAACTCCGCTTCTTCCACTTCGCGACTGTTTTGGGATTGATGCCATAGCGCTTCGAAAGCGCCCTCAGGCTCGCTTGACTATGTTGTATCGCTCGACGGATCGCCTCTGTCGTTGTGGCGCTCCCATGCAGAACCTGGCCCATAGCGCATCCTTTGATTCGGACGACAATGATGAACCATCAAAGCCTGGGATCAAACA
>NZ_JAKREW010000121.1 GCF_022347545.1 Terribium retamae
GCATCTTCGGCAAGACCGAGCTCGCGCAGCACCGCAAGGCCCTGCGCTGCGAAGGCCTCGTTGAGCTCGACTACATCGAAGTCCTGCGGTGACAGGTTGAGCCGGGCACAGAGCTTTTGGGTTGCCGGCACCGGGCCGATGCCCATGATGCGCGGTTCGACACCGGCAGTCGCTGCACCCAGCACGCGCGCGATTGGGGTGAGGCCGTACTTTCGCACTGCGGCTTCCGAAGCGACGATCAGCGCGGCCGCGCCATCATTGACGCCCGAGGCGTTGCCGGCCGTCACCGTGCCGCCCTCCTTGCGGAACGGCGTCGGCAGCTTGGCAAGCGTCTCGATGGTGGTGCCGGCGCGCGGATGCTCGTCCTTGGCAACGACGATCGCATCGCCCTTCTTCTGCGGGATGGTGACGGCAACGATCTCCTTGGCCAGCCGGCCATTGGCCTGGGCTGCCACGGCCTTGTCCTGGCTGCGCACCGCAAAGGCATCCTGGTCGGCCCGGCTGATGCCGAACTGCTCGGCGACGTTCTCGCCCGTTTCCGGCATGGAATCGATGCCGTACTGCTTCTTCATCAGCGGATTGACGAAACGCCAGCCGATGGTGGTGTCGTGGATTTCGGCATGGCGCGAGAAGGCGGTCTCGGCCTTGGGCATGACGAAGGGAGCGCGGCTCATCGATTCCACACCGCCGGCAATCATCAGCTCGGCTTCGCCTGCCTTGATGGCGCGGGCGGCGATCGCCACCGCATCCATGCCAGAGCCGCACAGCCGGTTGACGGTCGAGCCCGGCACCGACACCGGCAAACCGGCCAGCAGCGCCGCCATGCGGGCGACGTTGCGGTTGTCCTCGCCGGCCTGGTTGGCGCAGCCATAATAGACATCGTCGACCGCTTCCCAGTCGACGCCGGCATTGCGGGCCATCAGCGCCCGGATCGGCTCGGCGCCGAGATCATCCGCACGAACCGAGGCAAGCACTCCGCCAAACCGGCCGATCGGCGTGCGAACATAGTCGCAGATATAGGCTTCGCTCAT
>NZ_JAKREW010000122.1 GCF_022347545.1 Terribium retamae
GCCTTTTGAAAGGTCCACTGGACCTTTCAATTCGCCTGCGGCGAACCAGGCCCTCACCCCCCGCAAGGGGGGAGATAACAGGCGCTGGCGCTTGCCCCCTAATCCAGCAGCGCCTGCAGCGTCTCGATCCGGTCGGCCTCCGCCGTCGGCTTGTCCCAGCGCAGGCGGGAGATGCGGGGGAAGCGCATGGCCACGCCGGATTTGTGGCGCGTCGAGCGGTTGAGGCCTTCGAAGGCGACTTCCAGCACCAGGCCGGCGGTGCGGTCGGCGCGCACCGAACGCACCGGGCCGAAGCGCTCGATGGTGTTGTCGCGCACATATTTGTCGATCTGTTTCAGCTCCTCGTCGGTGAAGCCGAAATAGGCCTTGCCGACCGGCACCAGCTCTTCCGCGCCTTCCGGGCCCGACCAGACGCCGAACGTGTAGTCGGAATAGAAGGAGGAGCGCTTGCCGTGGCCGCGCTGGGCATACATCAGCACCGCATCCACCGTGTGCGGATCGCGTTTCCACTTGAACCACGGGCCTTTCGGGCGGCCGGCGACATAGGGAGAATCCCAGCGCTTCAGCATGACGCCTTCGATGATCGGATGCGGCGGGTTGCTGCGATGGGTTTCCAGCTCGGTCCAGCTCTCGAACGCCACGAAGGGCGAGAGGTCGAAACGGGTGGGATCGAGTGTCTTAATGAAGTCGTCCAGCCGCGCACGCCGCTCACGGTAAGGCAGCGGGCGCAAATCTTCGTCGCCCAGCTGCAACAAGTCGTAGCAGCGCATGAAGGCGGGGTACTGCGCCTGGATCTTCGGCGAGACGCTCTTGCGGTTCAGCCGCTGCTGCAGGTCGGAGAAGGTACCGGTGGCGCTCGGCGAGCCGACCAGCAATTCGCCGTCCAGCTGAAGATCCCCTCTCTTGGATTTTCTACGACTTAGCTGTGCCGCCCTGCGGGCGTGCTCGCTAAGATCGTGAATGTCCAGCGGATAGAGGGGTTACATTTTGAACCGGATAGATGGGTAACACTTTTCCCCCTATGA
>NZ_JAKREW010000123.1 GCF_022347545.1 Terribium retamae
CGTCTCCACCGCGGCACCGGCGCTTTCCGCGCGCGCCAGCTCGATCAGCCGGCGCACCAGCCGGGTCATGCGCTCGGCATCGGCCACGATGTTGTTCTGGAAGCGCGCGCGCGTCGCCGCATCCATCTCTTCGCCGGCATCGCGCAAAAGTTCGGCCGCGCCCTGGATCGAGGTGAGCGGCGACTTCAGCTCGTGCGAGACATGGGTGGCGAAGGTGCGGATGGTGTCGGAGCGCGCCTGCAGCTTGCGCGCCATGTCGAGGAAGGCGTCCGACAGCTTGGCCATCTCCTGCGTGCCGTGATGGGAAAGCGGGCGGATCGCCTCGGCATCGCCCGCCGCGATGCGCGCCGTGCGCTCCATCAGCTCATACATCGGCCGCGTGATGACGCGCACGAACACGAAGCCGATGAAAAGCGTCACCCCCAGCACGATGGCGCCGGCGATCAGCGCGCTGTGCGGCGCGGCCTCCAGCAGGCGATAGCCGGCGAGGCCGGCCAGCGGCAGCACCATCACCGTCGACAGGATGGCCAGCACCACCAGGCTGAGCGGCGGCCGCCATTTCATGGGCTTACCCCGAACGTCTCGATCGCCGGCGCGGCGGGCGTTGCTCTTAACCAGCGTTCCGGAATGGATCCCCGACACTCTCCAATCGCTTCGCTCCCTACGAGGTCGAGGATGACGGGCTTCAGGTGCTGCCGACGCTCATTGTCACCATAAGCACCAAGGCCAACGCCGGCAGGAGCATTCTTATCATCATCCACGCGGGAGATTGGCCGAAGCGCCTCTATCCTCGTCATCCTCGACCTCGAAGCGACCGCAGGGAGCGCAGAGTGTCGAGGCCGCAACGCTGGTTAATGGCGAGCGACCCCGCACGGGAATTTCCGCGAACCGGAACGCTCCCTGCGGTCGCTCCGAGTTCGAGGACGGACTTCTGCCGACGCTCATTGTCACCGTCCATCACTGTCAGCACCCTCATCGCCAAGAGCAGTCATCACCCACGCTGGAGATTGGCC
>NZ_JAKREW010000124.1 GCF_022347545.1 Terribium retamae
GGCGTCGCCCGGGGCCACGGCGGCCTCCGTGCGGTCGGCGCCGGCGCGGCCGGTCAGCTTCATGCGCAGAAAATCCTTGTAGCTGAAGACATGGGCGGCGCGTTCGACGATGTCGGGCTCGTGGTCGCGAAGCCAGGCGAACAGCGGCAGCGTGCAGCCTTGCTGCATCACGCAGCCATCCGACTGGAAGATCGCGGAATAGAAGGCCGGATCGGCGGCCAGCTTCTCGTCGAGCATGGCCTGGGTGCGGCTGTCTTCCCAGTTGACGCCGGGCCGCAAGGCATTGCCTTCCGCATCGACGAGCCAGATGCCGACCATGGCGGCAGACAGGCCGACGGCGGCGATGTCGTCGCCGGTGAGCCCGGCTCTGTCGAGCGCGCCGCGTATCGCCGCCATGGCGGCTTCCCAGGCGGCGAACGGGTCGACCTCGCACCAGCCGGGCTGCGGGCGCTGGATGACGACGCGATGGCCGCTGCTGGCGATCTCCCGGCCGCTGCGGTCGAACACAGCGGCCTTGGTCATGGTGGACCCGGCGTCGATGCCAAGCAGAAAGCGGCTCATGAGAAATCCAGTTCGAGAGACGATGCAGGCGGGCGGGGCGTGCCCGCCTGCCGCGCATCAGGCCTGTGACGGTCTGCCGGGAACACGGATGGCTATTCCCGGAAAGACAGGTCGACGACGAAATCATAGGCATCGCCGCGGAAGATGGAGTGCGTCCATTCGACCGGGGTGCCGTCGGCGAGTTCGGCGACACGGTGGATGTCAAGCGCGGCGTGGCCTTCCTGCACCTTCAGCATGCGGCTCCATTGGCCGCCGATGGTGACGGCCGTGATGTGCTGGCTTGCCCGGACCGGCACATGGCCGACGGCGCGCAGCGCTTCGTAGAAGGAGGCGCCGACCTGCTGCGGATCGGCGAGCAGGCCGAGCGGGCTCACCGTCCATTCCAGCGCGATGGGTTCGCCGTCGGCGAAGCGCAGCCGGTGCAGGCGGGCCACCGGCGCGCCGGGTTCGA
>NZ_JAKREW010000125.1 GCF_022347545.1 Terribium retamae
GCTGCCGTGTCATAGGGGGAAAAGTGTTACCCATCTATCCGGTTCAAAATGTAACCCCTCTATCCGCTGGACATTCAGCATCTTAGCGAGCATGCCCGTTAGGGCAGCGGAGCTAAGTGCTAGAAATCGCAAGAGAGGGGATATCCAGCCGCAGCGCTGACGATCAGCGTATCGTATCCCGGACTTGCGAACCTCTCAGCTGAAAATCCCCTCTCTTGGATTTTCTACGACTTAGCCTGCGCCGCCCTGCGGGCGTGCTCGTCTAAGGTCGTGAAAATCCTTTCTCCCCCGCAAGGGGGGAGATAGGGGCGCCGCGCCCATCGCGACACACGGCCCTCGGCTATGGCCTCGGGCGTTCGAGCCTTTTGGAAGGTCCACTGGACCTTCCAATTCGCCTGCGGCGAACCAGGCTCTCACCCCCCCCTGCAAGGGGGGAGATAGGGCGCCGCGCCCTTTGCGACACCCAACCCCCGAGGACAGAACCGTCGCACTCCACCGCACCACCTACCCCGCCGGGATCTCGATCTCGAACGTCGCACCCCGCTCCGCATCCACCAGCCGGATCGACCCTTCATGCGCTTTCACCAGCGCCGCGACGATGCTGAGGCCCATGCCGGTGCCGCCGGTTTCGCGCCGCGTGGTGAAGAAGGGCGAGAAGATGCGGGCCCGGTTGTCGGGCGAGATGCCGGCGCCGTCGTCGGACACCAGCACGCGCACGACGCCATCCTGTTGCCGCGCGCTGACCATGAAGCGGCTGGCGCCATGGCGGGCGGAATTGTCGGCAAGGTTGGAAAACAGGATCGCCGCGTTTTCGCCCGACATCTTGAAGCGCAGCGCCGCACCAGCCTCGATCGCCACGGACGGGCTCGCCATTCCGGAAACCGTCTCGGAACCGCCGACAATTGCCTCAGCGGACCCGGCGCCTTCCCGCGAAACGCCGAGCCCCGCCAGCGCTTCGCCCAGCGTCGTCGTCTCCACCGCGGCACCGG
>NZ_JAKREW010000012.1 GCF_022347545.1 Terribium retamae
GACCATCGTGCCGTCGACGGTGCGCTCGGAGCCGAACTGCTCGGCGCCTTCAAGCGCATCATCGAAAACCCGATGACTCTCTTGGTATAGTTCCTCCCGACGGGGGGTACCGTCTCTCTTCCAGCATGATCCCGAAAAGTCGCAGCCTTTCGGACAAAGATCATGCGTCAAAGAGGGGAGAGGCGGCGAAAGGCATGGGCTGGTGTCCATAGACGTCGACCTGGACGGTTCTGCATGGCGAACCGACGGGAATCGCGCTAGCTGGCACGAAGCCGCTGCCAGGATATGCCGTGACCAATTCACCCGAAATCTCGCTCGTTCCTCCGCAGATCGTCGCCGACAATGCAGCGAAAGGCCTGCGCCTGCGCGAAAAATTCGGGCGCGGCGGCACCGAGATCGGCGTCGGTCGTGCGCGTGAGCTGGTCGAGCGCCGGGCGCTGCAGCCTTCGACCATCCGACGCATGGTGAGCTTCTTCGCCCGTCATGAGGTGGACAAGCGCGCCAGGAACTTCGGCAATGAGGAAAATCCCTCCGCCGGCTATGTCGCGTGGCTGCTGTGGGGCGGCGATGAAGGCCGGGCCTGGGCCATCGACCTGAAGGCGATTATCGGCAACGCGCCTGATATCTAGCCGGCCCGATCACCGGCCCTAGAGCCGGAAACCAAGTCCGTTCAGCCTGTCGGAGACCTCCGTCCAGGTCGCGCAGGTGGCATGCGCGCCCTGCGCTTTCAGCCGCTCGCCGTGGCCTGCATAGGTATGGCCGCCCCCTGTGTAGCCGATCGCCGTCATGCCGGCGGCAACCGCTCCCTCGACGCCGAAGGGCGAGTCCTCGATGACGACGCAATTCGCCGGGTCCGCCCCCATCTTCTCGGCTGCATGGAGGAAGATATCCGGTGCCGGTTTGCCGCGCTTCACCATCGAGGATGAGAAGATCGCCTCACCGAAATGCGGCGCCAGGCCGGTAACAGCGAGACTGTGGTGGATGCGCTCCAATGACGAGGAAGAGGCAACGCAGCGACCTGCTTTCAAGGTGTCGAGGAACGGCGCGATGCCATTGGTGGGGTTCAGCTTCTCGCTGAACAGGTCGCGTGTGACCATCCACAGGTCGCCTTCCTGCTCAGGCTGCAGGTGGTGACCAGTCAGCTCCTTGATGCGGATGATGATGTCAGCCTGCTTCATCCCGACGCACTGGGCAATGATATCGGCGCCGACGCCGCTCATGCCATGCTTGTCGTAGACGCGCTCGTAAGCTTCTGCGGCCAGCGGCTCACTGTCCACCAGAACGCCGTCGCAATCGAAGATGATCAACTGTTGTGCCGCCACGCCTCGCCTCGAAGTGTTCGATAATCTGGCACATCGCTATCGGCAAAGAGACGAATGTTCAAGGAGGCGCTCAGGCCTGATGCCCAACTTTCCGTTTGTCTTTCCCTTCGAGCGCAGCCTGCATCGCCTGCCTGGACTGCGCGCTGTCGGGCACGATCCAGTTCGGCTCGGCGCCGAGGAAGCGGTCGAGGAAGGCAACAGCATAGGCTGGCATCTCGGTGACGTTTTCGCGGTAGGACCACCAGGTGCGCAGATCGTCTGCACACTGGTCGATGGTCGGCGCATGGCCGAATTCCTGTTCGTAAACGGCAGCGATCGCCGACACGCAGTAATTGGTATACAGGAAACCTTCCGGCCAGAATTGCACGATCTCGGCCATACCGGCATCGGCGGGGGGCAGGTCGGGACGCGGGCCGGCTCCGACCGCCTTGGCCGGATCCTGGCGGATCAATTCGCGCAGGACTAGGCCGGCTGCGAAGATGATGAAATCGGCGCGATTCACGTCGGCAAAGCGCTTCTGCGCTTCCATAATCTCGATCCAGTCCAGGAAGGCTCTGGTCAGCTGCGTTTCGTCGATCTCGAAACGCAGGCCATAGGTCGCTTCCACAGAGCGTGCGCTTGCGCGAAACGTCGTCCTGAACCAGCGCAGGCGCCGCAGCTGATGGCCGAGATCCGGCATCAGGGCAAGTTCGTCTTTGAATCGCAAGTCCATCGCACGTCCTTTGAAACCGATTCTATCACATGCGTCGTCGCCGCCAAATGCGGTGGATCAATCGTTTTCGGTCTTTATGGAAAAATCATACATATTGACATTCGAGAAAACAAATGTTCTCTAACTTTCGTCTTGGTACTGTCATGAAGCGATGGCGGGGCCAAGGGCTTGGGAGGAGATATCCTGATGGCAATCTGGCAGTGGGCACTGCTCGCGCTTGCGCTCGTCTGGGGACTGCAGTCCCTCGGCGTCTGGTTGCAGATGCGGCACTATTCCGACGTCTTCAAAGGCATCACGAACAAATATGCCGACGGTTTCGTCGGCGCCGGCAATTATCGTGGGCGCTTTGCCAAGGGCATCATCGTCCTGGTGGTGGTAACGCCTGATCTTATCGTGCGCCGCCTGCTCGTGATGAGTGGCCGGTCGGTGTTCGCCAAGTTCAGGCGGCTTGAAGAATTCGAGGGCACCGCCCTCGATCGTATCCGGTCCAATCCTGCGATCATGGGAGAGGGGGAACCCGGTGTGGCCGAGGCCGTGAAGCGGGCGATCGAACAGATCGACCGGGCACGGCTGGAGCCGGGAAAGAAGCCGGGCCTGACCGGCTTGAAGACAGTCAGCGCATAGCGCAATTCCAGCAAAAGTGTGCAGCGGTTTTGCGTCCGGAATTGCGTAGAAACAAAGGATTGGAGCGTTTCCGCGTTTCCGTGGAAAACGGAAACGCTCTGGAACGAATGCCACTGCCGTTGGGGACAGACGGCGGACGGACCAAGGAGGAGATATGTCTGTAATTTCATTGTTGGCGCAGCACGCCGACATGGCCGTACAGCACCTGCACGTGGCAGGTGCGGTCGTCCAGGATGCTGCCTTGCACGGCAAGCTTGCCGTCTCTCATGCCGGCGACAACCTAGTCGTTCTGGCGCAGGCCGACGGTGGCCCGATCACCGTCGAGCAGTTCAAGGAAAAGCTGAACGAAGTCGCCAAGGAAGAACAGCTCGGCTGGCTGACCGCCATCGGCAAATATTTCATAGGCATCTTCCAGAAGGGCGGTGAGGTGTTCGCCGGCTTCGTCACCGGCATCATCCCGACGCTGGTGGTTCTGATGACGGCGTTCTACGCCATCAC
Source organism: Terribium retamae (assembly GCF_022347545.1). Lineage (GTDB taxonomy): Bacteria > Pseudomonadota > Alphaproteobacteria > Rhizobiales > Rhizobiaceae > Mesorhizobium > Mesorhizobium retamae. The sequence continues at coordinate 3,157 of NZ_JAKREW010000012.1, forward strand.
CGAGCTGGTCGGCGAAGAGCGCGTCCACGGTCTTGCCCGCGGCGCGGGTCGCATCGCGCTCACCCGCTACACGGTGCTGCCGCTGCTCGCCGTCTTCTTCCTCACCAACCCGATGGCCTACACCTTCGGCTCCTTCCTCGAAGAAAAGCACAAGCCGGCCTTCTATGACGCGGCGGTGTCTTACGTGCATCCGCCGCTCGGCCTGTTCCCGCACATCAACCCCGGCGAATATTTCGTTTGGGGCGGCGTGCTGGTTGCGCTGCTCGAGCTTGAGAAGAAGGGCGTCGTCGTTGCCGGATACCACATCAAGGTGGCCATCTGGTACGCAATCGTCGGTCTCGTCGTGATCCTGTTCAAGGGCATTCTGACCGAACGCATCACCGCCATCATGGCACGCCGCCAGGGCGTCGAGCTGTAAGGGGCGGGCAACATCATGGCAAAGACCTACAAGGCCGTAAAAATCTCCAAGGGCTCCGGCGGCTGGGGCGGCCCGCTCGTCATCGAGCCGACTGCACAGCGCAACAAAGTCGTCTCCGTCACCGGCGGCGGCATCCACCCGATCGCACAGCAGATCGCCGAGATGACCGGAGCCGAGGCCGTCGATGGCTTCAAGTCACCACCCATCGAGAGCGAGATGGCCGTCGTCGTCGTCGACTGCGGTGGCACCGCACGCTGCGGCGTCTATCCCCGCAAGCGCATCCCGACCGTCAACATCACGCCGGTCGGCCAGTCCGGGCCGCTAGCCCAGTTCATCCTGGAAGATATCTATGTTTCGGGTGTCAAGCCGGCCAATATCGTCATGGCCGACGGCTCCGAGACGGTAACCACTGCAGGGGGAGCAGCGGCAATGAGTTCAAGCAACAGCAATGCGACGTCGACGGCTGCCCAGCCGCTGCCGAGCGAGGGCGGCATGATCGGATTGATCTCTTCGATCGGCCGCGTCATGGGCCGCGTCGTCGGCATCTTCTTCAATGCCGGCCGGCGCACTATCGACCAGGTCATCCGCAACGTCCTGCCCTTCATGGCCTTCGTGACCATGCTGATCGGCCTGATCCTCTATACCGGGATCGGCGACGTGCTGGCGCAGCCCATGGGTCCGCTGGCCAACAACATTGTCGGACTGCTGATCATTTCGGCGATCTGCGGCCTGCCGTTCCTCTCGCCCATCCTCGGGCCCGGAGCGGTCATCGCCCAGGTCATCGGCGTCGCCATCATCGGCCCACAGATTGCCAACGGGACGATCTCGCCGGCCATGGCGCTGCCGGCGCTGTTTGCCTACAACACCCAGGTTGGCTGCGACTTCGTCCCGGTCGGCCTGGCGCTTGGCGAAGCCAAGCCCAAGACGATCGAGATCGGTGTGCCGGCGGTGCTCATCAGCCGCCAGATCATGGGTCCCGTGTCCGTGCTCCTCGCATGGATAGTCAGTCTGCTGGTCCTGTAACGATAACAAGGAGATTCGCCGCATCATGACGGTTCTGTTGGAAACGCGGGTAACCGCAGTTGGACCCGAAGTGGCGGATCTCGCCGAGGGTGGTGTGGTCATCCTCTTCGCGGATGGCTCGCCGCCGGAGCTCGCCGAGGTCTCGGTGATGCACAAGGCCGTACAGGGCCCCAGCGAAGGCGCGCCGCAGGTCGGCGCGTCGATCGCCATCGGCGCGGTGTCGGCAACGATCACTGCAATCGGTTCCACTGCGTGGAGCAAGGTGCGCGAGATCGGCCATGTCGTCATCTCGTTCAACGGCGCGACGGAAGCGGAACGGCCAGGTGAGATCTGCGCCAGCGAAGTTGATGCCGGCCAGCTCGTCCTGGCTCTCAGGCAAGACGCCCTGATCACCATCGCTGCCTGAAATGCCGGCGCCATGACCACGCGCAGGGTCACGGTGCTTTTCGTTTTGATCGCGCCCGTCCGGGTTGGAGCAGTTCCGGAAATGTGTAGCGGTTTTCCGCTCGGAATTGCGTCAACATAAGGAGATGGAGCGTTTCGGTGAAACGCTCCACGACCGGAAAATCTGATAGGATTGCCTGTATGGAACGCTCGACCATCGTCAGAGTGCATGAAGGTTTGCACGCCCGACCCGCGACCCGCTTCGTACGTCTTGCCAAGAGCTTCGAGTCCGAAGTCGAGATCGTGAAGGCGGGCAAGGCTGTGAGTGCCAAGAGCTCGGTGAAGCTCATGCTTCTGGGGGTGAAGGAGAACCAGGAAGTGACCGTGCGCGCCAATGGCGCCGACGCCGCCGAAGCCGTCGAGGCGCTGATCGGCTATCTGGAAAATCCACGTGCCGGTCTCGAGGAAGATGAAGCTGTCAGCGAACAAAGAGACCAGAATGGCGAAACCGCCAGGCCGCCCGCCGCGGCTCCGGCGCAGGAGACAACATACCCAGACGGCCTGCGAGGCATTGCCGCCAGCGAAGGCGTTGCCGTCGGTCCGGCCTTCGCGCATTTTCCGCCGGAAATCCGCCCGCAGGCGCGGACGCTGACGCCAGAGGAAGCGGAGGCCGAGATCGTGCGTTTCGGCCACGCCGTGACCGCGGTACAGGCACGCATGGACAAGGCACTTGCCAGCGAAGACCTTGCCGGCGGCGATCGCGGCATCGTTGCGGCTCTGCGCGATCTCGCCGCCGACGATACGCTGATCGGCGAGGCCGAGGCGATGATCCGCACTGGCACCGATGCCGTTGCCGCCGTCATCGCCGCCGCCGCCAAGCTCGCAGCCGAGTTCGGTTCCGTCGAGGATCCTTACCTCAACGCCCGAGCGGACGATGTTCAGGCGGTAGGCCGCCAGATCTGTCTCGCCCTGCTGGGGCAGGACGACGCTAGCCTGGAGGACATCCCTCAGGGCGCCATTTTGATCGCTGAGGACATCGGCGCCTGGGACCTGTCGCGCGCGCCGCTGAAGCGGATCGGCGGTATCGTCTGCGGCCATGGCGGTGCGACCTCGCACATCGCCATCATTGCCCGGTCGCACGGCATCCCCGCAGTTCTGGGGTTCGGTGCTCGGGTCATGGAACTGCGCGATGCCAAGGAAGTTGCTCTCGACGGCACCGGTGGCCTAGTCATTGCAGACCCCTCCCTGGATGTGAAAGCCGACTATATCCGCCGTATTGAGGACGCTGCCAAAGAGCGCCATGCGCTCGACGTCTTCAAGGATGTGACGCCTAAGCGTGCCGACGGCACCGTTATCGAAGTGGCGGCCAATATAGGTTCACTCGAAGAGATCGAAGCCGCGCAGGCGGCCGGAGCCATGGGTGTCGGCCTGTTCCGCACCGAGCTCCTTTTCATGCGTCATATGCATCTGCCGTCCGAGGACATGCAGGCCGAGACCTATGGGGCTCTGGCGAAGGCTTTTGCGCCTTATCCGGTCATCGTGCGCACGCTCGATATCGGCGGCGACAAGCCGGTGGCCGGTATCGAGTTCCCGGAAGAGGAAAACCCGTTCCTCGGCTGGCGCGGCATCCGCATGTGCCTCGACCGTCCGGACATCTTCAAGCCGCAGCTCAAGGCGCTGTTGCGCGCTGCCGTGCACGGCAACGTCAAGGTGATGTTGCCGATGGTGTCCGACTTGAGCGAGGTGCGTCGCGCCAAGGCATTGATCGATGAATGTGCCGGTGAATTGACGCGCGATGGCGTGCCTTTCGGGCACTTCCAGCTCGGCGTGATGATCGAGACGCCGGCCGCAGTGCTGATTGCCCCGATGCTGGCGAAGGAGGTGTCCTTCTTCTCGATCGGCACCAATGACCTTACCCAATATGTCATGGCCGCCGATCGGCTCAATCCGACGGTCAGTGCATTGAACGACGTCGCCAATCCGGCCGTCATGGCGGCGATTGAAATGACGGCGAAAGCCGGTGTGGAGGCTGGTATCATGGTCGGGATGTGCGGCGAGGCCGCTGCCCGGCCGGATCTCATTCCGGAATTCCTGCGCATGGGATTGACCGAACTGTCGATGAGCCCGGCCTCGATCTCGCGTGCCAAAAAGCGCATCGTTGAGCTGGGTAAAGCCTAAGCGCTGCGTTGAAGCTACTTTTCTCTCCCCGTTTAGGGGAGAGATGTCCGGCAGGACAGAGAGGGTAGAGTCGGCTTTTGCTTTGTTGGCGCCGCTCATCCGTCACTTCGTGACACCTTCTGCCCGCAAACGGGGAGAAGGAAGGGGCCTACAGCAGATGTGCCAGCAGCGTGGCAAACACCGTCGTCAGTTCGTCCAGCGGATCGTTGCCATTGCAGGCTGTCAGGATGCGGTCGAGCCTGGCGTTGGTGGCAAGCACGGCGATCTCGAGCAGGTCGGGTTCGGGTTTCGCGCTGGTGTCGACGCTGGCAAGCCCAACCGCAAGCGCGACAGGTGCCAGGCAGGAGATCGCGAATGTGCGGCCCGGGCCGACGGCCGCCGTCGGTGCCTCGTCCTGCCGCAGCGGGTCATGATTGAGGAATTCCACCAGCAGCGCCCCGCTCAACGCCGCAACCAGTGCGACGCGTCCGGCCCAGTCGCTTTCGCGGACCAGTCGCTTGAGGAGCTCGGCATGCTGCCGCTCGACTGCTGCATGCACAGCGGTGAAACTAGCCTCGCGCACCCGAACGCTGTTGGCTTTCCTTTCGGCAAGCACGACCTTGGCCAATGCATACATGTCGCGCCGGAACGCCCGTTCGCCGGTCAGCGCCGCATCACCGGACGCGAAATAGACGCCGATCGGCTTCGGCGTCAGCCCGTTCATACGGCCGCTGCGTTCGCGCGGCACCAGCGTTTCGGCCATCGACATCATGTCGTCAAAGGCGCTCGCGGCATGGCCAAGCAGCCCCTCGATCTCGCGGATCGGAAAGGACGGGCGGGCCGCCTCTTCGCCTTGCCGCGCCTGTTGGGCGGGGCTGTCGTGGCGGTGCCGGCGGATGATGTGGCGCACGTCGCGCAGCCGGTCCTTCAGGTTGACGCGGACCTCTTCGGAGATTTCACGCAGCATCGTCTGCTCTCTGCTTCTGATCAACCGGTATAGGCGGCATGGTCGTCTCAGCCAATTGTTTATATCGTGCAGGACCGGTCAAAAGGCGATAGTGGCCATATGACGAATCGGGGACGGTTCGATCGTAGTGCTTACGGGGAGGGATGCAGTGGCAAGAAAGCCGCAGCGGCAGATGGGGGTCGCTGAAAGCGGAACGGGCGAGAACGGAACGGTCGCGGCCGAAAGCAAGGCCGATCGCCTGCGCATCCGTGCCGCCTGGATGTATTTCATCGAGCAGATGACCCAGAACGAGATCGCCGACGTTCTCGGCGTTGGCCGTGTCACTGTCGTGCGGATGCTGGCCGAGGCGCGCGCCCGCAACGAAGTCAAGATCGCCATCGAAAGCGAACTGTCCGAGATCGTGCGGCTGGAGCGGGCTCTGGAAAAAACATTCGGTCTGGAGCAGGCGCTGGTCGCACCACTTTCCAGTGCGGATTCCGACCCGATCCCAGCTATTGCCGCCAAGACGGGCGCTTATCTATCGGAAGCCATGCGCTCCGGCATGCGCGTCGGTGTCGGCTGGGGCCGCACGCTGTTTTCGACCCTGCCGTTCATCGGCGCCAAGTCGTTGAGCGATTTCAAGGTCATCTCCCTGCTTGGCGGCGTCGGCGTGGCGCGCCGCTATAATCCCGCCGAATTCGCCTGGCGTTTCGCCCAGGTCTTCCAGGGCGATGGCTATCTCATTCCGGCACCAGCGGTGGTCGACAGCGTCGAAACCAAGGTGGCGCTCGTCGAGCGCTGCGGGCTGGAAGAAATCTTCGAGATGGCTGACGCGCTGGATGCCGTGCTTTTGTCGATCGGCGGAATTGCCTCGGCCACCACCTTCTACCGCGGAGGGTTCCTGAAGGAGGCCGATCGTGAGGAACTGGTCGCGCGCGGCGCGGTCGGCGATCTTCTATTCCATTTCTTCAACCGCAACGGCGATCTTGTCGACCACCCGGTGAACGATCGTGTGATGTCGGTCGAAGTCGATCGCCTGCGCCGGGCGCCGCTGCGCATTCTTACATCGGGCGGCCAGGAGAAGATCGATGCACTGCTCGGCGCCATGCATCTCGTCAAGCCGACAGTGCTGATCACCGACGAGGAAAGCGCACGGCGCATGCTGGAGGCGCAGGGCGGCGCAGCGGGCTGACGAAGGAAGGCGCCGGTCGCTGTGCTCTATTGCCCGTCAAAGGTTGGGCACTTCGATGGTGTCCTCCCCGCGAAAATGACTCGGCGGCGCGCCGATCACACGCTTGAAGGCGCGGCTGAAGGCGGCTTCCGATTCATAGCCCAATCGGTTGGCGACGACCGCGATCTTCAGCCGGTCCTGTGTCAGCCACTGTCTGGCCTGGTGCATGCGCACCTGGGTAACGTATTTGGCCGGTGTCTCCCCGACGATCGAGGCGAAACGCTCGGCAAAGCCCGAGCGGGAAGCGCCCATTGTCCGGGCCAGCGTCTCGACGCTCCAGTCGCGGTTCGGCTCGAGATGGATTGCCGCCAGCACCTTGCCAAGCTCACGGTCACGCACCGCCGCGATCCAGCCTTTTGAATCACCGCAGCCGCGCTCGACCCATGAGCGGATGATCGAGGCGGCCAGAACGTCCGCCAGCCGGGCGACGATGCCGGCGGAGCCGACGCGTTCCATCTTGATTTCGCGCGCCATCGCTTCCAGCAGATGCGGGATGCTCGGCTCGTATTCTTCCAGACCATGCGTGCGCATCACATCCGGCATCATGCCAAGCAGGGGGTGCAGGCTGTCGAGGTTGAAATACATGGTGCCGCAGAACAGCAGCGTGCCCGGCACGCAGCTTTCCGTCGCGGGCTCCGTCCTCATGCAATAGACGTTCTTGCAGATTTCGGTGACCTCATAACCCTTGAACTGCGTGGTCGGCACCTCGGGCGAGCTGGCCAGCGCGTGCGGCGCACCGCGTGGCACCAGCACTGCGTCGCCGGCTTTCATCTCAAACCAGTCGCCATTGGGCATGCGCATCCAGCATGGCTTCTGGCCGACGAAGTAGAACCGGGCGGCGTCCTGCGCCGGGAATTCAAGGCCCCATGGCTCCTTCATTTCGCAGCGGCCATACTGCACGCCGTCAAGGCGCAGGCCGCGCAGGATGTCGGTCAGCGGATCTCCGGTCGGGGATACTGACAATGACGAACTTTTGGACGAACGATCAAGCATAATGGTGTTTCTAACATGGAAACTCCAAACGGTCACCTCCATTTGTTGCACTGCAACCATTTCGGAGCATTTGTTGCACTGCAACCATTTCGGAGACTGATTATGACCGACCCCGCGACGGCGGCGCTGGATGCCCCCGTACTGTCTTCCACCGAGGAGCGTGCAGATCCGGCCTGGGGAGCCGTCGTCTCGCTGGCGCTCGGCGTCTTCGGTCTCGTGACCGCTGAATTCCTCCCGGCCAGCCTGCTCACCCCGATGGCGCAGGACCTTGGCATCAGCGAAGGCGCCGCCGGCCAGGCCGTGACAGCCACCGCCATAGTCGGCGCCGTCGCCGCCCCCACCATGGCGATCATCACCCGCCGTCTCGACCGCAAGATCCTGATGTGGATCCTCACTTTCCTGCTCATCATTTCCAGCCTGACCGCAGCCTTCGCTTCTTCGCTTGCCATGTTGCTCGCGGCACGCGTGGTGCTCGGCGTGGCGCTCGGAGGCTTCTGGGCCATGTCTGGCGCCATGACCATGCGCCTGGTGCCGGCGCGACTGTTGCCGCGGGCCATGTCGATCATTCTCGGTGGCGTTTCGGTGGCCACGGTCTGTGCCGCACCCGTCGGGGCCTATGTCGGCGACATCTGGGGCTGGCGCACGGCTTTCCTGGTCGCGGCTGTCGTCGGTGCCGTGACGTTGCTGGCGCAGGTAGCCACGCTTCCCAGTCTGCCGCCCTCCGGCATCGCCAGCCTGCGTACGCTGGTTGACGTTGCCAAACGTCCGGCGCTCCAGATCGGCCTGCTCTTCATCCTTCTGATCGCCTCAGGCCATTTCGCAGGCTTCACCTATGTTCGCGCATTCCTCGAGAAGGTGCCGGTGATGAACGTCGAGAGCATCTCGCTGGTTCTGCTGGCCTTCGGCATTGGTGGCTTCATCGGCAATCTCGTCGGTGGCTTCATCGTGGAGCGCAGTTTGAAGCTTGCCGCTGGCCTCTCGCCACTGCTGATCGCGATCTCCACTCTGGTCCTGCTTGTCTTCGGTGCTTCGCCGGTGACCTCGGCAGTCGCCGTCACCGCCTGGGGTTTCGCCTTTGGCGCCATCCCGGTTTCAGTGCAGACCTGGATGCTGCGCGCTGCGCCCGATCAGGCTGAAAGCGCCGGCGGCCTTATGGTCACCGCCTTCCAGGTGGCGATTGCCACAGGCGCTGTTGTCGGCGGTCTTCTGGTTGACAATGCAGGCGTGTCCAGCGCTTTCGCCTACGCCGGTATCGCGACCTTGCTGGCTGCAGTGACGGCATTCGTGATTGGACCCAAGACAGCAAAGGCTTGAGGGCCTGCCCTCAACGACGGATTAGATGGAGTGAAAACGGCGCCGGCATCAGCCCGCGCCGTTTTGTGTGCCAGTAGTGCGTCAGCGCGACCGCAGCTCAATTGGAATGAGCAGACTGCGTCCCGAGGCCGGAACCGAATCCGGAGGGGCGGGAACCGGTGATGCACGTCGCACCAGCGACAAAGCCGCATCGTCGATCACCTTCTCGCCGGATGCGCGCGCAAGGGAAGCGGACACCACAGCGCCGCTGGAATTGACCGTGAAGGAGACGTATGCGACGCCGCTCCGGCGCACATTCGGTATCGTCCGCATATAGCGCCTGATGTGGGCGACGACCTGCGAATTCCATTTTTGCGGTGATACCGAATTGCCCGTGCCGCTGCCCCCGCCATTGACCTTGCTGTTGGCGCCAGCCTTGGCTGCCCTCTGCTGGGCGATCGGATTGGCGGGTGCCTTCTTCTCGACCTTCTTCGGCTTTTCGGCCTTTGCCTCTTTGACCGGTTCGGGCTTTTTCTTCTCCACCGGTTTCTTCTCGCGCGCCGGCTTGACCACCGGCTTCGGCTTCTCAGTTTCCGGGCGGGGTTCGGGAATAGCCATTGCGACTTCGGGCAATGGTGCTTCAACGAGGTCTGGAACGACTTCCTCGGCGACTTCAGGCCTTGGCGCTTCTACTTCCGGCTCGGGGTCCGCCATCTCTTCTACAGGTTTCTGGACCTCTTCCTCGACAGGATCGATCTGTTCCGTGACTTCCTGTGGTGTCTCCGAGGCCATGCTGTCGATCGGGTCAGCCGTATCGAGCGCTACCGGTTGGGCATTGATGACCATCGGCGGCAGGTCGAGCATGATGGCGGGGGGCGCCGAAGGGGGTGGTGAGATTTCAGACCCTCCGCTGCCCAGATACCAGCCACCGCCGGCATGGATCGACGCGACGATGAGTGCCGCACCCGACCACAATGCCAACTCGCGACGGCTCATGCCGCCGAACAGGCCGCCATGTGCCGCGGCCGCTGTCACTGCGCTGCTCCCGCAGCAGGCGTCGGCACCGTTTCCAGCCCGACGAGCGCCACCTTCAGATAGCCTACGCCGCGCATCAGGTTCATCACCTCCATCAACTCGCCATAGGCGACGCCGCGGTCGGCGCGCAGGAAGATGCGCTTCTGCTTGTCGCCTCCGGCGATCGTATCCAGTTGTCGCTGGAAGGCTGCTCGATCCACCGTCTGCTGGCCGATCGCCAGGCTGAGGTCATCCTTGAGCGTAACGTAAAGCGGCTCTTCCGGCCGTGGTGCGGGCGTCGCCGTGGAAGCCGGCAGGTCAACATTGATGTCGACCGTTGCCAACGGTGCTGCGACCATGAAGATGATCAGCAGGACGAGCATGACGTCGATGAACGGCGTCACGTTGATCTCGTGGTTTTCCTGGAGATCGTCGTCGTCGAACGATTGCTTGATGCCACCGGCCACCGCGCTTCTCCTACAGGGCTACCGACGGGGATTTATGGCCGTTTGCGGGTCTGGCCGCAGGTGCCGACACATGTGGACGCGCCGGGGTGTGGGCCGGAGAGACACGATCGAGGTCGCGGCTGACCAGACGCTGCACACCAGCGGCGGCATCGGCCAGTCCCTGGCGATAACCGGTGATGGAGCGGGCGAAAACGTTGTAGATCACGACCGCCGGAATGGCCGCGATCAGGCCGACCGCGGTTGCCAGCAATGCCTCGGCGATGCCGGGAGCGACGACGGCGAGGTTGGTGGTCTGTGCTTCGGAAATGCCGATGAAGGAGTTCATGATGCCCCAAACCGTGCCGAACAGACCGACGAAGGGGGCAGTAGAACCGATCGTGGCGAGCACGCCGGTGCCGCGGCTGAGCCGCCGGCCTGCCTGCGCCTGGATGCGCATCAAACGCGATTCCACACGTTCCTTGACGCCGGCGGCGTCATAGCCGCCATCGTCCTGGCGCGACATCTCCAGCTCCTCGGCCGCAGCACGGACAAGGACGCCACCGATGCCGGCGCCGTTGCCGAGCGCTTGGGTGGCGTCATCCAACCGACGTGCGCCCGTGATGCCGCGCAATGCCTTGGCGAGGCGCGCCTTGGAGCCAGCAATTTCCAGTGATTTGGCGAGCCACACGGTCCAGGTCACCAGCGAGGCGAAGGCGAGGCCGATCATCACGCCTTTCACCACCCAGTCCGCGCTCATGAACATGCCCCAGGGGGACAGATTGTGCGGCAGCGTTGCCTTGGCGATCGATGGTGCTTCGGCAGCGTTCGGTGCGCCAGGCGCCGGGGCGACTTCGGTAGGCGCTGGCTGCGCCGACGTGGCTGGCGCGGGCTGGGCCGCGGGAGAAGGCGTCGTGCCCTGCGCTGAATTCGTGTTTGGCGCGGCCGGTGCGGTGCTTTCGCCGGCAGGCGCCACAGTTGGTGCACTGTTTTCGACGGGCGCCGTCTGTTGGGCCAGGGCCGGGGCGACGTTCATCCCAATCAGGCCGGCAACGGCAACCATGCGGACGGCTCGGCCGAACAGGTTCTTCCGGCATGTCCGGTTCGCAGCATTGAGGCGCATATCGTCTTGCAAGGTCTCGTCTCCACTTTACGGAGCCGAGACGATCCGGCGGTTGATGATGATCCACTCAGGTCTCGGCTCATACGAGCGAGAGCGACCTAACATTGTTGAGTGTGATTATCAAGAATTTGCGACTCCACTTTTAATATCTTTTACCCAGGCAATTGGCACGATCCGGACTTATGCCGCGCCGGATGGTGTCAGCGGCACGGTGAGCCCGACCTTGACGCGGTCCATGGCGACGAAGGTGCGGAATTTCTTGACGTTGTTGTTGGAGAAGAATAGGCGGCGCGTCAGCGCCTCATAGTCGGCCATCGTCGGCACGATGACGATCAGGATAAAATCCGCTTCGCCGGTCACATAATAGCATTGCTGCACTTCCGGCGCGGCGGAGAATTCCCGCTTGGCCACGTCGAGCAGTTCGGCGGTCTCGCTGACCACCTCCACCTCAACGAAGATGGTGATGGCCTGTCCGATCCTGGCGGGATCGACGATGGCGACATTGGCCGCGATCACCCCCGCCTCTTCGAGGCGCCGGATACGCCGCTGCACTGCCGGAGCCGAGAGGTTCACCGCTTCGCCGACCAGCCGTTGCGGCGTCGCGTTGTCCTTCTGCAGGATGGCGAGGATCGCCAGGTCGAAACTGTCGAGTTCGATTGCCGGTTTCGCCACCGTCATCCCTCATGAAACAAACTTGCGCGCATAGCGGCGGAATACAGCGCAATTTGCGCTTCCGATGCAATACATCTTCACGATCTCAGTGAAGAGGCGCGGATGTTCCTGCTCAACACCCATCCCGACCACAATACTGCCCTGGCTCCGGTCGATGCAGAACTCATGGGCACCGCCGGCGCACGGGAGGTGGAGCGCTTCCTGAAATTTCGGGAGGATGCCGTGGCCACACCGCTGGTGGCATTGCCGGCACTGGCGGGCGTGCTGGGTGTCGGCACGATCCATGTGAAGGATGAGGGGCAGCGTCTCGACCTCGGCAGCTTCAAGGCGCTTGGCGGCGCCTATGCGGTGATCCGCCTTGTGCTTGAAGAAGCGGCCCGCCATTTTGAGCGTGATGTCGGCTTTGCCGATCTCGATCGCCCGAGCGTACGCGCCGTTGCCGCCAACATGACGTTCGCCTGCGCCACCGACGGCAACCATGGCCGCTCGGTCGCGCAGGGTTCGCAGCGTGTCGGCGCGAGGTCCGTCATCTTTGTGCACGGCGGAGTCAGCGACGAAAGGGTCGCTGCGATTGCCCGCTTCGGTGCCGAAATAGTCCGCGTCGACGGCACCTATGACGAGACCGTGGCCGAAGCAGCGCATGTCGCCGAACAGAATGGCTGGTCGATCGTCTCGGATACGTCGTGGCTGGGCTATGAACGCATCCCGGGCCTGGTTATGCAGGGTTATACGGCGATCGCACACGAGGCTTTGGATCAGCTCGACAGGCCGCCGACCCACGTGTTCGTGCAGGCCGGTGTCGGCGGTATTGCCGCCGCTCTGGCGGGGCATTTTGCCGAAACGCTTGGAGGGGATCGCCCGACCTTCGTGGTGGTCGAGCCCGCCCGCGCGGCCTGCATTCTGGCCACCGCCCGTATAGGCCGCGTGACCAAGGTCGATCATGGAGAGCCGACCGTGATGGCGATGCTGGAATGCTATGAGCCGTCCCTGGTCGCCTGGCGTGTGCTGTCGCGTGTCGCCGATGCCTTCATGACGGTCGAGGAAGAGGATGCCGTTGCCGCCATGAACCGGCTGGCGCGCCCGGCAGGCGGTGATCCCGCGATCGTCTCCGGCGAAAGCGGCTGTGTCGGCCTTGCCGGACTGGCGCGGGCACTGGCCGAACCGGATCTGAGGGCGGCCCTGCGTCTCGATCCATCGTCCCGCATTCTTCTGGTGAACACCGAAGGCGCGACGGATCTGGGCCGCTACGAACAACTGGTTGGCGCGAGCCCGGCCGTGGTCGCCGGCCGCAACAGGGAGGTGACGCCCGCATGATCGACATGGCTCTGCTGGAACGTGAAATGACGGCGTGGCGTCATGACCTGCACGCTCATCCGGAGTTCGGTTTCGAGGAAAAACGCACTGCCGCCTTCGTCGCCGCGAAGCTGCGCGAATTTGGTCTCGACGTCGCCGAAGGGGTGGGCGGCACCGGCGTCGTCGGCACGTTGAAGCGTGGCTCGAGCAACCGTGCGATCGCATTGCGGGCCGACATGGATGCATTGCGTATCACCGAGCAGGGGACCGCGAATTATCGTTCGCTGAACGAAGGTGTCATGCATGCCTGCGGCCATGACGGCCACACCACCATGCTGCTCGGCGCGGCACGGCAGCTGGCCGAAGAGGGTGGTTTCGACGGCACCGTGCGCTTCATTTTCCAGCCGGCGGAAGAGTGGGGCAAAGGCGCACTCGCCATGCTGGACGACGGGCTGATGGCGCGTTTTCCCTTCGAGGAGATCTATGGTCTGCACAACATGCCGGGCCTTCCCGTTGGCCATTTCGAAACCCGCGTCGGCTCGTTCATGTCGGCTGAGGATAATTTCGAGATCGTGCTGAAAGGAGTCGGCGGTCACGCTGCGCGGCCGCATTGGGGCAATGAGGTGCTGGTCGCCGCCTGCGCGCTCGTCACCAACCTGCAGACCATCGTGTCGCGCCGGCTCAGCCCGACGGATATCGGCGTCGTTTCGGTGACCGAGCTGATCACGGATGGCACGCGCAATGCGCTGCCCGGCCTTGCCAGAATTCTAGGCGATGCCCGCAGCTTCCGGCCGGAGGTAAGTGCCGAGATCGAGCGGCAGATGCGCATCGTCGCCCAGGGCACGGCGCTCGCTCACAACGTCAGTGCCGAGGTCACCTATACGCGTGAATTCGTGCCGCTGATGAATGATGCTGTGCTGGTCGAGGAAGCGTTTGCTGCCGCCGCAACGGTCTTCAAGCCGGAGGCGATCGCCGTGGCGAAGGAGCCGATGACCGGCTCAGAAGACTTCGCCCGTTTCCTGGACCATGTCCCGGGCTGTTTCGTCTTCGTCGGCAATGGCGAGAACTCCGCTCCTTTGCACAACCCGACCTTCGATTTCAACGATGCAGGCCTGCTCCACGGCATGGGTTTCCATGTTGCCATCACCCGGCGCCGTTTGCCGGAGCGGCAATAGTCCAAAAGAAAAGGCCGGCGATGCCGGCCTTTTCTTTCGATCACTCGCCGCGCATGGTGGCCTGGAAGCTCGGCAGATGTTTCTTCTGCGCCTCCAGCATGCGTTCGCGATAGACACCGTAGATCACATCCGTGTCGTGCAGCGTGACGCCCGCGATCGTCGGCGAGGCGAAGACCGGCAGTTCGACGCCGCGCTTCGATAGCTGGTCAGCCGTGCGCGCGATCAGCTCGTGCGCCATGATCATGGCCAGCACCGTCGACGAGCCGGAAACCGGGCGGCTCCAGCCTTCCACCGGCACGATCGCATCCTCGATCGGCGAACAGGTGTCGATCACCAGATCGGCGGCATCGGCCAGCCGCATCCCGGAGGAGTGCGTGGCCGGCTTGTCGAGATTGTTCTTCGAGGTGATTGCCACCACGAAGATGCCGCGCTTCTTGGCATAGATCGCAGTGTCGATGCCCGATGCATTGCGGCCGCTATGGCCGAAGATGATGATCGAGTCACCTTCGTTGAGAGGTTGGTGGTCGAGGAATTTCTCTGCATATTTTTCCGTGCGTTCCAGCCACAGCAGCTCACGCACGCCACCGGCCCCGAGCACATTGTTCCACATCACGCGCGGGTCGGTCAGCGGGTTGAAGCCGACATAGGAACCGTAGCGCGGAAACACTTCTTGGCAGGGCAGCACGGAGTGACCGGAACCGTAGAGATGGACGAGCCCGCCATTTTGCAGCGAATCCGCAAATTTGCTCGCCGCCTGCTCGAAAGCTTCGGCATTTTCCTTCGACGCCTTCTCGATGAGGGCGGCGAGGCGGGGAATGTAGAAATCGGACACTTGGATACTCCTGCTTGGTGTCAGCTTCGGGTGTTGGGAGGAACGCGGCCGGCGCGCAACGTCGAACGGATCTCGTACCGATCGCCACGCATGACCGAGATGGTGAATTCGAAGGGGCCGCGCTCATCGATGCTCACGCGTTCCACGATGAAGGCGGGCGTGCCGACGGCCAGGCCGAGCAGATCGGCATCAGCGGCTGGCACCGTGCCGACACGGTAGCTTTCGCGTGCTTCCATCGCCACGATGCCGTAGCGGCGTTCCAGTGCTTCATAGAGAGAACCTTGCAGCAAGCCGGAATCGAGAAAGCCCGGCACGCGCGCGCCGGCAAGCTGCGCCGTCTGGATGCCGATCGGCTCATTGTTGCCGAGCCGCAGTCGCCGGATGCGCACGACCGGATCGCCTTCTTCGATCTCGAGTGCCGCCGCCGCTGCCGCATCTGCCTTGGTCAGGCTGCAATCCAGCAGCCGCGAGCCCGCGACGACGCCGATATTGCCCATCTCCTGGGTGAAGCTCGTCAATTCGCGTGTACCGGCAACCAGCGTGGTCGAGCGCACGAACGTGCCGCGTCCATGTTCGCGGCGCAGCAACCCGGTTTCTTCCAGGTTGCGAAGGGCGTGGCGCAGTGTGATGCGGCTCACCCCGAACAGCGCGCACAAGCGGTCTTCGGCAGGTATCTGGTCGCCGGTCGCCCATTCGCCGCTCTTGATGATGGCGCGGATCGCTTCCTCGACCTGAAACCACAGCGGTTCGGGGCGACGGCGATCGGGTTGCGGAAAGCTGACTTCGGTCATCGTATATGTCTCCATCCGGCTCCTGCGGCGCCCGCAAGCGCTGCACCGACAAGTCCGGCGCGCGATCCGAAGATGCCGGGCCTGATGTCTATGTCGCGAAGGTGTGGCGGCAACTGGCGCCGAAGCGCCGCGAGCAATGGCGGCTTGATCACATCCAGCGCGTCCGCGATGCCACCGGAAATCAGGATCGCCTGCGGGTTGAGCAGCGCAACCGCGCCGGCCAATGCCGTGCCAAGTTTGCGCATCGGTGCCTCAAGTGCTGCCACCGCCTCGCCATCGCCTGAACGCGCCGCCGCCACCAGCGCGGTGCCGTTTGCCAACCCCAATCCTCGGGCGATGGCATCCAGAGCGCGGCCGGAAGCGGCACGCTCCAGCCAGCCGCTGCGGTCTTCGCCTTTATCGTCGGCATCGGCGCAGGCCCAGCCGAAGGAACAGGCGCCGCCTTGTGCCCCCGCAATGATACGCCCGCCAGCGAGCACGGCCGAACCGATGCCCGTGCCGATAGCGAGCAGCAGCGCATCGGTCAGCGATTTCGCGCCGCCTTCGACGGCTTCCGCCAGCATGGCGATCTGCGCGTCATTGCCGACTGCGACCGACAGCCCGGGGAACAGTGTCTGCAGATCCTGCCCATCGAGATAGGGCAGGTTCGGTATCCAGCGGCAGGTCGAACCTTCGACAAGGCCCGGCACAGCAACGCCGATTGCCGCGACATCCCCCGCTTCATCGACGAGCGCTGCGAGGCGGGTCTGGAGATGTTCCAGTGTCGAGGGAACTGCCTCATGCGTCAGCGCCTGCAGTGCCGTGCCGCCGCCGTGCACGGCCGCGCGCAGATTGGTGCCGCCGAGGTCTATGGCCAGCGTGCGCGTCATGGTTTGCGATTCCCGGCAGCTGGTGGTGCGAACAGCCCGGCGCCTGCATTCCAGGAATGCGAGGCGGCAGCGAAGGCTTGCGCATAGCGCGTACCGCGCAGGCAGCCGCGCAACCGGTAGAGCGCACTGTAGTAATCGACGTAAGGAAAGCTGCTCAGGCCCCGCGCCAGTTCGTATTCGTGCACCGCCGCACTCCAGGCTTCGAAGCCGTCGGTGACGTCGATAAGATGCTCGGGCTTGAAGCCGTCATCGTCTTCCCAGTTTTCACCGAATAGCAGCAGTTGCGGTGTGTGGGCATCGTGGCTGCGTTTCAATGTCGGCAGGGCGGCGAAGAAGAAGCCGGTGCGCGTCAGCTCGGCTGCGGCGCGATGGTCCTTGTGCCAGCTGCCGTGCCAATGCGTGATGACGACCTCCGGTTTCAGCTCCCGGATGACATCGCAAACTTTGAGCGCGGTCTCGTCGTCATTGGGCAGGAAGGCATCCCTAAGCCCAAGATTGCGCACATCGATACCCAGTCGTTGGGCGGCTTTTGCGGCCTCTTTCTCCTTCTGTGCACAATAGTGGTCGGGGATCAGGCAGGGATGTCCCTGCTCTCCCATGGTGAGGTGCAGGAAGGTGACGGTGGCCCCTCGGTTGGCAGCCACTGCGGCCAGCGGCCCGGCGATGACCTCGGCGTCGAAGGCATGCGCCCCAACAACCAGGATCGAGCGTGCGGCATAGACCTTGTCTTCGATCATTTCATGCCTCCGCCGGCGCCTACGCCTTCGCGAATCTGACGCGCCAGCGAACAATACATGATGAGGATGGGGGCCATGGAGATGGCGAGCGAAGCAAACACCAGGCCCCAGTCGGTGCGGAATTGCCCGACGAACACGCTGATCGCCAGCGGTACGGTCTTGTAGCGATCGTCGAAGATGAAGATCAGCGGAAAGAAGAAGTCGTTCCACACTGCTATGGCGGTGAAGATGGCGACGATCGATACCGCCGGTTTCACCATCGGCAGGATGATCTGGAACAGGATTCGCGTTTCGCCCGCCCCGTCCATGCGCGCCGCCTCGTCGAGCTCCGACGGCAGCACGCGCATGAAATTGGCGAAGATGAAAACGGCGAAAGGAATGCGGATCGCCGAATAGACCAAGATCAGTCCTGTCAGGGAATCGAGGAGGTCCAGATTGCGCATCAGTGTGAACAGCTCGACCGAGGCCAGCCTGATTGGCAGCATGATGCCCGACAGGAACAGCCCCAGCATGATGCCGTTCCAGCCAAGCTTGTAGCGGCTGAGCGGATAGGCGGCGAGCGCCGAGACCACGATGGTGAGCACGACCGCGCCGCCGGTGACGATCAGGCTGTTGATGAAGTTCTGGCCGAGATCTGCACGCGTCCATGCATTGGTGAAGTTGTCGAGGGACCAGCTCTGCGGCAGGCCGAGCCGGTTCTCATAGATCTCTGCCGTCGTCTTGAAGCACGAGACGACGAGGATGTAGAGCGGCAGCAGCACAGCCGCAGACCACAGCGCCAGCACGGTCCAGCCGGGCAGTCTGGCAAGGCGCGTCTGCATGGTGGCCGCCCTCATAGCTGCACCGTGCGTCGGTCGAAGAAGCGCAGCATGAGCAGCGTGCCGATGCTGAGGACCAGGAACAGCATGGTGCCGAGCGCCAGCGCCAGGCCGATATCGGTGATGCCGACCGCACCTTCGGCACCAAATGCCAGGCGATAGAAATAAGTCACCAGTGTATCGGTCGAATAACTTGGATTGCCCTGCACACCCTGCATCACATAGACGATGTCGAATTGGTTGAAGGTGTTGATGAAGGAGAGTGTCGTCAGCGTGCCGATGGCTGGCATCAGCAGCGGCAGCGCGACTGAAACCAGCATACGCCCGCTGCCGGCACCGTCCAGCTTGGCTGCTTCGAAGATTTGGCCCGAGATCTGCCGCAGCCCTGCGGTGTAGATCAGCACCGGCAGGCCCATCCAGTTCCAGGCGTCCACCGCGACCAGCATCAGAAGCGCCGTCTGGCTGTTACCGAGAACGGTCAGGCTGCCTTCATGCAGGCCCAGGCCGTTCAGCGCCCATTCCACGACGCCTCCCGGCGCCAGCAGCAGGCGCCACAGCGCGCCGACGATCACTGGCGACAGCACTGCGGGAAAAAAGAACAGGGACTGGAAGAAGGCAGCTCCGCCATTGCCCTTGCCCTGGTCGCGCAGGAACAACAGCCAGGCAAACAAAAGGCCGACGCAGTTCTGGAATACCATGATGCCGAAGAACCAGATCACGTTGTGCCATAGCGCCCCAGTCAGTCGCGCACTGCTCGGAAACACGAACAGCCGCGCGAAATTCGAGAGGCCGGCGAAATCCAGCATGCGCAACCCCTTCCAGGTGAAGAAGCTGCCCCACAGCGACATCGCCAGCGGGTAAAGCACGAACAGCCCGTAAATCGCCAGCGCCGGCAGTACGAACAGCACAGCCATGCGCTGCTGCGTCCGCT
Organism: Terribium retamae; assembly: GCF_022347545.1. Classification (GTDB taxonomy): domain Bacteria; phylum Pseudomonadota; class Alphaproteobacteria; order Rhizobiales; family Rhizobiaceae; genus Mesorhizobium; species Mesorhizobium retamae. The sequence goes on from NZ_JAKREW010000012.1 coordinate 22,300, forward strand.
TCATGCTGCTCTTGCGCCGGTGCTGCGTCACGGAGAAGATCGCCTACTGCTTGGGCTGGAACCATGTGGCGACAGCTGCCTGCATGTCAGCCGCAAGCTTTTGCGGCGTAATCTTGCCTTCGATCATGTCGATGATCTCAGCCTGCAGGATCGAGGAGGCCGTCGGCGATTGCCAACGGAAGCCGACGAGGGTGAGGTAGGGCGTCGAGTTCTTGGCCATATCCATCATCTGCGAGAGCACCGGGTCTTTTACCGAAACATCGGTGCGCGCCGGTGGCCAACCGAGTTCGTCGGCGAACAGCTGGGCGAACTTCTGCGATGCCATGAAGTTCAGCACCTTGGTGGCCGCTTCCTTGTTCTCGCTTTCGGAGACCAGCCCGTAGGAGCCGTCCGAAAAGGCCGAGGTATAGAGCTTGGCGCCAGCCTCATCTGCCGGGAAGGAAAAGATCGAGAACTGTAGCTTCGGGTTCTGCGCCTTGAACGAGCCGTTCTCGAACGAACCGCCCAGGAACATCGCAGCCTTGCCGTTGATGAACTGCTGCGTCGAGGTGGTGTAGTCGACGCCCGCAAACCCGTCCGGGAAATAGGGCTTCAACTCGGCATAGCGTTTCAGTGCCGCAACATAGCGCGGATCTTCGAACGTCGCCTTGCCGCTCATCATCTCGTCGTAGAAGCCGGAGCCGTAGACGGTCGGTCCGACCACGCCGACGCCGATCTCCAGCGCCCAGGCCGAGCCATTGGCCCCGCCGGCCGCGATCGGCGTGATGCCGGCAGCCTTAAGTTTCTCGCAGGCGGCAATGAAATCCTTATAGGTCTTGGGGATCTCTAAGCCCTGGGCTGCAAAGATCTCCTTGTTGTAGAACACACCCATCATCGGCACGGAGTAGGGCACGCCATAGATCTTGCCGTCGGTGCGTCCGCGCGCGGCTCCGAGCGCAGTTTCGGGCATGTTCTTCAGTTCCGCCACGCTGTCGTCCAGCGCGCCGAGGTAGCCTGCCTCGATGAACGGCTGCACTTCGCCATAGGCCTTGAGTTGCGCGATGTCGGGTCCGCGTCCTCCCCGCAACGCCGTGCTCAGCCGGTTCTGGTAGTCGGCATCAGGCGTGAACTGGATTTTGACCTTGATGCCCGGCGTCTCTTTCTCGAAGACATCGAAGATCCGGCGCATTGCCGCCTCGTCTTCGGTACGCCAGCTCCACAGCGTTACCGTCTCGTCCGCAAAGGCAGAGGTTGGTGCAGCGAAGCCCGCTCCGATCGCGGCGAGGCCGCCAATCAGGCCAAGCAAAGTGCGCCGGCGAATTGAAAGCATGTTCATTGCGAGTTCTCCCATTTTGCGGTGTTAGGCTTGCTGCTTTTTCCTCCCGCGGTTGAAACTCATTATAACGACATAATTGAAATCGCAAGACGGACCGCCTCACATCCTGATTGATGGTACGGAGTGATTTCGGGGGATTTCTTGCATAAAGTATTTGATTTTGCTGGATAAAAGTTTAATTTATGCTGACCGCTGTGCCGCCGGAGGATTTTTCCTGGGTTGTCCGAGCTAAGTTAACGCTTGCGTCACGACACATTGTTGTCATAACGTCATGCCGCCTTGACAGACAATGGGAGGGATTGAATGGCCTGGACTTCGAAACTGGCGTTGGCGGCGGGCCTGGCGTTTCTCCCTGGCTCGGCATGGGCCGACGCCGTGAACATCTCCTATCTGACCCATTGGTCGCCTGAGACCGTCGCCTTGCTGGAGAATGCGGCGAAGGAATACTCCAAGACCCACCCCGATGTGACGGTGACCGTGCGCGCGGTGCCGTTCGGCGATCTTCTAACCACATTGCGCTCGCAAAGCGGTTCAGATGGTGCGACCATCGGAGGGATTTACGATCTGTGGCTGCCGGAACTGGCGCGCGACAAGCTTGTTGCGCCGGCGCCGGAAGCGGTTGCCGCCGAGGTGAAAGGCGCCTGGCCGGCTGGTGTCGTCAGTGCGGCCTCGGTGGGTGGTGCACTCTACGGCATCCCGAACGAGATCGATGTCTATGCGCTGAACTACAACAAGGAGCTCTTCAAGCAAGCTGGCATAGACGCTGCACCCAAGACCTGGGAGGAATTTCGCGAGACGGCGAAGAAGCTGACGAAGAAGGATGCCGGCCAGCAAGGCTTCGGCATGATCAATTCCTGGGCGGCAGGCGTGGTGCATCCCTTCGCCTCGCTGCTCGTCTCCAATGGCGGTGAACTTGTGGCGAACGGCAAGCCGGCACTCGACAGCAAGCAGGCCGGCGAGACGTTCGAATTCTACGATGGCCTGATCAAGGATGGGTCGAGTGATCCGTCCATGGCCACTGCCGACGCCAACACCACTGGCCCATTCCTCGACAATTTCGTCTCGGGCAAGACTGGCATGATCATCATGGCCAACTGGTGGGAAAGTGCGCTGAAGACCGGCATGGGCGACAAGTTCGCCAACATCGCCACCGCGCCGATCCCGGTCGGTCCGAGCGGCGACAAACCGCACTCGATTTCCTATTCCTGGATGACCGTGGTCAACGCCAAGGCCGGCGAGGCCGAGCAGAAGGCGGCCTGGGATTTCCTGGCCTGGCTGAACGGTGCGAAATCAGGCCAGAACGGCGCCTCGGCCATGTCCGACATCCTGATGTCGATGGGCATCCTGCCGTCGCGCAGTTCCGACATCGAGGCGCACAAGGAAAAGCTCGGCACCGAATTTCTGGCAGGCTATGTCAGCGTTCTTTCCGATGCGAAGCCGTTCCCGGTTGTCCCCGGCGGGCAGGAGTTCTCGGAGTCGCTGCAGCAGACGCTGGAAGCGCTGCAGTACGGTCAGGTTTCTGCGAAGGAGGCACAGGCGAAGGCGCAGGCCGATGCAATTTCCATTCTGGAACGCGCAGCCAAGTAGTGGCAGCCTGTTCTGACGCGTATAGGGTTTCGGAAGGCAATCGATGACCAATGGCTATCGCGCTTCGGCGGGCATCATGCTTGCGCCCGCCGTGACGCTGATCGGCGTCTTCATCCTGCTGCCGATGCTTCTGACGGTCTGGCTGTCGTTCAACGACTGGTCGACACAGACGCCATTCTCGGAAGCCCGCTTCGTCGGACTGGCCAATTTCCAGGACATCTTCGGGTCGACATCGGTCGGCCGCGATTTCAAGGGCGCTTTGGTCAATACGGCGATCTACACCGCCCTGTCGGTCGCCATCATCCTGCCTCTGTCGGTCCTGTTCGGCCTGCTCGTCTACCAGCGTGATGTTGGTGGCGGCACGCTGCTCAGGACCGTTCTATTTTCTACCTACATGGTGCCGATGATCGCGGTGGCGCTGGTCTGGTCGAAGCTCTATTCGCCGAGCGAAGGCCCGTTCAACCAGATGCTCGGCCTGATCGGCATCGATCCGCAGCCCTGGCTGTCTTCGCCGCGCTCGGCGCTGATCTCGATCGTGCTTTTGAACGTGTGGCAACAGGTCGGCTATTTCACCGTGCTCGCCATTGCCGGCCTGACCCAGATCCCCGGCAGCCTTTATGAGGCGGCGACGCTCGACGGCGCCAACCGCACTGAGCAATTTCGTTTCATCACGCTGCCGCTGCTGCGCCGCACGCTGCTGTTCAGCGCAGTCATTGCCATCATCAATGCGGTGCAGGTGTTCGAACCGGTGGCCCTGATCACGCAGGGCGGGCCGGTCGGCTCCACCAATGTGCTCACCTACCATATCCGGCGCGTCGGCATCGAGCGTGCCCAGGGTGGTCTGGGATCGGCCATGGCGGTGATGTTGATGCTCTCGCTCGTCGTCGTGGTGTGCGCACTGTTCGCCTTCATGAGTCGGAAGGATGACGAATGAGCGCGCCGGCCGGATCATCGACCGTCTTGTCGCGCCGTCGTCCGACAGGAGGCAAAGCTCTGCTTGCCACGCTGATGCTGCTGGTGGCGGTCGCATCCGCCTTCCCCTTGGTTTGGATGGTGCTCTCCAGCTTGAAGACGACTGCAGAAAGCATGCAGGTACCGCCGGTCTGGTTCCCGCGCACGCCGACGCTCGACGCCTATGAGAAGGTAGCTGGCGTGGTCAATGTCGGCCGCTCGATGTGGAACTCCCTGGTCATTGCCAGCATCACCACGGCCGGCATCCTGGTCACCTCGATGATGGCCGGCTACGCCTTCGCCAAATACAGTTTTCCCGGCCGCACATTGCTGTTCTCTGCATTGCTCGCCACCATGTTCCTGCCGCCGATTGTCACGCTCATCCCGCTTTACCGCATGGTGGGCTCGATCGGCCTCAATGCCAGCCTAGCCGGTATCATCGTGCCCAACCTCGCCAATGCGTTTGGCATCTTCCTGATGCGGCAGTTCATCGCCGGCGTGCCTGACGATTTGATCGACGCCGCGCGGATGGATGGCGCTTCGGAACTACTTATCCTGTTCAAGATCGTGGCACCGACCGTCGCGCCGGCCATTGCGGCGCTGGCCCTGTTTGCCTTCGTCTATCACTGGAACAGCTATCTGTGGCCGCTCACCGTGCTGCAGGGCAACGCGGACAGCTATCCAATCGTCATCAGCCTCAGCCGGTTGCTGAGCTACAATCGCGGCGCGATGAACACGGGTCTGGTCATGGCCGGCGCCACGCTCGCCGTGTTGCCGCCATTGATCCTGTTCGCCTTCCTGCAGCGTTTCTTCGTCGACTCGATCGTGAGTTCGGCGGTCAAGGGCTGACCCTGCCACCAATCGCCTGCTCGACGCGACTTTTCGAGCGTTCACGCTCTTGTGTTTGCTTTCGTGTCTTGGCCTCGGTTCTCGGTCACAATGCCGACACACGCCTGAAAATAGGACTTTGCGCGAAAGCTTCGCCGGTGAGACGGAGCCGTCGCTCACAATCATCCATTTCCCCTTTCATGCTCGGGGGCGCGTCATGCCGGTCCAGAAATACGTTCCGCTGGCCATCCGGCGTTCGGTGCTGCCGAGCGCATGGGATATCATGGCGCTTTTGCTGGTGGTGGGAGCCATCGTGCTCATTGCCTATGGCGCGGAAGTCACCACCGAGCCGTTGTCGGCGCTCGACGCGACCCCGCTCTCGCTCGATCCTGCCAATCTGCCGGTCTACGCACTGCGCACCACTCTGCGCATGCTTCTGGCGATCGTGCTGTCCACGGTCTTCGCTTTCATCTATGCCGCCGCCGCCGCGAAAAGCCGGCGTGCCGAGATGGTGCTGGTGCCGATGCTGGACATCCTGCAGTCGGTGCCGATCCTTGGCTTCCTCACCTTCACCGTCACCTTCTTCCTGAATCTGTTCCCTGGCTCGGTGCTTGGCGCGGAACTGGCTTCGGTGTTCGCCATCTTCACCAGCCAGGCCTGGAACATGACCTTTTCCATGTATCAGTCGATGCGCAGCGTGCCGGCCGATCTGGAGGAAGCGACACGCAGCTTCCATCTCACCGGCTGGCAGCGCTTCTGGCGCCTCGACGTACCCTTCGCCATGCCTGGCCTAGTCTGGAACGCCATGATGTCGATGTCGGGTGGCTGGTTCTTCGTGGTCGCGTCCGAGGCGATCACCGTCGGCAACACCACCGTGACCCTGCCGGGCGTCGGCTCCTATGTGGCGCTGGCCATCCAGCAGCAGGATATCGCCGCGATCGTCTATGCCGTCATCGCCATGCTGGTGGTCATCGTCCTCTACGACCAGTTGCTGTTTCGTCCGCTGGTGGCCTGGGCCGACAAGTTCCGTTTCGAGACGACAGCTTTAGCGGGCGCGCCGCAATCCTGGATGCTGGACCTACTACGCCGCGCGCGGCTGGTGCGCATTCTCGTCACGCCGCTTGCCTGGCTGACGCGCACGGTTTGGATCCTGCGTCTGCCGGCATGGCCGGCGTTCGGAGCCAGGGAGGGTGGAAACAGCGCTGCCCGCTCGCGCCTGGCCGACGGGCTTTGGATCGGCCTCATCACCCTGGGCGCCGCCTATGGCGCTTATGTCAGCATTGCCTATCTCAAGACCAATATCGGTTGGATCGATGTCGCCACCGTTCTCACCGACGCATTCATCACACTGGCGCGCGTCATCGTGCTGATGACGCTGGCGACGCTGCTGTGGGTGCCGGTCGGTGTCTGGATAGGCCTGCGCCCGAAGCTTGCGGAGAAGGTGCAGCCGCTGGTCCAGTTTCTGGCTGCTTTTCCGGCCAACATCGCCTTTCCGGTGTTCGTGGTGCTGATCGTGCATTACGACCTCAACCCGAACATCTGGCTGAGCCCGCTGATGATCCTGGGCACGCAATGGTACATTCTGTTCAATGTCATCGCCGGTGCCTCGGCTTTTCCGAGCGACCTCAAGGAGGCGGCACGCAGCTTCCACATCGAGGGCTGGCGCTGGTGGTTCAAGGTGATCCTGCCCGGGATCTTCCCCTATTACGTTACGGGTGCGATCACCGCGTCGGGCGGCTCGTGGAACGCCTCAATCGTCGCCGAAGTGGCAAGTTGGGGTAATGAGCAGCTGACGGCGCGCGGCCTCGGTGCTTACATTTCCAAGGCGACTTCCGCTGGCGATTTTCCGCGCGTCGTGCTCGGCATCGTCGTCATGTGTCTCTTTGTTACGTTCTTCAACCGTCTGGTCTGGCGCCCGCTCTATGCTTTCGGCGAGCGCCGGCTGCGCCTTTCGTGAGCCATGGAGAGCTTCGTCATGCTGGATCACGTCGCCAACAAGCCACTCATTTATATTCGCCAGGTTTCCCGTTCCTTTCCGAAGGGCAGCGGCAAGGATGTGACGGTGCTGGAAAATGTCGACCTGACCATTCGCGAGGGCGAACTGGTCGGCCTGCTCGGCCGCTCGGGATCGGGCAAGTCGACTTTGTTGCGCATCATCGCGGGCCTTGTCGCGCCGTCATCGGGAGTAGCCGAGTGCAGGGGGGCTGAAATCCAGGGGCCGCCTTCTGGTATCGCCATGGTGTTCCAGTCCTTCGCGCTGTTTCCATGGCTTACCGTCCTGCAGAACGTCGAACTTGGCCTTGAGGCCCAAGGCATCGATCGCGCCGAGCGCCGCGCGCGCGCGCTGGCGGCCATTGACCTGATCGGCCTGGACGGTTTCGAGAATGCCTTTCCGAAGGAGTTGTCGGGGGGGATGCGCCAGCGTGTCGGCTTCGCACGGGCGCTGGTGGTGCATCCCGATCTGCTGTTGATGGATGAGCCCTTCTCGGCACTCGACGTGCTGACGGCGGAGACGCTGCGCACCGACATGATCGATCTGTGGGTGGAAGGGCGGCTTCCGATCAAATCGGTGCTGATCGTTACCCACAATATCGAGGAAGCGGTGCTGATGTGCGACCGCATCCTCGTTTTCTCTTCCAATCCCGGGCGCGTCGCGCGCGAATTGAAGGTCGACTTGCCGCATCCGCGCAACCGTCTCGATCCGGTCTTCCGGCAATTGGTCGATTCGATCTACGCGATCATGACGCAGCGCGCCGAGTCGCGTACACCTTCCAAGGAAGGCATTCCCGGCGCCGGCATGGGCATGGTGCTGACCCATGTCTCGACCAACGTGCTCGCCGGTCTGATCGAGGCGCTGGCCGCGGCTCCCTATGACGGGCGCGCCGATCTGCCGGTCCTCGCCGGCGCCCTGCAGATGGAGGCCGACGAGATATTCCATCTCGGCGAAGCGCTGCAGCTGCTGCGTCTCGCCCAGTTGAGCGAAGGCGACATAGAATTGACGGAAGCGGGAAAGCGCTTTGCCCATATGGAGACGGACGAACGCAAACGGCTGTTCGCCGAGCACATCTCTGCCTATGTGCCGCTTGTCGGCCTGATCCGCCGTGTGCTCGACGAACGCCCATCCCATGTTGCGCCCGCCGCCCGCTTCCGCAACGAACTGGAAGACTACATGTCGGAAGACTATGCCGACGAAACGCTGAAGACCGTCATCTCCTGGGCGCGCTACGCCGAGCTTTTCGCCTATGATGAGCACAGCGAACTGTTCAGTCTGGAAAACCCGCAGTAATCGCTGTCCAGTGCTCGCCGTCACACCGCTGCTGAGTGGCGAGCGCGGCCTTTCGCAAGATAGCTGTCGAAATGCGCAGCGATCGAGCGCACGAAAGGCTTGGCCTGCTCGGTCACGCGGAAGTCGCCGCCATAGGCAACGAATCCACTCGTGGGATCGCTTGCAAGGATGTGCGCGTCATGCAGGACAGGTCTCGCGCTTTCGCCGAACAGCGCCAGAAGGTCGGCACGCGAGAATTCGTAGTCGCACATCAGGCGTTCGATGGCCCAGCCACGGGCGCGGTCCTGTGGTGTGAGCTCTGTGCCGCGCACCGTCGCCAGTTCGCCCTTCTCGACCAGTTTCTGATATTCGCCGGTCGCCGGCATGTTCTGGACATAGCCTTGCGGCAGCCGGCCGATCGAGGAAGCGCCGAGGCCGATCAATGCGTCGGCACCGTCGACCGTATAGCCCTGGAAGTTGCGCCTGAGCGACCCGTCCGCAAGAGCCCGTGCCATGCTGTCGTCCGGCCATGCGAAATGATCCAGCCCGATTGCCACGTAGCCGGCGCCGGCAATCATCTCCGCCGCCAGTTGCGATTGGGCAAGGCGTTCGCAGGCATCGGGCAGGGCGGCCTCATTGATCATCGCCTGATGTTTTTTGAACCAGGGCACATGTGCATAGCCGAACAGGGCAATCCGGTCGGGACGCAATGAGAGAACCTGTTCGACGGTGCGGGCGACCGTCGCGACCGTCTGATAGGGCAAGCCATAAAGCACGTCGAGATTGACCGAAGAGACCTCACGCGCCCTGACGCTGTCGACGACCCAGCGAGTCCGTTCGAAACTCTGCTCGCGGTTGATCGCCTGCTGCACGGTTTCGTCGAAGTCCTGCACGCCGAGGCTGGCCCTGGTCATGCCTATCGCGGCCAAGGCATCGAAACGTCCGTCGTCCATGTCGTTGGGGTCGATTTCGACGCTGATTTCGACGTCGGGGTGAAACTGGAATGCCGTGCGCAACGCCGTGTCCACCAGGATCATGTCCTGCGGACTGAGCAATGTTGGCGAACCACCGCCGAAATGAAGTGCGCTGACTTCGCACTGGCCATCGAGCAGGGCTCCCACCGTCCTGATCTCGCGGCGCAGGGCATCGACGTAGCGCCGCACCGGTCCATAAGAGAGCGTGTGTTTCGTATGGCAGGCACAGAACCAGCACAGCCGGTCGCAATAGGGGACGTGGGCGTAGAGAGACAGCGTGCTGCCGGCAGGCAATGCCGTAAGCCAGTCGCGATAGGTCTGCGTCGTGATGCCCTGGTGGAAATGCGGTGCCGTTGGATAGCTGGTGTATCGCGGCACCGGGGCCGAATAACGATTGAGGAAAATGTCCTGCATGGCAGCCTTCGAAATCACTGATTTCTCTCGGCGGCTATCATGGGCTGAATGCTGGATTTGGCTCTTGATCCAGGTCAATTCACGCCGGAGACAAACTGACGCGGGATTTTCTGGGCGGGACAAGCTAGAAGGAACGGGCAAAGCAACGCGGGGGCGCGATTGGCATGAACCTGCGACAGGACGTCCATACCGCGGGGATTCCGGTTCTCTGCCAGGCATGCGAGGCACGCCATCGAGGTATCTGCGGCGCCCTCGACTCCGATCAGTTGGTCGCGCTCGCCAAGACCTCTTCAAAGCAGACGATCGCGTCGGGCGCCGAGCTGGTCGGCGATACGGAGACGGTGGAGCATTATTCCAACGTGCTCGCCGGAGTGGTGAAACTCACCAAGACCTTGTCTGACGGCCGCCAGCAGATCGTCGGCCTGCAATTCGCTCCCGATTTCCTGGGCCGACCGTTCAAGAGCGAAAGCGCAGTCAATGCCGAAGCCGCGACCGATGTGTCGTTATGCAGCTTTCCGAAAGCCGCCATCGAGCGGATGATGAAGCAAAGCCCCGAGCTCGAACACCGGCTGCTGCGCCAGACGTTGAAGGAGCTTGACGAGGCGCGTGACTGGATGTTGACGCTTGGCCGCAAGACGGCTTCGGAGAAGGTCGCGAGCTTCCTGCTCCTGATAGCCAATCACATCGACCCGACCCTGGGCGAAGGCGAGGAAAAGGTGACATTCGACCTGCCGCTGACGCGCGCCGACATTGCCGACTTCCTCGGCCTCACCATCGAGACGGTTTCACGACAGTTCACCAAGCTGCGCGCCGAAGGCATCATCAGCATCGAGAACAATCGTCATGTCACCGTAACGCGGCGCGAAAGGCTGGAAGCGCGCGCCGGACACTAAAGTGCGGTTGGCCGTTGTCTAGAGCGTTTCCGTTCTTCACGGAAACGAGGAATCGCTCTAAGTTTTTGTATTCGTTGCATTTTTGTGACGCCAAGTGATTCCGCTTGGCTACAAAATGCTCTAGCCGAGAATAGCCGGCAGCACATGCTCCCGCTCGAAGGCGATATGGCGCCTCAGCGTTTCAAACAATCCCCGCAGCATGAAACCCATCGCTTCTGCATTGGCGATCGGTTCGCCATGGCCGACGGCCAACAGGATCTCGGTCACTTCGTCCGCAAAGCTTTCGTCCTCGACGTGCTCGACACGCAGGCGATGGATGGTTTGGTAGGCATCGGGCGCGGCAACTGCAAAGGCTGGAAAGATGATGTCGTCTTCATAGGCATGAGCTTGCCGTAGCAGCGGCACAAGCAGACTGGCTATCCGCAGGCACTCGGCCCGGCATACGCCGCGGGGCAGGGCGTCGGCTACCGATTCGAGCGCTGCACAGAGCGCGAGCTTGTTTTCATGAACGCGCTGCATGACCCGTGCCGGGCGTCCGGCCTCTTCGGGTCTGGCTCCTTCCATCCGTGGTGTCGGCGGCTCCTGAGCCACCTTCGTCCTCAACTGTCTCTCACCCCGCACAGGCTGCCCTCCGCTCCCTTGTCCAGCCGTCAAGACTGACAAGGAGTGCCGTGCGCGGCTTTGACCTGGATCAAGGCGGACGCCTCCCCTTTGTCGGAAACGGAGACAGGAAGACCGCATGGCGATGCGGTTTCGATGCTGGACAAGCCGAGGGATCGCTCGATGAGATATGGAACCGAAATTGCCTGGATGACCCTGGCGACGTTCCTGGCGTTGCTCGGCGCCGGCTTTGCTGCCGACGCTCCGTTCCGTGCGCATATGTGGGTGCTGTTCGCCGTACTGGCCATCGGCACCATCGTGCTCCTGCGCAATGTCAGTTTCGAACCGGAACAGCCGGTGGATCAGTCCGCCTACATGGATGGACCGATTCGCTACGGTGCCATCGCAACCGTGTTCTGGGCGGTAGTCGGGCTGCTGGTCGGCGTCGTCATCGCATTGCAATTGGCCTTCCCGGATCTCAACCTTGAGCCCTGGTTCAATTTCGGCCGCATGCGGCCACTGCATACCTCGGCGGTCATCTTCGCCTTTGGCGGCAATGCGCTGATCGCGACCTCATTCTACGTCGTGCAACGCACCTGCCGTGCGCGTCTCTTCGGCGGCAATCTCGCCTGGTACGTGTTCTGGGGCTACCAGCTCTTCATCGTCATGGCCGCCACCGGTTATCTGCTCGGCATCACCCAGAGCCGCGAATACGCCGAGCCGGAATGGTATATCGACTTGTTCCTTACCGTCGTCTGGGTCGCTTATCTCGCCGTCTTCCTCGGCACGATCCTGAAGCGCAAGGAACCGCACATCTATGTCGCCAACTGGTTCTATTTGTCCTTCATCGTGACCATCGCGATGCTGCATGTGGTCAACAACCTGGCGGTGCCCACTTCGTTCGTCGGCTCGAAAAGCTACTCGCTGTTCTCCGGCGTGCAGGATGCACTCACCCAGTGGTGGTACGGCCACAACGCTGTCGGCTTCTTTCTCACGGCCGGCTTCCTCGGCATGATGTATTATTTCATCCCCAAGCAGGTGAACCGGCCGGTCTATTCCTACCGGCTGTCGATCATCCACTTCTGGTCCCTGATCTTCATGTACATCTGGGCCGGACCGCATCACCTGCACTACACCGCGCTGCCCGACTGGGCGCAGACATTGGGCATGGTGTTTTCGATCATGCTGTGGATGCCGTCTTGGGGTGGCATGATCAACGGCCTGATGACGCTCTCCGGCGCCTGGGACAAGCTGCGCACGGACCCGATCGTCCGCATGATGGTGACGGCGGTTGCCTTCTACGGCATGGCCACCTTCGAGGGGCCCATGATGTCGATCAAGGCGGTCAACTCGCTGTCCCACTATACCGACTGGACCATCGGCCATGTACATTCCGGCGCGCTCGGCTGGAACGGCCTGATCTCCTTCGGGGCGGTCTACTTCATGGTGCCGCGCCTGTGGAACCGCGAACGCCTGTATTCGGTGCGTATGGTCAACTGGCACTTCTGGCTGGCGACGCTCGGCATCGTCATCTACGCCGCCTCCATGTGGGTGTCGGGCATCATGCAGGGCCTGATGTGGCGCGAATACGATGAGCAGGGCTTCCTGGTCTATTCCTTCGCCGAGTCTGTCGCCGCCATGCATCCCTACTATGTGATGCGCGCCCTCGGCGGTGCGCTCTACCTCTCCGGCGTGGTGATCATGGCCTGGAACATCTTGATGACCATCCGCGGCTATCAGCGCGAGGAAGTGCCGACCACGGGCACCACACCCGCCCTGCAGCCGGCCGAATAGGAGTTCTCACATGGCTTTGATGGACAAACACGCGCTCATCGAGCGCAACGCAACGCTGCTGCTCGTCGGCTCGTTCCTGGTCGTCACCGTCGGTGGCATCGTCGAGATCGCGCCGCTGTTCTATCTCGAGAACACCATCGAGAAGGTGGAAGGCATGCGACCCTACTCGCCGCTGGAGCTGGCAGGGCGCAACATCTACATCCGGGAGGGCTGCTATCTCTGCCATAGCCAGATGATCCGCCCCTTCCGTGACGAGGTCGAGCGCTATGGCCACTACAGCCTGGCGGCCGAGTCCATGTACGACCACCCCTTCCAATGGGGGTCGAAGCGCACCGGACCGGACCTTGCCCGCGTCGGTGACCGCTACTCGAATGAATGGCATGTCCAGCATCTGAGTGATCCGCGCTCGGTGGTGCCGGAATCGATCATGCCGCGCTACGCCTTCTTGAAGGATGTGCCGCTGTCGCCGAAGGGCTTCTCAACGCAGCTCGTCGCCAATGTCGATGTTGGTGTCCCCTATACGAAGGAGATGATCGACAACGCTGAAGCCGATCTTGTCGCTCAGGCCAATCCCAATGCCGACACCTCCGCGCTCGCCAAGCGCTATCCGAAGGCTAAGGTCGGCGACTTCGACGGCAATCCGCAGCAGGTGACAGAGATGGATGCGCTGGTCGCCTATCTGCAGATGCTAGGCACGCTGGTCGATTTCTCGACCTATGACGAAGCCGCCGGTTACCGCTGACGGAGGCGCGAGATGGAAACCTACACCGCCATGCGCCACTTCGCCGATAGCTGGGGCCTGCTCGGCATGACCGTCTTCTTTATCGGCGTGGTGCTCTTCACCCTTCGCCCCGGCAGCAAGCAGCACGCCGATGCGGCAGCCAGGATCCCGTTCGAGGACGACAAGCCATGACCGAAAAACACATCGACGAGGTTTCAGGCGTATCGACCACCGGCCATGAGTGGGACGGCATCCGCGAACTCGACAATCCGATGCCGCGCTGGTGGCTGTGGACGTTTTACGCCACGGTCGTCTGGGCCGTCGCCTACACGGTAGCCTACCCGGCCTGGCCGCTTCTGACGTCGGCCACCAAGGGCGTGCTCGCCTATTCGAGCCGGGGGGAAGTCAAGCGGGAACTGGCAGCAGCCAGGGCTGCCCAGGAAAAATACATCGCCGCGATCAAGGCGAAATCGGTGAAGGAGATCGAGGCCGATGGCAGCCTGCGCGATTTCGCAACCGCTGCCGGGGCGGCGACCTTCCGTGTGAACTGCGTGCAGTGCCATGCTTCGGGCGCGCAAGGATCGCCCGGTTTTCCCAACCTCAACGACGACGAATGGCTATGGGGCGGCTCGGCCGACCAGATCCATAAGACGATCACCCACGGTATCCGCTTCGCTGATGATCCCGACACCCATACCTCGGAAATGCCGGCCTTCGCCGAAATGCTCAGTGCCGGTCAGATCGGCGATGTCAGCGCCTATGTGGCAAGCCTGTCGGGGCCGGTCAGCGACCCCGCGAAAGTGGAGCCAGGCTCCAAGGTCTTCGCCGAAAGTTGCGCCGCCTGCCATGGCGCCAATGCCAAGGGCAATCGCGAACTCGGCGCGCCCGACCTGACCGATGCGATCTGGCTCTACGGTTCCGGCGAGCGGGCGATCGCCCAGCAGGTGAGGGCACCGAAAAACGGCGTCATGCCGGCCTGGGGCGCACGCCTCGGCGACGTCAAGGTCAAGGAACTGGCAGTCTATGTGCATTCGCTGGGGGGAGGGGAATAGGGTCCGCCTAAATCTGTTCCCCTGGGGCTCAGCGACGGGACCCGTCGAAAGGCGGGTCCCGACAGCGCATCGAATGCTTGATCTCGGTCAAGGCAAGGCCGCGCTGGCAGGCGCATGCAGGACGAGAAGCGCGGGAATGCATGATGCTTGATGTCGAAGAGGTCGAAAGGTTGGAAGCGGAGGCGGTCAATTCGGCCAAGGTCCGCCAGCCCCTGTATGCGGCGCGCAAGAAGATCTTTCCCAAGCGAGCTTCCGGCCAGTTCCGCCGTTTCAAGTGGATCGTCATGGCGGTCACGCTGGGCATCTACTATCTGACGCCATGGCTGCGTTGGGATCGTGGTCTCTATGCTCCCGATCAGGCGGTGCTGGTCGATCTCGCCAACCGACGTTTTTATTTCTTCTTCATCGAGATCTGGCCGCAGGAGTTCTTCTTCGTCGCCGGCCTACTGGTGATGGCGGGCATCGGCCTGTTCCTGATCACGTCGACGGTTGGGCGCGCCTGGTGCGGTTACGCCTGTCCGCAGACCGTCTGGGTGGACCTCTTCCTGGTGGTTGAACGCGCCATCGAGGGCGACCGCAACGCCCGCATCAAGCTCGAGGATGCTCCCTGGTCCGCAGGCAAGATCGCCAAGCGTATGGCCAAGCATGCCATCTGGCTACTCATAGCGATCGCGACCGGTGGTGCTTGGATCTTTTATTTCGCCGATGCGCCGACACTGCTTGGCGAAGTGGTGACCGGCCAGGCGGCTGCCATTGCCTATATGACCATCGCCGTGCTGACCGCAACGACCTACACTTTCGGCGGGCTGATGCGTGAACAGGTCTGCACCTATATGTGCCCTTGGCCGCGCATCCAGGCAGCAATGCTCGACGAGAATTCGCTGACCGTCACCTACAACGACTGGCGCGGCGAACCGCGCTCGCGTCACGCCAAGAAGGCGGCCGCCGCTGGCGAGAGCGTCGGCGACTGCGTCGATTGCAACGCCTGTGTCGCCGTCTGCCCGATGGGCATCGATATCCGCGACGGCCAGCAGCTCGAATGCATCACTTGCGCCTTGTGCATCGACGCCTGCGACGGCGTCATGGACAAGATCGGCAAGGAACGGGGCCTGATCGCCTATGCGACGCTGAACGACTACAATGCCAACATGGCGCTCGCCACCGGCAACGGTGCGCATGCCATCCAACCGGCGTTGATCAGACAGCCGGGCGGGCGCCTCTCCGACCGGGTCGCCCAATTCCATCTCGGCAAGATCTTCAGGCCGCGTACCTTCGTCTACACCGCC
Organism: Terribium retamae; assembly: GCF_022347545.1. Lineage (GTDB taxonomy): Bacteria > Pseudomonadota > Alphaproteobacteria > Rhizobiales > Rhizobiaceae > Mesorhizobium > Mesorhizobium retamae. The sequence goes on from NZ_JAKREW010000012.1 coordinate 37,980, forward strand.
GTGTGGGCGCTGATCGGCTTTGCCATGCTCTATGCCTTGCTGACGCGGGAACGGCTGCAACTCAACGTCCTGCATGACCGTAACCCGCAATTCGTGGTGCTGTCGGACGGCGCCATCCGCAACGGCTACACCGTCAAGCTGCTCAACATGATCCCCGAACCGCGCACCGTCCAGATCACGTTGGAGGGGTTGCAAGGGGGCGCCATGAACGCGGTCGGCACTGAGCAGGCGGAAGGTGAAACGCTCGCCGTGGAGGTCGAGCCGGACCGCCTGAAGTCGCTCAAAGTCTATGTGCGGCAGCCGCGCGATCTGATGCGGCCCGGCAGTACGGGGTTCCGCTTCGTCGCCAGGGATGCGGCGGGCGACGAGACCGCCAGCTATGACGCGACCTTTATCGCTCCGGAGGCATCGAAATGACCGTGCGCCGTCGCTCCACCGGTGAATTCACCGGCCGCCACATGCTGATCATCACACTCACTTTCTTCGGCGTCATCATTGCGGTCAACATGACGATGGCCACGCTGGCGCGGTCGAGTTGGACAGGGCTGGTGGTGCAGAACAGCTATGTCGCCAGCCAGCAATTCAACAGGAAGGCGGAAGAGGGACGCGCCCAGGCGGCACTGCATTGGCAAGGCAGGTTGACGGTTGCCGATGGCGTCGTCCGTTACACGCTGCTTGATGCTGCTGGAAAACCGGTTCTGCCCACCAGCGTGAAGGTAGCGTTCCGTCATCCGGCCTCCGATGCCGAAGACCGCACCATCGAGCTCATGCCGGAACCGGGCGGAGCCTTCAGCGCACGACAAGCCGTGCGCGATGGCGCGTGGATCGTCGAGGTCGACGCAGATATCGGACGGACTTCGCCCTACCGGCAGGTGCAACGCGTCTTCGTCCGCAACGGAGCGATCCAATGAGCTGCTGCGCACCAGGGGCCGAATCCGCGCTCGAACTGGACCGCTCAGGCGGTCCGTCCATCGATGAGATCAGGCTGGCCAGCCGTTCGCTCGGCGGCGGCCTGGTACAGGTCGACTTCGCCGTCCCCGAGGTGCATTGCGCCGCCTGCATCCGTACAATCGAGACGGCCCTGCAGAAACTGCCGGGCGTCGCTGGCGCGCGTGTGAACCTCTCGACCAAGCGGGTCTCCGTGCGGCTGCGCGAAGGCGAGTTTCCGCCGCTGGTGGCAACGCTCTCCAGGCTCGGTTACGAAGCGCATCTGTTCGACCGCGAAAACGACAGTGGCAAGGATCCCGTACTGTCCGAACTGATCCGGGCCGTAGCGGTAGCTGGCTTTGCCGCCACCAACATCATGTTATTGTCGGTCTCGGTCTGGTCCGGCGCAACGGATGCCACGCGCGACCTGTTCCACTGGGTTTCGGCGCTGATTGCCATCCCCGCGCTTGCCTTCGCAGGGCGCATCTATTTCCGCTCGGCCTGGAACGCATTGAGCCGCGGCCGCATGAACATGGATGTGCCTATCGCCGTCGGCATCACGCTGGCCTATGCCCTTAGCCTCTACGAAACGATCAACCATGGTCCGCATGCCTATTTCGATGCGTCCGTCTCGTTGTTGTTCTTCCTGCTGATCGGCCGCACGCTCGACCATGTCATGCGCGAGAAGGCACGTACCGCCGTGAGTGGGCTGAGGCGCCTGGCCGCGCGCGGCGCCACCATTGTCGCCTGCGACGGTACGTTGAGCTATGTACCGGTCGAGGAGATCGCCAAGGGCGACGTGATCCTCGTTGCCGCCGGTGAACGCGTGCCAGTTGACGCGTTGGTGATAAAAGGCGCCTCTGAAGTCGACCGTTCTTTGGTCAGTGGCGAAAGCGAGCTGGAACCGGTCGGCAAAGGCACGGCGCTTCAGGCGGGCACGTTGAATCTCACCGGAGCGCTGACCCTGGAAGCGGTTGCTGCCGCGAAGGATTCCTTCCTCGCCGAGATGGTGCGTCTGATGGAAGCCGCCGAGGGCGGCCGGGCCCTCTACCGTCGCATCGCCGACCGAACATCGGCACTTTACGCGCCCGTCGTGCATCTGACCGCGCTGATCACTTTCCTGGGCTGGCTGTTCGCTTCCGGCGACTGGCATAGGGCGATGGTGATCGCCATTGCCGTCCTCATCATCACCTGTCCCTGCGCGCTCGGCCTGGCCGTGCCGATCGTGCAGGTGGTGGCCGCGCGCCGCCTGTTCGAACAGGGTGTCATGGTCAAGGACGGTTCGGCCATGGAGCGGCTGGCGGGCATCGACACCGTTATTTTCGACAAGACCGGCACCTTGACGCTCGGCACGCTCCGGCTGGTGAACGGCGACCGCATAATACCTGCTGATATGGCCGTGGCCGCGCAACTGGCCATGCATTCGAGACATCCCGTCGCACGAGCTATCGCGGAAGCCAATCGTGACGTGTCGATGAAGTCCCAGATCCTGGATGCGGTCAACGAAGTCCCCGGTTTCGGACTGGAGGCATCGATGAACGGTTCCGTCTGGCGGCTTGGCCGCGCGCAATGGGCACTCGACGATGGGGCTGAGGCGATGGGCACGGTTCTGTCGTGTGACGGCGTTCTGCGCGCCAGCTTTGTCTGCGAGGATCGGCTGCGTGCCGGTGCCGCAGAGACAGTCGCCGAACTGGCAGGGCAGGGCCTGGTGGTGGAGATGCTGACCGGTGACCATGACGCGAATGCAAAAGTAACTGCCGGACAAGCTGGCATCGACGCCTATCGCTCCGGAATGCTGCCGGGCGAAAAGGTGGCGCGCATCGCGGCGTTTGCCGACAGGGGCCGCAAGGTCCTGATGGTCGGCGACGGATTGAACGATGCGCCCGCCCTGGCTGCCGCCCATGTCTCGATGGCGCCAGCGACCGCGGCCGACATTGGCCGCAACGCCGCGGACTTCGTTTTCCTACGTGAAAGCCTCACGGTGATCCCTTTCGCGCTGGATATTTCCCGCAAGGCAGGCCGGCTCATCCGGCAGAATCTCGCCTTCGCCATCGCCTACAACTTCGTCGCGGTGCCCATCGCAATCTTCGGCTACGTGACACCGCTTGTTGCGGCCATAGCCATGTCGCTCTCTTCGATCGTCGTCATCGCCAATGCCATGCGGCTGACCGGCGACCGCTCCGTTGCCGGGAAGGAGCCGCGTGTTGCTCCGGCCAGGCTGATCGGAAGGCCGGCATAATGAGCAACCTCATCGTCCTCATCCCGGTAGCACTTTTCCTCGGTGGAGCCGGACTCCTTGCCTTCCTTTGGGCCTTGCGTAGCGGCCAGTATGAGGATCTCGACGGCAGTGCCGAACGCATCCTGATCGACGAAGAGCGTGTCGACCAAAGGTAGTGTGTTTCGTGCTTCGATCGCCACTCAGGCGTGGCCAGGTTTGTTTGCGGATTTGGCGGGTTTAGGAAAAAATCGCGCCAATTGAACATCTTGGCGCGCGGGATTTTTCGTCTTGCAGTGTCAAAGGGTCGGTCGTTTCTTTGATTTTGCCTGTGCCGTTGCCACGCTTAGGGACCTGCCAAGAGGGCCTGAAAGTGAGCAAGAACACCCCGATCCAATCGATTCCGATTCTGGATTTCTCCCTGTTTGAAACCGATCCGACCGCGTTCCTCAGCCAGTTGAAGCGCGCCTCCCGCGATGTCGGCTTCTTCTACCTCTCCGGCCATGGAATCCCGCAGAGTCTGATTGATGACGTGCTGGCGTCGTCACGCCGCTTCTTTGCACTGCCGGAAGCCGACAAACTCGAGATCGAAATGGTCAACTCGCCGCATTTCCGCGGCTACAACCGTGTCGGCCAGGAACTGACGAAGGGGCAGCGCGACTGGCGCGAGCAGATCGATATCGGCTCCGAAGCACCGGCGATCCCGTTCGGTAAGGATCAGCCGGCTTGGACCCGGCTGCAGGGACCCAACCTCTGGCCGCGCGCATTGCCGGAGCTGAAGCCGATTCTGCTCGAATGGCAGTCGGAGTTGACCAAACTGGCGGAGCGCCTGCTCAAGGCATTCGCCGTGGCTTTGGAGCAGGATCGCAACGTGTTCGAGACGATCTATGCCGGTCAACCCAATCACCTGATCAAGATCATCCGCTACCCCGGCCGGGATGCCACCGGAAGCGAACAGGGTGTCGGTGCGCACAAGGACAGTGGCTTCCTCACTCTGCTGCTGCAGGAAAAGCAGAAGGGTCTGGAGGTCGAGGCGGAGGATGGCCGTTGGATCGAAGCCGAACCGCGTGAGGGCACTTTTGTCGTCAACATCGGCGAGTTGCTCGAATTGGTCACCGACGGTTATCTGAAAGCGACCGTGCATCGCGTCGTCACGCCGCCCGCCGGCACCGACCGGCTTTCGGTTGCTTTCTTCCTGGGCGCGCCGTTCGATGCCGAAGTACCGCTGCTCGACTTGCCCTCGCATCTCAAGGCGCAGGCCGGCGGCATCACGCGCGATCCGCAGAACCCGCTCTTCCGCAATTCTGGCCAGAACACGTTGAAGAGCCGGCTGCGCTCCCATCCAGACGTCGCCGCGCGCCATCACGCGGATCTTGTCGCCGCGCAGACGCGCGCCGAGGTCGTGTCGGCGGCATGAGGTCGACCCTTTTTAGGGGGACGGACAGGGACCAAAGCGGCCGATGGAGATTTGGGGTGGGGCTAAACGGACAGACCGGAGGAATCCCAGACATGACCAGAATTGTACCTGTGCTCGATCTCAGCCGCCTGGAACAGGGCGCGTCTGAGCGGCGTACTTTCCTGGCTGACCTCAGATCGGCGGCCCGCGATGTAGGGTTCTTCTATCTGGCCGGCCACGGCATTGCGGTCAGCGAGATCGAAGGCGTGCTCGCTTCGGCGAAGCGTTTCTTTGAATTGCCGGAGGACGAGAAGCTCAAGATCGCCATGGTCAACTCGCCGCAGTTCCGTGGCTACACCCGCACTGGGGGCGAGCTGACGCGCGGCAAGGCGGACTGGCGCGAACAGCTTGACATCGGTGTCGAACGCGAACCGATCGCGCAAAAGCCGGGTGTCGCCGCCTGGACGCGCCTACAGGGGCCGAACCAATGGCCACGGCTTTACCCGGACCTGAGGCCGGTGCTGCTATCCTGGCAGGCGCAGGTGACCGAGGTGGCGATCCGCCTGCTCAAGGCTTTCGCGCTGTCGCTGGAACAGCCGGAGGACGCCTTCGACGCCATCTATGCCGGCGAACCCAATCACCGCATGAAGATCGTGCGCTATCCCGGCCGCGACCACACCGGCAGCGAGCAGGGCGTCGGCGCGCACAAGGATGGTGGGTTCCTGACGCTTCTGCTGCAGGATCACAATGAGGGCCTGCAGGTCGAATATGACGAACGCTGGGTGCCGGTCGATCCAATCCCCGGCACGCTGGTCGTCAACATCGGCGAGTTGCTGGAGCTGGCTTCCAACGGTTATCTGCGGGCTACCGTGCACCGCGTCGTCACGCCGCCTGTCGGTGTCGAAAGGCTGTCGGTGCCGTTCTTCTTCAGCGCCCGTCTGGACGCCTCCATCCCGCTGCTTGACCTGCCGTCCAACCTGGCGGCGGAAGCGCGTGGCCCGGCTAGCGATCCTGAGAATCCGCTGTTCCGCGATGTCGGCACCAATGTCCTGAAGAGCCGGCTGCGTTCGCATCCGGACGTCGCCAAGCGGCACTATTCGGACTTGCTTGAAAGCGGCTTCGCTTCGGTCGCCGCCTGAGGCGCACTCCATCTCCTCTCACCTCGGCCGGGTCATGCCGGCCGTTTTTTTATGGATTGCACAGTCGCCGCTTCCACCTCCAAAGCGCTCCTTTTTCGGCAAAGCGCTTCCCGGAACGGCGCAATTTTGGATTGCTGTTCCTTAGTCTACAAATTTTATGGAGTTACCGTTTGGCAGGTCGGCGAAAGGGGGCTGAACGCAATCGTTTCGAGTCGGCTTGTTACGGAACCAGGAGTTTATCCAGATGACATTTTTATCGCAACCCGGCGGCCTGTGGCGCCGGGCGGTGGCGGCATCGCTGGTCGTGGCCGCGACCGCGTTTTCAACCGTGGCGGATGCGGGACCGACACTGGACAAGATCAAGCAGCGTGGCGCGATCAAGGTCGGCGTCGGTACGACGCCGGGCTTTTTCGCACCGGGCGACGATGGCCAGTGGAAAGGCTTCTTCGTCGACTACGGCAAGGCGTTGTCCATCACCGTGTTCGGCACGCCGGACAAGGTCGAGTTCACCAATTCCTCGCCGCAGCAGCGTCTGCCGGCACTTCAGGCGGGCGAATTCGATATCCTTTTGTCGGGTGTGACTGTGACCATCGCGCGTGCCCTGCAGCTTGGTTTCCACTTCGGCCCGACGGTGTTCTATGACGGGCAGGGCATCCTGGTCCGCAAGGACCTCGGCGTGACCAAGGCAACAGAACTCGACGGCGCCACCATCGGCGTGCAGAGCGGCACCACGGGCGAACTGAACATCGCCGACTTCTTCCGCAAGACCGGTAAGAAGTTCACGCCGGTGACGATCGAGGAAACCGGCGAATTCATCAACGCGCTGGAATCCGGTCGCGTCGATGCCATCACGCAGGACAGTTCCGATCTCGTCGGCAAGCGCACCCAGCTGAAGAAACCGGACGACTACGTCATCCTGCCGGAGCGCCTGTCCAAGGAGCCGCTGGCTCCGGCCATCGCCGGTGGCGACGACCGCTGGCAGGAGCTGGTCAACTGGACCGTCAACGTCACCATCCAGGCCGAGGAATGGGGCATCACCTCGAAGAATGTCGACGAGTTCCTCAAGTCGGAGGATCCAGCGATCCAGCGCTTCCTCGGCGTCGATCCTTCGCTGGCGCAGGCTACCAATCTCGACCCGAAATGGGCCTACAACATCATCAAGACGGTGGGCAACTATGGCGAGATCTTTGACCGCAACCTGAAACCACTCGGCTGGGAGCGCGGCTACAACAATCTGTGGTCGAACGGCGGCCTGCTTTATTCGCCGCCTTTCCGCTGATCTGACCGAGCTGCCTGAACCATGGCGACGACCGAAATCGCGCCGGGCCGCGATCGGCCAGGCCTGCTGAGCCGGCTGGCCGGCTGGTGGGGGCCGCGGCCCTTCATCCAGCTTGCCGCCTTCGTAGCGGTCGTCGCTTTGTTCTGGCTGCTGGGCGCCAATGTCGCCGACACCATGCGGCGCATCGGCGTCACGCCGGGTTTCGGCTTTCTCGAACGGTCGGCCAATTTCGAGATCGGCGAAAGCGTCATCGCGTTCAAGGCGGGAGATCTCTATATCTGGGCGATCCTTGCCGGTCTCGTCAACACCGTCAAAGTGGCTGTGCTCGGCTGCGTTCTGGCGACCATTCTGGGCGTGGCACTGGGTGTCGCAGGCCTGTCCGGCAATCTGCTGCTGGCGACGCTCGTGCGCTGGTATGTCGAGCTGATCCGCAACACGCCTCTGCTGTTGCAATTGTTCTTCTGGATCGCGCTCGCCAAATCCTTTCCGCCGCCAAGGCAGGCGCTGTCGGCCTTCGATGCGTTGTTTCTGTCCAATCGCGGCGTCTTCGTGCCGGGGATCATCGTTGATGGTTTCTCTAGCCGGACAGTGTTGTTGCTGGTCGCCATCGCCCTGTCACACGGCCTCTATCTCTACACCGCGTATCGTCGCCGGCGCCTGAGGTTCGGCAACGGTTTGGCCGCGACGCTCGTTCTGCTGGCAGCCGTCGGCGCGGCATTCCCGACGACGGATGCGACGCTGTCTCTCGACATGCCGGTGCTGGGCGGCTTCAACATTCGCGGCGGCTACAGCCTGACGCCGGAATTCGCGGCGCTCCTTGCCGGCTTGACGGTTAAATTCTCGGCTGCGATCGCCGAGATCGTGCGTGCCGGCATCCAGTCGGTCTCGCGCGGCCAATGGGAAGCGGCGCGGGCGCTTGGCCTGCATCCCGGGCAGATCATGCGCCTGGTGGTGCTGCCGCAGGCGTTGCGCGTCATCACGCCTCTGATCACGTCGAGCTATCTCGACCTGACCAAGGATTCCAGCCTGGCGGTCGCCATCGGCTATCCGGACCTCGTGTCCATCATCAACACCACCGCCAACACCACCGGCCAGTCCTTCGAGGCGCTGGCCATCCTGATAGGCATCTATCTTGTGCTGAACCTGTCGGTGTCGGCGCTGATGAATGTCTATAACCGCAGGGTCGCCCTGCGCGGAGACGTTTCGCGATGAGCCTTGTCGATATCGCCTCGCTGCCGTTGATGCGTCGCTCTTTCGATTGGAAGCCGCTGTGGAATGGCTTGTTCGGCACCAGGCTGAATACGGCGCTGACCGTGCTCACCCTTGCCTTCCTCGTCTGGCTGGTGCCGCCGCTTGTGCGCTGGCTCGTGCTCGACGCCACCTGGACCGGTACGGCGCAGGATTGCGCGGCGGCATCCGGCGCCTGCTGGGCCTTCGTGGTGGCCAAGCTCCGCTTCATCCTGTTCGCGTTCTACCCGCAGGAGCTGCAATGGCGGCCGACCGCGGCGCTCTTGCTGCTGCTCGGCCTGCTCGTCGTCACCGCCCAGCCGCGCTTCTGGCGGCGCGAGCTGTTGATCGCCTGGCTGCTGGTCGTCGGTCTCTGCTGGGCGCTGCTCACCGGCACGCTGACCGGATCGCCGGTGCCGTCCAACCAGTGGGGCGGGCTGCCGGTCACCTTGCTGGTCTGGTCGGTCTGTTTCGGTCTCTCGATTCCGCTGGCGGTTCTGCTGGCGCTGGCGCGGCGTTCGAAGATGGGCGGCCTGCGCACGCTGGCGGTGCTGTTCATCGAGCTGATGCGCGGCACGCCGATGGTGGCGATCCTCTATGTCGCGATGCTGATCCTGCCGATGGCCATTCCCGGTGGCCAGTTCGTCGACAAGACGGTCCGGGCCATCATCATGATCACGCTGTTCTGGTCGGCCTATGTCGCCGAGGTGGTACGCGGCGGATTGCAGACCATCCCGCATGGCCAGGAAGAAGCCGCCAAGGCGCTCGGCCTCGGCTATTGGCGCACCATGCAGTTGATCGTGCTGCCGCAGGCCTTGCGCCAGGTCATCCCCGGCATGGTCAATCTGGCCATCGGCTTCCTGCTCGCCACCTCGCTGCTGGCGGTAATCGGGATCTTCGACCTGCTCAACGCGGCGCGTGCCTCGACCACCGACCCGAAATGGCTTGGCTTCTACGACGAGGCCTACTTGGTAGCAGGCATTATCTATTTCCTGTTCTGCTTCGGCGGCTCACGTTACAGCCGCTGGCTGGAGACGCGGCTGAAAGTGCCACATCATTGACCCGAAGCGTCTAGCTTGAGCTCTTTCTGGTCGTGGCTCTTGCAGATAAGCTATCCTTATGCCGCACACGCCCATTTCGCCCGGAAAACGCAGTTTTGCGAAGACATTACGGCAAGATATGACCGAGGCTGAGGGACGGCTTTAGGAAGAGCTTCGTGGTCGGCGGTTGAGCGGACTTAAATTCCGTAGGCAGGTGCCGGTCGGATCATATGTCGCTGATTTTCTGTGCGCCAATGCCATGCTGATCGTCGAAGTCGATGGCAGCCAACATGCTGATTCCGTGCACGATGGACAGCGTGCCTTGGCTCTCAACGCGCTTGGTTTTCGAGTTCTGCGATTTTGGAATGACGAAGTGCTGCGGGAAATGAATGCAGTGTGTGACACTATCATTGCCTATGCAGCCGATAAGAGCCTGGAACCGTGGCGATGATCTGCCTTCTCCCCTTGTGGGAGAAGGTGGATCGGCGCGCAGCGCCGAGACGGATGAGGGGTGCTGGAAGAAACGAGGCGCTGCAGGAGCGAGCACCTGTTTCAGCAAGACACGAACCTGAAAAGCAGCACTCCGTCCAGCACCCCTCATCCGACCTCGCCTGCGGCTCGGCCACCTTCTCCCACAAGGGGAGAAGGGGGATGGGCGTTCCGCTTAAACCGCCAGAGCCTGCGCCAGGTCGGCGATCAGGTCGTCGGCGTCCTCGATGCCGGCTGACAGCCGCACCAGCGAATCCGAGATGCCGATGGCTGCCCGCTTTTCCGCCGGGATGGACCCGTGAGTCATCAGGGCCGGATGTTCTATCAGGCTTTCGACGCCACCCAGGCTTTCGGCCAGCGCAAACAGGCGCGTGTGTTCAAGGAAGCGTTTGGTGCCGACGAGGTCGCGGTCGAGCTCTACCGTGATCATGCCGCCAAAGGCATTCATCTGCGCCTTGGCGACAGCATGCTGGGGGTGGCTTTCAAGGCCGGGATAGATGACACGGCGGACATCCGGCCGCGCTTCCAGCCAGCGCGCGATCTTCAGGCCGTTGGCGGAGTGCCGTTCCATACGCAGCGCCAGCGTCTTCAGACCGCGTAGCGCCAGGAAACTGTCGAACGGCCCGGAAATAGCACCGACCGCGTTCTGGAGGAATTTCAACTGGTCGCGTAGTCCGGCATTGTCGCCTACGATCACGACGCCGCCGACCATATCGGAGTGGCCGTTGAGATATTTGGTCACCGAATGCACGACAAGGTCGATGCCGAGTTCCAGCGGTCGCTGGATGTAGGGGCTGCAGAACGTGTTGTCGGCGACGGCGATGAGCCTCTTGCGACGGGCGAGCGCGGCAACGGCGGCGAGATCGACCACCCGCAGCAGCGGATTGGTTGGCGTCTCCACCCACAGAAGCTTGGTTTCCGGGCGAATCGCTGCCTCGACGGCAGCGAGATCAGTGAAGTCGGCGAAGCTCACTTGCAGCCCGGCCGAGCGCTTGCGCACGCGTTCGAGCAGGCGGAACGTGCCGCCATAGATGTCGTCGGTGGCGACGATGTGCGAACCGGCGTCGAGCAGTTCAAAGATGTTGGCGATAGCAGCAAGGCCCGATGCATAGGCGAACGCAGCCGAACCGCTTTCAAGATCCGCCACCGCCCGCTCGAAGGCGAAGCGGGTCGGGTTCTGGCTGCGGGCATATTCGAAGCCCTTGTGCACGCCCGGCGACTGCTGCGCATAGGTCGAGGTGGCGTAGATCGGTACCATCACGGCGCCGGTCGTCGGGTCGTGACTCTGCCCGCCATGGATGGTGCGGGTCGAGAAAGCGAGCCTGTTCTTGCCCTGGATGGTCATCGGTTGCGCCTCAGATGGTTGATCAGATCGATACGGGTGATGAGACCGACGAATTCGTCGCCGTCGAAGACGATGGCGACTTCGTTGCGGTCGAAGACGGGCAGCAACGCGTCCAGCGTCTGATTGGCCTGCAGCGTATGCAGATCGGCTGTCATGGCCGTGCGCACCGGCTGGTCGAAGCGCTGCCAGCGGCCATCATAAGGACCGTCGACTTTACCCAGGATGTCGCCCTCGTCGATGATGCCGACCAGCTTGCCGTCTTCCAGCACAGGCAATTGCGAGACGTCGCCGCGCCGCATGCGGCCATATGCGGTCAGCAGCGTGTCATCTGGCCCGACGAACACCGTGCCGCCTTCGCGGTGTGAACGGGCGACGAGATCGGAGAGGTCGCCATGCTGCTCGCGCTCTGCAAGGCCCTGTTCGGCCAGCCAGAAATCGTCGAAGACCTTGGAGAGATATTTGTTGCCGCTGTCGCAGACGAAGGTGACGACGCGTTTCGGCACCTTCTGTTCGCGGCAGTAGCGCAGCGCCGCCGACAACAGCGTGCCGGAGGATGAGCCTGCCAGGATGCCTTCCTTCGAAAGCAGGTCGCGCACCGCCAGCATCGAGTGCCGGTCAGAGACCGAATAGGCCTTCTTGACCAGCGAAAGATCGCAGTTCGGCGGCACGAAATCCTCCCCGATACCTTCTACGGTCCAACTGCCTGCCTCGACCATCTCGCCGGTCTTGACCAGCGGTGCCAGCACCGAGCCGACCGGGTCGGCCAGCACCATCTCGGTCTTGGGCGACACGCCGGCGAAGAAACGGCCAAGGCCGGACAGGGTGCCGCCGGAGCCGACGCCGACCACCACTGCATCGACGTCGCCATCGAGTTGCTGCCAGATTTCAGGGCCGGTGGTGGTTTCGTGCGCCAGCGGGTTGGCCGGGTTGGAGAATTGATTGGCGTAGAAGGCGCCCGGGATTTCGGCGGCCAGCTTCTCGGCAATGTCTTGGTAATATTCCGGGTGACCCTTGCCGACATCGGAGCGGGTCAGCCGCACTTCGGCGCCGAGCGCCCGCAGGTGCTGCACCTTCTCGCGCGACATCTTGTCGGGGACGATGAGTATGATGCGGTAGCCGCGCGGAATGCCGACCTGGGCAAGGCCGAGCCCGGTGTTGCCGGCCGTCGCCTCGACGATGACGCCGCCACGCTGCAACCGTCCGTCCCGCTCGGCCTGGTCGATCATCGAGCGGGCGATGCGATCCTTGATCGAACCACCCGGATTCTGGCTTTCCAGTTTGATGAACAGCCGGCACTTGCCGGTATCGAACTTTTTCAACTCCACGACCGGCGTCTCGCCGATCAGGTCAAGCACCGATGCGACGGGCGGCTGCAGCCGCTTCATTGCACCACCGAATTCTGCCTCAGCCTTCGCGCTCATCGCAACGCTCCCTAGCGGGTTGCCGGATCGCTGCCGGCATGCGTCCTGATCGCAGAAGCGACCGCTTCTTGTCGAAGGAAAGAATTTCCTTTGATCGGCGATCAGTAGAATGTCGTTTCAGTTCTCCGGAATTTCAGCTTCCTGGCGATGCATCCATTCTCTGCATGAGAATGGTTTTCGCCATCTATATGCGAACAATATGGCGCTGGAGGCACGATTGGCCAGTCTCTTAATGCCTGCTGGCGTGAAGGGAATTCGGCTTTCTTCAACCCTTGTCGATGTGCACCGTCTCACCATCCGCCGGGATAAGCAGGCGCTCTGCGGCGATGCCAGCGGCTTCGGCTGTCTGGCGCAGTGTAGCCCGATCGATCGTGGCATGGTCGAGCGCTTCCATGTGCACGGCAATCACTTTGGCCTGTGGCGCAGAACGCGCCACCTCTACGGTCTGCTTGTCGTCCATCACGATTAGCTCCCCATCCCAGCGTGCGCCGCAGGAATGGGTGACAATGATGCCGGGTTTTGTTGCTGCGATCGTCTCGGCGACCGGCGGATAGAGCACCGTATCGCCAGCCCAGTAGAGTGTCGGCTCGCCTGCCGCCTCCAGCGAGAAGCCGATAACCTGTCCCATCTTCTCCACCACCGGCCCCAGCCCATGGCTGCCGTCGCGCCGGATCAGCTTGATCCCGTTCCAGGTGAGTTCGGAGGCAAGCGTGGTGACGTCCTCAAAACCGAAGCCGCGGATTTTCCCTTCGTCGCCGGGCTGGCAGATCAGCGGCAGGTCCTTTGCGATAACCGTCTGCGCCACCGTGTCGAAATGGTCGGCATGGAGGTGCGAGACGATCACCAGGTCGACGCCATCCAGGATTTCCTCGACGCTGACCGGCAGGTCGACCATCGGGTTCGGCGAACGTCCGGTGAAAGAAGGACGGCTGTGCTTGTCGCCAAGGTCCGGGTCGACAAGCAGTGTCTTGCCGGCGACTTCGATCTTCAACGCGGCGTTTCGGAACAGGCGGATTTTCATGATGTCCTCGGCAGGGTGCGATGGTGACGCATGTGTATCCCGCTCTGAACCTGGGAGAAAGGCTCGTGCGCCACGCATTGCTGTGCCACCCGCCGCAGCGCTGCCCCTCATCGCCCTGCCGGGCACTTCTCCCCGTGAACGGGTAGAAGGATGCTGGCCGCTGCGCCGGCGCCCGTTCTGCAACGCCGATAATTGGCGAAATCTGAGGCGGGAGCGTCCCTCTCCCCGTTAACGGGGAGAGGATGCAGGCAGGCAGGTGAGGGGCGGCACGAACGGTCGATATTTACGATGTTCAAACCGCCAGCACCTGTTCTGGCGACGTCCCGCCTATCCTACCAGCGCACCGAAGGATCGGGTGTCGGAATGGCGTCGAGCAGTTCGCGCGTATAGGCGTGCTGTGGCCGTTCGAACAGGTCTTCGGTCGCGGCGTCCTCGACGATCTCGCCCGCGCGCAACACGATGACACGGCTGCACAGTCGGCGGATCACCGACAGGTCGTGGCTGATGAAAGCGAGCGTCAGCCCGAGTTCCGCGACCAGCGTCTCGAGCAACATCAGCACCTGCGCCTGCGAGGATACGTCCAGGCCGGAGACGATCTCGTCGGCGAGGATGAATTCCGGCCGCATGGCGATGGCGCGAGCGATGCCGACGCGCTGACGCTGGCCGCCGGAGAGTTCGTGCGGATAACGCCGGGCGAAATCGGCGGGCAACCCGACATGCTCCAGTGCCTGCCCGATCCGGGGATCGTTGGTCCTGGCATTCAGCGGTGCCGCCACCGTGCGCCCGACGGTCAGCCGCGGGTTGAGCGATGACAGCGGATCCTGGAAGATCATCTGGATGCGTGGCCTAAGCGGCTGCATGGCGGCATCGGAAAGATGCGCGATGTCTTGTCCGTCGAACAGCATGCGGCCGCCGCTCGGTTCGGCCAGCCGCACCAGCGTGCGTCCGAGCGTCGTCTTGCCGGAACCCGAACCCCCGACGATGCCGAGTACTGCGCCACGCGGGATGGTGAAGCTGATGCCTTTCAGGATCTCCAGCCGCGGTGCTGAGCCAAACAGTGGCTTTCGCGTCATGTCGGCGACGTCGACGCGCAGGTCCGCAACCTCGAAAATATTGTCAGCCACGGACGCCTCCGTTCGGACGCCAGGTGGTATCATCGACGGCGACTTCGGCGGCGACGGCGTCGGTCACCTCGCGCGGCACCGGCTTGAGCGACGAGGATGGATCGGTATGGCGTGGCGTCGCTGCAAGCAGCGCCGAACTGTAGGCGTGTTGCGGGGCCGCGAAGAAGCGTTCCACGGTGGTGTCCTCCACGACCTTGCCTGCATAAAGCACCGAAAGCGTGTCGCAGACCTTGGACACGACGCCGAGGTCATGTGTGACGAACAGCAGCGCGGTGCCGTGGCGTGCCTGCAACTCGGAAATCAGTTTCAGGATCTGCTTCTGCACGGTGACGTCGAGCGCCGTCGTCGGTTCGTCGGCAACGATCAGTTTCGGTTCCGCGGCGAAGGCCGAAGCGATCAGGATGCGCTGGCGCATGCCGCCGGACAGCTCATGCGGATAAAGCCGCATGATGCGCTCCGGCTCAGGGATACTCACCTCCGCCAGCACTTCTAATGCGCGCGCGGCCGCGCGCGCCTTTGTCCAGCCGAGGATATCGACAAGGCGGTCGGTGATCTGCGGCCCGATGCGTCGCGACGGATTGAGCGCGGTCAGCGGGTCCTGTGGGATCAGTGCCGCCTTCGCGCCGATCAGCCGCCGGCGCTCGCCGGGCGACACTTTCTGCAGGTCCTGGCCATCGAGCAGGATCTCGCCTTCGATGATCTCGACGGCCTTAGGCAGCACGCCGAGCACGGCCTTGCCGATCATGCTCTTGCCGGCGCCGCTTTCGCCGACCAGACCGCGCACCGAGCCAGCCGGCAGGCTGATGTCGACCGAACGCAGCAGGCGCTGGCCGGTGCCGGCAAGCCGTGCAGAAAGCCCGCGTATCTCGAGGAAGCTGCTCATCGCAGCACCGGATCGAAACGTTCGCGCAGGCCATCGCCGAATTGCGCGAAGGCCAGCACGGTGAAGAAGAGCGCGATCAGCGGGAACACCAGAACCCACCAGGCCTGATGAATGCTGGTGCGGCCTTCCGCGATCATGCCGCCCCAGGTCGGCTGATCGGTCGAGATCGACAGGTTCACGAAGGACAGGATCGCCTCGACGATCACGGCGATGCCCATTTCCAGCGTCAGCAGCGCGATGATGGTGGGCAATACATTGGGCAGGATCTCGGCGACCAGCGTGCGCAGGCGGGTGAAGCCCGCCACCTTGGCGCTGTGCACATAGTCCATCTTCGACTGGTTAAGTGTTTCGGCACGCACGACACGGCAGAAGCGCGTCCAGTCGATGATGACGATGGCCAGGATGACCGAGGTCAGGCCGGTGCCGAGCACCGCGATCAGCAGGATCGCGAACAGCACCGGCGGGAAGGCCATCCAGATATCGACCAGCCGGCTGATCAGCCGGTCGGCCCAGCCGCGATAGAAGCCAGCGACGAGGCCGAGCGTCGAGCCGAGCAGGCAGGTGGCGGTGCCGGCAATCAGGGCGACGATCAGCGCGATGCGCGCGCCATGGATGATGCGCGACAGCACATCGCGGCCAAGGCTGTCGGTCCCCAGCCAGTAGCCCGGCTCTGCGCCGGCCATCCAAGCCGGCGGCAGGCGGCCGAGCATCAGGTCCTGTGCCAGCGGGTCATGCGGGCTGATCCATGGCGCCAGCAGCGCGGCCAGCACGAACAGGGCCAGCCAGAGGGCCGACAGCCAGAGCCTTGCACCGGCGCGCCGGCGTATCGAACCGCGTCCGTCAAGCATGGCGCAGTTTCGGGTTGAGGAAGGCATAGGTCATGTCGACGGCCAGATTGACGAAGGTGAACAGGATGGCGAACAGGATGACGATGCCCTGGATCAGCGGCAGGTCGCGGTTGATGACGGCGTCGATCGCCATGTTGCCGAGCCCCTCATAGGAGAGCAGCCGCTCGATGATGACGGTGCCGCCGATCAGGAAGGTGAACTGCACGCCGACCAGGGTCAGCGTCGGCAGGATCGAGTTGGGCAAGGCCTCCGACAGGATCACCTTGGTTTCCGAATAGCCCTTGGTGCGGGCAAGCACGGAATAGTCGAGGTTCACCGTCTCCTTGAGCGACTGCTTGAGCAGTTGCGAGATGATCGCCGCCAGCGGCAGGGCAAGGGCCAGTGCCGGCATGAACATGTGGGAAAGCAGGTCTGCCAGGATGTCGAAGCGCAGACGCAGGACGCTTTCGAACAGATAGAACTGGCTGGTGAAAGGCAGCTCCAGCCGCGGCGAGACGCGGCCTGAGATCTGGAAGACGGGCCAGAGCACGCCGAAAAGCAGGATCAGCGCCAGACCCCATAGGAAATCCGGGACCGACAGGCCGACGCCGTTGGCGACATCGATGCCGGCTTCCGTCTTGCGGCCTCGGAAGCGGGTGCCGAGGATGGCCAGCGTCACGCCGATCGCCACAGCCATGACCAGCGCGATGATCGACAGTTCCAGCGTTGCCGGCAGCCGATCGAGCACCAGCGACAGCACCGGCTGGCGCGTCGAGATCGAGGTGCCGAAATCGCCGTGCAGTACATTGCCGAACCAGATGACGAACTGCTCGAAGATGGATTTGTCGAGCCCGTAGAGCGTCTTCAGCCGTTCGATATCGGCCTCGGTCGCGCCGGGCGGCAGCATCATGGCAATGGGATTGCCGGGCACCACGCGGATGACGACAAAAACGATCACCGCCACGCCGAACAGGGTGATCAGCGTGGTGATGAGCCGGGAGACGGTCTGACGAAGAAGCATCATGAGGAAAAAGCCTCCGGCCCGGCGCAAACCGGGCCGGAGATTTCAGCCTATGCGCGCTTGATCAGGTGCGGCAGCAGCGCACCCGACTTGTGCGGTGTCACCTTCAGGCCTTCGCGGTGCACGATCGGCTGCGCATATTGCAGTAGCGGGATCACCAGCCCTTCATCGGCGATGTAGCGGTCGACATCCTTCCAGCCCTGGATGCGCTTGGCCTCGTCCTTCTCGCCCCACAGCGGGATGATGCGGTCGACGAGATCCTTGCCGTCCCAGACCGAGTGCGGGCTCGGGCCGAACATGGCGAAGCCGGTCGAGGTGGTCGGGTCGCCGACGGCGTTGCCCCAATTGTAAAAGGCGGCCGGCGCCAGCTTGTCGGCGGCGCGCAGTTCGTAGTGCTGCGCGATCTCGTAGACCTCGATCTCGGCTTCGATGCCGACCTTGCGCCACATGCCGACGATCGCCTGGATCATCTCGTAGTCCTTCGGCTTGAAGCCGCGCGTGGTCTGGATCTTGAACTTCACCGGCTTTTCCGGCGAGTAGCCGGAAGCGGCGAGCAGCTTCTTGGCTTCCTCGACATTTGGCTCGACCTTGATCGAGGCATCGTAGGCCGCGTATTCCGGCGTCTCCAGCGTCGACAGCGGCACGCCGTAGCCGCGCAACAGGCGATCGATCAGCAACTGCTTATCGATGGCCTTGATGGCGCCGAGGCGCACATTCTTGTCCAGCATCGGGTCGACGTCGTTGATGAAGATCATCGCGATATCGGAGACGGTTTCGCAGCTGCCCTTGAGCTTGCCGCCGATCAGCCGGTCATATTCCTCATACGGGATTTCCAGCGTCACGTCGGAATTGCCGGATTCGACCTCGGCGACACGGCTGGCGGCGTCAGTGACGAACTTGATGGTGACGGTTTCGAAATCCGGCTTGCCGCCCCAATAGTCGGGATTGGCCTTCAGGCGCACGAAGGCGTTGCGCTCGTAGCGATCGACCATATAGGGGCCGGTGCCGATCGGCTTGGCCTCGAAGCCTTCCGCACCAACCTTTTCGTAATAGGCCTTCGGCAGCACATAGCCGGTCAGGAACGACATCCACTTGAAGATGGTCGGCTCGAACTCGATGACGTCTGCCTCGACGCGGTTGCCGTCAACCTTGAAGTTGCCGACCTTCGACCAGACGAACTGGATCGGATTGCCGGTTTCGGCCTTGCCGGCGCGCGCCAGCGACCAGGCGACGTCTTCGGCGGTGAAGGGGCTGCCGTCATGCCATTTGACGCCTTCGCGAACCACCAGGAAGATCTTGGAGCGATCGTCGTTCCAGCCCCACTCGGTGATCAGCCCCGGCGCGAAGGAAAGATCCGGATTCTGGTGGATGAACATGTCGAAAACGGACTGGTAGAAGCCCTGGATGGTCGGGTTGACCGCCGAAGGGCCGACCGTCGGATCCCAGGAAGGCAGGTTGACGTTGTAGGCGATGGTGAGTTCGTCCTTGCCTTGGGCAAAGACCTTGCCCGGTAGCGTCAAACTGGCAGCCGCTACGCCGGCGCCCGCCAGTTTCAGCAGGGTACGTCTGTTTGGATGTGCGCTCATGGTTGTGTTCCCCATTATTGTGATGCCCATTATTGTGTCTTGCGAGGCGATCCCGCGGCTTGCTCAGAGCGCTGCGGTTGCCTCGATCTCGATGAGAAATTCCGGCATGGCCAGCGTCTGGACGCCGATCAGCGTGTTGGCGGCCGGCGTGACGTCGCCGAAGAAGGCTCTTATTTCGGCCTCGATCGGGCCAAGCTTGTCGGGTGTGTGGTTGACGACATAGGTGCGCAGCCGCACCACGTCGCCGGGCGTGGCGCCGACTTCCGCCAGCACGGTCTTGAGATTGGCCAACGCCTGGCGTGCCTGCGCGGCAAGGTCGCCCGCTCCGACCAGCTCGCCGGCGCTGTTCCAGGCAACCTGGCCCGCCATATGCAGGGTGCGTCCGCTGTTCTGCTCGACGGCATGGGAAAATCCGAACGGCAGCGACTTGTACATGCTGTCCGGGTTGATCGCCTTGCGCTTCATATCGGTTTCTCCCACCTCTGGAGCCCGCTTTCCGCGAGCTTTGTTTGAAGATTTGTTTCAGCCGCCTGCCAGTTGCTGTGCGAGCAGGAAGCCTGAGCCCGCACCGACGCCCGCGCCGGGCCATGTTGCGGCGCCGGCAAGATGGAAATTGCGCACCGGCGTGCTCCAGTCGGCTGAGCCGGTTGCCGGCCGGAACAGGAAATTCTGTGACAGGTGATGGCTGCCGCAGATCTGGTCGCCGCCGATCAGATTGGCGTTGCCGCTTTCGAGGTCGAGTGGGCTCACTACCGTACGTTCGATGATTTTGCCCGAGAGGCCCGGCGCATAGCGTTCGATGATCGCGATCGCCCGGTCGGCATAAGCCTCCCGTACCGTTGCCCAGTCGCGATCCTGGATGACACCGGCAGCGTCGCCCCTGATTTCTGCGGGCACGACGCGCGTCTGCAGCCACAATATGTGCTTGCCGTCCGGTGCACGGGTCGGATCGATTGCTGTCGGCTGGCCGACCACGATCACTGGCTCGGCTGGCAGCAGGCCCGCCTGGGCTTCCTGATAGGCGCGTGCCATGACGTCCAGCGACGGCGCGACATGCACATAGGCGAAGTGCTGCAGGGCAGGGTCGGCCCAGTCGGGCAGTGTATCCACCGCCAGGTGGATCATCATGGTGCCGGGCGCATGGCGGAAATCGCGCATCTTGCGGTCGAAGCCGCTGTTGCCGGAGCCCTCCGGTAGCAGTCCGTTCAAGGCTTTCGGCGAAACCGTTGCAATGACGGCACGACTGGCCTCGATGCGGCGTCCATCGGCCAGCATCACACCCGTTGCCCTGCCGCCGGTGATAACGACCCGCTCGACCTGAGCATTGCACTCGATGGTGCCGCCATGGCCTTCGACCATCGCTGTCAGCGCCCGGATCATGGTGTCTGCGCCGCCCTTGCCCAGCACCATGCCGAAGCTCTGATTGGCCATGCCTTCGAGATAGGGGAAGACCGCCCCGCCGGCGATATCGGGCGCGAAATCCAGATGCATGCCCCAGGCGCCGAGCAGCGCTTTCACCTCGCTGCTTTCGAAGGTCTCGTCCAGCCAGGCGCGCGGTGACGACAGCAGGAAACGGCCGAGGTCGAGGGTGCCGGAGATGCCCTCCTTGCGCAGCAGCGAAAACAAGATACGTGCAAGTGCACGTTTTTTCATCGAGCTTCCGAGGATCGAGAAGATCCGCTCCGCCCGCGCCGGGAAGGCCTCGACCAGCGTCTCCCAGGTCTTGCCATCGCGTGCCGAGAATGCGTGGATGCGTGCCGTCGTCATGGCCAGGTCGGTGGATACGCCCAGCCAGCGCCCGCCCGGGAACACCGAAGCGAAGCAGTCCTGCACCGGTGCAAATTCCAGTCCGTGTTGTGCCAGTTCTGTGCCGTAAACCCGGTTGAATGCTGAGCCTGCGAACAGGCTGAGGTTCATGGCGGCGAGGTCGTGGCGATAGCCAGGCAGGGTCAGCTCAAGCGTCTTCACGGCGCCGCCCGGGCGGTCTGCCGCCTCGAACAGACCGACCTTCCAACCGCGTTTGGCGAGATGCGCCGCACAGGCAAGTGCGTTGTGTCCCGCGCCAATGAAAATGGCGTCGTATTTGGTCATGGAATTAGTTCACCCTTAAAATGATATTTGCATACGCATCTAAACTCGTCTAGCCTGATCTTCGGGAAAAACCGGTGCTGCCGCGATTGCTGGCGCCCGGTCAAAAGAATGAAGAACATGCAATCAGGAGGATTGAATATGACCGCTGCAAATGCGCTTGCCGGCTTGGCCGAGCTTCTGGTCAGTGGAAAGGTTGACGTCGTCGACCTGTCCGCCCCATTGGGACCGGACACTCCGCTGCTTAAACTTCCGCCGGAATTCGCGGTTGATACGCCCAAGATCGAAATCCACACCATTTCGGAATACGACAAGAACGGTCCGTTCTGGGCGTGGAACTGGCTGAAGATCGGCGAGCATTCCGGCACGCATTTCGATGCGCCGCACCACTGGATCACCGGTAAGGAATATTCCGACGGCTACACGGACACGATCCCGGTCAGCAACTATGTCGCACCGGTCAACGTCATCGACTGCTCGGCCGAGTCGGCAGCCGACAACGACTATCTGCTCACCGCCGAAGGCGTGAAGGCCTGGGAAGCCAAGCATGGCGCCATCGGCAAGGGCGAATGGGTGGTGATGCGCACCGACTGGGACAAGCGTAACGGTTCCGAGACTTCCTTCCTCAACGCCGATGCCAACGGCCCGCATTCGCCGGGACCTTCGGTCGATTGCATCGAATACATCATCGAGCGCGGCGCGATCGGCTGGGGCACCCAGTGCATCGGCACCGATGCGGGTGCGGCCGGTGGCATGACCCCGCCATTCCCGGCGCACAACCTGATGCACAAGGCCAACCGTTACGGCCTGGCCAGCCTGTGCAATCTCGACAAGCTGCCGACCAAGGGTGCCATCCTGATCGCTGCGCCGCTGAAGATCGTCAAGGGCACCGGCAGCCCGGTGCGAGCCTTGGCGTTGGTCCCGAAGGCCTGACCGGAAGCTGATCATCGTGGTCTACGATCACATCATCATCGGCAGCGGCATCAACGGGCTCGTGGCGGCAGCGATGCTGTCCAAATCGGGTGCGCGGGTGCTGCTCCTGGAACGCGAGCAGCGGCTCGGCGGTTGCATGTTCAGTGCCGAAGCGACGCTTCCGGGCTTCACCCATGACGTGATGGCGGCCACTTTCGTGCTTTTCCTGACCGGGCCTGCCCATGGTGCGCTCGGTCAGGATCTTGCCCGTCACGGGCTCGAATTCTGCCACACGCCGCACCCGACGGCGGCGCTGCGCCCCGACGGGTCGAGCGTGGTGCTGACCACCGACCGTGCCGCCAATGTTCGGGCCTTCAATGGCCTGTCCTCGGGCGATGGCGATCGTCATGCCGCCGATGTCGGTTCGATCGAAACCAGCGCCGAATTGCTGTTCGGTTTGCTCGGTGGTCAATTGTGGAGCCTCGCGACCGCGAAACTGCTGGCGCGCGAAGCCTGGCGGCGCGGCCTGCGCGGCCTTGTCGACTATTTTGGCGGTGCCCTGGCGCCGGCGCGCGGCTGGCTGGAAACAAACTACAAGTCGCCGAACATCCAGGCCCTGCATGCACCCTGGGCGTTGCATTGCGGCCTGTCACCGGAAGACACCTATTCGGCCCAGATGGGCAAGGTCATCGCCTTCGCGCTGGAAGCGGCGGGGGCGCCCATCGTCAAGGGTGGTGCCGGCAAGGCCGTCGATGCTTTCCGTGCGCTGATCCAGGAGCAGGGAGGTACGATCAGGACCGGAGCCGATGTGGAGCGCATCCTGGTTCGTGGCGGCAAGGCAACCGGTGTCCAGCTTGCCGGCGGCGAAGAGATCGGTGCCTCGAATTCCGTCATCGCCTCCGTCGC
Organism: Terribium retamae; assembly: GCF_022347545.1. GTDB lineage: Bacteria > Pseudomonadota > Alphaproteobacteria > Rhizobiales > Rhizobiaceae > Mesorhizobium > Mesorhizobium retamae. Next base: position 60,826 of record NZ_JAKREW010000012.1, read on the forward strand.
GCCGGGCCAGCTCTATGGACGCCTGCTCGGTCCGGATGCGCCGTCGCTGGCCAAGGATGCGACACGCGCCTATCGCCACGGCCGCGGCAATTTCCAGCTTCATTATGCGCTCGATCGCGCGCCGCGCTGGCGCGGCGAGGGCCTAGAGAAGGTGGCGCTGATCCACCTCACCGACGGCATCGATGCCGTCTCCAAGTCGCACAACGAGGCGACCCGCGGCATGCTGCCGGTGACGCCGACCATGTGCGTCGGGCAGCCGGCTTCGCTGGATCCGTCGCGCTGCCCTGAAGGCAAGGCGATCCTGTGGATTCAGGTTCCGGATGCGCCACGTGCCATCAAGGGCGACGCCGCCGGCGAGATCGCCACGCGGGGCGTGTGGGACGAGGCGACGCGTGAGGCGTTCGCCGATCGGCTCGAAGCGATCCTGGCGAACCACATCGAAGGTTTCCGCGAGACGGTGCTGGCGCGGCGCGCCTATTCTCCGGCCGATCTCGAAGCGATGAACATCAATCTGGTTGGTGGCGATCCCTATGGCGGCGCCTGCACCATCGACCAATTCTTCGTGTGGCGGCCATTCGCAGGGTCGGTCAACCACCGCAGTGCCATCAAATCTCTTTATCATATCGGCGCCTCGACCCATCCGGGTCCAGGCCTCGGCGGCGGGTCGGGCTTCCTCGTGACCAAGGAGTTCCGGTGAACGAACGCACGATCATAGGTGACGATACCGAAGGCCCGCGGCTCGGCGAGATCGGGCTGCAGCAATTCGCGCCCTATCTGATGAACCGCATCATGGGGCGCTACAATGCCTCGTTGCGCGAAGACCTCGCCAAGCTCGGCCTGACCACGCCCAAGATGCGCGCGCTGGCCGTGTTGTCGGTGATCGACAATCTCGCCATCAGCCGGCTGGCCGTCTACGCCATCACCGAGCAGTCGACCTTGAGCCGAGCGCTCGACGCATTGGAAGCGGACGGGCTGGTGCGTCGCACTGCCGATCCGGACGACAGCCGGGCAACGCGCATTTCCATCACCGAGGCTGGTCGCGCCGCTTTCGAGACGCTGTGGCCTACCATGCGCCGCACTTACAACCACATGTTCGCAGGTATCGACGCGGCCGAGCATGCCGCCTTCGTGGCGACGTTGCAGAAGATCCTGCTCAACGTGCGCAAGCACGAGTTCTGACCGTACCAGTTGATGATTTGAAGGCATCGAATTCCAGCCGAGTGTCGATCCGAGGACCGAGATGAGCAAGAATTTCCTGATCGCAACTGCCTTCGCCGCCATGTTCTGGCCGGCGCACGCCATGGCCGAGCCGATGCCTGGGGTTCGCGGCATCAATCACATCGGCCTCACCGTGCCGGACATCAAAGCGGCTGAAGCGTTCTTCGTCGACGTGATGGGGTGCCAGAAGGCGACGAGCTTCGGCCCGTTTCGGGACGACAAGGGCGACTTCATGAAGGACCTCGTCGACGTCGATCCGCGCGCGGTGATCAACGAGATCACCCTGCTGCGTTGCCAGTCCGGCTCCAACATCGAGCTGTTCGATTACAGCGCGCCCGACAAGAAGGATGTGCGGCCACGCAATTCCGACAATGGCGGCCACCACATCGCCTTCTATGTCGAAGACATCGATGCGGCGGCGAAATATCTGGCTGCCAAGGGCATCCGCACCCTCAAAGGGCCGATGCCGATCAATGAAGGCCCCGTCGCCGGCCAATCCATTCTCTACTTCTTCGCGCCGTGGGGCCTGCAGCTCGAGGCCATCTCGTTCCCGAAAGGCATGGCCTACGAGAAGAACGGCGGCCCGGTGTTGTGGTCGAACACGGACCCATCGAAATAAGGAAAGCTCGCCATGGCAGAACGGTCATTCGCCAAGGAGGTGAAGAAGCTGAAGCTTGGAGCCGGTGAAGAGTTCACCGGTGAAGGGATTCTGGCCATCACCAAGGCCCTGCTGCAATGCGGCGTCGGTTATGTCGGCGGCTACCAGGGCGCGCCGATCAGCCATCTGATGGACGTGCTGGCGGATTCCCAGGAAATCCTGGCGGAGCTCGGCGTGCATTTCGAGGCGAGTGCTTCCGAAGCCACCGCGACCGCCATGCTGGCGGCCTCCGTTCACTACCCGATCCGCGGCGCCGCAACCTTCAAGTCGACGGTGGGCACCAACGTCGCCTCCGATGCATTGGCTAACCTTGCTTCCGGTGGTGTCACCGGCGGTGCGCTGATCATCGTCGGCGAGGATTATGGTGAAGGCTCCTCCATCATGCAGGAGCGCAGCCACGCCTTTGCGATGAAGAGCCAGGTCTGGCTGCTCGACCCCCGTCCGAACCTGCCGTCGATCGTGGCCGCCGTCGAACACGGCTTCGAATTGTCGGAAGCCTCAAACACGCCGGTCATGCTGCAGGTGCGCATCCGCTGCTGCCACGTGCACGGTTCCTTCATTGCCAAGGACAATGTCCGGCCGATCATGACCGTCGCCGATGCATTGGAAAATCCACGCCGCGACACCCAGCGCATCGTGCTGCCGCCCGCATCGTTCCTGCACGAAAAGGAGAAGGTCTCCAAGCGTCTGCCGGCTGCCATCGACTACATCAAGCGCCACCAGCTCAATGAGACCTTCGGCGGCTCCGGCAAGGTCGGCATCATCATGCAGGGCGGCATGTACAACGGCGTCATCCGCGCGCTGCAGCGGCTTGGCCTCGCCAATGTGTATGGCGAGACCGAGGTGCCGCTGCACGTTCTCAATGTCACCTATCCGCTGGTCGAGGACGACCTTGTCGCCTTCTGCGCCGACAAGGATGCCGTGCTGATCGTTGAAGAAGGCCAGCCCGACTATATCGAGCAGGCTCTGGGGTCGATGCTCTACAAGGCCGGCGCTTCGGTGAAACTCGAAGGCAAGGGCATGCTGCCGATGGCCGGCGAATATTCCGGCGATGTCATGCTGTCCGGCATCGGTGCCTTCATGCGCAAGTATGGCAGCGACCTGCTGGCGCCGGAAATCCGCGCGCCCAACGTGCCGGCGCCGCCGATCTTCGACGATCTCGCCAAGACCGTGCCGATGCGCCCGCCGGGCTTCTGTGTCGGCTGCCCGGAACGGCCGATCTTCGCCGCCACGAAACTGGCCGAGCAGGAGCTGGGCAAGCACCACATCGCCTCCGATATCGGCTGCCATTTGTTCTCGATCATGCCGCCCTTCGAACTGGGCGCCACGACGATGGGCTATGGCCTCGGCCCGGCTTCGGCTTCCGCCTTCAATTCGCCGGACGCCAAGCGGCGCTCCATCTCCTTCGTCGGCGATGGCGGTTTCTGGCACAACGGCCTGACGTCCTCGATCGGCAATGCCGTCTTCAACAAGAATGACGGCGTGATCGTGGTCGTGGACAATTACTATTCGGCGGCAACCGGGGGCCAGGACATCCTGTCTTCGCGCGCCTCCAACCGCACCAAGTCGACCAAGCATCCGATCACCGATGCCATCAAGGGCATGGGCGTGAAATGGGTGCGCCATATCGAGCGCACCTATGATGTCGGCACCATGCGCGACGCGTTGAAGGAGGCGCTGACGACGGAGGAGAAGGGGCCGAAGGTCATCGTCGCCTCGTCCGAATGCATGCTCAACCGCCAGCGTCGCGAAGCGCCACTCAAGAAGAAGGCGATTGCCGAGGGCAAGCGCATGGTGAAAACCAAGTTCGGCGTCGACGAGGACGTCTGCACCGGTGATCACGCCTGCATGCGGCTCTCCGGCTGTCCGTCGCTGACGGTCAAGCATCTCGATGATCCGTTGCGCGACGATCCGGTGGCGGCGATCGACGAGAACTGCGTCGGCTGCGGCAACTGCGGCGAGGTCGCTGACGCTGCCGTGCTGTGTCCGTCCTTCTACCAGGCCGATGTGATTTCCAACCCGACAGGCTGGGATCGTTTCTGGTTCGGCCTGCGCCAGCGCGTCATTGCCGCGCTGCAGGGCTGGCGCGAGCGCGGCCGACCCGTGTTTGGAGACGTCGCGGCATGAAGTTCGGGTTGCCGGAAGGGCCGGATACCACCGGTCGCATCATCAAGATTTGTATCCTGGCCGTGGGCGGGCAGGGCGGTGGCGTGCTGAGCGGCTGGGTGACCGACGTCGCTCAGCGCGCCGGCTGGCACGTCCAGTCGACCTCCGTGGCCGGTGTCGCCCAGCGTACCGGCGCCACCATCTATTATGTCGAGATGCTGCCGCGCGATCCGGAGCGGCCGAATGACCATCCCGTGCTGTCGCTCAGCCCGTCGCCGGGTGATGTCGACATCCTGATTGCAGCGGAATTGGCGGAGGCCGGCCGCGCCGTGCTGCGCGGTTTCGTGACGCCCGATCGCACCACGCTGATCGCCTCCAGCCACCGCATGCTGGCGGTGTCGGAAAAGATCGTGCCGGGCGACGGCCGCGCCGATTCCGACACGGTGTCGCGTCGTGCCGGCGAGGCCGCCAGAAGGCTGATCCATTTCGACATGGAAGCGATGGCCAAAAAGGCCGGCAGTGTGGTCTCCGCAAGCCTGTTCGGCGCGCTGGCCGGTTCGGGCGAATTGCCTTTCTCGCGTGAGCAATTCGAAGCCACCATCAAGGCCGGCGGTAAGGGAACAGAGGCCAGTCTGGCCGCTTTCGCCCTGGCTTACGATCGGGCCGCCGGTGGTGAGGCGCCTGCTGCCGCTTCCGAAACAAAAGCAAAGCATGGCGAAGGCACGGTTCTGCCGAAGTCACTGAAGCGCGGATGGGAAGCCCTGTCCGCTCGCGCCGCTGCGTTGCCGCAGCCGGTGCGTGAGATGGCCGAGCCTGGCCTGCGCAAGGTGGTCGACTTCCTCGATCTCGCCTATGGCGAGGACTATCTGTCGGAACTGGAACGTCTGGTTGCGGCGGACAGCGAGGCCGAATCTTATACCTTCTCACGGGAAGCCGCGAAGTATATCGCCAACGCCATGGTCTATGACGACATCATCCGTGTCGCCGACGTGAAGACCCGGCCAGGGCGTTCGCAGCGCGTGCGCGACGAGGTGCGTCTCGGCAAGAGCCAGACCCTTGCGACGACCGAGTATTTCCATCCGCGCATGGAGGAAATGGTCGGCCTGATGCCGGCCGGTCTCGGCGCTGCGCTGGAGGCACGGCCGAAGATGATGAAGACATTCAACCGCTTCATCGACCGAGGCCGCCGCATCCGCACCGACACGATCTTCGGCTTCGGCATGTTGTGGACGATCGGCGGCCTGCGCCGCTGGCGTCGTGGCCTGCTGCGTCACAAGGTCGAGGCGGCGCATATGCGCGAATGGCTGCAGCTTGCGGAAGCCGAACGCGGCCGGGACTATGCGCTTGGCGTCGAGGTCTTGAAATGCCGTCGTCTGATCAAGGGTTATTCCGACACCCATGCGCGCGGCCATTCCAAATTCGACAAGGTGCTGGGCTGCCTGCCCATGCTGCGCGACCGCGGCGACGCGGCGGACTGGGTGAGGCGTCTGCGCGAAGCGGCTCTTGCCGACGCCGATGGTGTTGCTCTCGACGGCGCCATCAAGACGGTGCGCTCCTTCGCGGATGATTCCGGTAAATTGGCTGGGTGATTTTGAGCCGGTCCGTTTCGATTGACGGACCCGGCAGTTACTTTATGCTTTGACCATCACGGATGGAGTCGAGGCCATCTGGGAGCCGTGCCGGGGGGCGCGGTGTGTTTGATGGGGCGCCCGCGTGATGCGGCAGGGGTGGATTCATCGATGGCGGAAACAGATATCGAAGGCTGGCTCGACAGTGAGACCAAGGTGGTCGAAGCGCCGGCCGATCATGGCGACGAGACACGGCTGTGGCTGCGGCTGCTGACTTGCACCACACTGATCGAGGCGGAAATCCGCCGTCAGCTGCGCGAAGAATTCGACTTCACCTTGCCGCGTTTCGATCTGCTGGCGCAGCTCGAACGGGCGGAAGACGGCATGGTGCTGGGCGAGGTTTCGCGCCGCATGATGGTGTCGGCTGGCAATCTCACCGCGCTGGTGGAGCGCCTGGTCGAGAGCGGCCACATCAGCCGCACCACGTCACCGACGGATCGCCGCGTGCAGATCGTGGCGCTTACCGCCTTCGGCCGCAAGGAATTCCGCAAGATGGCTGATCGCCATGGCGACTGGATCGGTGCGCTGTTCCAGGGGCTGTCGTCGCGCGACCGCGAGGTGCTGATGAAGGAACTCGGCAAGCTGAAGGGCTCGATCCGCGGCGCGCTCGCCGACAACGCTTGAGAAAAGCAACTTTTTAAACTGAAAAGGCCGCCTCGCATTTGCTGGGCGGCCTTTTTTGCTGTCACTCCCGCATTACTTCGCGGGCAGCGCCGGGTGCCCGGCCGCGCTTCAGGCTGGGCAGCGCCAGCATCAGCAGCACGAACAGGCCGGTGGCCAGCTTCAGGTCGGGCGGCGGCATGCCGGCGGCCAGACACAGCGAGACAAGCTGGTAGTAGACGACGGCGCCGACGAAAGGCGCTGCCAGCTGGCGCAGCACTGTCTGTTTGCCAGTGATTGCTTCACCGATCATCAGCGCGGCGAGGCCGTTGATGAGGATGCCGAGTCCCATGTTGACGTCGGCGAAGCCCTGCGACTGCACCATCAGCGAACCGCTGAGCGCCGAGAATGCGCTGGCCAGGCCGACGCCGCCGATGGTCGCCGTCCAGACATTGATGCCTTGTGCTTCGGCCATGTCGGGGTTGGAGCCGACGGCGCGCACGCCGGTGCCGCGTTCGGTCTTGAAGTAGAGATAGAGCAGAACGAACACGAGCAGGCCGAGGGCGCCGGCAATGGCGATCTTGGTGCTGGGGAAGCCCGGCTGGCCGAAAGGCGACCAGTTGAACAGCGATTCCATGCCGAACACGGACAGGTTGGAACGGCCCATGATGCGCAGATTGATCGAATAGAGCATCGTCATCATCAGGATGCCCGCCAGCAGCGTATGGATGCGGAAGCGCAGATGGATGTAGGCGGTGCAGCAGCCGGCGGCGAAGCCGGTGATGAGCGCGGCAGCGATCGCCGTCAACGGTGACTGGCCAGCGGCCAGCAGCACGCCAGCGACACAGCCCCCGAGCGGGAAGGCGCCTTCGCTGGTCAGGTCCGGGAAGGAGAGCATCCGGAACGGGATCATGATGCCGAGCACCACGAAGGCGAGGATGAGGCTCTGCGCCAAGGTGACGGGAACGAGCGCGACAAAGCTCGAGAAAATGTCCTGGATCATGGCCATGGCGGTCAGCTCGCGAGCAGCATGCGGTCGCTCTTGACGGCGAAATGGCCGATCAGGTCCGCAACGGTGGTCTGTTTCTTCTCTTCGCCGCCGATTTCAAGGCGTACCTTGCCGGCGTCGAGCATGATGATGCGGTTTCCGTAGTCGACGGCATGCTGCATGTTGTGCGTCACCATTAGCGTGGTGAGCTTCAGCGCCTCGACTGCCTTCACCGTCGCTTTCATGACGATGTCGGCCGTGCGCGGATCGAGCGCCGCGGTGTGTTCGTCGAGCAGAAGCAGTTCCGGCTCGCCGCCGACCGCCATGATCAGCGAGAGCGACTGGCGTTGGCCGCCCGAAAGCAGTTCGACACGGGTATCCAGCCGGTTCTCGAGGCCGAGGCCGAGCAGCGCCAGCCGTTCCTTGTAGGCGGCAAGCCGCGTGGCGTTGAGACCCTGGCGCAGCCGGCGCTTCTGGCTGCGCAGATCGGCCAGCAGCATGTTCTCGGCCACCGTCATCGAGGCGGCGGTGCCTTTCATCGGATCCTGGAAGACGCGTGCGAGCTTGGCGGCGCGCTTGTAGACCGGCATGCCGGTGACGTCGGTCTCGTTGATCTGGACCTTGCCGGTGTCGAGGATCAGCGCGCCGGAAATGGCGTTGAGCATGCTGCTCTTGCCGGCGCCGTTGGAACCGATGACGACGCCGAAGTCACCTGTCTTGAGCGACAGGTTCAGACCGTTGAGCGCGATCTTCTCGTCGGCCTGTCCTTTGAAGAATACCTTGCGTGCCGATTTGATTTCCAGCATCCGCACCTCCTTGCGCAACGATCCGGTGGCGAGCCTCGCCGGCCATGATGTGCGCTGACCCCATTTAAGAAAAAACGGCGCCCGAGTTGCAGTTCCGGGCGCCGCCACGCGATCCTCAGTCCAGCCAGCCTAGTCGGCGAAGCACTTGCAGTCGTCGAGCGCTGCCGGAATCTTCAGGCCGAAGTCAGCGGCGACCTTCTTCGAGATCAGCGGGCTGTGGTCGGCGTAGGCCGGACGGAACGGCGGGATTTCCTTCGGGTCCTTGCCCTTCAGGATCTCGGCTGCGATCTTGCCGGCAGCAAGGCCGACCTGGTCGTAGTTGACCGCGAAGCTGGCCGGAACCACACCCTTGCGCACGGCGCCGTCGTCGGAGTTGACGATCGGGATGCCGGCCTGGCGGGCGGCAGCCGAAACCGCGGCGATCGCAGGCTGCAACAGGTTCGAAGCCGGGGTGTAGATCACGTCTGCCTTGCCCTTGAGCGAAGCGATGCGCTGCTGGATGTCGTTGACGTTGTCGACGCCGACGGCGACGACTTCAAAACCGGCCTTCGGTGCGGCTTCCTTGATCTTGTCGAGCACGGCGACGTCATTGGCTTCGCCGGGGTTGTAAGGAACGCCGAAACGCTTGGCTTCGGGCAGCAGCTTCTTGGTGAATTCCATCACGGCCGATACGTCCTGCAGGTCGGAGGAACCGGTGATGCCGGTGTCGCCGGCTTCCCACGACGGGACCAGCTTGGCGGCGACCGGGTCGGTCACGGCGGTGAAGACGATGTTGATGCCGCTGCCGGCAAGCTGCTGCTTGGCGATCTGCGAGACCGGGGTCGTCACGGTGTAGATCAGCTTCGGGTTTTCGGCCTTCAGCTTCTCGATCATCTGCGGGACCAGGGTGGCGTCGAAATTGGTGTGGCTCTCGGTAAAGACCACATCCTTCCCCTCGACGAAGCCGCTCTCGGCCAGGCCCTTCTTGAAGCCGGCGATCGAGGCGTTGAGCTGCGGATGTTCGCCGAAATTGGCGATGCCGATGCGAACCGGATCCGCAGCGGCGCTGACGACGCTGGCGATCAGCGAGCCTGCAAGTACTATTCCGGACAACCAGCCGGACTTAGACGAAATCATGTTTTCCTCCCAGATTAGGCAAGCGGCCGTCTCTCCCCGGCGCCCCAGGTTGCATCATAACGGGTCGGCAAACCTTGTCAAAAGGTTTATATATAAAATATCTGCTGTGGATGTTTGATATATTATTTTGCCGATAGGCCCGCCAAATATATGATCCTTGCGTGGAGGAAAAGTGCGATGCGGGATGAGGAGCCCTCGACCAAGACGGAAGCGGCTTATTTGCGGCTGCGGCGTGACATCCTGACCACGCGGCTGGAGCCGGGCACGCCGCTGAAGCTTGGGGCGCTGAACCAGATCTATGGCTTCGGCTGGACGCCGCTGCGCGAGGCATTGTCACGTCTGGAAGCGGAAAAACTGGTCACGGCGGTGAGCAACCGTGGTTTCGCGGTCGCGCCGGTTTCGCGTGCGGAGCTGGAAGACCTGATCCGGGCCCGTGAGGTCGTCGAACTGCCGCTTTTGGAAGAGTCGATCCGCAAGGGCGGCGCCGAATGGGAATCGGCCGTAGTGACGGCGCATTACCGGCTGTCGCGCTGCAAGTTCTCACCGGAGGATCCGTCCGAGGCTGCGATCGAGGAGTGGGACGAACGCCACGCCGCCTTCCATGCCGCGCTTGTCAGTGCCGCGAGTTCCGCATGGCTTCTGCGCTTCCAGGCGATGGTCTACGACCAGCTTCGCCGCCACCAGCATTTCCTCAGCCTTGCGCCGATGCTGCGGGCCGCGCGCGGCCGTGGTGGCAATTTCGAAAAAGCGGTTTCAGCGCTGCACGACGCCATGGGTATCGACCACCATACGGCACTGATGGATGCAGCCTTCGACCGTGATACAGAGCGTGCTCGCGCACTGATGACGGAACACATCTCGTTTACGTTGCAGGCCTTCGTCACTTTCGAAGGGGTTGATACCGGCGAGGCGGCCTAGCAACAGAAAAAGTGCTGGCCCGGCGGTGCCACGTGCGTCCTCGTGTGCAGGCGCTCCATCTATCGGGACGAGCTGTGCTGGCGCTTTATCAAAATAACGCGAAGCGTTGGGGGCTTGGCTGTCCCGGTCGCGGGGCAGTTGACGGCAGAACTTTGCGTTGCGGGTCGAAAGATCGACTGCGATAATCATTTTAAGCTTGAAATATCTTTGGATAGGCTTCACTATCGTTTCATGGTTCACGCACGGCTCTGACTGGCCGTGAGCAGAGCGGAGATGACCATGAAGATTGTGTGCATCGGTGGCGGACCGGCCGGGCTCTATTTTGCCTTGCTGATGAAGAAGCAGAACCCGGAACACCAGGTCACCGTGGTCGAGCGCAACCGCCCCTATGACACATTCGGCTGGGGTGTCGTGTTCTCCGATGCCACCATGCAGTCGATGCGCAAATGGGATCCCGAAACGGCGGCGACCATTGAGGATGCCTTCAATCACTGGGACGACATCGAGCTGGTGTTCAAAGGGCGCAAGATCCGCACCACGGGTCACGGCTTCGTCGGTATCGGCCGCAAGAAGATGTTGAACATCCTGCAGGACCGCTGTGTCGAACTCGGTGTCGAGCTGGTTTTCGAGCACGAAGTGACGGGCGACGACGAATTCCCTGACGCCGACCTCATCATCTCCTCGGACGGCGTAAATTCGCGCATCCGCAACAAATATGCCGACGTCTTCCAGCCCGACATGGTGGTGCGCCCGAACCGCTTCATCTGGCTCGGTACCACCAAGGCTTTCGAAGCCTTCACCTTCGATTTCCGTCGCACAGAGCACGGCTGGTTCCAGGCCCATATCTATCGCTTCGACGACAACACCTCGACCTTCATCGTCGAAACCACCGACGAGGTGTTCCAGGCACACGGCATTGACACGATGGACCAGGACCAGTCGATCGCCTTCTGTGAAAAGCTGTTCGCCGAAACGCTGGACGGCCACAGCCTGATGACCAATGCGCGCCATCTGCGCGGTTCGGCCTGGCTGAATTTCGGCCGCCTGATCTGCGGCAAATGGAGCCATTTCAACGGCAACAGCCATGTCGTGCTGATGGGTGACAGCGCTCATACCGCGCATTTTGCCATCGGCTCGGGCACCAAGCTCGCCATCGACGATGCGATCGAGCTGACCAACCAGTTCAACATCGCCGGTCACGACGCCAAGAACATCCCGGCCGTGCTCGAGGCTTATGAAGAAGTGCGCCGTGTCGATGTCGCGCGCATTCAGAATGCAGCGCGCAACGCCATGGAATGGTTTGAGGTGGTCGGCACGCGTTATGCCGACACGCTGGAACCGGAACAGTTCATGTATTCGATGCTGACCCGCTCGCAGCGTATCAGCCACGAGAACCTGCGCCTGCGCGACAAGGACTGGCTGGAGGGTTATGAGCGCTGGTTCGCCGAGCGCGCCGGGGCGCCGGCCCAGCCGAACGGCAAGCCGATCCCGCCCATGTTCACGCCTTACCGGATTCGCGGTCTGACGCTGAGCAACCGCGTCATCGTTTCGCCAATGGCGATGTATTCTGCCAAGGACGGCATGCCGAACGATTTCCATCTGGTCCATCTCGGCTCGCGCGCCATGGGCGGCGCCGCGCTGGTCTTCCCGGAAATGATCTGCGTGTCGCCCGATGCGCGCATCACGCCGGGTTGCCTTGGTCTGTGGAATGAAGAGCAGAAGGAAGGCTATCGCCGCCTTGTCGATTTCGTGCACAACGACACGCCTGCCAAGATCGGCATCCAACTCGGCCATGCCGGCCGCAAGGGTGCGACCAAGGTTGCCTGGGAAGGGACCGATCAGCCGGTGGAGCAGGGCGGTTGGCCGCTGATTTCGGCTTCCGCTATTCCTTATCTTCCGCACTCGGAGGTGCCGCGTGCCGCCACGAAGGAGGATCTGGAAAGGATCAAGGCGGATTTCGTGCAGGCCACGAAATGGGCTGACGAAGTGGGCTTCGATATTCTCGAACTGCACTGTGCGCACGGCTATCTGCTCTCGTCCTTCCTATCGCCGCTTACCAATCTTCGTGATGATGAATATGGCGGCGACCATGCGGGGCGCGCCAAATATCCGCTCGAGGTCTTTCACGCCATCCGTGCCGTCTGGCCGGAGGAGAAGCCGATATCGGTGCGCCTCTCGACCAATGACTGGTACGAGGGTGGCAACACGCCGGAGGATGCCGCGATCTTCGCAGCCATGTTCAAGGAAGCCGGCGCCGATCTGATCGACTGCTCGTCGGGGCAGGTGGTGAAGCAGGAAAAGCAGGTGTTCGGCCGCATGTGGCAGACGCCGTTCTCCGACAAGATCCGCAACGAGGTCCAGGTACCGACCATTGCCGTCGGTGCGATCTCGGAAGCCGACCACGCCAATTCGGTAATCGCGGCCGGTCGCGCCGATCTCTGCGCCATCGCCCGTCCGCATCTGGCCGACCCGTCCTTTGTCATGCACGAAGCCGCCAAGGTCGGTTATTCCGGCCAGGTCTGGCCGAAGCAGTATTATGCGAGCCGGCAGCAATATGAGGCCAACCTGGCTCGTGCCGCAGCCGAAGCGTCGGGGCGCAAATGAGCGCAACGCGCCACGCTCTCATCACCGGTGCAGGCAGCGGCATCGGCCGTGCCATCGCTCTGGAATTGGCCCGGCGTGGGCACGTCGTCTCCTTGGCCGGCCGTCGTGCCGGACCTCTGGAGGATGTTGCCGGGGAGATCGCAGCCAGCGGCGGCCGGTCCGTCGTGATCGACGGTTTCGACGTGACCGATGCAGCGGCGATCGCTGCAGGTTGTGCCAGAGCCATTACCGCCTCGGGAGACGTTGCGGTCCTGGTCAACTGCGCTGGAGAGGCGCCATCGGCACCCTTCGAGCGTACGGATGCAGCACTTTGGGGCCGCGTCATCGGCATCAACCTGACCGGCACATTCCTCGTCACGCAGGCTTTGCTGCCGTCGATCCGCAAGGCCGGCAAGGGCCGCATCGTCAATGTCGCCAGCACCGCCGGCCTAACCGGCTACGCTTACGTTTCGGCCTATTGCGCTTCCAAGCATGGCGTCGTCGGCTTGACCCGCGCGCTGGCGCTGGAACTGGCGCGCACTGATGTCACCGTCAACGCCGTATGCCCCGGTTTCACCGACACGCCACTGCTCGATGGCGCGGTCGACACCATCGTGGGCAAGACAGGCCGCACCGCCGATGAGGCTCGCGCCAGTCTGGCCCGCGCCAACCCGCAAGGCCGTCTGGTGACGCCGCAGGAAGTTGCCGATGCGGTGCTGTGGCTGGCATCCGAGGGAGCAGGGGCCATCACCGGTCAGGCGATCGCCGTCGCTGGCGGTGAGGTCATGGCCGGTTGAGAATAATCAAGGGAGGAACACATGACTGACAAAGCATTGGAAAAGGGCATCACGGAAAACGGCACCGGTTATGAAGCGACCGAGTGGAACATTCTCGGCCAGCGTTATTTTCCAAAGGCGACCTGCGCTTCCAGCTTTGCTTTCGAGACCAACAGCGAAGCTGGTCAGTTCGTGCCGGTCCACATTCATCCGACGCAGGAGGAGTTCATCCTCGTCCAGGAAGGACAGCTGGAACTGAAGCTCGACGGCAAGTGGTTCACGGCCAGGGCCGGCGATCTGGTGCGCATGCCTCGCGGCATCCCGCACGGCTATTTCAACAAGTCGGACAAGCCAGCGCGTGCGCTGTTCTGGGTGTCGCCAGCCGGCCGGCTCGAAGATCTGTTCAAGAAGCTGCACAACCTCACCGATGTCGAGGAAGTGGTGCGGCTCTCAGCTGAGCATGACGTGGATTTCCTGCCTCCGTCGGCCAACGACTGACGACCGGCCCGCATAACAGGACGACAGCCCGGCACGCCGACGGGCGTGCCGGAAGCAAGCAAGCCTGCACGCCGATAGGCGTGCTGGAATCAAGCAAGGATAATGAGCGATGACCGACGCGATGCTGGACAAAAAGCGCCCCTTCAAGGGCCACAAGGCCAAGCACTTCCTGTTCGAGACCGATGCGGACGGCCGTGTCGCCACGATCACGCTCAACCGGCCGGAGCGCAAGAACCCGCTGACCTTCGAAAGCTATGAGGAACTGGGCGACCTGTTCCGTTCGCTGCACAAAGCCAGCGACGTCCGCGCCATCGTCCTGACCGGAGCCGGCGACAATTTCTGCTCCGGCGGTGACGTATTCGAGATCATCGAGCCGCTGACCAAGATGGCGATGCCGGAGCTGCTGGCCTTCACCCGCATGACCGGCGATCTGGTGCGCCAGATCCGCGCCTGCCCTCAGCCGATCATCGCCGCCGTCGACGGCATCTGCGCCGGCGCAGGTGCGATCCTGGCGATGAGCGCCGACTACCGTGTCGCGACGCCGGAGGCCAAGACGGCCTTCCTGTTCACCCGCGTCGGTCTGGCCGGCGCCGACATGGGCGCCTGCGGCATTCTTCCGCGCATCATCGGCCAGGGCCGGGCCGCAGAACTTCTGTTCACCGGCCGCTCGATGTCGGCCGCAGAAGGCCATGCGTGGGGCTTCTACAACGCGCTGCATGACCGTCCCGTTATGTTGGCCGAGGCACAGCGCTTCGCCCGCAATCTCGCCGATGGGCCGTGGTTCGCGCATTCCATGACCAAGAAGATGCTCGACCAGGAATGGTCGATGGGCATCGAGGAGCTGATCGAATCCGAAGCGCAGGCGCAGGCCATCTGCATGGCGACGGGCGACTTCCGCCGCGCGTTTGAAGCCTTCGCAGCCAAGACGAAGCCGGTTTTCGAAGGGAACTGACCATGGACAATCCGCTGCGCTCCGGCGGCCCGACGCGGGATCATCTCGACTGGCCGTTCTTCGCCGAGAACCATAGGAAGCTTGCCGGCGAGCTTGATCACTTCGTTGCCGGCGGCGGCCTTGGCCATATCGACCATCACGATGCCGACGGCGCCTGCAAGGGGCTGGTTCGCAAACTCGGCGCCGGCGGTTTCCTGCGCCATTGCGTGCCGGCGGAATTCGGCGGCATGGCGGCGGAAATCGACAGCCGTTCGCTCTGCCTGATCCGGGAAACGCTCGCTTATGCAGACGGGCTGGCCGACTTCGCCTTCGCCATGCAGGGATTGGGAACCGGCGCCATCAGCCTGTCCGGATCGCCTGAGATCAAGCAGGCGATCCTTCCGAAGATCGCCAAGGGCGAATTGATCTCGGCCTTCGCATTGACCGAACCGGAAGCAGGCTCCGACGTTGCAGCGATGAGCACGTCGGCCGAGCGTCAGGGCGACGAGTTCGTGCTCAACGGCGAGAAGGTCTTCATCTCCAACGGCGGCATCGCCGACGTCTATACCGTTTTTGCCCGCACCGGCGAAGCTCCAGGCACGCGCGGCATCTCCGCCTTCGTCGTCTATGCAGACACGCCGGGTTTCCATATCGCAGAGCGCATCGAGACGATCGCGCCGCATCCGCTGGCCCGCATCCGCTTCGACAACTGCCGCGTGCCGGCCGCGAACCTGCTCGGCCAGCCGGGTGAGGGCTTCAAGATCGCCATGCGCACGCTGGACATCTTCCGCCCGTCCGTTGCTGCTGCAGCACTCGGCTTTGCACGCCGTGCTCTCGATGAGGCGGTAGCCCACGCCAAGTCACGAAAAATGTTCGGCGCCACGCTTGCCGATCTGCCGACCGCGCAAAGCACGCTGGGTGAAATGGCAACGGCGATCGATGCCGCGTCGCTCCTGACCGTGCGCACCGCCTGGCGGCGCGACGTGCAGAAACTGCCGATCACCCGCGAAGCGGCGATGGCCAAGATGACGGCCACGGAAAACGCGCAATGGGTGATCGACCAGGCGCTGCAGATGTTCGGCGGCCGCGGCGTGCGTGTCGGCGAGATCACCGAGACGCTGTATCGCGAGATCCGAGCACTGCGCATCTATGAGGGCGCAACCGAAGTTCAGAAGCTCATCATCGGCCGCGAGCTGATGAAGAGCGCGAAATGACTGGAGTAGACATGACTTTGACCGCAATCTCCGAACACAAAGCCGCCACGACGCCGCACCGGGTGCTGCAACCCGAAGGCTGGGCGAAGCCGATCGGCTATGCCAACGGCATGGAAGCGCGCGGCCGGACCATCTTCGTCGGCGGCCAGATCGGCTGGAACAGCCAGTGCAAGTTCGAGGTGCATGATTTGCCGGGCCAGATCCGCCAGACGCTTGAGAACGTCATCGCCATCCTGCGTGAGGGCGGCGCCGGCCCCGAGCACATCACGACCATGACCTGGTACGTGATCGACCGCAAAGCCTACTCCTCTTCGCTGAAGGAGATCGGCGCGGCATGGAAGGCGACCATGGGCCGCAACTTCCCCGCTATGGCAGTGGTTCAGGTGTCGGGTCTGATCGAGGACGACGCGCTTGTGGAAATCCAGGCGACCGCGGTCGTTCCGGATTGATCGTATTCTGAACTGGGAACCAAAACGCCGGCGGCTCTGTCCGCCGGCTTTACTTTAGAGAACCGTGCGAACGGTCCACAGTTCCGGGAACAGCACGACTTCCAGCATCTTGCGCAGGTAGGAAACGCCACCGGTGCCGCCGGTGCCGCGTTTCAGCCCGATGATCCGTTCCACCGTGGTGACGTGATTGAAACGCCAGCGCCGGAAGTAGTCCTCGAAGTCGACGAGCTTTTCGGCGAGTTCGTAGAGATCCCAATATTTCTGCGGCGCGGCATAGACCGCTTTCCAGGCTTCGAGCACCTGCGGGTTCTCCTCGCGCGTCTCGCGCCAACTGGTGCGAGTGGCGTCGGCACCGATGTCGAAGCCGTTGCGCGACAGAAGCAACAGCGCCTCGTCATAGAGACTGGGCTCCGCCAGGATCTCCTCGAGCTTGGCGATCAGGTCCGGCTGGTGCGCATGCGGACCGAGCATGGCGGTGTTGCGGTTGCCGACCAGGAATTCGACCGCACGATACTGATAGGACTGGAAGCCTGACGACTGGCCGAGCGAATTGCGAAACTCGGTGTATTCACTGGGGGTCATGGTGCGAAGCACGTCCCAGGAATTGTTCAACTGCTCGAAGATACGCGCCACACGCGTCAGCATCTTGAATGCCGGCTGCGGCCTGTCGGATCGGATTTCGCGCATGGCCGAGCGGATCTCGTGGATCGCCAGCTTCATCCACAACTCGGACGTCTGGTGCTGCACGATGAAGAGCAGTTCGTCATGCGCGGTGGAAAGTGGCTCCTGCGCATCGAGCACGCGTTCGAGGTGCAGATAGTCACCATAGGACATGCGTTCCTTGAACGACATCTGCGCACCTTCCTGGGAAGGATCGTAGGGTTTGCTCATGTCACCAGGGCTTTCTTGCGGTACTGTGGCTCGTCCCAGCGCCGGTTGTTCATGACGTCTTCCAGAACGCCGACCGCGCCGAGCACTTCCTGCTCACCGATATAAAGCGGCGTGAAGCCGAAGCGCACCGCGTCGGGCGCACGGAAATCGCCGATCACGCCGCGCGCGATCAGCGCTTGCATGATGGCGTAGCCTTCCGGATGGCGGAACGAGACCTGGCTGCCGCGTTCCGCGCCATTGCGCGGCGAGGCGAGCGTGAGCTCAGGGCAGCGCGCTTCTACCTCGTGGATGAAGAGATCGGCGAGCGCGATCGACTGCTTGCGGACATCGGCCATCGAAACGCCTTCCCAGGCATCCATCGCCGCATCGAGCGCCGCCATCGCGATCACCGCCGGCGTACCGACCCGCATGCGGTCGATGCCGGCCCCCGAGCGATAGTCGAGGTCGAAGGCGAAGGGGCTTTCGTGGCCGAGCCAGCCGGACAGGGCAGGGCGCACCTTGCCGGCATGCTCTGGCGCGACATAGATGAAGGCCGGGGCGCCGGGGCCGCCATTAAGATATTTGTAAGTGCAGCCGACGGCGAAATCCGCTTTGGCGCCTTCGAGATCGACCACAAGCGCGCCGGCCGAATGCGCGAGATCCCACACGGTCAGCACGCCGGCGGCATGTGCTTTAGCTGTCAGCTTCTTCATGTCGTGCAGGCGGCCGGTCCGGTAGTCCACCTCGGTGATCATCAAAACGGCGACGCTTTCGTCGATCGCTGCTTCGACTTCTTCCGGATCGACCACCTTTAATTCGTAGCCCTTGTCGAGCGAACCCAGCAGGCCCTGCGCCATATAGAGATCGGACGGGAAGTTGCCATTGTCGGACAGCACGACGCGCCGCGACGGATTGAGCTCCAGTGCGGAGGCAAGTGCCTGGTAGACCTTGATCGACAGCGTGTCGCCGACGACGACGGTGCCTTCCGGGGCGCCGATCAGCTTGCCGATGCGGTCACCGAGCCTGCGCGGCTGCATCATCCAGCCGGATGCGTTCCAGCCGCGGATCAGCTGTTCGCCCCACTGCGCGGTCATCATCTCCTGCACGCGCCGGGTGGCGCTTTTCGGCAACGGTCCCAGCGAGTTGCCGTCGAGATAGAACACGCCGTCCGGCATGTGGAAGAGGCTGCGCGTCCTTGCGAAGTCGGTCATGGTCAGTGCGTGTCTTTCAAGCGGAAACGTTGGATTTTGCCGGTCTGGGTTTTCGGCAGCGCATCGATGAACTTGATCGAGCGTGGGTATTTGTAGGGCGCGATGGTTGCCTTGACATGGTCCTGCAGGCGCTTTGTGGTCAGCTCATCGGCCGCCACGCCTTCCACCAGCACGACATGCGCCTGCACGATCTGGCCACGCTCCTCATCGGCCGCGCCGATGACGGCGCATTCCTTGACGTCGGCGTGGGACAGGAGCGCTGCCTCGACCTCCGGTCCGGCGATGTTGTAGCCGGCCGAGATGATCATGTCGTCTGAGCGTGCGGCGAAGTGCAGATAACCATCCTCGTCCTGGAAGAAGGAATCGCCGGTCAGGTTCCAGCCATTGCGCACATATTTCAGTTGGCGGTCGTCGGCCAGATAGCGGCAGCCGGTCGGTCCGCGCACGGCAAGCCGGCCGACTTCGCCGCGCGGCACTTCGTTCATGTTTTCATCGACGATCTTGGCCTCGTAACCTGTGACGGGCTTCCCTGTGCAGGCCGGTTTGGAATCGCCGAAACGGTTGGAAATGAAGATGTGCAGCATCTCGGTTGCACCGATGCCGTCGAGCATCGGCTTGCCGGTCTTCTCCATCCATTCTTCGTAGACCGGCGCGGGCAGCGTTTCGCCGGCGGAAACGGCGGCACGCAGCGATGAGAGATCGGCGCCCTTGTCCATCGCCGCCAGCATGGCGCGATAGGCAGTCGGTGCGGTGAAGCAGACGGTGGCGCGATAGGTCTGGATGATCTCGACCATGTTGGGTGGTGAGGCGTTCTCCAGCAGGGTCGCGGCCGCGCCGAACCGCAGCGGGAAGATCGCCAGTCCGCCGAGCCCGAAGGTAAAGGCGAGGGGCGGCGATCCGATGAAAATGTCGTCCGGTGTAACGCTCAGCACCTCGCGGGCGTAGCCGTCGGCGATGATGAGGAGGTCACGATGAAAATGCATCGTCGCCTTGGGCATGCCGGTGGTGCCGGAAGTGAAGCCGAGCAGCGCGACGTCGTCACGGCCGGTCTTGACCGCATCGAAGCGCACCGACTTGTCGAGCGCGACACGGTCGAGTTCCGCATCGTGATTGGCGGTGCCGTCGAAGCCGATGACCTGCTTCAGGAATTTGCTTTGCTTGGCGCAGGCCACCATCTCTTCCATCAGCCTGGTGTCGCAAAGCGCCAGTGTGATTTCAGCCTTGTCGACGATTTGAGCGAGTTCACCGGCGCGCAGCATCGGCATGGTGTTGACCACGACGGCACCGGCCTTGGTCGCGGCAAGCCAACAGGCCACCATGGCAGGGTTGTTGGCCGAACGGATCAGCACGCGATTGCCGGGCTTGACGCCGTAGTTTTCGACCAGCGCATGCGCCAGCCGGCTGGTCCAGTCGGCCAGCTCCTTGTAGGTGCGGCGGCGACCGTTCCCGATCAATGCGGTGTGGTCGCCAAAGCCCTTTTCGACCATGCGGTCGGTGAGTTCGACGGCGGCATTGATGTGATCGGGATACTCGAAACCGTCGAGCAGGAAATCAGGCCAAAGATCCGGAGGCGGGAGATTGTCTCGTGCAAACGTGTCGGTATGCGCCGTTGGCCCAAGCATCTCGTCTGATCTCCCAGCTTCCGTAAAATTTGCGCCGACCGTCTTGACGCGGCCTTGTTACCCGGCGGTGTTGAAGACGCCTGACTGCATGTCCATCCGTTCCGCTAATGGAAACGCTCGCATAGCGCCAGAGTTATTTCAAGCATAAAGTTTATCGTTGCGCTGGCTCGGCGCTTGCCTATTGTAGAGGCTGAGGATGCCAGCCGGAACAGGCAGGGGAGAGACAGCGAACATGGTCGTTCACAAGATCGTCGACTGGGACAACGCCTACACCAATGGCGCCAACATTGCGGGTGGCGATCGCTGGCCCGAGGCCTGGGTAGCTCCGGCAGCGGCCTATCGCGACGAATTGGTGGCGTCAGACCGAGCGCAACTCGACATCGGTTATGGACCGGAAACCCGCAATCGGCTCGACCTCTTTCTGCCGGTTGGTACACCCAAGGGCCTCGTCGTCTTCGTGCATGGCGGCTACTGGATGGCGCTGGACAAGAGCTTCTGGTCACACCTGGCGCGCGGTGCCGTCGAAAGTGGCCATGCGGTGGCGATGCCGTCCTATACGCTGGCGCCCGAGGCTCGCATCAGTCGGATCTCCGCCGAGATCGGCGCAGCCATAACGAAGGCGGCGGAACTGGTTGCTGGTGATATCCGCCTGACCGGTCACTCGGCCGGCGGCCATCTGGTCACGCGCATGATCTCGGCAACGTCGCCGCTGGCGGACGCGGTGCGTCGCCGTATCATCAACACGGTCTCGTTGTCGGGCGTGCATGACCTTCGCCCCATCATGAATACGGGGATGAACAAGACGCTCAAGATCGACGCTGCCGAAGCCGCCGTCGAGAGCCCGGTCCTGCTGTCGCCGATGGATGGCGCACGGCTCGTCTGCTGGGTGGGCGGTGGTGAACGCTCGGAATTCATCCGCCAGTCCGAGCTGCTCGCCAACATCTGGACCGGTCTCGGAGCCTCGACAGGCTTCTACGCCGAGCCCGATCGCCATCATTTCAGCGTTATCGATGGGCTGGCGGATGCCGCTCATCCACTCACCCGGACCTTGCTGGAGGGGTAAGGCCAACGTCAGATCTGATGTGCCTCGAAGCGGCAGGCCGCGGCGCCGCACGCGCTACATTCGATTTCGCGTGCGATGACATCGTCGCTGTCCATCACCATGCGGCCGACCGCGGTCGCCATGCCTGCGATGGCATGACATACGGGTTGTGATGCAGGTCCGTAGCCGGCCGCAAAGGGACTGTTTCGGACCGTGAGTTCGATGCCCGAAGGTCCATGCGCGAAAGACCAGACACCCCAACCAAGATCGGGCGCGGTGTTGGCCACGGTCGACAGCAAGGCGCCAACATCGCCTCCGCCATGTACCTTGTAGGCACGCGCACTGTCGCCACCCATCTCGATCACCGAAGCCGCGAGCGCGTCCAGCGCCCTTTGCCGGGTTTCGTCGTCCAGGCGGCGGAATAGGCCCATCAGTGCCTCGGGCCGCATCAACATGTAGCGGCGGCTTTCGTCGAGCACCTGACCGTCGGCACCGTCAAATTCCAGCCGTTCGCGAAAGGGCCGTTTCATGCTGCCGCTCCGGCGAAATCGCGCACCACACCGTTGAAGGCATCGCGCACCACATCGACATCGGAGGCGAGCACCACGAGGTGATAGCCTTCGGCCCGCCGTTCGAGCGCTTTGTCGACATTGCCGGTGAAGATGCCGCAAGGCACGCCGGCTCTGGCGCAGGCTTCCTTTACATGGAGGCAGCCTGCCTCCGTCGCGTCGCCGTCTCCGCCACGCGCTGCATAGGAAATGCCGAGATCGCCGGTGCCGATCAGCACGAAGTCCAGTCCAGGCGTGGTTACGATAGCCTCTGCCTGTTCGACACCTGCGGCGGTTTCGATCATGAGGCCGACTGCGACATGGCCCGCCCGTTCGAGATAGGCACCGAACCCCATGGACAGCGGCCTCACGCCGCCGCCAGAGCGATGGCCGTGCGGCGGAAAGCGGGCGGCCGATATCGCTTGTTCGGCCTGATCGCGGCTTTCGATCAACGGCACCAGCACGCCGTCGCAACCGGCGTCCAGCGCATTGCCGATCGCTGTTGTCGAGCCGTCTGCCACGCGCGCGATCACTGGAGCCGTGCCGACAGCAATGCCGACCGTCGTTTCCAGCGAGCGGCGATCCCACAAGCCGTGCTGCAGGTCGACGACAAGGGCGTCGGCGCCGGAATGCGCCGCCATTTCGGTGATCGAGGCATGGCCGAGCGTCAGCCAGACCAGGCCAAGCTGTTCATTGGCGGCAAGACGGGTCTTCAGCCGACCGGACAGGACAGGGGACATCGGCTGGTCTCCGTTATTGGCTATTGGTGGTGAGAAAGCGCCCGTGGGCGTAGAAGATCGGGTCGCGCTCGACACGGTCGAGCGTCACTTTGGTCACGAGCCCGATCAGGATCAGATGCGAGGCGCGCGCGACGATCTCACCAACCCGGCATTCGAACACGGCGCGGGCACCAACCAACAGAGGTGCACCGGCTTCGCCGCGGACCCAGGAACCCGCAGAGAAGCGGGCTACGCCCTTGGCCGTCGTCATGCCGCCGAAGACGCGTGCGACATTTTCCTGATCCGCCGCCGGCAGGTTGACGGAAAAGGCCATGTCCTGCCGTGTCAGTGAAGCGAAAGTGCTGTTTCTGTGCACGCAGGCGAGCAGCGAGGGTGGCTCGGCGCTGAACGAGCAGACGGCGGTCGCCGTCAGTCCGAAGCAACTGTGCTCGGCATCTTCAGCGGCCAGAATCGCGACGGCTCCGGCCATCGCGCGCATGCCTTGCTTGAAGCCGCGCGGATCGACTGTGCCGTGCGCGGAAAATGCACCGGTTGCAACGTCCATCAGTTCATCCTCAACCCGGCCTGGCGCATCAGCGGCAGCACGCGGTCGCAGAAGAAGGGCAGGTCGTAGGTGTAGTTGACGAAGGAGAGAGCTGCGCCCGCATAGCCTTGCTCCATGATCCGGATCAGGTCGTCGACGATCTTCTCCGGCGTGCCGACCAGCGGATAGGTGCCCGCGCCGCCTGCAAAGCGCTGCCGGTATTCGGTGAATGCCTTGTCGTCGTGGGAATGGGCGAATTCCTTCTTTTTCTTCATATGCTCGTCGACGGCACCCTTGTCGGCGAGTTCGAGGGCATAGCGGCGATAGTAGTCCTCGGCCTCCTGCTGCGTTTCGCGACAAACCACGTGACAGACCGTATAGACACCGACATCGCGCCCGACTTCAGCGGCACGGTTGGCGATGTCGACGACATGAGCACGGCCTTCCGAAATCTCGGAAAAGGTCGAAAACAGATAGTCGCAATGGCGCGCCGCATAGTTGCGGCCGGGAGCGCCGAAGGCTGCGTTCATCGTCACCGGACGTGGTGCCTGCAGGCTGGCGGGTCGGCTCACCACACCCTTCAGGTCATAGAATTCCCCAGCGAAGTCGAATGGTTCGCGCGACTTGTAGGCACGTTCGATGATGGTGATCCACTCTTCGGCTTGGTCGTAGGTGCGCTCGCCCACCGTTTGACCGAACATGGCGAATTCGTCAGGGTTCCAGCCGCAAACGATGTTGAGCCCCGCGCGGCCGCCGGAAATATGGTCGACGGTGGCGAGTGCCTTGGCGGCCTGTAGTGGGTGTACCAGCGGCACATGCACGGTCATGAACAGGGCAATGTTCTCCGTGGCGGTCGCCAGGCCCGCCGCCCAGGTGAAGGTCTCGAACGACCATTCGCGTGCGTGGGTGACGCCGCCGAAACCACGCCAGCGCGCGATCGGCAACAGGAACTCGAGCCCGGCACTGTCGGCGATGCGGGCGGCGTTGAGATTGTCGTCCCAGCGGGCGCGCCAGCGCTCGGGCGCAGTGGTCATTGCCAGGCCGCCGTCGGCGTTCATGGAAAAGACGCCGAGCTTGAATTTGTTCGGGCCCTTGAGCGGATGTGGCTTGATCATTGCGACTGTCCCTGAGAGCGCCGGCCCTCGTCATTGGCGGTTTCCATTGCCCTGGTCAGCGTGACGAAACGCTCTTCGGCATGCTGGATGAAGGTGGTCATGTGGTCGAAAGCGGCCATCGAGTCGCGGCTCGCGAAGGCGTCGTAGAGCCTGCGCATGCCGGCAAGCACGATCGCCTGAGTCGGCTGATGCGTGAGTGTGCCGAGACGCACGACCTGCACATGGTCGGCGAAGCGGGCGATGGCCGAAGCCAGTCGGTCATTGTCGACGGCTTCGAGCCAGGAGCGGCGGAAGCGGACATTTGCCTGGAACAGTAGTTCGGCGTCGGCGGTCGCTACCGCTTCCTCGGCGTCTTTCAGCGCTGCTGCCAGGCGCTCCATGCCTGCCGCGTCGAGTGTGCGCGCAGCATGGGCGGCGGCGCGGGGCTCGAGGCAGCGCCGAACTTCGAAGATGTTGGCAACATCGGCCGGCGTCAGGGTCGGTAGCATGAAGCCGCGTGTGGTACCGACGAGATAGCCCTCATGCGTAAGCTGCAGCAAAGCTTCGCGTACCGGCATGCGGGAGACGCCGAGACTGCCCGCTATCTCGACATCGACCAGCCGGTCATTGGGACCCAGTGCGCCGCGGTGAATGCGATCGCGGATATCCTCATACACCTGAGCGCGCAGGCTGCCGCCGGAGCCTTTGAATGGTCTCTCGTCCGACATTAGATCCTCCGAAATCAGTATACTGTTTCTCGCCAATTTTTGCCGTGAAAGGTTTGCAATGTTCGATCTGTGCCCGGCGAGAATGGCTAAAAACGGCGAATTTTTGCGAAGCTAGCCCTTATTCTGGGTTGAGCGCAAGCGGTTCAACAAAAAATTTTAGGCTTGAACAGTATACTGTTTCATGCGTTATATTGTGCGAGTTAATTGAGGTCGAGCGTGCAGGAACATGCGCTTCACTCCGGCGTGTCCGGCGTGTCTTTGGGAGGAGTTGGCATATGACCTTGAGCAGAAGTCGCGCATCCGCCTACCCGGCGAATGTCCGGCCTTTCCCGCCGCTCGAGGGCATTCGGCCACAGATCCAGGACCTGCGTACCGAAAACATCGCGCAACTCGCCGCCAAGGCACAAAGCCTCGGCGATGTCATTCCTCTCTGGTACGGCGAAGGCGACATGGTGACGCCGGGCTTCATCATCGATGCCGCCAAGGCGTCGCTCGATGCCGGTCAGACTTTTTACATTCCGAATATGCGCGGTCTCGGCTCGTTGACAGCCGCGCTTTCCGAATATCAGAGCAGGCTGCACGGCCGGCCGATCGCGGTGGAGCGCTCGACCATAACGCCCGGCGGTATGCACGCGGTGATGCTGGCGATGGAATTGCTGATCGATGTCGGCACCAATGCCGTCTACATTGAGCCGCAATGGCCCAACATTCACAACGCCATTCACTTTGTCGGCGGCGAGCCGAGGCCGGTGGCGCTCGCCTTTGACGGCGAATGGCGACTGGATCTCGACGCGGTGTTCGCGCGTTGCGATGCCCGCACACGCGCCATTTTCCTGTCGACGCCGAGCAACCCGCTGGGTTGGACGGCGACCCGTGAGGAACTCCAGGCCCTGCTTGATTTTTCGCGGCGCACCGGCATCTGGATCGTCTCCGACGAAGTCTATGGCCGGCTCTATTTCGAAGGTGAGGTCGCACCCTCCATGTTGCAGATCGCAGAGGACGACGATCGTATCCTTGTAGTCAATTCCTTTTCCAAAGCCTGGGCGATGACCGGCTGGCGCATTGGCTGGCTGTCGCATCCGACCGGCGTCGCCGACCAGCTTGCTGCCATGACCCAGTATGCCAACAGCGGCACCGCCGCCTTCGTGCAGGCGGGGGCCGAGGCAGCGTTGCGCCAGGGCGAGCCGCTGGTGTCCGAAATCCGCGAGCGGGCGCGGCTCGGCCTCGACATCGCCTATGACGCTTTGGCCAGGCTGGATGGCATCATCCTGCCCTCCAAGCCGAAGGGCGGCATGTATGCCTTCTTTGCCTTCGAAGGGCAGGAGGATTCGCGAGAAGCCTGCATGCGTATCATCGACAAGGCGCGCGTCGGCTTGTCGCCGGGCTACCTGTTCGGCGATGCGTCGCGCTCTTTCCTTAGGATGTGTGTGCTACGCGACCCGGATCAGATCCGGGAAGCGGCCGCCCGCATGGTGTCCGCACTTTCATGACGAAGGGTCGCGTCCAGCCAGACCCATCCCGCCGCAACGAACCGGCGGATAAATAGAAGGGGAACCAAAAATGCTTCTCAATCGCCGCAATCTGATCGGCGTCGTCGCGGCGCTGACGTTGGGCCTCGGGCCTGTGTCGCTGGCATATGCCGAAACGCTGCTGGTGGGCGCCTATCCGGCCAACCCGCCATGGGAAAACAAGCTCGAGAATGGCCAGTTCGAGGGTTTCGAAGTCGACCTCGTCAAGGAGATCGGCAAGCGCATCGGCTCGGACGTCGAAATCCAGGACCTCGGCTTCCAGGCGCTGTTTTCGGCGACCGTGTCGGGCCGCATCGATCTTGCCATCTCTTCGATCACCATCAACAACGATCGCCTGCAGAACCAGACCTTCACGCAAGGCTATTACGACAGCGACATCGCGCTGGTGGCCAAAAAGGACACCACGCTGAAGACGCTGGAAGATATGAAGGGCAAGACGGTTGGCGCCATCTCGGCTTCGGTCGGAGAGGCCTGGATCAAGGCCAACACCGAAAAGTATGGCATCAAGGAATATCGCGGCTACGACACACAGCAGAACCTCATACTCGACGTGCAGTCGGGCCGTCTCGACGGTGCCATCGGCGACATCGCCGGTTTCCAGTTCGCCTTCACCAAGATGCCTGACATGGGCGTGGTGACGGCGATCCCGACCGGCGACAAGTTCGGCATCATGATGAAGAAGGGTTCGCCGCTGCTCGAAAAGGTCAACGGCGCCATCGATGACATCAAGAAGGATGGCACCATGGCCGCACTTCACAAGAAGTGGCTGGGTGCAGACGCTGCCGCGGATTCCTCGACCAACAAGATTCTGCCTATTCCACAGGCTCAGTGAGCCCGGCGAGCTTGGCCGATGCCGGCGGCGACACGTTGGGCGCCGCCGGCATCGTGTTGTCCAGAAGGCTGCCGCCGGCAGATCGATGGGCTAAAGCTGTGACCGGGACCAACATGGTTGCTGCTGGAGCGCCGGATTGCCCGAAGCCGGGACCAGCGTAACAACGCGGACGGATCGTCACGATGGGATTGCTAGAAACCTTCTTCAACTGGGATGTTCTCGTCCGCGCCTTCCCGATGCTGATCAGGGGGTTGGGCAACACGCTGCTGCTCGGTTGCGCAGCGATCGTGTTCGGTGGACTGCTCGGTCTGGGCGTCTGCCTGATGCGGCTCTATGCGCCGAAGCCGCTACGCCTGCTGGCAGTGGGCTTCATCGACATCTTCCGTGCGACGCCGATCCTGGTGGTCCTGATCATGATCTACTACGCGCTGCCCTTTGTCGGCATCCGCCTGTCGGCCTTCACCTCGGCGACGCTCGCCCTCTCCATGGTGCTGGGCGCCTTCACGGCGGAAGTCTGCCGTGCCGGCATCGAGAACATCCCCAAGGGACAGTTCGAGGCGGCCGCAGCGCTCGGTCTGCCGTTCTGGACAGCCATGCGCAAGGTGATCCTGCCGCAGGCCCTGCGTATCGTCGTGCCGCCCTTGACCAGCAATGCGGTTTCCATCTTCAAGGACACCGCGCTGGCCTCCGTGGTGGCGATGCCGGACTTGCTCAAGCAGGCGACCGACGCGCAGGCTTTGATGGCCAACCCGACGCCGCTGGTGGGCGCGGCCCTGATCTATCTGCTGTTCCTGTGGCCGTTGGTTCGGCTGGTCAGCTGGTTGGAGCAGCGCTCCAAAGCTGATCCGAGGGCGTAGAGCAGGATCAGCAAATCAAGTGGTGGATAAGGAAGGCCGGTCAGGTTTCGCCTGACCGGCCTTTTTGTTGATGGCAGTCAGCCTATGCGCGCGAGCACCGCTACGGCACGGCCGCGCCTGTCCAGCAAGGTGAGCTTGCGGCGGCGCTGGTCGATGCGCCAGCTCCGTGCCTCGCCGAGCGCTGCGTGGAACTTGCTTTCCTGGTCCATGATCGCCGGGGCGCAAGCCATCTGGGTGCTCATCAAAGAGCCGAAGCGGATACGGTTGCCGGTGATCTTTGCGCTGCCGCCATAGCCGTTGCAGCCGCCCTTGCCGGACACGGAGCCGTTGGCGTCGATCTTGAGGGTGGTCTGCAGATTGTCGATGACGCCGCGGCCGTTGATGTCCTCGGCCAGCCATTCGCCGGCAATGCCGAGCTCGGTGCTCGGTTCACCGGCAACACGCTCGACGCGGATTTCGGTGTTGTTCGGCCCGCCGTCGAAAACCGTATGCCGCGTCGTGTTGATGAACAGCAGCTGCTTGCCCTGGGTAATGCGGGCCTGCAACGCATAGGTGCGACCTTTGCGGATCTGGCTCGAATCGAATGCCAGACGGTAGCGGATCGGGCTTGCACGGGCGCGGCGGATGACGTGGCGGGCGATGGTCTTTGACGGCGCGTCGGCCAGCGAGACGTCTACGAGCGAAACCTCGACCGTCGAATTCGGCGGCAGCATCATCCGTTCGCGATAGGTCACAGTACCGCTCAGCGTCATGGCGCGCGCTTCAGCCTGCATTGCCGGCAAGGCAAAGGCGGCTGCCACCAGGCCGATCATGTGGCGACGGTTGAGGTTCATCGTGGCAATCCTTTCCGTGGTTGGCCGGGTTCTAATTGAGGATGTGCGCCGGCCGGACTGTCTCCCTGCGGTGCTCTTAAGAAGCAAGGTATGAACCCTTGCTGAACAGCTTCCAGTTGCAACTTTGTCGGCACCGGCAATCCAGCTTATAGTCACCTTGGGGAAATGCACATTCCTGCCCCGACAAGCTGGTTTGACTTTTGTCAGTCGTCGTGAATAATGTCGAAAACGAGATTTCGACCCATGGCGATCCGGGCGGCAGATCAGATCATTCACAAGGCGGCGTGGCTTTATTACACGCATGGGCTTCGCCAGGACGAGGTGGCGAAGAAGCTCGATATCTCGCGGGCTTCTGTCGCAACCTATCTGCGCAAGGCGCGCGAGACAGGCATCGTCAATATCTCCACATCCACCCAACTCTTCACCGAAGATACGCTGGCGCGCGAAGTGGAGGATGCGTTCGGGCTCACGACCGTCTGGATCGCGCCACAGGATCGCCAGGCGCTCGATGCGAGCGTGGAGGTGCCGGCTCTTGCGGCAGGTGTCTTCCTCGAACTCGTCAATCGCGGCGACCATGTCGGCGTCGCCTGGGGGCGCACCGTCTATGCGGTTGCCGATGTGATGTCGTTTGCAGACTTGCAGGATGTCACCGTTGTACAGTTGTGCGGCAATCTCGGCGCGCCTTATTCGCAGCGCCCGGACCAGTGCACCATGGAGATTGCGCGCCGTCTCAATGCCAAGGGCCTCAATTTCTATGCGCCGCTGTCGCTGAGCTCTGAAAGGCTGGCGCGCGAGTTGCGGGACGAGCCGGTGATCCGGGAACAGCTCTCACTGGTAGCACATTGCGACCTGGCGCTGTTTTCGGTGGGTACGATCGATGCCGAAAGCCACATCGTCAAATGCGGTGCGTTGACGCCTGCCGAAATGTTTGCGCTGCGCGATCAGGGCGCGGCCGGCGTGATCGCCGGCCAGCTTATCGACACTGCCGGCAACCTGCTCGACTGCGACTACAACCGCCGTGTCATTTCCGCCGATCTCGCATCGATGCGTGCCATCCCCAAGCGCATGATGGTGGTGCAGGAAGACAACAAGCTAGAGCCGCTGCAGGCGGCACTTGCCGGTGGCCTTTGTTCGCATCTCGTACTCCCGGCCGGCGTGGCGCGGCGGCTGCTCGATGCACCCGGCGCCCGTCTGTCGCAAAAGCAAGATCGGCCGGACCTATAACAATCCAACGATCGATCCGGCAGGCCGAGAGGTCTGCCGGAGACTTGTGCATGCAACCTGAACCAATGATGTGGACGACCCGATGAAAAATCTCTGGAACGACGCCGAAGCCGAGAACGTGGTGAAGACCTATGCGGCAAAGGGCGTGGGACGTGATCTGGCGCTGCGGGTCTACACGACACGGCTGCTCGGCGGCGAGCCGAGGCTTGTCCTGCACGGCGGCGGCAACACGTCTGTGAAGACCAAGGTCACCGACTTCGTAGGCGATGAATGGGATGTGCTCTGTGTCAAGGGCAGCGGCTGGGACATGGCCGTCATCGAGCCGCAGGGCCTGCCGGCGGTGAAGCTCGGCGCGCTGCTCAAGGCGCGCAAGCTGGAGAGCCTCGGCGATGAGGACATGGTCGCGTTGCAACGCGCCAACCTGATCGATCCGTCCTCCCCGAACCCCTCGGTTGAGACGCTGCTGCATGCCTTCCTGCCGCACAAATTCATCGACCACACCCATTCCACCGCCATCCTGGCCATTGTCGACCAGGGTGGCGACAGCGAGGCGCTGTCCAAGAAAGTGTTCGGCGACAAGATGGGCTTCGTGCCCTACATCAAGCCGGGCTTCGACCTCGCCAAGGTCGCGGCCGAGGTCTACGACGCCGATCCGAGCGTCGAGGGCCTCATCCTCGACAAGCATGGCATCTTCACTTTCGGTGACGATGCCAGGCAGGCTTACGATCGCATGATCCATTATGTGACGATGGCCGAGGATTATGTCGCCAAGAACGGCAGCAACCCGCTGAAGCCTGCGTCGTTGCCGGCCAAGCTGGCGAAGCCGGAAGAGGTCGCCTCCATGTTGCGCGGCGCTGTCGCTGTCGCCAAGGGCGAGGGACGCTTTGACCGCATGGTCAGTGATTTCCGCACCTCGGAGGCCATTCTGGAATTCGTCAACTCGGCGGCCATTGCAGATTACGCCGCCGCCGGTGTTTCGACGCCGGACCTGTCTATCCGCATAAAGACCGGGCCGATGGTGCTCCCGGCGCCGGATGCTTCGGATCTCGCCGGCTACAAGGCCGAGATCGGCAAGCGTGTCGCAGCCTACATGGCCGAGTACACCCGCTATTTCGAAGAGAACGACGCGCTGGACGACGTCAAGCGCACCATGCTCGACCCGATGCCGCGCCTGTCGCTGGTGCCGGGGCTCGGGATGTTCGGTCACGGCCGCACGCTGAAGGACGCCAAGATCGCTTCCGACGTCGGCGAGATGTGGATCGAGGCGGTCAAGGGCGCGGCCAGCGTCGGTACCTTCCGTCCGCTCGCCAAGTCCGACCTGTTCCCGCTCGAATACTGGTCGCTCGAACAGGCCAAGCTCGCTTCCAACAAGCCGAAGCCTTTGACCGGCCAGATCGTGCTGGTCACCGGCGGCGCCGGTGCCATTGGTGCGGCCACCGCCAAGGCCTTCGCCCGGGAAGGCGCGCATGTCGTCGTGGTCGACCTCGACGCTGCCAAGGCTGCCGAAGCGGCCAAGGCTGCCGGCAACAATTCGATCGGCGTCGGTGCCGACATCACCAACCCGGCCGAGGTGCGTGCTGCCTTCGATCAGGCGGTGAAGGTGTTCGGCGGCATTGACATCGTTGTTTCCAATGCAGGCGCTGCCTGGGAGGGCATGATCGCCGACATCGACGACGCGCTGCTGCGCAAGAGCTTCGAACTCAACTTCTTCTCGCATCAGAGCGTGGCGCAGAACGCGGTGCGCATCATGCGCGAGCAAGGCACCGGCGGCGTGCTGCTGTTCAATGCCTCCAAGCAGGCGGTCAACCCGGGTGCCAAGTTCGGCGCCTATGGTCTGCCCAAGGCCGCGACGCTGTTCCTGTCACGCCAATATGCGCTGGAATATGGCTCGATCGGCATCCGTTCGAACGCTGTCAACGCCGACCGCATCCGTTCCGGGCTATTGACCGATGCCATGATCGCCAGCCGCTCGACGGCGCGTGGCCTCTCGGAGAAGGACTATATGTCCGGCAATCTGCTCGGCCAGGAAGTCACGGCCGACGACGTTGCCCAGGCTTTCCTGCATCAGGCACTGGCCGAGCGCACCACCGCGGATGTGACGACTGTCGACGGCGGTAACATCGCCGCGGCGCTGAGGTAATGCGATTTGCTCTCTGCCTCGGCGGAGAGATTGATCGCCCCTGAAACAATAATGGGCGTCCGCCAGGGCGCCCATTATTGTTTCTCGTGTGCAAGCGAGCGGTTTCGACCAGGCTGCGGATCTTTGCCAGACGCAACAAAAAAGCAGCCCGCCGAAGCGGGCTGCTTTCCTTTCGCAATTTCCCGTCGCTTACTTGGCGTTCGGGTTCGGCATCCACTTCGGCATGGCGACATCGGCATGAGCGAACTGCGGCAGCTTGGCCGAGAGTTCTTCCATGTTCTTGATGTCCTTCTCGACCAGTTCCTTCTGGGTGATCAGCGTTGGCGGCACAATCACGCTCTTGCCCGGATCTTCACCGGCCAGAAGCTGAGCCAGCGCACGCACCGAGACCTGGCCGACGACGGCCGGATTAGTGGCGGCGGTGGCCGCCCAGGCGCTGTCGGGCTCACGCATGGCAGCGATGTCGGAGGTAGAGATATCAGCGGAATAGATCTTGATGTCCTTCGAGAGGCCGGCTTCGTCCACCGCGATCTTTACGCCCTTGGCGAATTCGTCATAGGGGGCGAACATCACCTTGATGTCGGGGTTGGCCGACAGCACCGAACGAGCCTGGTTGGCGACCGAGTTGGCGATCGGGTTATCAAGAGTGCCGAACTGCGCGGCTTCCTTGATGCCCGAATACTTCTTCTTGAACTCCACCCAGGTCTCGTTGCGGCGGTCGAGCGGGGCAATGCCGGCGACATAGACGTAGCCGGCCTTCCAGCTTTCGCCGTTGTCCTTGATCGCCTGTTCCAGCGCGAGACGGGCAAGGTCGCGATCCGACTGCTCGATCTGCGGGATCTTGGGGTTTTCGACGTTGACGTCGAAGGCCACCACCTTGATGCCGGCGTCGACCGCGCGCTGGGCCGCTTCCTTCATCGATTCCGTCAGGCCATGTTGGATGATGATGCCATTGACGCCGAGCGCGATCGCCTGGTCGACCATGTCAGCCTGGAGGGCCGCGTCCTGCTTGGAATCCAGCACGCGAAGGTCAACGCCAAGCGCCTTCGCCTGCGATTCCACGCCGGCGAGATAGGCCTGGAAGAAGTCGCCTGTCGAGAGATAGCGCACCAGCGCGATCTTGACCTGGCCTGGCTTGTCGAACGGCGCCGGCTTATCTTGCGCCAGCGCTGGCGAGAAGCCCAGCGCTGTCGCGCCGAGCAGGCCGAAGGCCAGCTTGGCAAATGTTCTGCGATCGAATTTCATCTAAGTCCTCCGCTTGGTTTTAGTCGTTATTGCCGCAATTACCTTTTGGCCCTGGTCGACAAGGCAAATGTGAAGACGAGCGCGACCACGAGCACAGCGCCCTTCACGAAATCCTGGGTGTAGTAGGGCGCGTTCATCATGGTCAGGCCCTGCAGGAGCACGCCGACGAACAAGGCGCCGACCGCGGTGCCGAAGGCATTGGGCTTTGAGGCGCCCAGCACGGCGAAACCGATCAGCGCCGCCGCAACCGCGTCCAGCAACAGATTGTTACCCGAGGCGATGTCGCCGCGTCCAAGCCGGGCAGCGAGCAAAATCCCGCCGATTGAGGCGAATATGCCGGAAATGACGTAGGCCCAGATCTTGTATGCCTTGACAGGTGCGCCGGCGAGTTCGGCCGCGCGCTCGTTGGAGCCGACCGCATACATCATGCGCCCGAAGCGCGTGTATTCGAGGAAGAACCAGATCGCCACAGCCAGCACCACCAACACCACGACAGAAACCGGGACAAGGTTCGGTGCGAAGAAATCGAAGCGGTGGCGGCCGAGCGCCAGGAAGGCCGCGCTGAACTTGCCGGGCGCGACCGAGCCGTCTGGCATCGTCATGCCTGCTGCGATCGAGCGGCCTTCGGTCGGGATGCGCTGCAGGCCCAGCAGCAGGAACATCATGCCGAGCGTGGCCAGAAGGTCCGGTACGCGCATATAAACGATGAGGAAGCCGTTGATCAGGCCAATCAGCACGCCGATGGCCAGGCAGACCAGCACCGCGACGAGCGCGTTCTGGTCCAGCACCACCATGACGTAGGCGGCCGCCATCATGGCGCTTGTCGCCACCGAACCGATGGAAAGGTCGAAGCCGCCGACAACCAGGGTGGCGGTCACGCCGAGCGCCAGGATGCCGGTGATCGCCACGGACTGGAAGATGAACACTGCGCTCTGCGGCGAGACGAAGCCGTCGGCGGTGGAGGCAAAATAGGCGACCAGTGCCGCGAAGAGCACAAGGAAGCCGTAACGCACGGCAATATCACGCATTTAGGCGCAAACCTCTCTGCTGTAGACCATGCCGTATAGCTGCGCCATTCGCGCCCCCTTTATCGTCATCATTTTTAGGCGGCGCCTCGGGCCGTCTGGCCGGCGACTTCCGCCAACAGGCGGTCCATGTCGAGGCGCTCGTTCTTATGTTCGCCGACGACCGTGTGTTCCGACATGACCAGGATGCGGTCGGCCGTTTCAACCGCCTCATCGATCTCGGTGACGAAGATCAGCGTCGCGCGTCCAGCGGCACTTGCTCGTAGCTTGGCGGCGATGTCGCGTCTTGCTGCTATGTCGAC
The DNA here is from genome assembly GCF_022347545.1 of Terribium retamae. Taxonomy (GTDB): domain Bacteria; phylum Pseudomonadota; class Alphaproteobacteria; order Rhizobiales; family Rhizobiaceae; genus Mesorhizobium; species Mesorhizobium retamae. The sequence continues at coordinate 95,680 of NZ_JAKREW010000012.1, forward strand.
GCCCTGGAACGGCTCGTCCAGCATGAAAAGCGAAGAGGGCTGCGCCATCCAGCGCGCCACCATCACCTTCTGCTGGTTGCCGCCCGACAGTGTCGACATCTCGTCCTTCTCGGACCGGCAGACGATGCCCAGCTCGCCGATCTGACGACGGGCAATGGCGCGTTCGGCACGGCGGCGCAACACGCCGAAGGCCGAAATCCGCTTCAGAAACGGCAGGCTCATATTCTCGTAGATGTTGAAGGCGCCGACGATGCCGCTTTCACTGCGATCCTTGGCGACAAGGAATGCGCCGGCGTTGATCGCTTCGGTCGGCGTGCGGGGATTGTAGCCGCGCCCATTGAGGGTCATCGAACCGCCGAGAGGCGAACGCAGTCCGAACAACGTTTCGGCGAGCGCCGTCTTGCCGACGCCGACCAGGCCGGTGATCGCGACGATCTCGCCGTCACCCAGGGATAGCGAAATCGGCTTCGCATCCTCAGCTATAACGAGATTGTCGGCAGTGAAGATCGTCTTGCCGCCCACATTGGCGGCGAAGGCACTTTGATGAACCTTGCGGCCCAGCATGGCATTGACCGCGCCTTCATAGTCGAGCGGCTTCTTATCGAACGTGCCGACGATCTGGCCATCGCGGAGCGAGACGATGCGGTCGGCCAGGCGGCGGATGTCCGACATGCGGTGCGAGATGTAGAGGATGGCGACGCCGTGAGACTTAAGCCGGTCGACGAGCGCGAACAGGCGGTTGGCCTCTGCGCTGGAAAGCGAGGAGGTCGGCTCGTCGAGGATCAGCACCTTCGGCTCATGCGCCATGGCTCGGGCGATCGCCACCATCTGGCGGTCAGCCAGCGTGAGGTCCCCGATCGAGGCGCTAAGGTCGATGTCCAGTCCCATGCGCTCGGCGACGGCGCGCGCTTCGCGCTGCACGCGTCGAGGGTTGAAAAGGAGAGGCTGGCCTTTGCCGCTGAGACGGTCGAGCGTCAGATTGGTGCCGACATCGAGCGCGGCGACCACGCCGTCATTGATGTTCTGGTGCACGGTGACGACGCCGGCGCGAATGGCTTCAGCGGGGGTCTTTGGAGCGAAGTCGGCGGCGCCCAAGGTCATGGCGCCGCCATCACGCGAATGGACGCCGCTGATGACTTTCACCAACGTCGACTTGCCCGCTCCATTGGCGCCCATCAGCACCGTCACCTCGCCTGGATGCAGGTCGAGGCTGACGCCGCCAAGAACTTGGATCGGGCCGAAGGATTTCTTCAGATCCGCGATGCGGAACACGGCTTCTGCGGCCATATTCTCCTCCTTGACCCCGACGCTAGGAACAATCTCGTCATTTGTCAACACGATTGACAAATGACAGAATGGTTCCTAGCCTTTTACCTGTCATGACCGTTCGCTAACAGAAACGGGGACGCGGATCGGGAGGCCGACATGGCAAAAAATGCTTCGTTCGAGGCGCTGACGGTCGAAACTTTGCCTGGGCGGCTTGGTGCGCTGGCGGCATTGACCGATCACCTCGGCGACGATGTTTCAGCCTGGCGTGTACGCGAGGTCGGCGACGGCAATTTGAACCTCGTCTTCATCGTCGAGGGCTCAACCGGTTCGGTTGTCGTCAAGCAGGCGCTGCCCTATGTCAGGTTGGTGGGCGAAAGCTGGCCTCTGCCGCTGAAGCGCTCCTTCTTCGAATATCATGCGCTGATCAGGCAGGAGGCACGCGCCGGCAAGGGCACGGTGCCGGCGGTGCTGCATTTCGACGAAGCGCAGGCGTTGATCGTCATGGAATATTTGACGCCGCACATCATCCTCCGTAAGGAGCTGATCGCCGGTCGCGAATTGCCGCGCATCGGCGTGGATCTCGGCCTGTTCGTCGCCCGCACTCTGTTCCGTGGCTCGGACCTGCATATGGCCGCGCGCGATCGCAAGGCTGACCTGGCTCTGTTCGCAGACAATGTCGAGCTGTGCGACATCACCGAAAACCTGGTGTTTACCGATCCCTATTTCGAGGCGAAGCTGAACCATTACACGCCGGCTCTCGAACCGCTGGTTGCCGAATTGCGGGCCGACCGCGACCTCAAGGTCGAAGCACAGCGCCTCAAACATCTTTTCGCGGCCAACGCCGAAACCTTGCTGCATGGCGACCTGCACACCGGTTCCGTCATGGTGACCGACACCGACACGCGCGTCATCGATCCTGAATTCGCCTTCTATGGGCCGATGGCTTTCGACGTCGGCATGATGCTGGCGAATTTCTGGATGTCTTACTTTTCGCAGAGCGGCCACGAACAGGACGGCTCGCGCGAAAGCATGCGCGCTTATCTGCTGGAAACGATCACCTCGATTTGGGCGGTCTTCCGCACCGAGTTCTCCCGTCTCTGGCGGAGCGAGCGCTCCGGCATGCTCTACGCACGCAGCCTGTTCGAGGATCGCGGTGATCCGCTTGGAGCCGAGCAGGCACTTGATCGCGTGCTGCATGATATCTGGCAGGATCTTCTGGGTTTCGCCGGCGTCGAATGCCATCGACGCATCCTTGGTCTCGCCCACAATGCGGATTTCGAGACCATCGAGGATGAAGCGAAGCGGGCCGTCTGCGAGGCCAAGGCACTGCGTTTCGGTCGCCACATCGCGGTCAACCGCCGCGCCATCCACAGCATCGAAGAGGTCAACGCGTTCGCCGCGCTGATCGAAAAAGGAGCATACGCGTGAACGTCGGCGGCAAGCATTTTCGCACCATCTGGCTGAACGAAGACGGCCGTTCCGTCGACATCATCGACCAGCGTTGGCTGCCGCATGAATTCCGCGTCGTCACATTGTCGACGGTGGAGGATGTCGCGGTCGCCATCCGTGACATGTGGGTGCGCGGCGCACCGCTGATCGGCGTCACCGCGGCCTATGGCATGGCGATCCAGATGCAGGCTGACGCATCGGATGCTGCCCTCGATGCCGCGTGGGAAAAGCTCCACGAGACGCGCCCGACGGCGATCAACCTGCGCTGGGCGCTCGATGAGATGCGAAAGCTGTTGAAGCCGCTGCCGGTTTCCGAGCGTATCGCTGCGGCCTACAAGCGCGCCGCCGAGATCGCTGACGAGGATGTCGAGCTCAACCGCTCGATCGGCGGCAACGGCCTTGCCATCATCAAGGAGATCGCAGCCAGGAAGAAGCCGGGCGAGCGCGTCAACATCCTCACTCATTGCAATGCCGGCTGGCTGGCGACGGTCGACTACGGCACCGCTACGGCCCCGATCTATCTGGCGGCCGAGGCAGGCATCCCGATCCACGTCTATGTCGATGAGACGCGCCCGCGCAACCAGGGCGCCCAGCTCACAGCTTGGGAGATGGCCGGGCACGGCGTGCCACACACCTTGATTGTCGACAATGCCGGCGGTCACCTGATGCAGCATGGCGAGGTCGACATGGTCATCGTCGGCACCGATCGCACCACCGCCAATGGCGATGTCTGCAACAAGATCGGCACCTACCTGAAGGCACTCGCAGCCAAAGACAACGACATTCCGTTCTATGTCGCGCTGCCGTCGCCGACCATCGACTGGACTGTGTCCGACGGGCTGACCGAGATCCCGATCGAAGAGCGTTCCGGCGAGGAAGTCTCCTACGTCCAGGGCAAGACCGAAACCGGCGAGATCGCCCGCGTGCGCGTATCTCCGGAGGCGTCGCCTGCCGGCAACCCGGCCTTCGACGTGACGCCGGCCCGCCTCGTCACCGGCCTGATCACCGAGCGCGGTGTCGCCAAGGCTTCCCGCGACGGGCTGGCGGCGCTGTTTCCAGAGCGGAAGTAGCGCTGGGAGGGCGTGCGTCCTTCGAGGCTCGCCCACATGATTTTTTGCCTTTCTTCCAGCGTTTTGCGGCGAGCACCTCAGGATGAGGCAGGTTGGCGCGAACCTCTCTTGTACCGTAACGCCTTCGTCTGGGGTGGCACCACACAACGGTCCTCATTCTGAGGTGCGAGCCTGCAGAGCGTTGAAAATACTGGTAAAATCCCACGAGGGCGAGCCTCGAAGGACGCACTACACCGCAACGTCAACCAGCCGAAATCCCGACACGGCCCCTCCCGCCAAGACCGATTGAGCCTTGGCGGGCTTCGCGATTCGCGCAATATGGGCGTTTCGGCGCGGTCGTCTTCTGCTGTCACCGCCCGGGCGTATGGGAGGTGCGAGATGAATGTCGTCGACAAACACCGAGGTGGCCAGGCGGTCGGCGCTGCCGCCTTCGCCAACCAGCCGCATCCTTATAACCCGCCGATACCATTTTCCCTGGATCCGATCGAGGCTGTCCGCGTCAACCTGAGTGCCGCCGAACGGCGCACCTCGTCGCTCGGTGGGCGCCGTACGGTGAAGAAGGAGTGGCAGGCCGCCTGGCTGGTGCGCGCGCTGCAGTGCATCGATCTCACCACGCTGAACGGCGACGACACCGCCGGCCGCGTGCGCAGGCTCTGCGCCAAAGCGCGCCAGCCGTTGCGCACCGATCTGCAGGAAGCACTCGGCCTCGGTGACCGCACCATCACCACCGGTGCCGTCTGCGTTTATCATCGTTTCGTCGCCACTGCGGTCGACGCGCTGCAGGGCTCAGGTATCCCAGTTGCCGCCGTTTCTACCGGCTTTCCGGCCGGCCTTTCGCCGCTCGACACGCGGCTCAAGGAGATCGAGGCTTCCGTTGCCGACGGTGCTGAGGAGATCGATATCGTCATCACGCGCGAACATGTGCTGACCGGCAACTGGCAGGCGCTTTATGACGAGGTGAAGGCCTGCAAGGAAGCCTGCGGGAAAGCGCATATGAAGACGATCCTGGCCACGGGCGATTTGCAGACCTTGCGCAATGTCGCCCGTGCATCCTGGGTGTCGATGATGGCGGGTTCCGATTTCATCAAGACCTCGACCGGCAAGGAGGCGATCAATGCAACGCTGCCGGTCACGCTGGTCATGATCCGTGCCATCCGCGATTATCGCGAGATGACCGGCCACGTCGTCGGCTACAAGCCCGCCGGTGGTATCTCCACCGCCAAGGACGCGATGGCCTATCTGGCGCTGATGAAGGAAGAACTCGGCAACGACTGGCTGCAGCCCAACCTGTTCCGCTTCGGCGCCTCGTCCTTGCTCGCCGATATCGAGCGCCAGCTCGAACACTATGTCACGGGTCGTTACGCGGCCTTCAGCCACCACGCCATGGCGTAAGGGGTCTTCCATGTCGATCGCAGAAATCCTGGACACGATGGAATACGGACCGGCGCCGGAGAGCGACAAGGAAGCCCGCGCCTGGGTCAAGGGGCTGGGTAGTGAAACCAAACTGTTCATCGGCGGGGCCTGGAAGAAGGCCAAGTCGGACGAGAGCTTCGAAACCACGTCGCCATCCAGCGGCGAGGTGCTGACCCGGCTGGCTCAGGCTAATGCCGCCGATGTTGACGCCGCGGTCAAGGCCGCCGCCAAGGCGCAGCCCGGATGGGCTGCACTGCCCGGCCATGTGCGCGCTCGTTACCTCTATGCCATCGCCCGGCTCATCCAGCGCCACAGTCGTCTGTTCGCGGTGGTGGAAACGCTCGACAACGGCAAGCCGATACGCGAAACCCGCGACATCGACATCCCCCTGGTCACCCGCCATTTCTATCATCATGCCGGCTGGGCGCAGCTGATGGAGGGCGAACTGGCCGACAAGGAACCGCTCGGCGTCTGCGGCCAGATCATCCCTTGGAACTTCCCGCTGCTGATGCTGGCTTGGAAGATCGCGCCGGCGATCGCGCTCGGCAACACGGTGGTGCTGAAGCCTGCCGAATACACCTCGCTGACCGCACTTTTGTTCGCCGAGATCTGCCAGAAGGCCGGTCTGCCCGAAGGTGTCGTCAACATCGTCACCGGCGACGGCGCCACCGGCGAGGCCATCGTCAATCATCCGGGCGTTGCCAAGATAGCCTTCACTGGCTCGACCGAGGTCGGCCGCCGCATTCGTGAGGCCACGGCCGGATCGGGCAAGAGCCTGACCCTCGAGCTCGGCGGCAAATCGCCGTTTATCGTCTTTGACGATGCCGACTTGGATGCCGCGGTGGAAGGGGTCGTCGACGCGATCTGGTTCAACCAGGGCCAGGTCTGCTGCGCCGGTTCTCGCCTGCTGGTGCAGGAAAGCGTGCAGGCGCGTTTCATAGCCAAGCTGGTGGCCCGCATGGAGACATTGCGCGTCGGCGATCCGCTCGACAAGGCGATCGATATAGGCGCTATCGTGCATCCGGTGCAGTTGGCGCGCATCCGTGAACTGGTCGATGTCGGCGTCAAGGAAGGTGCCGTCCTGCGCCAACCCAAATCGGGCGTGCCGGCCAAAGGATGTTTTTACCCGCCGACGCTGCTCACCGGAGTGCACCCGGCTGCCACCGTCTCGCGCGTCGAGATATTCGGGCCGGTGCTCGTAGCCACCACCTTCCGCACCCCGGCTGAAGCGGTCGAACTCGCCAACAACACCGAATACGGGCTTGCTGCCTCGATCTGGTCGGAGACGCTCTCGCTGGCGCTGGACATTGCGCCGAAGCTGAAATGCGGCGTCGTCTGGGTCAACGGCACCAACATGTTCGATGCCGGCGTCGGCTTCGGCGGTTACAAGGAATCCGGCTATGGCCGCGAGGGCGGGCGCGAAGGCCTGGCGGCCTATTGCAAGCCGAAATGGCTGGCCAAGGCCAAGCCGATCGCTGTCCTGCCTGTGGTCGAGCCCAATGGCGATGTCGTCTCGACAGGCTTCATCGACCGCACCGCGAAACTCTATGTCGGTGGCAAGCAGGCGAGGCCGGATGGCGGTTATTCGCGTCCGATCGTTTCGCCTTCCGGCGCGTTGGTCGGCGAGGTTGGCGATGGCAACCGCAAGGATATCCGCAACGCCGTGGAAGCCGCACGCAAGGCGACCGGCTGGGCGACGACTGCCGAGCACAGCCGCGCGCAGATCCTCTACTACATTGCCGAGAATCTGGATGCGCGCTCGGGCGAATTCGCCGATCGTCTTGCCGCGATGACCGGCAAGCGCAAGCAGGATGCCGCCAGGGAAGTTGCAACCTCCGTGTCGCGCCTGTTCTCCTACGGCGCCTGGGCCGACAAGTTCGAAGGCGCGGTGCACAAGCCGCCGCTGCGCGGCGTGGCGCTCGCCGTGAACGAGCCGGTCGGTGTCCTGGGCATCGCCTGCCCGGAAGACCATGGCCTGCTCGGTTTCGTCTCGACCTTCGCGCCGACGATCGCTATGGGCAACCGGGTTGTCGTGCTGCCGTCGTCGCGCCAGGCGCTTGCCGCTACCGACTTCTACCAGGTGCTCGAGACGTCCGATGTGCCGGACGGTGTCGTCAACATCGTCACCGGCGATCGTGACGCGCTGGCGCTTGAACTCGCCAAGCACGAGGAAGTCGATGCCATCTGGTATTTCGGCGGCCGCGACGCGGCGGCGAAGATCGAGAAGGCCTCGACCGGCAACCTCAAGCAGGTCTGGACCGAAACCGTCCAGCGTGACTGGTATGACGCGCGCCAGGGCGAGGGCAGGGAGTTTCTAGCCCGTGCCGTCCAGGTGAAGAACATCTGGGTGCCCTACGGCGAGTAGCGTTTCTTCCTTCTCCCCGTCCTACGGGGAGAAGGTGCCCGAAGGGCGGATGAGGGGCAGCACCACGCGGCGGACGCGGGCTCTGCCCCTCACTGTCTGCCGGACGTCTCTCTCCGCAAGCGGGCGAGAGTAGCAACTTCGATGCGGTTCCCACGCCGCGAATCGGCTACTCGATCCCAAATCACGATCTGAGGAACTTCGCCTTGACCATCACCATGTACGGCATCCCGAACTGCGACACGATCAAGAAGGCGCGCGTCTGGCTGGAGGGCCATAAGGTCGGCTACGCTTTCCATGACTATCGCGCCTCGGGCATCGAGCCTGATCGCCTCCAGGGCTGGATCGACAAGCTTGGCTGGGAAGTGCTGCTTAATAAGGCGAGCACAACCTTCAGGGAATTGCCGGACGACAAGAAGCAGGGCCTCGACGCCGGGAAAGCCAAGGCGCTGATGCTGGCCAGCCCGACGATGATCAAGCGTCCGGTGCTCGATCTGGGCGACCGCCTGCTCGTTGGTTTCAAGCCGGATGTCTACGAGCGCGAGCTCGGTTGATTTTCGAGGCTCGCCCCGTTTGGTTTTTACAGCCTTTCCAACGCTTTGCGGGCTCGCACCTCAGGATGAGGACCGTTGGTGCAACGACACCCAAGTTCTGAGACGTTTCAGAATTGTCGATCGACTGGCACAAACGGTCCTCATCCTGAGGTGCGAGCCCGCAAAGCGTTGGAAAGATGAATAAAAATCATGCGGGCGAGCCTCGAAGGACGCACCATGCAAAACTTCGGTCAGCGGATCACGCCCACTCGCCCTTGCGCATCACCGGCACGGTGCTGCCGTCCTTGTTGACGCCGTCGATGTCGACCTTGTCGGAGCCGATCATCCAGTCGATGTGGATGAAGCTCTTGTTGCCGCCACGCGCTGCGATCTCGTCCTGCGAGAGCTTGTCGCCACCCACGAAACACTTCGAATAGCATTGGCCGAGCGCGATATGGCACGAGGCGTTTTCGTCGAACAGCGTGTTATAAAACAGGATGCCGCTTGCCGAGATCGGCGAGGAGTGCGGCACAAGCGCCACTTCGCCCAGCCGGCGCGCGCCTTCGTCGGTGTCCAGCACCTTCTGCAACACATCCTGGCCTTTGGCAGCCTTTGCTTCCACGATGCGGCCTTCCTCGAACCGCACCGAAATCTCGTCGATCAGCGTGCCCTGGTAGGACAGCGGCTTGGTCGAGGAGACGTGGCCGGTGACGCGCTGCGCATGCGGTGTGGTGAAGACTTCCTCGGTCGGGATGTTCGGATTGCAGGTGATGCCGTTCTTGGCGGTCGAGGCGCCGCCCATCCATTCGTGCCCGTCGGCGAGGCCGACGGTCAAATCGGTGCCCGGACCCCTGAAGTGCAAGGCATGGAAATTGTGTCCGTTCAGCCATTTCGTGCGTTCGGCCAGCGCGGCGTTGTGGGTCTTCCAGGCGCCGATCGGATCATCATTGTCGACGCGGCTGGCCGCAAAGATCGCGTCCGCCAGCTTGGCCACCGCGACGTCGTCTGTTTCACCAGGGAAGACCTGCTTTGCCCAAGCGAGTTCCGGATAGGCGACGATGTTCCAGTTGATGTCGAAGCCGGTGATCTTTTCCAGGGCCGGCTGGTAGGCGATCGAGTTTGCCTTGTTGGCGCGCGAGACCTTGGCCGGATCCTGGGCCGACAGTAGTGACGGGTCGTCGCCGCGCACCGCAAGCCGCGCGGCATTGTTGGAGAAGGCCTTGGCCATGCCTTCGTAGAGCCAGCCGGCAGCGCGGTCGAAACCGGCGTCGGCCCCGTAGCGGAACCGGGCGAGCGTGATCTCGTCATCGTTGAAGATCGGCGTCACCAGCCCGGCGCCGGCCTTGTAGGCGTGCTCGACTATTTTGCGGGTCAGCGGCAGCGCGGCAATCGAGGACGTCAGCACCAGGTCCTGGCCGGGTTGCAGCTGCAAGCCAACCTTGACGACCACTTCCGCCAGGCGCTCGAGCTTAACCGGATCGATGGCAGCGGGAAAATCGCGGGCGTGGGATGTCATGGTCTGGCCTCGGCTGTTGGTGATGTCATCCTACATAGACCGCCAGCGCGTCGCTTTCCACATTAGACCATTGGTCCTCAGGCGATGGCACGCTCACTAGGCGTGGAGAATGTCGCCATGGTCACCTCGATCTCTTCGCGCAGCCACGCCTTGAAGTCGCGCACCTTGCGGCTTTCCGGCTCGTCGGGAGCCGTTACCATCCAATAGCCGAGTCCACTCGGCGCACGCACACCGAAGGGAGCAACGAGACGGCCGTCAGCCAGAGCATCGGCACACAACAACTGCCAGCCCAGCATGACGCCATGGCCGGCAATGGTCGATTCCAGGCACAGCATCGGATCGGTAAAGGAAGCGCCCTTGAGCAAAGTCACCGGTTCGGTGCCGGCGGCTCTGAACCAGTTCTCCCAGGCGATCATCGTGCGCTCGTCGGTGATCGCATAGGCATTGGCGAGATCGGCAGGCGTCTTCAACTTCGCTGCGATCGATGGTGCGCAAACCGGGAAGATCTCTTGCGCCAACAAGAGTTCCGCATGCAGGCCGGGCCATCTGCCGTCGCCGAGCCGGATGCCGATATCGACCTCGGAATTGCCGGGATCGACCAGCCGGACCGAAGCATCGATGCGCAAGAGCACATTGGGGTAGCGCGTGAAATGCCGCGACAGCCTCGGCATCAGCCACTTCGACGCGAAGGCCGGCGCCACCGAGACCACCAGCGTGCAGCGTGAGGCATCGTCCGCCAGGGCGACGGCTTGCGTCAGTTCGCGAAAACCTTTGCCCAGGCGCGTCGCGAACTGGTTGCCGAAATCGGTCAGAACAAGTCCCGACGGCGTTCGTTCGAACAGCGCGAGCCCTAGCTGTCTTTCTGTGCGGTTGATCTGCTGGCTGACGGCGCTTGGCGAAACGCCTAGCTCTCCGGCCGCTGCTGAAAGCGAGCCTAGTCGTGCGACGGCCTCCACGGCACGCAGGCCGTTGAGGTGGATTCGGTTCAAGGCAGCCATGAAGTTTTTCTAAACTCTAGCGATGCAAATCTCAATTGAAACCATGCGGTTTGATGGCAAAATTCCTTTCAGAAAGAGGAGTTGCCGCCATGACGCTTTTCTCCTTGTTGAATCCGTTCAGGGAGTTGCTGTCTTACCCAACCGAAGGGGACAATGCAGGCTGGATGCGCGATCCGCTTTCGCATCCGGTTCTCGACGCCATGTCGGAGCGTGAACTGGGTGACATGCCATTCAGGTTGACAGCGCGGCGGACCGCTTTCGAGACCGCAACCCCCAGCGGTGCTTGATACAACTGGCCTAAGCAAAACGCGTTGCCACGCAGCCGCACAGTTTTATTGTGCGCTGCAATGAAGGAAACCTCGGCCTCTCCGTTACGTTTCGCTCTTGCCGGCATGATCGCCATGGCGGTCGCCATGGGTATCGGCCGTTTCGTTTATACGCCGATCCTGCCCGGCATGATGGAAGAACTCCATCTGTCGGCGGGCGACGCCGGCTTGATCGCCTCATCCAATTATCTCGGTTACCTGATCGGTGCATTCGCCGCGGCTGGTGGCTGGGCGCATGGACGCGAGCGCGTCGTCATGCTGGGCGCACTGGCCTCCAGTGGCGTGCTGACCGGGCTGATGGGATTGACGGATTCGACCCCGGCTTTTCTTGTCATCCGGTTCCTGGCCGGTGTTGCCAGTGCTTTCGTCATCGTCTTCCTTGCGGCGATCGTCTTCAGCCATCTCGCTGTCGCTGGCCGCAACGGGCTGCAGGCACTGCATTTCAGTGGTGTCGGCCTCGGCATTGCCGGCTCTTCCCTGATGATGGCGCTGCTGGTGAGCAGCCATGCCACCTGGGTCGCAGGCTGGATGGTGGCGGCGGCCCTGTCCCTCGTGGGCTTCATCATGACGGCCTTGATGATCGATCGTGGCCCGGCGTTGGCCAGCGGGTCGGGGCGGGAACAGGCTTTGAACTGGAGCGCCCCGTTGGTGAAAATCACCATTGCCTACGGCATGTTCGGCCTCGGCTACATCGTCACAGCCACCTTCCTCGTGGCTATCGTGCGCCAGGGCGGCGGCAGCCGCACCTTTGAGGCAATGGTCTGGATGGTGACGGGTCTCGCCGGAATGCCTTCGATCTGGTTATGGCAGAAGATTGCCGGCAGGACCGGCCTCTACATAGCTTATGCCTTGGCGTCTCTGGTCGAGGCGGTGGGGGTGACAGCCAGCGTGGCGCTGAGCTTGCCGATAGGGCCGTTGCTGGGCGGTTTCTTTCTCGGCTGCACGTTCATTGCCATCACTGCGCTCGGCTTGCAGGCGGGCAGGCTGCTGTCGCCGCAGGCCCCGCGCCGGGCCTTCGCGCTGATGACCGCGAGTTTCGGCATCGGCCAACTGATCGGCCCTCTGGTGGCAGGTGTGCTGGCAGAGCGTTTCGGCGGCAGTTTCTTCGTGCCGTCGATTGCCGCGGCTGTGGTTCTGGTCATCTCGGCGGCGATAGTCTGGTCGGCAGGCCACGACGTCAAACAACAAGTCCGGGAACAAACCCGCTCTTCAACGTGACGAAAATGTAATTCGCCGGCGAGCCCTCTCACCATTCCTTTGCCGCAAAAACTGTGACTTGATGCTTTCGAATCGCACTTGCGCATCATCTGGGGGCAGGCAAACGTGTTCGTATCTTTCTTTCCAAGGCCGAAGCTATTTTTCCTTTCGGCTGCGGCGTGGTCGCTTTTCCTGATCTTGTTGTGGTTTTTCGGCGGGCAGCAATTTGGTTCAGTATTCGGACTTGGACCTGCTGATCCCGCGGCGCCAGCGATCATCGGCATCAGCGTGTTCTGGTCGAAGCCGTTCCTGTGGTTCTACATCTACTATGCGATAAGCGTTCTTATCTTCTACGCATTCTGGGCCTGGTTCGCACCTCACCCCTGGCAGAATTGGTCGATCCTCGTCACGTCACTGATCCTGTTCCTGATCTATTTCACCGTGCAGGTGAGTGTGGCCGTGAACAACTGGTACGGGCCTTTTTACGATTACGTCCAGGGCCTGATGTCGGGGACAAAGCAGTCGACCAATGCAGAGTATTATTGGGGAATAGCGAGCTTCGCGTGGCTGGCTTTGGTCGGCATGAACGTGCAGGTCATCAATGTCTTCATCGTTCAGCATTGGATTTTCCGCTGGCGCACGGCGATGAACGATTACTTCATGGCGAACTGGGATAAGTTGCGTCACATCGAAGGTGCTGCGCAACGCGTTCAGGAAGACACGATGCGCTTTTCGCAGATCATGGAAGACCTGGGTTCTTCGTTCGTGCAGTCAATCATGACGCTGATCGCTTTCCTGCCCGTTCTGATCCAATTGCAACAGCACATCACGGAGTTGCCGCTGGTAGGCGCCATCCCCCAACCGCTCGTTGTAGCGGCCTTGGCCTGGTGCTTTTTCGGTACCATTGCGGTGATGCTGGCGGGTATCAAACTGCCCGGCTTGCAGTTCCGCAACCAGCGCGTCGAAGCGGCTTACCGCAAGGAACTCGTCTATGGCGAGGATCATGCCGACAGGGCACAGCCTGCCACCACCAGGGAATTGTTTGCCAACGTCCGGCGCAACTATTTCCGGCTCTATGGACACTATGTCTATTTCAACATCGTTCGCTACACCTACTTGCAGGCGGACAATATCTACTCCGGTCTGATCCTCGGCCCGTCTCTGGTGGCGCATAAGATAACGTTCGGCGTGTTCAGCCAGATCTCCAACGCCTTTGGGCGGGTCACCAACTCGTTGCAGTTCCTGCTCAACTCCTGGTCGACGATTGTCGAACTTCAGTCGATCCACAAGCGTCTGCGCGCTTTCGAAGCGACGCTGGCCGGCGAGCCTTTGCCGGATGTCGACCAGCATTACCTCGACCGCGAGCGTGCAGGCATGCGCCCTGAAGATCAGCCGGCCTCATGAGTGAAAGGTGGGCGGCTCAGCCGCCCACGGTCGCCGGCTTGGTCGGTTTGCTTCTGGCCAGATAGTCGCGATAGCTGATGCATTCGACATCGGCTTTCACGCAGATTTCTCCTGCGAAACGCTCCAGCGCGTTCCAATAGGTGCCGTCGTTCATCAGCGTGAAGTGGAAGCCGAGTTCGAGCGGAATGCGCTGCCCGGCATACTGCTTGTCGAAAGCCGCGCGGAAGGCTTCGTAGGTTCGTTCCTCGAATTCCTTGGCCTGGCTCGGCCGCTCGAAGCCGCCGGAGTGGCGCACGAACAGATTGTAGTCCATCGCGATCACAGGGCGCCGTTTCGGCCCTTCCGGAATCAGCGGCAGCGAAAAACGCGTCATACCGCCGGATTTCGTCGGCAAGGCAGGTCCTTGCGAGACGCCACTGGCGTCATAGGTGAAACCCGCCTCAGGGAGTGCCTGATAGAGACCTTTGCCGGTAGAAAGATAGGGCGCGCGGAAACCCGTCACAGACTTTGCCAGATCGCGCCAACCGGCGGGCTCAGCGGCGATACCGTTGATCGTGTAGGCATTTTCCAGAATGCGCCGCGCGGCGGCGAGCTCAGCCAACCAGTCGCTCTTGCTCCAGTCCTTGCCGTCGAAATGACCGCAGGCATGGCTGCCGAGATCATGCCCTTCCGCCACCGCAAGGTTGATTTGCTCCAACCGCTCCGCCACCTCTTCCTTGGAGGCGGCGAAGCCGATGTTCGACTTGCCGGTTCCCTTGGGCGGCGTGACGTAGTCCTTGCGGGTCTCCTTCGACAGCAGAAAGACGCAGGACAGGAAATAGCTGAAATGCGCGCCGGTGCGCTGCGCGAGCGCACGGCTGCGTTTCCATTGCGTGATGTCGCGCGCATTGTCGAAGGAGATGATGACAACCTGCTTTGGAGCTGCCGGCCCCTGCGATCGTGGCGGATCGGCAAACGTCGCCGTCGCGATGACGGCGATCAGGCTGGAATACGCAAGAACACGGAACGGACTGGGCATCGTTGATACGAAAAACTACAATTCATCCAGATGGATAGGGGATATATGCGGCTCGGGCAATGGTGATGGCTGTCCGCTAGTCCTGAAATATGGCGTCGGTAGGTTCTTCCCCGCGGGCAAGATGCCGATTTTCCGGCTCCCCCCTTCCATGCTGACAAAATTCCGCTACAAGGCGGGGCTCATCTTTTGGCTCGGCTTCATTTGCCGAGCGGCAACGGTTTGATTGATGTCCGACGACAGTTTTATCCGCGAAGTCAACGAAGAGATACGCAGCGACCGTGCCAAGGCGCTGTGGGATCGCTTCGGCCCGATCCTGATTGGAGCCGCCGTGCTTATCGTGCTCGGCACGGCAGCCTTCGTGGGCTATCGCTATTGGGATACCAGCCGTGCCAACCGTTCCGGCGACGCCTTCTCACAGGCGTTGAAGCTTGCCAATGACGGCAAGCAGGACGAAGCGCTGACCGCGCTTTCCCAGTTGGAAAAGGATGGCTATGGCGCTTATCCGCTGCTGGCGCGCATGCGTGCTGCCACCGTCAAGGCCGACAAGGGCGACTTCGACGGCGCAGTGAAGGATTTCGACGATGTCGCTGCCGACGGCGCCATTCCTGCTCCGCTGCGCGATATGGCCCGTCTGCGTGCCGGGCTGCTCCTTGTCGATCACGGCAGCTTTGCCGACGTCTCCAGCCGCGTCGAAGCGCTGACCGCGGATACCAACCCGCTACGCCATACGGCGCGCGAGGCCCTCGGCCTCGCTGCTTGGAAGGAAGGCAAGTCGAAGGACGCGCTGAAGCTGTTCGAACAGATCTCGGCCGATGAGGGCGCACCGGGCAATTCTCGCCAGCGCGCCTCTATGATGGCGGATTTGATCCGCGGCTCCGGCAACGCATCGTGATGGGCAATGAGCTTCAAAGTCGCCATCATCGGCCGGCCTAACGTCGGCAAGTCCACGCTTTTCAACCGCCTCGCCGGTCGGAAGCTGGCTCTTGTCGATGATACGCCTGGGGTTACTCGCGACCGCCGCATTCATCCGGCCAAACTCTACGACATTGTCTTCGATGTGATCGACACGGCGGGTTTCGAGGACGCGCCGGCATCGACACTGCCTGGCCGCATGCGCCAGCAAACCGAGATCGCCATCCGCGAAGCCGACCTCATCTTCTTCCTGATGGATGCCAAGGCCGGCCTGATGCCGGACGATCGCACCTTCGCCGAAGTCGTGCGCCGCTCCGGCAAGCCGGTGGTTCTGGTCGCCAACAAGGCCGAAGCGCGCGGCGCCCAGGGCGGCATGCTGGAAGCCTGGGAGCTTGGCCTCGGTGAACCCGTGCCGATTTCAGCTGAACACGGCCAGGGGATGCCGGATCTGCGCGACGCCGTCATCGCGGCTCTCGGCGAGGAACGGGTGTTCGGCGAAGATGACGAAGCCGACGACGAGATTGCCATCTCCGAAGTGCTGATCGGCGAAGATATCGCCGATCCGGACGCTGAGGACGTGCCGGCTTACGACGAGGCGAAGCCGCTTCGCATTGCCGTGGTCGGGCGACCCAATGCCGGCAAGTCGACCCTCATCAATGCACTGATTGGTGAGGAGCGTCTGTTGACAGGTCCGGAAGCCGGCATCACTCGCGATTCCATCTCGGTCGATTGGGATTGGCGCGGCCGCCAGATCAAGCTTTTCGATACTGCCGGCATGCGCCGCAAGGCCAAGGTTCAGGAAAAGCTCGAGAAGCTGTCTGTCACCGATGGCCTGCGCGCGATGCGTTTCGCGGAAGTCGTCATCATCGTCCTCGATGCGACGATCCCCTTCGAGAAGCAGGATCTGCAGATTGCCGACCTGATCATCCGCGAGGGCAGGGCGCCCGTCATTGCCTTCAACAAGTGGGATCTGATCGATCACCCGCAGGAAGTGCTGGCGGATCTGCGCGAGAAGACGGAGCGGCTGTTGCCGCAGGCGCGTGGCATCCAGGCCGTTACGGTTTCAGCCGAGACCGGGCGCGGTCTCGACAAGCTGATGGATGCCGTCGTGCGCACCCACAAAGTCTGGAACAGCCGCGTCTCGACAGGCAAGCTGAACCGCTGGCTGGAGGGCATCCTGGCGCATCATCCGCCGCCCGCCGTCGCCGGCCGCCGGCTCAAGATCAAATATGTGACGCAGGCCAAGACGCGTCCGCCGGGTTTTGTCGTCTCGTGCTCGCGGCCGGATGCCTTGCCGCAATCCTATGTGCGCTACCTGGTTAACAGCTTGCGCGAGTCCTTCGACATGCCGGGCGTGCCGATCCGCATGGCGCTGCGCACGTCGGACAATCCGTTCGCTGGACGCGCCAGGAAGAAAAGCTGAACACTGGCTAGGCGACGGTGCGAAGGCGTGCCTGGTTTTGATCGCCGGGCAGCGCCGTTCGCGCAGCCTGCAGCAGGATGTCGGCCAGCCGCTGTGTGACGGGATCACCCTCCGCGTCCTTCCGATGCAGTCGCAAGCCGAGTTTGGGCAGAGCGGGCAATCCCGAAGCTTCCGGCGGCAGCGCCGCCACCGTGGGCGGCAGGCCGATGTCGGTGCGGATGGTCAGGCCGAGTCCGGCAGCCACTGCAGCCCAGATGCCGGCAAGACTCGGGCTGGAAAAAGCCAGCCGCCACGCGCGGTCGGCACGGTCGAGCCTTTCTGTCGCGATCGTGCGCAACAGGCACGGCGCCTCCAGCGACACCAGAGGCAACGGCGAGCCGCGCCAGTCAGACATGTCGAACTTGATTGGCCCGACCCAGCGCAACTGCACATCGGCGATCGGCCTGCTGTTGGGGAGCGCCGCGCCATTGTCCCACGCCAGCGCCAGATCGAGGCTGCCTGTCGCAACGCGCTCGGCCAGTTCCTGGCTGCGTGTGATCCGGGCTTCGATCTTTACCTTGGGATGGGCGCGTGCAAAGCGGCCCAATACCTGCGGCAGCACCGTCTCGCCGAAATCCTCCTGCAGGCCGAGCCGCACCCAGCCCTCCAACTCGACGTCACGCACGGCAGATGCCGCCTCATCGTTGAGGTCGATGAGGCGGCGTGCGTAACCGAGCATGGATTCGCCCGCTTCCGTAAGCGCCAGCCCGCGTCCGGCCTTGCGGAAGATCGCGGTGCCCGCCTGATCCTCGAGCTTCTTCAACTGGGCACTGACCGCCGAGGTTGAGCGGCCCAGGCGCTCCGAGGCCTTGGCGAAGCTGCCGAGTTCCATGCCGGTGACGAAACTGCGCAACGCGTCGAGATCAAAGGTGGTGCGGTTCATTTTAGTCCTGATTTTCAGGATTGATAATCAAAAACTTCCTGATTTTCCGAATGAAGCTATGGGTGTAGTCAAGTTTCGTCAAGGCTGCCTTGAGCGGCTCGAAACAAGGACGCCGGAAATGTCATCAGAAATGTTGGGCCGCCTCTCGCCGCAAACAGGAGCCTGCGCCCTGGAAAATGCTTCTGCCGACGCTGCCGCACCGCGGTTCGCTGCCGGCCATCGCTGGAAGGTGCTGGGAGTCGGGGTCGCCGCCAATGCCTGCTTCTCGATGATCTTCGCCGGCCTGCCAAGCACGGCCGTGACGATGCGAGCCGATTATCACCTTTCCAATTCCAACCTTGGACTGGTGCTGGGCTGTCTTGGCCTTGGTGTCGCTCTCAGCGAACTGCCCTGGGGTTTGCTCACCGATCGCTGGGGCGATCGCCGCGTCCTGCTGGCCGGGCTTGGCTCGCTGGTGGTTTGGCTTGCAATGATGCTCGTTTTGCTCGTGCCGTCGCAGGCCGGCACCCCGACTGTTCTTTTCCTTGCCGCCAACCTGCTTGTCGTCGGCTTGCTCGGCGGCAGCGTCAACGGCTCCAGCGGCCGGGCGATCATGGCCTGGTTCGACGAAGGAGAGCGTGGCCTCGCCATGAGCATCCGCCAGACCGCCATCCCGCTCGGTGGCGGTCTCGGCGCCCTGGTGTTGCCGTCGCTCGCTGAAGGACTTGGCTTCGCGGCAGTCTACGCGGTCTTAGGGGTGACTGCCGCGGTCTGCTCGTTCTTCACCTGGCTTTGGCTGCATGAGCCGCAATCGCATCGGGCCGCGAGGCCGGTATTGTCGGCCGTCAAGGCAGGCGCCGGCCCATTGCGTAGTGTCGCCATCTGGCGCCTCGCAATCGCCATCGGAATTCTTTGCTTTCCACAGGTGGCGGTGCTGACCTTCACCACGGTCTTCCTGCATGACTTCGCCGGCATCGGCACACTGATCACCAGTGCGGCCCTGGCCGCCGTGCAGATCGGGGCGATGGTGATGCGTGTCTGGAGCGGGCGCTGGACCGACCGCCATCGCAACCGCCGCGCCTACCTGCGTTTCTGTGCCCTGTTGAGCGGGATTTCATTTGCGGTTCTGGCGCTGCTTGTCACGCTCTCGGGCATTGCGCCGGTCGGGAGCACGGCGCTTCCGGTCGCTCTTGTCTTCATGCTGGTGTTTGCCGGCATCAGCGTTTCCTCATGGCATGGCGTTGCCTATGCCGAAATCGCTACGCTGGCCGGCGCCCAACGTGCGGGGAGTGCGCTTGGGCTTGCCAACACACTGGTCTTTGTCGGTTTCTTCCTGGTGCCGTTGTCGATCCCTCATCTTCTTGCGGCAACATCGTGGGTCGGCATCTGGATGGCTGCCGCGGCATGCGCGCTGGTTGCCTGGCCAATCCTGCTCAAACCCGAACCTCAGGGTTGAGGCATCGCACAGGAGAGAAGTCTCGCTTTTAGACAGCTGTGCGCCGGGTCGTTAACCGACCATCAAGGTTAATGCTTCATTTTGCTTCCAGTGGGTTTGATCAGCGTCCTGGAGAGTTCCGTGCATCGACGATTCGCAAAGCGGCTTCTCGCCGCCGCCGGTGACCGTAAACATTCTCTCCTGCCGACACTCGCCGTTGGCCTGGGTATTTGGGTCGGCTTTCCGACAACTGTCGCCTATTCGGACATGACCAGCCTGATTTCAGGTCTCGGATCCTCCAATGCCCGGTGGAACGCCTACGTGCAGAAGGCTGCCGCCGGTTCCATTCATGCCGCCGAACTGCCCTTCGTCGACAAGGATGCGATAACCGGATCACTCGCAGGTTCCGGCGTCAGTCTGCCTGGTGTTGGCACGGTCGCCTTCAGCGGCAAGGTCGCAAAGACAGGACAGGTCTCCGACGAAGCTCGCATTCAGCGCGCCGACAAGAAAGGCCGGATCGTCAAGATCGCGCCAGTCGCGCCGCCGAAGAACTTTTCCGCCGGGTCGATTTTCCAGCGCACGTCGTCGCTGCTTCGTCCAAGCCTGGATAGCGGCCTGAAGCTCGCTTTTGCCAAGCCGGACATCAAGGGCAAGGAAGTCCAGATCGCATCCGCCTTCCATCTGCGTGAGGAAAAGAAGAAGGACGATGGCGTGTCGTCGATGTTGGCGAGCCTCGTCACCAACGACAAAGCCGATATCCTTGCCACTGCCTATGCGCCCGCGGAGCCGGATTATGCAAAGGCGTCGCCTTTCGAGGTCTTGCTGCAGGACGAAAAGCCGAGTGGTGGCCGGTTCATTCCGCCGCTGGGTAAAGGCGATCATGCCTGGATGCAGACCCCGCTGCCAGCATCGGTCTTCTCCAAGGCGGAGCAGAAGTGCCTCGCCAACGGCATCTATTTCGAAGCACGCAGCGAATCGCTGCGGGGGCAGGCGGCCGTCGCCCAGGTTATCCTGAACCGCGTGCGCAATCCCGCCTATCCGAAGTCAATCTGTGGCGTCGTCTACCAGAATGACGACTGGCTGAATCGCTGTCAGTTTTCCTTCGCCTGCGACGGTCGTCGCAAACGCATCACGGAACCGCAGAACTACAAGATCGCGCAGGAAATCGGCATGGCGGTCACCGCAGGCAAGATCTTCCTGCCCGAAGTCGGCTCCTCGACGCACTATTATGCCGCCTATGTCAGCCCTGGTTGGGCGCGGGCGATGAAGAAGATGACGAGGATCGGCCTGCACATCTTCTATCGCACCTATGGCGGTGGCTGGAGCTGACCGGCGCAAGCCCGAGTTCCGCCTGTCGAGGGGGTAGATTCTCTCCCTTGCCTGTCCACTTCATGCCGGGCACGATGTCGCACTTGCTTAACTAGCTGATTTTTCAACGGAAAATACTTGCCGACAAAGCTTCCCCCTCGGCTTGACGGGCGGAAGGCCTCTAACTATGTTGCCCGCGACTTGAAAGCGGGCGAACGGCGACGTTTTGGCCGGGCAGGGAGGTTGCGATGGCCGACAAGAACAGGCCAGACGGAACCGGACGGACAGGCGGCGATAACAAGCCGGGCTTTCACGACGACGATCTTGAGCGCCGCCGGCGCGCGCTTGAAGCAGGTCTTGCGACAAGGCGCACGGACAGGGGCCAGGGGGAAGAAGCGGCGAATGCCGGCCGTACCAGCGGGTATGGTCAGGCTTTCAAGCTGTCGAGCGAGTTCATTGCCGGCATAGCCGTCGGCACAGGGCTTGGCTGGATGGTCGATCGTCTGGCGGGTTCATCGCCCTGGGGGTTGATCGTTGGCTTGCTGCTCGGGTTCGGAGCCGGCATATTGAATGTGCTGCGTTCTGCGGGGGCTGTCGCTGAGTTCGGGCAGGGCACTAAAGGTCCGAACGAACCGAAGAAATGAAGTGCGGCCTCGTATCGAAGCCGGAATGAACGCAAAAAGCCTGAAATGGCTTTCGAGAGGGTTAGAAAGTGGCAGCAGCTGACAAGGTCGATCCGATCCATCAGTTCCACATCAACAACATCATTCCGCTGAATATCGGCGGCTATGATGTTTCCTTCACCAATTCCGCGCTGTTCATGGTCGTCACCGTGGTGCTGGCGTCGGGTTTCCTTCTCCTGACCACCTCCGGTCGCGCGCTGATCCCGACCCGTCTGCAGTCGGTTTCGGAAATGTCCTACGAATTCGTCGCCTCGATGCTGCGCGATTCCGCCGGCTCGCACGGCATGAAGTTCTTTCCGCTGGTGTTCTCGCTGTTCATGTTCGTGCTGACCGCGAACCTGCTCGGCCTGTTCCCTTACTTCTTTACGGTCACAACCCACATCATCGTCACCTTCGCGCTCGCGGCCTTGGTCATCTGCACGGTGATCCTGTACGGCTTCTACAAGCACGGCCTCGGCTTCTTGAAGCTGTTCGTGCCGAGCGGCGTGCCGGCTGTGCTGTTGCCGCTGGTGGTCGCGATCGAGGTCATCTCGTTCCTCTCGCGCCCGATCAGCTTGTCGGTTCGTCTTTTCGCCAACATGCTGGCCGGTCACATCACGCTGAAGGTCTTTGCCGGCTTCGTGGTGACACTGACCTCCATGGGGGCTGTCGGCATTGCCGGCGCGGTGCTGCCGCTGATCATGACGGTCGCCATTACCGCGCTCGAAATCCTGGTCGCTTTCCTGCAGGCTTACGTCTTCGCGGTGCTGACCTGCATGTATCTCAACGATGCCGTCCATCCGGGCGGACACTAGCGAATACCCGGCGTAACCCGCCGGCCAATCCAAGCAATCCAGATTCATCAAGGAGTTAATTGAAATGGACGCTGAAGCCGCAAAGTTCATCGGTGCTGGTATCGCTTGCCTCGGCATGGGCGGCGCAGGCATCGGCCTCGGCAATATCTTCGGCAGCTACCTGGCTGGCGCTCTGCGTAACCCGTCGGCTGCTGACGGCCAGTTCGGCCGCCTGATTTTCGGCTTCGCCGTGACGGAAGCTCTGGGCATCTTCTCGCTGCTCATCGCTCTGCTGGCGCTGTTCGGCTGATACAAACCTGATGCCGGGCCGGCGGCTTTTTCGGCTGCCGGCCTGATTTTCAGGCCAGCCGGCCGGGATGCTCCGTTGCCGGCATGATTTCTAGGCCAGAATGACAGGAACCACGAGATGTTCGTGACACCAGCTTATGCTGAAGAGGCCGCGCCTGCCGCTGCCGGCGACCATGCCGCGCAAGGCGAGACGCACGCCGGAACCGAAGTGCCAGCCGAAGGCGGCCATGGCGGAAATACCTTCCCGCCTTTCGATCCAGCCACCTTCTCCTCGCAGCTGTTCTGGCTGGTGATTACATTTGGCCTGTTCTACATCTTCCTGAAGAAGGTCGTGATGCCGCGTCTTGGCGGCATCCTTGAAGTGCGCTCCAATCGCATCGCCCAGGATCTCGATCAGGCTGCCAAGCTGAAGAGCGAGGCGGATGCCGCGGTTGCTGCTTACGAGCAGGAGCTGGCTGAGGCCAAGGCCAACGCCAACACCATTGGCCAGAAGTCCCGCGACGAAGCAAAGGCGGAAGCTGAGACGGCTCGTAAGAGCGTCGAAGCTGGCCTCGAGAAGAAGCTGGCCGAAGCCGAAGAGCGCATCACCGCTATCAAGACAAGCGCCATGAAGGATGTCGGCTCGATCGCCGAGACGACCGCCTCCGCCATTCTCGAAAGTCTCGTCGGCAAGGCCGACAAGGCCGAAGTGGCTGCCGCTGTCAAAGCCGCTCGCTGAGGAGACACGTCATGGACGCCACATCTCTCGCGACAGTCTGGGCAACGATTTCGCTGTTCATCCTGCTCGGTGCCATGATCTACCTCAAGGTTCCGGGTACGCTGGCCAAGTCGCTGGATTCTCGCGCCGACAAGATCCGCTCCGAACTGGAAGAAGCCCGCAAGCTGCGTGAAGAAGCCCAGGCGCTGCTGGCTGAATATCAGAAGAAGCGCAAGGAAGCCGAGAAGGAAGCCGCCGAAATCGTGGAGGCCGCCAAGCGTGAAGCCAAGGCCTTCGCCGAGGAAGCCCACAAGAAGACCGAGGATTATGTCTCGCGCCGCACGGCGGTGGCTGAGCAGAAGATCGGTCAGGCTGAGCGTGAAGCGATTGCCGAGGTTCGTGCCAGCGCGGTTGACCTGGCGGTTGAAGCTGCCCGCACCGTTCTCGCCGGCAAGGTTGACGCCAAGGCCGCCGCGGATCTCTTCAAGACCTCGCTGCAGGACGTGAAATCGAAGCTCAATTGAGTTTGTAAGGTGTTATTGATTTGAAAAGCCGCCGGGGAAACCCGGTGGCTTTTCTTTATGTCTCGTCGGGCACGTCGTTGGACGGATGCCAAAAAATGAGATGGCGAGCCTCGAAGGTCGCACCAAGGGTGCCCGTCGATCAATGCCCTTCAGTCCTCGACCGTCACGCGTCCAGGCGAAATGGCGCAAATGAGACCCGGTGCAGGCGTTGCAGGGGGCCGTGCGTCGCAATG
This sequence comes from Terribium retamae, assembly GCF_022347545.1. Classification (GTDB taxonomy): domain Bacteria; phylum Pseudomonadota; class Alphaproteobacteria; order Rhizobiales; family Rhizobiaceae; genus Mesorhizobium; species Mesorhizobium retamae. Next base: position 119,433 of record NZ_JAKREW010000012.1, read on the forward strand.
GCAGAGCGGTGGCGTGCCGTCGCATAGCCCATATGCACTTCGAAGCCATAATGCTCGTGACGTCGGCCGCAGCCAGCCATCATGCGGTCCCGCATGACCTTGGCTACGATCGAGGCGGCAGCGATTGATTGCGAGCGCTGATCGCCTTTGATCAGGGCCCGCCCTTCGCAAGGCAAACCTGGTGGAATGTCGCGGCCATCGGCCAGCGCGAGTTTTGGTCGTACCGAAAGCCCGTTGAGCGCCCGGCACATCGCCTCGAGACTCGCCCGCAGGATATTGGAGCCGTCTATGCCTTCGGCACAGATCGAGGCCATGCCGATTGCCTGGGCCTTGGCCAGGATCACCTCGAACAGCGCCTCGCGTTGCGCCAAGGTCAGCCGTTTGGAATCGTCAAGCCCCTCGGGGATATCCTTGGGATTGAGCACCACCGCGGCGGCAACAACGGGGCCTGCGAGGGGGCCACGCCCCGCCTCGTCCATGCCGGCGACGGGCCAGAGGCCTTGCGCGATAGCCTTCTTCTCGATCGAGAAGTCCGGCTTTTCGACGATTTCAAACAAGAGCGGAGAATCGGGACGCATGCGAGCCATAATACGGCGAAAACTCGCACCAGTCCCGATTCTCCGCAAGCCCTCAGGCCAGTCGGGGTAACTGGCGGAGGGCACCGTCAGACGGCCGGGGGACAGGGCCGGACGGGATCTGTTGCCCAGGCAGGACTAGCCTGGCTGGGGGCTACAGCAGCGTCAACTGCTCGAAGGGGCGTGCGGCCGGAACGAACTGGTCCGTCCTCAATTGCCGCCGCTCGAGATTGAGGCCCAGCCGCTTTGCTGCGATCTCGAAGCGCCTGCCGATCTGCCAGGCATAGGGGCCGGCACCTTTCATGCGCTTACCCCATTCGGAATCATAATCCTTACCGTCACGCATCGATCGGATCAGAGACATCACGTGTCGGTAGCGATCGGGATAGTGACGCAGCAGCCAATCCTTGAAGATTGGGCTGACTTCCAAAGGCAGGCGCAGCACCACGTAACCGGCTTCCCGTGCTCCGGCCGCATAGGCGGAATCGAGGATGCGCTCGATCTCGGGATCGGTGAGGCCGGGAACGATCGGCGCCACCATCACGGAAGCCGGAATGCCGGCATCCGACAGTTGCCGGATCGCCTCCAGCCGCTTGGTCGGTGTCGAGGCGCGTGGCTCCATGGTGCGGGCGAGCATGCGGTCCATCGTCGTCACGGATAGCGCGACCTTTGCCAGACCGCGCTCGGCCATGCGCGACAGGATGTCGATGTCACGCGTCACCAGCGCTGACTTGGTGACGATCCCGACGGGGTGTCCGCGCGCTTCCAGCACTTCGAGGATCTCGCGCATGATGCGGTATTGCCGCTCTATCGGCTGGTAAGGATCGGTGTTTGTGCCGATCGCGATGGTGCGAGGTTGATAGCCTTCCTTCGACAACTCCTTGTCGAGCAGGCGCGCCGCATCGGGCTTCGCAAACAGCTTGGCTTCGAAGTCGAGCCCGGCCGAAAGGCCCATGAAAGCGTGGGTGGGCCTTGCAAAGCAATAGACGCAGCCATGCTCGCAACCGCGGTAGGGATTGATCGAGCGGTCGAAGGAGATGTCGGGAGACTCGTTGCGCGTGATGATGGTGCGCGGTTTTTCCACCTGCACTTCCGTCTTGAACGGTGGCAGCTCTTCCAGCGATTCCCAGCCGTCGTCGAAGACATGGCGGCTGACCGGCTCGAAACGGCCGGACGGATTGATGCCCGCCGATCGGCCGCGGTTGCGTTCTGGACGCACGCGCATGCCGCTCTGCTCCATGATGGCGTTCGCCATCTCGGCCCGTCCTGCTCCGAAAGCGGCAATGTCGGCACGCACAACCTGTTCCATCTTGGCTCTTTCCCAGGGGCTTTCTGCGGGGCGTCGAATCGCTGTCCTCATGAAATTATTCCTATCCGCATTCTTAGAACAAAGCAAGAACTTACGCTGTGCGAAGAAGGCTGGTGTCCGTCGCCGCTTTCCGCTATTCGGCAGGAATGCTGAGCGTCCTGATCGAAACGCGGAATGACGAAGAGGGATTGGCGCGCACTCTGGCTTCGCTCGTCGGGGGCGTCGTCGAAGGCATGGTGCGCGAAGTGATCGTGTGCGATCTGGGCTCGACCGACCAGACCGCCAAGGTGGCCGAGCACGCCGGCTGCCGCTATCTGACGGCGGGAGGGATAGGCGCCGGCATCACTGCAGCCAAGGGGGATTGGGTGCTGGTTTTGGAGCCGGGGGCGAGGCTTGTCGAAGGCTGGGCAGACGTGGTCGCCGACCATATCGCACACTCCGGCAAGCCGGCGCGGTTTTCACCGGCTCGCGGCGCGCGCAAGCCCTGGTTCCGAACGCTGTTCTCTCGACGGAATCTTACCGCCAACGGCCTTGTCATAAGCCGTAAACAGGTGGTTGCGTCACAAGGAATGGCAAGTGGCCTGCAAGCGTTCGCCGCAGGTATACGGACGGTGTCGCTCCCGGCGGATATTTGGCCGGCTCCCGGCCGCTAGAGGCGTTCGGAGTCACGATCCCGCCGGAGCGCCGGCGATCGAGGCTCTGACAACCAGGTCGACGGGCCACACTTCACCGCGTGCACCATCCTCCAGGCCTGATAACCGCGCAATCAGCCGCTCCGCCACTCTGGCACCGGCGGCACGGATCGAGGAGCGGGTGGTCGACAGCGGAACAGAGAAGTTCTCGGGCTTGAGCCAGGAAAAGACGTCGTCATGGGCAATCAGCGACAGGTCGCCTGGTATGGTGAGGCCGAGTTCGCGAACGGCGCGCACCACGCCCAGCGCCATGATCAGGCTGGAGCAAAGGATCGCCGTCGGGGCGCTGCTGCCCTCCAGAACACGCCTCGCTGCCCGATATCCGTTCTCCTCCGTCATGACGGTCGAGGAAACCTGGTCGTCGGGCAAGGCAAGCCCGTTGCCTGCCAGCGCGCGCCGTACGCCGCGCTCGCGATGGATGGCAAAGGTCTCTCTTTCGTCGCCGTTGATCAGCGCGATACGCCTATGACCGAGTTGGATCATCAGCCGTGTTGCTTCTTGAAAGGCGCCTTCATTGTCTATGTCGAGATAGGGATAGTCGAAATCGAAGCCGTCGCTGCGCCCGTGCACCAGGAAGGGCAGGCCGAGCGTGTCGAGCAAGGCGACGCGGCTATCCTGCGGGCGGGGCGAGGAAACATAAACGGCATCCACCTGCTTGTTGGCAACGATACGTCGGTAGGTGGTCTCCTGTTCCTCCGCGTCGGCGGGCGACAATACGAGGTCGAGTTCATGCGCGCGAGCATAGTCCCCCAGTCCGGACAGGAACTCGACGAAATGCGGATCGATGTCGACTGCCGAGCCGGTCGGCAGCACATAGCCGATCATGCCGGTTTTGCCGGTGGCCAGCCGGCGCGCGGAAGGATTGGGACGATAGCCGTGGCGCTTGGCGGCATCGACGACACGCCGGCGCGTTTCCTCATTGACTTCGGGATAACCGTTCAGCGCGCGGCTTACCGTGGTCTGAGAAAGTTGCAGCATGTGCGAGAGCTGCTTGAGATTCAATTCAGTCTCCCAAAGCGCTTGGAGGCCCTCTTTCCCTTGGTCGCCAAGCTTCTTGAAAGAACTACATTAGGTGCAAGTGATGCGACTTTGAAGCGAATTTGCTGCTGCAGCGCCGAAAAAGCATGCTGCGTTGCGATTTTCACGCCGTGTTTCATTCATTTAAATCGATTAATTAGGCCCGCCCTTGACTCTTTGCGAATTCGATGGCGAGATATGCGAAGCCAAAGCGCTTTGAATGCCGGTTTCGGAAGGTTGCAGACACTTCCGCGCTCGGGCACAGTCAGGTGATGTCGGCGGCGGAATGGAGGTTCCGCCGGTATCCGATCCAGAGGGAGGATTGCAGATGAAGAAGCTTTTGTTGCTGGGCACGGCGTTTGCTGCGCTGGCCCTGGCTGTGCCTGCACAGGCCGCCGATCTGAAGTTCAAGCCCGGCGAGGAGTCCAAATTCAACTGGGCCAATTACGAAGATTTGAAGAAAATGGATCTCAAGGGCGAGACCCTGACCGTCTTTGGCCCGTGGCGCGGTCCGGACGAGACGCAATTCCAATCGGTTTTGGATTATTTCCGTGAGGCGACCGGGGCGACCATCAATTATTCCTCCTCGGAAAATTACGAACAGCAGATCGTTATCGACACGCAGGCAGGCAGTCCGCCGAACATCGCCATTCTTCCGCAGCCGGGTCTCATCCAGGATCTCGCGTCGAAAGGCATGCTGACGCCGCTGGACGATGCCACTGCAGCCTATGTGAAGGACAATTACGGCGCGGGCCAGAGCTGGGTGGATCTCGGCACCTACAAGGACAAGGACGGCAACGCGAAATTCTTCGCGTATCCCTGGAAGCAGGACCTGAAATCGATGGTCTGGTATGTCCCGGAGAATTTCGAGGAGAACGACTACAAGGTTCCCGAGACCTGGGAAGACATGATGAAATTGTCTGACCAGATCATCGCCGACGGCGGGGTGCCATGGTGTATCGGCCTCGGCTCGGGCGGCGCCACCGGCTGGCCCGCGACCGACTGGGTCGAAGATATCATGTTGCGCACGGTCAAGCCCGACGTCTACGTCAAGTGGACCAAGAACGAGGTTCCGTTCACCGATCCGCAGGTCGTGAATGCGCTGAAGATCTTCAACGACATCGTGCAGAATCCAAAAATGGTCGATGGCGGTACCGCAGCGGTGGCAGCGACCGACTTCCGCGATTCACCCAAGGGCCTCTTCAGTGTGCCGCCGAAATGCTACATGCACCGCATGGCCTCGTTCATCCCGTCCTTCTTCCCGGAAGGCAAGAAACTCGGTGAGGATGCCGACTTCTTCTACCTGCCGCCGATGGCGTCCCACGCCGACCTCGGCAAGCCGGTGCTGGGCGCAGGCACTTTCGCGATGGTCACAAAAGACTCTAAAGCGGCACGCGCCTTCATCGAGTTCTTGAAGATGCCGCTGTCGCATGAAATCTGGATGGCGCAATCAGGCTTCCTGTCTGCTTTGAAGACGACGAAGCCGGAAGCCTATGCCAACGACATCCTGCGGCGCGAAGGCGAGGTACTGCTCAACGCCTCGACGTTCGGTTTCGACGGATCGGATCTTATGCCCGGCAAGATCGGCGCCGGTTCGTTCTGGACGGGCATGATCGACATGGTGGGCGGCAAGGCGCCTGATGCGGTCGCGGCCGATATCCAGAAAAGCTGGGACGGTATCAAGTAAGAAATCCAGGAATGCGGCCTCCCAAGGCATGCCGGTCCGGGCAAAGTGGCCCCGGATCGGCTTGGGGAACCCGGAGGCTTTTGGGGGAATTATCCGGACGGCGCCCGCTGCCGGGTTGGAGTCTGCCGTCAACTTCAGGTCCGAATGAAGCTCCATCGGAAGTTCATGGCAGTGCAGGCATAGATCCGTAGCGAGGGGAGGAAACCCATGGCGGCACAGATCTTTTCGGCCATTCTTGTCATTCTTATCGGCGTCGGCGGCTGTGTCGCTTATTTCTGGGGTGCGAACAAAGTCGTCGATCTCATCTTTCCTTCTCGCGGCGTCAGCGGACAGGCGGCTATCGACAATCTGCGCCGGCAGGGCCTGATCCGACCCTGGCTGTTCATCGGACCAGCGCTGATCCTTCTTGTCGTCTACCTCATCTATCCGGTCATCAGCACCGTCATCACCTCCTTCCAGGACAAGTCCGGCCACGGTTTCGTCGGGCTCGCGAACTACCAGTGGGCCTTCGGCGACGGGCAGTTCCGCAACTCGATTTTCAACAATCTGCTCTGGCTTCTGGTCGTCCCAGCCGCCTGTACGTTCCTCGGCCTGGTTATTGCCGTCCTCACCGACAAGATCTGGTGGGGCACCATCGCAAAATCTCTGATCTTCCTCCCGCTCGCCATCTCCTTTGTCGGCGCCAGCGTGATCTGGAAGTTCATCTACGAATATCGCGGCGAGGGGCAGGTGCAGATCGGCGCGCTCAACGCGCTTGTCCAGTGGCTCGGCGGCGATCCCCAGGTTTGGATCTCGATGCCGTTCTGGAACAACTTCTTCCTGATGGTCATCCTGATCTGGATCCAGACCGGCTTCGCCATGGTCATCCTGTCCTCGGCGTTGCGCGGCATCCCCGAGGAGACCATCGAGGCAGCCGTCATCGATGGCGCGAACCCTTTCCAGATATTCTGGAAGATCATGATCCCGCAGATATGGGGCACGATCATCGTGGTGTGGACGACCATCACAATCCTGGTGCTCAAGGTCTTCGACATCGTGCTGACCATGACCAACGGCCAGTGGAACAGCCAGGTGCTTGCCAATTTGATGTTCGACTGGATGTTCCGGGGCGGCGGCGACTTCGGCAAGGGAGCGACCATCGCGGTTATCATCATGATTGCCGTCCTGCCCATCATGATCTGGAACATCCGTCAGGCAAACCGGGAGGGCTTGTGAGATGGCGCACGCAAGCGGTAAATCTGCCGGCAGGTCTTCCTTCGGCAAATGGGCAGTCCACATTGCGGCTCTGCTTTTTGTGATCGTCTGGACGATCCCGACACTTGGCATTCTGGTCACATCCCTGCGTGACAAGGACCAGATCGTCGGCTCGGGCTGGTGGGCCTCCTTCTTCAGTTCCACGCAGGTGCAGCAGGTGCGCCTGGCCGGGCCCGACAAGCAGGTCGAGAAGGACGGCAAGTTCGTCATCGAGGGCAACGTCTTCGAAAATCCGGGCGGCACCCAGGTCTCGGCCTTTGGTGCGCGCGCGCAGGAGCCGACCAAGTTCGAGGTCGGCACCGTCGCCGACCTTGGTGATGGCGAGACACTGCAGATCAACGCCGATGGCAGCTATGTGCAGTCCTCCATCAAGAAATTCGAGGGATCGCGCGGCCAGCGCGTCTATTTTTCCTCGACCGTCCCGCCACGCTTCACCACCGAAAACTACGGCAACGTGCTCACTTCCGAGGGCGTCGGTCGTTCTTTCCTGAATTCGCTTACGGTGACCATTCCTGCCACGATCATACCGATCATGATCGCCGCCTTCGCCGCCTATGCCCTGGCCTGGATGCGGTTTCCGGGGCGGGCGCTGCTGATCGCCGTCATCATTGGTCTGTTGGTCGTGCCGTTGCAGATGGCGCTTATCCCGCTGCTTGAGATGTACAATGGTGTCGGCAACCTGTTCGGCGTTCCCTCCAAGACCTATCTCGGCATCTGGCTGGCGCATACCGGCTTCGGCCTGCCTTTCGCCATCTACCTGCTCAGGAGCTACATCGCCGGCCTTCCGCGCGAGATCATGGAGTCGGCCCGCATCGACGGCGCCAGCGATTTCGAGATCTTCATGAAGATCGTGTTGCCGCTGTCTTTCCCGGTGCTCGCATCCTTCGCCATCTTCCAGTTCCTGTGGGTATGGAACGATCTTCTGGTTGCGATGGTTTTCCTGGGGACCGGTGCCAACGAACTGGTGCTGACAGGCAAACTCAACGCTTTGCTAGGGTCGCGCGGCGGCGACTGGGATATCCTGACGACATCCGCTTTCATCACGATCATTCTGCCGCTGATCGTGTTCTTCTCATTGCAGCGCTACTTCGTGCGTGGCCTGCTGGCAGGTTCGGTCAAAGGAGGTTGATGGTGAAGGAGGCGATACATCGCAAGGCCGGGGCAGCGATGCCGTCGGTCGATCGCGACTGGTGGCGCGGGGCGGTGATCTATCAGATCTACCCGCGCTCCTATCAGGACACGAACGGCGACGGTATCGGCGATCTCAAGGGCATCACCTCCCGTCTTGGCTACATCGCTTCGCTCGGCGTCGATGCCATCTGGATATCCCCCTTCTTCAAGTCACCGATGAAGGACTTCGGCTACGACGTCAGCGATTATTGCGACGTCGATCCGATGTTCGGCTCGCTGGCGGATTTCGATGCGCTGGTGGCCGAGGCGCATCGTCTCGGCCTCAAGGTGATGATCGACGAAGTGCTGTCGCACACCGCCGACATTCATCCATGGTTCGCCGAAAGCCGCTCCAGCCGCAACAATCCGAAGGCCGACTGGTATGTCTGGGCCGACGCGCGGCCGGATGGCACGCCGCCCAACAACTGGCTGTCGATCTTCGGCGGCTCGGCCTGGCAGTGGGATACCCGCCGCCAGCAATATTACATGCACAATTTCCTCTCCGAGCAGCCGGACCTGAATTTCCACAATCGGCAGGTCCAGGACGCGCTGCTCGACATAACGCGTTTCTGGCTAGAGCGCGGTGTCGATGGTTTCCGTCTCGACACCATCAATTTTTACTTCCACAGCGAAGGTCTGGAAGACAATCCGGCACTGCCGCCGGAAGAACGCAACGACCAGACTGCGCCGTCCGTGAACCCTTACAACTACCAGGACCACATCTACGACAAGAGCCGGCCGGAAAATCTCGGCTTCCTCGAACGTTTCCGTGCGCTGCTGGACGAGTATCCCGCCGCTGCGGCCGTTGGCGAAGTGGGCGATTCCCAGCGCGGGCTGGAGGTCGTCGCCGCCTATACAGCCGGCGGCAAGCGTGTGCATATGTGTTACTCTTTCGATTTCCTGGCGCCCGAAAAGATCAGCGCGGCCAAAGTGCGAGCTGTGCTGGAAGCCTTCGATCGCGTTGCCAGCGATGGCTGGTCCTGCTGGGCTTTCTCCAACCACGACGTGGTGCGTCATGCCTCGCGCTGGGCTGCCAACGAAGCCGACCCGGTTGCCTATCTCAAGGTAGTTTCGGCGCTGCTTCTGTCGCTGCGTGGCTCTGCCTGCATCTATCAAGGCGAAGAACTCGGCCTGCGCGAAGCCAATCTCGCATTCGAAGATCTGCAGGACCCGTATGGCATTCGCTTCTGGCCGGAATTCAAGGGGCGTGACGGCTGCCGTACGCCGATGGTGTGGGAAGCGGCGTCGCCGAATGGCGGGTTCTCAGACGCCAAGCCATGGCTGCCGGTCCCGGGTGAACATCTGGCAAGGGCGGTTAATGTGCAGGAGGGCGACGACGCGTCGCTGCTTGAGCACTATCGGCGTTTCCTCGCCTTCCGCCGGGCCCATCCGGCGCTGGTGAAGGGCGATATCGAATTCATGCACGCGCAGGACGATATCGTCGTCTTTTCGCGGCAGGAGGGCAATGAGCGCATTGTCTGCGCCTTCAACCTTGGCAGCAGCATCACCGAGGTCGACCTCGGTGACGAGCCCGCCTTGCAACCTTTGCCAGGACATGGTTTTTCATCGCAGTCGGGGACCGGCAAGCTTCGTCTTGGCGGTTATGGAGCCTGGTTCGGGCGTCTCGCTTGAGCCGATAGAACAAGGGAGGAAACAATGGCCGAGCTGACCCTCAGGCAGGTGAAGAAGTCGTACGGCAACATCCACATTCTTCACGGTATCGATCTCGATATCACATCGGGCGAATTCATTGTGTTTGTCGGCCCATCCGGCTGCGGTAAGTCGACCCTGCTGCGCTCCATCGCCGGCCTCGAGGAAATCACTTCGGGCGATCTCAATATCGACGGCGAACGGGTGAATGATGTGCCGCCGTCGAAGCGCGGCATCGCTATGGTCTTCCAGTCCTATGCGCTCTATCCCCACATGACCGTCTACGACAACATGGCCTTCGGCATGAAGATCGCCGGCGAGAAAAAGGAAGAGATCGACCGACGCGTCAAACAGGCTGCCGAGATCCTGCAGCTTACCAAATATCTCGACCGCCTGCCCAAGGCGATGTCGGGCGGCCAGCGCCAGCGCGTTGCCATCGGCCGCGCCATCGTCCGCAATCCGAAAGTGTTCCTGTTCGACGAGCCGCTGTCGAACCTGGATGCCGCGCTGCGCGTCGCCACCCGCATCGAAATCGCCAAGCTGAAGGAATCGATGCCCAACACCACCATGATCTATGTCACCCACGACCAGGTCGAGGCGATGACGCTGGCAGATCGCATCGTTGTCTTGAAGGACGGGCATATCGAGCAGGTCGGCACGCCGATGGAGCTTTACAAGCGCCCAGGCAACCTGTTCGTGGCACAGTTCATAGGCTCGCCGGCCATGAACATATTGCCGGCGACGGTGGAAAAGTCCGGCACTTCGACCACGGTCAGCCATGTCGGCGGACGCAAGGCTTCGGTGCCGATCGCAACGCCAACCAGTGCGCAGGGTGCTGCAATCTCCTTCGGCGTGCGCCCGGAAGACCTCTCTATCGCCACAGGTGCGGATTATCTGTTCGAGGGCAAGGTCGACTACATCGAACAGCTCGGCGAAGTGCAATTGGTCTATATCGACATCGGTCGCGGCGACCAGCCGCTGACCGCCAAGCTGCCAGGCAATGTCGAGGTTCAGCGTGGCAGCAGCCTGAAGCTCACTGCCAGTGCCGAAGACTTGCACATCTTCGACGCCGACGGCCGGTCCTTCGCCCATTACGAAGCCGCAGCAAAGGCTGCTTAGAACCGGGCAGAAGAAAACTGTCTTGAAGGGCAGACAAACAAGAGGGCGCTCAGGGCCCTCTTGGCATTTTAGTCGCAGTAGAAGCAACTGGTGTCAGTCGTCTTGTCGCACGAGGGTCAGATGTACCGCTTTCTTCGTCGGTACCTGGTCGATGATGCGATAGCCAAGCGCTGCGAGGTCGATATCTGAAAACAGGTTCTCGCCGGAACCAAGCAGGAATGGTGCGACGGCCAGATGCAGATCATCAACCAGCCGTGCCTTGAGATACTGCTTCAGCGTTTCGACGCCACCGCCAACCCGGACATCCTTGCCCGCAGCGGCCTGTCTGGCTTGGGCAAGCGCATCCTCAATGCCGCCAGTGACGAAATAGAATGTCGTGCCGCCTTCCATGGTGATCGGTGCGCGGGCATGGTGGGTGAGGACGAAGACCGGCACATGATAGGGCGGGTTGTTACCCCACCAGCCCTTCCAGCTATCATCCGGCCAGGGGCCGCGCACCGGGCCGAACATATTGCGGCCAAGGATCCAGGCGCCAAGATTATCGAAACTGCGTGAGGCAAACTCCTCGTCGACATCCTTCAGCCCGCCTTCCTGGCCGAGCATTGTCTTGAATGTATGCGTTTCGAAAAACCACTCATGCAGCTTTTCACCGTTTTCGCCGAGCGGATTTTCGAGGCTCTGGTTCGGTCCAGCACCGTAACCGTCTTGCGAAATCGAGAATGCGCGAACCACCAGTTTGGACATCACCAGCTCCCATAGACCAATTGCGATTTGCAACTAGTTTATAAGATATCTGATTGCTTAATGCAACCGGTTTTGTAAGGAGCAGATCTTTACAGATCGGGGGCAGGGGGTGACGACGAATCTCTAAAACGAAAGCGGCGGGCAAGCCCGCCGCTTCGCTATTTGGAATAAGATTGCTGTCAGCGGTTGCCGAAGTGATCGGCCCGGTAGTCGATGGCAGTCTGACCGGCTTTGTCGGCAGAAGTCGAGTTGCCACCGTTCAGCCATTGCAGCGCAGCGCTGTGCGTAGCGATGGAGGCGGTGTGGCCTGTGTCGACGGTTGTGGCATGGGGGTTCGAGCCTGCGTAAGGATCGAAGTTGTCGCTACCTGCGAAAGCGGTGCCAGAGGCAACCAGAAGAGCAGCAGCAGTAAGGGCAAGGGTTTTCATTTTCAAACTCCAACGTTCGGGTTTTTCCGTCCGTCAGCGGCGTATTGCTTGGGAGGTAATCGCGTCGTTCGGACAAGACGGAAATGGAAATGGACGGCCAAAGGTTCCAATCACAAGAATGTTTTTTGCCGGCCCGGTTTACCTCTTGAAGTTTTTCGTGATCTACATAAGAGCTGGTGAAAATCGTTTGTTTTCAAATACATAGAAGAAGACAAAAACTTCCCTGCATATTTGGCGCGCCGAAGGCTCCTGAACGGACTGTCAAGCTGCGGTGAACACGGCTTGGATACACATTTCACGGAGTCGGAAAACTTGGCGTGTCGCGTAACAAAAAGCGGCGGGCAAGCCCACCGCTTTTTGAAGCTGGATGCCGGCCCGCGCCGGCGGTCAGATTAGCTGTTGCCGCCGAGGCGCGGAGCACCATCGGTAGTGGTCTTCACGGTCTCCTGCGAAGAAGCCGAACCGTTCTTGATCGAAGCGGTGTAGGAGCTGTCGACGTTCGAATAGGTGAAGTTCGAGCCGTAGTGATCGCTACCGGCGAAAGCCGAGCCAGCAGCAACCAGAAGGGCGGCGGCAATGAGAGCAATGGTCTTCATTTTCGTATCTCCAAAAATTCAGTGAGTTTGTTTATTGGTGATGATTAGCTGTTGCCACCCAGGCGCGGGGCGCCATCGGTGACCGGCTTCACAGTGGAAACGGCGTCATGCTTGGCCACATCGGACTTAACCGAGGCGGTGTAGGAGCTGTCGACGTTCGAATAGGTGAAGTTTGAGCCGTAGTGGTCGCTACCGTTGGCAAAAGCGGAACCGGCGGCAACGAGCAGGGCAGCAGCAGTAAGAGCAATGGTCTTCATTTTCGTACTCCAAATTTCTTTTTCCGTCCGTCAAGCGGCGTAGTGTCTTGGGAGGCAATCTCGTCGTTCGGACCACACAGAAATGGGAATGCCCTTCAAAAGGTTCCAATCACGAGAATGTTTAGCAGCCATGCAAAAATGGCTCTTGAAGTTTTATTTTGCTGACACAGCGACGTCATATAAGTCCTATTTTTCAATAGGTTAGATGAAGTCTGGTAGACTGGTATCAAAAAACATACTGAACCGTTGTTCAATACATCCTGAACGGATTGTCTCGGTTGGGTGAACGAAAAGGCCATTTTTCGCGTGAAAAAGTTGACGGGACGCCAAAGCCCAGTGCCTATGTTCGAGGCAAGAGGACCCCTGGCGGAAAAGCGATTTTGTTGGGAGGGGGGTTAAATAAAGAAAGCGGCGGGCAAGCCCACCGCTTTCTGCGCCGGCTATAGCCGACGAATGTCTTCAGCTGTGATTAGCTGTTGCCGCCGAGACGCGGAGCGCCTTCGGTAACCGGCTTCACGATGGTGTTGCTAGCATTGTGCGAGCCGCTGTTCACCGAAGCGGTGTAGCCGCTGTCGACCGTCGAACCGAGCGCCTGCGGGTTCGAGCCGGCGTAAGCGTCAAAGTTGTCACTGCCCGCGAAAGCCGAACCAGCGGCAACCAGAAGAGCAGCAGTAGCAAGAGCGATCTTTTTCATTTTCATACTCCGAATTTCAATGTCTGTCCGTCATGCGGCGTGTTCTTGGGAGGAATTCGCGTCGTTCGGACAGGGCTTATCTGGGAGCGCCCCAAACGAGTTTCCAATCACGAAAATGTGCCGATTGGACCATGAAAACAGTCCTTGAAACCGCGGATCTAAACTCTAAACCTTGGATTTGTCGTAATAATTACAAATAGATATGAATTCAGAAGTCTGGCTGATATGCAAAAGGATACTAGCCCGGCGTTCACAGCACCCTGCACACATCGTCAACGGATAGCCCTCGACGGCGCTCGAAATAAGGCGTGAAGCTTATCGATTTCTCTGGCCTCACGCGGGGTCTATGCTGAGGCTTGAGTTGCGCCACGTCACAAGTCTAGAACACTGCCGCAACGCTAAAAAACCATGTCGGTTTCACCGCCCGCGCTGACCGGGCCGGCTGTTAGAACAGTCGCGAACAGGGAGAATAGGATGCTGCGCAAGACGGATTTCTTCATTGACGGCAAGTGGGTCCCGCCTGTCACACCGAAGGAACTCGAAGTTATCAACCCGGCCGACGAGCAAGCCTTTGCCGTCATTTCGCTGGGTTCCGCCGCCGATGTCGACAAGGCAGTCGCCGCTGCGCGCCGTGCTTTTGAAAGCTGGAGCCGCACAAGCCGTGAGGAGCGCCTGGCAGCACTCGAGCGGCTGCTTGCTTCTTATAACAAGCGCATGAACGACATGGCCAAGGCCATTTCGGACGAGATGGGCGCACCGATCAAGCTGGCGTTGGAAGCCCAGGCCGCCTGCGGGGCCGGCCATATCAAGGCCTTCATCCGTACCTTGAAGGATTTTCATTTCGAAACGCCGCTCAGCGAGCGCAACAAGCAGGAGCATATCGTCTACGAGCCGATCGGGGTCTGTGGCCTCATCACGCCGTGGAACTGGCCAATGAACCAGGTGACGCTGAAGGTCGTGCCGGCGATCGCTGCCGGCTGCACTGTGGTGCTGAAGCCGTCGGAGATCGCACCGGTCTCATCGATCGTTTTCGCCGAAATGATGGAAGATGCCGGCTTCCCTGCCGGCGTATTCAACATGGTCAATGGCGATGGCCCGACCGTCGGCGAGGCGCTGTCGCGTCATCCAGGCATCGACATGATGTCGTTCACCGGTTCGACCCGCGCCGGCATTGCGGTGGCCAAATCTTCGGCGGATGGCATCAAGCGTGTCGCCCTGGAACTCGGCGGCAAGTCGCCCAACATCGTCTTTGCCGACTCCGACCTGCCGGATGCGATCGCGCGCGGTCTGGCGCATTGTTTCGAGAACACCGGCCAATCCTGCAACGCGCCGACCCGCATGCTGGTTGAGCGTCCTGTCTACGATCGGGCCGTGGGACTTGCCGCCGACTATGCGGCCACCGTCAAGGTCGGCAATCCGGCCGAAGACGGCGACCACATCGGCCCGCTCTCTTCCGAGGTGCAGTTCAACAAGGTGCAGAGCCTGATCGAGGCAGGCATCAAGGAAGGCGCACGCATTGTCGCGGGTGGTCTTGGCCGCCCGGAAGGCTTCAACCGCGGCTATTACGTACGCCCGACGGTTTTCGCCGACGTCAACAACGACATGACCATAGCGCGCGAGGAGATCTTCGGACCTGTGCTGGCGATGATCCCCTTCGATACGGAAGAGGACGCCATCGCCATCGCCAACGATACGCCCTATGGCCTGTCTGGTTACGTTCAGACCCAGGACAAGGCCAAAGCGCAGCGTGTTGCACGCCGCATTCGCGCCGGCATGGTGCAGATCAATGGCGCAAGTCGGCCTTATGGAAGTCCCTTCGGCGGCTACAAGGCCTCCGGTCTCGGCCGCGAGGGCGGCAAGTGGGGACTCGAGGATTTCCTTGAAGTCAAGGCGATCTCCGGCTGGGACGAGCAGGTCGGTTAACCGATTGGGTCGGTTGAGCCGGCGATCGGTAGCTATTTTACAAGAAGGCGCTGCTTTTGCGTGGCGCCTTTTTCTTTGCCGTGGCGCTTCATACCGGCATGCGGTTGGAAGTCGGCTTAGCCAATTCCCAGATAGCCTCGCGCAATCTCCTGCATACGATCGCGGTCGAAGCTCGGCCCGTGGCCGCCATGCCCCACGCTCACCGGCAACTCAAGCAACCGCTGCATGGTGTGGCGATAAATGTCTGGATCGGAATCGGGCAAATTATCGAGCAGAACATCGTCATAGATCGCATCGCCGCTGAAGAAGAGTCCGTCGCGCTCATCGAAAAGCGCGATGGAATCCGGCGAATGGCCAGGCAGATGCAGAACGGTGAAACGCCGGTCGCCGAGGTCGACGATGTCGCCTTCGGCGAGGATACGCGTCAGCGGCGCCGGTTCGATGCGATAGGCTTCGCGGCACCAGCCCGGGTAGGGCAGTCGCGAGACCGCGCCTTCGAGTCCGCGGAATTCCTCTGCATAGGTGGCGGCATCGCCCATACGGGCGAATTCAGCCGCACTTTGCCGAGGTCCTGCGCGCTCGGCGAACTCGTGCAGCGAACCAACATGGTCAAGATGGATGTGAGTGGCGACCACCAGCAGAGGTTTTCCCGATGGGGTATCGATCTCCGGCGCGAGCGGGCAAATGCCCATGCCGGTGTCGACCAGCAGGTCGACCTCGCGCCCTTTTAGATGCCAGATATTGGCGCTCATATAAGGATGTACAAAGGGTTCGGTGATCAGCGTCAGCGTGGGATCAAGCGCTTTCTTGCTGAACCAGCCCGTCATGTCGGCATCCTCACACGAATGGCTTGCCGACCTGATATTTCGCAGGCACCAGTCGACGCAAATACGCAAAGCCGGCTTCGGACAGATTGTTGGTGTCTTTCAGCATATAGTCATCCGGCATATGCCGCGTCTTGGCGGCGACGCTGCTCAACGGCACTTTCTTGAACACGGTTTTGCTGCCGTCATATTGCAACGCTACCGAACCGCCTCCTTCCGCCGCCACACCGATAGCGAAGGCACCGGCATCGAAGGCTTCCTGGGCGTCGACGGGGCTGACCGTGCCGATATATCCGCGCGGCATGTAGCCGAGCGCGTCGACACGGGCGCGTTTGCCGGGAAGCTTTTCTGCCAGCGCTTGTTCGAAAGCGCGGTTGAGGTCGCTGCCGGAGAGCTTCACATTGCCATGGGCGTCACGCTCGACCTTGTCGGAGCCGACGATGGTCTCGACCAGCGAGCGGCCGTCCGCGGTCGACACGCCTTCCGAGACGGCGACAATGCAGCGCTTGTGCTTGGCCATCGTGGCTTTGACATCGTCGATGAAGCGGTCCACCGAGAAGGCGCGTTCGGGCACATAGACAAGATGCGGTCCGCTGTCGCCGTCGAGCCGCCAGGCGGCGGACGCCGCAGTGAGAAAGCCGGCATGACGGCCCATGACGATGCCGACATAGATGCCGGGCAGGGCGCGGAAGTCGAGATCGACCGACAGAAAGGCGCCGGCGACGAACTCCGCCGCAGAGATGAAGCCAGGCGTATGGTCGTTCTCGACAAGGTCATTGTCGATGGTTTTCGGTGCATGCACGAACGCGATCTTGCCGCCGGCAGCATCGGTGAGGATTTGTTGGGTGCCGGAGGTATCATTGCCGCCGATATAGATGAAGGCATCCGCGCCAGCCTTCTGCAGTCCCTTCAGCACCAGGTCGCAATAAGCAGCGTCCGGCTTGTCACGGGTCGAACCCAGCGCGGCCGAAGGTGTTCGGCCGATCAGCCTGAGTTGGTCTTCGCGCATATCGGTCAGATCGACATAGTCGCCGTCGCGGATGCCACGCACGCCATAGCGGGAACCAAGCACGCGGGCACCGGGATGCTTCTTACGGACTTCGAGGACTGCACCGACCACTGTCTGATTGATAACGGCGGTAGGGCCACCACCCTGGGCGATGACGAAAGTTCCGGCCATGGTACGATCCTCCCCGAGTAGCGAATGGTGAATAGTGAGTAGGGAGTAGCGAATAGGCAATAGGCAGGAGAGCAGACCCCTCCAATAATTCCCTATTCGCTACTCACTGCTCGCTAATCACTCATGCCACCACAATCGGCACCTTGTTTGGCGCCGCCTTGACCCGATTGTAGAGGTCGATGACATCCTGATTGATCATGCGCACGCAGCCCGAGGAGGCCTGTGTGCCGATGGTCCACCATTCCGGCGAACCATGGACGCGATAGCCGGTGTCCTGATCGTCTTTGTAAATATAGTGCGCACGTGCTCCCAGCGGGTTCTCGAGACCGCCCGGCTGGCCGTTCGCCCATTTCACCAATTCGGGCTTGCGCGCGATCATTTCCTTGGGCGGGGTCCAGGTCGGCCATTCCTTGGTGTACTGGATCACTGCGCGGCCGCTCCATTCGAAGCCGGCTTTTCCGATGCCGACGCCGTAGCGGATCGCTTCGCCGCCTTCCTGAACCCAATAAAGATGACGCTCGTTGAGCCTGACCACGATCGTGCCCGGCGCTTCGCCGGTCGGGTCGACGACGATCTGGCGTCGGAATTCCGGCTTGACCTTCTGGAAGGGGATGGCCGGAATGACAAAGCCGTTGTCGGTCACCGAGGCATACATCGCGCTGTTGTCGGTGATGTTCCTGTCGACGCTGATCGGTGGAATAGGGCGGATAGAACCGGTCGATATGTCATCGACCGGCGGCATGCCACTCGATGGGGTGATCGGCCCGAGCGACGGAATGTCGAGGGTCTGTGAGCAGCCGGAGGCGCCTAGCAGGGTCATCATGCCGAGGCCGGAAAGCACGGCGCGGCGGGAGACGATGGTGTCGGATTCCGGGAAGGCAACGCCAGATGAAGGCGTCAGGTCTTGCGGCTTACGCATGCACACTTTACCCCATACGAACGGCCGGGATCACATGCCCGCCGGATACGCGTCATTTTCACGATTCATGGTTTAAAAAGAGTGAAACCCTTAAGAGGACTGCTTTTGAGGGCTCTAGCAGCATTGACCGCGCCCAAGCTGCCCTGCTTCTGGCGGTTCTCTCATCAAAATTCCCTGCTTCGGTCATAATGCCGGCACGGCTCGCGCCTATCCGTTCCAGCGATCCCTGAATGCTGATTTCGAACCTGGAACGGGCCTCCCATGCTGGACCGCAACGACCAATATGGCTCTGCCATTATAGGCGACCACGACCATCGCGTGCGTTGCCACGGCCGATACCCGATGCGGACCGAGCGGCGGGATCTGATGCCCGTCTGCGGTGTCAAACCCTGCTGCAAAAACCGCTTTACATCCGTCTGAAGGCAGGGATTTATCCTGTTCTTTGACAGGAGAGACCCATGTCCTTCGAGAACTGGGCGGCTTTCGCCGCCGCGTCTTCCATTCTTCTCATCATTCCAGGCCCAACCATCCTGCTCGTTGTCTCCTACGCATTGGGGCAGGGCTGGCGCACCGCATTGCCGATGGCGGTTGGCGTGGCGTTGGGCGACTTCACGGCTATGACGCTGTCGATGCTGGGCATCGGCGCGTTGCTGGCGGCCTCCGCCACCGTCTTTACGGTGCTGAAAGTGATCGGTGCCGCCTACCTCGTTTATCTCGGCATCCAGCTGTTTCGCGCCGGTGGCACGCTGGAGGCGACACCGCGGCACGATGCCGTGTCCGCGGCCAAAATGATGGCGCATGCTTGGCTGGTAACTGCGCTCAATCCGAAGAGCATCACCTTCTTCGTCGCGTTCCTGCCGCAGTTCATTGACCGCCATGGCAACTTTTGGACACAGATGGTGATTTTCGAGGCGACCTTCCTGACGCTCGCCTTCGCCAACGCCCTTGGTTATGCGCTGGTTGCCTCGCGGGCGCGCAACGTGGTGCGCAATCCCAAGGCAATCCGCATCTTCAACCGCACGGGTGGCACGCTTTTGGTTGGCGCAGGCATCGCCACCGTGGCGATACGATCAAGCAATTGAGGGCAATTGAGAAAGAGACGGGACCGATCATCGGCCCCGTCCGGCTCACCACTTTACGCTGAGACCGAGATTGCCTTCCCAAACCCGGCGTTTTTCGCCGCCGAGATTGGTCGTGTAGTCGGCCGTGGCAAATACGCTGAATGTTTCATTCAGTTTCGCCACCACGCCGCCGCCGACCTCCAGGGAGGTGCCTCCACGCTCGACATTGATCGGGTCGCCACCGAAATCCAAGCGGTCGGTGCCATCGAAATCGTGCCAGAGGTTGGCCTTGAGGTAAGGCTGCAGGACGGCCGTGCCCATCGGCATCGAGCCTTGCAGACGCAGGCCGAGGCGGCCGGTGACGCTGTCGTCATTGTCGAACGAGACGGTCGAGAATGTGTCCCTCTGCCCGTCCAGCGACAGATGCTGCCAGATCAACTGCGCCTGTGGCTCCAGCGTCCATTCCGATGAGAGCTGGATAGGATAGCCGCCTTCGAGTGACAGCGTGATGCCGGTTCCGTCGACATCGATGCCGGCGTCCCGGTTGGATGTCGCGTTGCCATTGAACCAGGTTCCCATGACGACCCCGTCCAGATACCAGCCGCCGGGTCCGATATGCGTCCAGTAGGCGCCCAGGCTGGTGGCGTTGAGATCCAGGTCGCCGACACTGAGATCGTTCCAGCCCAAGGCCTGGCCGCGAATGTCGCCGTCCATGCTGGCATGACCGATGAAAAGGCCGGCCCGGTTCTCATGGCCGGATGGTCCTTCCCAACCGATCAAGTCGGTGCCGACCTGGAAACCGAACAGATGGCCGTCGAAGGTCGGGGCAACTGTGCCGCCCCATTTCACCTCGGCATCCTGGCCGAAGACGCGGCCCCAGCTTCCCGGCAGCATGCCGACGCCGCCGAGCAGCACCTGCTCGCCGCGCCGTTCATGGAAGGTGCCGAGATTTGCGCTCATCAGATAATAGCCGGCAGGCGGCAGCACCGCATAAGTCGGCACCTCGATACGGTAGAGCGGCACGGCAGTTCCCATCACCCGCGTCGCGCCAGGTGACGGTGGCGGTACTGCGTCGCCGGTTGGCAGCGGCGGCGTCGTCGTTGGCACATCCGGTGGGGGTGGAGGCGGATCAGGTGGCGCGACCGCGGCCGGAGGCGGAGGTGCCTCGGGTTGCGCATCGGTCTCGTTGACAGGCGGAGCCGGGTCGACCGGATCGGGAT
>NZ_JAKREW010000013.1 GCF_022347545.1 Terribium retamae
GTTCATCTGCAAGGCATGGGCTTCCCAGCCCAAGCGCTTCACTCTCAATCCGCTCCAGCAAATGCCGGGACTAAACATCTAGCGCGGCTTTGGCACGCCACGGCGACAATCAATTCAGAGTAGCGAGTTTTGCCAGTTCCAGTTCGCCACCTATAAAGTTGCTACTCAGCCTACGACTAAATGGCAGCTCATCAACACTCTTCTGTAAGCATACGAGCTTTTCACAACTCAATCTTTTCCTAAAAGAACTTCCTTACCCTAACGAAAAGACAGTAAAAGAATACAATAAATAAACCATTACTAAACATATTCCCAATCAAGCCACCCGTCAGCATACCAAAAACAAAGAGCAACCAAATTCCTCGAAATGCCTCATCTCTTGATTTGTAAAACCACCGAAGCGCCTGACCAATAAATAGACTAAAAACAACAACTCCAGGCAATCCAAAATTTACATAGGCTTCACTCACATAGAATGAATTAGAACGCCCGCTGGGGCTTTCCTCCCCCCCTCCCCACTGAGTGCCGTGGACCAACGCCTCAAAATTTATCCGCTCTAGACCGAACAGGGCAGAAACCATCGAACTTGTCGCCCCCCAAAACGGTCGCGAACCATATTTGTTCTCAAATACACGATACCAATCAGCCGCAGTAACCACAGGAATAGCAAATGCTCGCCACAAAACCTGCTTGAATGCGGTCCGAGGCGCATAATCTGCCGCAAAAAATGAGGCCCCGCCGCTAGGCGCCTCCAACTGCGCCTCGTAGCCCTTGGGGGACTGAACGGGATCACTGGCCGGCGGCAAATCACGCGACTGCGAATCAAAGATGTTCAGAACCACCACCAAAGGCCCCTGCCCGGGTTCACTCCCACGAGCAAGATAGGTGTTCAGGTAAAGCATCACGAAGCAGCCAAATACAACAACAGGAATCATATATATATTAAGAAACCATCCCTTTGCAATCAGGTAAATCGTCGGAATTAGGACTCTTAAATACAGTATCTTTTCTATTATAAGTTCACAATATGCCATAAACAGAAAGAATACAAATACTCTATACCTTGACTTTCCCATCATAACGCCAATAAAACTCATCGGCATTATGTAACTAGTTAGGAATGCATTGAGGTAATTCAAAGCCTGCTGCCACCCCGCCCGCATCTTGAAGAACGCAGCACGCTGATCACTAAGCTCCTGGGCGGTAGCTCCCTTCAGGGCGGATATCAGCGGGACACTTTCTGCCGTAACAAGGGTTGTTGCTAGGAGAAGCACGAAACTACCCCAAACTAGAAAGTGCAGCGTTCGCGCGTCGACATTTACGCGCCAAGCGCCTGGACGAAACCGGGAATCACATATCGGCGTCATGAAACCAACTGCTATCGCCACGCAGGCGACAAGCGAGTGTGCTGCTAGTGTAAGCAGATAAGGATCTTCATGCGAAAACCGATAGACCCCAATTGGAAGCACCACATAGAGAAATACAATGGCCCCGATAAGCCATGCAGCAGACCAACAGGGATCAACCAACTCCTTTAGGGTACGCCCCATGGAAACGCTCCTTCACTATCGCTCACGGAGCGCCTGCCCCCGAGATAGCCGGGGGTCATACCGCCTCCACTATAGCGAAACAAGCGGCCTCCTCTTCAAGGTAGCCACTCCCGGTTGTCGTGCAAAATCAATCGGCGCTTGCAGTAGAATTGTCATTTGGGTATGGGGGGGCGCTTTGCCGCCAGATTAAGGAATCTGCACAGCTTTGATTCATTCTCCACGCTCGCTAGGCATCGCGCTCAGAAAACCCCTGCTGTCTGTTGAGACGAAAGACGAACCCGCAACAGACGTATATATGAAAGTCGTAGAGCAGCATGGTCAATAATCGCCCCTACCTGATCTGCACGAACTGTATCATGGACACATCGGATTCGAAGATCAGCTTTGATTCGAATGGGCGGTGCGAATATTGTAATAATTACTACAGTAACATTCTCCCCAACTGGCATCCCGACGAGCGCGGACTGCGTGAGATCATAAGCGTCGTTGACAAAATCAAGAAGGACGGTCGAGACAGAGACCATGACTGTCTCATTGGCATCAGCGGCGGTGTCGATTCATCCTATGTGACCTACCTGGCTAAGGCGAAGTTTGGTCTCAGGCCGCTGTTGTTCCACGTCGATGCGGGGTGGAACTCGCAGCAGGCGGTGAACAATATTGAGAAGCTTGTCGATGGTTTGAATCTCGACCTTCACACTGAGGTCGTTAACTGGCAGGAGATGAAGGATCTTCAGCTGGCGTTTTTCAAAGCGCAAGTTCCCCACATCGACACGCCGCAAGATCACGCATTCTTTGCTGGCCTGTATAATTTTGCTGCGAAGCATAGTTTCAAATATATTCTGACCGGCGCGAATTACTCCACGGAGTGTGTTCGCGAGCCATTGGAGTGGCACTATCATGCGAGTGACCTGAGGCAGCTGAAAGATATTCATCGCCGGTTCGGTTCCCGGCCTTTGAAAACCTTTCCGCTTTCGGATATCTTTACGTTCAAGATTTATTACCGCTATTTCAAAGGCATTCAGGTTGTAAAGCCGCTCAATTATGTGCCCTTCCGCAAGGAAGAGGCCATGCAAGAGTTGGTTGATAAGTTTGGCTGGCAGAGATATGCACACAAGCACTACGAATCCCGTTTTACGCGTTTTTATGAAGGCTATTGGTTGCCGACAAAGTTTGGCTACGATAAACGCCGAGCGCATTTTTCCAGTCTGATCCTGACCGGGCAAATGACGCGGGAGGATGCACTGGAGCGTATTGCGCAGACTGCTTACAACCCCGATGATCTGGCTCAGGACTTCGAATACATCGCTACCAAACTCGACCTTACGGTTGGAGAGTTGCAGCAGATTATGGATGGTCCGAACAAGAGCTATAAGGACTATGCGAACGCAATGACCTTTATAAATCTAGGAACAAGAGTCTTGCGCGCAGTTGGGGTCCAAAGAGCAATCATCAGATGATTTCCATCGTGGACTACGGGCTTGGGAATGTCCGAGCCTTTTCAAATATGTACAAGCGGATGAATTTGGAGGCGATGCCCGTCAGATCCGCTGAGGAGTTGCGCAAGGCAACCAAAATCGTTCTGCCGGGTGTCGGTGCATTCGATCATGCGATGGAGCTTCTGGAAGCATCCGGGATGCGCGGTGTGCTTGATGAACTGGTACTTGAGAAGAAAATCCCCGTTATCGGTGTTTGCGTCGGAATGCAGATCCTGGCGGAAGACAGCGAAGAAGGCAGTCGTCCTGGGCTTGGCTGGATAAAAGGCACGGTTCGTAATTTTCGCTCGGAGCCTCGCACGAATGGGCTTCCTCTCCCCCACATGGGTTGGAACGATGTTCGGCCGTCTGCAGCCAGTGGGCTTTTTGATGGGCTTGGTGAGGATGCGCGGTTCTATTTCCTGCACTCTTTCTACTTCGACTGCACCCGTGCCGAAGATGCTGCGGCTCGCGCCAGCTATGGCGCCGATTTTGCGTGTAGCGTGATAAGCGGCAATATTCATGGGGTGCAATTCCATCCCGAGAAGAGCCATCACTACGGTGCCCGGCTCCTCAAGAACTTCGCGGACCTGTAGATGCTCAGACCTCGAATCGTCCCTTGCCTGCTCGTGCATGGCGGCGGACTTGTAAAAACGATCGGCTTCAAGGATCCGAAGTACGTAGGCGATCCGATCAACGCGGTGAAAATCTTCAACGAAAAGGAATCCGACGAACTGATTGTGCTTGATATCGATGCGACCGCCGAGGGGCGGGAGCCAAATTTCAAAATGATCGGTGATTTGGCCGTCGAATGCCGCATGCCTCTTTGCTATGGCGGTGGCGTAAAAACGGCCGAACAGGCAAAGCGAATTATCGGACTTGGCGTGGAAAAGGTTTCCATCAGCTCGGCGGCCATTGAAAATCCGCAGCTTATCTCGCAAATCTCCGATGAAGTTGGCCGCCAGAGTGTCGTCGTGGTGCTCGACGTAAAGAAAAAGGGGGGAGGCTACGAGGTCTGGACGCACAATGCCACGCGCAACACGGGGCGCTCGGTTATCGATCTTGCAAAGGAAGCTGAGCGCTGTGGGGCCGGCGAGATTGTCGTGAACTCAATCGACAACGATGGTCAGATGAAGGGCTACGATCTTGAGCTGGCCCGCCAGATCCGGCAAGCCGTAGGCATCCCCATGAGTGCGCTCGGCGGCGCCGGGTCGTTGAAAGATATTGGCGCATTGCTGTCAGCGTGCGGCGTTATCGGCGCGGCAGCGGGGAGTTTGTTTGTTTTTAAGGGAATGTACCGAGCTGTCTTGATTAACTATCCCAACCCAGATCAAAAGGATGAGATCATTCGTGCTGCCATCGGCCAATAGTCGGTCTTACCCTCATCTAACTTTATCGAGAAAGCTATGTTTAAGGACAAGGTCCTCCTGATCACCGGTGGTACGGGTTCATTTGGCAACGCCGTGCTGCGCCGCTTTCTTGATACCGATGTGCGCGAGATCCGCATTTTCAGCCGCGATGAGAAGAAGCAGGATGATATGCGCAAGCGCTATCAGAATGCGAAGCTGAAATTCTACCTTGGTGACATACGGGACTCGTCCAGCATTGCAGCCGCAATGCGCGGTGTTGATTTCTGTTTCCACGCAGCTGCACTTAAACAGGTGCCGTCTTGCGAGTTCCATCCGATGGAAGCTGTCCGGACCAATGTCATGGGTACGGAAAATGTGCTCGAGGCGGCAATCGCAGCCGGTGTCAAACGAGTTATTTGCCTGTCGACTGACAAGGCAGTCTATCCGATCAACGCCATGGGCATCTCCAAGGCGATGATGGAAAAGGTTATGGTCGCCGTTTCGCGCAACCTGGACGGGACAGGTACCGTGATTTGCGGTACCCGCTACGGAAATGTCATGGCGTCACGCGGATCTGTGATACCGCTGTTTATCGACCAAATCCGGAACAATCGCCCGATCACCATCACCGATCCGGCGATGACCCGTTTTATGATGACGCTGGAAGATGCGGTAGAGCTGGTGCTCTATGCTTTTCAGCACGGTGGCAACGGCGATATCTTTGTTCAGAAAGCTCCTGCCGCGACCATTGCAACACTGACTGAAGCCATTACCACATTGCTTGATAAGCCTGATCATGATGTGCGGGAGATCGGCACACGTCATGGTGAGAAGCTTTATGAGGTGTTGCTCAGTCGCGAGGAGATGGCCGGCGCTGAAGACCTCGGGGAATATTATCGGGTTCCACCGGATGGGCGCGACCTCAACTACACGAAGTTTGTTGAGCAAGGTGAACCGAAGATCAGTGCCAGCGAGGAGTACAATTCCCACAACACTCGCCGCCTCGACGTCGCTGGGATGCGGGATTTGCTGCTGAAGCTTGATTTCATGCGCAGTATCATCAAGGGCGAAAAGCCTATGCTGGAAGACTGAGAGTCGTGCAAATTGTCGTCACAGGCGCGAATGGCTTTATCGGCAGGAACCTCATAGTCCGACTGCGCGAGTTGGGCTACGCTGACATCCGGCAAGTCACCCGCGCAACCTCGGCCGGCGAGTTCGAGGCAATGCTGGCGACGGCCGATTTTGTCTTCCATCTGGCAGGTACGAACAGACCGAAAGATCCAGCGGAATTCACCATTGGCAACCAGGGCTTTACGCAACGGTTGTGCAGCACCTTGCGAGGCGTCGGACGCCCTGTACCCGTGGCCTACGCCTCGTCCACGCAAGCGATCCTGGACAATCCATACGGTGCCAGCAAACGCGCTGCCGAGGATGTCCTTTTTGCTTATGGCCACAGTACCGGAGCGCCTGTCCGGATATTCCGGTTAGCCAACGTGTTCGGCAAATGGGCGCGTCCGAATTACAATTCGGCCGTCGCAACCTTCTGTCACAACATCGCTCGCAATCTGCCGATCTCGATAAACGATGCGAATGCGAAACTAAACCTCGTCTACATCGACGATGTCGTATCGACATTCATTGATCTGCTCGAAAATCCCCAGCCAGGCGGCGGCTTCGGTGAGATTGCCCCGGTCTATGAAACAACTGTGGGCGAAATAGCCAGAGCAATCTCCGACTTTCGCGAAAGCCGTGAGACCCTCACGACGTCACGCGTCGGGGAAGGCTTGTATCGTGCATTGCACGCGACGTATCTCAGCTACCTTCCGTGCGACGAGTTTACCTATTCCGTTCCTGTTCACGCCGATCCGCGTGGCGAGTTCGTAGAGATGTTGAAAACTCAGGATAGCGGCCAGTTTTCATATTTTACTGCACATCCAGGCATTACCCGGGGTGAACACTACCACCACACCAAAACCGAAAAGTTCCTGGTTATTCGAGGAACTGCACACTTTGGATTCCGCAACATCGACACCGGAGAAACGTTTGAGTGCGTGACCAAGGGGGGCGAAGCCAAAATCGTAGAAACAATCCCTGGCTGGGCTCACAACGTGACCAATGTTGGTGAAGATGAATTGATCGTCATGCTTTGGGCGAATGAGATATTCGACCGCGCCAAACCGGACACATTCGCAATGAAAGTTAAGCCGTGACCAAACTGAAAGTGCTTACTGTCGTCGGCACACGTCCCGAGATAATCCGGCTCTCGCGTGTCATGGCGCGACTTGACGAACACTGCAGTCATATTCTTGTCCACACTGGCCAGAATTACGATTATGAGCTCAATCAGGTCTTCTTCGACGACCTTGGCGTCCGTAAACCAGATTATTTTCTTGATGCGGCCGCAGGCAACGCAGCTCAGACGATCGGTAACATCATCATCGCTGTCGATAAGGTCCTGGCGGATGAAAGACCTGACGCAATGCTGGTCCTGGGAGACACCAACTCCTGTCTTGCAGTCATTCCCGCAAAACGACGTAAGATTCCGATTTTCCATATGGAGGCTGGCAATCGTTGTTTCGACCAGCGCGTGCCTGAAGAAACCAATCGCAGAATTGTCGATCATACGGCCGACATCAACCTGACTTACAGTTCAATAGCACGCGAATATCTGCTTCGCGAGGGATTGCCGCCCGACATGGTCATAAAGACCGGCAGTCCGATGTTCGAGGTCTTGAGCTACTATCGGGACAGAATTGATGCGTCCGACGCCCTGGCACGCCTTGGACTCAAGGAGTTCCGCTACTTCATAGTCAGCGCCCATCGCGAGGAAAATGTCGATTCGCCACGCTCCTTTTCTAAACTGGTCGAGGTGCTTAATGCGGTGGCCGAAGATTATGATCTTCCAGTGGTGGTATCTACTCATCCCCGCACGATGAAGCGTGTCGAGACTTCTGGCGCCAAATTCCACGACAATGTTCGTTTGCTAAAACCGCTTGGTTTTCACGATTACGTCCGACTTCAAATGTCTGCACGCGCCGTGCTTTCAGACAGCGGTACGATAAACGAAGAGTCTTCCATCTTGAACTTCCCGGCCCTGAATCTCCGCGAGGCACATGAACGGCCGGAGGGGATGGAAGAAGCGGCTGTTATGATGGTTGGGCTGGAGGCGGGCCGCGTCCGCCAAGGGTTGTCAATCTTGACGTCTCAATTGCGTGGTGCCGAGCGACAGATGAGATTGGTCGCCGACTATTCCATGCCAAATGTTTCCGACAAGGTGGTGCGGATCATCCACAGCTACACGGACTATGTCAGACGCGTGGTCTGGCGCCAGTACGATTGACGGTCCGTCATGCGTATCCTGGTAATGACGCAGTTCTTTTGGCCCGAAACATTCCGGGTCAATGATCTGGTCGAGGAATTGATCGCGCGTGGTCACGATGTAACGATCCTGACCGGATTGCCCAATTATCCGGACGGCGACATCTTCGAAGAGTACCGCCGGGAGCCGCAACGCTTCTCGAAATTCCATGGTGCGCCTGTCTTGCGTGTCCCGGTAATTGGTCGAGGACGCAGCAGCAAACGCCTTCTATTAAACTATCTAAGCTATGTTTTGTCGGCCAGTACGCTGGGGGTTTGGAGGCTTCGTAGGCATAAATTCGATGCCATTTTTGTGTCCATGAGTTCGCCTATTACAGCTGTTTTGCCCGCAATTCTTCAAAGGCGATTGAAGCGCGCAAAACTTATTGTCTGGGTTCTCGATCTCTGGCCGGAAACGCTTTCTGCCGTCGATGTCGTACGCTCGCCTGTCATACTAGGCTGGATCGGTCGGCTTGTCAGCTACATCTATCGGCGCACCGACCATATATTGGTTCAATCTAAGGCATTTTTCCCCAACATCGAAAGATATGGCGGGCAAGAGGCAAAGGTCGACTACTTCCCCGCGTGGGCAGAGCCCATTTTCGAAGTAGATCCTGCGTTCGTTGAGAAAGCACCCGAGATGATGCCCTATCAGGACACCTTCAACGTGCTGTTCGCCGGAAATATCGGCGAAGCGCAAGATTTTCCAGCGATATTAGATGCTGTTGAGAAATTGCGAAACCACACCTACATACGATTTTTTGTTCTCGGTGACGGTCGCGCCGTAGACTGGCTGAAGAAAGAAATAGTTCAGCGTGGCCTTGACGAGCGAATCATTCTTTTAGGCCGATATCCGATTGAAAGGATGCCTTCCTTTTTCCGTGCAGCGGACGCGCTGCTGGTATCCCTTAAGGCGGCGCCGATCTTTTCGATGACAATACCGGGTAAAGTGCAAAGTTACATGGCCGCCGGGGTGCCTCTGCTCGGCATGTTGGATGGAGAAGGTGCCCGAGTTATCAACGAAGCTGGTGCAGGCTTAACTTGTGCGGCGGGTGATGCAGAAGGCTTGGCAACTCTCGCGCAAGAGCTGTCTGCTCTTTCCATTGCAGATCGACGATCAATGGGAGAAAAAGCGCGCGCGTACTGCCGTCGCGAATTTGATCGAGAAACACTCGTTAGCCTATTTGAAACGTGGCTCGCCGTTTCTTGAACGATGACTTTTTCGTAAGCTCTGCAGCTGAAATGGTCAAGCTAGGAAGATCTGAACGATTCATAGCAAGGCGGGACGGTCGACGACACATCAACCTTGGGCGAGAAATTACTATTCGTTACTGCGCCTTGAGATGCGTTAAGATGAATTGCTTATTCGCGTCGTGAACGACGTGCTCGCAGAAACCACATAAGTAGACTCGATTTTAGAGCCATACGCCGCGTCTCCACTAGGAATTTTACTCATTTTTCAGCGAGAGCCGAATCCTGTAAAAATAATCTTTGCTGTCCTCATAATAATAATCAAATCCAACCAAAATGAAAAATTCTTTATATAATAAAAATCAAAATGAAGCTTTTCACTGACATCCTCAACTGACGAGACATGCCCCTGATTTATCTGCGCCCAACCCGTAATCCCGGGAAAAACAATATGCCGGTAGCTATAAAACGGCAGTTCACTTTCATACCACTTTGACAAAACCAACGCTTCTGGTCTCGGACCTATCCAGCTCATTTCACCTCGTAGAATGTTAAGCACTTGAGGCAGTTCATCCAACCTGGTTCGCCGAAGAACTCGGCCTACGCGCGTGACTCTCGCATCCCGTTCCTTGGTCCGAGCCTGCTCTCTGGCATGCTCTGCACCTTTGTTTCCTTCACCAACATCGGCCGGGTTCGATTGCGTCGCAATCATAGTACGAAACTTGAATACTTTGAACGCCCTCCCCCGATAACCGCGGCGCTCCTGCCTAAACAGAACGGGGCCGGAAGAATCTATCTTTATGAGTATAGAGATAACCGCGAATGCCGGTAGAAGAACAATTAAAGCTAACAAGGCGCTCAACCAATCCAGCGTATGCTTAAGTTCCCGATAGGCTTCGTTTGGATTAAGAGAGCCTAGAGTATTCTCCGAAAGATGCTCTATCTCCACCATCCCCGTGAGTGACTCTCGAATCTCTTTGACATGGAATACCGGAGTCCCCGCGAGTGCCGTTTCAGAGATAAAACGAACCCATTGGGGTGACAAATCTGCCCGCAGATCGGCCACAAGCCCGTTCCAAGTTCGATGAGGCATTGTCGTATCGGATAACATCACCCATCGGACGCCACTCAACTCCAAGAGCGCCTCAACATCGCCGCCTGGCACAACAGCTAATGAATATTCACGAACCCTTCGAGAGAGCACAGCAATTCCATGAAACCAAAATATCACAGCGAAAAAGCCTGAAATAAGCGTCACTCTTGTATAATCTATTCTGGCAAGAAACATGAAAAGCACCAATATATAAAAAGATATCGCATATATAGGTATTATGTAAAAATCCGCCTTAACACCAGGTATAACAGCTATCCTTCTATGGAGAATATATCCAAAAGTAATCGCTACGGCAGTTCCGATAAATGTATTAAATTGCGTTTGAGATGAAAATATATCATTGTCAAAAAATTGCCTAATAAGGGCAGGGATTAATGAAGCAACAATGATCGCACCAAAAAGTTGAAATCGAAAAGAGAGAAAGATCTTCGATGAGCGCATTATGTAATCTCGATTTTAAAGAATGGAGCGTTCTACTTCTCTTTTCGTCTCCGGCATAACCTGAACGGCCAGCCATTTAAGACGCGCCCCATGTCAAATCGCCTATAGCGAGATGATCTGACGACTGCAACCAACCCGGCCAAGTCCAGCGCGATCCGTCGCACGAACTTGCTCGGATCCAGTATCAATTGTCTATAGCTGTTCCGACATTGTGATGGCACCCTACGTTGCGGCGGCCAAATTCGCTGGTATGGGGCAACCAAAACGCGATAACGTGAAACACCAGTCGAAGGTCGCCATGAGAACGTCTATATGAGAATATCCATCTCGGTGGCAGCTCCTACCTCGCCGAGTTGAGCATCAAGTCTATTGTTTTGACAGCAACATGAGAAAATCGGCAGCATCAGGAACCACGGCACTAATCGCTGTCGACGGCCACAATCTCTATAATCCGGCCCAACTCCGCAGGTGGGCTGCTTTGTCACTCTGTCCGCAAAAGCGATCCGCCGAGTTGTTTTCTGAACGGACGGACGCCGCGACACATCCGGCGACCTAAGGCGCGATGGCCCTCAAATTCAATGCCCGATTCGAGCCTGCCTATGCTTCCGCGGTGGAACTGGCGCCTGGCGTCCTGCGCGTCACCGCCAGGAACCCCAGCCCTTTCACTTTCCACGGCACCAATTCCTACGTCATCGGCAGTGATACGCTGGCGGTGATCGATCCTGGCCCGGATAATCAGGAACACTTCAACACGCTTGTGGACGCGATTGGCGGGAGACCTGTCAGCCACATCTTCGTCAGCCATACACATCGCGACCACTCGCCACTCGCAGCCAAGTTGAAGGCGGCGACAGGAGCCATTGTTCTGGCTGAAGGTCCGCATCGCCCTGCCCGGCCGCGCAGGATCGGAGAAACCAATCCGCTCGACGCCAGCGCCGACATCGAATTCCAACCCGATGTCGTCCTGCCCGACGGTTCGTTGACAACGGGAGACGGATGGGCAATCCGCACGGTGCTGACGCCTGGCCACACCGCCAATCACGCGGCCTTCGCTTTGGAAGGCACCGGCATCCTGTTCTCGGCCGACCACGTGATGGCCTGGGCGACCAGTATCGTGGCACCACCCGATGGTGCAATGGCCGATTACATGGCCTCGCTCGACCGGCTGCTTGAGCGCGAGGACCGGGTTTTGCTGCCCGGGCATGGGGGAGCGGTGACTGGTCCGAAAACCTTCATGCGCGGGCTGAAAGCGCATCGCAAAATGCGTGAACGTGCCGTTCTGGAACGGCTGAAACTGGGCGACCGCACCATCAAGACGATCGTCGAAGCGATCTATCGCGAGACCGACCCGCGCCTGCATGGAGCGGCCGGGCTTTCCGTCCTGGCGCATCTGGAGGATCTGGTGGCACGAGGGCTGGCGGCCACCGAGGGTGAAATCTCAATCGACGCTGTATTCCGACCGGCTGCCTAACATCAGAGCTTATATAGTCACTTCGGGCCGATTGATGCGTTGCCCGACAAAAAGCTATTGCGCGGCCGTCGTGCCGATCTGTGCCGAGACTTCCTGGTCGAGTTCGCCGAGAAACGAGATGATCCGTTCGGCATTGTCACCAAGGTCATGGCGACCGTAGCGTGAGGCAGAGCGCATGTCGACGAGCGTCGTCTCTCCATCGGCGGTAACGCGGACCGCCACATCAGCCGGCAGGTCCAGTACAAAGGACTTGGCAAGAGCGGTGATGGTCGCGTTGTTCTGTCCTTCCAGCGGCTCCGGCATTGCGCCAACGATGCTCCAGCGGCGACGGTCCATTACGGTCTGCACGGCCGCCAAGGTCTCGTCGAAAGGCAGATCGTAGCGATGTCCGGTCACCAGCGGATAGAGTTCGGCTTGCAGGCGCTCCTCCCCCGGTGTCAGTGGAGTGAGAACATTCATGCCGGTCGTGCGAGAGCTGACGTCGAGCCGAGGGGGATTGTCGAGATCGGTCGAGATGTCACGCAGCGACGGGTAGGTGGCAATGCGGTAGCCGGCCAGAGCGTAAGGCACCAATACGAACACCGCCAGAAGCGCGCCAACCGAAAGGTCGCGGCCACCGATAGCACCCTGGTTCCACAGCCTCGCCAGCGCGAAGCCTGCAAATAGCAGAGCAAAAAGTGCCAGCAGCGCCACCAACGCCAGCACCCACAAGAAGCCACCGGTCTCGACCAAGCCGTAGTGATGACCGACCCAGGCTGTCAGCAACAGCACTGCCGAGAACGCACCCGTTCGCCGCGACCAGCCTGCCGCCTTTGCCACCTGCCGTTCGGGATATGCTGTCATCGCCACCGATTTCCCAAGCCCGGCCAGAGCATTAGAGTGTTTCGACACCGGATTGAAGCCGAAAAGCGGTGATCAGCGCCGCCTTTCGAGTGCGAATTGCGTTAGGGCGCAGCGCCTCCATTGGGACGTGCAAAGGGCGCGCCGGCACTTTTGATTTCGCGCATGATCCTTTCCGAAATCGATCGCAATTTGGGGACATGCACTAGTCGGTCGGCAGGCGGTAATCGCGAAACTGAGCACGCAATGCGCTCTTCTGGATCTTGCCGGTCGCCGTGTGCGGGATCTCAGCGACGAAGGCGACATCATCCGGCATCCACCATCTGGCGATCTTGCCATCCATGAAGCCAAGAATATCGTCTCGTGAAGGGTCCTTACCCGGCTTTTTAACCACCACAAGCAACGGCCGTTCGTCCCATTTGGAATGACGGATGCCGATAGCGGCCGCTTCCGCCACGTCGGGATGGCCGACGGCGAGGTTCTCCAGTTCGATGGTGGAGATCCATTCCCCGCCGGACTTGATGACATCCTTGGCCCGGTCAGTGATCTGCATGTAGCCGTTAGGGTCGATATGGGCGACGTCGCCGGTATCGAACCAGCCGTCCTCATCGAATTGCTCGGCTCCCGCGCCGCCATAGTAGGCGCTCGCTACCGCAGGCCCCCTTACCTTCAGGCGGCCGAAGGTCTTGCCGTCCCAAGGGTGCGTGTTGTTGTTGTCATCGGTGACCTTCATTTCGACGCCGAATGGCGCGAAACCTTGTGTCTGTTGCACATCAAGCAGCGCATCTCCCGTCAAACCGGCATATTCCGGCTTCAGCGTGCCCAGCGTGCCGAGAGGGCTCATTTCTGTCATTCCCCAGGCGTGGATGACCTGGACATCGTAATTGTCCTGGAATTTCTGGGTGATGGCGCGTGGACACGCCGAGCCGCCGATCACCACTTTCTTGAGGTAAGGCAATTTCTTACCCGTCTCTTCCAGATATTGCAGCAGCATCAGCCACACGGTCGGAACCGCCGCGGTGAAACTCACCTGTTCGGTGTCGAGCAGTTCATAGATGGAGGCGCCGTCCATCTTGCCGCCAGGCATGACCATTTTGGCGCCGATCATCGGCCCGGACTGGCCGAGCCCCCAGGCATTGGCATGGAACATCGGCACCACGGGCAGCACGACATCGCGCGAGGAAATGCCCATCGCGTCCGGCATGGCTGCAATCATGGCATGAAGCACGTTAGAGCGATGGCTGTAGAGCACACCTTTGGGATCGCCCGTTGTGCCCGAAGTGTAGCACATGCCGGCGGCGGTGTTCTCATCAACGCTTGCCCACTGGAAGTCCCCATCGGCGTCGGCCATCCATTCTTCATAGGCTACGGCATTGGGCAGGCTGGTCGCTGGCATATGCTCCTTGTCGGTCAGGACAATGATTTTTTTCAATGATTTGACCGCACCGGCAATTTTCTCGATCAGCGGCACGAAGGTGAGATCAACGAAGACTGCCTGATCCTCGGCATGGTTCATGATCCAGACGATCTGCTCGGGAAACAGGCGCGGGTTCAGCGTGTGGTAGACGGCGCCGATGCCCATGATGCCATACCAGGCCTCGAGGTGACGGGCGGTGTTCCAAGCGAGTGTTGCGATGCGGTCACCCGTCTTGAAGCCATCGCGCTCCAGACGCTGCGCAACCTTCAACGAACGCTGCCTGAGTTCAGCATAGCTCGTGCGCACGATCGGGCCTTCGCAGGAGCGCGAGACGATTTCGCGCTTGCCGTGCTGGACCGCGGCATTGTCGAGGATCTTGTGGCACAGCAAGGGCCATTGCTGCATCAGTCCGAGCATCGTGTTCCTCCTCTTGTATTTTTCAGCATTCTGAAAGGAACGCGAAGAAAGTCCAGACTACCGCAAGGTCAGAAAGGACCCTTTGTACGCGCAACGCACGGCGAATCTGCAACCAACCATTGTCAAGCCGACCAAAGTCTGCATATTTTCAAGGCGGCGGGACATGACAGGCGAGATGAATGAGGTTCGTGATGGACCCGCAGATCGATGATGAAGCCCTTGAAACCGCGCTCGAGGAAAGCCTCGGCGAGTTGGTGCCGGTGGCCAAGGCTGTCTCCAGGGAAGAGTTTGCAACCGTTGTCGACGGCGCACTTGAGGCCGTCAGCGGCAAATTGTTGTTCAGCATGTGCGTGCTGAACGAGGGTGCCGATGAATATGTCGCCGCAGCATCGGTCGGCGATGGCGAAAACCGGCAATATCTGCTGCTGTCGCTGCCGGCCAAAGGCGGCTCCTTGAAAGTGGAAACCGCGTCCAAGAGCAGCAACCCGGCCGCCCGCATCGCTGAGGCCTATGCCGGGTTGATGGATGCGCTGAAGGTCGCGGCTTAACTGCAAGCCCAGTTGTCAGCAGGTTTCTGGCCCCTGCAGTTGTTGATCCTATATTGAGATCAGCAACGGAGATCTCTCATGGACAAGAAAGCCAACCCCGCGCCGGGCTTCCAGCGCAACCCTGCCCACACCATTACGGTCAAACCGTTCGCTGGTACGGTCACCGTCAGCCACGGCGGCACGGTGATCGCGGCTTCCGGCCGTGCGCAGCTTCTGCAGGAAGCCAGCTATCCGCCAGTGCTCTATGTTCCGTTTGCCGACATACGCTTCGAAGCGCTGAAGCCGAGCGATACGTCCACCCATTGTCCCTACAAGGGTAACGCCAGCTATTGGAGCGCCGATACCGACGGGGAAACACGCAAGGACGTGATGTGGGCCTATCAAACACCCTATGACGAAATGCTCGTCATCAAGGATCACGGCGCCTTTTATCCCGACCGCGTCACCATCGAAGCAACACCAACCTAATTCGAACTCGTCGAAGAAGCCAAATCCAGCTTCTTTGCAGACACAGGCTCGCAGGCGGACCGCTCAGTAG
This sequence comes from Terribium retamae, assembly GCF_022347545.1. GTDB lineage: Bacteria > Pseudomonadota > Alphaproteobacteria > Rhizobiales > Rhizobiaceae > Mesorhizobium > Mesorhizobium retamae. Next base: position 15,706 of record NZ_JAKREW010000013.1, read on the forward strand.
CCGGCGACCGTCTCCATCGTGGTGCCGTCCGAGCCCTCAGTTGGCACATCCGACAGCTTCACAAAGGAAAAACCCTTCGCCTTGAGCGCAAGGATGCCGTTGACGACCCCTTCGCCGGCCGCATGTGTCGGCTGGTTGATATGGGCGATCACGACGTCGCCGTCACGCGCGGCCGCGATGCGTTTTTCGGTGGTCGCGGCGCCGAGCAGCGAGCCGCCATCCCCATTCACGGAGTAGCCGGCGACTCGCAGGCCAAGCTTGCGGATCTGTTCGATGGCGCTTTTGCTGTAACGCGCCGTGGCTCCTCGAAACCAGCGTGATGTCGCCACGCCGGCCGCCTTGATGGCTTCGGCGCCGCCTCGCACTTCCTGTTCAACAGCCGCAGGCGAGCCCGCAGCGGCGATGCCGAAAATATGGACCGGGCGATCAACCGCCGGCACATGCATGGCGCCGTGGTCCTCGATCTCGAACAGATCCGGATGAGCCTGCAACTCGGCAAGAACGTCCTTGTTGTGCTTCAGCCAGCGGCTAGTGACGAAGATTGTCGCCGGCACACCATTGTCGATCAACACAGACAGGATACGGCGATCCGTCTTGCCCATGCAGGCATCGAAGGTCAGCGCCACACGCGGTGCTTCCCTACCGCCCGGTCCGATATGCAAGGTTGGCTCGACAAGATGTTCGGACGGCGCAGCCAATGCAGGACCGCTAGAAAGCATCGCCGTCAACACAAGAGCAGCAAGGATACGCATCGCAACTTCCGGGAACTTTTGTTTGCGCTGCCCTTGGATAACGAAAACGGCGATCTTGCGACGGCAGTCACAAGATCGCCGGACGTTTTCCCCTGTCACATTGCGACGGCCGCCTGCGCTGCAGCCAAACGAGCGATGGGCACGCGGAAAGGCGAGCAGGAGACATAGTCCAGCCCCACTTCCTCGCAGAAGCTGATCGAAGCCGGATCGCCGCCGTGCTCTCCACAGATGCCGAGCTTGATCGACGGGCGGGTACCCCTGCCCTTTTCGGCAGCCATGCGCACCAGCTCACCAACGCCATCACGGTCGAGCGATACAAATGGATCCTGCTCGATGATGCCCTTCTGGCGATAGGTTTCCAGGAAGGAGGCAGCATCGTCGCGCGAAATGCCGAAGGTGGTTTGGGTCAGATCATTGGTGCCGAAGGAGAAGAACTCCGCCGTTTCGGCAATGACATGGGCGCGGATCGCCGCCCGCGGCAGTTCGATCATCGTACCGGTGAGGTAATCGATCTTGACGCCGGTCTCGTCCATCACGGCCTTGGCCACCTGGTCGATACGCGCCTTCACGTAGTCGAGTTCCTTCACGATGCCGACCAGCGGCACCATGATTTCCGGTACGACGAGCGCGCCGGCTTTGCGACCAGCTTCGACCGCGGCCTCGAAAATGGCGCGCGCCTGCATTTCGGCGATTTCGGGATAAGAGACCGCCAGGCGGCAGCCACGATGTCCAAGCATCGGGTTGAATTCGTGCAGAGCTTCGGTACGCTGCCGCAGCTTGTCAGCCGAGACGTTCATGGCAGCGGCGACTTCGGCCACCTCCTCCTCGGTCTTGGGCAAGAATTCATGCAGCGGTGGGTCGAGCAGGCGGATGGTCACCGGCAAGCCGGCCATGATCTCGAAGAGCTCGAGGAAATCCGAACGCTGCATGGGCAGAAGCTTGGCAAGCGCAGCGCGACGATCCTTCTCGGTGTCGGCCAGGATCATCTCGCGCATGGCGACGATGCGCGCACCGTCGAAGAACATATGCTCGGTACGGCAGAGCCCGATGCCCTCGGCACCGAAAGAGCGGGCCATGCGAGCATCCGCCGGCGTCTCGGCATTGGTGCGCACTTTCATGCGTCGTGCGCCGTCGGCCCATTCCATGATGGCGGCGAAGTCGCCGGACAATTCGGGCTGCAACATCGGCACGGAGCCTTTCAGCACCTGGCCGTTGCCACCATCGATGGTGATGACGTCGCCCTTCTTGAAGGTGGCACCGAGCGCGATCAGCACGCCGGCCTTGTGGTCGACACGCAGCGAACCGGCCCCCGAAACGCAAGGCTTGCCCATGCCACGCGCCACAACGGCGGCATGGCTGGTCATGCCGCCGCGAGTGGTGAGGATGCCTTCGGCGGCATGCATCCCATGGATATCCTCCGGGGAAGTTTCGACGCGCACGAGGATGGCCTTGCGGCCCTGAGATTTCAGCTCTTCGGCGTCGTCGGAAGAAAACACGATCTCGCCTGTGGCGGCACCCGGCGATGCCGGTAGGCCGACGCCGATGACGTTGCGCTCGGCACGCGGATCGATGGTCGGATGCAGCAATTGATCGAGCGATGACGGATCGATGCGCGCGACAGCCTGCTCCTTGGTGATCAAGCCTTCATGCGCCATGTCAACCGCGATCTTCAGCGCCGCTTTGGCGGTGCGCTTGCCGGATCGGGTCTGCAGCATCCACAATTTGCCGCGCTCGATGGTGAATTCGAGGTCTTGCATGTCGCGATAATGCTTTTCAAGCTTGTCCGAGATCGCAACGAAATTGGCGAAGGCCTCGGGCATCAGCTTTTGAAGCGATGGCTTGTCGGAGCCGGCAGCGATACGGGCTGCCTCGGTGATGTTCTGTGGTGTGCGGATGCCGGCCACCACGTCTTCGCCCTGCGCGTTCACCAGGAACTCGCCATAGAGCACCTTTTCGCCGGTCGAGGGGTTGCGGGTGAAGGCAACGCCGGTGGCCGAGGTCTCGCCCATATTGCCGAACACCATAGCCTGTACGTTGACGGCAGTGCCCCAGGCTTCGGGAATATCGTGCAGGCGGCGATAGGTGATGGCGCGCGCATTCATCCAGCTGGAGAAGACGGCACCGATTGCGCCCCAGAGTTGCTCACGCGGGTCCTGTGGAAATGGCTTGCCGAGTTCCTCTTCGACCTTGGCCTTGTAGAGCGCGATCACGCCTTGCCATTCGATAGCGGAAAGCTCCGTATCGAGTTCGTAGCCCAGACTTGCCTTCCGATCCTCCAGGATTTCCTCGAAGACTTCGTGATCGAGCCCCATGACGACATCGGAGTACATCTGGATAAAACGGCGGTAGCTGTCATAGGCAAAGCGCGCGTCACCGGAATCGCTCGCCAATGCCTCGACCGTCTCGTCGTTAAGCCCGAGATTGAGCACAGTGTCCATCATGCCCGGCATGGACGCGCGGGCACCGGAACGCACGGAAACAAGAAGAAGTTTTTTAGGATCGCCGAAGCTGCGACCGGTGATCCGGCCGATATGCCCAAGCGCCTCGTCGACATCGCCTTCCAGCGTGTCCGGATAGGCGCGACCATTGGCATAGTAGTGGTTGCAGGCTTCCGTGGTGATCGTAAAACCCGGTGGCACCGGAAGGCCAAGGCTGCACATTTCGGCCAGATTGGCCCCCTTGCCGCCCAGCAGATTTTTATCTCCGGCACGGCCTTCGGCCGCTCCGTCGCCAAAGGTGTAGACCCACTTGGTCATGCTCGCTCCTCAGCCTGGTTTCGCCTCAGGGCTCCTGCTCCCTGGGGTAAGCCTCGCGGCCTGCCTAGGATGCTGCGCTGCGAAAGGCAAGCGCTTGGAACCCTCGTCGAAGCCTACAATCGATTAAGCCATTTTCGGGGTGAGCGATGTGCTGAAAATCGGGGCAATACGCACCACCCGTTCGGTTGATCGAGGCGCTATCCGCTTTCCGCCCCAGAGCGGGAAAGGGAATCAGCCGTCGTCGATAGCGGCTCGACTGCCGAGCGATCAGGCCCCCTTGAGCTCCCACCGCCATCTGTGCGATAAAGAGAACATAAAAGGAACAATGGAGCGCAGCGATGCGGGAGACAGGCAAACTCGACTATATCGAAATGCCCGCCACCAATGGCAAGCTCGACAACGTCAAGGCTTTCTACAGTGCGGCTTTCTCCTGGTCGTTCACGGACTACGGCCCTACATATTCGGCTTTCAGCGAAGGGCTGGACGGCGGCTTTGACGCCGACGCCTCGGCAGCCACAGCCAAGCCGCTGCCGGTGCTCTATTCTGAAAACCTGGAAGAGACGCTCAACGCGGTAACGAACGCCGGCGGCACGATGGTGAAGCCGATCTTCTCTTTTCCGGGCGGCAGACGTTTTCACTTCCTCGACCCGGCCGGTAATGAGCTGGCGGTCTGGGGAGAATAGCCGTAGCATCGCAAATTACGCCTTCAGGCCGGCGTGTTGATTTTGACGACTATTGACGATTGTGCTTTTGGCCGGCTCTGCCTATAAGGCCGCTCACATCCGATTCAAGCGACCGGTTATTGGGGCGTCGCCAAGCGGTAAGGCATCGGTTTTTGGTACCGACATTCCCAGGTTCGAATCCTGGCGCCCCAGCCACTCCCTATCAATAAGCTTAGATATCCGCGGCGCTCCGGCTACTCTATTCACGGTAGACTTACTGTCTATTGGGGCGATATAGGCACAGAGTGACTGAGGACGCCCCACAACAGGCTTCAATTGACGAATCTTGAACGAGATTGGGAGAAGTCTTCATCAAGGCAACAGCCGTAGGTTCCAATGAAAATATCCTTTGTAGTCGCCGTCTATCAGAACGCAGGGGCCATCTCGGCGACTTACGACAAGCTCACGGCTCTGTTTAGGGGCGAGCTTAGCGCTTACACGTACGAAATTGTCTTCGTAAATGACGGCTCAACAGATGGATCGTGGGAAGAAATCCTCTCGAAACGAGCAACTGACGAGGGCGTGGTCGCGGTAAACTTCACCCGGAATTTTGGCCAGATGGCGGCGATGCTTGCTGGCTTTAAGACGGCAACTGGGGATGCCATTATCAATATATCGGCCGACATCCAGGATCCTATCGATCTGATCCCCAAGATGGTGGAGAAATGGCGGCAGGGCTCCGAGACAGTCATCTGCTATCGTACCGACCGGGCCGATGCTTTCTCCGCGAAACTGTTCTCCAAGGTCGCCTATGGATTGATCCGAATGTCCCTGCCGCAGATTCCGGCAGGCGGCTTCGATTTCGTGCTCATGGATCGACGGGTGATGGACCTTTTCAACAGTATCGATGTGCGGCATCGTTTTTTTCAAGGTGACTTGCTCTGGGCTGGCTTCAACACAACCTTCATTCCTTACGCTCGTATGAAGCGAACGATCGGCCGATCGCAGTATAATTTTTCGAAAAAGCTCAAGAATTTCCTCGATGCAATCCTCGATGCTTCGTATCTACCTATTCGTTTCATCTCCCTTATCGGTTTCATCACAGCCATGCTCGGACTGTTGTGGGCCATCTCCATCGCGATAAGTTGGGCCATGGGATACACGCCGTTTACCGGCTGGGCGCCGATCATGATGGTTATTCTTTTGCTTGGTGGCTTAAACATGATTATGCTTGGCCTTGTGGGAGAATACGTCTGGCGTATCAATGAAGAGGTTCGGAAGCGCCCTAATTTTGTGATCCGAGAAATTGTTTAATGCTGAAAAACGAGAAATCTGCCATCCAATTCAATAAATTCATCTTTGTTGGCGGCACCAACTTCCTTATGACTCTCATTATTTTTTATGTCTTTGTTGATATTATACATGCAAACTATATAATTTCACTTTTTCTTGTTTCGGCAATTGGTTGGATTTTTACTTATATTATAAATTATATCTGGACTTTTAAACCACAGCCTCAGCTCATATTCGGTTCAAGATTTTTGAAATACCTGACCACGGGACTAGCGTCAGTCACGCTCAATGCCGCAGCGCTCCATGTTTTGGTGAACTCTAGCGGACTGCCTCCATTTTGGGCGCAGTTATGTTTGGTGCCCTTCGTAATACTCCTGAATTTCGCCTCCGCGAAGTTCTGGTCCCTGCGGCCGGGCTAGCTTTACGCCGTGGAAGAGCAAGATGAACCTGAAAATCGAATAACCGTTATGCGGACATCGCGACTGGTCGAGCTGTCGTCGATTGTTGCGTCGCTTTCCATCTTGTTTTGCGCCCTTTGGTACGGGCGATTTGGCTTCGAGTTCACCGATGACGGCTATTACCTAGCTTGGGCAGCACATCGGAGCCGATACTTATGGTCTGTCTCGCAATTCGCTTTTGTTTATGGACCGACATTCGACGTCCTTGGCCGCAATGTTGCACTCTATCGTATCCTGAACCTACTCTTGATCTTTGGACTTGCCTCGACTCTTGCGGGCCTGTGGATTCGCGCGCACCTAACTGAATTGACAACATCGACGCAGATAACCGCGGCAATCGGGCTCTCAACCTCTGCCTTGGGGATTGTCGGTGCCCAGCTTTCCACTCCGAACTACAACACCCTCGCTTTTACAGGCATGCTCCTGACGTCAATAGGGCTGGTGCTCGCTTCAAAGCGCTACATTTCGTTCGCGACACTTGGAGGAGTGTTGACTGGTACCGGAGGATGGCTGTGTTTCATGGCAAAACCGTCCACCGCAGCGGCCCTTGCGGTCTGCGTTTTCATCTTAGCACTGCTTTCAGCCGTGAGATCATTTCGTTTCTGGGTAGCGGCTGCGTTGAGTGTGACGGGGCTTTTGTGGTCGTCAGCCAGACTTATCGACGGCTCTGTCGAACGTTTCATCGAACGACTTCGGCTTGGCTATGATATGCAGGTGCTATCCGGAGCAGGCTACTCAAGTTCCTCGCTATTCCGCTGGGATCCCCTTATTCTGACATCGCAGGATGCCGCTGCCTGTTTGATCGCCTTCTTTGGAACGATCTCGGCGGCTTGTCTGGTTGACCCCACCCGCCCTAGGCTTGCAAATGGTTCTCTATTTGCGCCACCTATTCTTGTGGTGTGGATCATCGTTGGCGCGCTGGGCTGGATCGCACTGGGTCAATGGGCAACAGCACTAAGCAGCTTTCCACTGCTAGGTATTTGCTTGGGGGCGGGGTCGAGTTCCATCATGGCGAGGCCCGCTCTTGCTTCGGAAGTCCAAACGCCCATCTGGCCGATTGCGTGCGCATTTCTTCTATTTCCCCATGTTTTCGCGTTTGGAACGAACAACAACCACTGGAGCGTGGGGAGCAACGTCGCATTTTTCTGGGTTCTTGCTGGCTTAGCTCCGCTAATGGCATATGTCCGCCTGCCAAATGCGATTATTGCCGTCACTGCTGCGACCCAGATCGTTTCAGCGCTAGCATTGTACGGCGGTATACAGCAGCCCTATCGGCAGCCGGCTGCTCTATGGATGAACATGGCCTCCGCTTCAGTCGGGAGCACGCATTCAAACCTGAGAATCGATGCCGGATATGCAGCTTACATCGCGGAAGTCCGAGACAAGACAACGCGTTCCGGGTTCCAAAGTGAGCCGATTCTCGACTTTACAGGCCAATCCCCCGGCCTCCTCTACGCGCTTAATGCCACCCCAGTCGGCTACCCTTGGCTTGCAGGAGGGTACTCAGGAAGTGCCAATGTGCTGATCTCCAGCCTGAAACTCGAAAGCTGCCGGACACTATCGAGCGCCTGGCTACTCATGGAGCCAGGAGGCCCGCGAGCAATCGACACGAACACGCTGGCAGTCTTTTCACTCAAATTCCCCAGCGAATATCGCTTGGCAGCTTCTTGGCAAACAGTGCAAGGTATGGGCGGTTATGACAAACCACGACTTCAACAGCTGTGGGCGCCGATCGATAAAACCCGGTCTGTAACTGATTGCGGCCTAACGCGCACCGACCTCTTGGGGTCAAACCTAAACCACTAAACGCGCTTGAGACGTCGACAATTCTTCACCGGCTTCTGCCGCAGACGGAGCAACCGCACCTACAGGCTTCCGATCTCGAAACGCCGATTCCTCGCGTGCCATACCCCTAACCTGGGCGACTTGACGCAGGGACGCGATATGATAAGCGGGCACGGGGAATATCGAGTTCCATGAGCAATAACAACATCTTCGTCACGCGCCCATCGTTGCCGCCTTTAGACGAATTTATCCCATATCTTTCCAGGATATGGGAAGCGAAGCAGCTGTCGAACGGTGGCCCATTTCACCGGGAGTTTGAACTTGCCCTCGCTGAGTACTTCGACGTTGAGCAGGTGAGCCTATTCACGAACGCCACGATTGCTCTCTTGGTTTCCCTTCAAGCAGCTGGGGTAACTGGGGAGGTGATAACGACCCCCTTCTCATTTGTAGCCACGTCAAATGCAATCGTGCTTGCCGGTGCGGAACCTGTCTTTGTTGACGTCGATCCCCGCAATCTCAACATTTCCGCCGAACAGATCGAAGCCGCGATTACGCCCAGAACTTCGGCAATCTTGCCGGTGCATTGCTATGGCAACCCTTGTGATGTGAAGGCCATTGAGGACATCGCAAAGCGGCATGGCCTGAAAATAATCTATGATGCTGCCCATGCATTTGGGGTACGGCATGAGGGTTCGAGCATTCTCAAGGCTGGCGATATGTCTGTCTTGAGCTTTCATGCCACGAAGGTATTTAATACTTTCGAAGGAGGTGCCGTAATCAGTCGAGACCTAGCGACCAAGACGCGTATCGATGAAGTCAAGAATTTTGGTCTGGTTGATGGAATTCAGATGCCGACAGTCGGTTTGAACGGCAAGATGAGCGAATTCAACGCTGCGTTAGGCCTGCTACAACTCAAGCATGTTGGCAACGACATCAAAGCCAGGCAAAGGGTTGCTGCGATCTACGCCGATAGGCTGGGTTCTGTCCCCGGCATCAAATTCCCATGTGGCGTCAATGGTCCTGCAAATGGGGCCTACTATCCGATCTTGATTACCGACGGTTTTGGCCAAACGAGAGATGAGCTTTTCGAAACGCTCAAGACGAATGGCATCATTTCGCGGAAATACTTCTTTCCCCTCATTTCGGATATGGAGGCCTTTCGAGCGAACCCTTCGGCAGACCCAACAAATTTACCGATAGCAAAGCGAGCGGCGAGCCAAGCTATCTGTTTGCCGATCTATGCTGACATAGACAGAAAAACGGTCGAATATATTTGCGACCTCATCACCGCAGCCGCCAAATGACGCTCGCGGCGCCAGTCGTTGCAATCATGCAACCGTATTTTTTGCCATACATGGGCTACTTCCAGCTGGCGGCGACGGCCGACAAATTCGTGATCTACGACAACATCAAGTACACAAAAAAAGGTTGGATCAATCGCAATCGGCTCCTCGCCAACGGCGAGGAATCAATCTTCAGCCTCCCTATACAGAAAGCCTCAGACAGCGCCCCGATAGGTGAACGCGAGTTGGCAGGGAGTTTCGAGAGAACAAAGCTGCTTAACCAATTCCGTGGCGCCTATACGCACGCACCAGCTTTTGCGGATTTCTTTCCCGTGCTCTGCGTCATCGTCGAGTTTCCAGATAACAATCTATTCCGATTTTTGTGCCATTCAATTCAGCAGATCTTCAACTATCTGGAGATTCGCGCTCCACTCATAACATCGTCTTCCCTTTCAGTCGATCCCGAGGCAAGGGGAGAGAAACGTGTCATTGCCACCTGCCTTGACCTCGGCGCCAAGACCTATATCAACCCTATCGGTGGGCTAGAACTTTATTCGGCACGGGCGTTCGAAGCCGCCGGGATGACCCTTAAGTTCCTGCGCCATGTCCCGCGACGCTATCCCCAGAAATCCGTCAATTTCATAGCGAACCTTTCGATCGCGGACGTACTGATGTCAGTGCCCCGGAGAGAGGCGCAGAACATGATCCAAAAAGATTACGAGCTGATTTGATGGAGTTTCTCTGGTCAAAGATCGGACTGATATTCTCACCCCGCCGGCTAACCGACCGGCCGTTGTGGATGAATGCTTTTGCTCAGGCGCCCTCAACAATCATCCACGACGAATTCGTGCGAGTATATTTTTCCTGCAGGCCGCCCCCTGAACCGAATGGCCAATTCAGCAGTTACTCCGCTTTCGTCGATCTCGATCGTCGCGATCTCACAAGGATCGTTAGAGTCGCGGATCAACCAATCCTCCCCTTGGGGGAACGCGGCACATTCGATGAGTTTGGTACGTATCCGGTCTCGGTCATTCGCGACGGCTCAGCTATGTTTGCATATTATGGTGGCTGGACGCGCTGCGCCTCCGTTCCGTTCGATGTCGCAATCGGCTGCGCTCGCAGCGATGACGGAGGCCGTACATTCAGGAAACTTGGCCCAGGCCCCGTGCTGAGCGCTGCACCGGATGAGCCGTTCATCCTGAGTGGCCCGAAGATCCGGCGCTTCAACGATCAATTGCATCTTTTCTACATTGCCGGCCGCCAGTGGAAGATCCACGACGAACGGCCCGAACCGATTTACAAAATCCGGTCTGCCATATCCTGCAATGGTGTGGACTGGGAGAGACTCGGGCGAGATCTGATCCCGTCCCGGATTGAACCGGACGAAGCGCAAGCAAGTCCCGATGTCATTCGCATTGGTGACAAGTACCACATGTTCTTCTGTTATCGCAGAAGCGCCAACTACCGCGGTAGCGAGGGTGGCTACCGGATTGGTTACGCATCCAGCACCGACTTGATCCATTGGAAAAGGAATGACGACCTAGCCGGCATCGCGCCCAGCGACACGGGATGGGATGAGCAGATGGTCAGCTATCCTCACGTGTTCGAGGTCGATGGACAAATCTATATGGCATACCTCGGCAACGACGTCGGAAGAGAAGGCTTCGGGCTCGCGAAACTCGAGCGATATGGATTGTCAAAATGAGGTTGCATAAGCTTGGCAAAATTTTTGATCCCATGGACCATGACCTTGTCAGCGGTGGCGTGGGGTTTGCACAGTCTCCCCAAGTGCTGTTACTCGAAGATAGGATCCGGATATACTTTTCGACCCGCACGCGAGACGCGTCTGGTAAGTTTCTCAGCCATATTGCTTTTGTTGATTTCGACCGAACACTTAAGAATGTTCTGGATGTCTCCCGACACGAGGTGATCCAACTCGGCGCGTTGGGCACATTCGACGAACATGGGATTTTCCCACTTAGCCCATTCCAAGATGGTCTCTCAATTCACGCCTACACAACAGGATGGAGTCGTCGTGTCTCCGTGTCCGTCGAAACAGCAGTCGGATATGTCAGAAGCGACGACGGAGGACGGACCTTCAGCAAACCGCTGGGCGCCGGTCCAATCCTTACGCCGGTACCGGACGAGCCGTTTCTGGTGGGCGACGCTTTTGTCAGGCGCTTCGAGGATGCCCTCCACATGTGGTACATTTTCGGTATCGCTTGGAAGGCAAACGAACAGTCGATCGAGGCTGAGCGCGTCTATAAAATCGGGCATGGAACCTCGGCCGACGGCGTTGTCTGGCGAAGAGAAGCAGGTGTTCCGATCATCGCGGATGCCTTAGGCCCCGATGAATGCCAGGCGCTTCCCACGGTTATCCGCTTCGACGGCGCCTATCACATGTTCTTCTGCTTTCGCGAGGCGTTCGGCTTCAGGACTGGTGCGGGGCGTGGTTATCGTATCGGCCATGCCGTTTCAGTCGACCTGCAGCACTGGTGTCGAGATGACACGACGTTTCTGCCTGGAAGCGGTAGTGAGTGGGACAGTGACATGCAATGCTATCCGCATGCCTTTATACTGGATGGGAAAGCGCTGCTTCTCTACAATGGAAACGAATTTGGTCGATACGGCTTCGGCCTGGCAGAGATCGTGGCGTGAGCATCGCGATTACTCACAACAAGGCGCCCCTCGCAGACATAATCAGGCACCTCAAAACCTGCAGTTCGTCATTCATCCCTCCCTTGGGAGACAGGGTGGACATCGAATCTTATGCAGTAAAACTCCACGAGCGCGCCGAACGCTTCGAGGCATGGACGAACGTTGACCTTGTCGGTCTAGTCGCAATCTATATCGATTGCGCCACGGCTGTGGCGTTTGTGACGAATGTTAGCGTCGACCCCGCGCTGCGCCGCACCGGTGTGGCGTCATCGCTGATGATGCAAGCTATTGATTTTGCAGCAAACGCAGGATGCACAATAATGGAACTCTCGGTCAATGAACAGAACGAAAGCGCAGTGGCAAGCTACAATCGGCTCGGTTTCCGGCGAACACGACGTCAGGGCCTGACGATATCAATGCAACGATCCCTGGGGACATCAGCATGAGTCAAACGCGGGACTTTAACGCAGAGCTAGCAGACACCAGCGATCATAAATATGCCTACGACTTCGATTTCGACGTCATGCATGGATTTATGCTGAAGTCGTTCGAGCCATTTTTCGTCAGCGGCTCTCTGCTAGAGCTCGGCAGCCACAAAGGAGAATTCACGAAGCGTATCGTTGATCGCTTCGATGATATCACCTGTGTCGAAGCGGCAAACGAAGCACTTGAGATTGCGCGTTCATCCCTTCCCATGCACCTGAAGTTCGTCCATTCCACCTTCGAGGAGGCGGAACTTCCAAAACGCTACGACAATATTCTGCTGACCCATGTGCTGGAGCATCTGGATGACCCTGTTGGCGTGTTGAAGCGAATAAACTCGGAATGGTTGTCAGAAAGGGGCCGCCTGTTCCTCGTGTGCCCGAATGCCAATGCGCCATCACGACAGATCGCGGTGAAAATGGGACTGATCACTCACAACGCAGCGGTCACCCAAGCGGAGGCCAATCACGGTCATCGATGCACATACTCCCTGGATACGCTTGAGCGCGACGCGCGAGCAGCAGGGCTTCGTGTCGTCGAGAGGTCTGGAATATTCTTCAAGGCCCTGGCCAACTTCCAGTGGGATCAGGCTATCGGGGCAAAAATCGTTTCGAAAGAATACCTTGAAGGGTGTTTCGAAATTGGGAAGATCTACCCTGACCTATGCGCAAGCATCTTCCTGCTGTGCGAAGCAGGTTCGCATCCGTCCCTGAGTTAGGCGCAAAGATTGAACTAGTATACTCTATGCAGATATCCTCTGCATGAATTCGAATTTTGGTCAAAATCGGTATTCCTGTGAGGGCGAAATCAGGTGCTAAACAAAAGAACAGATAAGATAAAAATCACACGCCGCAAGGGAATCGTCCTCGCTGGGGGAAAAGGCAGCCGTTTACTCCCACTTACGCTGGGCACTTCCAAGCAACTGATGCCGATCTTTGACAAACCGTTGATTTACTACCCACTTTCTACACTGATCATGTCAGGGGTTCAAGAAGTCCTTTTTATCTCCACTCCTCACGACCTACCCTCATTTCAACGGCTTCTCGGCGATGGATCAAAATGGGGAATGATGTTCAACTACGCCATTCAGGACCAGCCACGTGGCATCGCCGATGCATTCCGCATTGGCCGTGACTATCTCGACGGCGAACCAAGTGTTCTTATCCTTGGTGACAATATCTTTTTTGGTCACGGCATGCAGGCGGTTCTAAGCCACGCCGAAACCCGTTCCGGTGCAACGATTTTCGCAAGCCTCGTTCGCGATCCACACCGCTTCGGCATCGTGGAGCTGAACGCAAACTACGACGTGATCGGTCTGGAGGAAAAGCCGGCCGCGCCAAAATCTCACTGGGCTGTGACTGGACTTTATTTTGTCGACGGACGCGCACCTGATTTCGCCGATGAGATTGAGTGTTCATCCCGCGGCGAGTTGGAAATCCTCTCGCTGCTAAACCATTACCTCCAACGCCAGCAACTTGGAGTCGAGATCCTTCACCGCGGCTATGCCTGGTTAGACGCTGGAACACACGAAAGCCTACATCAGGCGTCGGATTTTGTGAAAACTCTGCAGGACCGGCAGGGCCTCCTAGTCTGCTCCCCCGAGGAATTGGCGTATCGAAACGGATTGATTTCCATCGATCGATTGGCTGAACTTGCTGATGAACAGAAGCAATCGACCTATGGTGAAGCCTTGATGACGATCGTTCGGCAAGAACGCGATGATCTTTCCAAGCGCTGAGAGGTAATAGTGCACGAACGCGCGCCCAGACGTATACTTGTAACCGGTGGTGCCGGGTTCATTGGCTCCGCCTTATGCAGGCGGCTAATTGCCGAAGGTTATACGGTCTGCAATGCAGATAAATTAACCTACGCGTCTAATCTAGCAAACTTGGCTTCAGTAGAAACTCATCCTGCTTACAGCTTTGTGGAATTGGACATTGTAGACAACCGGCCGCTACTTTCTGTTTTTCGAAGTTTCCAGCCCGATGCAGTGCTGCATCTCGCAGCTGAAAGCCACGTAGACCGTTCCATTTCCAACGCACCTATATTCGTCCAAACCAACGTCGTTGGGACGACCGTTATGCTAGACGCAGCGTTGACATATTGGAACGAAAATGGTCGTACGCCGACCTTTCGATTTGTTCATGTCTCAACTGACGAAGTATACGGCGATCTACCCTTGGAAGGTGGACGGTTCACGGAAGACACGCCATATAACCCGTCCTCACCCTATTCGGCATCCAAGGCGGCCAGCGATTTCATGGCGGCAGCATGGTGCCGCACTTATGGATTGCCCGTGGTAATCTCCAACTGCTCCAACAACTACGGTCCCTATCAGAACATCGAGAAGTTAATACCACTTATGATCGACAAGGCTGTCCGGGGAGAGCAGCTACCCGTTTATGGCAAGGGATTGAACGTTCGCGATTGGCTTCATGTAGATGATCATGTCGAGGGTTTGGAACGCGTCATGCTTTTCGGCCAAATCGGCAGCCGATACAATTTTGGTGGTGATAGTGAGCGCGCTAATATCGACGTGGTACACACCATCTGTAAGCACCTTGATGAAAAGCGCACCAAACCGAAAGGGTCATACGCAGACCAGATCGCGTACGTCACCGACAGGCTCGGACACGATTTGCGATATGCCGTTGATTCATCCCGAGCCCGCGAGGAACTGGGTTGGCGTCCCCTACGCCAATTTGAGGAAGGTCTTGGGGAGACAGTTGACTGGTATTTAGCGAATCAAGAGTGGTGCGAGGCCTCAAGACGAAAGCTTGGATAGAAGTGAGCGAGCAGGTCAGCGGATGCTGACATCCGTTTGCAACCGAATTCTGTTCGGACGACTGTTCCCAAACCTATCTCTCCGGGAGAGATGTTAGGTTCGCGCAGCTATGCGGTCCGGCCCCTGCCACTCGCTACGATACCAGTCTACGAACTTCCGCAACCCCTCCTCGATCGACGTGTTCGGCTTGAAGCCGATGGCGCGGTCGAGTTCGGTTACATCGGCGAAGGTGCGCTCGACGTCGCCCGGCTGCATCGGCTCGAACTGGCGCTTGGCCTCGACACCGATCAACCGCTCCAGCGTGTCGATAAACTCATCCAGCCGCACCGGGTTGTTGTTGCCGATGTTGTAGAGCCGTGCCGGCGGCAGTTCACCCACCGGTGGGTTGTCCAGGACTTTCACCACCGCTTCGACGATGTCGTCGATGTAGGTGAAGTCGCGCCACATCTCGCCCTGATTGAAAACACGGATCGGCTTGCCGGAAAGGATGGCCTTGGTGAAAAGCCAGTAGGCCATGTCTGGACGCCCCCACGGACCGTAGACCGTGAAGAAGCGCAGGCCCGTCAGCGGTATGGAATAAAGATGAGCATAGGTGTGGCTCATCAATTCGTCGGCCTTCTTGGTGGCCGCATAGAGCGAGGCGGGTGTGTCGACCTTGTCGGATTCGGAAAACGGTACCTTGTGGTTGCCGCCGTAAACCGAGCTGGAGGAGGCATAGACCAGATGTTCGAAATCAGGCTCTGCCCGGCAAAACTCCAGCACTTCCAGGTGGCCCGCAATGTTGGAGCGGATGTAGGCTCGCGGATTGTCGAGCGAATAGCGCACGCCGGCCTGGGCCGCGAGATGCACGACACGGTTGATACCGTGACCCGAGAGCGAGGCCAGCGCATTCTCTTCGGCAATGTCGAGCTTCTGGAACGAGAAGTGGTTGCGTGGAAAAAGCCGCTCAAGGCGCGCCTGCTTCAGCGCCGGATCGTAATAGTCGTTCAGATCGTCGACGCCGATGACCTCCTCGCCTCTGTCGAGCAAACGGTGGCAGACATGGCTGCCAATGAAGCCGGCCGCGCCGGTGACGAGTATGGGCAAAGACGTTCTCCGTGACCGCCGGCTCCTACCAGGCAAGCCGACCGACGGTGAGTGCTACCACTGAGATTGGCGAAAATCCAACTGCGTAGATACGCATGCCATGAAGCGTGGATCAGCTGGCTTCACGCATCGCCTCTGCCGCCTGCAGGTCGACCGAAACCAGCTGGCTGACGCCTTGCTCCGCCATGGTGACGCCAAACAGACGATCCATGCGCGCCATGGTGATCGGGTTATGGGTGATGACGACGAAACGCGTCTCCGTCGACGCCGACATCTCGTCCATCAGATTGCAGAAACGTTCGACATTGTGGTCGTCGAGCGGCGCGTCGACCTCGTCCAGCACGCAGATCGGCGCCGGATTGGTCAGAAAGACAGCAAAGATCAACGACATCGCGGTCAGTGCCTGTTCACCGCCGGACAACAGCGTCATGGTCTGCGGCTTCTTGCCGGGCGGGCGGGCCAGAATCTCGAGACCTGCCTCGAGCGGGTCTTCTGATTCGATCAGTTGCAGTTCGGCGGTCCCGCCACCGAACAGATGGGTGAACAGACGCTGGAAATGGCCGTTGACGACTTCGAAGGCGGCAAGCAGGCGCTCGCGACCTTCGCGATTGAGGCTCTGGATGGCTTGGCGCAGCTTGCGGATCGCCTCGATGACGTCCTCGCGCTCCGAAACGATGGTCTCCAGCCGCTCGGAGAGCTCGCGCTGCTCTTCTTCTGCGCGCAGATTGACGGCACCGAGCCGTTCGCGCTCGATCTTCAACCGTTCAAGCTGGCGCTCGATCTCACCCATGTCGGGCATCGGGCTATCCGCCTCCAATCCGGTATGGCGGATGACCAGATGCGGCGGCGTGTTGAGCGCTTCCTGGATGCGAGCCTCGACCTCCTGCCGACGCTCGTCGGCGGCGGTCAGCCGTTCCTCGGCGCGCACGCGCGCTTCGCGGGCTTCGGCAAGCGTGGTGATGGCGGCGGTCGCAGCCTTGTCGAGCTCGGCCTGGCGGTTTTCGGCCTCCTGCAGACGATCAGCCGCATTCTTGCGCAGCGCCTCGGCTTCCGAAAGCTGCGACAGCAGCGCGCGGCGACGCTGGTCGAGCTCATCGGGCGCATCGGCCAGTTGCTCGCGTTCGGCCGCAGCTTCTGCCTTGCGTTCACCAAGCGAGGCAATCTGGGCGGAGGCATTTTCTGCCCGCGACAACCAGTTGCTGCGTTCTCCCTGGATGGCACCCAGGCGGCGGGTGCGTGCCTCCGCCTCGCGCTTCAGCCCCTCATGGACGGCACGCGCATCGGCGAGTGCCGCACGATCGCGCGAAACATGGGCGGCTGCCTGTTCGAGCCTCGACTGCAGGTCGGCAAGGTCCGGAGCGTCCTTCAACTGCTCTTCCGCCTCGACATGGATGGCGGAGGCTTCTTCATGTGCCTCGACGATACGAGCCCGGGACTCGGTCAGCGCAGCCCGCCGCGTCGTGAACTCGCCGGCCGCTCTTTCAGCCTGAACCAGCGCACTGTGCGCAGCGTCGAGCGCATGCTGCGCCTCGCGCCAAGCCTGGCGCGCTTCCTTTTCAGCTTCCACAGCGGCACGCAGACCAGCTTCGGACTTGGCAAGGGTTTCCTCGGCGGCGCGCACGACACGCGTGGCTGCGACAGCTTCCGCGTCGAGTTCGGCCAACCGGTTCTTCTGCGCCAAGCGCTGCGCAGCCGGCGTCGGCGCGTCGGCACTCGCCGTGAAGCCATCCCAGCGCCACAGAGCACCCTCGCGGCTCACCAGACGCTGGCCGGGCGCCAGCAAGGCCTGAAGACGCTTGCCGTCGCCTCCCTCAACGATGCCGATCTGCGCCAGGCGACGGGCCAGCTGTCCCGGCGCCTTGACGACGCTGGCGAGACTGCGAACACCTTCCGGTAAAGCGGGGTCGCCCGCCTGCACCTCGCCATCACCCCAGTGAACGGGGGCACTGCGGTCCAGCGGCACATCGAGATCTTCGCCGAGCGCCGCACCAAGGGCGGTCTCGAAGCCGCGTTCGACGCTGATCTGTTCCAGAACAGCGGGGAAGAGATCGCCACCACCAGCCGAATTCAGGATCTTGGCCAGTGTGCGCGCTTCCGTCTCGACACGAGCGAGTTCGGCCTTGGCCTCCTGCAACGGACCGCGTGCGGCTGCCTCTGCGCCACGCGCCTCGATCACCTGCTGTTCGGTCTCCAGTGCCGCAGCCTCTGTAGCGGCAAGCGCTTCCGTCGCTTCCTCGACGAGGATCTTTTTCTCGGCCGGATCGGCAAGAGCCGCGATGCGCTGGCCGACTTCGGCAAGCTCGCGATCGGCATCGGCAAGCTGGCGGGCGAAACGATCGCGGCGTTCGGCGGCCTCGCGCAAGGTGCGCTCGATCTGGTTGCGTCCAGCAGCGGCTTCAGCGCGCTCCGCGGTCAACTTGGCCAGTTTTTCTTCGCTTGCCGCCAGCGTCGCGGTCGCCTGCTCGAAGGCTGCGCGGGTATTGGCCTCCCGCTCGGCTGCGCCGGCGTTTTCAGCATTCAGCGTGGTCTCTTCCGCTGCCAGCCGCTCCAATACGGCAGCATTGTCACGCACCATGCGCTCTTCACGCTCGATGTCGGCGTCGAGCTGCTGCAGACGCCGGTCGAGTTCGGTCTGGCGGGCACTGATACGGCCCGCTTCTTCCTCGATCTGCGACTTGGCAATCGAGAGGCGCTGGAAGGCAGCTGCGGCCTTGGCCTCCGCGTCACGCAGATCCGGCAAGCGATGGGCGCTGATGGCCTGTTCTTTGGCGGCATTCATTTGCGAAGCGGCGCGGTCGCCGACCAACGCGGTCGCCGTGGCAAGCGCCGAGCGCGCTTCGGCTTCCTGCCCCTTGGCCAGCGTCCAGCGCAGATGCAGCAGCGTGGCTTCGGCCTTGCGAATGTCAGCGGAGAGGTTCTTGAACCGCGAAGCCTGACGCGCCTGGCGCTTCAAGCTTTCGATCTGGCTTTCCAATTCGCCGACGACATCGTCGAGCCGCTCGAGATTCTGCTCGGCGCCCTTCAGCCGCAACTCCGCTTCATGGCGGCGGGTGTGCAATCCGGAAATGCCGGCAGCTTCTTCCAGCAGCGCGCGGCGCGCCTGAGGCTTCGCCTGGATCAGTTCGCCGATGCGCCCCTGCCCGACCATCGAAGGCGAACGGGCGCCGGTCGACTGGTCGGCGAAGAGAAGCTGCACGTCCTTGGCGCGCGCTTCCTTGCCGTTGATGCGGTAGACCGAACCCGCCTCGCGCTCGATACGGCGCGAAACCTGCAGTTCGTCGGCATCATTGAAGGCCGACGGCGCCGTGCGATCGACATTGTCGAGAAAAAGCGTGACTTCGGCCGTGTTGCGGGCCGGCCGCGTGTTGGAGCCCGAGAAGATGACGTCGTCCATGCCGGACGCGCGCATGTTCTTGTAGGAGCTTTCGCCCATTACCCAGCGGAGAGCCTCCACAAGGTTGGACTTGCCGCAGCCATTCGGCCCGACGATACCGGTGAGGCCCCGTTCGATAACGAACTCACCGGGTTCGACGAAGGATTTGAAACCGAGCAGGCGCAGCCGCGAGAATTTCATTCGCGCAGCCCCGTACGGGCGCTCGCGCCGAGCCGCTGCCGCCCCGGCGTTGCCGGAACGTCAGAGCTGAGGGTCGATGATGGCCGACAGTTCCTCAATCGACAACGCACCCTTGTAGGTCTGACCGTTGATGAAGAAGGTCGGCGTTGAGTCGACCTTGAATTCGTCCGCGCCGCGCTTCTGCACCGATCTGACTTGGTCCAGAAGTTTCTGGTCCGTCAAGCAGGCGTTGAAGCTCTCCTGTGTAAAACCGGCCAGCTTGGACAATTGGAACATGGCATCCTTGACGTTTTCGGCCACGGCCCAGGTCTGCTGCTGCTTGAAGAGAACGTCCACCATCGGGAAATAATTGTCGCCAGCGCAGCGTGCCAGCATGAAGCCGGCTTCGGCGCGCGGGTCAAACGGGAACTCGCGGAAGATCAGCCGCGCCTTGCCGGTGTCGATATATTTGGTCTTGAGCGCTGGTAGCGTGGTCTCATGGAAATGCGCGCAGTGTGGACAGGTCATCGAAGCATATTCGACGATCGTGACCTTCGCGTCGTCCTTGCCGAGTTGCTTTTCTGGCAGCGCACCCGGCTTCAGGAGGTCGGCCATGTCGACGGAACCGGCGGACTGCGGCGCAGCCGCTGCCGGCTTGGCGGCTTCGGCCGGTTTCATCGCATCGGCAGGCTTGGTGTTCTCCGCCGTCTTGGCGGTCTCGGCTTCTGCCTCACCCGCCTTGTTGCAGGCAGCGAGAGCCAGCGCCGCGGGGGCGACTGCCAGCGTGGTCAGAATGGATCTGCGGGACAGAAGACGGGTCATCGAATCACCTGATCAGAACTTGGATTTTGCAACGGATATCTGAGAAAAAGCGAGAGTTCGCGGGAATTAAGGCATTGATGAGCCCAAGTCCAATCGCGAAAACCTGTTGAAACGATCACGAAAGCGCGAGAGCGCGGTGAAGTCTATTTGCGCTGGCCGAGGATGGAAGCGCCAAGACGTTCAAGCGAAGCCCGCAATTCCTCGTTCTCGACGCCGCTGACCACACGTTCAAGACGAGTCTTTTCCAGCGGCGTCAGAGGCCGAAGCGATCGAGCGGTGCGGCGTTTGGCCTCCGTCAGCGGCTTTTGAACGATGCGGATGCGACCGATAGCCTGGAACCCCAGGAATGCATTGACGCGACCGATGATCTCATCTGCCTGATGCTGCAGGTGAAGCGCTGCAACGCCTTGGCAGGCGACCACCAGCGCCGCCGGCTCGAACGGATCGTCCTCGTTCATACGGCGCGGCCATTGAATGCGCTCCGGCCGCGACGTGCCGGCCAGGCGCGGCCCGACGATCTCCTCCCAGGACTGGACAAGACCGATCGAGATGCCCGCACGCTTGCGCAGCACCGGTTCCAAGATACCGGTTGCGAGATCGCTGACCGGCACGGGATTGCCGTATGAAGGTTTCCCTGCCATGCGTTCTCCGTCAGACAGCAGGACCGGCCGAACCGCATCCCAACGATCAATGACACCGCCAGACCACAGCCGCAAGCCCGCATATGACAGCGGGACCGATATCGCTGCCCGCCTGCTTGGCTGGTATGACGCGCATCATCGCGACCTGCCCTGGCGCGTGTCGCCACGCGACCAGGCCAGAGGCGTTGAGCCAGACCCCTACCGGGTCTGGCTGTCGGAAGTGATGCTTCAACAGACCACGGTCGAGGCGGTCAAGGCCTATTTCCAAGCCTTTCTTGAGCGCTGGCCCACAGTCGAGGCGCTTGGCGCCGCAAGTTCCGATGATGTGATGAAAGCCTGGGCGGGACTTGGTTATTATTCGCGGGCGCGCAACCTGAAAGCATGTGCCGACCAGATCACGTCGCAAGATGGACGTTTTCCAGACACTGAAGCCGGACTGCGGGCCCTGCCCGGCATTGGCGCCTACACCGCCGCAGCAATTGCTGCCATCGCCTTCAAGCGCCCTGCGGCAGTGGTCGACGGTAATGTCGAGCGTGTCGTCTCGCGACTGTTTTCAATCGAGACGCCTTTGCCGCTCGCCAAGCCGGAAATCCGTGCCCATGTCGAAAAGATGCTGTCGCAAGAAAGGCCTGGCGACTTTGCGCAGGCCATGATGGACCTCGGCGCTACCATCTGCACGCCGCGGCGGCCCCGCTGCATGTTATGCCCGCTGCGCCAGGATTGCAGCGCGATCCTTTCCGGTGATCCGGAATTCTACCCGGTGAAACTCGCCAAGCCGGAGAAGCCTTCGCGTCGCGGTGCGGCTTACGTGGCTATTCGCCACGACGGCGCCATCCTGCTGCGCAAGCGCCCCGAAAAGGGCCTGCTAGGCGGCATGACCGAGGTGCCGACCAGCGATTGGACGGCGCGTATCGACGGCGCAACCGGAATGGACGCAGCGCCCTTTTCGGCGAATTGGCGCCCCTGTGGCATCATCAACCACGTCTTCACCCATTTTGCCCTGGAGCTTGCGGTCTATTCCGCACAGGTCGATTTCACCGTTGCTCCGCAAGGTTTCTTCTGGTCCCGCCCAGGCTGGATCAATGACGAGGCCTTGCCCACTGTCATGAAAAAAGCAATCGAAGCGGCTATGCCCGGCTCCACCCAGAAGGGTCCGCACAAGAGGAAAGCATGACCGAAATTCGCCACATCGTCTTCGACATCGGCAAGGTATTGTTGCACTACGATCCGAGCCTGCCATTCAGCCGGCTGATCCCAGACGCAGCGGAGCGGCAGTGGTTCTTCGACAATGTCTGCACGAGCGACTGGAATGTGGAACAGGATCGCGGCCGCACCTGGGAAGAGGCGGAAGGCTTGCTGCTCGTTCAGCACCCCAGCCACGCCGAGAACATCCGCAATTTCCGCCGCCATTGGCATGAGATGATCCCGCATGCCTATGATGACAGCGTCGCGTTGATGGAAGCCCTGATCGATGGCGGCCGCGACGTTACCATGTTGACCAACTTTGCTTCCGACACGTTCCGGGAGGCGCAGGAGCGCTTCACATTCTTGAAGCGGCCGCGCGGCGTCACTGTTTCTGGCGACATAAAACTGATCAAACCGGACCGCGCCATCTACGACCATCACGTCAAGTCTTTTGGCCTCCAACCGGCGGCAACGCTGTTCATCGACGACAGCCAGAAGAATGTTGACGGCGCCAAGGATGCGGGGTGGCAGGCAGTGCTGTTCACCGATGCCGCGACCCTAAGGAGCGACCTCGCGGAGCGGGGAATAGAAGCATGAGCGTCGTCCACGACCCGGCCGAGACGCTCGCGCGGTTCCACGAGGTCACCAACGCGCAGGATTTCGCCGCCATCGAGGCCATGTTCGCGCCTGATGTCGTCTATATTTCGCAAGGGGTTGGCGGACGTATCGAAGGGCGGGATGCCGTCATGGCAGCCTTCCGCGCCTATTTCGAGGAATATCCGGACCAGGAAGCGGAAGACAAGAAGCTGGAAGCGCTGTCATCAAACAGCGCACGCTCCGAATGGTCGCTCACAGGGACCAGCACAAAGACCGGGGTGTGGCGGGAACGGCACGGCGCCGAGACCATCACCCTTAACGGTAATGGCCTGATCGTCCGGGTGGACGTGGAGGGCTAGGGCTAAGCCCCCGCCCGCTCCATGCCAAGCCTTGCGATCTTGCGCAATTCGTCGATCGGGGTAAGCCCGCCGGCCCGTTCGTAATGCCAGAAGGTCCAGCCATTGCAGGCGTCGAGCCCCTGTACCTCGGCGCCAATCTTATGAATGGACCCGGCGCTGTCACCGATGGCCAGTGTGCCGTCGGCGCGCACCTTGGCCGACCAGCGACGCTTGGCGTCATAAAGCGTGGTGCCGGCCTTGACCAGGCCGTTGTCGATCAGGCTGATGAAGGCGACACGCGGCTCGGCGCGCTTGCCGGCCAGTACGGTAAGATCAGCACCTTCCAACGGTTTCACCGACGCGATGCGTTCGTAAGCGGCGTCGATATAGGCCTGCTCGCGCTCGATGCCGACGAAATGGCGACCGAGACGTTTGGCCACCGCGCCGGTGGTGCCTGAGCCGAAGAACGGGTCGAGCACGACATCGCCCGGCCTGGTCGATGCCAGCATGATACGGGCTAGCAGTGCCTCCGGCTTTTGCGTCGGGTGCAGCTTGTCGCCGTTGTCGTCCTTCAGCCGTTCCGCACCTGTGCAGATCGGGAACAGCCAGTCGGAGCGCATCTGAACGTCGTCGTTGGCGGCCTTCAGCGCTTCGTAGTTGAAGGTGTAGCCCTTGGACTTCTGGTCGCGCGATGCCCAGATCATCGTCTCATGGGCATTCTGGAAACGCCGGCCGCGGAAGTTCGGCATCGGATTTGTCTTGCGCCAGACGATATCGTTGAGGATCCAGAAGCCGAGATCCTGCATCTTCGCCCCGACGCGGAAGATGTTGTGATAGGAGCCAATCACCCAAATGGTGCCGTTCGGCTTCAGAACCCGCCGTGCCGCGAGCAGCCAGGCGCGGGTGAAGGCATCATAAGCCTCGAAACTCTCGAACTGGTCCCAATGGTCGTCGACCGCGTCGACCTTGGACTGGTCAGGCCGATGCAATGTGCCTTCAAGCTGAAGATTGTAGGGGGGATCGGCAAAGATCACATCAACCGACTTCGCCGGCAGGCGGTCGAGCGCGGCGACGCAATCCCCTTTCAGGATCGTATCCAGCCATTCGGACTGCTGAGGGGTATGGGAAAGTTCGTCGAGAGGACGCACGGCAGACATGCAGATTACCCCGGGGCACGCGTTACATTTACCAGCCGTTATGGTTACCGTTCAGAGTAAATATTTCATGAAGTGAAGGCGTGATTTGCCGCCCACGGGAGCTTGGTGTATGCCGCGCCGGCCTCCCCTTCTGCAGATGGACCGAAATGCCCCAGCCAGATCTTGTCATTTTCGATTGCGACGGCGTGCTCGTCGATTCCGAAATCCTCGCCGCGCGTGTCGAGGCCGAACTGATAACCGAAGCGGGCTTCGAAATCAGTGCCGAGGAGATTGCCGAGACCTATGCCGGTCTCACCTTCAAGGACATCATGCTGGCGATCGAGCACAAGGCGAATATCCCTTTCCAGGCGTCGCTGATCACACGGGCGGAAGAGCTGGTCGACCGCAAGCTGCGATCGGAGGTTCGCGCCATCGACGGCGTGCATCAGGCCGTCGCCTCGGTGACGGCGCCGCGCTGCATCTGTTCAAATTCGCGCTCGGAACGCATCGCTTTCATGCTGGAAAAGGTCCGGCTTCTGCCGCTGTTCGAAGGTCGCATCTTTTCCGCGCTCGAAACACCGTCGAAGAAAACCAAGCCGGCGCCGGACGTTTTCCTACATGCCGCACAAGTGCTCAAGGCCGATCCCGCGAACACCTTCGTGATCGAAGACTCCGCCCATGGCATCTATGGCGCCCGCGCTGCCGGCATGCGTGTGATCGGGTTCACCGGCGCGGCGCACAGCTATCCCGGCCACGCCGATATCCTGACCGAGGCTGGCGCCGAGACGGTGATCAACCGCTGGTCGGATCTGAAAAGCGTGCTTGCGGCACTGTCGGAATGGTCGCAGGACGCCTGACATACGCAGCAGCCAAAGAAAAAGGGGCCGATGCCCCTTTTTTAAGCCTCTTTTTCGGCCTGCGCCTCAGCGCGGAATATCCGAGATCGTGGTCTGGCTTCCCTGGGCAGGTGCCGGCGCATTCGCGACAGGAGGAGCCTTCGGCTTCGGCCTGCGCACACGACGTTTGACCGGCTGCTCTTCGTCCGATTTCTGCACCTTCTTAGGCCCTTCGTCGAAACCGGCGAAGGCCTGATAGCTTGCGGCGGTCGGTTCGGGGACCGAAACGTTTGAGTCGTTCAGCACGAACTGGGTGGCCGTGGATGTGTCGGAGACCTGCACCTTGTGCTGGTACATTTGCGAATAGAGAACCTTGTCGCCTTCGACAACGGCGATGCGGATCGGCAAGGTGATGGTGCCAGGAGTTGCCGTCGGCCCCGGCACGATGCGCCCGGCCACCGCAATCTTCATTTTCAGCATACCGTTCTCGCGGGTGCAGTCGCGCGTCACGTCGCCGATCGAGGCCTGATAGGCGAGACGGGCGGAATCGTCCTGCGTCGTGTCGGTTGCGACCGCAGGTTCCTGACCCTTGGGTGCCTTTGGCTTCGCACCAGCCTTGCCATAGGTGCTGTAAACTGCGGTGCCTTCGCGGAGCGTCACCTTCGGACAATAAGCCCGCAGATCGGAGGCCTTGACCTTGGCAACCTCGGCATTGATCGCGGCGTCGTCCTTCTTGCCCACGCCCAGGAACCCGCCACCGGAACCGCCGCCGTCGCTCGATTGGCAGCCTGCGACGATCAGCATAAAGCCCATGGAAACGAAACCCGCGACAAAGCGGCTATTGGACGAACGAAACACCATAAAAAGCAGTTCCCTCACGCGAAGCAGGCGACCTATAGCAACGAGACGGCAAAAATGCGACTGAGGGCGCGCACAAATCCACGTCTTAGCCTGAATATCGGCAAAGAGCTGGAATGTTAACTGAAGTGGAAAGTCGACGATGCGCTATGTGAGTACCCGCGGAGAGGCCCCCGCGCTCGGTTTTTCGGACGCCGTATTGGCTGGCCTGGCGCGTGACGGCGGGCTTTACGTGCCCGAGGCCTGGCCGCATTTCTCGCCCGCCGAAATCAAAGCCATGCGTGGTCTTTCCTATGCAGATCTTGCCATCCGCGTACTCACGCCCTTCCTCGGCGGCGAAATCGCGCCGGCGGTATTCGAGAGGCTGGTGCGCGAAGCCTATGCTGCGTTTCGTCATGACGCGGTCTGCCCGTTGATCCAGACCGGCCCGAACACTTTCGTCCTTGAGCTCTTCCACGGCCCGACCCTCGCCTTCAAGGATGTCGCCATGCAGTTGCTGGCGAGACTGATGGACCATGTGCTTGCCGAGCGTGGCGAGCGCGCGACCATCGTCGGTGCCACGTCAGGTGATACCGGTGGCGCCGCCATCGAGGCCTTTGCCGGTCGCGAACGCACCGACATCGTCATCCTCTTCCCTAATGGACGCGTATCGCCCGTCCAACAGCGGCAGATGACGACCTCGACGGCCGCCAACGTGCATGCGCTCGCGATCGAGGGGAATTTCGACGACTGCCAGGGCTTGCTGAAGGACATGTTCAACGACCATGGCTTCCGCGACGCGGTCTCGTTGTCGGGGGTAAATTCGATCAACTGGGCGCGTATCATGGCCCAGATCGTGTATTATTTCTCTTCCGCCCTCTCGCTCGGCGCCCCGGACCGGCCGGTGTCCTTCACCGTACCGACCGGCAATTTCGGCGACATCTTCGCCGGATATGCCGCCAAACGCATGGGACTGCCGATCGAGCGGCTTGTAATCGCCACCAACGACAACGACATCCTGGCGCGCACGCTTTCCAGCGGAGAATACCGGATGAAGGGCGTTGTCGCGACGACTTCTCCGTCAATGGACATCCAGGTGTCCTCGAATTTCGAGCGATTGCTGTTCGAGGTTTCAGAACGCAACACCGAGACGGTGCGCCGCTACATGAATTCGCTGAAGCAATCCGGAGCCTTCACCATCGAGGCAAACGGGCTTGCACGCATCCGCGCAGAATTCGACGCCGGGCGCGCGACTCAGGCTGACGTCGCCGAGACGATCCGCGCCACGCTTGCCCGCTCGAACTATCTGCTCGATCCCCATACGGCATCGGGCGTTCATGTCGCCGGCTTGCAATCTGCCGGCAACACTCCGATGATCGTGCTCGGTACCGCGCATCCTGCGAAATTCCCGGCAGCCGTGGAAGAGGCTAGCGGAATCCACCCTGCCCTGCCGTCATGGCTTGCCGACTTAATGAATTCGGAGGAAAAATATGCGGTACTTCCATCGGACCTGAAAATGGTGGAAGATTATGTTCGTCGCCGCTCCCGGGCGGCGCGTTAGGGAGTTTTAGCTATATGGGTGTTGAGGTAAGCCGTCTGTCGAACGGCCTGACAGTCGCCACCGAAACCCTTCCAAGCATCGAATCCGTCGCTCTCGGCGCCTGGGTCAAGTCCGGGGCCCGCAACGAGCGCGACGATGAGCATGGAATGGCCCACCTGCTTGAGCATATGGCATTCAAGGGCACCAAAAGGCGCTCCGCCTTCGAGATCGCCTCGGAAATCGAGAATGTCGGCGGCGAGATCAATGCCGCCACCAGCGTCGAGACAACATCCTTCTATGCCCGCGTGCTGTCGGACGACGTGCCCCTGGCGGTCGATATCCTGGCAGACATCCTGCAGGAGTCGGAATTCGACCCCCAGGAATTGGAGCGGGAGCAGAACGTCATCCTGCAGGAGATCGGCGCTGCGCACGACACGCCCGATGACATCGTCTTCGATCGCTTCACTGAAACGGCCTTCCGCCATCAAACGATCGGCCGCTCGATCCTGGGTACACCGGAAACGGTGAAGTCCTTCACGTCGAAGCAGTTACACAATTTCATGGAACGCCAATACGGCGCCGAGCGCATGGTCATGGTCGCTGCCGGCGACGTGAAGCATGACGATTTTGTGCGCGAGGTGGAAAGCAAACTCGGCTCGTTCCGGTCCAAAGCCGAAAACACCGCTCCGCAGTACGCCCAGTATGTCGGTGGGGATTTCCGCGAAGACCGCGACCTGATGGACGCGCAGATCGTGTTGGGTTTCGAGGGGCGTGCCTATCACGTACGCGACTTCTATGCCTCGCAGGTCCTGTCGATGATCCTCGGCGGCGGCATGTCGTCACGCCTGTTCCAGGAGGTGCGCGAAAAGCGCGGCCTTTGCTATTCGGTCTATGCATTTCATTGGGGCTTCTCGGACACTGGCGTCTTCGGCGTCCATGCAGCGACTGGCCAGAACGATATCGCTGAACTGGTGCCGGTCATCGTGCGCGAGTTGCAGCGGGCAGGACAGGACATTTCCCAAGAGGAGCTCGACCGGGCGCGCGCGCAATACCGCGCCGGCCTCATCATGTCGGCGGAAAGCCCCGCCAGCCGTGCATCGCAGATCGCGCGCCAACTGCTTCTCTTCGGTCGTCCCATCCCCAAGGAAGAGCTGATGGAGCGGCTTGGCGCGCTGACGACCGAGCGCCTGACCGATCTTTCGTCACGCCTGTTCTCAACGCGACCGACACTGGCCGCTGTCGGCCCGGTGGGCTCGCTGGCGCCCTACGAGGCGGTTCTCGACCAGCTTCCGGGCATCGAGGTCGCGGCCCGGAAGCTCGCCGGCTGATTCTGGCTCACCGCCATGTTCGCCCTTCCTTTCTTTCGCCGGGACCTGCCGGTACTGAAGGGCGAGAAGGTGATGTTGCGCGTGCCCGTGACGAACGACTATCGCGAGTGGGCAGCATTGCGCGGAGAGAGTCGCGCTTTCCTTGAGCGATGGGAACCACGCTGGGCACCTGATGAGCTCGACCGCACCGCCTGGCGTCACCGCATCGGCCGTTACCGCGAGGATTATGCACAGGGAACGGCGATCGCCTTTTTCATTTTCGACCGAACGACCGGCAAGCTCGCGGGCGGCATCACGCTCGGCAACATCCGCCATGGCGTCGCGCAAAGCGGGCATGTCGGCTACTGGATCGGGCAGCGTTATGCCGGCCGCGGCATGATGACCGACGCCGTGAAGCTGTTGATCCGCTTTGCCTTCGATACACTCAAGTTGCACCGGATCGAAGCAGCCTGTATTCCCGACAACATTCGTTCCATCCGCGTGCTTGAAAAAGCCGGATTCCAGCGTGAAGGACTGGCGCGCTCCTATCTTCGCATCAACGGAGCGTGGCAAGACCACTATCTTTATGCCCGGATCGCCGACGATCCGCCGGCATCCGCTACGAAGGGCTGATTTTTGACGAAACTCCTGCGAAACGGATCGATGTTAGAGCGTTTCCGTTTTTCACGGAAACGCGGAAACGCTCTAACTCTTTGTTTTTGCGCAATTCCGGACGGAAAACCGTTACACACTTTTCCTGGAATTGCTCTGGCTTTCGTCCTCGCGACGATCGTGACGCTTTTCGCCGCCGCTTCCGCCTATGCCGTGGAACCGATCAAGATTTCCCGCGACGATGTCGCGCTCGACCTTTCTGGCGCGGTGGAAATCTACCGCAATCAGGGTGAGAATTTTCAGGTGTCGACCGCTCCCGGCTCCGACGGCATCGTCCGGCGAATCGAGGTCGAAGCCAATGATGCCCGCTCGACCGGCGACTGGGCGGTCTTCGCACTGGCCAACACCACCGACGACGTGATCGACCGCCTCATCGTCGCGCCGCATTTCCGCCTGGTGAAGTCGGGGATCTTCTGGCCGGATCTGGGCTCCACGCGAATCGCTGCGATCACTCCATCCGAAGGCTTTGCGCTGGACAAGCAGGCAAGTCCGGACGCTGACGTCTTCCGCGTGACGCTGAACCCCGGTTCCGTCGTCACCTTCATCGCCGAACTTGCCTCACCAAAGTTGCCACAGGTCTATCTGTGGGAGCCCGAGGCCTATAAGGACACCGTCAATTCCTACACGCTTTACCGTGGCATCGTCATCGGCATCGCCGGCCTTCTGGCGCTGTTCCTGACCATCCTGTTCGTGGTCAAGGGAACCTCGCTGTTTCCCGCCACGGCAGCCCTGGCCTGGGCGGTGCTGGCCTATATCTGCATCGACTTCGGCTTCCTCGCCAAGATCATTCAGGTCGCGCCCGGTTCCGAACAGGTCTGGCGTGCCGGCGCGGAGGTCGCGTTGGCAACCACCTTCGTCGTCTTCCTCTTCACCTATCTGAATTTGAACCGCTGGCATGGCCATTTCAGCTACGGGGCGCTCGTCTGGATCCTGGGATTGGCGGCCATTGCAGGCATCGCCATCATCGACCCGGCAATTGCGGCCGGCATCGCTCGTATCTCCTTTGCCGCCACGGCCGTCACCGGCCTGGGACTGATCATCTTCCTCGGCCTGCGCGGTTACGACCGCGCCATCATGCTCATCCCCAGTTGGGTTATGGTCTTGTTATGGGCCACAGGCTCTTGGATGGCGATCACCGGCCTGCTCGACAACGACATCGTCCAGCCTGCTCTCGGCGGCGGGCTGATCCTGGTGATCCTGCTGATCGGCTTCACGGTGATGCAGCATGCCTTCGCAGGCGGTGCATTGCATCAAGGCCTCTTCTCCGACCTCGAGCGCCAGGCGCTCGCGGTCGCCGGGTCCGGCGATACGGTATGGGACTGGGATGTTCTGCGGGACCGTGTCGTCACGCGCCCCGATGTCAGCCTGCAGCTCGGCCTCGCCCCAGGCAGCCTGGGTGGCGCAGCCCGCAACTGGCTACCCGTGCTCCACTCGGACGATCGAGACACGTTCCGCACCACGCTCGACGTCGTACTGGAGCATCGGCGCGGACGCGTTTCGCAAAACTTCCGCCTGCGCGGCGCCGACGGCCATTATCACTGGTTCGCATTGAGGGCACGTCCGGTCATCGGCTCCGATGGTGAGGTCATCCGCTGCGTAGGGACCATGGTCGACGTGACCGAGCAGAAGAAATCCGAAGAGCGGCTGCTGCACGACGCCGTACACGATAATCTGACCGGCCTGCCCAACCGCGAACTGTTCATGAACCGGCTCGAGGCGATCATTTCAATCGCCCGTACCGAGGACAAGGTACGTCCAACCGTCTTCGTCATCGACATCGACCGCTTCAAGCAGGTCAATGACGGGCTCGGCATCTCGGCGGGCGACACCATTCTGCTGACCGTGGCGCGCCGCCTGCACCGCCTTCTCAAGCCGAAAGACTCGCTGTCGCGTTTTGCCGGCGACCAGTTCGCGCTGATGCTGCTTTCCGAGCAGGATCCTGCCCGCATCGCCGCCATGGCAGACGCCATCAAACACGCGATCAGCTCGCCGATCACCTTCGCCAAGCGCGAGATCGTGCTGACCGCGTCCGTCGGCTTGATCACCTGGACCTCCGACCAGACCTCCGCCGAGGAGTTGGTCAAGGATGCGGAACTCGCCATGCACCAGGCCAAACGCTTCGGTGGCGACCGCATCGAACCGTTCCGGCCGGCCTTCCGCACCGTTGGCACCGACCGTCTGCAATTCGAATCCGATCTGCGCCGCGCCATAGAACGGCGCGAATTCACCCTCGCCTATCAGCCGATCGTGCGGTTGGAAGATTACAGCGTCGCAGGTTTCGAAGCCCTGTTGCGCTGGGATCATCCACGCCGGGGCATGATTCCGCCGGCCGATTTCATTCCCGTGGCCGAGAGCTGCGGCCTCATCGTGCAACTCGGCCTCTTCGCCATGCAGAAAGCCGCGGAAGACCTGGCAAGCTGGCAAAAACACATTGGCGATACGCCGCTTTCGGTTTCGGTCAATCTTTCCAGCCGCCAGCTTATCCGCCGCGATCTTGTCACGGACGTGCGTTCGGTCATCGCGCGCGCGGGCCTGAAACCGCGGTGTCTGAGGCTCGAACTCACCGAATCCCTGGTGATGGACAATCCCGAGCAGGCCGCCCATGTGCTGAACAAGCTGAAGCAGCTCGGCATCGGGCTGTCGCTCGACGATTTCGGCACCGGCTATTCGTCCTTGTCGTACCTCACCCGTTTCCCCTTCGACACGATCAAGATCGACAAGAGCTTCATCGACGACACCTCACCCAAGCGCGCGGTGCTGCTGCGTTCGATGGTCAACATGGCGCACGAGCTCGGCCTGGCGGTGGTCGCGGAAGGCATCTCCGACCAGAGCGACGCGTTGGAGCTTCGTCAGATGGGGTGCGAATATGTGCAGAGTTTCATGTTTGGCGCACCGATGAACGGCGATGCCGTTATCAAGCTGTTGCGTGAACAATATCCCCTGACGCAGGCATAAGCTCGCAGGCAGCGCCGAGACCCGATCAGGCGTGGCCGGCTGCCTGGCTGAAGTGGGCAAGATCGATGCCTATCGTAGCAAGCGCCCGGTCATATTTGCCCTCGATGTCGGGATCGAACAGCAAGTCGGGTGTCGCCGGGCAGGTAAGCCAGCCATTTTCGGCGATTTCTCCCTCGAGCTGACCGGCGCCCCAGCCGGAGTAGCCGAGCGTCATCAGCGCCTGGCGTGGACCACGTCCGGCGGAAATGGCGCGCAAGATGTCGACCGTGGCCGTGAGACAGATGTCTTCTGACACCGGCAACGAGGATTCGACGCGGTAGTCACCGGTGTGCAGGACAAAACCGCGGCTGCGATCCACCGGCCCGCCATTGCGCACGACGAAGTCGCGCGTCTGCCTTGGCAGCCGGATCGCCTCCTGTTCGTTCATGATGCCAAGCTGGACCAGGAGATCGGGAAAGAGCATCTGCTGGGTCTGGTTGATGATCAGTCCCATCGCGCCTTCATCCGAATGCGCGCAGATGTAGATGACCGAACGTGCGAACCGCTCGTCCTTCATGCCGGGCATGGCGATGAGGAACTGATCGTCGAGAAAGCCGCTTTTACCGGCCGCATTCTTGTGGCGTAAAAGGTCCATAAGCGAAGGTAACGCGTTTCCGGCACGCTTGAAAGATGCCATTGGTGCAATTCGCGGTGGTCCCAACGCGTAAGCCTCACACAAAAATGATGGACGATATTCACCCAAAACGGTTGCACAGCCACATTTGCCCCTTCAAATCAGCCCCATGGACCTCTTGAAATTTTCGCTCGGCGTTGCCGTTCTGATGGCCACCGCCCTGCCGGCTGCCGCTTCTTCATCCCCTTGGGCGGATAGCGAGGGCGGGCGCGTTCGGCTGGTCACCACCGGAACGGCCGATGCTTCCGGCCGGCTGTCGGGCGCGCTTCATATCGAATTGAAACCCGGCTGGAAGACCTATTGGCGCGATCCCGGCGCCAGCGGCGTGCCACCGCAGATCGACATTACCAAGGCACCCGGCATAACCAAGGCGGAGTTGTCCTACCCTGCCCCCGGTCGCCACGATGACGGCTATGGCAGCTGGGCTGGTTATGATCGCACGGTCGCGCTTCCGGTGACATTCACGGTGGCGAACCCGAAAGAAAATACGGTCATCGAGGCTGGTGTGTTTCTCGGTATCTGCCAGACGATCTGTATCCCGGTGCAGGCCCAGTTGAAAGTCGACCCAGGCGTAGATGCCGGCAATGCCGAGGATGCCGAACTGGTAAAATCCGCACTGGCCTCGCTCCCTCAAAAAGCGACCGACATCTTCGGTGCGAAGACGCTGCCGGGAGAGAAAGACAAACTGATTGTCGAGGCAACCGCGCCGGGTGTCGCCAAGAGTGTCGACCTCTTCGTTGCGGGGGAACAGGGATATCTGTTCGGCGCACCGACACGGGCTGAAAAGGACGGCAAGATCGTCTTTTCGATCCCGATCCTGGGGCGTCCAGACAAGGCTGCAGAAGGCAGCGGCCTTCCCTACACGCTGACCGCTCCGTCCGGAGCCGTTGAAGGTCTATTGCCCTATCCGTGACAATCGCCAGCCGTGGCCGCATTGCGGGGTGACACGGAAGGCGCTATCGCTTGGACCTCCCTTCCCTCCCAGACAAAGAGGACTGCCATGACCATTGCCGTTGGCGAAAAGCTGCCAGAAGCCACCTTCAAGACGATGACCGACGACGGCGCCAAGGCGCTGACCACCACCGACGTCTTTGCCGGCAAGAAGGTGGTGCTGTTCGGCGTTCCGGGCGCTTTCACGCCGACCTGCAACAACAACCACTTGCCGGGTTACCTCGAGAACCGCGATGCCATCCTGTCGCGCGGCGTCGACCAGATCGCGGTCGTGGCCGTAAACGACCCATTCGTGATGGGTGCCTGGTCCCGCTTTACCGGTGGCGAAGGCAAGATCCTGTTCCTGGCGGACGGCAGCGGCGACTTCGCCAAGGCGGCAGGTCTCGACATTGATCTCAGCGCCAATGGACTTGGCCTGCGTTCCAAGCGTTTTTCGATGATCGTCGAAGACGGTACGGTCACGGCCCTCAACATTGAGGGCAATCCCGGCCAGGCAGTGGATTCGGGCGCCGCGAAGCTCCTGGAGCAGCTGTAACCGGCGATCCTCCCGGCACCGATGTCCCGACAGTTCCACACCAGAACCAGCCTGGGCGCGCAGCTACGCGCGCTCGGTCTGGCGGCAGGCGACACGGTGATGATTCATGCCGGGCTTCGGTCGGTCGGGCATATTCTGGGCGGACCTGACAGCCTGATCCGCGCCCTGCTCGACGCGACCGCTCCGGGCGGAACGGTGATGGTCTACACCGACTGGGACGACGACTATCACGAGTTGCTGGACGATGATGGTCGCATCCCCGCTGACATTCGTGAGCACATCGCACCTTTTGATCCCATGTCGTCACGGGCGAGACGCGACAATGGCGCGATTGCCGAGCTGGTGCGCACTTTTCCCGGAGCCTTGCGCAGTGGCAATCCCGGCGCATCCTGCGCAGCTGTCGGCGCAAAAGCCGCGTGGCTTACCAACGACCATCCGCTTGACTACGGCTATGGGCAGGGATCTCCCTTCGACAAGCTTGTCGAGGACGAAGGCAAGGTGCTCATGATCGGGGCGCCGCTCGATGCCATGTCCATTCTGCATCACGCCGAACATCTGGCTGATCTGCCAGGCAAGCGGATAGCCCACTTTGAAGCGCCGCTCCTGATCGACGGCAGGACGGAATGGCGCCGGTGGACGGAATTCGACACCACGGAGCCGATCGTCAGCGGTCTGTCCGACGACTATTTCGCAACGGTTGTCGAAGACTTTCTCAATGCAGGCGACGGTCATCGCGGCAAGATCGGCAATGCCGACTCGGTTCTGGTGTCGGCGCCGAAGATTGTCCGCCATGGCGTGAATTGGCTTGAGGCACGGTTCGGCAAAACGAGACGCTAAAAGCGTCGGCGGCCATCAATCAACGCCCGATGGCTGCCTTCCCGAACGCAGAACCTGAAAAACTCTTTTTGAAAGGCGCCATGCCTTCACGCGCCAGCTCATCGGCGCGTTCGTTTTCAGGATGACCGGCATGGCCCTTCACCCAATGCCACGTGACCTCGTGACGTCGATTGGCCTCGTCCAGAGCCTGCCAGAGTTCACCGTTCTTGACCGGCTTCTTGTCGGCCGTCTTCCAGCCGTTCTTCTTCCAGCCATGGATCCATTTCGAAATGCCGTCCATGACATATTTGCTGTCGGTGTAGAGATCGACCTTGCATGGCTCCTTCAGAGCGTTCAGCCCGGATATCGCCGCCAGCAACTCCATGCGATTGTTGGTCGTCTCCCCTTCGCCGCCGAAAAGCTCCTTGGTCTTGCCGTTGAAGCGGAGAATGGCGCCCCAACCGCCTGGCCCCGGATTGCCGGAACACGCTCCATCGGTAAAAACCTCGACTTGCTTCATTTCAGACCATACTCGGATGCTGAGCCGATGGCGCGATGGAAGCGCATGCGGCGGATATATTCGGTCGGATCGCGCTTGATGACCAAGCCGCCATCAGGAACGGTCAGCCAGTCGTAAAGGCGTGTCAGCATGAAGCGCAGGGCGGAGCCACGTGCCAGCATCGGCAGCGCCTCCCGCTCCTCCGGACTGAGCGGCCGCACGCTCTGGTACCCGGCCAGCAATGCCGTGCCTTTCGTGAGATTGAAGGAAAAATCCTTCTCGAAACACCAGGCATTGAGACAGGTGGCGAGGTCATAGGCGTAGAAGTCATTGCAGGCGAAGTAGAAATCGATCAGGCCCGACAACTTCTCACCGAGGAAGAAGACGTTGTCCGGGAAGAGGTCGGCATGGATGATGCCGGTCGGCAGGCCTATCGGCCAATTGCGCTCGAATTCGGCGAAATCCGCATCGACCTCGGCGGCAAGACCGGGCTCGACCTCATCCGCGCGCGAACGTGATGCCTCCCAGAGTTTGCGCCAGCCATCGATCGCCAGCGCATTGGCGCGATGCATGGCGAAATCGGCACTGGCCAGATGCATTGCGGCCAAAGCCTTGCCGACCTCGCGGCAGTGCGCGACGCCCGGCTTGCGCAACCACATGCCTTCCAGGAAAGTGATTATGACCGCCGGCCGACCGGCCAGCGTGCCGATCATGGTGCCGTCGTGGCGTTGCACCGGCAGCGGGCACGAGATGCCCTTTTTGGCGAGATGGTCCATCAGGCCCAGGAAAAAAGGCAGGTCGGCCTTTTCCACCCTCTTTTCATAAAGCGTCAGGATGAAGGAGCCAGCCGTGGTGTGCAGCAGGAAATTGGAGTTCTCGGTACCCTCGGCGATACCCTTGTAGGAAAGCAATTCGCCGGCCGGATAATCTTTGAGGAAAGCTGCAAGCTCGCCTTCGCCTACATCGGTATAGACCGCCATCACACGGTCCCGTTGACGAAGGCCATGTCGGCCGGGGTCAGTTCGACATCACGCAGCGCCCGCATCACCGGGAAATCCTCCGTTTCCGTCGCCGTCACCGCGAGATCGACAGAAACGTCGAAACGCTGGCGGAAGGCATCGATGATCTCATCGACAATGATCTCCGGCGCGGAGGCACCCGCGGAGAGACCAAGCGTCGAGATCCCCCCGATCTCATCCCACGGAATTTCAGAAGCACGCTGTACGAGAAGCGACATCGCGGCACCCGCGCGCTCCGCCACTTCGACAAGACGGCGCGAATTCGACGAATTGGGAGCACCGACGACCAGGTAGAGATCGCAGCCGGGGGCGGTCTCCTTCACCGCGTCCTGCCGGTTGGTCGTTGCGTAGCAGATCGATTCGGCGGCCGGCGCCTGCAGCGCGGGAAAACGCTCCTGCAGAGCTCGGATGATGCCGGCGGTATCTTCCACCGACAACGTCGTCTGGGTGACGAAACCCAGCGCCTCGGGATCGGCAGGTTGAAAGGAGGCCGCGTCCGCTTCCGTTTCGATCAGCGTCACCGCGCCCTCGGCCAGCTGCCCCATCGTGCCAATCACTTCAGGATGGCCGGCATGGCCGATCAGCAGGACATGACGGCCCAGCCGCTGGTGACGCATGGCCTGCTTGTGCACCTTGGACACCAATGGACAAGTGGCATCGAGATAGAAGAGATTACGCGCAACGGCATCCGCTGGAACGGATTTCGGCACGCCATGGGCAGAAAAAACCACCGGGGATTGCTTGTGCTTCTCCGGAATTTCCGAAAGCTCCTCGATGAAAACAGCACCAAGGTTCTGCAGCCCTTCGACCACGTAGCGATTATGTACGATCTCGTGCCGGACATAGACCGGCGCGCCGTATTTCTTCAATGCCAGCACCACGATCTGGATGGCTCGGTCGACGCCCGCGCAGAAGCCGCGCGGCTGACACAGCCTAATCGTGAGCGGCGGTTTAACGGCTTTGTTCAACATACTTTCCCATCGGCTGAATAGTGCGGACATGATGTCCGCTACCCCTGTCTGTCAAGGGCGACGGATGATTGCGACGCCCGTCAGCCGTTCTTTCGGCCTTTCAACAGCCAGACGGCCATCACGCCGACGAGAGCAGCCGCCAGGCCATACCAGGTCACCGCATATTGCAGATGATTGTTAGGCAGATCGACCATCGTGGTACCGCCGATCGGCAATCCGCCGGGATTGGCCGAGTTGTCTGCATCGACGAAGAAGGGCAGCACGACGGCCCCGGCCGGCAATCCGGCCGTTGTTGCCATGGCGTCGCGATCCTTCCAATAGAAGATGTTCTTGGCGATGTCGTTGTCCGGAACCATCATCGATGGTTTGCCCGGCAACGGATTGCGGGCGAGCCCGGTGACTCTGACGTCGCCCGAAATTTCGCCCTGCACACGCGTGGCCGGATCTTTCAGCTCGTAAGGCACGAAACCACGATTGACGAAGACGAACCGACCGTCGGCGAGCTTCAGCGGGGTATACACGCTGTAACCCGTCTTTCCGTTCCAGGTGGTGAAAAAGTGGCGCTCGCCCTGGTGCAGGAAAGAGCCGTTCAGCGTCACCGGCATATAGTCGATATCGCCGGTCGCGGAGAACTGCTTTTCGACGTCGGGCAACGCTACAGGGGCGGCATTCATGCGCCTGTCGATCGTCTCGATCAGCCCTTCCTTCCAGGCCAACCGTTCCACTTGCCAGGTGCCGAGACCGATCAGGATGACAAAGGCGACAAGACCGAGACCGAGCGCCAACGTCTTGCGCGGCCCACCGCGGCGGACCACCTGGTCGGACGCCTGCGTCATCGCGGCTGATCCAGCCTGCCTTCAGCGGCCTTGTTGCGGTATTGCAGGGTGAGAAGGACGCCCTTGATGAGCCGCAATGCCGAGAGGCACAGGACCAATGCCAAGGGGACCCACAGCAGAAAATGCACCCACAGCGGCGGCCCGAAAGTGACCTCAAGCCAAAGCGCCAGACCGACGACGATAAAGCCGATGATCAGGATGACGAAGACAGCCGGCCCGTCGCCGGCATCGGCGTAGGAATAGTCGAGGCCGCAATTGTAGCAGCGCTTGCCCACTGTCAGGAACCCGGAGAAAAGGCGCCCTTCTCCGCAACGCGGGCAACACCCCTTCAGGCCCGCCTGGATCGGATCGACAGGCGGCCAGATTGCCTTGTCTTCGTTCATGCTCGCCTTTTAGAGACTTTCGGCAACGAATTGAATGCTTAGCCTAAAGAAAGGGGCGGCTACGTTGCCGCAGCCGCCCCTTTGAACCCTATGTCGAAATCGCTCAGTGGCCCTCGATGACTGCGCCGGCCGAGCCCCAGATATAGATCGAGGCGAACAGGAACAGCCAGACCACGTCAACGAAGTGCCAGTACCAGGCGGCGGCCTCGAAGCCGAAATGCTGCTTCGGCGTGAAATCACCCTTCATTGCGCGGATCAGGCAGACGAGCAGGAAGATGGTGCCGATGATGACGTGGAAACCATGGAAGCCCGTCGCCATGAAGAAGGTAGCGCCATAGATGGAGTCCTTGAAGCCGAACGGAGCGTGGATGTACTCGTAGGCTTGGACCATCGTGAACAGGATGCCGAGACCAACCGTCAAGACGAGGCCGTTGATCAGGCCCTTGCGGTCACCATGGATCAGCGCATGGTGCGCCCAGGTGACCGTCGTGCCCGACAGGAGCAGGATGATCGTGTTGTAGAGCGGCAGGTGGAAGGGATCGAGCACTTCCATGCCCTTCGGCGGCCACACGCCACCGGTGAAGGTGGCACGCGCAGCCTGCACAGCCTCATTGGGGAACAGGCTGGCGTCGAAATAGGCCCAGAACCAGGCAACGAAGAACATCACCTCCGAGGCGATGAACATGATCATGCCGTAGCGCAGATGCAGCGACACCACCTTTGTGTGATGGCCTTCATGCGCTTCCTTGATCGTGTCGGACCACCAGCCATACATGGTGTAGAGCACGATGATCAGGCCGATCAAAAGCACCCAGAAATGCGATTTGGCAACGTCGATGCCAAACAAGTGAAACGGCGAGCCCTTCAGGTACTGCATGTAGAAGACGCCACCGAACGCCATGACCAAGGCGCCGACAGATCCCAGGAAGGGCCACGGGCTCGGGTCGATTATGTGGTAGTCGTGGTTTGGTTTGGCGTGTCCGTCTGCCATGTCATCCCCCGAGATTTTCGGTATTGGAAATTGCCTTGCCGCCTTCCTGGTTTTCCATGGCCGCGACCGGCTTGTTCTTGTCGGCCAGGAACATGGTGTAGGAAAGCGTGATGGTCTTGATGTTCTTCAACTCCGGAACATCGAGGATGTCCGGGTCGACATAGAAGACGATCGGCATGTCGACCGTCTCGCCAGCCTTGAGCGTCTGATTGGTGAAACAGAAACATTCCACCTTGTTGAAGTAGGCGCCCGCCAGTTCCGGCTGCACATTGAACGTGGCGCGGCCGGTAGTCGGCGTGCTGAATTTGTTCGTTGCCTTATAGGCGACCTGCTTGGTTTCACCGAGCTTAATGGTGACGTCGCGCTGCAGCGGCTCGAACTCCCAAGGAACGCCGGCCGTGTTGGCGTCGAAGCGAACGGTGATCTCGCGGTCCAGAACCCGATTGGAGTACTGCGTGACGCGCTGCGTGGTCCCGCCATAACCGGTGACCTGGCAGAACATGGCGTAAAGTGGCACCGCCGCATAAGCCATGCCGACCATGGCGGTGAGAAACACCACACAACCACCGGCAACAGCCAGGTTGGTCTTCTGCTTCTTCTGTTCAGCGGCGGTCTTTTCGTGTTCCATCATCACCTCAAATAGGCCGGTTGATGATGGGCGAACCGAACTTCACGATCGTCGCCACATAAAAGATGATGACAAGCACAGCGAGCGCCACGGCGATCGCGACGGACCGGCTGCGGCGGGCTTTCTTCTGACGCTCGGTGAGCGTGACCAGTTCGAGCTTCTCGTTCATCGCATTCATGCCCCACCCAGAACCAGAACGCGGGCAACAACGCTATCAGCAAGATAAGCGGCGAAGATGGCGAACAGATAAAGCAGCGAATAGCCGAACAGCGCCTTGGCAGGCTTCATGACGCGATCGCTGTCGGGCATGCGCAGCACTGCCCAGGAATACCAGACAAAGCTGACACCCAGAAGCGTGGCCGGCACGCCATAGACTGCCGAGGTGTAGCCAAGGATCCATGGCAACACGCCGATCGGTGCCAGAATGACGGCGTAGGCAAAGATCTGGCGGCGCGTGGAAGCCTCGCCTGCAACGTTCGGCATCATAGGGATGCCGGCGCGCTCGTAGTCGCCCGACTTGAACAATGCCAGCGCCCAGAAATGCGGCGGCGTCCAAAGGAATATGATGAGGAAGAGGATGACGCTTTCCAGGCTGATCGCGCCTGTGGCCGCTGCCCAGCCGATAACCGGCGGGAACGCACCGGCCGCACCGCCGATGACGATGTTCTGCGGCGTCCAGCGCTTCAGCCACATCGTGTAGATAACGGCATAGAAGAAGATGGTGAAGGCCAGCAGCGCAGCCGAGAGCCAGTTGACCAGCACGCCGAGCGTCATCACCGACAGTGCCGACAAGACCAGACCGAAGCTCAGCGCCTCTCCAGGCAAGACACGGCCGGACGGAACCGGGCGGCTCGCGGTGCGGGTCATGACGGCATCGATATCGGCGTCGTACCACATGTTGAGCGCGCCCGACGCGCCGGCGCCGATGGCAATCGCCAGGATGGCAATGACCGCGATCAACGGGTTGATGGTGACGGGGGCCGCCACCAGGCCGACAAAAGCAGTGAACACCACCAGCGACATCACACGTGGCTTGAGCAGCGCGAAGTAGTCGCCCGCTGTCGCTTCCGACATGCGGGAGCCCACTTGCTCCATGTGTGAATTGTCGACCAGGGCCATTGCGTACTTGAAGTCCACTCATTCCGTTTGGCCAAAACCGCCGGCCCAGCCGGCGGTTTCGAACTTTGAATCTGCCTTACTTAACCTTGGGCAGCTGTTCCCACTGATGGTAGGGCGGC
Organism: Terribium retamae; assembly: GCF_022347545.1. Classification (GTDB taxonomy): domain Bacteria; phylum Pseudomonadota; class Alphaproteobacteria; order Rhizobiales; family Rhizobiaceae; genus Mesorhizobium; species Mesorhizobium retamae. The sequence goes on from NZ_JAKREW010000013.1 coordinate 57,666, forward strand.
GGCGAAGGCAACTGCCATTCCAGCGTGGTGGCACCCTCGCCCCACGGATTGGCACCGGCAACGCGCTTCTTCCGGAACGCCTCGAAGACGCCATAGAGGAAAATCAGAACGCTGATGCCGGAGATATAGGAACCGACCGAGGAAACATAGTTCCAGCCGGCGAAGGCATCCGGATAATCGATATAGCGGCGCGGCATGCCCGACAGACCCAGGAAGTGCTGCGGGAAAAACACCAGGTTCACGCCGATGAACATGATCCAGAAATGGGCGCGCGCGATGAACGGCGAATACATGTAACCGGTCATCTTCGGGAACCAGTAGTACCAGCCGGCAAAGATCGCAAAGACCGCGCCGAGCGACAGCACGTAGTGGAAGTGCGCGACGACGTAATAGGTATCCTGCAACGAACGATCGAGGCCGGCATTGGCGAGCTGGACGCCGGTGACACCACCGACCGTGAACAGGAAGATGAAGCCTACTGCCCAAAGCATCGGGGTGCGGAAGGAGATCGAGCCGCCCCACATGGTGGCGATCCACGAGAAGATCTTGATGCCGGTCGGCACCGCGATGACCATCGTGGCGAATACGAAGTAGCGCTGTGCGTTGAGCGAAATACCGGTGGTGTACATGTGGTGCGCCCACACGACGAAGCCGACGGCGCCAATCGCGACCATGGCATATGCCATTCCGAGGTAGCCGAACACCGGCTTGCGCGAGAAGGTCGCGATGATGTGGCTGACGATGCCGAAACCCGGCAGGATCAGGATGTACACTTCAGGGTGACCGAAGAACCAGAACAGATGCTGGAACAGGATCGGATCGCCGCCATTTTCCGGCACGAAGAAGGAGGTGCCGAAGTTGCGGTCGGTCAGCAGCATGGTGATGGCGCCAGCCAGAACCGGCAGCGAAAGCAGCAGCAGGAAGGCGGTGACCAGAACCGACCAGGCAAAGAGCGGCATCTTGTGCAGCGTCATGCCCGGTGCGCGCATGTTGAAGATGGTGGTGATGAAGTTGATGGCGCCGAGGATCGAGGACGCACCGGCGATGTGGATCGACAAGATCGCCAGATCCATCGCTGGCCCAGGCTGACCGGAGGTCGACATCGGCGGGTAGATCGTCCAGCCGCCACCGACACCATAGGCGCCGGGCGCACTTGGCACGAACATCGAGGTGAGCAGCAGGATGAAGGCCGGCGGCAGCAGCCAGAAGGAGATGTTGTTCATGCGCGGGAACGCCATGTCCGGCGCACCGATCATGATCGGCACCATCCAATTGGCGAAACCGCCAATCAGCGCCGGCATGACCATGAAGAAGATCATGATCAGCGCATGCGCCGTGGTGAATGCATTGAACATCGACTTGCCGGCGTCGAGCGCAGCGTCACCGTTCACGCCATAGACCATGGACGCGAGACCAGGGAAAATCTGGATTCCCGGCTCAGCCAACTCCCAGCGCATCATGATCGACAGGAAGCCACCGATGATGCCGGCCATGATCGCGAAGATCAGGTAAAGCGTACCGATGTCCTTGTGGTTGGTCGAGTTGACCCAGCGGACCCAGCCCCTAGGCTTATGGTCGTGATCGTCGTGAGCCGCTGCGTGCGCCATGTTCCGCTCCGTTCCCTATCCTTGTTTCGACCGCGGCATCAGTTGCCGGCGGACGCAACCTTGTTGGTACCATCGACCTCAGCCATCAGCGCCTTGTTGGCGCCCGGCAGGTCGGCCTTGGCCGCAGCCAGCCAAGTTTCATATTGCTTTTCCGATACGACGCGCACCGCAATCGGCATGAAGGCATGGTCCTTGCCGCAAAGCTCCGAGCACTGGCCGTAGTAGAGACCTTCCTTCTCGGCCTTGAACCAGGTCTCGTTGATACGACCCGGGACGGCATCGACCTTGATACCGAAAGCCGGCACCGCATAAGCGTGAATCACGTCGGCGCCGGTGACCAGGACACGCACGACGACACCGACGGGCACGACCATCTCATTGTCGACCGCCAGGAGACGCGGATATTTGGCCTTGTCTTCCTTGCCGAGACCCGCACGGTCACCATCGGCAAGGATAGCCGAGTTAAAGGAGAGCGGCTGCTCGACCTGATATTCGTAGTCCCAGTTCCATTGGTTGCCTGTCGCCTTGACCGTGAGCTTGGGCTCTTCCGGAGGGCTGTACTGGGCGGTGAGAAGCTGGAAGGACGGCACCGCAATGGCAAGCAGGATCAGGACCGGCCCGAGCGTCCAGGCGACTTCGATCAGCGTGTTGTGGCTGGTCTTGGACGGCGTCGGATTGACGCTCGCGCGATACTTCAGAATGCACCACGCCAGAAGGAAGAGAACGAACAGCGTGATCGGCACGATGAACCACAGCGTATAACGCTCGAACCAGGTGATTTGGCTCATGATGGCAGTCGCGGCCGGTTGGAACGTCATTTCCCATGGCTGCGGTTGCGCGGCCTGGGCGACAGACCCGGCGAAAACCATCGATGCGGCACCAGCGCCAGCAAGAAACTTCTTCATCGCCCTCTTCATCTCCCAGTCCCCGTCCTGCGTGGCAGGAATACGATATAACGCCGGGACAGGGAATCCCGGACGGTCCAGATTGGTTCAAACCATACTCTCTTTCCCGCCGCAAGAAAGGAGCGGTCAAAACCATGCGGCATTTTTGCGCGCGCCTTGATTGATCGCAGCCGCATGCACAGGCAGCACCACAATCAAGTTGCTGTTGCGTAGCCGTGACAGAGACAATCGTAGCAAATTGCGCTATTTGCGCTGGAAAATCGTATTGTTGCCGCACTTGAAAGGGATTGCGCGTGGCCCTCACGCTTTTCCTCAGCAGTGGCGGGGCTTAAAGTGGCGTGATTCGGGAATGGAGCCGACATGAACTCTTGGGTTTCGAGAACCTTGGCGAAGGTCATCTTTCTCGCCGCCCTTGCGGGTGCCGGGCAGGCGGTGGCGGCTGCACAGCAACCGAGCGGGAATGTGAAATCCACCCATGGCGCATGGTCGGTCATCTGCGACACGCCGGCCGGCGCCACGTCCGAACAATGCGTGATGATGCAGAATGTCGTTGCCGAGGATCGTCCCGAGATGGGTCTTTCGGTCGTCGTGCTGCGAACCGCCGACAACAAGGCCGAGATCCTGCGTGTTTTGGCTCCGCTCGGCGTCCTGCTTCCCAATGGCCTTGGCCTCAATGTCGACGGCAAGGATATCGGCCGCGCCTATTTCGTTCGCTGCTTCCAGGACGGCTGTTATGCCGAGGTGATCCTGGAAAAGCCGCTGCTTGAGACGTTGAAGAACGGCAAGGCCGCCACCTTCATTGTCTTCCAGACCCCGGAAGAAGGCATTGGCATTCCGGTCGACCTCAAGGGCTTCGCGGACGGCTTCAACGCCCTGCCTTGATCCCTTAGCGTCACGGTCGCGCATTGCCGAATGGCGTCACGGCGCCTACATCGGGATCAACAGTTCATTCAAGGATGCGCGCCATGAGCAGCCTCATCAGCCGTTTCGACATTTCCGAAGAGCGGATCAAGAAGATCGTCGCCGATACCATCAAGGGTGCCGACGACGGTGAGCTCTTCCTCGAATACAGCGAAAGCGAAGCGCTGATGTTCGACAATGGCCGGCTGAAGACGGCCAATTTCAACACGGACCAGGGTTTTGGACTGCGTGTCGTCGCCGGCGAGGCAAGCGGCTATGCGCATGCCGGCGACCTGTCGGAGGCGGCGTTGCAACGCGCCGCCGGTGCCGTCGCCACGGTAAAGGCCGGTTATTCGGGCACGCTGGCCGATGCGCCGCCGCGCACAAACCGCCGTCTTTACGGTGACGAGAACCCGATCCCCTCACCCGGCTTCGAGGCCAAGGCCAAACTTCTGCAGGAGATCGATGCCTGGACGCGTGCGGAGGATCCACGCGTGCGGCAGGTAACCGCGTCGCTTGCCGCGTCCTGGCAGCAGGTCGAGATCCTGCGTGCCGACGGCCAATTGGTACGGGACATCCGGCCACTGGTCCGGCTCAACATCTCGGTCATGGTCGGCGAGGGTGAGCGGCAGGAGACCGGCTCCTACGGCATGGGGGGGCGCACCGGCTTCGGCGAATTCCTGGTCGAGCACAGCTGGAAATACGCCGCCAAGGAGGCACTGCGCCAGGCACTGGTCAACCTGGAAGCCATACCCGCACCGGCCGGCACCTTCGACATCGTGTTGTCCAGCGGCTGGCCGGGCGTCATGCTGCACGAAGCAGTCGGCCACGGACTGGAAGGCGATTTCAATCGTAAGAAGACATCGGCCTTCGCAGGCCTTCTTGGCCAGCAGGTCGCGGCCAAGGGCGTGACTGTCGTCGACGACGGCACCATCGCTGAACGTCGCGGCTCGCTGACCGTCGATGACGAAGGCACCCCAACCAACCGCACCGTGCTCATCGAGGACGGCAAACTGGTCGGCTACATGCAGGATCGTCAAAACGCTCGGCTGATGGGCATGGCCGCCACCGGCAACGGCCGCCGCGAATCCTATGCACACCAGCCGATGCCGCGTATGACCAACACATACATGACCGCCGGCGACCACACGCCGGAGGAGATCATCGCATCGGTGAAAAAGGGCATCTACGCCGTTTCCTTCGGCGGTGGTCAGGTCGATATCACTTCAGGCAAATTCGTGTTCGGTTGCACCGAGGCCTATCTGATCGAAGATGGCAAAGTCACGCAGCCGATCAAGGGCGCCATGCTGATCGGCAACGGGCCGGATGCGATGCACCGCGTCACCATGGTCGGCAACGATATGAAGCTAGACACCGGCATCGGCATGTGCGGCAAGGCCGGCCAGGGTGTGCCCGTCGGCGTTGGCCAGCCGCATCTGCGCATGAACCAGATGACGGTCGGCGGCACGCAGGTCTAGCCGCCTGCAAACAGCCATTCGACCATGTCGGCATACAAATCCATCGTCCTGCTTACCGGTGCCGGCGTTTCGGCAGAATCCGGCGTGGACACGTTCCGCGACAAGGACGGCATCTGGTCGAAGGTCGACTATCGCGATGTGGCAACGCCGGAAGGCTTCATCCGCGATGCCGCAAGGGTGCATGAATTCTACAACCAGCGTCGGCGTGACATGGCCAAGGTGAAACCAAATGCCGCTCATGCCGCGCTGGCACGGCTGGAGCGCGAGTTTTCCGGCTCCGTAACATTGGTCACGCAGAACATAGACGACCTGCACGAACGAGCCGGTTCAACCAACCTCATCCACATGCATGGGGAACTCGGCAAGACGCTGTGCCAGGCCTGCGAGCGACGTTCGCCCTGGTCAAAGGACATGTCCGCGCTTTCGCAGTGTCCTGCCTGTGGCGCGGTCGGCTATCTGCGTCCCGACGTCGTCTGGTTTGGCGAGATGCCCTACCGGATGGACCATATCTATGCCGCGCTGGCGGAATGCGACCTGTTCGTCTCGATCGGCACCAGCGGCAATGTCTATCCGGCGGCCGGTTTTGTCGAAGAAGCACGCCTCAATGGCGCACATACGGTCGAACTCAACCTCGAACCCTCCGACGGCCACAGCAGCTTCGACGAGGCCGTGCTTGGCAGGGCCACCGAAATCGTTCCCGCCTTCGTCGAAAAAGCTCTGGCTGGGCGCTGACAGACAGTTTCAGCGCCGTTTGCGCGGCTTTTCCAGCAACGACACCGTCTCGACATGGGGCGACCAAAGGAACTGGTCGATCGGCGTCACGCTCTTCAGCTGATATCCACCGTCGATCAGGATTCGCAGGTCGCGCGCCAGCGTTACGGGATTGCACGAAACGGCGGCGATGTAAGGCACGTCCGAGCGTGCGATCTGTTTGGACTGATCCTCGGCGCCGGCGCGCGGGGGGTCGAACACCACGGCGTCGAATGCGGCCAGTTCCTTGAAGGTCAGCGGCCTGCGATCGAGGTCGCGGCGTTCGATCGTCACGCGCTTCAGGCCATTGGCAAAACGAAAGCCACGATCGAGTGCTGCGAGCGCCGGCCCATCATTCTCCACCGCATGAACCTCCGCATTGGCTGCGAGCCTCAACGCAAAGGTTCCGCACCCCGAATAGAGGTCAGCGACCCTTTTCGCCTTGCGCACATGCTCCGTCACAAGAGCCGCCATTGCGTTCTCCGCCTCGGCCACGGCCTGCACGAAGGCTCCCGGCGGGGGCGTGACGGTTGCCGTGCCGAAAACGAGTGTCGGCTTGACCGCCTCGACGATGATCTCGCCATCGATGGAAAGCCTGGCGATCCCGGACTTGATGACAAAGTCCGTGGCGGCACGACGGATCGCTTCGGTGGGCTTGCCGCAATCGGCAGCGGCGACGTCCAGGCCCGACGCCGTCGCTGTGACCAGGAACCGGAACGGCTTCGACGTGTTGGCGACGATGCTGGCAAGGTGCCGCAAAACACCGGCCGATCCAATAATGGTCGGCAGCAGCACCGGGCACTCCTCGATATCGACGAGGATGTTGGAGAACGCCTGATTGTAGCCGAGATGCAATCCCGTGTCGGTGTTGCGCGCCGTAAAGGCGGCTCTGCGGCGGCTGTGCGGAGGACAGGTAACGAGATCGGCCACCTGGGCGTCGATGCCCCTCGCTTTCAGCGCATGAACCACAAGGCTGCGCTTCCAGGCACGATAGGCTTGGTCTTCGAGATGTTGAATGGCGCAACCGCCGCACTCGGTGAAATGCCTGCAGGCAGGCTTGACGCGTTCCGGCGAAGGCTCAAGCACGGCAAGCAATTGTGCCCTGTCCTTTTCACGCGCGGCAGTCACAACTTCGCCTGGCAGCGCAAAGGGGATGAAGAGATGACCGCCATCGACATCGGCGACACCGTCACCCTGCGCACCGAGCCGGGCGATCTGAAAACGCGTGCTCATCGATCTTTCACTCCGGCCAGCAGGAATTCGCGGTTGCCGTCGCCACCCTCGATCGGTGACGGATGGAAGCCTAGCGCGCGCCAACCTGGAAGTTCGTCCAGCCAACGATGCAGATCAGCGGCGACGGCTTCAGCCCCAGCGGGATTCTTGAGCAGCCCACCCTTGCCGATTGCTTCTCGACCGGCCTCGAATTGCGGCTTGACCAGCAGCAGGGCATGCGCGCCAGCCTTCGCCAGAGCCAGAGCCGGCGGCAGCGCCAGCTTCAGCGAGATGAAGGAAACATCGGAGACGATGAAATCCGGCAGGCGGCCATTAAGCCTCGCGGCCGAAAGGTCGCGCGCATTCAGCCCCTCAATGGAGGTCACGCGCTGATCGCCTTCAACCGAGGCATGCATCTGGCCATGGCCAACGTCGATGGCGGTCACATGGGCCGCGCCACGTTCGAGCAGCACCTGCGTGAAGCCTCCTGTAGAAGCGCCGATGTCGAGCGCCTCCGCTCCTGATGGATCGAGCCCGAAATGGTCGAGCCCGGCCGTCAACTTCAACGCAGCGCGTGAGACATAATTGCGTGCCGGATCGTCCACCACCAGTTCGACACCAGAAGGGACGTTCTGGCCGGGCTTCGTCACCACTGTTCCGTCGACCGAGACGGTGCCGCGCTCGACCGCATCGCGGGCGCGCGAGCGGCTGGCAAACAGGCCCCGCGCAACGAGCAGGTCGTCGAGCCGCTGGCGCTGAGTGGCTGGCTGGTGAGAACGCATTCGCCTTCATTGGCGAAAGCCACGCGCGAAGGCAAGCCGGGAAGACGGAGCCTCGAAAGCCGGATCCTAGAAAAGCTGGCTGGCCGATGGCCGCTCGATAGCCGGCACCAGGCCATCGGCAGGCGCCCGGCGTGGCGCAGGCGCTTCCTGCACCACAATCATTTGCGGCACCTGGTTGAAGGCGAAGCCGCCGCGCAATGTTCCAATATTGGCTGCCACGATGTCGATGGCCGCCTGTTCGAGAACGCGGTCATATTGCGGTTCAGCCGCCGCCGGCTCAATCAGCAAAAGCGTGCCGACCGCGCCTAATAGAAGCGCTCTCATTCTTGTTCTCCCTGCCTCGGTTTTTCCTAGCAGGGCGCCGTTGAAAAAGGGGCAAGAGAGAGGGTAAGCGAAGCGCCAAAAAGCAATCTGAACAACAAGTTAATCTGGATTGCCGAGAAAGAGATTCCACGCGATGAGACGGTGATTCAAGGCGCTCACAAACAGAATCAAGTTCCGGACATTCAGGCGCGCTGCGCGCTCGCGACATGGCCGAGAGCCGCAAACACCGTCCGGACGATGCCCGTCGCATCGAGCCCGGCATCGGCGTACATCTTTTCCGGCTTGGCATGGTCTGTGAACGCATCCGGCAGCACCAGCGGGCGAACCTTGAGACCGCTTTCCAGCAGACCCTCATGAGCAAGGAAATGCAGAACCTGCGCGGCGAAGCCGCCAATGGCGCCCTCCTCCACCGTCACCAGGATCTGATGCGAACGGGCCAGGCGCCGGATGAGATCTTCATCGAGCGGCTTGGCAAAACGCGCATCCGCGACGGTCGTCGAAAGGCCGGCAGCACTGAGTTCATCCGCAGCTGCAAGGCAATCCTGCAGACGCGTGCCGAAGGACAGCAATCCTACCTTGGTGCCCTCGCGCACGATACGACCCTTGCCGATCTCGAGCGGCGAACCACGCTCGGGCATATCGATGCCGACGCCGTTGCCACGCGGATAACGGAAGGAGATCGGACCCTCGTCATATTCGGCGGCGGTACGCACCATATGACGCAGTTCCACCTCATCGCTTGCCGCCATGACAACAAAGTCGGGCAGTGAGGCGAGGAAGGTGGTGTCGAATGCGCCGCAATGCGTCGCGCCATCTGCGCCGACATAGCCGGCGCGGTCGATCGGAAACCGCACGGGCAGCTTCTGGATAGCGACGTCGTGCACGACCTGATCGTAGGCGCGCTGCAGGAAGGTGGAGTAGATCGCAGCGAACGGCTTGTAACCTTCGGTGGCGAGGCCCGCTGCAAAGGTGACCGCATGCTGTTCGGCAATGCCGACATCGAAAGTGCGGTTCGGGAAAACTTCTCCGAACAGGTCGAGCCCGGTGCCGGTCGGCATGGCTGCGGTGACGGCTACGATCTTGTCGTCTTCACACGCTTCGCGGATCAGGCTTTCGGCAAAGACATTGGTGTAGGTGGGCGCATTGGCCGGAGCTTTCGCCTGCGCGCCAGTGATGACGTCGAAGCGATTAACGCCATGATATTTGTCGGCAGCTGCCTCGGCGGGCGCGTAACCCTTGCCCTTCTGCGTCACGACATGAATGAGAACAGGCCCCTTGCCGTTGTCGCGGACATTCTTCAGCACGGGGATGAGATGCTCGAGATTGTGTCCGTCGATCGGGCCGATATGGAAGAAGCCAAGTTCCTCGAACAGCGTACCGCCGGTGACGTAGCCGCGCGCATGCTCGACAGCGCGAGTGATGGCACGGTCCGCACGCTTGCCGAGATAGGACGTCAGCTTTTTGCCGAAATCGCGGAGGCCAAGATAGGCCTTGCCCGAGCCGAGCCGAGCCAGATAGGCGCTCATCGCGCCGGTCGGCGGCGCTATCGACATGTCGTTGTCGTTCAGGATGACAATGAGGCGCGCATCGAGTGCACCGGCATTGTTCAACGCCTCGAACGCCATGCCGGCCGACATGGCGCCGTCGCCGATGACAGCGATGACATTGTTCTTGCCGCCGGAAAGGTCGCGCGCCACGGCCATGCCAAGGCCGGCCGATATGGACGTCGAGGAATGGGCAGCACCAAACGGGTCGTATTCACTCTCTGTGCGCTTGGTGAAACCGGAAAGCCCATTCTCCTGCCGCAAGGTACGGATGCGATCGCGCCGGCCGGTGAGGATCTTGTGCGGATAGGCCTGGTGGCCGACATCCCAGATGATCCTGTCGTCCGGCGTGTCGAAAACGTAGTGCAGCGCAACCGTGAGTTCGACAACGCCAAGGCCTGCACCAAGATGCCCGCCGGTCTGCGAGACGGCATCGACCAGTTCGCTGCGCAGCTCTTGCGCCAACTGCGGCAGATCGTTTTCTGAAAGCTTCTTCAGATCCGCGGGAATGCGAACCTTATCGAGAAGCGGCGTTTGCGGTCTGGCGATCAATGGCTGGCCCGTTCGAGCTCGCGTTCAAGACTATTCAAGAAGTCGAATAGGCTTCCGACCAACGAAAGTAAATGTGCCGCAATGACACGTTTCATTTGTCGGGCAAAGGAATGAACTCCTTTTCATCGCCCGGTACGATGTCGAAACGACCTGTCTTCCACTCCTGCTTGGCCTGTTCGATGCGCTCTTTCGACGAGGAAACGAAATTCCACCAGATGTAGCGTGGAGACCCCAGCGAAGCCCCGCCGAACAGCATGAAATGCGCACCCGATTCCGACGAAACGACTATTTCGTCGCCAGGACGAAACACCAGAAGGCGATTTTCGGGGAAACTGTCGCCGGCAATGGAGACGAACCCGTCGAGCACATAGATCGCGCGTTCCTCGGCATCTGCCGCAATACGATACCTTGCACCAGGTGCCAGGCGAATGTCTGCGTACAGCGTATCATGATAGGTGGTCACCGGAGCGCGGCGGCCTTCCAACTCACCGATGATAAGGCGACCCGACACACCGTCGGCACCGAACTCCGGCAGTTCTGCGCTTGCGGTGTTTTCGAAAACGGGCGCCATCTCTTCGTGCCTGTCGGGCAGCGCGATCCATGTCTGCAGGCCGGACATCGACATCGGCGCGCCGCGCATCTCCTCCGGCGTACGCTCGGAATGAACAATGCCACGCCCGGCAGTCATCAAGTTCACGTCGCCCGGTGAAATGACCATCTCGGTACCCAACGAATCGCGATGCCTGATCTTTCCGTCGAACAGATAGGTCACGGTAGAGAGCCCGATATGCGGATGCGGGCGCACGTCCAGCGCCTTGCCGGCCCTCAGAATGGCAGGCCCCATACGGTCAAAGAAGATGAACGGTCCGACCAGCCGGCGCCTGGCAGTGGGCAAGGCTCGACGAACCTCGAAACCGCCGATGTCCTTGGCGTTCGGCACCACCATCAGCTCGATGGCATCGCAAGAAAAGGCATCACCGGGCTCGGGGTCGTTTCCGGGGAAGAAGCTCATCGCACCTGCTCCATCTGCTGATGACTTAGGCGACTGAACTTATACCCGCGCCCTCCCCTGGCAAACCGGCGATACGACGACGATGCGTTCACCGATCAATCGGGTTGACGTTTGGAAACGCGTTCATGTGGACAGGAGCGTGATCGCGCCGACGAGCAACGCGCTATAGGTGCCGACCATTCCGGGCGCACTCAAAGGTGTTCTGGCCGTCATGATGCCAGCAAAGTGTAGAGACCGGCCGGCCACGAGCAGTCCGCCGATCGTCCAAAACAGAACCGTCGGCGCTTGCCGGTACTCGACGACGGCAAGCACGATCAAAGCCAATGGCACATATTCAGTAAAATTGCCCTGTGCCCGAATACGACGCATCAGCGTCGGGTCCTCTCCAAAACCGAGACGCACACCGACCTTTTTGCGGCGCAGGCTGACCGCAATGCTCAAGGCAACCAACGAAAGAGCCGCCAATGCGGCAACGATGGACGTGACCGGAAGCATGTTCCCCCTCCTCCAACGAACATCTTTGCGGAGATAACCATTTTTTACTTGCAAAATGCAAGTTAGAAAATCATGCTGCGTCCATGGTCAAATTCCGCACCGGTTGCCCCATCGCCTCGGCGCTCGACATCGTCGGCGACAAGTGGTCAATCGTGATCATCCGTTCGATGGTGGTAGGCGCAACCAGCTATTCCGATCTTCTGGCGATGCCCGAGAAAATCGCGACGAACATCCTGGCTGAACGGTTGCGGCGTCTGGAGGAGGCGGGCCTCATCAGACAAACGCAGGCAAGACAAGGAGCGACGCGCGGCGTCTATGGCTTGACCGCCAAGGGCGCGGCACTCATTCCCGCTCTCCAGGCGCTCGCACGATGGGGAGAGGACGAGTTGCCGGATCGCTGGACGCCGCCGGAGCGGTTCTACTCTGCCCGGCCAGCAGATTTCGATAACGGCTCGATGGTCACCTCGGCGTCCTGACCGGCAGCGGCCGGGCGATCTGCGCGATCGCGAGCCTGCTAGGCAGTCAGCGGCTTGGGCCCAAACCGCATGGCCGACTTGGCGCGAGCTTTTGCCGCCACCTCCTCGCGATTGCGCGGTGGTTGAGTGGTTTCAAGGGCAACAAGCAGATCATGCGCGGCATGGGCGATAACGTGCACCGCGTGGTCGAACGCTTCCTTGTTTCGCATGGAGGGTTTGTTCGAGCCACTGATCTTGCGCACGAACTGCAGCGCCGCTTCCTGGATTTCAGTATCCGTTGCCGGCGGTTCGAAGTTGAATAACGGCTTGATGTTGCGACACATGGATGTCTCTCCCGTTAATACCTCTTGCGTTGTCCCTTGTTTCCCGTCAGCTGCCTCGCAGCCTCATTCCCCGTCCAGCGGTTCGATGCCGACCGGCTTGCCGTCGCGCGCCAACCTGATCTTCTCGACCTTGTCCTCGGCGGCCTTGAGCAGACGATCGCAATGGGCTTTCAAGGCCTCGCCGCGCTCGTAGATGCGGATCGATTGATCGAGCGGCACGTCGCCGCGCTCGAGATCGTCGACGATCCTCTCCAGCGCATCAAGCGCCTGCTCGAAACTCATCGCCTTGACGTCCTGGTTCGTTTCCTCAGCCATGGCTCATCCTTTCATCAGGCGGCCGACATGCGCTGCGACCGAAAATGCCAATCCGTGCAGGTCGTAGCCGCCTTCCAGCACGCTGACCAGCCTGTTTGAACTATGACGGCGCGCGCGATCCATCAACTGCCCGGTCGCCCAGTCGAAATCGTCCTCGACAAGATTGATCTCAGCCAACGGATCGCGATGGTGCGCATCAAAGCCGGCAGAGATGATGATGAGGTCCGGCGCAAAGGAATCAATCGCCGGCAGAACGCGCGTGTTGAAGGCTTCGCGGAAGATATCGCTGCCTGTCGCCGGTGCCAGTGGCGCGTTGACAATGTTGCCGGCGCCAGTTTCGTTCTTCGCGCCCGTACCCGGGTAGAGCGGCATCTGGTGTGTCGAGCAATAGAGCACCGACGGATCATCCCAGAAGATGTCCTGCGTGCCATTGCCGTGGTGCACGTCCCAGTCAACGATCGCGACACGCTCGGCACCGTGTTTCTCCTGCGCATAGCGGGCGGCGATCGCTGCGGTGTTGAACAGGCAGAAACCCATTGCCGTGGTTTTCTCGGCATGGTGACCCGGCGGGCGCGCGGCCACGAAAACGTTGTCGGCATGGCCGGCGAAGACGTCATCCACAGCAGCATTGGCGGCACCGATGGCGGTCAGCGCCGCCTGCCAGCTTTTCGGGCTCGCCACCGTATCGGAATCGATGACGGCAATGCCGTCTCGCGGGATCGCCCTGCGCACGCGCTCGACGAAATCCCTCGGATGACAGTAGAGAACGGTCTCTTCGTCGCCTATCGGCGCCTCGTGTCGATCGAGGGCGGCAAAGGCCTCGTCATCCAAAACGCGCTCGATCGCCCGCAGCCTGTCCGGCCGCTCCGGATGGGCGGCGGGCGTGATGTGTTCCAGGAAAATCGGATGCGTGTAGAGACGGGTCGTCATGGCGACACCTTATCAGCAATCGGGATGTTGGCCACGCGACAGGAGCAGCCTTTTGGGGAAAAGGCGTCATTCGACGTCGAGATCAGGGCTGCGTCTACTCCCGAACTGGGCTATGTTTACCGCACTGTCAGGTGCCTGTCGCGAGGCGGGAGAATCGGGAACACGGTGAAAATCCGTGGCGTGCCCAACGCTGTAAGGGGGACCGCTCGGCAAGAGCCACTATCCAAACGGATGGGAAGGCGCCGGCAAGCGGGACGAACCCAAGCCAGAAGACCGGCCGGGCAGGAATGGTCATCCGCATGGACGGGCGGATGACGCTATCGATCGCAAGGGAAACGCGATGGACGCCGTCCGCAACCATATCTGCCATGCCTTCGGGGATCTCGAACGCGAAGCCGTCTATGACGCCATCTTCTCGCGCCGCGACGTGCGCAGCCATTTCCGTTCCGACCCGATAGACGACGTCGTGCTTGCCCGCCTGCTCGCGGCCGCGCATCACGCGCCATCCGTGGGTTTCATGCAACCCTGGGACTTCATCGTCATCCGTGACCAGAAACGGCGCGAGGCGGTTCGCGACCTTTTCCTGGCCGCGCGAGCACAGGAACTGCCGCATATCGCAGAGGAACGACAGGCGCTCTACCGCAAGCTCAAGCTGGAGGGCATCTGCGAAAGTGCGCTCAACTTGTGCATCACCTGCGACCGCCAGCGCAGCGAGAACTCGCCACTCGGCCGGTGGCACAACCCGCAGATGGATCTCTTCAGCACAGTGTGCGCGGTGCAGAATTTCTGGCTGGCCGCGCGGGCCGAAGGGATCGGAGTCGGCTGGGTCAGTATCCTCGACGCAGGCTCACTCAAGGATTTGCTCGGCATTCCGGATCACGTCGTGCCGGTCGCCTATCTCTGCGTCGGCCATGTCCGTGAATTCGCCGTCCAGCCTGATCTGGAGCGCAATGGATGGGCTTCACGCCTGCCACTTCGCGACCTTGTCATGAGCGAGAGATATGCCGGTACCGGCGAAGACGCCCTGAAAGCGGCGGCCAGCGCTATCACGGGCAAAAAATGAGGTCAGGCGTCTGCCTTCCCGTCGACCAGCAGGCCTTCCATGAGCGCTCGAAATGCTTTGACCGCCTTTATCGACGTTGCAGCGGGATCGTCGGAATTGGCGACCCACTGCGCCGCATAGAGCGAAGCACCGCTGATCAGCCGCGCCATTGCGTCTGGGTCCATGTCGCGGACAACCCCCTCCTCCTTCAGGGCGGCAAGGTTCCTCGTTAGGGACGAGATACAGTTATTGGCATTGGGCCATAGCGCAGGATCACCGAGTACGGCCGGACCGTCGCGCAGGACGATGCGCTGAATTTCCGGGTCCAAAGCCATTTCGACATAGCCGATGTTTTCGTCGAGGAAACCCTGCCAGCGCGTCTTGGCCCTGGAGGAGATTTTGTTGAGGCGCTCACACATTTCGGTGTCGATCTGGGCGACCACAGCTTCGAACAGCCCCTTCTTGTCACCGAAATGATGATAGAGTGCGCCGCGCGTCAGCCCCGCCTCGGCTGTGAAATCATCCATCGACGCATTCGCATAACCGACCGTCGCGAAAGCGCGGCGCGCAGCTGCAATCAGCTTTGCCCGCGTCTCGGCGATCATTTCGCTGCGAGGTTTGTGCGCTGTCCTCATTGGTTCTTTCCCTTGCCGCTTCGCTTTCACATACGCCGCGTATATTTTTTACATACGCAGCGTATATTAATTGACATACGATCCGTATGCAATTATCTCATTCGCATACGCCACGTATGTAAGTGGCGCACCCTCAAGTTTCCAGGAGTGCTCCCATGCGCAATCCTTACGGTGAAATCTTCAGAGTCCCAGGGGCCAAGGGTTTTGCTGCCGCGGCCTTCTTTGCCCGGCTGCCCATCGCTATGGCCCCCATTGGTATTGTCGCGATGCTCTCGCAGGCCCGCGGCGAATATTGGCTGGCCGGCGCAGTATCGGCCACCTTCGCCTTGACCAACGCTTTTGCTGCCCCCCAGATCTCACGGTGGATCGACCGGTTCGGCCAGACGGCCGTAGCAACCCCCACCACAATCATGTCCGTCATCGCCTTCCTCACCCTGCTCGCAGCCACCCACTATGACTGGCCGAGCTGGTCACTGTTCGTCTCTGCTTTCCTGGCGGCCGCGATGCCCTCCGTACCGGCCATGGTTCGGGCGCGCTGGACAGAAAAATTCCGCGATCGCCCAGAGCTCAACACCGCATTCGCCTTTGAATCGGTTGCCGACGAACTGGTCTATATCGCCGGGGCTTCGCTTTCGGTGGGTCTCAGCGTGGCCCTCTTCCCGGAAGCCGGCATGCTGGCCAGCACAATTCTGCTCGCTTTCGGCATGGCTGCTTTCATCCTGCAGCGATCCAGCGAACCCAAGGTCCGGCAGCCGGAACATGGCAGCAGCGGTTCTGCGATCATGCTGCGCCCCGTCCAGATCATCACTCTGGCGCTCATCTTCGTGGGCTCGATCTTCGCCACTGCCGAGGTAAGCTCGGTTGCCATAACCAAGGAGCTCGGCCAGCCTACCGCAGCCAGCCTGGTCATCGGCGTCTATGCCGCGGGTTCCTTCATCGTCGGCCTCATTGTCGGCGCGCTGAACCTGCAGGCTCCGAAACAGCGCCTGCTCGCTCTTTCAATCGCCGTGGTTGCATTGACAACCTTGCCGCTGCTCGTCGCCAACACCGTGCCTCTGCTGGCGCTCGCAGTCTTCGTCAGCGGCGTGGCGATCTCGCCCACCTTCATCATGGCCTTCGGTCTGATCGAACGCAGGGTGCCCGAAGCCATGCTGACCGAAGGAATCACCTGGGTGATGACCGGCATCGGCATCGGCATGGCCCTGGGCGCCTTCGTCGCAGGCTGGGTGGTCGACAATTACGGTGCACAGAACGGTTTCTGGGTCTCCGTAGCGGCCGGAACGATCGCCTTCGTGATCGTGCTTTTCGGCCAAAAGACGCTCGCCGGAGAAACGGAAAGCGAAATATCGCAAGCTGCTCCACAAGCGGCCGAGTAAAGTCCGCCGAACTTAGGAACAGGCCCCATACAGGACCAACGAGCCGCCTTTCCAGGCGGCTCGACCGTCTTTGAAATCTCAACTATCTCCGACCCTCGGGGACTTTGATGCGCAATCCGTACAGTGAAATTTTCCAGGCGCCCGGCGCCAAGGCATTTTCTGCGGCCGGCTTCGTTGCCCGCTTGCCGCTTTCCATGATCACGCTCGGCATCGTGACGATGCTGTCCGAGACGCATGGCGAATACTGGCTAGCCGGCGCGGTCTCGGCCACCTTCGCCCTGGCAAGCGGCCTGATTGCCCCGCAGGTGTCACGCCTCGTCGACCGGCATGGTCAACGCCGCGTGCTCGTTCCAGCAACGCTGATCTCCGTGTCGGCCCTCATCAGCCTGATGGTGGCTACGCATTTGAAAGCACCTGACTGGACGCTGTTCCTCTTTGCAGTCCTCAGCGGCGCCATGCCAAGCTTCAGTTCCTTCGTGCGGGCGCGCTGGACTGAGCTCTATCGCGGCAGTTCGAAGCTGCATACCGCGTTCGCCTTCGAATCCGTGGTCGACGAAGCCGTCTTCATGGTTGGCCCGATCCTCGCGGTGGGGCTTAGCGTCACCGTCTTCCCGGAAGCCGGACCGCTGACCGCCACGATCTTCCTCACCATCGGCAGCCTGCTGTTTGCGGCGCAGAGATCAACCGAGCCGCCGATCCATGCACAAGAGCGCAGCGGAGGCCGCTCCGTCATTCGTCTTGGCTCGCTGCAGATCATTGTCCTGACCCTGGCATCCATCGGCGCGATCTTCGGCACCGCGGAAGTTGCTGCCGTCGCTTTTGCGGAAGCTCAGGGCAACAAGGCTGCCGCCAGCTTCGCCCTGTCGGCCTATGCGTCGGGCTCGCTCATCGCCGGGCTTGCCTTCGGTGTGCTGAAATTAAACATGCCCCTCGCCCGGCAGTTGCTCATCATGATCGCGCTGGCGGCACTGACCACGTTGCCGCTGCTGATCGTAAGCAATATCCCGATGCTTTGCCTTGTGCTGTTCGTGGCCGGGGTTGCCGTCTCGCCAACCATCATCACCGCGATGGCCCTCGTCGAAAAGCTGGTTCCCTCCTCCAAGCTCACCGAAGGCATGACCTGGGCGATCACCAGCATCGGCATAGGGCTGGCTGCGGGCTCGTCAGCCGCAGGCTGGGTGATCGACACTTATGGGCCGACCAGCGGTTTCCTGGTTTCGATCACCGCCGGTGTGGTCGCCTTCATCGTCGCGCTTGGCGGCCAAGGCAGTCTGCAACGGTCGGTGCTCGGTGCAACTGCATCGGCTACGGCTTAAACAACTTAGCACGAACTAATAAGGCGCCGTGCGGCGCCTTGTTTGTTTCCAGTCATAGAATTTCCGTCTTGGCGATGCGGATGCCGAAGCCTTCCAGGCCGACATAGTGCCGTTCGCGCGAAGCGATCAGGTTGATCGATGAAATGCCGAGATCCTTGAGAATCTGTGCGCCGAGACCGATCTCGCGCCACTCGTTTTCGCGCCGGCGCGCCTCCTCGTGATCCTCGCGGTCGCCACCGGCCTGCCGGTTGCGGCCACCGTGGCTACCGACGCCGGTGGACCCTTCGCGCAGATAGACGATGACGCCGCGCTTGCGCTCGCCGAGCGTCTTCATGATGTCATCGAGAACGGTATGCGTGCCGAAAACATCAGTTGTGACGTCCTCCAGATGCAGGCGCACCGGCACTTCCTCACCGTCGCGGATATCGCCGTAGACGATTGCAAGGTGGTGCATTGCTTCCCAGGGCAGCGAATAGGCAATCGCTGTCGCCTTGCCACCGGGCGTGTCGATGTCGGAGCAGGCTACACGCTCGACCAACGTTTCCTTGCGTTGGCGATAAGCGATGAGATCGGCCACGGAGACCTGCTTCAGCCCATGCTCCTCGGCAAAAGCTGCTACTTCGGGCCCGCGCTTGACGGTGCCATCGTCGTTGACCAATTCGGAAATGACCCCGACCGGCGGCAGTCCGGCCAGCTTGCAGAGATCGACCGCGGCCTCGGTATGGCCGGACCGCATCAACACACCGCCCTCACGCGCAATCAGCGGGAAGATGTGGCCGGGACGCACGAAATCGCTGCCCGCAACATTGCCGTTTGCAAGGTTGCGAACGGTCAAGGTACGGTCCTCGGCGGAAATACCGGTCGTGGTTCCGTGCTTGAAGTCGACGCTGACGGTGAAGGCCGTGGTGTGAGCTGAATCGTTGTCGGCCACCATCGGCGCCAGGTTCAACCGCTTCGCCTCTTCGCGTGGCATCGGCGTGCAGACGATGCCGGACGTGTGGCGGACGATGAAAGCCATTTTCTCCGGCGTGCAATGCACGGCCGCGACGATCAGGTCGCCCTCATTCTCGCGCCCGTCATCATCCATGACGACCACGATCTCCCCGCGCTCGAAGGCGCGCAAGGCTTCGACAATTTTCTTCTGATCGTAAGGCATAGGGCTCTTTCGGTAGCGAATAGTAAATGGCGAGTAGTGAGTAGTGTTTTTTCGCTCTATTCGCTACTCACTACTCGCTATTCACTCACCTTCCAGTCTGTCCTCGATGGCGCAGGTAATGGTCGGCAATGGCGCAGGCGACCATGGCTTCGCCGATCGGCACGGCGCGGATACCGACACAGGGGTCGTGGCGCCCCTTGGTGACGACATCGACGTCCTTGCCGTCCTGGTCGATAGACTTGCGCGGATTGAGGATCGATGAGGTCGGCTTGACGGCGAAACGCGCGACGATCGGCTGACCGGTCGAAATGCCGCCCAGAATGCCGCCAGCATTGTTGGAAAGGAACACCGGCTTGCCGTCATTGCCCATGCGCATCTCGTCGGCGTTCTGCTCGCCTGTGATCCTGGCGGCTTCGAAGCCGTTGCCGATCTCGACGCCCTTGACGGCGTTGATCGACATGAGGTTCGAAGCAATGTCCTGATCGAGCTTGGCGTAGATCGGCGCGCCGAGCCCTGCCGGCACACCATCGGCAACAATCTCGATCACGGCGCCTACGGACGAACCCGCCTTGCGGATGCCGTCGAGATAGGTCGCGAACACGGATACCGATTGCGGGTCTGGCGTGAAGAACGGGTTCTCGGCGTCACCGATGAAATTCCAGTTCCAATTGGCGCGATCGATTTCCTTCTCACCCATGGCGATCAACGCGCCACGCACTACGAGACCCGGAACGACCTTGCGGGCAAGTGCACCAGCGGCGACGCGTGCCGCTGTCTCACGCGCCGAAGAACGGCCGCCACCACGATGGTCGCGGATGCCGTATTTGACTTCATAGGCATAGTCGGCGTGACCCGGCCGATACTGGCGGGCAATCTCGCCATAATCTTTCGAGCGCTGGTCGACATTCTCGATCAGCATCGACACCGGCGTACCGGTGGTGATCAGGGTTACACCATCCTCGTCCATGACAAAGCCGGAGAGTATCTTGACCTCATCCGGTTCACGGCGCTGCGTGACGAAGCGCGACTGGCCTGGCCTGCGACGGTCGAGCTCCGCCTGGATGTCCTCGCGGGTGAAGCGGATACCAGGCGGGCAGCCATCAACGACACAGCCCAAGGCGGCACCGTGGCTTTCGCCCCAGGTGGTTACCCGGAAAAGATGGCCGAAGGTGTTATGCGACATCGGTAGCTGCCCTCGCGCGGGCCAAACCCGGCATGGCCAGCCTTCTATTAGCGTTTTTCTCGGTGGTCAAACGGCTGGCGCAGGCTCGATCTGTACAACTTTTCAGAAATGTGCCGCCGACTGGACACAAATACATAACTAGTTATATAATGAGTTATGTAAAAGAACTGGAACCATGCGATGGTTGACGATGTCGTTCGAGAACTGGGCTATCTCACGCTCGGCAGCCGCTTCAGGCGGATCGGCGAGCGTCTCCAGTCGGAAGTGCAACAGGTACTGGACGAGTTGGGACTGCCGGTGCAGAGCAGCCAGTTGCCTGCCCTGGCTGCCGTCGATCGACTTGGTCCTCTGACGGTCGGCGAACTGGCAGAGGCCGTGGGCATCACCCAGCCCGGTGCCACACGCCTCATGACGCAGTTGAGCGAAAGCGGACTGGTCGATGTCCGGCAGTCCTCAGAAGACCAGCGACGCCGGCTCATCAGCCTGACGGACAAGGGACGCCAGCTTGTTGAAACCTCGAAACGCGATGTCTGGCCCCGCATCGATACCGCCGTGGCGGAAATCTGCGCCGATCTGACCGGCCCGCTGCTCGAGCAATTGACTGCCATCGAGCACCATCTCGAGGCAACCCCACTTCACCGCCGTATCGCGAGGCAACCCCATGACCAGCCATCCGCTTGATCGCCCTATCTGGAACGCCCTCGCTACGCGCCATGCCCACCTGTCCGAGGGCGGCACGCGGGCAAAATGCTATCAACCATCCGTCGCTGCCTTTGCCGCATCACACGATGACTCCCCTGCCGCTCTGCAGGCACTTGCTGATCTGTCTTTTGACGGACGAAATCTGCTTTTTCTTCAAGCCGATGCCGTCGTCGTGCCACCCGGCATGGTAGCCGTGTCCCACGCGGCCGCGGTGCAGATGACTACGAACCGACCGCTGGAGATCGAACAGGACGAGCGGATCGAACTTCTCGGCCAGTCCGATATCCCTGCGATGCGGGCATTGGCGGAGCTGACCAAACCCGGCCCCTTCACGGCACGGGCGCTCGAACTGGGGGCATTCTGGGGAGTGAAGGAGAATGGCCGGTTGCTCGCCATGGCAGGCGAACGCCTGAAACCGCAAGGTTTCAGCGAGATCAGCGGCGTGTGTTCACATCCCGATGCCCGCGGCCGAGGTCTTGCCAAACGACTGTCGATAGCGGTGGCGGGCCGCATCATCGAGCGTGGCGAACAGCCATTCCTGCACGCCTATGCAACGAACACAGCCGCGATCGCGCTTTACGAATCCATCGGTTTCTCAGTGCGTTCGGTCATGCATGTCGCTGTCTTGCAGCGCGCGCCAACCAATCAAGGAACCGTCTTCGCAGAAGGGTCATAGCTTGTTGTCCACGGCCGGTGACTTAGGTTTGACACATTCGGCTGGTTTCTGTGTGTTTCCGTCGCCGCACACGGCCGCCGCATGGGAACGGCGTACAACAACAAACAATGAGGACCATCAATGCGTACCCTGCTCGGCGCAATTGCCGCCACCATGCTTGTCGTTACCGCCGCTTTCGCGGGCCAGGCCGAAGGCAAGATCAAGAAGGTCGACAAGGAAACGCTGACGCTGACGCTGGACAACGGCAAATCTTACAAGCTGAATGCCGAGATGGACCTGGAAGCCCTTACACCGGGCACAGATATCGTCATTGCCTATGATGTGAGCAATGGCGAAAACGTCATCACGGACATGGAGCTGCCGCAGTAAGGCAAGCGCGACCGCTCTAGATCCATTCCAGACGACGGCCCTGAACCCTCAGAACGCGATCTTGCGGAATTTCCAGCGAAGCCGCTTCATCCTTTGAAGCACCGCTAATCATTCGAAACAGACAGCGTATGACGCCGCCATGCGTGACACAGACCGTGTCGCGCTCCATGGCTTGGAAAACGGGTTGGATGCGCGACAGCAGCTTCTGGTAACTTTCCGCACCGGCGCCGGGTGGCGTGAAATCCCATTTGTCCTCGCCTCGAGCGCGGCTTGCACCCGGGTAGCGAACTTCCAGCTCGGGATAGGTGAAACCTTGCCAGTCGCCGAAGTTGAGTTCGACCAAACGGTCGTCGGTGCGATAGCCTGCCGGGTCAAGCCCCATAGCCGAGCGCATCAACTCCATAGTCTTGCATGTGCGCACCATCGGGCTCGAAACGTAATCGAAGGTACTCTTCGCATCGCCGATCAACCCGGCGAGCTTGCTCCCATTCTCCGACGCTTGCCGCCGGCCGATATCGTTGAGATCGGTATCGGCCTGTCCCTGCAGACGGTGCTCCGCGTTCCAGTCGGTCTGACCGTGGCGCACGACATAAATTAGCGCAGACATGGCGCGCGAAGAACCTCCGCTGGAAGCTGGAAATGCCGGAGAGGAAATCTCAGTCCTTGAGAACCGAGATATCCGGCGCATCGACGGCCTTCATGCCGACGACGTGGTAGCCTGAATCGACATGGTGAACCTCGCCGGTGACACCGCGCGACAGGTCCGACAGGAGATAAAGCCCCGAATCCCCGACCTCTTCCGGCGAGACCGTACGCTTCAGCGGCGCGTTGTATTCGTTCCACTTCAAAATGTAACGGAAATCGCCGATGCCGGAAGCAGCCAGGGTTTTGATCGGACCAGCCGAGATCGCGTTGACGCGGATGCCCTTGGCGCCGAGGTCGACAGCCAGATAGCGCACCGAAGCCTCAAGCGCCGCCTTGGCCACACCCATGACATTGTAGTGCGGCATAACCTTCTCGGCGCCATAATAGGTCAATGTCAGCATCGAACCGCCATTGGTCATCAGCGGCTCGGCGCGCTTGGCGATGGTGGTGAAGGAGAACACCGAGATGTCCATCGTGCGCAGGAAGTTCTCGCGGGTGGTCTCGACATAGCGGCCCGTCAGTTCCTCCTTGTCGGAAAAAGCAATGGCGTGCACCACGAAGTCGATCCGGTCCCACAGCTTGCCGACATTTTCGAACACAGTGTCCAGGCTTTCCGGATCGGTGACGTCACAATGGCCTACGACGTGAGCGCCGAGCTCTTCCGCCAAAGGCTCGACGCGCTTCTTGAAGGCTTCGCCCTGATAGGTCAGCGCAACCTCCGCGCCATGATCTACACAGGCCTTGGCGATGCCGTAGGCGATCGAACGGTTGTTGGCGACGCCCAGGATAAGGCCGCGCTTGCCGGCCATCAGGCCCTGTCCACCCACCATATGAGCGTTCTCCGCATGCTGATCCGCTTTGAATTGCCCTATCGCACAGGCGGTTGATGCCTTCAAGCGATGATGACAGGGCGCAACGCTTTACCGGCTGCGTTTAGCCGGTATCAGAATAGCCGGCGATAGACGACAAAACCCGAGCGTTCGGCGATTTGATCGTAGAGCCGCATCGCCGTCTGATTGGTTTCGTGCGTCTGCCAGTACACCCGGCCCGAACCGAGTTCGCGGGTGCGGTCATAGACTTCCTCGATCAGCGCCTTGCCGATTCCCCTGCCGCGAGCCTCCGGCACCGTGAACAGATCCTGTAGATAGCAGACGGGTTCGATCGCAGTGGTGGAGCGATGGAAAAGATAATGGGTCAGGCCGAGCAAGCGGTCGCCGCTCTCGGCCACCAGTGCATGCACCGGTTCATAGGCGTCAAAGAAACGCGACCATGTCATCTGAGTTATGGCGTTAGGAAGCGCTGTCGGTCCCGAGCGCCCATAAAAGGCGTTGTAGCCTTCCCAGAGCGGCAGCCACCGAACGAAATCCTGTTGAGCAACCGGGCGAATGACAATTTTTGAAGACATTTAAGAATGCCGCTGCTGTGACAACAGCGGCATTGCTACCGGCAAACAGGGTCGGGGCAATGGATCGGCTGCGCCAATTTCTTGGACCAGACTAACCCGGCTCGACGGATCAGCCCTGCTTCTTGACCAGGGCCTCCAGATCGGGATCACCGCCTTCCGGCAGCATGATGCGGACATGGACGTAGAGATCGCCGTGGCCACCTGCCTTTTCCGGCAGGCCGCGACCTTTGATCCGCAAAACCTTGTCGGAACTCGACCAGGCCGGCACAGCGAGCGCAATGCGTCCGGTCGGCGTCTCGACCGCCACCTTGGCGCCGAGAACAGCATCATGCAGCGATACAGGGAGATCGGCATGCAGGTCCCGGCCCTCCACGCGATAGCGCGGGTGGCGGCGGAACCTCACCTTGATCAGCGCATCGCCCGGCTGGCCATAGCCCTGCTCGCCCTGACCCTTGAGGCGGATGGTTTGTCCGTCTTCGACATAGTTCGGCAACTTCACCGCGATCTTGCGGCCATCTGGGAAGATAGCCGTCACCTTTTCGGCGGCCGCTGCTTCTTCGATGGTAATATCGAGTGCCACGTTGAGATCCCCTCCCGTGGGGGCCTGCCTGCGGCGCTCGCCGCCTGCACCACCCATGCCGCCGGGACGTTGCTGGTTGAAGGCGTCACCGAAAATCTGGCTGAAGATGTCGCCTGCACCATCGCCGAACGGACTGCCACCGGAAGAGCGGAATTCGAAATGTGACGCGCCCGGGCCCTGCTGGCGCCGGAAACCGGCAAAGGGGTCGCCGCCCGCGCCCTCGAAGCCCTGAAAGCGTGGTTTGCCATCGGCGTCGATCTCGCCACGGTCAAAGGCCGCGCGCGTCTTCTCATCGCCGAGAATCTCGTACGCCTGATTTGCCGCGGCGAAGCGGTCCTTGGCCTTGGGATCGTTCGGGTTCTGGTCCGGGTGGTGCTTTTTGGCGAGTTTCCGGAACGCCGACTTTATGTCCTTGGACGAAGCGTTCCTGGCAACTCCCAGCACCTCATAGGGGTCGCGCATCAATCCTGCTCGTTAAATGGGTGAATTCAGAGTTGGTTCCTATATGCGCCCTGATAGGAAGAAATTCCAGTGGTCGCGTGCGGATTGGAGAAATTCACAGCGCCTTGAAATCCTGCATCTGCCAAGCGCCGGTGCCGGTCATGCAGATCGAGGCCCTATACATCGCCACGCCGTCATAGCTTTCGCGCGAAACCTCGAACCGCCGGCAGCGTCCGTTAGAGGCATCACCTGTCTCGGCCAGAGCGGTGATGGTGCCGCGCGAACCCGTCTGAGCATTGGCCCAGGGAACACTCTGCCCGGCAAGCCCCTGCAGATCGGCGGAAGATGCGGCGTTGCTGATCGTGGTCTGATCGGAAGCCATGCCGGGATCCGCCGCGTCGGCAGTCGGGGTGGTGGCAACGGATCCAGTTATGATGGAGCGGTCGACCTCGGCTTTTTCCAGGTTGAAGCCGCCAGCGCCGCATCCGGCGAGCAAAAGCAGCAAGCAAGGTGCCGCCGTCCTGAGACAGGACGAAAGGAAAGTGCCCACTGGCCGGCTGTCAAAATGGTGCGCGATGCGCGACAATCGGCAAATTCCTCGGCCAGTTCACATCGGAAAAACTATGAACGAGACAGTCTTAACAACAGGTGACTTTACCGAGAGCGGAGAGCCCTTCCGGCTTTTCGCCGCCTGGCTGGACGACGCCTCGAAATCGGAGCCAAACGACCCCAATGGCGTGGCGCTCGCAACCGTTGATGCCGACGGCATGCCGGATGTCCGCATGGTTCTGCTCAAGGGTTTCGACGAGCATGGATTTGTCTTCTATACGAATTTCGAAAGCGCCAAGGGCCGCGAGATTCTGGCCAACATGAAGGCAGCGATGTGCTTCCACTGGAAGTCGCTGCGCCGCCAGGTGCGCGTGCGCGGACCGGTGGAAATCGTGTCCGACGCAGAAGCCGATGCCTATTACGCATCACGCCCGCGTGGCAGCCGGATCGGCGCCTGGGCTTCGAAGCAATCGCGCCCGCTGGAGAGCCGGTTCGCGCTGGAAAAAGCGGTCGCCGAATATACGGCCCGCTATGCCATCGGCGAAATCCCGCGCCCCAAGCACTGGTCGGGGTTCCGCATCGTGCCGCAGACGATCGAATTCTGGCACGACCGCCCGTTCAGGCTGCACGATCGCATCGTATTCAGCCGCAATGCCGATGGCGGTTGGGAAAAGAGCCGCCTCTATCCATGATAGTCACCCGCATCGACCGAGCATCATTGTGGCGCCCGCAGTCATCGGCAACCTTTATTCTGGGGCTCCGGTTTGTCCTGACATTACAAATATTTAATGCAAACGTTCAGCTTCGGTTCACACCTCGGCTGCGAAGCTCCCCGCATCCGAAGTTTCTAACCAAACGAGGAATGCGATGAAAAAGCTTCTTTCCACACTTTGCGCGGTCGCGACCGTGTTCACCAGCGTCGCCACGTCGGTGACCCCTGGCCAAGCCGCTCCCATGCAGAGGCCGACTGTCGAAACGAATACCGACATCGTACAGGTTCAGAGCCGGCGCGGCTTCTATCGCGACGGCGACCGTTATTACTACAACGGCCACCGCGGTTACCGTTACGCGCGGCCGGGCTGGAAGCGGCACAACGGCGTATGGTTCCCGCCGGCGGCTTTCATTGCCGGCGCCATCATCGGCGGTGCGATCGCCAACCAGGGACGCCCCGTCTATCGCCCAGCCTATCCGGCACGGCTCAGCAACGCGCATGTGCGCTGGTGCTACGACCGCTACCGCTCCTACCGCGTGTCGGACAACACCTTCCAGCCCAACTATGGGCCACGCCAGCAGTGCATCTCGCCGTACCGGTAAGCAGATAACAGGATCTGCCATCAGAACCATCGGCCCGGAATCGGAATCGATTCCGGGCCGATGCTTGATTCAGAGTGTTAGAGGGTCTCTGCGCTCAGCCTGCCTTCTTGCGGTCCATGAAAGCCACGAAAGCGGCGCGAGCCTCGTCTGACTTGAGGCGCTCGCCGAAATGCCGGCCCTCCTCCTCGATCCGTGCAATGATCTCCTCGCGTGAGCCCAGCATCAGATCGCGGGCGATCTTCAAAGCCTGCGGTGGCTTGGCCGCGATCTCGTCGGCCTTGGCAAGCACCGCTGCCTCCAGCGTATCCTCGCCGACGATCGCGTAGATCAGGCCCGATGCTTTGGCACGCTCCGCCGAGAAGCCTTCCCCTAGCCCAAGCAGTGCAAATGCATCCTGGCGGCCGACGATGCGCGGCACGAGCAGGCTGGACGCCGCCTCCGGTACAAGGCCAAGGTCGACAAAGGGAGTGCGGAAGACGGTACGCGGCGTCGCGAAAGTAAGATCGCAATGAAGGTTGAGCGTGGTGCCGATGCCGACGGCAATGCCGTCGACACCCGACAGCAAGGGCTTCTGCGCCCGCGCCAGGGCGAGGAGGAAGTCCCACACTTCCCGGCCACCCTCGCCGCCGGTGGCAACAGCCAGGAAATCGGCAAGATCATTGCCGGCAGAAAATGCGCCGGGGACACCGAAGAATACGGTGGCACGCACCAATGGATCAGCGTCCGCCTCGGCCAAAGCCGCCGCCATCGCTGCATACATGGCGCGGGTCAGCGCGTTCTTCTTGTCGGCTCGGTTCATGCGGATGACCTGAACCGCGCCCAGGCGCTCGACTACGATGTGATCCGTCACGATTGTCTTCCTTCTTGCGAAATGATCAGGCCGAAATCAGCGCCCTGCCGGCTTCCGCCAAGCTTTCAGCACCGCCAAGCACGCGCTCCTTGAGCGTGACGCTCTCGCCCAGCATGTTCTCTGTATAGAAACGGCAGAGCGGTTGGCGCTGCTCGGAAGCGAGCGCGCCGCGGGCGAGATAGGCTCCGCCCGCTGCGAGCGAAATGAGCCTGAGATAGGGTGTGGCACCGGCAAGAGCGGCTGCCTGACCGCCATCGGCCAGGCGCGCCTGCAGGAAATTTGTCGCTTCCGTAAGATCGGCCAGTGCACGATCCAGCAGGTTTGCCGTGCGACCGAAACCGGGACGGTTCGATGCTCGCACGTCGGCGGCCACGGCCTTCAGCTCATCGATATAGCCGTGCACATGCTGGCCGTTGCCCAGCGGCAGCTTGCGCGTGACGAGATCGATCGCCTGGATGCCATTTGTGCCTTCATAGATCGGCGCGATGCGCGCATCGCGATAGTAGGCGGCTGCGCCTGTCTCTTCGATGAACCCCATGCCGCCATGAATCTGCACACCGAGCGACGCCACATCGACGCCGGCATCTGTCGAAAAGGCTTTGGCGAGCGGGGTCAACAGATTGGCACGGTCGCGCCAGTGGCCAGCAGCTTCACCCTCTGAAACATGCGCCATGTCGAGTGCGTGCGCGCAGGAATAGCTGATCGAACGCGCGATCTCGGTCAGCACCTTCATGGTGAGCAGATTGCGCTGCACATCGGGGTGATGAACGATGGGAGCCATGCCGTTGCCGGTATAGCTGGCTGCCTTGCCCTGCCGGCGCTCATTGGCATAGGCAAGCGCCTTCTGATACGCGGCCTCGGCTACCGCCACGCCCTGCATGCCGACTGCGAGGCGGGCATTGTTCATCATGGTGAACATGCAGGCGAGGCCCTTGTTCTCCTCACCGATCAACCAGCCTATGGCGCCGGGCGCAGCACCACCAAAACCATCGCCATAGATCATGGTGCAGGTCGGCGAGGCATGGATGCCGAGCTTGTGTTCGATGCCGGAACAGAACACATCGTTGCGGGGTCCCAGCGAACCGTCGTCATTGACCAGGAACTTCGGCACCAGAAACAGCGAAATGCCGCGGGTACCGGCTGGCGCGTCGGGCAGGCGCGCAAGCACCAGATGCACGATGTTGTCGGTGAAGTCGTGCTCGCCATAGGTGATGAATATCTTCTGGCCGAAAATACGATAGGTGCCGTCTCCTGCGGGCTCGGCGCGCGAGCGCAGGGCAGCCAGATCGGAACCGGCCTGCGGCTCCGTCAGGTTCATCGTGCCCATCCACTCGCCGGAAACCAGCTTGGCGAGGTATTTAGCCTTCAATTCGTCCGACGCATGCTTGTGCAGCGCCTCGACCGCACCCATGGTCAGGGTCGGTCCGATGCCGAAGGCCATGGCCGCCGAATTCCACATTTCGAGTGCCGCGACGCCAAGCATGGTCGGCAGTGCCTGCCCGCCGAACTCCTCAGGCGCGGATAGACCGTTCCAGCCGCCTTCGATCCAACGTCTGTAAAGATCTTTCCAGCCCGCCGGCATGGTCACGGCAGCGTCCTTCAGCACCGCCCCGGTCTCGTCGCCGATCTTATAGAGCGGGGCCACCTCATCGGTGGCGAAACGACCCGCCTCCTCCAGCACGGCATCGACCAGATCCTCGCCGAGTTCGCCGAACGATCCCGCATCGAGAGCTGATTTCAGCCCCGCGACATGCTTCAGCGTAAAGGCGATATCCGCGACCGGTGCCCGATACATGCCGTCTCCTCCTCTGATATCGCGTGATCCTGCCGCGAACCCGTGCTGCACTGCAACAGCGCTGTCACAGCATTCGATCTACTTTTACGTAAACGTCAAACATTGTCACGCGGATTTTGGGAGGTGCGCGGAATGGACGGATAAGCTGCGCGAAGTTGGAGCCCGGGGCTTCGGCTCTTTCGTTGGCCACTATTCGTGCACGAGGGCGACTTTGCCAAAATGTGAGCCGCCTTCCAGGTAGTGAATCGCGGCGGCCACTTCGGTCCACAAGAACGTCCGGTCGATTACCGGCTTCACATCGAGGGTCTCAATCGCACGAACCATCGCCTCGAAGGATTCGCGGGACCCAACGGGAATGCCGCGGACCTGCACCTGCTTCCTGAAGATCTCAAGCGGATTGATCGCTCCATCCTTGCCGCCAAGATAGCCGATGACATTGATCTGCCCGCAGCGCGCAGAGGCTTTCAGAGACTGCTCGAAGCTCTGTGGCCCTCCGACTTCGATGACATGATCGACGCCGCGGCCGTCGGTCAGATCGAGAACCGCCTCGGCCCACTCCGGATTTTGCCGGTAGTTGACGCCGGCGAAAGCGCCCAATGCCACAGCACGGTGCAGTTTCTGATCGCTGCTGGAGGTGACTATGACACGTGCGCCGCTGGCCTTGGCGAAGAGCAAAGCAAAGAGCGCTACGCCGCCTGTCCCCTGGACCAGGACAGTATCACCAGCCTTGACCGCCCCTTCGGTGACAAGCGCGTGCCACGCGGTCACTGCGGCACATGGAAGGGTTGCTGCTTCGACGTCACTGAGGTTTCGCGGAGCCAGCACTGCGGCTTGTTCGTCGAGCAGCGCATAATCGCCAAGCAACCCATCGATCGGACCGCCACGCTGATAGGCCGGTTCCGCCATGCTGAACGCACCGCCAACCCAGCGTTGCCAGAAGGTCGAACAGACGCGGTCCCCAATCTTGAAACGCGTAACCCCCTCTCCTATCGCGACCACCTCGCCAACGCCATCCGACAACGGCACGAGCGGCAAGGAAAAGGCGGTGTGATAGCTGCCTTTGACGATCTCGACGTCGCGATAGTTGAGCGCCGTAGCGCGGACCCGGATCAGGATTTCCTGGCGACGCGGCACCGGTTCGGGCCGATCGATGACATGAAGGTTTCCGATGCCCGGCTTGTCCTGAAGGACAATCACTTTCATGAGCGGTATCTCCGTTGTTGAGACCGCCAAAATGGCCTTGCGGCCAAGAGCCTTCAAATTCATAATAAGCAAAATAATTATGTTAATATTGCATGATTGAGGAACTACGCACTTTCGTTCTGTTTGCCGAGGAAGGCTCCATCCAGAAGGTGGCACGGCGGCTGCCTCTGACGCAGCCTGCCGTCAGCCGTCAGATCCAGAGGCTGGAACTGGCGTTGGGTGCACAGCTTCTCGATCGAAGGCAGAAACCGCCGGCGTTGACACCGACAGGCCTGGAGGTACTGGCGCGAAGCCGCGAGATCCTGGACGGTTTCGCGAGACTGAGAACGATAGCCACCACACAGGAACCCGAAGGCGTATTCCGGCTCGGTGTCGTCAATGGCCTCGCCCATCACAGCCTAGCAAAGCGCATCGCAGCCGTAACTGTCCACTTTCCAAAGGTATCGCTCCGACTGAAATCGGGCTGGAGTGCCGATCTTGCTGAACAGCATCGTCTCGGCCTGCTCGATGCGGCGGTCCTGCTGTCGGACGGGTCACGGTTCTACAATGCGGAGCCTATCGGCGAGGAGGAACTGGTGGCGATCGCCTCGCCGAAACTGATCGCGAAGGAAGTCCAAGGAGAAAGCGGCTGGGTGTTGAGCCCCGAGCCATGCGACGCGCGTCGCCGTCTTGCAGGGAGACTGGCCGAACAAGGCCAACCCTTGATCGTTGCAGCCGAGATCGAGGATGCCGGCCTGCAACTGGGAATGGTGCAGCAAGGATTGGGCTTCGGCTTGTTTCCCAAGCGTCTTCTCGACCGGACAAGACCGGAAGATATCAAACAAGTCGATATAAAAGGCGGCCCCCTGAAGCTCGATATCCTGATGCTGCGCTCACCGCATCTCGGCGCGATGGCCAGGATGGCGGATGACGTCGCCAGCGAAATCCGCGCGTTTGTAGCCGACTGAGATGCCGGGCCATGGCCAACAAGGTGTGACAACCGTTCATTAACCATAGCGGTTCAGGATCGACCGTTAATGAGCGGGGTATGCCCTTGAACGGCCGCACGCGAAAGTTTCATCGCACGACAGCGCTGGCAGCGGCCCTGGCGGCAGCGATCGGCGCGGCCCAGGCGTCGGACTTTTCCGAGCCATGGAAAAGAGACGACCGGGCACTCGTCATCGACGCCTACGAATACAATCCCATCGATTGGAATGCGCTTGCGTCCGACAAACGCATCGTCGGCTTCATCAACAAGGCTTCGGATGGAATGCCTCCGCCTTATTCCTGCAGCGGCAGCGAAACCGAACAGCGGTTGTGCAAGGCGCTCTGGAAGCGCCACGCCGTGGCGCGCGAGCTGTTCCAGACACGCAAGGTGGTGGCAAAGGCACTGGGGCTGGAATGGGGTGCCTATCATCTCGCCCGCCCGGGTAATCCTGTTGAACAGGCCGATAATTTCATCGATTTCGCCGAGCCGGGCCCCGACGACCTGCTTGCTCTCGACATCGAAGACAACGACCCCGAGAAATGGATGTCGCTGGAAGATGCGGAAGAATTCGTACGACAGGTTCATCGTCGCGTCGGCCGCTTTCCGATCCTCTACACCAATGAGGTGACGGCCAGCCACATCGCGACCAACCGCTACCGCTACCGCCTGCTATCCCGGCTGCCGCTCTGGTACGCGCGTTACAAGCCGGAAGTGAGCGCCAGTTTCCCGAAAGGCCATTGGAGCGGTTACGCGCTCTGGCAATTCGCAGCCCAGGCCAATTGCGGGCGCCTCTCTTGCCCCTATCGCGCCGCTGGAACACCCAATGACATCGACGTCAATGTCGCGCCGATGGATGCCGCCGAATTGCGCAGCCAATGGCCGTTCGGCGCCCTCATCGATGTGCCGGTCGATTATCTGGCGAGCGTGCCGTTGCCGCTGTCGCGGGAGGCCGGCATGCGCGGAGAACGCGTCACCTACGCGGCGGTCGCGGCGCCACCCACGTTCGATGAATTGGGGGCTGCCCTGAAAGCGCGTTGGATTGCGTTGCGCAACGCCTTCCGCCGTCCGCCTCTCCTGGTCGCCCAACAGATGCACGGCATTGCCGACTATGTCGCTGTTGTCAGGCGGAGAACGCAGGCCGTGCTCGTTTCGCAGGGCACGCCTCCGGGCGGCATCGACCCAATCGCAACAGGATCGATCAAGCCTGCCGAAGCCGCCGCCACACAGACGGGGCCCTGATGCTGAAAAGCGTCGGGCAAGCTAGCGGCGGAAGGAGGCGCGCACCACCTCGCCATCTTCCTTGACGAAATCGCCGATGTCCGGATTGGCGAGCACTTCCAAAACCCGCTCCGAGGGCCGGGCAAGAACGGCACCCTTTTCAGTCACCACGATCGGCCGGTTGATGAGGATAGGATACTCCATCATAAAGTTGAGTATCTCCTCGTCGCTGAAGCGCGGATCGTAGAGCCGCAACTCCGCATAGGGCGTATCCTTCTGACGCAGCAGTTGCTTTGGCGTCATGCCCATCAAGCGCAGCAACTCGATCAGTCTGCCCCGCGACGGCGGTGTCTTCAGATATTCAATGATCTCGGGCTCCTCACCGGAAGCGCGGATCATGGCCAGCGCGTTTCGCGAGGTGCCACAGGCGGGGTTGTGGTAGATGGTGACGCTCATCGTCTCTCTTCGCGTTCGACCGCGCGCCATCCGATATCACGGCGGCAGAAGCCCTGTGGCCAGTCGATGCGGTCGACAGCAGCATAGGCGCGCTTCTGTGCCTCACCCACGGTCCGGCCGGTGGCCGAGACATTGAGGACGCGGCCCCCGTTGGCGACCAAAGCGCCGGCATTGACTGCGGTGCCGGCATGGAAGACCTCGGCACCCTCAGATCGCGCCGCATCGATGCCTCGGATGACCGACCCTTTCTCGGGCGTGCCGGGATAACCTGAGGCGGCGATAACCACGGCAAGCGCGGCCTCGTCCGTCCAGCGCACCGACATATGGCTCAGCTGGCCGTCGGCGGCCGCGTTCAACAGGACGAGCAGATCGTCCTTCAACCGCATCATCAGCACCTGGCATTCGGGATCACCGAAGCGAGTGTTGTATTCGATCAGCCTGGGCCCCCGATCGGTGATCATCAATCCGGCAAAAAGGACACCGGCGAAGGGCGAACCCAATTCGGCCATGCCGCGCATGGTCGGTTCGATGATCTCGCGCATGGTGCGCTCGATGATGTCGGGTGTCATCACCGGCGCTGGCGAATAGGCACCCATGCCACCAGTATTGGGACCGACATCGCCATCGCCGACACGCTTGTGGTCCTGCGCCGTGCCGAAAGGCAGCGCGGTCGTGCCGTCGCAGAGGCAGAAGAAACTCGCTTCTTCGCCAGTCATGAATTCCTCGACTACGACTTCGGCGCCGGCGCTGCCGAACGAGCCGTCGAAACAGGCACTCAGCGCATCCAGCGCCTCCGGCAAGGTCATGGCGACGGTGACGCCCTTGCCGGCTGCAAGCCCGTCGGCCTTGATGACGATCGGCGCACCGACTTTTTCGACATGGGCGCGCGCATCGGCCAGGTTATCGAACCGGCCATAAGCGGCGGTCGGGATGCTGAAGCGGGCGCACAGATCCTTGGTGAAACCCTTCGATCCCTCCAGCCGCGCCGCAGCCTTGGACGGTCCAAATACGCGGATACCGGCGGCACGCAGATCGTCACCGATGCCGGCGACCAGCGGCGCTTCCGGGCCGACAACGACGAGATCGATCTTCATGTCGCGGCAGAAGGCAGCCACGGCGGCGTGGTTGGAGATGTCGAGCGTCACGAGTTCCGCCTGTTCGGCGATGCCGGGGTTACCGGGCGCGGCATAGAGTTTGGTGAGCATTGGCGAGGCCGCAAGCTTCCAGGCCAGCGCGTGTTCGCGTCCGCCTGAACCGAGGAGAAGAACGTTCATTTTCGCAAACCTCGCCCATCCGTGTAGCCAGCTCTGGCTATTGGCGATGGCGCGGCAGGTCAAGGCACGATCACCCCTATCAACTGCTGCGGCATTGCCGACGGACGAAGGGCTGCCTATCTGCGGTATGCTCCCGCAGGACTTTTCATGCCCGTCACCATCGAACGCGCCGATCCCCTCCTTTTTGAAGCCGCAGGCAAAGCCGACTTCAGCTTCGAGGTCGATGCCTATCTGGAACCCGTTTTTGATGCACCGGTCCGCGAATGGCGGCGCATTCCAACCGAACCTTATGTGAAGAGTTACAACAAGGCTGACGAAGACGACGGGGAATGGGACGACGACAGCGCGCTGTTCGTTGCCGTGCTGGATGGCGCGCCGATCGGGCGGCTTTCCGTCACCCGCAACTGGAATGGCTACGGTCTGCTCGACCATTTCGGCGTCGACCGCCCTTATCGCGCCAGCGGTATCGGCCATCGCCTGTTCGATTGCGCCAAGAGCTGGGCGCGTGAGCAGGGTTTGACGGGACTTTCCCTCGAAACACAGAACAACAATCTTACCGCCTGCCGTTTCTACGAGCGGCAAGGCTTCCAACTCGGCGGCATCGACCGGTTCTTCTACCGCGGACTTTTTCCGGATACGCGCGAGATCGCGTTGTTCTGGTATCTGCCCTTCAGCCGGACACCTTCGATACAAGCCCGGCAGGACACCATGTCTGCTTGACGCCTGCGCCACAGCCTGCCACTCCACGGCGATGGAAACCATACAGTCGAAATCGGCCCAGGGACGTGTCGCAGACGCGCCGAGCGGGCACTGGGTCTATCGCGTGCTGCCGCGCTGGCTCTGGCCCTACGCACAGCTTGCACGCTGGGATCGGCCCATTGGCTGGCAATTGCTTCTTTGGCCCTGCTTGTGGTCTGCCGCGCTTGCGGCCAGCGCCTATGCGCGGCCGGAAGACAGCCTGCTTTCGCTGCTGCCTCTGCCCTCGACCCTGATCCTGTTCCTGATCGGTGCGATAGCCATGCGCGGCGCCGGTTGCACTTATAACGACATCGTCGACGAAGACATCGACAATCAGGTGGAACGCACGCGCTCGCGCCCACTGCCCTCCGGCAAGGTCAGCCGAAAGCAAGCTTGGGCATTCCTCCTGCTGCAAGCACTGGTCGGGCTTGCAGTGCTCGTCCAGTTCAATGGCTTTGCCATTCTGCTCGGCGTCTGCTCTCTGGCGGTCGTTGCGATTTACCCCTTCATGAAGCGCTTCACGAACTGGCCGCAATTCGGGCTGGGGCTTGCCTTCTCATGGGGCGCGCTGATGGGCTGGGCGAGCGAATTCGCCGATCTCGATGGGCCGGCCTTCCTGCTCTATATCGGCTCGATCATGTGGGTGATCGGCTATGACACCATCTATGCCCATCAGGACAAAGAAGACGACGCCATCGTCGGCGTGCGTTCCACGGCCCGCTTGTTCGGCGAACACACGAAATCCTGGCTGGTTGGTCTCTACGCGGGAGCGCTGATGTGCTTCGCCGTTGCCTTTGCTTCGGCACAGGTCCCCGTCGTTGCGCTGGCGGGATTGATTGCCGCCGGTGCGCATATGACCAGACAGATCGTGACGTTGGACATCGACAATCCCGATCAGTGCCTGAAGCTGTTCAGGTCGAACAACCAGGTCGGCTGGTTGATCTTCCTGGGCCTGATCGGGGGCGCAATCTGGGTCGCAGTAAAGCCGATGCTTTAAGCGACCTCTTATCGTTAGCGGCGGGCGATGATTTCTTCGCCCCCAATCACCAACCGAAGACCGAGGTCACCGGTGCGGCGCCTGGCCAGGAAACGCGGACGACGGGTCGTGGAAATACGACCTTTGCGGCGCGCGCGCGGTGGCTGCGTCTTGATGGCCGCACCGAGCGACTCCTCCAGGGTGCGGGCGACACCATCGGCCTCGATCAACAGCATCGGCAGACCAAAAGCATCCGCCCAGGCGCGCCAGTCGGCAGCAATGTCGTCAAGATCGTCGGCCACCAACAGCGGCACCGACAACATCTGGTCCGCGTGCAGCAACTCCAAAGTGACCGTGACGTTGCCGTCTTCGTCTTCCATGGCCCGTGCGGCCACACCGCGAAAAGCCTTGGTCGGCAACGCGATGGTCACGGGCATGCCGCTCATGTGCAGCGTGCGGCGCATGATGGCGCCACGGCGGTCAACGGTCAGCGTGATATCGCCGGAATCGTCGCGGGCGGCATAGCTCACCACCTGCGGCAGGCGAAACGGGTCGAGGCGCATGTTGCGTCCCGCCCAGACTGGCTTCAGTCCGGTGTTCATAGAATGCCTTCCTGTCTCTCCTGAGAGCCGGGTGTCCCGGTCTTCTCCGTGCGGGTTTTCCCGCCTCGTTATGGGCAGAGACTAGCGTCGGCTCCTTACCGGCCAGCTTAAAAAAGTCGGTTAAATTTTGCTGATCTGCCAGATGGTTATCGGATTCCCACCAATAAGAACTTTCGAAACCATCAGATAACCTTACCGGGATTCATGATGCCAGCGGGATCGAAGGCAGCCTTGACCCGGCGCATCAGTTCGATCGCCATCGGCGGCGCGGTGGCGATCAATTCATCGCGCTTCAATTGGCCGATGCCGTGCTCGGCCGAAATCGAGCCGTTAAGAGACCGTACGACATCGTGCACGGCCTTGTTCATCGGGCGGTAAAGGTCGAGGAAAGCCTGGTCGTCGCCGTCGAGAGGCCGTGAGATATTGTAGTGCAGATTGCCGTCGCCCATATGGCCGAAACAGACGACCCGGGCGCCGGTGCTGACGGACCGAACCGCCTCGGCAGCTCGTTCGATGAAAGTCGGGACAGAGGCGATCGGCACGGAAATATCGTGTTTAATCGAGGCACCTTCCGCTTTTTGCGTTTCCGGCAAGGTCTCTCGGAAATTCCAGAAGGCGTCAGCCTGGGCAAGGCTCGCGGCAATCACGGCATCATCCACCAGACCCTTTTCCAGCCCTTCCGACAGGATGTCCTCGATCAGTGCCCTGGCGTCCTCTGCGGAGCGCCCGGATGAAACTTGCATCAGCACATACCAGGGCCAGTCGTCGGCCAGGGGACGGATCACACCCGCGCCATGGCGCAGGGTGAAATCGTAAGGGGTTCTGGCAATGAGTTCGAAGGCCGTGAGTGCCGGCCCAGCACGATCTTCCGCCAGATTGAAAAGGCCAAGAGCAGCTTCCGGCGACGACAGGCCGATGAAAGCGACTTCGCGCCCCTTTGGCTTGGGAAACAGCTTCATGACTGCGGCCGTGATGACGCCCAGCGTGCCTTCGGCGCCGACGAACAGGTTCTTCAGGTCGTAACCGGTGTTGTCCTTCTTGAGCTTGCGCAGGTCGTCGAAAACCTCGCCGGTCGGCAACACGACCTCTACGCCGAGGCAAAGCTCACGCGCATTGCCGTAAGCAAGCACGCCGGTGCCGCCGGCGTTCGAAGAAAGGTTACCGCCGATCTGGCACGAGCCCTGGGCCGCCAGCGACAGCGGGAACAACCGGCCGGCGTTGTCTGCCGCCTCCTGCAGCGTCTGCAGGATGACACCAGCCTCGACAGTCGCCGTGTTCGATTGCACATCGATCTCGCGGATGCGGTTCAGCCGCGACAGCGAAAGCACGATCTGATGTCCGGAAGCATCCGGCACCTGCGCGCCGACCAGTCCGGTATTGCCGCTTTGCGGAACGACCGGTGTGCGCGTCTCAGTGGCAAGCCGCATGATGCGGCTCACCTCCTCGACGCTGCCAGGCCGCAGCACCAATGGCGTGCGGCCATGCCAAAGCCCTCGCCGCTCGGTAAGGTAAGGTGCGATGTCGGTCTGATCGCGCAACGCATATCTGTCGCCGACGATGGCGGCAAAACGCTGGAGCAGGTCGGTCGGAAGGTCGGTATCGGTCATACCCAACAACTAGGATTATGCGAGGGGTTTGTCACGCGGTGCCGCGGCGCGGACAAGCCTGTCGTTGATCGCCTCGCCGAGGCCATCCCAAGGTACCGGTTCGACGGCGATGACCGCAGCGCCCGAACGATCGAGATCCTGCATGAAGGAGAACAAATTCGTGGCAGCCTCAGCAAGATCGCCACGCTCTGAGAGATTTTTCACAGCAACGGCATTCTGCCAGCCCGTCGCACGCCTCGAGCCGAAGGCAAGCAGCGCCTCGCCTTTCGCCACTTTATCGACATCCAGCCGCATCGCAGCCCCCGGCGCGTAGTGGGAGGCCAGCATGCCAGGGGCCTGGATGCCCGTAGCGCCGCGCAACAGCCGGGTATTTGCAACAGTCTCGATCTCGACGGCGGCAATGCCGCCGGGACGCAAAAGCCTCAGGCCGCCTTCTTCAATCTTGACGATAGTCGATTCCAATCCGACGGGTGTCGGGCCACCATCGACGACAAGCTTGATGCGGCTGCCGAGGTCGTTCGCAACAGCTTGAGCGGTGGTGGCGCTGATCTTGCCGGATGAATTGGCTGAAGGCGCAGCCAGCGGGCGCCCCAGCTGGCCGATCAGTTCGCCGCCAAACCCTTGCGGCATACGTAGTGCAATCGTATCCAGACCGGCACTCACGAGCGGATGAATGCCGGCGTCAAGCCGGAGCGGCAGGACCAGCGTCAACGGCCCAGGCCAGAGAGCTTCGGCCAGCTTGCGAGACAACGGATCGAAGACAGCGATGCGCTCGGCCATCGCCATATCCGCCACATGAGCGATCAACGGGTTAAAACGGGGCCGGCCCTTGGCCTCGAAGATGCGTGCGACCGCCCGGCCATTGGTAGCGTCACCGGCGAGACCGTAGACGGTCTCGGTGGGGATGGCGACAACCTCGCCGGCCTCCAATTGGGCCAACGCCAGTTCCAGGGCTTCTGCTGCGGGTAGGATGTCGACCACTTTCACAACCTTGTTTGAGCGGTTGCGTAATACGGCACGCCGCACCGGGCAAGCCTCCGCGCCCAGTGCCAATCGCTAAAATGCGTGGCGACGCCGTAAGCGGGGATCAAGACGATTGCCCTAGAGTGCCGAATAGGGGACGGGCTAAGGGGACATCTTCATGCGTGGCGTGGCGATCGCATTTTTCAGCTTCTGCATGACGTGCGCCACACAGGCATCGTCGCTGGTCTACTTCACCAACACTGCTCCGGCGTCGACACCGTCAGTGGTGGCCACCGGCGAGACCAGACACGATGTGCAAAGCCTGCGATCGGCGGCCTATCCGATCGACAGTACTTCTGTAGTTCGGGTGGATGAAGGCGAGACGCCGGCAATGCAGGACAAGGTCTCCGCCATTCCCGATCGAGCCGAACGTGCAACGAAGGTGATCCGCGACGGCGTGATCGGCAGCGCGCTGCCGCGTCACAAGGCCAAACCAGGAACGGTAAACGGCAAGCCAGAAAGCGAGGTTTCCGCAACGGCGGGAGAAGATGGCCTGAAGGAAGAGCGCAAACCCTAAAGCGTTTCCGTTTTTCGGGAACGCGGAAACGCTCTAAGCTTTTGTTTTCGCTGCATTTTGTAACGTCAAGTGATTCCACTTGGCTACAAAATGCTCCCGGCGGCGCGCTGAAACCGCACAATCCGAGCGGGCAAGGCGACAAGGCGCCCTGCCCGCTCGGCAAACTAGCTCAGGCAGCGGCCTTGGCTTCGTCTTCCTCGACGTCGCCCTCGGCGGTCTCTTCACCGTCTTCCGACTCGTCCTCGGCCGCCTCTTCGCCGTCCTCGGACTCATCTTCATCGTCGAATTCGTCTTCGGCTTCCTCGCCGTCGTCGTCCTGCTCGTCTTCATCGTCCGAAAGCACGACCTCTTCGTCGTCGCTAGCTTCGAGTTCGTATTCAGGAGTAGCTTCGAGCAGTGCCTCGTCAGAGGCCAGGATGTCGTCAATCATTTCGGGTTCGGCAACGAATGTCATGAAAGCCTCCGTGGGTTCGAGTGTACACTCGATTTGTCCCACGCCGACATCATCGTCATATGACTGTAAGCCGGCTCGGCCGGCTATTTTACAAGTGCCTGAAATGGTTCGTCGGAGCGCATCGGGGCACTCCGATTTCAGGCGATCAGCCGGCAATCTTCGAGAAGTCGGCGACACGATCGGTGGCGGTGCGGATGCGCGAAAGCAATGCCAGGCGGTTCGCACGCACGGCGTCGTCGTCGTCATTGACCAGAACCTTGTCGAAGAACGCATCGATCGGCTCGCGCAAGGAACTCAGCGCCACCATGGCGCCGGAAAAATCTTCCTTGCCAATGGCTTCGCCAGCCTGGGCTTCCGCTTGACCGATGGCGCCGAACAACAGTTTTTCCGCATCCTCGCGAAACAGCGCCGGGTCGACAGCCATGGCCACAGCCGTGCCCTTCTTCTCTTCGGCGGCGAGGATGTTGGCGGCGCGTTTGGTGCCGGCGAGCAGGTTCTTGCCATCCTCGGTATCGAGCAGTTTGCCAAGGGCCTCGACGCGACGCACGATCGTCAACAGATCATCGGCATCCGAAGTAATCACGGCATCGATCAGATCATGCCGTGCACCTTGGTCGCGCAGATAGACCTTCAGGCGGTCATGAAAGAAGGAAAGGAGGTCGGAGGCCCAATTGTCGTTGTCGGCCAAATTTGAGATCGTCCCGATCGTTATGGTTTTTTCGGCCTGGACGAAGGCTTTGCGAAGGCCCAACCGCACGCCGTTCTCGATCAAGATCCTGATGACGCCCAACGCGGCACGACGCAGCGCATAAGGATCCTTGGAACCGGTCGGCTTCTCGTCGATAACCCAGAACCCGACCAGCGTGTCGAGTTTATCGGCCAACGCCACCGCAACCGAGACTGGGTCCGTCGGAACGCGGTCGGACGGGCCCTGCGGCTTGTAGTGCTCTTCGATCGCTACCGCAACAGACGCATTTTCGTCTTGCAGCAGAGCATATTTGCGGCCCATAGCACCCTGCAGTTCCGGGAATTCGCCGACCACTTCGGTCTGCAGATCGGCCTTGGCGAGAACCGCCGCACGTTCGGCCAGCGCTGGATCGGTGCCTGCTGTCGGCGCTATTTCGCGCGCGAGCTTGCGTATGCGCTCGACGCGCTCGCCCTGCGTGCCCAGCTTGGCGTGAAAGGTGACATTCAGATGGTCGAGCCGTGCCATGCGCTGGTCGAGCGGCTTGGTTAGATCAAGACCAAATTT
Source organism: Terribium retamae (assembly GCF_022347545.1). Lineage (GTDB taxonomy): Bacteria > Pseudomonadota > Alphaproteobacteria > Rhizobiales > Rhizobiaceae > Mesorhizobium > Mesorhizobium retamae. The sequence goes on from NZ_JAKREW010000013.1 coordinate 99,592, forward strand.
CGCCGCCGAACTCTCCAAGGCGCCGAGGTCGGGCAAGTCGCCCTGATCGGTGTTCCAGAAATAGAGAGCATCCGACAGGCGCGCGCGCACGACCTTGCCGTTGCCATGCGCGATCTCGGCGCCGCCATCCTTCGCCTCGACATTGGCGGTAAGGATGAAGCGATTGGAAAGGTTTTCGGCCTCGCCCTGCGGGCGGGTGACAAAGCACTTCTGGTTGGCGCGGATGGTGAGACGGATCACTTCCGGCGGAATTGCCAGGAAAGCCCGCTCGAACTCGCCCATGAGAACGACCGGCCATTCGACCAGGCCGGAGACCTCTTCGAGCAGCCCTTCGTCCTCGACCAGGTCGAGCCCATTGGCGAAGGTCAGGTTGCGGGCATCAGCCAGAATGATCTCCTTGCGCCGTTCGGCGTCGATGACGACCTTGGCTGCCTCAAGTTTCGCCGCATAATCGTCGAAGCGCTTCACCGTGATTGCGTCGGGCGCATGGAAACGATGGCCGTAGGTGACATTGCCGGCGCGGATGCCGTCGATTTCGAAATCCACCACAACCGGCTCCTCGGTTTCCGGGCCGAAGGTGCAGACGATGGATTGCAGCGGGCGTACCCAGCGCAGTGACCCTGGCTTTGCCGAGGCCGGTCCCCAACGCATCGACTTCGGCCAGGGGAAGCTGCGAATGATGGCTGGCACCAGCTCGGCAATCACCTCTTCCGCGGCGCGGCCGGGTTTGGAGATGTGGGCCACATAGAAATCGCCCTTCTTCGGATCTGCATGGACATGCGCATCGGCAACCGAAGCGAGGCCCGCCTTACGCAGGAAACCCTGGATCGCCTGCTCCGGCGCCTTCGTGGACGGACCCTTGATCTCCTCGTGCACATCCTTGGAACGCGGCGTGAGCCCGCGAATATCGAGCGTCAGGCGACGTGGCGTCCAATAATCACGCGCCGCCTCATAGGTAAGACCTGCCTCGACCAGACCGTCGGTCAGCATCTTCTTCAGGTCACCCGCAGCTTTGCGCTGCATGCGAGCAGGGATTTCCTCGGAGCGAAGTTCAAGAAGCAGATCGGGCATGGTCGGTCTCAAACGGGAAAGCTGCGGCGGCAATAGCAAGTCGCCCGCGCCCTGTCACCCTTCGCGCGAAACAACCGGCCGATGAAAATTTCTATCGCTGTGTCGGGAAGCGGCCGGCCCGCTCGTCCTAAGGGCACAACGACATCACCGAAACAAAGCGCTGAAGCGGTCGACGCTCAGACGGGAAACCATTGGCCGAGAACCATGAAAACGGCATCGACATTGCTTCAGGTCATCGCGCTCAGCGCCTGCTTCGTCAATCAGGTCGAAGCACGAGCCGAATTCCGGATGCCCGGGGTTCGGCAAGCCTTGAGAACCATTTCAGGACCGGATCGCCAGTCGCTGTTAACAGCAGTCGTCGACGCCGAGCTGGTCGACGAGATGTAAAATCAGGCCGCCAGGCCACCGGCCTCGGTCAGCAGGAACGCCTCGCCACAAGCCTTTGCCAGATTGCGCACGCGCAGGATGTAGCTCTGGCGCTCGGTGACCGAGATCACCCCCCGCGCGTCGAGCAGATTGAAGACATGGCTGGCCTTGATGCACTGATCATAGGCCGGGAACACCATCTTGTGCATGGCGACATTGGCATTCGCATCGGGCGCGCCGGCCTCCAGCAGGGCCTTGCACTCGGCCTCCGCATCTTCAAAATGACGCAGGAGCATCGCGGTATTGGCGTGCTCGAAATTGTGCCGCGAATATTCCTGCTCGGCTTGCAGGAAGACCTCGCCGTAAGAAACGCGCTCCGGTCCTTCCATGCCGTTGAAGTTCAGGTCGTAGACGTTGTCCACACCTTGGACATACATGGCGAGACGTTCCAGCCCATAGGTCAGCTCGCCGGCGACCGGTGCACATTCGATGCCGCAGACCTGCTGGAAATAGGTGAACTGCGATACTTCCATGCCGTCACACCAGCATTCCCAGCCGAGCCCCCATGCGCCGAGCGTCGGGCTTTCCCAGTCGTCCTCTACGAAACGGATATCGTGCAGCAGCGGATCGATGCCGATCGCCTTCAGCGAGCCGAGATAAAGCTCCTGCAGGTTTGACGGATTCGGCTTCAGGATGACCTGGTATTGGTAGTAGTGCTGAAGCCGGTTCGGATTTTCACCGTAGCGGCCGTCCTTCGGGCGGCGGGATGGCTGCACATACGCAGCATTCCAGCGGCGCGGCCCGAGCGCACGCAGCGTCGTGGCCGGATGGAAGGTACCGGCACCGACTTCCATGTCGTAGGGCTGCAGGATGACGCAGCCATGGGCGGCCCAATAGTTGTGCAGCGTCAGGATCAGGCCCTGGAACGAGCGCTTGGGGTCCAGATTGGCGGGAAGTTCGGCAGTCACGGCGGCCTCGACAGGGAGCGGCATGTTGGTGCCATTCCCTAGTGCCGAGGGGGAAAGGCGTCAAGGCGATGGCACGGCTTGGCGGAGCACGCTAGAGCGTTTCCGTTTTTTACGAAAACGCGGAAACGCTCTAAGGGTTTGTTTTCGCCGCATTTTTGTAACGCCAAGTGATTCTATTTGGCTACAAAATGCTCTAGCGCGCGTCGATCCGCCAATTCCTCTTCGGGTGCTCTTACCCCTTCGGGGCTGTCGGCTTGGGCTTCGGCGCCTCCTGGGCGGTCTTGTTCTCGAGCGGCGGCAGGCCCTTGAGCAATTTCTGCTCGACGGAGGCCAGCACATCGGGCTCGGGCTTCAGATCGCGCGCGTGGCGCCACTGGAACGTTGCTTCCAGCTTGCGGCCGACCCGCCAGTAGACATCGCCGAGATGGTCGTTCAGAACCGGGTCTTCCGGCTTCAACTGCACGGCACGCTCCATCTCGCGCACGGCGTCGTCGTAGCGGCCGAGCTTGTAATAAGCCCATCCCAAGGAATCGATGATGTAACCGTCGCTCGGCCGCAATTCCGCGGCCTTCTTGATCATATCCAGCGCTTCCTTGAGGTTGGTGCCCATATCCACCCAGGAATAACCCAGATAGTTGAGCACCTGCGGCTGGTTTGGAAAGAGTTCCAGCGCCTTGCGGAAGTTCGGCTCGGCCTTCGGCCATTCCTTGATGCGCTCATAGGCAATGCCGCGCTGGTAGAAGATGTTCCAGTCGGCCTTGGTCGGCGTCTTCAACACCGCGACCGCCTTGTCGAAGAGTTCGGCGGCAGAGCGGAAATCCTGCTTGGAGGCATACACGCCGCCGAGCGCCAGATAACCGCGCATGTCTTCCGGATTGGCCTCGACCAGCACCTTGAGTTGCTTGATCGCCTCGTCATTACGCCCGAGATCGGCCAGGTTCAGACCAGTCTGCAGCTCCGAGACTTCCTTGAGCGGCGAGTTGGCGGGAATGCGGCGATAGAAGTCGATGGCGCGTTCTCCATCCTTCAGTTGCTCGGCAACTGCGGCAAGCTGCACCAGAACCACGTCGCTGTCCGGCTTCAGAGCCAGCGCATATTCCAGATAGAGGCGTACAAAGGGTTCGCCCCCTCCCCGATTGAGCGCGGTAGCGAGGTTGAGCAGGATCTCGGAAGCACCTTCAGAGGGATTTACAACCAGGGGCTCCGGTTTCTCCCCTTTTGCGATCTTGTCGCGCAGGGCCACGATTTCGATCTTGCCCGGACCGAACTCTTCCGCCTGCTTCAACACCGAGAGCGCCTTGTCCTTGTCGCCTTTGCGGGCCAGGAACGTCGCATAGGCCTGCGCCGCACGCATCCAGGTCTCCGGAGCGGCGCCACCGGCTGCCGTGTTGGCGATGGCCTCGGAATAGGCGGCGTCCGCCTTGTCGGCTTGGCCGGCTGCGTCGGCGATCAGGCCGCGATGATAAGACTTGAACAGGTCGAACCATTCCGGCCCTTCCAGTTTGCCGACATACTCCATGGCATCGCCGCCCTGGCCGGCACCCTGCATGGCCCAACCTGTCATGACACCGCAGATCAACTTGTCGAGATCGGCGCCCAGCGACAGTTTCAGCCAGTACTGCGCCTTGGCGAAGTCCTTCTTCTTGAAGCTGTCGACAGCCAAGGCCAGACGCGAAAAGCGCTCGATATCCGGCACTTCCTTCAGCTTGTCGGCGTAGGGCAGCGATTCCTCGAAGCGTCCCTGGGCGATCAGCGACAGCATCAGGCTTTGCTGAAGTTGCGTATCTTCAGGCGCGAAGGCCAATGCCTGCTTGTAATAATTGATGGCGTTGTCGAGATCGTTGTCGTTTTCGGCAACCCTGGCAGACAGATAAGCGCCGGAAAAAGAATTGATTTCGACGGGCGCTGATGTCTGCGCCGCAAAACCCGACTGGGTCTGGGCCGCGAGACCAGCGAGAATGGCCAGGCTCGAAAGCCAGCGAGCACGTCTTTGCCGCATCGTATTCCTTTCTGGCGGGCAAATCCCCTGCTTCAGCGGAGATCGCCAAGAATCCTTCTTTCCGGGCAAAGCATGGCCTTTTTGGGGTCGCGCATCAATCCGGAACGCGGTCACAATGCGGACATCGTCTTAACAAAGCATGGCATCCGGCTAAGGCGACCGCGCTGGAGAATGCCAGGCGGCGGCCCGCGCCCACCATGAAACAAATCACAAAGAAGTTCTACACGCTTTGCGCCGACAGCGGCGGCTCAATTTACCCGGCTGATGCAAAAGTCGATTACATCGATGAGCGCCGCCTTTTGCGGCGTCTCCTCCAGCGGTGCCAGCGCGTCACGGGCGATCTCGCCGAAATGGCGGGCCCGGCCGATCGTGTCGGAGATGGCGCTGTGGCGCGTCATCAAGCCGATCGCCCTTTCAAGACCGGCGTCGTCGGCGACGTTCTCCTCGATCGCGCGCTTCCAGAATGTGCGTTCGGCCGCTGTGCCACGTCGATAAGCGAGGATCACCGGCAACGTCACCTTGCCTTCACGAAAGTCGTCGCCGACATTCTTGCCGAGGTCCTTCGAAGTGCCGCCATAATCCAGCGCATCGTCGATGAGTTGGAAGGCCAGACCGAGATTCATGCCATAGGAACGCAGTGCGGCACGATCGGTGCGCGAAGCCTTTGCGATGACCGGGCCAACTTCGGCGGCCGCTGAAAACAGCGCCGCGGTCTTGGCCTTGATGACCGCAAAATGCTCATCCTCGGTCGTATCGAGGTTCTTGGCGGCAGCAAGCTGCATGACCTCGCCCTCGGCGATGATCGAAGCCGCCGACGACAGGATATCGAGCGCATCCAACGAGCCGACATCGACCATCATCCGAAAAGCCTGGCCAAGCAGGAAATCACCGACCAGCACGCTTGCCTGGTTGCCCCAGATCATACGCGCCGTCTTCTTGCCGCGGCGCATGCCGCTCTCATCGACCACGTCATCGTGCAGAAGAGTGGCTGTGTGCATGAACTCGACGCTGGTCGCAAGCTTGACGTGACCGTCGCCGGCGTAGCCGAACATCTGCGCGGCAGCGAGCGTCAGCATCGGCCTCAGCCGCTTTCCACCCGACGAGATCAGGTGATTGGCTACCTCGGGGATCATCTGCACGTCCGAACCAGCCTTGGACAGGATCAATTCGTTGACGCGGCCCATATCCGCCGCAGTCAGATCGATCAGGCCCTTGATCGACGCTGCTTCCCGCTTGCCATCTTCAAGGTTGAGAACGACACCCACACTGAAACTCCCGTCCGCCGCGCCACGCTGCTTAATTGGACTCTAGCGGCCGGAGCGCATACGGCAAGTGGCGAATTGGCGCGGTTTGCGCAAGAGGGGGCGCGAGCTAACCGTTTACATCACTGTTCCAAACTGCGATTTTGCCGTCCATGATCGAGCTCATCCGCACCAACGACGCCGTCGTCATCTCATTCGTCGAATCGCTGATGCGCGATGCCGGCATAGGCTTCCTCACCGCCGACCAAAATATGAGTGTTCTGGATGGCTCGATCGGCATCCTGCCGCGCCGCATCCTGGTCGAAGACGACCGTATCGACGAAGCGCGGCGTATTCTGACCGACGCTGGCATCGCCCACGAAATCCGCCGGACATGACCCCAGCCGCCGCCGGCGACGCGCCCGATCACACGATCGATGCCTTTCATCGCGGTCGCTTCTGGCTGGTGCAGCCCGCCAATGGCGGCCACCGCGCCGGCATGGACGCCATGATGCTGGCAGCTGCCGTTCCATCAAACTTCGTCGGGCGACTGGCCGATTTCGGTGCCGGTGCCGGCGCGGCGGGGCTCGCCGTCATTTCCCGCTGCGAACAGGCCCGGGTAACGTTGGTGGAGCGATCCCTGGAAATGGCGGTGTTCGCCGAAGCATCTTTGGCCCACCCGGCCAATCAACATCTCAGCGACAGGGCGGAGGTTCTCCGGGCGGACGTGACGCTGACCGGCAGAGCGAGGAACGCAGCCGGGCTCGGCGACCACCAATTCGACTTCGTCATCATGAATCCGCCCTTCAATGCTGGCAAGGACCGGGCCACGCCCAATACGCTTCGACGCGAGGCCCATGTCATGGCAGAGGGCTTGTTCGAAGCCTGGCTGCGCAGCGCTGCCGCCGTGACCAAGCCGCGTGGCGGCCTGGCGATCATTGCTCGGCCCGAGTCCTTGGCAGCGATTCTCGATGCCTTGGCTGGCCGTTTCGGCGCAGCGGAGATCGTGCCGGTACATCCGCTTGTCGACGAGGCGGCGATCCGTATCGTGGTGCGGGCCTTCCTGGGTGCACGCGGCAAGCTTTCGCTGCTGCCGCCGCTTGTCCTGCACGAGAAAGGTGGCAAGGGGCTTCTGCCGAGCGCGGATGCCATCAGCAACGGAACGGCCACGCTTTTCGGAGATTGAAACGCCTTCGCCATTGCCGTGACGTGGTGAATGCCTACATGCCAAGGGCCAAAACTGGAGAACCGCATCCCGTGCGCCGCCTTTTCAACCGTATCCTGCCGAAATCCTGGCGCTCCGCCGATATCGTTGTTCCCGTCATCCGGCTGCATGGCACCATCATGGCCGGCGGCAGCCAGTTTAGGCCAAGTCTCTCCCTGGCTGCGACGGCTGGCCTGATCGAGAAGGCTTTTTCCTTTCCCGGCCCGGCCGTTGCGATCTCGATCAACTCACCGGGTGGTTCGCCCGTCCAATCGCGGCTTATCTACAAGCGCATTCGCGACCTGGCCGCGGAGAAGAACAAAAAGGTCTTCGTTTTTGTCGAAGATGTCGCCGCATCTGGCGGCTACATGATCGCGGTCGCGGCGGACGAGATCATTGCCGATCCGTCCTCCATCGTCGGCTCGATCGGCGTGATTTCCGGCACATTCGGCTTCACCGATCTCATCAAGAAGATCGGCGTGGAGCGCCGGGTGCACACCGCCGGCAAGAACAAGTCCTCCATGGATCCGTTCCAACCGGAGAAGAAAGAGGATGTGGAACGCCTTAAGACGCTGATGCTGGAATTGCACGAGAGCTTCATCGATCTCGTCAAGGAGCGTCGCGGCACCAAGTTGAAGGACGACCCCGACCTGTTCACTGGCCTGTTCTGGTCCGGCAAGAGAGGGTTGGAACTCGGTCTGGTCGATGGCCTCGGCGACATGCGAAGCACCCTCAAGGAACGTTATGGTTCGAAAACGCAGCTCAAGCTCATCACCCAGCCGCGCGGGCTGTTCGGCCGTTTCGGCCTGTTCGGTTCGTCGAGCCGCCTCTCGGCGCCGGCCTTGGCCGCGGCCGGAGTAGACGCACTTTTCGATGCGGCGGAAGAACGCGCATTATGGAGCCGTTTCGGTCTTTGAAAAGCCACAGGAACGGGCTACGATAATCACTTGCCCGACCCGAACGTCCGCCATGACGGACCCTTGAGGAAGGAGTTTTGGTATGCCGCAGATCATCTTCTTCATTCTCGTCGGCATCGTTGCCTATGTTGGCTACCGCTCCTTCATCAAGGAAGCCGAACGCGTGACCGCCAAGGTGCGGCGTGCCGAACAGCAGCGGTCCAATGGCGCTACGGGGACCCTCGTCAAGGATCCCAAGACCGGCGAATACCGGCTGGCCAAGGATTGAGCACCGCAGTACTCGACCGTGTATCCGCAGATTATGCCGCGGGCGCTCGCTTGGCGCCCGCGAAGGTTAATCTTGCGCTTCATGTCACCGGCCGGCGAGCCGATGGCTATCACACAATAGAAAGCCTCGCCGTATTCACCCGCTTCGGGGACCGTATCGAAGCACGAAAAGCCGACGAGGACCGTTTCAGCATCTCGGGCCGTTTCGCCGGGCTGGTGCCGACCGACGAAACCAACCTGATACTCAGGGCACGCGATGCCTTGCGCAGCCATGTAGGCCCGCAGAATGCACCTGCGGTGGCCATTTCACTCGAAAAGAACCTACCGGTGGCATCCGGCATCGGCGGCGGATCGAGCGATGCAGCAGCGGCGTTGCGCGAACTGGTCTCGACCTGGGAGCTTGACATCGACGAGGCGCAGTTGGCGCGGATCGGTTTCTCACTCGGCGCCGATTTGCCAATGTGCCTCAAGGCCCAGCCCCTGCTGGCCTACGGCGCCGGCGAGGCAATTTCGCCCGTGGCACAATTTCCTGCACTCGGGCTGGTCATGGTCAATCCGGGCGTGGCGGTCACCACCGCCGATGTCTTCAGATCGCTTGCCCTCCGCGACAACGAAGCCTTGCCTCCGTTGCCGAAGATCATCGACTTCCACAGCCTGCGTGGTTGGCTCGAGGCGACGCGCAATGACCTCGAGCCTGCCGCCGAGACGATCGCGCCCTTGATCGGAAAGGCCAAAGCGTCATTACTCGAGGCAGATGCCGCCTTCGCGCGCATGTCGGGTTCGGGCGCCACCTGTTTCGGCCTCTTCGAAACAGGCAATGTCGCCAAGCGGGCAGCGGCCAGCATCCGGGCACGGCACCCGGATTGGTTCGTCGCCGCAACACGCTCCATGCCATCGGAGGCTCTGGAATATCCGCATGCCTGATACGGCCCGGCCCTTCATACCTGTCCGCATCGCGGTGCTGACCGTCTCCGACACACGCAGCCTCGCCGACGACAAGTCCGGCCAGACACTGGCGGATCGTATCGAGGCGGCGGGGCACATCCTGGCGGCTCGCGACATCGTCACCGACGACCGTGACAAGATCCGCGACAAGGTGCTGTTCTGGTCGAAGGACGAAGGCATCGACGTCATCATCACCACCGGTGGCACCGGTTTCACCGGGCGCGACGTGACACCGGAAGCGTTGGAACCGATCTTCGAGAAGCGGATGGACGGCTTTTCAGAGGTTTTTCACCGCATCTCCTACGACAAGATCGGTACTTCAACCATCCAAAGCCGGGCAACAGGCGGCGTGGTCAATGCAACCTTCGTCTTCGTGCTGCCGGGATCGCCAGGCGCATGCAAGGATGCCTGGGACGGCATCCTGAAGGCTCAGTTCGACTATCGGCACATGCCCTGCAATTTCGTGGAAATCATGCCGAGGCTGGACGAGCATCTGCGCCGCAGCGGCAAATAAACGGCCTCGCGCCGGGCCTTCGCCTTCGTTTTATAGCCATTTGTGACGTCTGGCCTTCGGATCGACATTCCGAAACAGAATACAGATGCTATCCTGCACATCCGTTGGACAGGAGGCGGCGATGACCGTGCACGAAGGTGGCTGCCATTGCGGCAACGTCCGGCTGAGCTATGAAACGAATATCCCGCCGGCTGAAACCGAGCTTCGCGCTTGTCAGTGTTCCTTCTGCCGCAAGCACAATTCACTTGCGGCGGCCGATCCGAGCGGAAGGCTGAGCATTCGCGTCAAAAACGAAGACCTGCTTTCGCGCTATGGATTCGGGCTGAGGACAGCCGAATATCTGGTCTGCCGGGATTGTGGAGTTTACGTCGCAGCCGTCACCTCCAATACCGAAGAGAAACGAGCAATCATCGTCGTCAACGCGCTCGATGAGCGCGCGCAATTCACGCGGGAACCCCTGCTCACAGTCTACGATGCGGAAACCCGCGATGAGCGTATCGCCCGCCGCCATGCCCGCTGGATGCCCGTCAAATGGTCCATCGAGCACTGACATCTCGAGCCAGGGCATTTGTAGCCAAGTGGAACCACTTGGCGTTACAAAAATTCAAATAAAACAAAACTTAGTGCATCTCCGCGTTTCCGTAAAAAACGGAAACGCTCTAGGGCCGGCGAAAAGCAGTTGGACCGCCGTAGAGATAGCCGATGCGGGCAATGGCTTCTTTAAGGCCTTCCCGTGCGACCGTCATGGTATGACCATTGGCATGAATCATCGTTTCAGCATCGGTCATGATCGCGACATGGCCCTTCCAGAACACCAGGTCCCCGCGCTGTAGACCGGAATGGTCTGTATCGACATCGAGAAGTTCACCCAGCGAAGAGACCTGCATGTCGGTATCGCGCAACACATTGCGGCCGGCCATGCGCATTGAAAGTTGCACGAGACCGGAACAATCGATGCCGAAACCGGAAGCACCGCCCCACAGATAGGGTGTGCCGAGGAAGGTTTCAGCGACCGAGACATAGTCCGCCGCGTGCTCGCCGACCGGCAGCAGATGGCCGGCGATGATCGTCTCGCCGGAAGGCAGCACGGCATAGTGTGTACCGCGTGTTTCGGCGACGCCTGTCACGGTCACGGTCGAACCCATCGACAATTGCCCGCTACGCGGCAGGCGCAAGTCGGGCCCAGGATAGAGAAAAGTACGGGCGGCCGAAACGATATGGGTGGGAGTTGCTTGGCGTGCGCCCAGTTCCGCGACCGAAACATAGCCGACATAGCCATCGCGCTCACCCTGCACCCACGCCCAGCCATCGGCTTCGTCAAACACCACAACATCATCGCCAAACAAAAATTGCGTATCGATGCCGGAATCGGCGCGCGGCGCGCGGCGCAGATCGACCACTGAAGTCGCAATGCGGGCTGGCCGGCCGGCAACGAAGCGCTCGGCCGCCACCTCGCCTTTCAGGCGGATATCTGCGAGATCGGCGCGGAAAGCATGCAGGCGGGCGTCATGGGCGGTCAAGGCATCAACTCGGCTGTTTGGAGATCAGATCGGCAAAGCAAGAGCCTTGGCGATGATATCATCACCAAGCCGCTCGACATAGAGTGCGCCGTCGACCGTGCGCTTGACCAGCACGTTGCGCTTGTCAAATTCGTCGCGGTGGCGCGAGACCAGCTTGAGTGCCCCCATCGTGTCCAAGGCGCGTGTGATGACGGGCTTGGTGACGTCCAGCCGAGTCGCTAGCCCGCGAACCGTGTGTGGCGGTGGATCAAGATAGACCGTGAGCAGGATCGCAAGCTGTCGTGCTGTAAGATCCGGTGCATCGCCCCGCACCTGCGACAGCATGACGTGCTGCCACAGTCGCAAGGCTTGGCTGGGACGCAGAGCGATCGACATCCGCCCAGCATGACGGAAAATCGTTTCGCATCCGTTTCAGTTGCGTGTCAGCCGAAGCGGCCGGAAATGACCCGTTCCAGCGCGCGAATAGCTTGAGCCTCACCCCCGGCAGGACCATAGGGGCGCTCGGCCGGATTCCAGGCGAAGATGTCGAAATGCGCCCAGCTCGCGCTCTTCTGGACGAAGCGCTTGAGAAAAAGCGCTGCGGTGATCGAACCGGCGAAACTGTCTGCCGTGACGTTGTTCATATCGGCGATCTTGGATGACAGCTTGGCATCATAGGGTTTCCAAAGCGGCATGCGCCACAGCGGATCCTCCACGGCCGCCGCTGCGGTCGCAAGCTCGGCAGCGAGAGCATCGTCATCCGTGTAGAAGGGCGGCAGGTCCGGCCCCAGCGCGACGCGCGCGGCACCTGTCAGCGTCGCCATGTCGATCAACAGTTGCGGCTGCTCGTCATCGGCCAACGCCAGCGCATCGGCCAGCACCAGCCGGCCCTCGGCATCGGTGTTGCCGATCTCGACCGTGATACCTTTGCGACTGGTGAGCACGTCACCCGGGCGAAATGCATTGGCCGAAATGGAATTTTCGACTGCCGGGATCAGCACGCGTAGCCTGACCTTCAAGCCGGCTGCCATGATCATGGAGGCCAAGCCCAACACATTGGCTGCGCCGCCCATATCCTTCTTCATCAGAAGCATCGAAGCCGACGGCTTGATGTCGAGCCCGCCGGTATCGAAGCACACGCCCTTGCCGACCAGTGTCACCTTCGGTGCGTGCTTCGGCCCCCAGGTCAGATCGACAAGGCGCGGCGCCTCGGCCGAGGCTCGACCGACGGCATGGATCATCGGGAAATTGTTGTTGATGAGATCGTCACCCTTGGTGACGGAGACATTCGCTTTATATTGCTTCGCGAGCACCCGAACAGCTTTTTCCAGTGCTTCGGGGCCCATGTCGCTGGTCGGTGTGTTGACGAGATCGCGAACCAGGAAGACGCCTTCGGCGAGACGCTTTACGCGACCCGCATCAACACCGGACGGCAGCGCGAAACGCAATGCCTTGCCGGGCTTCTTGCCGTAGCGGGTAAAGACATAGCCGCCGAGCACCAGGGCCAAAGCGGAAAGTTCCGGGTCGGCAGGCGCTTCCGCGAAGTGCCAGTCTCCAGTTGGCAGCGCCCTGGCAAGCGAGCCGGCCTGAAGCGCACCGTCGCCTGCCCCGAACAACGCACCGCCGATCTGGCCACCCTCACCCGGCAGCACCAATGTGCGACCAGCTTCCCCTGAAAACCCGTTGGCTTTAGCCCAGGCAAGCGCCTCGGGCGCGAGGCCCGCGGCGCCCAATCCGTCCTTGCTGACAAGATGGACCGGCAGTGCCTTGCGAGGTTTCTTTTCAACGAGTTCGACAGGCATCTTCCAAGCTCCGACAGCGCCTGCGACTCGGCGCTCTTAACCATCCGTTAGGGTTAACAGAATATTTCTCGGCTAGGGAAGACGGCCGTCGAACGGCCCCCGGAAGAATGGAGCCCGCCCCCATGCCCATCACCCGCCCCGCCCGCATGACAGGCAAGCGGCTTTTGACGGCTGCCTTTCTGGCTATGCTCGCCGCGGGGACGGCCGGGTGCGGCACCACGGACCGCATGTCGACCGGTTCGGTCGGTCGTGGCAATGGCAAGCCGGTGGAAATGATGTCATCCGGCGAATTGCGCGAAGCCACGAACCGGCTCGGTCAATCCTATGCGCGCAATCCCGGTGATAAGAACATCGCGTTGAAATACGCCATCACGCTGCAGATGAACGGCGACGCCGACCAATCCCTGGCGGTGATGCGCAAGCTGGCGATTGCCTATCCGAAGGATCGCGATGTGCTCGCTGCCTACGGCAAGGCACTCGCAGCAAACGGACAGCTCGAACCGGCGCTTGATGCCGTACGCCGCGCGCAGACACCCGAATATCCGGACTGGAAGCTGGTATCAGCGGAAGGAGCCATTCTAGACCAACTCGGACAACGCGACGAAGCCCGTCAGCTCTATCGCAAGGCACAGGATCTGAAGCCCAACGAGCCGACGATCCTTTCCAATCTCGGCATGTCCTATCTGCTGGAAGGCGATCTGCGTACGGCGGAAACCTATCTGCGTTCGGCCGCGTCGCAACCCAACGCCGACAGTCGGGTGCGGCAGAACCTTGCGCTGGCGGTCGGCCTGCAGGGCCGCTTCGATGAAGCGGAAAAAATCGCTTCGCAGGAGCTGTCGCCCGAGCAAGCGCAGGCCAACGTCACCTATCTGCGCCAGATGCTCTCGCAGCAGAATGCGTGGAACCAGTTGAAAGCCCAAGACAAGGGCAAGAAGCAGCCCGAGGCAGCCGTCAACTAACCGTCCCCTCACGAGCAGACGCCACGCGGGACATGCTCACGTGGCTTCATGCATCAATTGCGGTTTGATTTACTGCTGATCGGTCGACTGCGGCTTGTCGCCGAACATGCCGCGCTGACTGACGGTGATGCCTGCAGGGCCAAGGATGATGGCAAACAGGACCGGCAGGAAAAACAGGATCATCGGCACGGTCAGCTTTGGCGGCAGGGCAGCAGCTCTCTTTTCAGCCTCGTTCATGCGCATGTCGCGGCTTTCAGCCGCCAGCACGCGCAGCGCATGGGCAACGGGCGTGCCGTAACGCTCGGCCTGGATGAGCGCTTGTGTCACCGACTTCACCGACTCCAACCCAGTGCGACCAGCAAGGTTCTCATAGGCTTGCCGGCGCTCCTGCAGATACGACAACTCGGCATTGGTGAGTACAAACTCTTCCGCCAGTTCCACCGACTGCGGACCGATCTCGTCAGCAACCTTGCGCATGGCAGCTTCCACCGACATGCCTGATTCCACACAGATCAGCATCAGGTCCAGAGCATCAGGCCAGGCCTTCTGAATGGATTGCTTTCGCTTCGTGGCGCGATTGGAAACGTAAAGAACCGGAATATAAAAGCCGACATAGCCGCCTACGATACAGACAAACAGCTTTACGAAGAGCGGCTGCTCCCCAAGACTGCCGAGCACGAAAACGTAGAATACGGCTACGACCAGGCCCGCGAATGGCAGAACAAGGCGAAAGAACAGGAACTTCGTCAGCGGATTCTGCCCGCGAAAACCTGCCATCTTCAGTTTCTGCAGCGTGTTCTCGTCAGCCAATGCACGCTTGAGATCCAGGCGCTCGACGATGTTGCGCATGCCTACCGATTGTTCTTCGCGCAAACCTTTGCGGCGGCGGTCGGCTTCGGCCGCGAGCCGTGCACGCTGCTTGGCGCGCAGTTCATCGCGCTCGAGCGCAACCGACTTCATTCGCGACTTGAGGGGATCGCGGGCGAAAGCCGGCAACAAGGTGAAGACCGTGGCGAACACGGCAATCGCCACAAGAATGGCGATCAAGAAAGCCGGATCGGTTAGCGTTGTGATCGTTTGTCCGGACATGGTCTCAAACTTCGATGTTCATCATGCGACGCATCACGAAAATGCCGAGCGACATCCAGATGGCGGACACGCCCAGGATCAAATGGCCGGTGCTGGTGACAAAGAGCGGCATGAGATAATTCGGGCTGGTGAGATAGACGAGAAAAGCGACGATGAAAGGTAGCGCCCCAATGATCGCTGCCGAAGCCTTAGCTTCCATCGACAGCGCTTGGACCTTGGCTTTCATCTTCTTGCGGTCGCGCAGCACGCGCGACAGATTGCCGAGCGCTTCCGACAGATTGCCTCCGGCCTGCGCCTGGATCTGAATGACGATGCCGAAAAAGCCCGCTTCCGGGCATGGCATGGTCTCTGGCATGCGCAAGGCCGCGTCCGGGATAGACAGCCCCATCTGCTGCGCATCCACGATGCGACGAAACTCGCTTTTTACCGGCTCGGCTGACTCGCTGGCGATCAGACGGATGCCGTCGTTGAGCGGCAAGCCGGACTTCACGGCGCGCACGATGACATCGAGTGCGTTGGGAAATTCGTTGAGGAAGGCTTTGACGCGACGTTTGCGGCAGAACGATATGAACCAGCGTGGCAGGCCTAGACCACCGACCAGGGCTGCTGCAGGTACCGCGAAGAGCGGCGCACCTACGATGAAGACCACGAGGGCGAGCGCTATGCCACAAGCTGCGGAATAAATGTAGAAGCGCTCCACAGCCATGTTCAGTCCCGCCTGGCGGATCTGGATCCGCAATGGTGGATTCTTGATGGTCCGGGTACTGGTTTTCTGCTTTTCGTCGAGGTCCTTCAGCGTGTCCTGCAGCGATTTTCGGCGCTTGGCGGCTTCGTTGATCTTTTCGCGCGCAGCTTTCACGACGGCACGATCGCTTTCCGCGGCCTTGATGCTCTCCAGGCGCTTACCGACCTGCTTTTCGGCGCTCATGCGGTTGAACAGAAGCGCATAGGTGATCGCGCCGGCGCAGGTGCCCGCGAGAATAACGAAGAGAAGAACTGTGGTGTCGATACCGAACATCGGCAAGGCTCCTCACGCCTTTCGGGCTGGTTCAGCCCGCCCGCTTCTCCATCGCCTCTAATGCCGTGGCCAGGCGCTGCTCTTCACCGTAGTAGCGAGCCCGCTCCCAAAAATGGGGGCGCCCGATGCCGGTCGACACATGCTCGCCGATCAGCCTGCCATTCATGTCCTCGCCCTTGATGTTGTAGAGGACAAGGTCCTGCGTGATGATCACGTCACCTTCCATGCCCACCACTTCGGTGATGTGGGTGATACGACGCGATCCATCGCGCAAGCGGGCGGCCTGAATGATGACATCGACGGAACCAACGATGATTTCGCGTACGGTCTTCTGCGGCAGCGTATATCCGCCCATCGCGACCATGGACTCCATGCGGTTCAGGCATTCGCGCGGGCTGTTGGAATGGATCGTGCCCATGGAACCGTCATGGCCGGTATTCATGGCTTGCAGCAGGTCGAAAACCTCCGGTCCGCGCACTTCGCCGACGATGATCCTGTCAGGCCGCATACGCAGGCAGTTTCTGACCAGATCGCGCATCGTCACCTCGCCCTCGCCTTCCAGATTTGGCGGGCGGGTCTCCAGGCGCACCACATGCGGCTGCTGGAGTTGCAATTCAGCCGAATCCTCGCAGGTGATAACTCGTTCCTGGCGATCGACATAATTTGTCAGGCAGTTGAGCAATGTCGTCTTGCCGGAGCCGGTGGAGCCTGAGATGACGACGTTGCAACGGACGCGACCGATGATCTTCAGCACCTCGGCGCCTTCCGGCGAGATCGCGCCGAAACGCACCAATTGGTCCAGGGTCAGCTTGTCCTTCTTGAACTTACGGATGGTCAGCGCAGTTCCATCGATCGCCAATGGCGGTGCGATGACGTTGACACGCGAGCCGTCCGGCAGACGGGCGTCGCAGATCGGCGAGGATTCGTCGACGCGGCGGCCAACCTGGGAAACGATGCGCTGGCATATGTTGAGGAGCTGCTGGTTATCGCGGAAGCGGATGCCTGTCGTCTCAACCTGACCGTTGACTTCGATGTAGACGTTGCGGGAGCCGTTGACCATGATGTCGGCAATGTCGTCGCGCGCCAGCAATGGCTCCAATGGGCCATAACCCAGGACATCGTTGCAGATATCCTCAAGCAGATCCTCCTGTTCGGCAATCGACATAGCGAAATTCTTGATCGCGATGATGTCGTTGACGATGTCGCGAATTTCCTCTCGCGCACTTTCAGGATCGAGCTTGGCCAATTGCGACAGGTCGATAGTGTCGATGAGCGCCGAAAAAACCTGACTCTTGGTATCGTAGTAAGATTCACCACGCTCCCGCGGTGCCCGTTTTGGTTCTGCAACCATGCTGGGAGCATCGACCATGCGGCGTGCGGGCGCGGCTGCAGGTGCGGATGCTTGTTGCGGCGCAATCGGCGTGGACGGGCGAGGTGCAACGACAGTCTCAACCGGCACGGTTACCGGCTGACGAAATTCCGGCGCCTTGCGGCTGCTGTCGTCACTGCCTCTTTTACCAAACATGATCCGTTACCCACCGCGCCCTGAGGCGATTACTTCTTGTTACGCTTGAACTTGCCCAGGAGCCCACCGAGACTGCTCTTTTTCTTCGACTTCAGCTCGCTGCGCCCCGTCAGCACGTGCGCGATCTCATTGAGCGTTGCGACAACAGGATTCTTGGCGTCCATCTCCCCCAACATGCGGCCATTGTTGGCGGCATTGCCAAACAGCAGCGGCTCGAATGGGATGACTGCCATCGGGGTAATGCCGAGCGGCTCGGCGAAGTCGTTGGCAGAGATTTCCGGACGTTTGGGGACACCGGCCTGGTTGAGGATCAGCTTCGGCGGCGGGTCGTTCGGCCTCAACCGCTTCAACATATCGACCAGGTTCTTGGTGTTGCGCAGATTGGCCAGTTCCGGCGTCGCCGTGATGATGATCTCATCGGCCTTGATCAGCGTGTTCTTGCTCCAGCCGCTCCAGATATGCGGAACATCGAGAACCAGCACGGGAGCGGTTCTCTGCGCCGTGTCGATGATCTGGCTGAAAGCCTCCGGCTCGAAGTCGTAGACACGATCCAGCGTCGAAGGCGCTGCCAGCAGGGAAAGGTGCTCGGCACATTGCGCGAGCAGGCGATCGAGATAAACCTCATCGATACGCTCCGGCGAGAACACTGCCTCCGCGATGCCTTGTGCAGGATCCTGATCGAAATTGATGTTCGCGGTGCCGAAAGCAAGATCGAGATCGGCCACCACTACTTCCGACTGGAACAGGGACGAAACGGCCCAGGCGACATTATGCGCGATCGTGGAGGAGCCGACGCCGCCCTTGGCTCCAATGAAAGCCATGGAGCGGCCGATCGGCGCTGCTTCCGGATCGACGAAAATCGAGGCGATAACGGCGACGATGTCGGCCATCGAAACCGGTGCCACGACATATTCCGAAATGCCGTTGCGGATCAGCTCGCGATAAAGCCCGACATCGTTGTAGTGGCCAATGACAACGACCTTGGAGGTCGGATCGCAATATTCGGCAAGCCGGCCGAGTTGCTCGAGCATCTCCTTCGGCTCGGCGCGCGTCTCCAGCACAATCAGGTTGGGGGTCGGCGCCGAATGGTAGAAGTCGATTGCAGTCGGAATGCCGCCCATGTGCACTTTCAGATGGGCTTTGGCCATTCGGCGATCCTGGCCCGCGCGCTCGATCGGATTGGCAACACCCTCCGTCTCGCAGAAGGCCTGCACGGAAATGCGCGGAACGGGCCGCAACGCCTGCATGGCCGCGATATCCTGACGGGAGATATTATCGTCGTCCTCGGAAGGATCGTAGGCCAGATTAGTCATGTTCTTTGCCCCCTGCGATCCATTGCGTCAGTAATCGACTTCCTGGCGTGGCACCGGCGTGTAGAATGGTGCCTTGCGATAGCCGTCGATCACCACTCCACGCCGTGTTGCGTCGACCGGCGTCTGCTGGCGCGGGCCCAAAAGATCATTCGGATTGGCGATCTGGGCAGCGAGGTTGTTCTGATAGGAACAGCCAAAATTCGTATAGTGCTTGTTCTCGGTCGTATCGGCGATATCCGCCGACCAGCGGCCGCATTTGTCGGTATGCGCGCGTAAGGCGGAATAGGTCACGCGCACCGGTGCCGCGATATCCCCCCCGCCGGCATCGTAGGAGATGAAGGCGATGCGGTCGCGGCGAACACCATTGGCGGCAGCGACCTTTGCGAAACCGCGTGCGGCGGATTGCGCGGCGATCTCGTTGGCTGAGCCTGTGGGCACCGATATGGTCACCACGGAAGCGGCTGCGCGATCGTACCCCTCAAGAAAACCGAGCAGCGATTCCTTTTGCGCCCTTGTCATGTCACGATCGCTGGCACCGACGGGGATGTCCAACGTCTTGTCCTGCTGCGAAATCATGATCGGATGATTGGTGCGGTAATCGTCCGGGATAGCACCCACAGTCACGCTGTCGCGGTTGGCGCACCCCCCAAGCAGGGTAATTGCGAGCAGCAATGCGGGCATCACCATTTTGCTGCCGTGGAGCGCCAGCTGCGGGACCTGGTTTCTTGCCGAATGAGACATATCCACTCCCCGCTTATTTATAGATGAAGCCGACGACGCCGTGATATCGGCCGGCAGGCTTGTCAGTCTGCATGGTGCCGTAGACACGGTTGACACGGCCAAGAAACATGCCTGCGCCATCGCTGGCGGCATTAAAATTGTCGTCCGGCTTTGCGAGGTCGTTGCGCGCCGTCGGTCGGGCCAGATAGGGCGTGATGATGATGACCAATTCGCTCTCATTACGAACGAAGTCGCGACTGCGGAACAACGCGCCCAGCACGGGAATCTTCGACAGACCTGGGAGGCCATTGATGGCCTGACGAACGTCGTCGCGAACCAGGCCCGCGATCATCATCGACCCACCGGAGGGGAGTTCGACGGTTGTGTCAGCCAATCGCTTGCGGATCGAAATCATGTTGGAATCATTGAGCGAGACGGACGCTTCGGTCGTCGGTTCAGAAACGGAAGTCCTGACTTTCAAGCTGATGCGGCCAGCGGAAAGCACCACCGGCTGGAATTCAAGTCCGATGCCATATTCTACTGTCTTGAACCCGTAGGTCCTCTTGGTGGTGCCGTCGTCTTCCTTTTCATTGTCCGCAGTGTTGAGGAGATTGTATTCTCCACCAACCCGGAATGTCGCTTTCTCACCCGAGACAGCCGTGAGAGTCGGCTCAGCCAGTGTCTTCATGACACCGGCTTGTTCCATTGCGTTGACATACGCCGTCAAGGACGAGGATCCGATGTTAAAGCCCGAGTCAGACAGCGGCTTGCCTAGACCCGGATAGTTTTGCGTTAGCGAACTCCACGTGATCCCATTTGAGCCACCATTGCCAACCATGTTGACGCCAAGCTGCTTCATGACAGACCGGCTCACCTCTGCCACCGTCACCTTCAGAGTTACCTGATCGTCGCCCATGATCTGGAGCAGATTGACGATCTGGCTTTTCTGGCGAGTCTGGTCGGGGTTGTCGATGTCCACGCCGCCGTCGCGCGAGCCGCCAACGGCAGTCTGCGAATACTGACCGGTGGTCGCTTCACCGCCCGTGACGAAGATGGTGGCGAGATCGACGGCACGCTTGGAATCGAGCGGCGTATCGACGGTGCCTGTCAGGACGACGTTGTCGTTGAGCAGTTCCACCTTGATGCTGGAATTGGGAATGAACCGCTTCAGGTAGTCTTCAAGTCCGGCGACATCGCGTTCGACTGCGAGGTCGAGACTGACGATCTGCTCGCCATTGGGACCGAAGACAAAAATGTTGGTCTCGCCGACCGCCTTGCCGAACAGATAGATCCTGCGGGAAGTGCGCGTCACAGCGTCAGCCACGGTCGGGTTGGCGACGAGGATGTCATAGGCGTCGTTCGGCAAGTCGACGACGATAGACTTATTGAGGCCAAGCTTGATGCGTTGATTGGCAGTGCTGTTGCCGACGCGCGCCGTACCATTGGCAGCCTGCGCTTCGATCGTCCCCATCGCACCGGTTCCGCAGAGCAAGAGACCTACGGCAAGCGCGGAGGCGAAACTGGATATGTTCATTTCCTTGCCCCCACTTCGGAAACTTCGCCGGATTTGATGAGACGTACGGTGCCCCGTCGTCCGTTACCGGAGACGAGATAATCAGCTTCGCCGGTTGTCTTTTCTTGCGCGTCCTTGATCGAGCGCAGCGCCAGCGTGAGCCGGTCCGCCATCTGTTGCGCGACGGTGATGATTTCCGCTTGCTGAGGTGTCAGCTCCAGCGTGGCCGTCTGACCGACACGGGTCTTCTTGCCTTCTTCGTCTTCCTGGATTGTCTGGTCGATCGCCAGCACGCGGATGTTCTTCAGAATGGTCTCGGTGGTAAAGCCACCGCCGCCGTTCGCCGGATCGGTTTTCCGCGTCATGATGACGTCGACATAGTCGTTCGGCAGGATGAAGCCGCCTGCAGAGGTGTCGGCGGCAATCGCCGTCGCCACCGCTCGTGTCCCCGAAGGCAGGATGGAGGACATGAAACTCTGTCCCTCGCCGATCAGCTTTGACCGACGGACCGGCTCGCCCGCATACATCGCGACGCGAGCCACAGAGTTCTTCAGTTTTTCAGCCGCTTCAGGGTCGCTGGCACGAGTGATGAAATTGGGATTCACCCCATCCGCTGGCCAGGATTCCCATTTGATGGCGGATTCCAGCGGGGTTCCCATCGGGACGTCGGCGCTGAGAACCAGCACGTCTTCCAGTGCGATCGCCGGTTGCTGAGGACCCGTCTCGATAATTTGAGGAGCCGGGACAGCCATGTTCTTCGCCACGTAGCCCGCGCCTCCGGCAGCGGCCACAGCCACGCTTAAAACAATCAACCGGGATACCGGCATCGCCCCATTCCACCCTGACAAACCACCAGGTCGGACTGTGCGTCTGAAATCGTCAAATTATGGTTAATGGAGTTCTAATTTAATGACTTGAAGGAAATAATTCCCAATGCCTGAAGACACCTATACAGCCAGCACAGTCAGTCGACCAATTTCCATTCGGATATCCAACGATCTCGGCAACTAGCCCGAGAGCCTCGCCAGAGCCCACAGCGCCAGCGGCGATTCCGCAAAGACGAACAAGCCGCCCAGCCCCAGCGCAATGCCGTAAGGCACCCCGACCTTCTCGTTAGCGAAATGGCGCAGAAATACATTGTTGCCGGCAAGGAGAGCTAGCGGCGATTTACGGAAAGCCAGTATCGCGAGCGTCAAGACCCCACCGATAACAGAGGCAAAGACCAGATATTGAAGCAGGGTCATGCTGAAACCCATCCAGATGGAGGTCGCAGCCAGGAGCTTTGCATCGCCTCCACCCATGCCGCCGATGGCAAAAAGACCAAAGGTAACGCACAGGACCACCAAGCCGGCGGCAAGGTGCAAGCCGTAGGCTGTCCAGGCCATGCCTGTCAGCGGGGCCACCGTCAAGAAGGTCACTGCCAAGACAACCGACACACGATTGGCGATCGTCATCGAAAGCATGTCTGAAACCGCCGCAAACAACATGCAGAAAGGAAAGACGACAAAGATCAGCGCTACGAGCATGGCCAGACTGGAAAAGAGCTGCAATCGCGGTATCCTAGTCCAATTGCGTTAAGGATGGGTGAGCCGAAGCCGATAAATGCCGTATTTCAAGGCAGTCCTGCCAGAACGCCTTCCAGTAAGCGGCCCCTCGCATCATCGGCGTTCCAGCGGACTTAACCCTTGGTTCACCAATCTCCTTCATCTTTTCGTCGACTTTTACCGTGTCGGAGACCGCGATGTCCCTGTCGAACCCACTGATCGTGGCCATGGCGCTTGCCGCCACGATCTTTGCCTTGCCCAGCAAGGCCGAGGTCGGCATCGAGGTGACCATGAACCAGGCCAAGATCGTGAAGCTTCCGCGAGCGGCCGACACAGTGGTCATTGGCAATTCCGCCATCGCGGACGCTGCGGTGCAGGATGCTTCCACCATCGTGCTTACCGGCAAGGGATTCGGTGTCACCAACATCGTGGCACTCGACAATCAAGGTAGCCCGATCCTCGACGAGCAGGTCACGGTCGTTCGGCAGGCAGTGAGTTCTGTACGCATCTATCGGCGCTCTCAGGTTCAGACCATGTCCTGCACCCCGTACTGCGAGAGTGCGACAAAGACCGATGCCGAAAAGGTTTCCGAGTCGGAAATGAACGCTGGCCAATAAGCAGCTGCGCGGGCAATCGGGGTCCAGCCTGGTTAAGCTCGGGTAAAGACTTCATCCATTAGTTTAGGGGTCAATAAAACGGGCCCTCAACGGGTTTGGTCTATACTTCCAGCGGGTTCGGCTCAGGGGTTCCAGTCGTCATGGGGCAGGAAGACACACGTGACAAGGCGCGCACGGCGCGGCGTCTTGGCTTTCTTGTCCGTTTTGCGCGCGACCGTCGTGGCAGCACGGCGATCGAATTCGCAGCTCTAGCCATCCCTTTCTCGCTTCTGGTGTTCGCGATCCTGGAGAGCTGCCTTTCCTTCGCCGGCCAGGAAATCCTCACGAACGCGACAGATGATCTGGCACGTCAATTGCGGACCGGGCAGTTGAAGGCGAATGCTGTCACCGTCGATACCCTGAAGCAGAAGATCTGCTACAGGCTGGAAATCCTGATGGCGAACGGTTGCACAACCCGCCTCAAAGTCGATCTGCGTAAATACGATTCTTACGCCGATGCCGCCGGTCATACATACAAGATCGCCAATGGAGACATCGTGCTGATGAAAGGCACGGCGGTGGACCCGAAACAGTTCGTCGCTGAACCCGGTACAGCCGAAACGATCAACATGTTGCGCGTCTTTTACAAATGGCCGGTCATCACCGACTTCATGAAGAAGTCCATGGCCAATCTGAAGGATGGCGATACGCTGCATTTCGCCACCAATACCTGGTTCAACGAGCCCTACGGCAGCTGACCGAGGTCATTGCCGGCAAAGGAAACAAGATGCTGTTTCAAGCACTGAGATGGTCGGTTGCAGAAGGCTTCCTAAGGAACGCAGCCCGCTTCCATAGAGACAAACGCGGCGTTGCCGCGGTCGAATTCGCATTTCTCGCCCCTATTCTGCTTGTCATGTATTTCGTGGCGATGGAGGCCTCGCAGGCGATCGAGACCAACAAGAAGGTCAGCCGCCTCGGCAGCATGGTCGCCGACCTCGTTGCGCAAAAGCCCGACAGCGGGATCACGAAAGCCGATATCCAAAGCATCATGGATATAGGCCAGACCACCCTACTGCCCTATGCCCGCTCCAAGCCCACGATCACGATCACGGGCATACAATTGTCCAACGAGACCCCACCCAAAGCGACCGTGGCCTGGTCGCGCAAGCTGGACAACGGCACTTTCAGCGCCGGCCTAACACCAGGAACGGAAATCGTTATCCCGCCCGCACTGGCCATCAAAGACACATTTCTGGTCAAGGTGGACAGCAACCTGGCCTATCAACCGCTGATTGTCTGGGCGACGGGCGGTCAACAGGCGCTTGGCCTGACTGACGCTTTCAACAATATAAAAATGGGGGAAAGCTACCTTCTGCGTCCGCGCACGGTAGCGAAGCTGACCTGTTCGGATTGCTAGGGTTCTGGTTTGTCGTTCTCGCCTTCATCTCCATTCCGACTGATCCGTCCCAAAAGCTTTGCAGCAACTGTATAGTCACTGTGCTTGACGGCGACAAAGCCGCCGGAATGCCGCGGCTCCAGCAAGTCGTATGTCTCAGGCGTCTGCTGTTTCAGGTTGGTCAGAAAAACGCCGAGCCGGCGTTTGGCTTCAGGGTCCAGGGTTTTCATCACGGCATGAGGTCCATACCGTAGCAAACCGGACTTCCAGACCACCTGAAGCGAGCCTTCCGCCACACCGGCTTCCCGCAATCTGGCGACCGTGCCCGCTGTCAAAGCTTCGAGATTGTCCTCGCCCGAGGGCGACCACCCAAAGACCGCATCAACCTTGCCTTCGATCAACATCGTCTCCGCGGCTGAAGCTGAAGGGGCATGTTCCAGTATCTGCCCCTCCCCTGGAACGGACGGCAGTTGCGACGCGAGTTCGGCCAATGGCAACAGCCAACCGGCAATGCTCCCCGGGGCGCCAACCGCGATCCGATGCGAACCCATCGCTTGCAACGAGGGGACCTTCCCGTCTCTGGTGACGAGGATCGATCGGAAGCCGATAGCCCCATCGCTGTCGGTCGGCGCTGCGAGCGGCTCGATGCAATCGCAACGTTCGGCCGCAGCCGCATAGGCAAGCGCCGAATAGATCGCATATTCCACGCGACCGGCAGTCTGCGCTTCGATCAGCGTGGCATAGTCGGGAGCGACGAGGAATTCGACCTTCATGCCGAGCGCCATGGAATAAGCCTTCGTCAGCACGGAAAGGCCGGGCACCGAGTTGCCAGCACCAGGTTCGGCGACCACCCCTATGCGAAACGTGCCGATATCATCCTGCCAGTCGGCGCGGGCCGATGCGGAAAACAGCCCGAGAAATACGGCGACGGCAGCAGCCGTCCTGAACAGATCGCGGAAACAAGATTGGTGAGACATCGGCCAAGTTCCAGGGTTTCGGCCTAGAAGGCCGAAAGTCACTGCCCATTG
Organism: Terribium retamae; assembly: GCF_022347545.1. Lineage (GTDB taxonomy): Bacteria > Pseudomonadota > Alphaproteobacteria > Rhizobiales > Rhizobiaceae > Mesorhizobium > Mesorhizobium retamae. Next base: position 125,086 of record NZ_JAKREW010000013.1, read on the forward strand.
TCTGCGTAAGCGGTTGCCGTTTGGTTTCCGAATTGCCAAGGCTGTCACGCGCTCCTATGTCTTGGCGACAACAAACCGATGAGTTCGAATGGCGCGCGCTTTCATCTTCGTTCTGGATTCCTTCGGCATCGGCGGCGCAGCCGATGCCGAAAAGTATGGCGACGCCGGTGCGGATACTTTCGGCCACATCGCGGCGGCATGCGCCGCTGGCGAAGTCGATCGCGAAGGCCTTCGCAACGGCCCCCTTACCGTGCCCAATATGGCCGCCCTTGGTCTCGGCCTCGCCGCCAAGACAGCAACCGGCCTTGCCTTCCCCGCAGCGGCCGCCGCTCCAGGAGCTTTCCACGGTGCCGCGCAGGAAGTTTCCAGCGGTAAGGACACGCCATCGGGCCACTGGGAAATTGCCGCCCTGCCCGTCCGTTTCGACTGGGGGTATTTCCCAGACACCGTCCCGGCCTTCCCGGCCTCGCTCACCGAAGCAATGATCCGCGAGGGCAAGGTTCCCGGCATTCTCGCCAACCGTCACGCGTCGGGTACCGGCGTGATCGAGGATTTCGGCGAAGAACATATCCGTACAGGAAAACCGATCTGCTACACCTCGGTGGATTCCGTTCTTCAGATCGCCGCCCATGAGGAGCATTTTGGCCTCGAACGGCTTTACGAGTTCTGCAAGATCGTGCGGGGGCTTGTCGATCCGTTGAACATCGGGCGTGTGATTGCCCGTCCCTTCGTCGGTGAAACCGCAGCAACCTTCCGCCGCACACCCAATCGTCGCGATTTTTCCGTTCCGCCACCCGAGCCCACGCTTCTCGACCGGCTCACGGCCCGTGGCAGCCGGGTGATCGCCGTGGGTAAGATCGGCGACATCTTTGCGCATCGCGGCATTTCGGAAGTGCGAAAAGCACCGGGCAACATGGCAATGTTCGACAAGGCGCTGACCGCGATCGACGACGCAGGCGATGGTGATCTGGTCTTCGCTAATTTCGTCGACTTCGATACCGAATTCGGCCATCGTCGCGACGTTGCCGGCTATGCGGCAGCGCTCGAAGCCTTCGACAAGCGCATCCCAGAAGCGCTGGCAAAATTGCAGGACGGCGATCTGTTCATCCTCACGGCCGACCACGGCAACGATCCGACCTGGCGTGGCACCGATCACACACGCGAGCGGATCCCTGTGATCGGCATTGCACGCGGCCGAAAGGGCGGCGACATCGGTCTTAGGGCAACGTTTGCCGATATCGGTGAAACCGTGGCCGAACATCTGGGCTTGGCCCCTGGTCGACACGGCACGTCCTTCCTCGCAGAGCTCGGTGACCATGCCTGAGTTGCCCGAGGTTGAGACCGTCCGCCGCGGATTGCAACCGGTCATGGAAGGCGCCCGCATCACGGCCGTGGAGGCACGTCGCCCGGATCTGCGCTTTCCCTTTCCAGAACGCTTCGTTGAACGCCTTGAAGGCAGGCGTATCGCCGCGCTTGGCCGGCGCGCCAAATATCTGACCATGCATGTGCAGGACGGACCGCTACTGATCTGCCATCTCGGCATGTCCGGTTCCTTTCGCATAGAACAGGCCAATGGCGCGGACGTCCCGGGCGAGTTTCACCACGAGCGTTCGAAGGCCGCGGCACACGACCATGTCATATTCCATCTTGAGCCGGCGGCCGGCGGCGAGGCGCGTGTCGTCTTCAACGATCCGCGTCGCTTCGGCTTCATGCTGTTTGGTGAAGGTACCCCCGGAGAGCACCCCATGCTCAAGGACCTCGGTGTCGAACCCACCGGCAATGCTTTGGACGGCCCGCTGCTGGCCTCTCTGTTCGAGGGCCGCAAGACGCCTCTTAAAGCGGCGCTGCTCGATCAGCGGCTGATTGCTGGTCTCGGCAACATCTATGTATCTGAAGCCTTGTGGCGTGCCGGCCTCTTGCCGACGCGCGCAGCCGGCACAATCGCTGGCCATGACAAGCAGGCGAAGGAGCGAAGCGAAAAGCTGGCAGAAGCCGTGCGGTCGGTTATAGCCGACGCAATCGCGGCCGGAGGCTCCTCCCTGAAAGACTATGTACAGACGGACGGCTCGCTGGGCTATTTTCAGCACTCCTTCGCGGTCTATGACCGTGAAGGTGCCCCCTGCCCCAAGCCAGGCTGTGGCGGGTATATCGAGCGGATCGTTCAGAGCGGCCGCTCCACGTTCTATTGCCGCTCCTGCCAGGAGTAGGCTAGACGGGTCTCACTGCAATGAGGAGACCGAGCCATGGCTTATGAAACGATCATCGCCGAAACCCGCGGCAAGGTCGGGCTAATTACGCTGAACCGGCCTAAGGCATTGAATGCCCTGAACTCGCAGGTGCTCGCCGACATCCTCGACGCAGTGAAGACCTTCGAGACCGATGCCAGTATCGGCGCCATGGTCATAACCGGCTCGGAGAAGGCTTTCGCCGCGGGCGCCGACATCAAGGAGATGCAAGCCAAGAGCTACATCGAAGCCTTCATGCAGGATTTCTTCGTCGGCTGGGAAGAACTCACCCGTGCGCGTAAGCCTATCATCGCGGCAGTGGCGGGCTACGCTTTGGGCGGTGGCTGCGAACTCGCCATGATGTGCGACTTCATCATCGCCGGGGACAACGCCAAGTTCGGCCAACCGGAGATCACCCTCGGCGTCATGCCCGGCATGGGCGGCTCGCAACGCCTTACGCGCTTTGTCGGCAAGTCCAAAGCCATGGATATGGTTTTGACCGGCCGCATGATGGACGCGGCCGAAGCCGAACGCTGCGGTCTTGTCTCGCGGATCGTACCGGCCGCCGAATTGGTCGATGAAGCGTTGAAGGCAGCTGCTAAGATCGCTGACTTTTCGCTGCCTGCCGTGATGATGGCCAAGGAGGCGGTCAACCGTTCGTATGAAACGACCCTGGCCGAGGGATTGCGATTCGAAAGGCGCGTTTTCCATTCCATGTTCGCCCTCGATGACCAAAAGGAAGGCATGGCGGCTTTCGCCGAGAAGCGAAAAGCCAATTTCAGCAACCGTTGAGGCTGAAAAGGCTACGCAAATGCGTGCCTTCGGCGTTGACGCGCCGGAAAAGCTGAACTATAAGCCGCGACGACTGAGGCGGCCTGTGGCTGCCCCTTTGTTTTTTGCGCCCATCGGCACGCCGCAAGCGCTTACCATAGAGATCAGAAGAGAGGCAGTATGGCCAATACCTCGTCGGCCAAGAAGGCTACGCGCAAGATCGCCCGCCGTGCGGCAATTAACAAGAACCGCCGTTCGCGCGTACGTACCTATGTGCGCAAGATGGAAGAAGCGCTGGCTGCTGGCGACAAGGCTGCCGCAGAGGCCGCTTTCAAGGACGCTCAGCCGGAATTGATGCGCGCCGCCACCAAGGGCGTGCTGCACAGGAATACGGCTTCGCGCAAGGTTTCACGCCTTGCTCAGCGTCTTAAGACGCTGTCGGCCTAAACCTTTCGATATCACAAAATTCTGAAGACCCGGCGCATGTGCGCCGGGTTTTTTCGTTTGCCGGCAATGACTTGAAATGAACGTTCGATAATTGCCGCAACGGCAGTTTTCGAACATGTCGAGAACTTTGCCGGCATCTTTGTTCCGGAAGCCGGGCTCGAGACGCAACCTCAATCTGAGCGGCATAAATAATCATTTAACTTCAGTGGTTTAGAGAAGATCCGCGGGAGGTTGTCCACAGCTTGTGCACATCGCCAGCCGGGCTTTAGGAAGAACTCAATGTCAAGCGATTTTTTAAAAATTATTTCGCGCCAGCTACCCTTTTTCATATTCGCCGGAAAAGGGTTTGAATCACAAGAACTTTGCCTGCGCAGGTGCGCTTAAAGAGGCCAAAATGCCCCTTTGGGCCTGCCAGATTCGTTAAAAATCCGTTAGACGCGGCCTTGCCCTTTCCACAGCGATTTCTGTAATGTCTGGTCATCGAGAGGGGCGGGCCGTTAGGCTCTCGACCTAGCCCAAAAACAGGCAAAATCTGCAACGCGGAAGCAATTCCGCGAACGGCTGGGTCTGTCCTTTCGATGCGTAGTGGGGACTGGGGTTAACAAGGCATAATAAGTCGGACGTAGCTGGCATGCAGCCAGACGGGCTTGTTTTGTCTTGTCGCTCCGGGCTGCATTGGCAGGGATAAAACCCGACCCATGCGCTTGACCATGTCCCCAGCCTGCGGCGGCTGGGAGCGTGGGAGGTTATGGTACTGGAAGAAGGCTGCGAAGATCGGCCCGCCAGTGCAAGTCAGACAATGAACGAGGATCTGAATGATACACAGTGGCGCAAATCGGGAGCTCAGTGGCGGCTTTCCTTTCTCCGGAGAGATTGTCGGAGAAAGTGCAATGACTGCTAGCAATGAGGCTGAACAGCGGTTCGAGCGTATCAGGGCACAGTTGAAGGCCCGTCTCGGCAGTGAGGTCTATTCCAGCTGGTTCGGCCGCATGAAGCTGGTCGAGCTTTCCAAGGGGGTCGCCCGCATGTCGGTGCCGACCGCTTTCCTGCGCTCGTGGATCAACGGTCACTATCTGGACGTCATCACGGAACTCTGGAAGCAAGAAGAGGCCGGTATCCTGAAGGTCGAGGTGGTTGTGCGCAGTGCCACGCGCCATACCGCTCCCGACTTGGAAGCCGCACCGCTGCGTAAGGTTGCCAAGCAGGCGCAGACCACGCTTTCGTCTGGTACGACTTTGGGCGCCAGCAAGCAGGAACGTGCCCCGCTGACCCGGACCACGGAGCCGGATTTCCGCCAGAACGTGCTGGGCTCACCACTCGATCCCCGCTACACCTTTGCTTCCTTTGTCGAGGGCCCATCGAACCGGGTGGCCTTTGCCGCTGCCCGTGCAGTTGCGGAATCCGCGTCGAGCGCGGTACGTTTCAATCCGCTGTTCCTTCACGCCACGGTCGGCCTCGGCAAGACACATCTTCTGCAGGCGATCGCCGCGGAATCGCTGCGCCACAACCCGAAATCGCGCGTCGTTTACCTGACTGCCGAATATTTCATGTGGCGCTTCGCCACTGCAATCCGAGACAACAACGCGCTGACGCTGAAGGAACAACTGCGCGACATCGATCTGCTGATCATCGATGACATGCAGTTCCTGCAGGGCAAGTCGATCCAGCACGAATTCTGCCATCTCATCAACATGCTGCTCGACAGCGCCAAGCAGGTGGTTGTCGCCGCAGACCGGCCGCCATCCGAGTTGGAGTCGCTCGAGCCGCGTGTCCGTTCACGCCTGAACGGCGGCGTTGCGCTGGAAATGGCAGCGCCCGACTACACAATGCGCCTTGCCATGCTGAAACAGCGCCTGGCATCGGCCAAGCACGATGACGCCTCGCTCGATATAGCCGACGAAATCCTGGAGCATGTCGCGCGCACCGTGACCGGTTCGGGTCGCGAACTGGAAGGCGCCTTCAACCAGTTGCTATTCCGTCAGTCGTTCGAGCCGCAGATCACCATCGACCGCATCGACGAGATCCTCGGCCACATCTATCGCACGGGCGAACCGAAGCGTGTGCGCATTGAAGACATCCAACGCATCGTGGCGCGCCACTACAACGTCTCGAAAACGGAATTGCTGTCGAACCGGCGCACGCGCACCATCGTCAAGCCGCGTCAGGTGGCGATGTATCTTTCCAAGGTGCTGACGCCTCGCTCGCTGCCGGAAATCGGCCGCAGGTTCGGCGGGCGCGACCACACCACCGTGCTCCACGCCGTGCGCAAGATCGAGGACTTGTCGGGCGCCGACAACACGCTGGCGCAGGAACTCGAATTGCTCCGCCGGCTGATCAACGACCAGGCTTGAGCAGACACGGCGGCCTTGCTGCCGCTTCGAGCCGCTGTTATCCCCGACAAAGCCCGGGGGGCCCGGGGAGCCCCCGGGGCCGGGGGGTGGGGGGAAAGGGGTTTTTGGGTGGGGGTGGGCCCGAATTGCGTGGGGGGGGGCGGTTGGGGGGGGGGGGGGGGGGGGGGGG
>NZ_JAKREW010000014.1 GCF_022347545.1 Terribium retamae
GCACGAACCGAGGCAAGCACTCCGCCAAACCGGCCGATCGGCGTGCGAACATAGTCGCAGATATAGGCTTCGCTCATGTCGTGCTTCCTTCCCTCGTCTGCGCCGTCCGGCACAGAACCATCCGATCGCATCGGATTGTCTTGATTTCAGCTCACCAGACGGCGAGCAGCGGTTTCGGCTATGGCCTCGGCGAGGCTCATCGCCCACTGCGCGCGACAATAGGCGCGGAAATCGAAACAGGGCAAGCCGGGGCAGACCTCGAATTCGATGAGATGAACCGTATCGTCCGCATCGACGCGCAGATCGATGGAAAAGACGTCACGCAGGCCAAGCCCATCCATCAGCCCTTCGGCGATGCTGCGGATCTGGGCATCGGCAGAGGGCTGGGTTGCGGCTAACGGAACAAGTGAAGGCTCGGCATAGAGACCGGTTGCCTTGGCATCGGCGCCGGTGTCGCCATAAAGCGCCAGGCTGTCGGCCATGGTCTGGAAATCCGCGCCAGACTCCACCAGGAAAACCCCTAGCGACGACATGTCGGCCTGTCCCGTCATGTCGAGGAAGCTTGCGCGCACGTTGCGGCCGGAAACATAGGGCTGCACGACGACATCGTCGCGGTAATGCGAGAAGACGCGGCGGCTGAGCTCCAGCGCATGTCCGAGATCGTGACAATGCGAATCCGGCCAGATGCCTATCTTGGCGCCGAGCCGGTTCGGCTTCACGAACCAGCCGTTTTCGCTAGCAGGTGGCTCGACCAGCCAGCGGCCGTCACGAGCAAGGCCGGCTCGCGGCACCGGCAGGCCGAGAGCCGCAAGCACCGCACCGGAGCGAAACTTGTCCTGGCAAAGCGCAAAAAGCGAATCGTCTGCACCGAGTGTCCTCAACCCGGCAAGCCGGGCCAAGGCGGGAGCGGCCCCGCCTCGGAAATAGGCGATGCCATCCGTCAGCGTCCAGACCAGCGAGCTGTCGGAATCTGCGCTGGCCATCACAGCGGCTGCTTCGGCCAGTTCCACCGGCGTGAACGTGATGCCTCGCTTGTTTGCCTCGCGCCAGATCTCGGCAAATTCAGGCGCAAGGTCGGTCGATTGGGCAAGGTAGGATGCAATCTCCGCCGCGCGTTCCTGCGGATAACCTTGCTCGAGCAGCCGACCGAAGCAGGCTTTTTCCGGTTCGTAGACAAGGAAGAGGCGCGGCTGCGGCATGGCGGCTGAAGACCAGTGAAATTGGGCGCCAGTGTCGCTGCTGCTCCGTCATCCGGTTCCGACGAAACCGACCTACGCGGCAACGCCAGCGACCAGAGCGGAGTTATCGAAGGTGCCCCCCACCGTAGCCTGAAAGCTGCCATCGTGGGCGGGATGTGTGGTCCAGGGCTACGTTGCCGAATAGTCCATGTCTTTCAGGTCCTCAAGGAGACTTGACCCTGTCGGTGTCCAACCCAGTTTTTTTCGCGTGATGATGCTGGAAGCCGTGATGTCCGCTGAAGCGAACATGGCAAACCAGCCGAAATGGGCTTCAGCTTTGTCTTTCGGAATCGAGATTGCAGGCACCCCAAGCCCGGTTGCGATAACGTCGGCGATATCGCGCGCGGCCACCCCCTCTTCCGCTACAGCATTGTAGCGGGCGCCAGGCTCGGCACGATCGAGCGCCAGAACGTAGAGCTTCGCCACATCGTTCACGTGACCTGCGGCCCAGCGGTTGGCACCTTGGTGGACATAGGCGACGACGCCCTTCTGGCGCGCCATCTCGATATAGGGTGAGATGAGGCCCTGTCGGACGGTGTCGTGCACCTGGGGAAGTCGAACGACGCCGAGGTTGACGCCCGCTTCGAGCTGCTCCTGGCCGGCCAGTTCCGAGGCTATGCGAGGATTGAAATGGTGAGCGTCGAACACATCCTCGCGAGCGGGCTCGCCATTGCCTGGATCACCGATGCCGACGCCCGAAGTGATGAGCAGCGGCCGGTTCGATCCCCTTAGAACGGACCCAAGCGCGGCGATGACGCGGCGGTCCTTTTCGCAGTTGGCCGCGAAATTCGAGAAGTCATGGTCGAACGCGGTGTGAATAACCGCGTCGGCATTCTCGGCTCCTTTCGCCAGGCCAACGGGATCTTCCAGCGTTCCAAGATGAGCAGATGCACCTCTATTGGCCAGTTCCTTCGCTCCCGAGTCGGAACGGGTGAGGCCGATCACCTCATGACCCGCGGTCAGCAGTTCGCGAAGGATCCGGGAGCCGATAAACCCGGAGGCACCAGTTAGAAAAACACGCATGCGAAATCTCCTGCATTGACGCACAGGCAGATCTCATAGAAAATTGTACTGTTAAAGTAGTGACTTTATCATGGTATAATTATCAGCAGGATCGCATGAGCGAGAACGCTTCCGAAAATGCACTTGGCACATTCCTGCGCGACCGGCGCATGCGTCTCGATCCGGCTGTCTTCGGTTTCCAGGCCGGACGCCGGCGTACGCCGGGCCTGCGCCGTGAGGAAGTCGCCCAGCGCGCCAATATAAGCCCGACTTGGTATACTTGGCTGGAGCAGGGGCGAGGCGGGGCACCGTCCGCCCATGTGCTTGATCGCATCGCAAGGGGATTAATGCTGACCGAGCCCGAGCGCGATCACCTGCATATCCTTGCCTTCGGCCATCCTCCCGGGCCGCGTTACCGGCAACAAGACGGGATCACGCCACGGCTGCAGCACGTGCTGGACGCCATGCCTTTCAGTCCTGCCATCGTTAGGACAGCGACGTGGGATGTGGTGGCGTGGAACAAGGCCGCGACCGTAATCCTGACGGACTATTCCAGGCTGCCGAAGGAACGGCGCAATATTCTTCGCATGATGTTCTCCGATGAGCGCGTGCGCGCGGCGCAGGACGACTGGCGCAACGTTGCCCGTTATGTCGTCGGCGCATTCCGAGCTGACGCTGCGCGCGCCGGCGCGGGGGTGGAAATCCGGCAGTTGGTCGATGAGCTCTCCGCTATCAGCCCGGAATTTAAGGCGATGTGGAACGACAATGAGATCGCGGCCACGCGCGAAGGCATCAAACGCCTTCACCACCCGGACCTTGGAGCGATCGAGCTGGAGTTCTCGACCTTCGCGGTCGAAGGCCGGTCCGACCTCAACATGATGGTCTACAGTCCGGCGAACCCTGAGGTGATGGAACAATTTCGCTTGCTGATCGCCGGCGCTTGTTGATCCTACGGGACACAGGTTAGCCGGAAGCGCCCTTCCACAGGATCAGCTTTTCGGGGCCGTTCAGATCAGCACGCGTGGCTCAAACCGGCCTCGGACCGGAAAATCGATCAGGAAGGTCTTCCCGGCATCGGGATCGGCAGCCCGCTGGGCTTCGTTCTGATCGGCCCAAGCTGAAGTGACGGCCAGACGATCGGCTTCGGCGCCGATAAACGCCGGGCAGGAGGGTTGGCTGACAGGCATCGGGATGGAACGCACCAACTTGCCGTCCGGCGCAAAGGCATTGACGGTAGAAGCGCCCCAGCAGGCATTCCAGAGGATGCCGTCACGATCGACAACCGAACCATCGACATAACCGACGCTCTGCCGATGGTCGCCGAACAATTTGGGTTCGCCGAGCGGCAATCCGGTAGCTGGGTCACAGTCGACCCGCATCAGCAGCTTCTCCTCGCTGTCGACATAGTAGGCGACAGCTCCATCCTCGCTGAAGGCAATGGAGTTCGGCACGGTGATCCCGTCATACAGTTTGCGCAACTCACCCTTGAAGAACCAGTAGATGGCGCCGGCCTTCTTCTCGTGTGTCTTGCTCATCGTGCCGAGCCAGAAGGCACCGCACGGATGCACGCGTGCATCGTTGGAGCGCGTGCTTCCGTTCTCAGCTTCGATCGGCGTATGAAGCGTGAGCTTGCCGGTCGCGATGTCCCGCAGATGCAGGCCGGTCTCGGTGAAAACCAGCTGCCGCTTGTCGTCGACAATGGCGATGGCGCTCGCCATCTGGCCGAGGTCATGTACCTTTGTAGCGCCGCTGCGGCCGCGTTCCAGCAACTGGCCATGCACGATGTTGAACCAGAAGAGCTTGCCCGTCGTGGGATCGTAGCTCGGACCTTCACCGAGTTCGCAGACGTGGTCGGACAGGACCGAGACGATACCGGTCATTTTTGTTCTCCAAAAACCTGATCCCAGACGACGACGGCGGCTTCCGCACGCGCGGCGACGTCGGCCACTGTCATGCCCGGCTTGAACAGGCTGGAGCCCAGCCCGAAGACACTGACGCCAGCCGCCTTATAGCCGGCGAAGTCCTTTTCGGAGACACCGCCGACCGCGCCCACCAGTGTTCCGGCCGGCAGGACTGCGCGCATTGCGGCAATCCCGCCAGGGCCCAGCACGCTCGCAGGAAAGAATTTGAGCGCAGATGCACCAAGCTGGATAGCCTGGAAGGCCTCGCTCGGCGTTAAAACTCCCGGCATGGTGACCATGCCGTGATGCGCGGCACGGCGCATGACATCGGCGTCGATGTTCGGACTGACGAGAAGCCGCCCGTCAGCCCGCTTCAATGCGTCTACATCCTCGGCGGTCAGCACCGTGCCGGCACCAACCAATGCTTCGGCCGGGAGCGCCTTCGCGATGGAGGCGATGGACAAGAACGGATCGGGCGAGTTCAGCGGCACCTCGATGGCTTCGATGCCGGCCCGGTAAATCGCCTCGGCAACAGCCACTGCCTCGTTCGGACGCAGGCCGCGCAGAATGGCGACGAGACCGCGCTTCAATTGTGGAAATGGCGCCGTGAGGCTCATGTGGTCTTTTCCTTCCGGGCAATCATGCCGTTTTCTTGCGCGGCAGCGAACAGGCCGGCGCGCACGGCAGCATCGGCATCGACGGACCGGATCTGAAGCCCGGCCAAAGCCAACGCCTCGGCATAAAGCGCGGCGAGTGCGCCCGATCCGACCAGCACCACCGAACCGCCTTCGGTCCCATGACGACGCCTTGCGGAAGCGATCTCCCCACCGATGAGCAGCCCTGACAAGCGGGCAGCTGATTCATCCGGCTTCAAATCTTGCAGCAATCCGGCGGCGCGGATGGCAAACAGCCGCGACGAGACATCGCCGCCGTCTTCGAGAGCCTGCCGGCACCAATACCGGAAGCCTTCGTTGCCTGCGGTGACCGCTGCAGGCCGTTCGCCGAGCGAGTGACGCAGGATCGAATGGGTCGCGAGGACGGAAAACAATTCCCCTGTTGGCCAGGTGCTGAAGCCGGTGACCGCCCCATCTTCCACCACCACCCATTTCGAGTGGGTGCCTGGCATGCAGACGAGATGTTGTCCCTTGGCTGGGAGAGCTGCGCCCGCCAGCTGCGTTTCCTCGCCACGCATGACGTCCGGTGCATCCGCCTGCCGCTGCGCCAGACCGGGGACGATACGCACGTCGCGTGTGGTATCGGGCACGCGGATGGCGCCCTGCAGGATGGCATCGATGCGCGATGGCACATCGACATAAGGCGCTTCGATCCAGCCCTGCCGCGAACCCGCCATGCCGCAGACGACAACCGGCAAAGTTTCTGGTGCCGCCATGACGGCGAGGTGTCGCTCGAGCACGTTTGAGAAGCCGGCTTCGCGGGCCGTGATCAGGCCGTCGTCGCCACGCCGCTCGGCCAGAACCTTACCGTCGCCGGCAAGCAGCCAGACGCGCAATCGGGTGGTACCCCAGTCGACGGCGGCGATGGCGGGCGTCTCGCTCACAGCACGCCTCCGTCGACGATCAGTGTCTGCGCCGTCAGCATGGCCGAGGCATCCGAAGCCAGGAACAGGCAGGGCCCCACCATGTCGTCGGGATGCATTTCGCGGGGGATAGCCTGGCGGGCGACATGGGCCTCCACCTTGCCGGGAGCGGCCCATAGCTGGCGCTGGCGCTCGGTGATGACCCAGCCGGGTGCGATTGCGTTCACGCGAATGCCGTCCTTGCCGTAGCGGCCGGCAAGACCCTTGGTCAGGCCGATGATACCCGCCTTTGCGGCCGTGTAGGCCGGCATGTCACCGATATTCAACATGAAGGAGGTCGAGGTGAAGTTGACGATGGCGCCTTGCCCGATCTCCTTCATGCCGGGCACGACAGCCTGCACGGTGAAGAAATGCGGCCTGAGATTGATTGCCAGATTGTCGTCCCATTCGTCGACGCTCACCGTCTCGGCAGCGTGGCGGATATCGTTGGCGGCGTTGTTGACCAGCACGCTGATCGGCCCATGCGCAGTCTCTGCGGCTTTCACCGCCGCCCGCAGTGCATCGATGTCGCGCAGATCGGCGTTGAGGAATAGCGGTTTGCTTCCGGTAAGGTCTGCGACCTCGCCGCACAGCGTGCGGCTTTGTGCTTCGGCAATGTCGATGAAAGCGACCTTCGCGCCCTGACGGGCAAAGCCTTCCGTCAATCTGGCGCCGATGCCCGTGCCGCCGCCGGTGATCAACACCGACGCGCCTTCCAGATCGGCGAACCGCACCGATGGCATCATATCGCTTCCTCCCGCTTGAATGACGGCGCCGCATCCTAGCCAGCGGCTTGGCCGGAGCAAGCTTGAAAATGCTTATCGCATCTTTTGTCAGACAAATAGTAACCGGGAAGAAGCAGCCAATCCGCATCGGCTGGCGGGCATAGGCTGGTCCAGATGCTAGATCGCCTTGGCGCGCAGGGCACCACGGAAGGAATCCCGCAGGTAACCCAGCGTCGAGTCGGCATCGGCGGGCTTGCCGAACAGGTAACCCTGTCCGCCGGCACATCCGAATTGGACGAGGCGGTCGGCTTGGGCCTCCTGTTCGATACCTTCTGCCACCACGTCCATGCCGAGTCCCTCACACATGGCGAGAATGGCACGGATGATATGCTCTGACGGCCGATCGTCGAGGATGGAGGAAACGAAGGCGCGGTCGATCTTGAGCTTGTCGAAATTGAATTCGCGCAGGCGGCCCAGCGACGATTGGCCGGTGCCGAAATCGTCGAGTGAAACACGGATGCCGACGCGGCGCAGGTCCTCGACGATCTTTTCGGCCGAGACCGGATCGTTCATCAAGCCGGTCTCGGTGATCTCGATTTCCAGCCGACGCGGATCGAAACCGGTGCGATCCAGGATCGACAGGATGTGCAGGCCGGTGTTCTGGTCCACAAGCTGTGACGGCGACAGGTTGAAGGACAGGAAAAGATCGCCGGGCCATCCGCGCGCCGCCTCGGTAGCCTTGCGCAGTACCAACTGCGAGAGTGGACCGATGATACCGCGCTCCTCGGCGATCGGAATGAAGACGGAAGGCGAAACCGGACCGAGATCCGGGTCCGACCAGCGGGCAAGCGCCTCGAAACCGATGGTGCGACGTGTGCCGAGATCGACGATGGGCTGGAAATGCGGTTCGACCTCACCGGCGGAGACAGCACGCCGTAGAGCCTGTTCTATGCGGGTGACGCGCTTGGCAGCCTCTTCCATCTCGCGGGTGTAGACGACGACCTTGCCGCGCCCCGAGCGCTTCGCGTGGTAGAGCGCGGTTTCTGCCTTGTTGAGCAGGATGTCGGTCGTCTCTTCGCCGGAATAGAACAGCGAGCAGCCGGCGGAAGCCGAAAGCCTGGCGGTGCGCTCACCGACATCGTAGGGCGCCGAAAGGATTTCGATCAGCATGCGCGCCCGTTCGGTGGCGGCCTCCTCGCTGAAGACCATTGGATAGAGGAAGGCGAATTCGTCGGCGCCGATGCGGCAGACCGTGGAATGGCTGTCCATCGACGCGCGCAGGCGCATTGCCACCTGGATCAGGATGTCGTCGCCGGCCTTGTGGCCGAACAGGTCGTTGATGGGCTTGAAGCCGTCCAGGTCGAGGATGCCGACGGCGAAAGGGGCGGGGTCGTCCGAGCGGTCCGCGATGAGACGCTCCACCTTGTCGAAAAAGCGACGGTGGTTGCCAAGGCCTGTCAACGGATCGGTGAAGGCCAGATCCGTGTTTTCCCTATGCGTCTGCCCGGTGCCAAACGACGTTTGCATCGGCGTCCCTGTTCTTATTCTGGAATTTCTTATCAGAGTGACATCAAACCGTTTAAGAAAGGTATCTCGAATATAAGCCGGCACTTTCACTCAAGCGGCGTCGACACCGCTGAAGGTTAGCCGGGCTTGACGCGGTAGAGTTCGAGCGGCTTACCCATGCTGGCGGCTACCGGCTCAAGCCAGGATGGTAACGGCCCCTTCATGAGCGTTGCAAGGAAACCATTTGGTGCCAGGCCAGCAAGATAACTGGTTTCGGCATCGGCTCGGCAAAGCGCGATCAGGCCGACATGCTGGTCGCGTACGATCCGCTCCGCCTCAGCGGAAGGGCTGCTGAACGTGTCCAGCACGAGAAGATTGCCTTTGACATTGCGATGATATGGCCCGGCCAACACACGGTGTTGGGTGTGGACGAGGATCGGCGATCCGAGATTGGATACCGCAAGAACGGTGGTAGCCGGTTGCGTTGCCAGCATTGCATAATCGCCCGGGGCTTCGCAGGTGTAGCGGAGGCTGCTCGCGATCGGCTTCGCTTTGCCGCCAGCGAACGTTGAGATCGAGGCGGCGCTGACGCTCCAGACGCCGTTTAACGAAACCAGCCAGGCCATGATCATCGCGACCGTGACTTTTGCCGAAGGTGCTGTCCTCACATTTTCGCGCCAACGAGCCACCCAGCTCCCCAGCGGTATGACGGCGAGCGCGATCGAGAAGTTCGCGCCGCGCACCTGCCAGACGCTGACAGCGAAGGCGGCGGCGAGAAGCGTCCCGACGATGCACACCTCGCGGCGGTGGTCGCCTCGCATGAGGCTACGCAAAACGAGTGCAAGGCCGATCAGCGGCGTGGCATAAGCCCCAATCGCCGTTGCGGGTTTTTCGAGCGCAAGCTGCAGGAAGGATTGCGCCTCGGAGACATTATCCAGCCATAGCGAACGCAGGCGCGGATCGAGATCGTTGTAGGGGCTGCGCAGACATTGCGGAAAAAGCAGCGTGATCGCGGCAATGACGGCCAGCCCAAGCAGGCACAGTGCGACAGATCTGCGCAGCGGACTTGAACGAACAGCGTCAATTGATGCCATTACGGTAAGACCGAGACCCGAAACGGCTGCAAGCACCAGCTGCACGAGGGAAAAGCTGTCGCAGGCGGCGGTGCTCCAGGCCGCTGGAGCAACGGTTGCTGCAAAGACGGCCGCTGAAATCCCGGCGAAGCCGAGTCCAAAGCCGCGTGCGACATTTGCCCCATGGTTGTCTCG
This sequence comes from Terribium retamae, assembly GCF_022347545.1. Classification (GTDB taxonomy): domain Bacteria; phylum Pseudomonadota; class Alphaproteobacteria; order Rhizobiales; family Rhizobiaceae; genus Mesorhizobium; species Mesorhizobium retamae. The sequence goes on from NZ_JAKREW010000014.1 coordinate 9,217, forward strand.
CAGCAGGAATTCGCCTGCCGCACAAAGGCCGATCGCAGCGACCAGCGGTGCGGTTTCCATGCCGATCGCAAGGGTCGATGCGGCACAGGCGCCGGACAGGATCGCTGCCGATTGTCGACCCGGCGCCGCCAGCAGGAAATGCAGGCTCGCTGCAACGAGCATCAGCTGGACGTTATGATGGTCGATGTTCCCCGGCTCGCAGATAGCCAGGAAGAAAAGCGCGGCTGCAGCGACCACCAGGGCCGGGAGGGTTGTGAGTTCCCCGCCGAAGCGCCGCGTTGCCCGGACGAGGAAGAAAACGGTAGGAGCGTATATCAGCGTCGGCCAGACGATCTTTGCAAAGGTTTCAGCGGCGGACGAAGAAAAGCCGAATGTCTCGGCCACTGTGATGAGCGCTGCAAGCGGTGCGTCCACCAGACGCGACCAATGCATGATGAAGCCGCCTTTCGGACCCATCCTGTACTGATGCAGATCGAACCAGTCCTGACCGGCCAGGAGATCGCGTACCTGTACCAATCTGAGCAGGCTGTCATTGTCGCCATTGCCTTCGGTCATAGCCCGAAAGCCACCGCCGGCACTGATAGCGAGTGCGATGAATGCGGTGACGAATGCCCAGGCAAGGTCGCGCCGCCAGCCGGAAGCCGCATTTTCGGCCGCGTACATCGCAGAATCCCCAACCCGCAGATGTTTTAAACGTAGCCTTAACGGCTTCAACAAATAGTAAAGCCCAGCTCGCTGGCGCTTGGTCGCCCCCGGGCCGGCGAGAAACAGCGATGGTACACGAAGTCCGCTATGAACCCACGATTGCGGTCCTGCTGCCCTGCTACAATGAGGAGCCGACGATCGCCGACGTCGTGCAGCGGTTTCGCGAGGCGCTGCCGTCCGCAACCATCTACGTCTACGACAACAATTCGAAAGACCTGACCGCCCTCAGGGCGCGCGCCGCGGGCGCTGTCGTGGTGCGCGAACCAAGGCAGGGCAAGGGCAATGTCGTACGGCGTATGTTCGCCGACATCGATGCCGACATCTATCTGATGGCAGATGGCGACGGTACCTATGCGCCGGAGGATGCGCCGTTGCTCATCAACACGCTGCTCACCGAGCGCTGTGATATGGTTGTCGGTACGAGGCGCGGCGTCACAAACGATGCCGGCCGCCAAGGCCATGCCTTCGGCAACCGAATATTCAACAGCCTGTACAAGCGATTGTTCGGGCGCGACTTCACGGACATATTCTCGGGCTACCGTGTCTTCAGCCGGCGTTTCGTCAAGAGCTTCCCGGCGGTATCCGGGGGATTCGAGGTCGAAACGGAAATGTCGGTGCACGCTTCGCAACTCAAGCTGCCGGTCAGCGAGATCGCGCTCGACTACGGCCGCCGCGTCGAGGGCTCATCTTCGAAACTGTCGACATGGCGGGACGGCGCCAAAATCCTTTGGATGTTCGCCATGTTGATGAAGGAAACGCAACCCTTGCGCTTCTTCGGGGCCTTTGCCGAGCTGTTCATGATCGCCGGCTTATTGTTCATGGCGCCAGTCCTGATCGAATATTTCGAGACTGGACTGGTGTCGCGCCTGCCGACCTGGGTGCTTTCCGTAGCGTTGGTGATCCTGTCCATGCTGATGGCGGTTACCGGGCTGATCCTCGATTCCGTCTCGCGTGGGCGGGCCGAACAGAAACGCCTCGTCTATTTGTCGCTGTCGGCTGGCCGCCCTGCCGGCGGCGCGGCGAAGTCTCTTGCTTCGGAACGCTCCCAGCACGCGGCATGAAGAGACTGCTGCGCTTCGGTCTCGTTGGTGGAGTCGGCTTCCTGGCTGATGCGGCGATATTGCAGTCGTTGCTGGCAACGACGCTGCTCGATCCGATCAGTGCCCGGTTGGTATCGATCGGCCTCGCGCTGTTCGTCACCTGGCTGCTCAACCGATATCTGACTTTTGCGCCGAGCAGCCGTGGGGCCGTGGTGGAAGGCGCACGTTACGGCGGCGTCGGTATAGCCAGCAGTGCGCTGAACTATGCCGTCTACGCGGCGCTCATATTGGCGGTCCCATCGATGGTCCCCCTGGCGGCTCTCGCCATTGCCTCCGTGGTCGCCATGGGGTTTTCATTCCTCGGCTATTCACGGCTGGTCTTCGATCGCTGACGCTGGCCCCATGCAGCAGGATTGGCAGGAACACGGCAAGCCTATACATGCTGGCGACAGACCTTCTTCTGGAGACCCCGTATGCCGCTGAAAGTCGCCGTCCAAATGGACCATGTCTCGACCGTGAATATCGCGGGCGACACGTCCTTTGCATTGTCTCTCGAAGCGCAGCGGCGCGGGCATGAACTGTATCACTACACGCCTGACAGGCTGTCGTTGCGCGACGGCAAGGTGTTCGCCCGCATCGAGGCGATGCAGGTGCGCGACGTGAAAGGCGACCATTTCACACTTGGTGAAGCTGTGCGCACGGATCTTTCGGAGATGGATGTCATTCTGCTCCGTCAGGACCCGCCCTTCGACATGAACTACATCACCACCACGCATATTCTGGAGCGCATCCATCCAAAGACGCTGGTGGTGAACGACCCGGCCTGGGTGCGCAACAGCCCCGAAAAGATCTTCGTCACCGAGTTCGCTGACCTGATGCCGGAAACGTTGATCACCAAGGATCCGCAGGAAGTGTCCGCGTTCCGCAAGGAGTTCGGCGACATCATCGTCAAGCCCCTCTACGGCAATGGCGGTGCCGGCATCTTCCATCTGCACGAAGCGGACCGGAATCTGGCTTCCCTCCTTGAAATGTTCGGCCAGCTGTTCCGCGAGCCCTATATTGTCCAGCGGTACCTGAAGGATGTGCGCAAGGGCGACAAGCGCATCATCTTGATCGATGGTGAACCGGTCGGGGCGATCAACCGTGTGCCAGCCGAATTCGAGTCGCGTTCCAACATGCATGTCGGGGGCCGCGCCGAGAAGACCGAACTGACCGCACGCGAGCGCGAGATCTGCGCGCGCATCGGCCCTTCCTTGAAGGAACGCGGCTTCATCCTTGTCGGCATCGATGTCATTGGCGACTACATGACCGAGATCAACGTAACCTCGCCGACGGGCATTCGAGAAGTAAAGCGCTTCGGCGGCGCCGACATCGCAGCGCTGTTCTGGGATGCCGTCGAGGCCAAGCGCGGCTAGCTGCCTTGCAGCCGTACCCCTTTGTTCCTGTATTGTTCTTGATCTGAACAGGAAACCATGCTTTTTTGACCCTGTGGCCATTCCGGCCACGCGGACGGGGTGTCCGCCTTGGGGGCTTCGATGGTTTCGCGCGTTCGCACGGTGGCGTTCCAAGGCATCGAGGCCGTTCCGGTCGATGTCCAGGTGATGATCGCGCCGGGCAAGGTCGGCATGTCGATCGTTGGCCTGCCCGACAAGGCCGTGGCCGAGAGCCGCGAGCGCGTTCAGGCCGCTCTCCATGCCTCGGGCCTATCGATGCCGGCCCGCAAGGTGACAGTGAATCTGGCGCCGGCTGATCTGCCCAAGGAGGGCAGCCACTACGATCTGCCGATTGCGCTTGGCCTGATGGCCGCACTCGGCGCCATTCCTGGCGACATGCTGGCTTCTTATGTCGTTCTGGGGGAACTTTCGCTGGACGGCACGATCGCGGCGGTTGCGGGTGCTTTGCCTGCGGCGGTCGGCGCCAATGCCGAGGGACGTGGTTTGATCTGTCCGCGAGCATGCGGTGCCGAGGCGGCCTGGGCAGGCGCCGATATCGATATCATCGCGCCGCACAGCCTGATTGCCATGGCCAATCATTTTCGCGGCACGCAGGTATTGTCGCGCCCGGAACCTGGTGTCCATCGCAGCGCCCGCGACTTGCCGGACCTTGCCGATATCAAGGGCCAGGAAAGTGCCAAGCGCGCACTGGAGGTGGCGGCGGCCGGCGGACACAATATGCTGATGGTCGGCCCGCCGGGCTCCGGCAAGTCGATGTTGGCACAGCGCCTTCCCTCGATCCTGCCGCCACTGGAGCCGAAGGAATTGCTGGAGGTCTCGATGATAGCCTCCGTTGCCGGCGAACTCGCCGAAGGAAAGCTGACCGACCGGCGACCATTTCGTGCGCCGCATCACTCGGCCTCGATGGCGGCGATGGTCGGTGGCGGATTGAGAGCTCGCCCCGGCGAGATTTCGCTGGCCCATAATGGCGTTCTTTTTCTCGACGAATTCCCGGAATTCACGCCGCAAACCCTCGATGCCTTGCGCCAGCCATTGGAAACCGGCGACTGCATGATCGCGCGCGCCAATCACCGCGTCACTTATCCTGCGCGCATCCAACTCATCGCAGCGATGAACCCATGCCGGTGCGGCATGGCAGGCGAACCCGGCTATCGCTGCCTGAGGGGCGAGCGCTGCCGGACCGACTATCAGGCCCGCATCTCGGGTCCACTGCTCGATCGTATCGATCTCAGGGTCGACGTACCGGCCGTCTCGGCCAGCGACCTCATCCGACCGAGCCAGCCCGAGACGAGCGCGGTGGTTGCCGAACGGGTGGCGCGGGCACGCAACATCCAGCGCAGGCGTTTCGAAGTCCGGGGCATCACGGGCGTTACGCTCAATGCCCATTGCTCGCCAGCCTTAGTCGAAGCGATTGCAACACCGGACGCCGCAGGCCTCGCACTGCTTAGCGAAGCCAGCGAAAAACTCGGCTTTTCCGCGCGGGCCTACCACCGCGTGCTGAAAGTGGCGCGCACCTTGGCCGATCTCGATGATTGCGAAACCGTCGGGCGCATTCACCTCGCCGAAGCGATTTCCTACCGCATGGCTTCAGGCCGCTTGTCGCAGGCGGCATAGGACGCCTGTCCTTGCGATGCGCAGAGAGTGTAGCCCGTTAGAGCATTTTGTAGCCAAGTGGAATCACTTGGCGTTACAAAAATGCGGCGAAACACGCCCTTAGAGCGTTTGTGAAAAACGGAAACGCTCTAGGTGTCGTTACTGAACCGCGCCGACCAGCACCTGTTGGCCATCGCGGATGGAAACCCAGCGGCCGGTGTCTTCGATCGCCTGACGCTTCAGGAAGCGATAGCCGCTCTGATCCCAGGGTTTGACCTTGTCGGTCAGGTTGTCGAGCACCAGATCGCCCTTGTCGGTCCGCACGGTCAACACCGCATGGCCTTCGCCATCGGGCTTGCGAACCACCGTCACCAATAGGTTGGCCAGCGAAACGCCCTGCCTGGCCAGCCTGCGGCGCTTTTCGAGCACATAGTCCTCGCAATCGCCGACGCCCTTGTCCGGATAGGCCCAGACCTCGTCCTTGCCGTAGATATCCTGGTCGCTCAGCGGCTTGACTGCGGCATTCACCGCAGCGGTTACCCTTGCCAGCTTGTTCCAGAGTGCCGAGGTCAGCCTTGCGGGCGCCAGGTCCTTGGGGTGAACCGAACATTCGGCCGGTCGCGTCTTGCAGAATTCATAGTGGCCGATCGGCTGGGTGGTTCGGCCGCCTGTCGCCATGGCTCCGGCTGCCGATGCCGAAGGCATCGCCCAGATCGCTGCAGCCAGCCCAATCGCGGCCGCCGCAAAGACACGCAAACCTTGCGTCGCTGGTGAGGAGTTCATAGTCCCCCGCTCGCCCCTGTTATTAACGAAACGTTAATGACTATTTACATGGCGTGTCAATTGATCCTTACGGCGGATTCGCCGAAAGGGTTAATCAGGCCTCGGTCATTGCGGTGATTGCGCAACAGTGGACGAAAGCGATTTTCGCCTGGATGCCAGATCCAGCCCAAAAAGCAGCACGCGCTGGACGATTTCCTAGAAAACAGTCCTTGCGTGCAGCAAGCGGCCCGCAGCTTCAAAAAGACGTGATCAGGCTTGAGCCGGCTTGGTTGCCTTCCGCTTCACCGCAACCTTGCTGTTACGGCCGTAGCTGGTGATGAAATCTACGATACGCGGCACGATCTCGGCACGGAAGCGGGAGCCGTTGAACACGCCGTAGTGGCCGACAGCCGGCTGCATGTAGTGCGCCTTCATGTCGGCAGGAATATTTGCGCACAGGCTGTGCGCAGCCTCTGTCTGGCCGAGCCCCGAAATATCATCGTTCTCGCCCTCGACCGTGAACAGGGCGACATTGCGGATGGAGCCCGGGTCGATCTTGGTACCACGGTGCTTCATCTGTCCTTTCGGCAAGGAATGGCGCACGAACACCGTTTCCACCGTTTGCAGGTAGAATTCGGCGGTCAGATCCATCACCGCCAGATATTCGTCGTAGAACTCGCGGTGCTTCTCGGCACTGTCGCCGTCGTTCTTCACCAGATGCATGAAGAAGTCCTTGTGGGCGATGATATGCCGGTCAAGGTTCATGCTCATGAAGCCGGAAAGCTGCAGGAAACCGGGATAGACATCGCGGCCGAAGCCCGGCACCGGCCAGGGTGCCTGCATGATGACGTTGTCGCGGAACCAGTCGATGCCCTTTTCTTCGGCCAGCAGGTTGACCGCGGTCGGGTTGCGGCGCGTGTCGATCGGCCCGCCCATCAACGTCATGGTGGCCGGCGCGAAACGATCGCCGCGCGCTTCCATCAGTGCCACCGCCGCAAGAACCGGCACCGAAGGCTGGCACACCGCCATCACATGGGTGTCAGGGCCCAATGCGTGCAGCATCTCGATCACGTAGTCGATGTAGTCGTCGAGATCGAAAGGGCCGGCGGAAAGCGGCACCATGCGGGCGTCGACCCAGTCGGTGATGTACACCTCGGCATGAGGCAGCATCGCCTCCACCGTGCCGCGCAGCAGTGTCGCGTAGTGGCCCGACATCGGCGCCACGATCAGGAGCTTGGGGTCGGCGCGTCGGCCTGTCGGCACTTCACGCTGGAAGTGGATCAGATTGCAGAAGGGCTTTGACCAGACGGTGCGTTCGACAACCGGCACCGTCTTCCAGTCGACCACGGTTTTGTCCAGGCCGAAAGCCGGCTTGCCATAGCGACGGGTCGTGCGTTCGAATAATTCCGCCGTTGCGGCCACCGAACGGCCCCAGGGCGTGTGCGAAAACGGGTTCAAGGGGTTGGTGTAGAGAACCCGCACTGCTTCGGCGTAAGCACGCGCTGGCTGCAAGGCAGCATGGTTCATCTCGTAGAACTGATAGAACATTAAAAACGGTCTCCGCTGCCCTCGGAAAGAAGGGCTACAAGCGGCCCAGCCGCTTCACTCTGTCGCAACGAAGTTAACAAGAAATTGTTGCGGCGCAATAGATCACGTTGCGTGAGTTATCCCCATACTTTGGGCCAAAACCTTGAAAAAGGTCGAACAAGCAGCCCAGCCGGCTATGGGTGCAGATGCGAAGGCACACCTCGGCGGGGTGGGGCGACGGCGAACGGTTTCTGCGTCGCGAATCAAAAGCGCCGCAACTGGGCGGCGCTTTTGATTGGTTGCGGATGTGGTCGGATCAGACCCTGGCCATGCAGACGGCGGCGTGACCGGAGCTGACGAAGCCCAGCTGTCGTGCCGCACCGCGCGACAGATCCAGCACGCGACCCTTGATGAAGGGGCCTCGGTCGTTGATGCGCACGACGACGCTCTTGCCGTTGTTTTTGTTGGTAACCTTGAGCCGGGTGCCGAAAGGCAGGCTGCGATGTGCGGCGGTCATGGCGGAAGGGTTCATGCGCTCGCCCGAAGCGGTCTTTGAATGCAAGGCATACCAGGAAGCGCGGCCGCACTGTGCAGCGGCAGAGGAGGTGGACGCGCCGGCGACAAGGCCGACCGCGACTGTGGCCGCGGCAAGCGCGGCCTTCTTCTTGTTGATTGTCATTCCGGGGGAACGGCTCCGTTGATCGAATAGGAGGCCGTTAGGGGCAAATGCGGCGGCAAATCTGGCGTGTTTCGGGCGATTTCGTGGCGCGTGCACACGTTTTGAAACACCGGGAAACAGTCTGTCAGAATATTGTCTGACAATTTTGCAGTTGAGATTACGAATCGCAGTGCCGGAAGACAGAATCGCCTTAGCGGGCGAGAGTCTGATCTCCAAGTAAAATTCTGGAATTTCTCAGTGTAATCTCTGCTGTTGTGCAATCACACCAGGAGCGGCCGAGAGTGCATTATTGGGCCTGTTCAAAACAGGCGACGCTGTTCACAGCTGAGAGGGATCATCTCGGGTGATTAAACAAGCTTCGGTTGCGTGGCGATGGCCGGCGACGCTTGCCGGAAATTAAAAAAGCCCGGCAATGCCGGGCTTCTTAAATGCTAGCCGCTCCTTGTCGAAGCAACTGCGGAAACTTGGTGCCCAGAAGAGGACTCGAACCTCCACGCCTCGCGGCACACGGACCTGAACCGTGCGCGTCTACCAATTCCGCCATCTGGGCTGGTGGGCGCTCATGTAAGCGGGCAGACCGACCCTGTCAACGCGCTTTTTTCAAGCGATGCTGAGCCGCGGCACAATTGTCACTGACTGGCGCCGGCAAATTGTCACAACCGCTCATGCCTGCCGAAAGACCGAAGTTATTTTCGGCAAGCGCGGTGCGTGGAATTAGGGCTTAGTCGGCCAAGATTTCCTTCGACGCGACGGTCGAGTCGGCATTGAGCTCGTAGATGATCGGCACACCGGTGCCGAGTTCCAGCTTGACGATCTCTTCGCCCGTCAGCCCGTCAAGGGCCATGATGAGTGCGCGCAGCGAATTGCCATGGGCCGCCACCAGAACGGTGCCGCCGGCCAGCACATGCGGCTGCAGCGTGTGCAGGTAGTAGGGCCAGACGCGCGCGCCGGTATCCTTGAGGCTCTCGCCGCCGGGCGGGGGCACGTCATAGGAGCGACGCCAAACATGCACCTGTTCTTCGCCCCATTTCTGGCGGGCATCGTCCTTGTTGAGGCCGGACAGTTCGCCATAGTCGCGCTCGTTGAGCGCCTGGTCGCGCACCGTTTTCAGGTCGCTCTGGCCGACAGCGTCGAGAATGTGCTGGCAGGTCTTCTGGGCGCGTTGCAAGGCCGAGGTGAAGGCGATGTCGAATTTCAGCCCGCGTGCTTTCAGCTTGGCTCCGGCTGCCTTGGCCTCAGCGTGGCCCTGTTCGGTCAGGTCGACGTCGCGCCAGCCGGTGAACAGGTTCTTCAGGTTCCAATCGCTCTGGCCGTGGCGCACGAGCACGAGAGTTCTCGACATGTTTTCTCCTTTGACTTCAGGCGTTCCGGCCAAGGCCGAGCACGTCCCGCATGGAATAGAGGCCGGGCTTGCGGCCATGAGCCCACAACGCCGCCTTCACGGCGCCACGAGCGAAGATGGCGCGGTCCTCGGCATGGTGGCTGAGCGTGATCCGCTCGCCGGGACCAGCAAGAAATACCGAATGCTCGCCCACCACCGAACCGCCGCGCAGCGTGGCGAAACCGATGGTTTTTGCCTTGCGTGCGCCAGTGTGGCCGTCCCGTGTGCGCACGCTGTTCTCTGCAAGGGCGATCTCGCGGCCTGCAGCAGCGGCCTCGCCAAGCAGCAGGGCGGTACCGGATGGAGCGTCGACCTTCTGGCGATGGTGCATTTCGAGGATCTCGATGTCGAAATCCTCCGGGTCGAGCGCCTTGGCCGCCTGCTCGACAAGCACGGCGAGCAGATTGACCCCGAGGCTCATATTGCCAGACTTAACGATCGTGGCGTGGCGTGCCGCGGCGGCTATTGCCGCCTCATCCTCGTCTGAGCAACCGGTGGTGCCGATGATGTGGGCAATGCGTGCCTGGGCCGCATAACCGGCGAACTCCACGGTGGCGGCGGGCGAGGTGAAGTCGAGCACCCCGTCGGCTTTGGCGAAGGCCGGCAACGGGTCGTCACTGATCGCCACGTTGATCGGGCCGATGCCCGCAATCTGGCCGACATCCTTGCCGACATGAGGCGAGCCTTGTCGCTCGATGGCGGCGGCAACAGTTGCGCCTGGGATGGTGGCGATGGCGCGGACCAAGGCCTGGCCCATGCGGCCTGCCGCACCCACCACAACCAGCTTCATCTCGCTCATGTGCTATCCCCCGGTCGTTCCATCTGCTTTGTTCGTGATCGCTTCGACCGCATCGTCGTCGACCAGGCCAAGCCCATGCCCGCCTTGCAGATTGTAGAAATGAGCGTAGGCGCCGTTCGGTCGGGCGACCAACTCATTGTGCGTGCCTTCCTCGACCAACTGGCCCTGCTCGAGAACGACGATATGATCGGCATTCACCACTGTCGACAGCCGGTGTGCGATCACGATGGTGGTGCGACCCCGCATGATGGTGGTCAGCGCCTGCTGGACACGCGCTTCAGATTCATTGTCCAGCGCCGAGGTCGCTTCATCGAGAAGCAGGATCGGTGCCTGACGGATGATGGCGCGTGCGATCGACAGGCGCTGGCGCTGTCCGCCCGAAAGCGTCACGCCGTTTTCGCCGACCGGTGTCTCATAACCTTGCGGCTGTTGGCGGATGAAATCGTCTGCTGCGGCTTGTTGAGCAGCGAACTGGATTTCGCTGTCGCTGGCATCCGGCCGACCGTAGCGGATGTTGTCGCTGATCGTGCCTTCAAACAGATAGGGCTGCTGCGAGACGAAGGCGATCGACTGGCGCAGCGACTGTTTGGTGACTTTGGAGATATCCTGGCCGTCGATTTCGATCGTGCCGTCACTGACGTCGTGGAAACGCTGCAGCAAGGCAACTAGGGTCGACTTGCCGGCGCCCGATGCGCCTACGATCGCAGTCGTTTTACCGGCTGCGGCGGTGAAGGTGAGGTTGCGGATAACCGGCTTGTCGGGCGTGTAACCAAAGGTGACATTGTTGAAGCGGATCTCGCCGGTTTCGATCCTGGCTTCCGTCGCTCCTTCCGCATCGCCCTGTCGGGGCTCGATGTCGAGCAGTTCGTAGATCATGCGTGCATTGACCATCGCGCGCTCGACATTGACCTGCGTACGGGCAAGGCGCCGTACCGGATCATAAGCCAGCATGAAGGCGGTGATGAACGACATGATATTGCCGGGCGGCTGGCTGCTATAGGCCGAACGGTACACCGAATAGGCGACGACGCCGGCAATGGCGAAACCGGCCAGCATTTCCGTGACGGGCGCCAATCGCTCCGAAACACGGGCGATCTTGTTGTAGCGGGACTCAGCCCGATCGACGAGGTCGCCGATCTTGCGGGTCAATTGCTCTTCCATGGTGAAGGCCTTGACCACGGCGATACCCTGCACCGATTCCTGCATGGCGCCGATCAGATGCGAGTTGATCTCGACCGATTCCCGCGTCACGCGGCGTACACGGCGCATGATGTAGCTGACCGCCCAGACCAGCGGCGGGCCGATCAGGAAGATGCTGGCTGCCAGGAAAGGAGCCTGATAGACCATGACGGTCACGAGGCCGATCAGGGCGACGAGGTCGCCAGCGACCGATTTCAGTGTCATCGAGAACAGGTCGCGGATACCGGCGACGTTTTCGTTGATGCGCGCCGCCAGCTGCCCCGACCGTGTTTCGGTGTAGAAGTCGATGCCCAGCTTCATAAGATGGCCGAAGACGCGCTTCTGGTAATGGGCGACGATGCTGTTGCCGATCTTGGCGAGCGTTACGGCGGAACCGTAGGTGGCAAGGCCGCGCACCAGGAAGATGCCGATGATGGCGCCGCAGATCCAGGGCACCTTGTCGTATTGATGCTTGTAGAAGAGGTCGTCGATCATGGGCTGCATGATCCAGGCCGCGCCGCCGGTCGTGGCGGCCAGGGCGATCAGGCAGAACGCCGCCAGCCAGTAGGATTTCAGGTGCCCGCGGCCCGCCTCGTCGTAGATGCGGCGCAACACAGCGAAGACTTCGCTGGGGTCAGCTCTTCTCTTTGGTTCGTTGGAAGCCAAATTTCAGTCCGCGCACTGTATTCGTCGGGTCGCCCTTCAGCGTCGGGCATCCTATTAGCCTCATCGGCCGTCCTTGCCTATGGCCAATGGGCAACGCGCGCAAAATGCTTGCCAGCCTGGTCTAGCGCATTTTCGGCGAAACAAGGTCGCCTCCCATGCTCTATCTTTCTGTTCTTGCGCAATTCCGGTCGCAAAACCGCGGCGCACCTTTGCTGGAATGCTCAGCTGCTCCAGCGTCGTCCTTCGGTCTCGACGCCGAACAAGGATGGCGCCCGCGCATAGGCGGCAAGACCGGCCAAAGCCGCCAGGGGGTGCGTGATGACATAGACAGGCATCGACCGCATCATCTCGCTGTGTGGCGCCTTGTCTTCGAAAGCGGCGCGGAAATTGCCTGCTTTCAGTGACGGCACGATCTTCTGCGCGATGCCGCCGGTGAGGAAGACGCCGCCATGGCTCTTGAACACCAAGGCCAGATCGCCTGCGGTACGTCCAAGGCAAGTGACGAAGAGTGAAAGCGCTTCTTCAGCCACCGGATCGGATTTCGCCAGTGCTGCAGCAGTAATCTCGGCGGGCTTTGTGAAAGAAGCCGTCTTGCCGTCGGCTTCGGCGACGGCCCGATAAACATTGACCAATCCGCGTCCGCACAGGATCTGTTCACCGGAAATGCGGCCTTCGATCTTCTCGATATGCGGAAACACTTGGAAATCGCGCGGTGTGCGCGGCCCGATATCCATGTGCCCGCCTTCACCGGGAACTGGAATCCAGTGGCCGAGGGCGTGGATCAGCCCGGCAACGCCGAGGCCGGTGCCTGGGCCAAGCACGACACGGCTGGCGTTCGCTTCGGCCTCGCCGCCGCCGATCTTTTCCATATGCTCTTCGCCGAGCGCCACCACGGCAAGGGCCTGGGCTTCGAAATCGTTCAGGACGACGACCTCGCTGAAGCCGAGGTCGCGCAGCATCACCTTGGGGCGGATCACCCAGGGGCAGTTGGTGAGCGGAATCTCATCGCCATCTACCGGACCGGCAATGGCTAGCACCGCGGAATTCGGCCGCACGGAAGAGCGGTCGAGGACGGCTGCCTGGATGGCGGCGTCGATCGTTTCGAAATCAGCTGTCTGGACAATAAAGGGTTCGCCCGCCTCGGCATTGGCGTCGAGCACGATGGAGAACCGCGCATTGGTGCCGCCGATGTCGCCGATCAGGATCGGGAATCTCAGCCCGGCGCTTCCGTCAGTCATTCCCATCCCCGGTTCGACGCGGCGATGGCTCGCCTCGTATTCGCAACAGTCCGCCGGGAGCAAGGACACCCCGGCACTTCAGAGCCCCGTATCGTGCTTCACGAAAATCGATTTCGATTTTCGGGCCGATACGTGAATGCAGTCTTCACGCCGATTCGGCGATCTGCAACCTTCTCAATCGATTGAATGCTATAAACAAACAGAAGCGTGCCTGAAAGAGCGCTTTTCGGGCTGAATCCGGTGGTTCGGAGAAGCGCCCAGGGAAGGGCGCTTTTTTGATTTCGCGCAGACCGAAGTCAGTTGCCGGGGCGTGGGCGCGGCAATGGAATGCCGATCTTCGGCGTTGGCGCGAAAGCACTGGCAGTCACCGGCGTGAGGGGCGTCTCGCCGATCGTGCCCGGCGGGGTTGGAGCCGGTTCCGGCGAAGCAGCCACCGCCACCGGCGGCCGGCCATTGCCGTAATAGGTCACGGCTTCCGCCGACACCGGTGCGGGCGCCTGCAGCACCAGACGGCATTCCTTCGGCAGACTTGCCATGGTCATGATATCGCGCGCTTTTGGGGCGTCCGGGTTCTTGTTCGGGCGCCATGGCTCCTCGGTGAACCACCAGGCCAGCGACTTGTCGCAGCCATCGCCCGGCGTTGTCGCCGCCTGCTCCTTGCAGCCATGAGATCCGGGCTGACAGCCGATTCGGACATGGAAATGATAGTCGTGGCCCCAGAACGGCCTGATCTTGCGCAGCCAGCTGCGGTCACCGGTCACCGTGTCGCAGAGCTTCTTCTTGATGCCTGGGTTGACGAGGATGCGCTCGACTTCCGGGTAGCTTGCCGCACGTTTGAGGAGCTGGGTGTGCTGGGGTGTCCACAGCCGGTCGTAGACGCGATGCGTCTTCGGATCGACCATCAGCCTGGCGCTCTTGTTCTCGCGCTCGGCCATGGTCAGCTCGCGGCTCGGCTTCGGGGTCAGCCAGATGTCGGCATCAAGACCAATCTGGTGCGAGGCGTGACCGCTGAGCATCGGCCCACCGCGCGGCTGCGAGATGTCGCCGAGCAGAAGGCCTGGCCAGCCGTCGGCCTCGGCGTCGCGCGAGAATTTCTCGAGCAGCGCGATCATCGCTGGGTGGCCCCAGCGGCGGTTGCGCGAAGGTCGCATCACCGTCCAGGTGTCGCCTTCAAGCGGAATGGCAACGCCACCGCTGAAGCAGCCCTTCGAATAAAAGCCGAAGGATCGTGGCTCCGTCGCCGCCGGCAGCTTTTCGGCGCCGAACAGGTTCTTGGCCAGTTCTTCGGCCATGACCGGGCGCGTCTCGAATTCGAATGCGCCCACAAAGGCAGCCAGGCCCGCTAGCGTCAGGACCGTTTTGCGAGCAATGGTTCGCAGCCTTTTCGTCACTTACCCTCTCCCTGCTTGCGCAGTCCCTTCAATTCCATCTGGAGCGACCCGCCTGGCTAGCCCGTCCGAATCATACCACGGCGCGGCCGTTACCTGCGATCACGACCGCTTCATTGGGCTGCGCGCTGCTCCTTGGTCCCAATTTCCGCTTGCCCACATCTGGTCGAAGGCAGAACGGTAGTCGGGAAAGCGGAACGAATAACCCGTGGCCTTGATCGCCGCGTTGGCGACACGCTTGTTCTCGCCATAAAAGGACCGCGCCATTGGCGAAAGTTGGGCGGTGGCGAAATCCGTCTCCGGCGGCGGCTGTACTTTCATCAGAGCGGCGGCGTAGCTCACAACGTCCTGCGGCGGTGCAGGCAGATCGTCGGTGACGTTGAAGATGCCGCCGATATCACGCTGGGCTAGATGACGGAGCGCGCCGGCAATGTCGTCGCGATGGATACGGTTGAACACCTGGCCCGGCTTGATCAGCCGCCTGGCGGTGCCGTCTTTCAGATTGACGAAAGCGTTGCGGCCAGGGCCGTAGATTCCGGAAAGGCGCAGCACTGCGACCGGCACTCCGGTTTCGCGGCCGAGCTTCTGCCAGTCCTGTTCGGCCTGCAGCCTCAGGATAGAGCGATCCGACACAGGCCGGCATTCCGCCTTTTCGTCGACCCATGCACCGCCATGATCGCCATAGACGCCCACCGTCGACAGATAGCCGATCCAGCGCAATAGCGGCATTCGGGTCGCGAGCGTGTCACGGGCCGTCCGCAGCACTGGATCGCCGGCTGCCCCGGGTGCGATCGAGATCACCAGATGTGTGGTTTCCGCGCATGCCGCTTCGATTTCAGGCGTGAGTTCTCCTTCGAAGAGCAATGGCTCGATACCGGCTTGCCGGAGTGCTTCGAACTTGCCTTGCGAGCGCGTCGTTCCGATAAAGCGGCCGAACTCTCGATTCTGGCTGGCGAAAGCCTGGGCAGAGTAGCCGGCACCGAAAATGAAGACCTTGTTGCCGTTCATGCAACCCTTCCGTTGTTGTTCGCTCCTTCGAGCGCCAAATGCCACTCGTCTCGAACGCCGATATCGTCTTCTTCAGATAATGCAGCTGCCGCCAACTCGTGCACTGTATCGCCTGCCGTCAGCCGCGACAGTGCCCACACCGCCGCACCTCTAACCAGGGGCGAAGCGTCATCAAGCAAGTCGCGTACTGCAGGGACGAGGCCTTGATCACCTGAATTGCCGGTGGCGATCAGCACGTTGCGGATGAAACGGTCGCGGCCGATGCGCTTGACCGGCGAACCGGAGAAGAGGGCGCGGAACCCAGCATCGTCGAGCTTGAGCAGATCGGCGAGTGCCGGTTCGCGCAGGTCGGCCCGTGCAACGAGCTTCGCCTCGGAGGCTGCCCGGGCGAATTTGTTCCATGGGCAAGCCGCCAGGCAATCGTCGCAGCCATAAATACGGTTGCCGATGGCGGCGCGGAATTCGCGCGGGATCGGCCCTTTGTTTTCGATGGTGAGGTAAGAGATGCAACGGCGTGCATCGAGCCTGTAGGGCGCGGGGAATGCATCGGTCGGGCAGGCGTCGAGACAGGCGCGGCAGGAGCCGCAATGATCATCCTCGGACGCATCCGGCTGAAGTTCGGCTGTGGTGAAGATGGTGCCGAGAAACAACCACGATCCGTGTTCGCGGCTGACCAGATTGGTGTGCTTGCCTTGCCAGCCGAGGCCCGCTGCCTCGGCGAGCGGCTTTTCCATCACCGGAGCCGTATCGACGAACACCTTCACGTCGCCGCCCGCTGCCGCCACGATCTTGCCGGCGATCTCCTTCAACCGCCCTTTGATGACGTCGTGATAGTCGCGGTTGCGGGCGTAGACAGAGATCGCACCGCGATCGGGCCGTTGCTGGAGCGCTCGTGGGTCTTGATCGGGGCCGTAGTTCATCGCCAGGACGACGATTGAGCGGACATCCGGCCACAGCACGGAAGGATCGGCACGGCGGTCGAGCGTCTCGGCCATCCAGCCCATCGAGCCGTGATGGCCGGCCGCCACGAACTCGGCCAATCGCGCGGGTGCCCGCGGAATGGCACCCGGCGTCGTGATGGCGACAGCATCGAAACCGGCGCGCCGCGCCTCTCGGTCGATCAGCTTGCGCAGCTTTGCCGGGTCAGAAATCGAGGTCCGCATAATGCGACACCGGCGACAGGCCGCGCACGCGGTCGGCCAGCAACGGTCGGAAAGAGGGGCGCGACTTCACGCGCGTGTACCATTCGCGCGCGGCATTGTGCTCGCGCCAGTCAATCTCGCCGAGATAGTCGAGCACGGAGAGGGTGGCCGCCGCGGCCAGATCCGCATAGGTGATGCGGTTGCCGGCGAGCCAGTGACGCGTGCCGGCCAGCCAGTTGGTGTATTTCATGTGCTGGCGGATGTTGGCGCGCGCTGCGCGGATGGCGGTCGAATCCGGCGAGCCGCCGCCGGCATCCGACGGCATATGCGGTTTCAGCACCCTTTCGCGTACGAGATGGCGCGTTACTTCGCTTTCGGTCTTGGTGAGATACCAGTCGGTGAGGCGGCGGATTTCCGCGCGCTCCATGGGTCCTTCCACGAACAGGCGCTTGTCGCGCTTCAGCACGCCGCGCGTCTCGTCCAGATACTCGGCTATCACGCCGGCACCGATGATCGGTACATCGCCTTCCGCGAGCAGAATCGGCAGCGTGCCGGCCGGGTTGAGTGCCAGGAACTCCTTTCGGCGCGTCCAGGGCTTCTCTTCGATCAGCGCGAGCTCTTCGCCATATTCGCCGAAGGCGAGGCGTACGAAGCGGCAACTGGCGAACATGGGGTGGTGGAAAAGCGTCAGCATTGTCCGAATGATATATGCGCTGGCGAATCGCTGGCCGCGCCGATAAGTCTTTCTTGCCCGATTCCACGGGTTATCAGGGTGCTGCGAGCTATAGGAGCAGTTGGGCACGCTGACAAGCAAGCCCTGGCGCCGCATTCGTCACAGTTTTGCAACTTTGACAGTGTTCTAAGCGCCAGTTCGACAGATTCGAGCGCGAGCGGACGCAAAGATCGGGTCCCGCTTTGCCGATCGCGCCGCCCGCGAGGTATTCATGAATTTCCAGACTTTGGTGGAAGCGCTGTTGCTCGGCCTGCTTGAAGGCCTGACCGAGTTCCTTCCTGTTTCTTCCACCGGCCATATCCTGCTGGCCGGCCATTTCCTCGGTTTCGAGTCCACCGGCAAGGTCTTCGAGGTGCTGATCCAGCTTGGCGCCATTCTCGCCATCCTCAGCATCTATTCGGGGCGCATATGGGCCTTCCTGCGCCGCCCGGGCGCTTTCGGCCTGCTGGTCGAGGCAGCGATCGGTGCCGTTGCGTCGCTGATCTGGCTGGCAGGTTGCGCTTTCGAGCTCGTCGCCGCGACGGTCAAACGTCGGCGCGTCAACCTGTTCGTCGCGCCGGAAATATCGAGCGACCACAGCGTGCGCCTGCTGGTCGGAGTATTCCTGGCCTTCCTACCGGCCGTCGTCATCGGCATGCTGGCGCATGACTTCATCAAGACAGTTCTGTTCGAGACGCCGAAACTGATCTGCATCATGCTGATCCTGGGCGGCATCGTGCTTTTGTGGCTCGACCGGCTCGATCTGAAACCGAAATATCACGATGCCTCGGAGCTGCCGCTGTCGATGTGTCTGAAGATCGGTCTGTTTCAGTGCCTGGCGATGATCCCGGGCACCTCGCGCTCGGGCGCCACGATCGTCGGTTCGCTGCTGATGGGCGTCGACAAGCGCGCCGCCGCCGAATTCTCCTTCTTCCTTGCCATTCCGACCATGCTCGGCGCCTTCACGCTCGACCTGATCAAGAATCGCCATCTGCTTTCGAACGGCGATTTTCCGGTCATCGCGGTCGGCTTCATTGCCGCCTTCATCACCGCTGTCATCGTCGTGCGCAGCCTGCTCGGCTACGTCTCGCGGCATGGCTATTCGCTGTTCGGTTGGTGGCGGTTGATCATCGGCAGCGTTGGGCTCGTCGCCCTGTTCATCTGGGGCTGAGCAGGAAAAAACGAGTCGCGTTTCCTGAATTAGGCCAAGCAATAGAAGAGGCCGGATCGCTCCGGCCTTTTGCTGCAATACAAGATCGGGAAGATCAGGCCGCCGGCCTGCGCTGGTCGAACTGGCCGGTGGCTCGGAAACGCCAGAGGTAGCTCGGCAGGATCGCTCCGATCGTGCGCGGCGTGATGCCGATCGCGGCGAAGGTACGCCCTTCCTTGATCGCCTCTTCTGAGACGACATTGTCGGACTGCAGTTGCGTGACCTGGTCGTTGGTGAGCAGGGGCTTAGGAAGCAGTTCCAGGATCGATGCCTGGACCCTTGCAATCCACCAAGGCAGCGAGATCAGCAGGCGCTTGCGTTCAATGACCGCCAGCATTTCCTGCATGCACTCCTTGAAGGTCAGCACTTTCGGCCCGCCAAGCTCATAGATCTTGCCACCCTCGACGGCGCCATCCACCGAACGTGCAATCGCCTCGGCAACGTCGCCGACATAAACCGGCTGCAGGCGAGTCTCGCCGCCGCCGAGCAGCGGCAGGGCAGGCGAAAGGCGGGCCATGGCGGCGAAGCGATTGAAGAAACCGTCCTCCGGACCGAAATTGATCGAGGGCCGATAGATCACCGCATTTGGGATGGTCTCGAGAACGGCTTTCTCGCCCAGCGCCTTGGTGCGGGCATAGGCGGATTCCGAATCGACGCTAGCCCCGAGCGCTGAAACATGGGTCAGGCCGGCGCCGACGGAACGGGCGGCTTCGGCGATGGCGCGGGCGCCGAAATCCTGCACCGCACCGAAACGCTGACGACCGCCTTCATAGAGGATGCCGACCAGGTTGACGACGTGATCGGCGCCCTGCACGGCGTGGTCGACCGACCAGCGTACACGCACATTGGCCTGGACGGGCTGGATCTGGCTGACATTGCCGAGTGGCTGCAGGTGACCAGCAAGGTCGGGACGGCGGCAGGCGACCCGGATGCGATAACCGCGCTTGGCCAGGGCACGCACCACATGCCGACCGACGAAGCCGGAACCGCCGAAAACGACGACAAGCTTGGGGGTCTGCAGGATTTCGGTCATGGCTGGCTCCGGCGCTCGAAAGCTTGGCTGAAGCCGTTTCATAGTCGGTTTCTCGCCAAAGGCAAAGGGCGACAGGACGTCGCCGCATTTGGGTGCCTCCTTCGAGGCTCGCCCGCAAAATACCGCGCCATTTATTCGGTCGGCGTGCCAGGCCCTCGAAGGGGCCGATACACCGCTTCAGCCTTTGTGCCGCTCGGCGAAATCAGCGATGCGCTCGATAATTTCCTTGGAAACGGTAATGCCGCGCGTTGCGGCTTTTTCGGTTGCTGAAGCCTTGGAAAGCCCCGGTATGTGAACGCCATAACGGCGGTCCAGACGGTCGATCTGGCCCCTCATGCGCGTCTCGAAACCGGGATCGAGCAGCTTGGGTTCGATCGCCAGCACGAACAGGCCGGTGCCGGGGCTGTCCGGCCCGCCGCTGAACCAGGGCGCATCGAGCGACCAGTTGGCGCCGGAAAGGCCGGCCGCCAGCACTTCGACCATCAAGGCGATGTTGGCGCCGCGTGCACCGCCGAAGGCCAGCAGCGCGCCCTTCATGGCGGA
Source organism: Terribium retamae (assembly GCF_022347545.1). GTDB lineage: Bacteria > Pseudomonadota > Alphaproteobacteria > Rhizobiales > Rhizobiaceae > Mesorhizobium > Mesorhizobium retamae. The sequence continues at coordinate 29,276 of NZ_JAKREW010000014.1, forward strand.
AGTGGCTTCGGTTGTCGGATTGCCGTCGGCGTCGAGCGCCCAGCCTTCGGGGATCGCTTTGCCGTCGGCGGCAGCCTTGCGGATGTTGACGAAAGCGGTCGCGCTCGACGACTGGTCAATGATCAGTGGTGGGCCGCCAGCCTGCGGGCAGGCAAAGGACATCGGGTTGGTACAATAGACCGGTTTTGTCGAACCGGAGCCTGCGAGCACCGCCGGGCCGTTGGTGGCGGCAAAGGAGACCAGTCCCTGCTCGGCAAGACGTCCGGTGAAATAGCCAAGTGCACCAGCGGTGTAGGCATTTTTCTGCGAAAAGATCGCCACACCGAACAGCCGCGCCGTCTTGGCGAGATCTTCAAAGGCCCGGTCGAAACCGGTATGGGCAGCCCCACCTTGCGCGTCGGAGAGGTAAATGGCCAACGCCGGTCGGGTGATCACCGGCTCCGCCTTTCCATGGATGCGGCCGGCTTCAAGCGCTTCCAGATAGTCGATGTAGTGGGACAGGCCTACGGCCTTGTTGCCCTCGGCCTCGGCTGCAATTGCTGCGGCAGCGATGGAGCGGGCGGTTTCATCGCTGGCACCGGCACCCAGCGCTGCCATGCGGCATAGCGCACTAGCCTGTTCGAGACTGAGCTGCATGCTTCCACCCCTTCGCTGCGTCCGTAATTCTACTTACGCCGCGATCCGGGCCGCAATTAGCCTAGCCTTGCCGGAATGCGCGCTTCGATCTTTCGGAACGCAAAGACGATTACCCCGGTAATGGCCATATAGACCAGTGCCAGAAGCAGCAAGGGTTCATAGGTGACGAAGGTCTCCTGCCGTACCCGCGATGCCACCGAATAGATATCGACCATGGTGATGGTCGCCACCAATGGCGTCGCTTTCAGCTGCAATACCGTTTCGCCGGCCAGCGTCGGCAGCGCTCGCCGCAGCGCCTGCGGCAGCCAGATGCGGCGAAAAGCGGTCCAGCGCCGCATGCCGAAGGCGCGAGCCGCTTCGAGTTGTCCTTTCGGCACTCCGGCAAAGGCACCGCGCATCACCTCGCCCTCATATCCGGCATAAGAAAGGGTGAGTGCCAGCACGCCGTAAGGCCATGCCTGTCTGAGATAGGGCCACAGGAACGATTCGCGGATCCAGGGAAACTGCGGGAACAGCGAGCCGAGCCCGTAGTAGAGCAGCCATAGCTGCAAGAGCAACGGCGTGCCGCGGATGATTGTGCAGAACAGCCGTGCCGGCACTGCCAGGAAAGCAGGGCCAGCCGCTTGCGCGAATCCGATCGGGATCGCGAGGGCAATGCCGAGCGTGACGGTGACCACCAGCAGCCAGATGGTGCGCCATATGCCCTGCAGGGCGAGCGGCAGATAGGCCGGCAGCCAGTCCCATCGCATGGTGAGGGCGCAGGCCAGCACGATCGCCGCCGCGAGGATGATCAGGGTGATGCGGTGCGGCTGCAGCCATTCGGATTTGGGGGCAGCGCCCATCAGCGTGTCTCCACGACCGATGGCATGCCGCGCCGCGAATAACGCTCGAAGCGGGAGATGATCACATTGGAGACAAGCGTCAGCGCCAGGTAAAGCACGCCGGCGGCGATGAAGAAGGTGAAATACGCCTTGGTGGCACCGGCCGCCAGCCGCGTCGTCTGCGTCAGCTCGTTGAAGCCGACGACAGCGAGAAGCGCCGTATCCTTGGTGGCGATCAGCCAGAGATTGGCAAGGCCAGGGATGGCATAAGGTGCCATCGCAGGCAAGGTGATACGCCTGAGTTGCAGCGAAGGCGACATGCCATAGGCGCGCGCCGCCTCGATCTGTCCTTGCGGGATGGCGAGGATGGCGCCGCGCAGCACTTCCGTTGAATAAGCCCCCTGGACGACGCCGAGCACGCAGATGCCGGCGACCAGGCCGTTGATGTCGACGGGCGCGTAGCCGAGAAGCGTTAGGAGCCGGTTCACCAGGTCGGTACCTGCGAAATAGAGCAGCAGGATCAGCACCAGTTCCGGAACCGCGCGCACGATCGTGGTGTAGAGGCCGAACAGGTCACGCACCATCGGGCTGCCATAGAGCTTGCCATAGGCGCCGCTGATGCCGATCAGCAGGCCGAGGCCGAACGATCCGCAGGCGATGCCGACCGAAGCCAGAAGGCCACGCAGCAAATTGCCGCCCCATCCGGGTGGATCGAATGCCAGAAGTTCGGCAAGGCTGGCTGCCGAGGCCGAAAGGAAGATGTCTGTCAGCGTCGTCACTCCGACTGAACAGCGCCGCATACCGCCGTTGGAGGATTTCGAATGAGCCGGCGCGCCCCCCGGCATGCCGGCTCACGACCCGACCTGGCGTGAAACGCTGGCGGGATGGCGCGGCGCCTCTCGGGGGCGTCACGCGGGACCCAGAGCAATTCCAGGAAAAGTGCGTAGCGGTTTTCCGTCCGGAATTGCGCCAGAAACAGAGTTAGAGCGTTTCCGCGTTTCCGAGAAATCGGAAACGCTCTAATCCCATCGGGACGCTAGTTCGACTGCGCCTCTTCGCCATACACGTCGAAATCGAAATACTTCTTGGTGATCTCGTTGTATTTGCCGTTTGCACGGATACCCTTGATGGCAGCGCTGATCTTGTCCTTGAGTTCGGTGTCGCCCTTGCGCACGCCCGCGCCGACGCCCGGCCCGAGAACCTCGAGATCAGGTGCCACGGTGCCCTTCATGTCGCAGCAGCCTTTGCCCTGGTCGGACTTCAGGAAGGCATCCAGCGCAATCTGGTCGGCCTGGGTGGCGTCGATGCGGCCGGCGGCGAGATCCTGGTTCGCCTCATCCTGTGTCTGGTATTCCTTGATCTCGGCCGCCGTCGAAGCGAAGTGCTTCTTGGCGTAGGCGGCATGAACGGTGGATACTTGGACGCCGACTATCTTACCCTTGAGCCCCTCCGGCGAAGCGTCGAACTTCTGGTCCTTGGCTCCGATGATCGCGGTCGGCGTGTTGTAGTACTTATCGGAGAAGTCGATCTCCTTCTGGCGCTCAGCGGTGATCGACATCGAATTCATGATCGCGTCGATTTTCTTGGTCTTCAGGCCAGGAATCAGGCCATCCCATGGAATCGGCGTCAACACGCAGTCGAGCTTGGCTTCGGCGCAGATCGCCATGGCGATCTCGACTTCCCAGCCACCCCATTTGCCGGACGAATCCTGCGAATAGAAAGGCGGATAGGCCTCGGGCGAGAAGCCGACCTTCACCTGTTCGGCGCTGGCCGCGAAGGTTCCCGCCAACGCGATCGCAGCGGCAGCGACCGCGGTCTTCAGAAATGCTTTCATGCCTTGTTCTCCCGTTGTTTTTGACTGTTCCCGTAGTCTTTCTCCCGCAGCCGCCTGATCTCGAGAGTCAGCCGACATTGCGCAGAAACTGCTTCAATCTTTCGGATTTCGGCGCGCCGAAGACCTGCTCCGGCGGTCCCTCCTCCTCCACCAGCCCATTGTGGAGGTAGATGACATGCGTCGCGACCTCGCGGGCAAATTTCATTTCATGCGTGACCAGCACCATGGTGCGGCCCTCACGCGCGAGATCGCCGATTACCTTCAGCACTTCGCCGACCAGCTCGGGGTCGAGCGCCGAGGTCGGCTCGTCGAACAGCATGACACGGGGCTGTATGGCCAAAGCCCTGGCGATCGCCGCGCGTTGCTGCTGCCCGCCGGACAGGAAGTGTGGGTAGACATCGCGTTTTTCGGCGAGTCCGACCCGCGCGAGCAGTTTTTCGGCGGTGGCGATCGCTTCCTCGCGCTTCACGCCCAGGACATGCACGGGCACCTCAATGACGTTCTGCAGGAGCGTCATATGGTTCCACAGGTTGAAGCTCTGGAACACCATGCCCAGCCGCGAGCGGATACGTTCGATCTGCCGACGATCCGCCGGCACCGTATGGCCGTGGCTGTCGGCCTTCAGCTTGATCTCCTCGCCGTTGACACGGATGATGCCACTCGTCGGGTTTTCCAGGCAGTTGATGCAGCGCAGTAGCGTGGATTTGCCTGAGCCACTGCCACCTATGATGGCCACGACCTCCCCGTCGCGAGCCGACAGCGACACACCCTTCAGGACATGAAGCTCACCGAATTTTTTGTGCAGGTTTTCGACGTGGATGGCTTCGGCAGCGCCATTTGGCGCCTGGCCAACGGGGATTGCGGCAGCTCCAGCTACGCTCACCGGGTGACCTCCGTACGGTCGACGTCAATTCGTCGAACGTCTATCCGGCTAATCAACATACGCTGTGATGTCCCGCTCCAGACTTCAGCATGGACCCGTCAGCGCGAGCCCGTCAATCCTGCTCATTACGGCACTTGCGGCCTTGTTGTGCAAGTGTATAAATAGCTTTCGATGAAATTTTCTCGATTTTTTTCAGCTTAAAAGGGCATCGATGAGCGCTTTCGGATCACAGTCGATGGCGGCGCCGCTGCGGCGCGTGCTGATGCGGTCGGCGGCCAACGCCATGCGGGACGCCGATCGGGCTGCCTGGCATTATGGCCCGGGCTTCAACCCGGCGAAAGCCGCGGCGCAGCATGCAAGGCTTGCCGAACTGGTTGCTGCTTCCGGCGCCGAGATCGAATGGATCGAGGACAAGGCCGACGGGCTCTCGGATTCGGTGTTCACGCACGATCCGTCGCTGATGACGGACCGTGGCGCGCTCATCCTGTCCATGGGCAAGCCTTTGCGCGCCAACGAACCCTCCCTGCACGAGGAAACCTACAAAAGGCTAGGCATTCCGATCCTGGGCCGCGTCGAGGCTCCCGGCCAGGTCGAGGGCGGTGATTGCGTATGGGTGGATGCGCGCACGCTGGCGATCGGGCGCGGGGTTCGCTCCAACCAGGAGGGCATCCAGCAGGTATCCAACCTGCTGACGCCGCTCGGCATTTCCGTCTATGGCTTCGATTTGCCCTTGTGGCAGGGCGAGGAGGCCTGCCTGCATCTGATGTCGGTGATCAGCCCGCTGGCCGATGACCTCGCGCTGGTTTATTCGCCGCTGCTGCCGGCGCCGTTCTATCAGATGCTGAAGGCACGCGGCATCCGGCTGGTCGAAGGCGACGCAGAAGAGTTTGCGGCCTCGAACGGCCTCAGCCTCAATGTGCTGCCGACCAGTCCGAACAAGGTCATCGCCGTGGCCGGCTTCTCCAAGACCAAGGCTGCGATGGAAGCCGCCGGCTGCACGGTCGAAACTTTCGAGGCGGACGCGCTCTGCATCGCTTGCGAAGGCGGGCCGACCTGTCTGACGCGGCCGATCCTGCGTCAATGAACGCGCCGTCCCGTCGCAAATTCCGCCGCGAGGGCGAGGAGCGGCGGCGGCAGGACCTGATCGAGGCGACCCTGGACAGCGTAGCGGAGCATGGCCTTCAGGGCGCCAGCCTGCGCACCATTGCGCTGCGCGCCGGCGTTACCGCCGGGCTGATCCGGCACTATTTCCCCGGCAAGGAAGAGCTGCTGCAGGAAGCCTATACAACGCTGGTCGAGCGCATGACCGAGCAGGCGAAGGCCGCACTGGCGATGGAAGACGCATCGCCCCGCAAACGCCTGGCCGCTTTCGTTTCCGCCAATCTCAATGCACCGATCATCGATGCGCGGGTGTTTTCGCTCTGGGCAACCTTCATCGGCCGGGCTAGCGCGGATCCGGCCCTGGCGCAGGCTCACCGCGAAGGCTATCTCGGCTTTCGTGACGAGGTGGAGGCGGTGGTGGCCGAAGTGCTCGCCGCCGAGCAGCGCAAGGTGGAAACAAGCCAGCTGCGCCACCATGCGATCGCGATCAATGCCATCATCGATGGGCTCTGGATCGAAGGCTGCCTTGCCGGCGAGATGTTCTCCCCCGGCGAGCTGGCGGCCATAGGCATCAGGGCCGTCGAAGCCGAACTCGGCCTTGTGCCGGAGCAGGATCCCGAAAAGCCGCAGACTTCTCGGAGGAAGCTCATGCGTCTCGCTCAAAAAGGAGAAAGCGGATGACCACCGTCGGGGAGGCGTTGATTTCGCTGCTTGAGGCGCATGGCGTCGACATGGTCTTCGGCATTCCCGGCGTGCATACGGTCGAGCTTTATCGCGGCCTCGCCGGCTCTCGCATTCGCCACGTCACGCCGCGTCACGAACAGGGCGCCGGCTTCATGGCCGATGGCTATGCGCGCGCCAGCGGCAAAGCAGGCGTTGCTTTCGTCATCACCGGCCCGGGCTTGACCAACACCATCACCGCCATGGGCCAGGCACGGGCAGACTCAGTGCCAATGCTGGTGATCTCTGGGGTCAACGCGACGCCGACCCTTGGCCAAGGCCTGGGCTATCTGCACGAATTGCCCGACCAGCAAGGCATGATGGCCAAGGTGGCCGTATTTTCAGAACGGATTGTCGACCCCGCCCGGTTGCCGGCCGTCCTCGCTCGCGCTTTCGACCTTTTCCACTCGGCCCGTCCGGGGCCCGTGCACATCGAAATCCCGCTCGACGTCATGGGCTTGCGGGCAGAAGCGCTGAAGATCATGCCCGCCGGAGAACGACCCACAAAAGCTGATCCCGACGCGATCCGCAAAGCAGCGGCGTTGCTTGCCGGCGCCGAACGTCCCCTTGTGTTGGCCGGCGGCGGCGCACGACACGCCGAGGCGCAGCTGCGGGACCTGGCCGAACGTCTCGGCGCACCAGTTGTCCAGACTGCCAATGCGCGCGGTCTCATGCATGGCCATGGGCTGACGGTTCCCGCCAGCCCCAGCCTCAAGGCGGTGCGAGCGCTGATCTCGGGCAGCGATGTCGTACTGGCTGCCGGCACCGAGTTCGGGCCCACCGACTATGACATGTATGGGGACGGCGGGTTCGTCATGCCGGGCAGGCTGGTACGCATCGACATCGATGCCGGCCAACTTGCCCGGCATCCGGCCACGGTCGCCATCGAAGCCGATTGTGCGGGAGCGCTAGAAGCACTGGCCACGGCAATCCATCGACCAAAGGCAGCGGCCAGCGGCCCCGAACGCGCTGCTGCGGCACGGCTGGCCGCGTTCGCCGAGATCGGCCCTGCCATGCAGGCGCAGGTGGCGGTGGTCGAAACGATCCGCAACAGCTTGCCCGGCGCCATCATCGTCGGGGATTCGACGCAGCCGATCTACGCCGCCAATCTCTATTACGATCATGATCGGCCTGCCGGCTGGTTCAACGCGGCCACGGGTTTCGGCGCCTTGGGCTATGGTCCACCGGCCGCGATCGGCGCAGCTCTGGCTATACCGGACGCACCCGTGGTCTGTCTCACCGGTGACGGCGGCTTTCAGTTCACCTTGCCGGAAATCGCCGCCGCGCTCGACGCCGAAGCGCCGGTGATCTTCGTTGTCTGGAACAATCGCGGCTATCGCGAAATCGAGACTTCGATGCGCGACGTCGGGGTTGAACCAGTCGGCGTCTCGCCTGCACCGCCCAATTTCTGCAAACTGGCCGATGCTTACGGTATCGGTTCGCAGAGATTGGAGGGCGCTGCCGGGCTTGCACAAGCTCTCGGCAGAGCGCGGGCGACAAAAAAGCCTTTCCTCATAGAGATTTCGGTTGAGTGAGAGCGCGAAAGGCGCGACTTTCAGATATCCATCAAATGACTGAGCAGGAGTTGTCGCGGATGGCGGCTACGCTGGAACAAAAACATGTTGTCGTCACCGGCGGAACCGGCGCACTGGGCAGTGCCGTGGTGGCGCAGCTTCTGCAGGAAGGTGCCATCTGCCACGTGCCGAACAGCCATGCTGCGGCGCCCGCGCATTTCCCCTTCACCACGCATGACCGTGTGCATCTGGTGAACAATGTCTATCTCGAAGACACGGAAGCCGTCACTTCATTCTATGCCGGCGTGCCGGATCTCTGGGCCTCGATCCATCTGGCCGGTGGTTTTGCGATGGCGCCTGTCGAGAAGACGGAATCTGCCGCCTACAACGAGATGATGGACACCAATGCCCGCACTGCCTTCCTGTGCAGCCGGGCCGCGGTGCGCGCCATGCTCGCTTCCGGTACGCGCGGGCGCATCGTCAATGTTTCGGCGCGGGCGGGGCTGGAACCCAGGCGTGGTGCCGGCATGGTTGCTTATGCAGCAAGCAAGGCAGCGGTGGCCGCCATGACCGTGGCGCTCGCCGAAGAGCTGAAGAGCAAAGGCATCCTGATCAACGCCATCGCCCCTTCCACACTCGACACCCCCGCCAACCGGGCCGATATGCCCGATGCCGATTTTTCGAAATGGGTAAGTCCGGAAGCGGCAGCCGAGACGATCGTCTATCTCGCCTCGCCGCGCAACGAGGCGATGAGCGGAACCCTGGTGCCGCTCTACGGACGCGCCTGAACGTCGCAACTCGAACCCCACACCATTTGGTAGCCAAGTGGAATCACTTGGCGTTACAAAATGCGGCGAGAACAAAGCTAGAGCGTCTCCGCGTTCCGTGAAAACGGAAACGCTCTAGGTTCGGAAGGCGCCCGCCGGCCGGCCGGGATCGATCCTCGAAGGACTGCTTCGGAATGCTGGCGGCAGGGGATGTTCCCGGCTGCTTGTCGACTCGCAAGGCTGGTCATTCGTTGCAGGGAACAAAAAACCCGCCGGATCGCTCCGGCGGGTTTTGCATTGGCTATGCGCCGCGCAGGGGCGGCTGCAAGGCTTGGCTTAGTTGCCGCCCTGCTTCTTCAGCGCGGCACCCAGGATGTCGCCCAGCGAAGCGCCGGAGTCGGTCGAGCCATACTGAGCAACGGCTTCCTTCTCCTCGGCGATTTCCAGCGCCTTGATCGAGACCTGCAGCTTGCGGGTCTTCTTGTCGAAGGCGATGACGCGGGCGTCGACCTTCTGGCCAACGGTGAAGCGTTCCGGACGCTGCTCGTCACGGTCGCGCGACAGATCGGAGCGCTTGATGAAGGTGTCGATGCCGCTGTCGACCAGCCGCACATCCAGACCGCCATCCTTCACGCCGGTGACTTCGCAGGTAACGACGGCGTTCTTGCGCAGTTCGCCCGAAGCGGCGGCATCGCCGGCCGTATCGCGCTCAAGCTGCTTGACGCCGAGCGAGATGCGTTCCTTCTCGATGTCGACGTCGAGAACCTGGGCGCGCACCATCTGGCCGCGCTGGTACTCTTCGATGACCTGCTCGCCCGGACGGTTCCAGTCGAGGTCCGAGAGGTGCACCATGCCGTCCACATCGCCGTCCAGGCCGATGAACAGACCGAATTCGGTCTTGTTCTTGACCTCGCCTTCCACGGTCGAGCCGACCGGATGGTTGGCGGCGAAGGCATGCCACGGGTTCTCCAGCGTCTGCTTGAGGCCGAGCGAGATGCGGCGCTTGGCCGGATCGACTTCCAGCACGACCACGTCGACCTGCTGCGAGGTGGACAGGATCTTGCCCGGATGCACGTTCTTCTTCGTCCACGACATTTCCGAAACGTGGATGAGGCCCTCGATGCCCGGCTCCAGCTCGACGAACGCGCCGTAGTCGGTGATGTTGGTGACCGTACCGGTGATCTTCTTGCCGATCGGGAACTTGGTGCCGATATCCGACCACGGATCCGACTCGAGCTGCTTCATGCCGAGCGAGATGCGGTGGGTTTCCTGGTTGATGCGGATGATCTGCACCTTGACCGTCTGACCGATGTTGAGGATTTCGGTCGGATGGTTGACGCGGCGCCAGGCCATGTCGGTGACGTGCAGCAGGCCGTCGATGCCGCCGAGGTCGACGAACGCACCGTAGTCGGTGATGTTCTTGACCACGCCCTCGACCACCTGACCTTCTTCGAGGTTCTGGACGATCTCGGAACGCTGCTCGGCACGGCTCTCTTCGAGCACGGTGCGGCGCGAAACGACGATGTTGCCGCGACGGCGATCCATCTTGAGGATCTCGAACGGCTGCGGGTTGTGCATGAGCGGGGTGACGTCGCGGATCGGACGAATGTCGACCTGCGAACGCGGCAGGAAGGCCACGGCGCCATCCAGATCGACGGTGAAGCCGCCCTTGACCTGGTTGAAGATAACGCCTTCGACGCGCTCGCCCTTGGCGAACTTCTCTTCCAGCTTGACCCAGCTTTCCTCGCGGCGCGCCTTGTCGCGCGAGAGCATGGCTTCGCCCAGCGCGTTTTCGATGCGCTCGACATAAACTTCGACGGTATCGCCTGGCTTGAGGCCGCCTTCCTTGCCCTTGGCGCCGAATTCCTTCAGCGGCACGCGGCCTTCGACCTTGAGACCGACGTCGATGATGGCCATGTCCTTTTCAATCGCGGTGACGATACCGCGAACGACCTGGCCTTCGCCCGAGTGACCGTCCGAGAACGATTCTTCGAGCATGCTCGCGAAATCGTCGCGAGTCGGAATGGATTGAGACATACTTTCTCCTGAAAGCCTCTCCTGGAGGCTGGCGCCGTGGGTTAGCGTTGCGATGACCTGCCGGTATTCCGGGTCAAGACCCTGGGCCGCGATCAAGCGGCAGTTCGGCGCAGTAGAATGCTGGCAGGCCGGTTTTGCCGGATATGGGTGGGTTCGCGCTGCAAACAACCGCAGACGGCGAAAAACCCAATCAGGCTTCGTCTTTCTTGGCCAGGACGTCGTCAACGATCGCCTTGGCCGCGAGAAACGCGGCTTCTATAGACATTTGCGACGTATCAAGCAAGTGCGCGTCGGCGGCAGGCTTCAACGGAGAATCGGCGCGGCCCATGTCGCGCTCGTCGCGGCGGTTGATGTCGGCAAGGATGGCGGCGAAATCACCGGTACCGTCATTGGCCTCGATCTCGGCCAGACGGCGCCGCGCGCGGACTTCCGCACTGGCCGTCACGTAAAGCTTCACCGCAGCATCGGGGCATACCACCGTGCCGATATCACGTCCGTCGAGCACCGCACCGCCCGGTTGCACGGCGAAAGTGCGCTGCTTTTCGACCAGGATGCGGCGCACCTCGGGGATTACCGCCACCTTGGATGCCGCTTCACCGACCGCGTGCGCCGACAGCACCGAACGGTCGAGATTGCTGAGATCGACCAGGCGGGCGGCTTCCACGGCATGCGGCTCGTCGCCCAAGGGCCATCCCTTGGCAAGCAGCATCTGCGCCAAGGCACGGTAGGTCAGCCCGGTGTCGAGATGCGGCAGGTGGTAATAGTCGGCCAGCCGTCGGGCCAGCGTCCCCTTGCCGGCGCCTGCCGGACCGTCGATGGCGATGGTGAGAGATAGAGGCATGGCCATGCTTCAAGCCGAGACGCCAAAGGAAAGCAAGTGTGTTCCTGGCCAAACTTCTCTCGGATCGAAAGAGTGCTCGGCTCGACGGAGTTCCCGTTGTCGTTATTGTTGCCTTCTTCCGGCTTCCCATCGATGGAGAGCAGAATGAGGAAAGTCATCGTCACCGAATTCATCAGCGCCGACGGCATTGCCGAAGTCGACAAGCTGACGGGCGTCGCTTGGAACGCCGAGATGGACAAGTTCAAGGAAGACGAGCTTGCGGACAGCGGGGGCATGCTGCTGGGACGCGCGACCTATCAGATATTTGCTGCTTCCTGGCCCGCCGAAACAGGAGATTTCGCCGACCGGTTCAACGCGTTGCCAAAATATGTCGCGTCAACAACTTTGACGGAACTCGATTGGAAACCTGCCGCAAAGCTGGAGGGACCTCTGCCCGCGGCCGTGAGGCAGCTGAAAGAAAGCTCTGGCGGCAACATCTATGTCCACGGCAGCATCAGCCTTGCACAGCAATTGCTGCATCACGGTCTCGTCGATCGTATCAGGCTGCTCAGCTATCCCCTCGTGGTAGGCCAGGGGAAACCGTTCTTCGCGCCCGGCGAACGGCAGAAACTAGAATTGATTTCGGCCGTGCCCTTCAGCAACGGCATCGTCGCGCTGGAGTACGCGCCAGCCTAGATGCCGACGAGACCTGTTTTTATCCTCGCAGGCCCGGCGCTTCATGCCCCGTGCGCTCGACATATTCGGTATAGCCGCCGCCATAGGCGTGCATGCCGTCCTCCGTGAGCTCCAGGACACGATTGGAAAGGGCCGCCAGGAAATGGCGGTCGTGGCTGACGAACAGCATCGCCCCTTCGTAGCGCGACAGCGCTTCGATCAGCATCTGCTTGGTGGCGATGTCGAGGTGGTTGGTCGGCTCGTCCAGCACCAGGAAATTTGGTGGATCGAACAGCATCTTGGCCATCACCAGCCGCGCCTTTTCGCCGCCGGAAAGGACCCGGCACTTCTTCTCCACTTCGTCGCCGGTGAAGCCGAAGCACCCGGCGAGCGCCCGCAGCGGCGCCTGGCCGGCCTGCGGGAAGGAATCCTCCAGCGATTCCAGGACGGTCCGCTCACCGTCAAGCAGTTCCATCGCATGCTGGGCAAAGTAGCCCATCTTGACGCTGGGGCCGCGCGACACCGTTCCATTGTCCGGTTCCGAGGCGCCCGCTACCAGCTTCAGCAATGTCGATTTGCCGGCGCCGTTGACACCCATCACGCACCAGCGTTCGCGCCGCCGCACCTGGAAGTCGAAACCGTCATAGATGGTGCGGCTGCCATAGCTCTTGGAAACATTCTTCAGCGTCGCCACGTCCTCGCCCGAACGCGGTGCGGGCTGGAATTCGAAGCGCACGGTCTGCTGGCGCTTTGGCGGCTCGACCTTGTCGATCTTTTCCAGCTTCTTGACGCGGCTCTGCACCTGCGCGGCATGGGAAGCACGCGCCTTGAACCGTTCGATGAAGGCGATCTCCTTGGCGAGCATCGCCTGCTGGCGTTCGAACTGGGCCTGCTGCTGGACTTCGGCGATGGCGCGCTGCTGGCGGTAGAATTCATAATCGCCGGAATAGGTCGTCAGTGCGCCGCCATCGATCTCGACGATCTTGCCGACGATGCGGTTCATGAATTCGCGGTCATGCGACGTCATCAGGATCGCGCCGTCGTATCCTTTCAGGAAATTCTCCAGCCAGATCAGGCTTTCGAGGTCGAGGTGGTTGCTCGGTTCGTCGAGCAGCATGGCGTCGGGCCGCATCAAAAGGATCTTGGCGAGCGCGACGCGCATCTTCCAGCCGCCCGACAGCTTGCCGACATCGCCGCTCATCATCTCCTGGCTGAAACCCAGGCCGTCGAGCACTTCGCGGGCGCGGCCGTCCAGCGCATAGCCGTCCAACTCGTCGAAACGGCCCTGCACCTCACCGTAGCGGGTGATGATCTCGTCCATCTCGTCGGCACGATCAGGGTCGCCCATGGCGGCTTCGAGCTCGGCCATCTCCGCGGCCAGCGCGCTGACGGGGCCCACGCCGTCCATCACTTCGGCAACGGCGCTGCGGCCCGCCATGTCGCCGACATCCTGACTGAAATAACCGATCCGCACGCCGCGATCGATCGCGACTTGGCCTTCGTCCGGCTGTTCCTGGCCGGTGATCATGCGAAACAGCGTGGTCTTGCCGGCGCCGTTCGGGCCGACAAGGCCGACCTTTTCGCCGCGCTGGATCGTGGCCGAAGCCTCGATGAAGACGATCTGCTTGCCGTTCTGTTTGCCGATATTTTCGAGGCGGATCATGGTTTGTGGCTCGGAGCGTTCTTTGAAATGCCAGGCGGCAAAGCCTGACCTGGCAGTGAATAGAAGAGCATGGGCCGGGCTTGTATCACCCGGTCCATGACAGGATAGAGATCTTGGCCGTTAGTCGATCCTGGCGCCCAATCGCGTCATCAGGCCCATGAATTCCGGGAAGCTGGTGGCGATCATGGCGCGGTCGTCTACCGTGACCGGCTTTTCGCTGGCAAGCCCCATGACCAGGAAACTCATCGCGATGCGGTGGTCGAGATGGGTCTTCACGGCCTCCCCCTTCGGCTCGCCGCCCAAACCCTTTCCGCCCGGCACACCGCGCACGCTGAGCGATGCTTCGCCTTCCGTGCAGTCGACGCCGTTGAGCTTAAGGCCGTTCGCGACGGCGGCGAGGCGGTCGCTCTCCTTCACGCGGAGCTCTTCCAAGCCCTGCATCACCGTTTCGCCCTCGGCGAAAGCGGCTGCGACCGCCAGAACCGGATATTCGTCGATCATCGAAGGTGCACGTTCGGCGGGTACGGTGACGCCCTTGAGTTCCGAATAGCGCACACGCAGGTCCGCGACATCCTCGCCCCCGGCATTGCGCGGATTGAGGATGTCGATCTGACCCCCCATCTCCTGCAGGGTCAGAAGCAAACCGGTGCGCGTCGGGTTCATCAGCACGTTTTCGATGGTGATGTCGGAGCCCGGCACGATGAGTGCTGCCACCAGCGGGAAGCCTGCGGATGATGGGTCGCCCGGCACGGCGATGACCTGGCCGGTGAGCTTGCCCTGGCCTTCTATGAAAATGTGGCGCACACCGCGTTCGTCGGTTTCGACCGTGAGATTGGCGCCGAAGCCCTTCAGCATCTTTTCGGTGTGGTCGCGCGTCATCACCGGCTCGATCACCGTGGTGATGCCCGGCGTGTTAAGGCCGGCCAAAAGCACGGCGGATTTCACCTGCGCGGAAGCCATCGGCACGCGATAGGTGATGGGTGCGGCATGTTTCGGTCCGCGCAAGGTGATCGGCATGCGGTCGCCCGGCGCGGCTTCAACCACCTGCACGCCCATCTGGCGCAGCGGCTCCAGGACGCGGCCCATCGGCCGGCTGGACAGCGAAGCGTCGCCGATGAAGGTGGTCTCCATGTCATAGGTGCCGACGAGGCCCATCGTCAGGCGCGAGCCGGTGCCGGCATTGCCGAAATCGAGCGGTCCTTCCGGCTGCAGCAGCGCGCCGTTGCCGGTGCCGCGGATCACCCACTCGTCGCCATGTTTCTCGATATGAGCGCCCATGGCCTTCATGGCCTGTCCGGTGCGCATCACGTCCTCGCCCTCGAGCAGGCCGGTGATACGGGTCTCACCGGAGGCCAGCCCGCCGAACATGAAAGAGCGGTGGGAGATCGATTTGTCGCCCGGCACGCGGGCCGTGCCGGAAAGCGGCGGCGAGCGCCGCGCGGTCGCAGGTTGTGGTGTGGCGTCGTGCGCCATATCGGATGTCCTGGATTTGTCGGGCCGAGCTTGGCTCAAGGCCTCGGGTGGTCGTTTTTGCAAGGATGTTCCTAACATGCCTGTCCTAAGCCGTCATCCCGAAAAAAAGGCGGCAAAACGGCTCATCGAAACGCGGCGGCTTTTGGCTTTGACAGCGCGGCAAACTGCGATTAAGGGGACCAATCTTTTTGTACGAGGCTTGCCGTGGCAAAACCCGAACTTGGCACAAAACGCGTGGACCCCGAGACGGGCCGCAAATTCTATGACCTGAACAAGGATCCGATCGTCTCTCCCTATACGGGCAAGAGCTATCCCCGGTCCTATTTCGAAGACAGCAAGGTCTCTTCTGTCGATGAAGAGGACGAGGTCGAGGACAAGGAAGTCGACAACGAGGACGAAGGCGCAGAGATCGTATCGCTCGAGGACGCCGACGACGAGGCGAAGGGCGGCGACGATCTGCCTGATCTCGGTGACGACGATGATGTCGACCTGGGCGACGATGACGACGACACCTTCCTCGAGGACGAGGAAGAGGAAGACGACGACGTTTCCGACATGATCGGCGTCGGCGACGACGAAGAAGATCTCTGACTTTCAGGCGGGTGCGAGCGCCCGCCGACTTTCGAGCCGGCTTTCAGAAAAAAGCTGTTTCGAAAGACTTGCTATTGCTGCGAGGCGGCGCTAGAAGCCGCCCTGCACTGACCCGGCGGGGTCCCAACCTCGCCAGACTATCCCGCCGGAAACGGCGGCCGGCGGAAGCCGGAGTGGGGCCATAGCTCAGTTGGGAGAGCGCTTGAATGGCATTCAAGAGGTCGTCGGTTCGATTCCGATTGGCTCCACCAAAATCTTCCGATCGAGATCACAATTCCGCGGCGGACGTAAGCAGTCCGATCGACTCGGACGCGGTTAAGTTGTCCGGGCGAGATTTGTGGTTAACGAGGGGGCCTGCTAGCAACGGCGCGCCGCGAGCAGGCCCCTCCGATCTCAGAATCCGCACTCTTGAGGCGTTATCGTGATCGATCCGATCTCGCGGCCACTTCGCTCTACATAAACCTCGCGGATCGTCGCCCCCGCACGGAACAGCGGCGCGGAGGGCGGATTGGCGCAGAGGAGATTTATGCCTTTTTGACGCATATCGTCTGTCATCGTGGCCCCTTCCACATCGAAGACGATAGTCCGCCTCAATTGCGTTCCCTCGGCGTCGATGCGGGCAAGCGTCGTTCTGTCATCCACCTTGATCGGCGTTCCTGCCTGCTCGGCCATTATCTTCAGCGCCCCCTTAAGGCCGTTCGATCGGATAGCGAATTCAACTCCGGCCTGCTGGGCAGCGGGGTCCACTTGAGATTGTTCGCCCAACTGCCGCATCTGTTGCTTGAAAAAGCCGGTAACTCCGGCGGCTGCCGCCAGCAAGACAAAGCCGGTCACGACTCCGATAGGTCCTGTCACAAGTGACGGCGTCGAAGCGCCGCTCGAAAGTTCTCGGTTCTTTGAGGGCGTCAACAGAAGCCAGAAATTCGCAACCGGTATGAACGCGAGTGCTGCCAGACGGGCATGTCCATAGGCGTCGCGCGACCGGGCTTTGGCGATACTGCACAAGGTAAAGCCGCTGATCAGTGCTGCTGCCACCGAAGTCAGCACCAACAGCCACAAATAACCCCCTGCCATCGCAGGAAAGGTCTGGAGCCAAACGAATTGTGCGGCGGATGCCAGAAACACGATCAAGGCCGAGTAAGCAAAATAAGGAGCGCGAGCCATTTCGGTTTTGGACCGT
Source organism: Terribium retamae (assembly GCF_022347545.1). GTDB lineage: Bacteria > Pseudomonadota > Alphaproteobacteria > Rhizobiales > Rhizobiaceae > Mesorhizobium > Mesorhizobium retamae. The sequence continues at coordinate 45,991 of NZ_JAKREW010000014.1, forward strand.
ATTAGGAAGGCTCCTATGACGGCTCCGACAACAGTAAGGCCATAACTCAAGCCGTTAAGCGACGATTCACTTTGGGATATAAATTTAAACGCAATACCTTCCAGCATTTTAGCCCCCAATGCCCCCTTTGCGGAGATTACCGACAAGTCCTTTTAAAACAAGCGACCCTCCAGTACTTCCTGCCACCTTCTGCCACGCAGGCTCTTGGCGGCGTCCTCTGGTCATGAGAAGTCCCCGCTCCAATACCTCTCGCAGATGGTCTTACCGCTCGCGCATCTTGCGCAAGGGCCTCCTGCCGCGCTTTGCTGACTGCGCGCGAATCGGAGCGGACGATGGACACGGTCACCTTCAAAGCAAAAGGCATTTCGGTTTCGATCGACACGGCCGTCGGCCATATTGCAGATCTAACCATCGAATCGGGCGATCGTATCCTCAAGCCACTGCATCGGGCCCCCTGGATCGATGAGCCGCAGGAAACTCTGCCGCTAGGTCTGCCCGATGGCGTGACGAGGCTTTCCGGCGACTTCCTCTGTGCGCCGTTCTCACGCAGCGATGTCGAGGAAGCGCCCTTGCACGGCTGGCCGGCCAACAGCCCGTGGAAGCTTGTCGACAATTCCGCGACGACAGACGGCTGGCGCGCCGTCTTCAGACTGCAACGCCCTGTCATGGGCGCGACCGTCGAGAAGATAATCACGCTGCGCGATGGCCATCCATTCCTCTATCAGGAGCATGCTTTCATCGGGGGAGACGGTGCGATCTCCGTCGCGCATCACCCGATGACGATCATGCGCGAAGGCGGACACCTCGCCTTCTCACCAAAACGCGCGATCGTGACCGACGCCAATCCGCTGGAGCCGGATCCGGCGAGAGGCAGTTATTTGCTTGCCTATCCGGCTCGCAGCGAGGACCTGCATCATTTTCCAGGCAGGGATGGCACCGTCGTCGACCTTGCCGACTATCGTCTGGACCGGCGCCACGAGGACTTCGTCACGCTGATCGAGGCGGACCATGGCGGTCCTGGCTGGACGGCGGTCTCGCGCATTGCGGAGAAAGACGTCGTGCTGGTGCTGAAGAACCCGGCCGAGTTGCCGATCACCATGCTATGGATTTCGAACGGTGGGCGCGACTACGCACCGTGGAACGGTCGCCATCGCGGTGTACTTGGTATCGAGGATGGGCGCACCGCCGTCGGACACGCGGCATCGCTGGGCGACAACTGGCTGAAGCGCGAAGGCATAGCCACCGCTTTCGAACTCGACCCGGAGCGGCGGGTCGCCTTCCGGCATGTCATCGGTGCGCTTGCGGCTGGGGAAGGCAAGGTGGTGGGCGACGTTACCGCTTCCGCCGGCCGGCTCCACGTCACGAGCGTTGGAAACGTCGTGCTTGATGCCCCTTATGATGCGGAGTTCCTAGGCATCGGCGGAGGCCGTTGATCCGGATATTTTCCTGTCGTCGGAGATTTGAAAGTTTCACGGATGGCCGGCAAGATGCGACGCGCCAGGTCAGAATCGGAAATGGCAGACAACGGAGTTCCGCATGTCCGAGATCGCCACCATTGCCGCCACGATCTTCAAGCGCGCTGCCAAGGCGAAGCGTTTCGTCGTGGCCATCGCGGGACCTCCCGGCTCCGGCAAGTCAACGCTTTCAGCTGCCTTGCACGATGTCTTGCCGGACGGTGCTGCGGAAGTGGTGCCGATGGACGGCTTCCACTACGACAACGCGATCCTCGAGAAGCGGGGCTTGCGTGCCCGCAAAGGTGCGCCGGAGACCTTCGACTTCGCCGGGTTCGAAGTGCTGCTCAAGCGCATTCGCGCCGGCGAACCCGACATCGCCATCCCGGTCTTCGACCGCAGCATCGAGCTGTCACGGGCAGCAGCGGGGATCGTGAGCAGCGACACTCGCTTCATACTGGTGGAGGGCAATTACCTGCTGCTGGACGAAGAGCCGTGGGCTCGGCTCGCGCCACTCTTCGATTTCAGCATTTTCGTGGAGGTTACCCGCGGCGAGCTCGAGCGGCGGCTGCGCCAGCGCTGGCACGAACATGGGCGTAGCGACGAGGACGCGATTGCCTGGATCGCGTCCAACGACATGCCCAACATCGAGCGCGTTCTGGCCCGCCGACGGGCGGCGGACCTAGTCATCCAGCAGGGTTGATTAGAGAAGTTCCGCCGCGCCTGCGCTGGGATTACTGGTCAGGGCTTTGCCGGGATGTTGAGGCCGCGCTGAACCGCGGGCCGCGCCAGCCCGCGTTCCAGCCAGGCTGCGACATTGCCGAAGTCGGCAAAGCCAACCAGCTCGCCGGCTTCATAGAAGCCGACGAGATTGCGCACCCAGCCCAGCATCGAGATGTCGGCGATGGTGTAGTCGTCGCCCATGATCCATTTGCGGCCATCGAGACGCTTTTCGAGCACGCCAAGCAGGCGGCGTGATTCGTTGCGATAGCGTTCGAGCGGGCGCTTGTCGGAAATCTCGCGACCGGCGAATTTGTGGAAGAAGCCGAGCTGGCCGAACATCGGACCGACCGAAGCCATCTGAAAGAACACCCACTGGATGGTTTCGTAGCGCAGCGCGGGATCCTCAGGCAGCAGCTTGCCGGTCTTTTCGGCGAGATAAAGCAAGATGGCACCCGATTCGAACAGCGGAAGCGGCTTGCCGCCCGGTCCGTTGGGGTCGATGATCGACGGGATCTTGCCGTTCGGGTTGAGCGACAGGAACTCCGGCGTCCAGCTCTCGTCCTGGCCGATGTTGACGAAGTGCGGTTCATAAGGCAGGCCGATTTCCTCCAGCACGATCGACACCTTCACGCCATTGGGCGTCGCAGTGGAATAGAGCTGCAGGCGGTCAGGATGCTGCGCGGGCCAGCGCGAATTGATCGGGAAAGCGGAAAGATCGGTCATCATTGCCTCGGAAATGGGGCGGCGCGAACGCTCCGCCTGGGTGGTTTGCAGGATTTGGACCCGCCGACATCGCGTTCAAGGGGCGCGCCAAAACAATTCGGCAAAAAGCGCGCAGCGATTTTGCTCTCGGAACTGTATAAAACAAGGAACTGGAGCGTCTCCGCCTTTCCGTGGAAAACGGAAACACCTCCGGGATCAGCCGGCCTTGAACGCCAGCACGGCATTGGTGCCGCCAAAAGCGAAAGCATTGCTGAGCGCCGCGCGAACCGGGCGCTCCTTCGCGACGTTCGGCGTGATGTCGAGATCGCAGTCTGGATCAGGCTCGCGATAGTTGGCCGTTGGTGGCACGATGCCTTCGCGGATGGCCATGACGCAGGCGATCATCTCCAGTGCACCGGACGCGCCTAGCGCGTGACCATGCATCGATTTGGTCGACGAGACAGAGAGCTTGTAGGCGTGGTCGCCGAAGGCGCGCTTGATCGCTGCGGTCTCGATCTGGTCATTGGCCTTGGTGCCGGTGCCGTGCGCGTTGAGATAGTCGACATCCTCCGGGTTGAACCCGGCATCGGCGAGACAGAAGCGCATGGCGGCCTCAGGCCCTTCGACGGTGGGCGCGACGATATCCGACGCATCCGCCGAGATGCCGACGCCGGCGATTTCGCCAAGAATGACGGCGCCCCGCGCCGTGGCGTGTTCGTAGCTCTCGAGAACCGCCATTCCGGCGCCCTCGCCCATAACCAGCCCTTGCCGGTCGGCGGAGAACGGGCGGCAAGTATCGGGGGAGAGCACGCGCAGGGCTTCCCAGGCCTTCATGATGCCCCATACCAGCGGGGCATCCGTACCGCCCGCCAACATGACATCGGCTCTGCCGAGCCGGATCTGGTCGACGGCCGAGGCAATGGCGTGATTGGCGGACGAGCAGGCCGAGGTGACACCGAAAACCGGGCCGCGCAGGCCGAACTCCATGCTGACCTGGCCAGCCGCCGCGCCCGGCATGACCTTGGGTACGGAAAAGATGTCGGCGCGATTTTTGCCCTGCAGAAGCAGAGCCCGATAGTTTTCCTCGATGGCTTCCCAGCCGCAAACGCCGACGCCGACGGTTGCGCCGATACGATAGGTGTTCTCGGCACCGACCGTCAGCCCCGACTGCCGCATGGCTTCCTTGGCGGCAAGGATGGCGAGGAGGCTGAAGCGGTCCATCGTCACCAGCCGTCTGCGCTCGAGGCCATGTTCCGGCAGCGCCTTGATCTCGCTGCCGACCTGGACTTTGAGTTGATGCAGATCCGCGTTGACGACCTGTCCGATTGCCGGACGGCCAGCCTTCATCTCGTTCCAGATGGAGGTCGCGTCCGTGCCAAGCCCGCAGATGCCGCCAATGCCGGTGATAACGACGCGTGTACGCATGGAGCCTCGGTCAGGCTTTCTTCGCGATCAGCGCGCGAACGGCCTCAACCATGTCACCGACATTCTTGAGATTGCTCCAGGCATCGACCGTATTCATCTCGATTTCGATGCCATAGGCTTCCTCGAGATCGAAGATGATCTCGGTTAACTCCAGCGAATGGATGCCGAGCGCCGTCAGCTCGGTATTGGTCGTGATCTCTTCGCCACCAGGCTCGGCGTGAGCCTTGATCTTGGCGATGATCTCGTTTGCCAATTCGTCAGCCATTCGAAGTCCTTCCCCCAAATCCGCATTTCGTGCCTGGCAGGCGTCTCGACGCCCCTGCTTTCATTGCTCCCGATAGAAGCATAGTCGCGAAGAGCCGCCTGGTGTGGCAGCATCAAGGCTGCCTCCTCTATAGAAACCGAAACCGGGTGAGGCAACAACCGATCTCGACAAACCCGTTCATGTGCTTAACTTGCGTGACCGCTAACTTTTCCCGACAAGGGGAAAAGTTGGCTTTCATCGTTGGATTCCGACGATTGGGAGAACGAAATGCTCGAACTGCGCCCTGGATGCGAATGCTGCGACAAGGATCTACCACCTGACGCCGGGGACGCGATGATCTGCACCTTCGAATGCACGTTCTGCGCAAACTGCGTCGAAACGGTGCTGAAGGGTGTTTGCCCGAACTGCGGCGGTAATTTTTCATCGCGGCCGGTCCGGCCGGCCGCCCTCTTGCAGAAATATCCTGCATCGACCAAGCGGGTATTCAAGGCCGAAGGCTGCGTGCCGCGGGCTGACGCCGCCTAAGGTTTTGCGACACGCGCGAGGGAATTTCGAATGGCGATGAAGTCATACAAGGGCAGCTGCCATTGCGGGGCAGTGAAATATGAGGCGACAGTCGACCTCGATCACACCATCTCCTGCAATTGTTCGCGCTGCGGCAGGCTGGGCAGCATCCTGACCTTCGCGCCGGCGGAAAACTTCACCTTGCTGTCCGGCGAGGATGTGCTGACGGATTATCTGTTCAACAAGCACGTCATTCATCACCTGTTCTGCCGGGTCTGCGGGATCGAATCGTTCGCCCGCGGAAGCAAGCCGGATGGCACGACGTCGATTGCCATCAATGCACGCTGCCTCGAAGGAGTCGAACCCGACGCGCTGACGCCGCAGAAATTCGATGGGCGCAGCCGTTAACCGGCAACGGAATCGCAGCGAAGAGAGCCGGGGATCCTGATGGAGCAGTCTCTATCCCAAGCGCATGACATTTTTCCGCACCTGCGCATTGTCATGGGCATGGTGATTGGCCTTGGCGTCACACGCCTGCTGTCCGGTGTCGCCCGCATCGTCCAGCACCCCAAGGCGTACAAGCTCTACCCCGTGCATCTGGCTTGGGTGGCTTCGCTGCTTCTGATGCTGGTGCATTTTTGGTGGTGGGAGTTCGGCCTCTATCAGATCGTCCATTGGACCTTCGGCAAGTACCTCTTCATCATCGGCTACGCGGTGACGCTCTATCTGTTATGCGCCTTCCTGTTTCCCGATTCGATGCAGGATTACCGAAGCTACGAGGACTATTTTTTCTCGCGCCGTAACTGGTTTTTCGGTCTGCTGGCGGCGACCTATCTGCTTGACGTCGTTGACACTCTGCTTAAAGGCGAAGCGCATTTTGCCCATTTCGGCCATGAATATCTGATCCGAACACCGCTGTTCGTCATTTTGTGCGGTATCGCCATCTTCACCACCAACCGGCGCTTTCATCTCGGCTTCGTTGTTTTCACGCTGATCTATCAGGCGTGGTGGATCCTGCGGCTCTTCGACACGATCGCCTGAGCTGGATTGGGCCGGCATCGAAGATGATCTAGGTTTCCGCAGTCCAAAGGAGTTCGGGGATGTACAAGGCCGTCGGATCGCGTGGGTCGCGGGTTTCCCGCGTTGTGTGGATGCTGGAAGAGCTGGGCGAACCTTATGAGTTCGTTCCGGTGAAGCTGCGCTCGCCGGAAGCTTATGCGCTGAACCCGTCCGGCAAGGTGCCGATCCTGATCGACGACGAGTTGACCATCACCGACTCCGCCGCGATCTGCACCTATCTGGCCGACAAGCATGCGGACAAAGGCATGGGCGCCAATATCGGGCTTGCCGGGCGCGCCGAAATGGATTCCTGGATGCATTTCGCGCAGTCGGAGGTCGAAGCTCCGCTGTGGAACAAGCTGCGCCACCGCTTCATCTTGCCGGACGAACTTCGCGTCGATGTAGGCCCGGCTACGGCCCATGACTTTGCTTCGGAGGTGAAGGCACTGGATCGTCGCTTGGGCGAAAACCAATATGCGCTGGGCGATCGTTTCTCCGCTGTCGACGTAATGCTGGGAGATATGGGCGCCTGGGCGCGCGCCGGCAGGTTCCGCATAGAATCCGACCGGGTCAACGCCTACATGGACCGTGTGCTCGGTCGCCCGGCCCGGGCGAGGTCACAGGCAGTGTGCGGCTTCCAATAGCGCCCGCCGTCGAAACCAGCCGTCTAATCTCAGGCATCGTTCCATGACCATTCTCGCCTTCGCTCTTTCTGCCGTCTTGCTTCTCATCACGGCCCTGCATGTCTATTGGGGCATCGGCGGAATCTGGCCCGGTCGTGATGCTGCCTCCTGCGCGCGCGCCGTCGTCGGCACGCGCGGTGTCAGCGAGATGCCTCCGACGTTTGCCTGTTTCGCTGTTGCTGCCTGCCTGGTTCTGGCGACCTTGTGGCCGCTGGCGCTGATGGGCGTTTTCGCCACGCCATTTCCGCAGCAAGGCCTTGCCGCGACATCGGTGATGATTGCGTTGGTTTTCTTCGGCCGAGGCATGCTGGGCTTCACGCCCTGGTGGCGTCGGCAGACACCGGAGCAACCCTTTGCGCGGCTCGACCGGAGCCTCTATTCACCGCTCTGCCTGCTGATCGGTGCGGGATTCGCGATCATTGGCATTTCGCAGTTTCCGACCTGATCGAAAGCTGGATCAGTTGTTTCCGGTTGCCGCTGGGTCAAGGGCGCGGCATGCTTGCCTCTTCACGGAGAAAGAGACGATGAGCCTGGCACGCTTGAAGGACCCGCTGACCAATCTGCCTTTCTATGACGAGCGGGTCGACCTCGCTTGTGCCTTCCGCTGGACTGCGCGGCTGAATATGCATGAAGCGGTCGCCAATCATTTCTCGCTGGCCGTCAACGAGGATGGCACGCGTTTCCTGATGAACCCGAACCAGGTGCATTTCTCGCGCGTCAAGGCGAGCGACCTCATCCTGATCGACGCCAACGACCCTGAAACGCTGAAAGGTCCCAATGCGCCTGATCCGACGGCCTGGGGCCTGCACGGCGCCATCCATCGCAACGTGCCGCACGCGCGCTGTGTCATGCATGTGCATTCGATCCATGCCACCGTACTCGCGTCGCTGGCCGATTCCACATTGCCGCCCATCGACCAGAATTCAGCCGCCTTTTTCAACCGCACCGTCGTCGATGAGCACTATGGCGGACTTGCCTTCGAGGAGGAGGGCGAACGCTGTTCGCAACTGCTCGCCAATCCGAAGCACAAGGTGATGATCATGGGCAATCACGGCGTGCTGGTGATCGGCGACAGCGTGGCCGATGCCTTCAACCGCATGTTCTATTTCGAGCGTGCGGCCGAGACCTATATCAAGGCTCTGTGGACGGGCCGGCCGCTGCGGGTGCTTTCCGACGAGGTCGCCGAAAAGACGGCGTCCGAGATGGACGACTATCCGGGCCAGGCGGAACGGCATCTTGCCGAACTGAAGGCGATCCTCGATGAGCAGGAGCCAGTCTACCGGAACTGACGTTTATAGCCCGAGTTCGGCGCGTAGCTCTTCCACGGTGTTGAGGACGACCGCGCCGTCCGGACCCGGCATCGGCCGTTCCGGCCAGAAGATCGTCTTCATACCGGCCGCCAGGCCGGACATGGCACCCGTTACGCTGTCATCGATCGCCACAGCTTCTCCTGGATCGACATCGAACAACCAGGCAGCGCGCAGGAACGGTTCGGGATGCGGCTTGCCTTCACGCACGTCGTTGCGGCTCACCGTCTTCATGCCGGCATGCGAAAGACCGACCGCGCCGAGATTGGCATCGACGATCAGCCGGTCGGAGTTCGAGACCACCGCCTGCGGCACGCCGAGCGCCCTCAGTTCCTGGTAGATCTCGATCGCGCCCGGTCGTGGCTGCAGGCCGCCGACATTGGCCATGTAGTAATCATATTTGAGCGCGATCCATTGATCGAACGGCAGCGTCAGGCCGAACTCGTCGCGCATCATGTCGTAGACGAAGGCGGCGGTCTTGCCGAGCACGCGTTCGTGCAGGTCGGCCGGCGCGGTCAGGCCAACGCTGCGCATCGCCGAAACCAGCGCGGCATCGTGCAGAGGCTCGCTGTCCACGAGCGTTCCATCCATGTCCCAGAAGACGGCTTTTGGCGTCATCTGTTATCCTTTCGCCGTTGGTCTTTGGAGACGACGTGGCAATGCCGTCCTGTGCTTGGTCTACAGCCTCACCGGAAGAAGACAAACCCGGCGAGGATGAAAGTCGGGATCAACACCGCGCCCGACCATAGCATATAGCCGAAGAAACCGGGCATCTTGACACCCTGGTGACGTGCGATGGCGTAGACCATGAAATTCGGTGCATTGCCGATATAGGTGTTGGCGCCCATGAAGACAGCGCCTGCCGAGATCGCGGCGAGCGTCGTTGCCAGCTCCGTCATCAAATGGCGCGCATCGCCGCCGGCCAGTTCGAAGAAGACGAGATAGGTCGGCGCATTGTCGAGGAAAGACGACAGCGCGCCGGTCAGCCAGAAATAGGCGAGATCGTTGGGGGTTCCGTCCGCTCCCGTGACCAGGGCAACCAGCGGGGCGAGGGCGCCGTCGGTTCCCGCTTTCAGGATTGCGATCACCGGCACGATGCAGATGAAGATTGCGGCGAAGAGTTTTGCCACTTCGGCGATCGGTCCCCAGGCGAAGCCGTTGGCCTTGCGATATTCGCTGCGCGAGACCGCCAGGGAAATGAAGGCGAGAGCCAGGATGATCGCGTCGCGCACCAAGTTCTGCAGTCCCAGCGTCACCCCGAACACCGGGATATCGATGCCCGGCTTCCACGAAGCCGAGAGCAGGATCGCGGCAATCACGCCGGCGAGCAACGGCAGGTTGGGCAGGCCGCGCAGGCGCACCTTGGAATGCGGCGTCGGATCCTTGATCTTCGGCTGGCCTTCCTCACGCCAGTGCAGGAAGAAGTCCAATGCCAGGAAGACGACCAGAACCAGTACGGTGACGAACAGCGTCTCCCGCCACAGATTTGCCGTCGTCCAGAAGAAGTCGACGCCGCGCAGGAAGCCGACGAACAGCGGTGGGTCGCCGAGGGGCGTCAGTGAGCCGCCGATGTTGGAAACCAGGAAGATGAAGAAGACGACGACATGGGCATTGAATGGCCGGTTGTCATTGGCGCGGATGACGGGCCGGATCATGATCATCGAAGCGCCGGTGGTGCCGACCACCGAGGCGAGCATTGCCCCGATCAGCAGCAGACCTGCATTGGTCCACGGCGTGCCATGGATGTTGCCGGCAACGAGAATGCCGCCTGCAATGGTGAACAGGGCGAACAGCAGAATGATGAACGACATGTATTCGGTGAGCAGCGCGTGCAGCACCGCATTGACGGAAAGGTCCGCACCGAAAGCCGCGGCCAGCGGGCCGATGACCAGCACAGCCCAGACCGCAGCGATCTTTCCGTAATGATGCTCCCACACATGAGGGAAAAGCAGCGGGCCGCTGGCGATCGACAGCAGCAGCCCGGCGAATGGCAGCGCCCACCAGAGGGACATGGTAGCGCCGGGCAAGCCCTCCTCGGCGAAAGCGGGAATCGCGCTACCGAAAAGCAGCCCTGCCGCGGTGAAGACTTTTATGAAATGCACGCCGCCCCTCAACCGATCGCCCGAAACACTGACCCTGAAGCGCTTCCGTTTTCACGGAAACGCCTTACCTCTTCGTCTTTACCCGACCGCTAGACCAGTTTCACGCCGGCGTCGCGCATGCGGGCGAGCATGGCATCGAGCGAACCGTTCAGATTGATGCCGCGGCACGCATCGAGACGCACCGTCGTTGCAAATCCCTGCTTGACAGCGTCGAGCGCGGAGAAAGCCACGCAGAAATCCGTTGCCAGGCCAACGAGCGTGATGGCTTCGATGCCGCGTTCACGCAGGTAGCCGGCAAGTCCGGTCGGCGTCGTGTGGTCGTTCTCGAAGAAAGCCGAATAGCTGTCTATGCCTGGGCGGAAGCCCTTGCGGATGACCAGTTCGGTCTTGCTCCAGGCAAGGCCGGAATGGAAATCGGAGCCGAGGCTACCCTGAATGCAATGATCCGGCCACAAGGTCTGTGGGCCGTATGGCATCTCCATCATCTCGAAGGGCTGCTTGCCGGGATGGCTGGATGCGAAGCTGGAGTGACCGGCGGGATGCCAGTCCTGCGTCATGATCACATGCTCGGCGTTGCGGATCAGGTCGTTGACCAGAGGCACGATCTCGTCACCGCCGATGACGGCGAGGGCGCCGCCCGGGCAGAAGTCGTTCTGCAGATCGACGACGATCAACGCTTCATCCGCCATGAGATTCCCTTTCGGCATCCAAAGCAATTCCAGGAAAGGTGTGGAGCGGTTTCCGTCCGGAATTGCATCAAAAAGAAATAGAGGGAACGCCGTTTCTGTGAAACGGTGAACCGCTCTGGGAGAAGGTCGCTTAGGCGCGTCGAAAATACGTCCTCGACGACCGGGGTGGAGAAACTCAATCAGAAGGTCGCTCGCGTCAACCTTCTAAAGCTCGAGCCGTCAAAGTCGGGTCTCGAATACCGCCCGCTTTGACAAAGCCGGTGCGACTGATATCATTTGCATACGAATGAATTTGCCGGCGATGCACCGGCCGATCGAAGTGTTGGAGCGGAAGGCGCTCCAAGGGGAGAAAGCCTCCTTCGGGAGGAACCGGGAAGGCAGGCGTGATCCGTTACGCGAAACCCGCCACACTCGACGAAGCGCTCGCGCTGCTTGGCGAAACATCGTGGCGCGTGCTTGCAGGCGGCACCGACTTCTACCCTGCGCAGGGCACCCGGCCACTTCGTGAGAACATCCTCGACATAAACGGCATCGGCATGCTGCGTGGCGTTGTCGAGCATGAAACACACTGGTCAATCGGCGCTCGCACGACCTGGACGGATATCATCGGCCGGTCGCTGCCCCCAGCCTTCGATGCCATGAAGCAAGCTGCACGCGAAATCGGCTCAGCGCAGATTCAGAATGTCGCATCGGTGGCCGGCAATCTCTGCAACGCTTCGCCCGCGGCGGATGGAGTCCCCGCTTTGCTGGTTCTGGATCCCGAGGTGGAATTGCGCTCGGCCCAAGCCACCCGTCAGGTCCCGCTCGCCGATTTCATCCTTGGCAACCGCCGCACCGCGCGCCGGCCGGACGAGTTGGTCACCGCTATCCGCGTGCCCAGGACCAGCGCCTCCGGAACCTCGGCATTCGTCAAGCTCGGTGCGCGGCGGTATCTCGTCATCTCGATCGCCATGGCGGCTGTCCGGCTGGTCATTGAAGACGACATCATTCGGCACGCGGCAATCGCCGTCGGCGCCTGTTCGGCTGTCGCGACGCGACTGCCGGATGTCGAGCACGCACTTGTCGGTCGGACGCTGCATGATCCGCTAGCAGATATCGTCAAGGCCGCGGCGATGCCGCAACTTGCGCCCATCGACGATGTGCGTGGTTCCGCCGCATATCGGCTGGATGCAGCCCGCGAAATCGCAGCCCGCGCGGTCCAGGCAACAGCCTGCTCACCGTCCCGGGCAGAGGTGGCGGCATGAGTATGGCGCGCCAGCACATAGCCTTCCAGGTGAATGCCGCACAGGCGATCCTATCCGTCTCACCCGTCAGCCGGCTGTCGTCCGTTTTGCGCGACGAATTGCAACTCACGGGAACCAAGGTCGGTTGCGACGCCGGGGATTGCGGGGCCTGCACTGTGCTTGTCGACGGCCAGCCGGTTTGCGCCTGCCTGACGCCGGTCGCTTCGATTGACGGGGCGACGGTTACGACAGTCGAAGGCCTGGCCAATGGTCGGCTGTCTGCCTTGCAGGCATCGTTTCTCGAACATGGTGCCGCGCAATGCGGCGTCTGCACGCCTGGCTTGCTGGTGACTGCCACCGCGCTGCTGGAGAAAAATCCGCAACCCGACGAAGCCGACGTGCGCGACGCGCTCGGCGGCATATTGTGTCGTTGCACCGGCTATCGGAAGATCATTGCCGCGGTGCTGGATGCAGCCCGCAACGAGGCGACCAGGCGACACGAAGGTCTCGGCATCGACTTCCGCATGCCGGCTGCCGGCAAGGCGGTTGGTTCCTCGCCCGTGCGTCTTGACGGTGTGCCCAAGGTCACAGGCGTCGAAAAATTTGGTGCCGATGCGTTTCCCGAGGACGCCTTGACTGCCCTGGTGGTGCGTTCACCTCACCATCACGCGCGTTTTGCATTCGGCGATCTCGGAGCCTGGCGCTCAATGCATCCCGGCGTCGTCGGCATATTCACCGCAGCCGATATTCCGGGGCGGAACCTCTTCGGCGTCATCCCGGCCTTCGCCGACCAGCCGGCACTGGCCGAAGGCGTTGTCCGCTTCCGTGGCGAGGCGGTTGCGCTGGTTGCGGCCGAACGGGCTGTTGCAGCCGATCTCGACCTCGCCGATTTCCCGGTGACGTGGACACAGACGCAGCATCTGCTGTCGGCGAATGAAGCCCGGGCAGAAGATGCCTTGGCCATCCATCCGGATCGCGCCGGCAATCTTTTGACCAAGGGGTTCGTGGAGCGGGGCGAGCCCGACAAAGCTCTTGCCGCTGCCCCCGTTATCGCCTCGGCGACCATCGAAACGTCCTATGTCGAGCATGCCTATATCGAGCCCGAGGCTGGCTATGCCTATCTCGATGGCGACACACTCGTCATCATCGCCTGTACCCAGGCGCCCTATATGGACCGTGACGATACCGCGCGTGTTCTCGGGCTCGACCCGGATAAGGTGCGTATCGTGCCGACGGCCACCGGTGGTGGTTTCGGTTCAAAGCTCGACATTTCCGTTCAGCCGTTGATTGGTCTGGTCGCCCTGAAGACGGGCCGGCCGGCCGCCCTGACCTTCTCTCGTTCGGACTCGATGATGGCGACAACCAAGCGCCACCCGGCAATCATGCGAGCCGAGGTGGGCGCGGCAGCGGATGGCACGATCTCTGCCATGCGCTTCGAGAGTGATTTCAATACGGGCGCCTATGCCAGCTGGGGCCCGACGGTCGCCAACCGTGTGCCGGTGCATGCCTCGGGCCCCTATGTCACGCCAAATTATCGGGCCGAAGGGCGAGCCATCCACACCAACGGTCCGATTTCAGGCGCCTTTCGCGGCTTCGGCGTACCGCAGGCAACGATCATGCAGGAGGCGCTTTACGATCAGCTGGCAGACAGGCTCGGCATCGACCGGCTGCAATTTCGCTTGAAGAACTGCCTGCGCGACGGCTCGGAAACGGTTACCGGCCAAAAGCTGGAAGCCGGTGTCGGCATCGGGGCCTGTCTCGAGGCTCTCGAACCGCATTGGGTGCGTGCGCTGGCGGACGCCGACGCGTTCAACGCCAGCGATCCTGTAGGGAGCCGCGCACTGCGGCGTGGTGTCGGTGTCGCCTCCTGCTGGTATGGCTGCGGCAATACTTCGCTGCCCAATCCCTCGACCATCAAACTGGGCGTTGCGCCGACGGGCGAAGTCGTCCTCCATCAAGGTGCAGTCGACATCGGCCAGGGTTCCAACACCGTCATCGCCCAGATCTGCGCAGATGCGCTCGGTGTCCCGCTGGAGAGCCTGAAGCTGAAAAGCGCAGACACTGCGATCACCCCCGATGCCGGAAAGACATCCGCGTCCCGCCAGACCTTCGTGACAGGCAAGGCCGCCGAAAAGGCGGGACGATCCTTGCGCGAGCACATCCTGCGCCATGCCAACGTCTCCGATGCCGCCACGCTTTCCTTCGATTGCGGCCTGCTGCTTATCCGCGAGGGCGACGCCACCCGCCGCGTCGAACTCACCGCACTGGCGGCGGATGATGACGGCTTCGTCTTTCGTGCCGAAGAGACTTATGATCCGCCGACCTCTCCGCTGGATGCCATGGGGCAGGGCAAGCCTTATGCCGTCTACGGCTATGGCGCGCAGCTCGCCGAACTCGAGGTCGACATGCGCCTCGGCACTGTGCGGCTGATCAAGATCACTGCTGCGCATGATGTCGGCAGGGCGATCAACCCGATGCTGGCCGAAGGACAGATCGAAGGCGGCATCGCCCAGGGCATCGGCATGGCGCTGATGGAAGAATACATCCCCGGCCGCACCGAGAACCTGCACGACTATCTCATCCCGACCATAGGCGATGTGCCGCCGATCGAGACGATCCTGGTCGAGGTGCCCGATCCAGAGGGACCCTCCGGGGCCAAGGGGCTCGGCGAACATTCTCTGATTCCGACGGCGCCCGCGATCCTCAACGCCATCCGCCACGCCACCGGCGTGATGATGACTAAGGTGCCGGCGACGCCGTCGCGTATCCTGGCTGCGATCAAGGAGGCGGGCCGTTGAGCGAACTCGCCGAACGTTTCGACACGCATGAAGCCGGCGAAAAGCAGGTTGCCGAGAAGATCCGCTGCGATGCCTGCCCGGTGATGTGCTACATCGCCGACGGCCGCACCGGCGCCTGCGATCGCTACGGCAACCGGGCGGGCCGCATCGTGCGGCTCGATCCACTGACCATTCTGGACCACGCTGCCGAAACCGGCCAGGCCGTGGTGCCCTTTGTCGCCGAGGGCGAGGCGTGGTCCGGCCAACTCGTCAACACCGGCCGGCGTTTCGTGACAGCGATCGGCGCCGGCACCACTTACCCGGACTATAAGCCGGCGCCGTTCATCGTCAGCCAGGAGGTGGAGGGGGTAGACCTCGTCACCGTGGTGACGGAGGGCATCTTCTCCTACTGCGGCGTCAAGGTGAAGATCGATACCGACCGCCATATCGGTGCCGAGACGGCAACCGTGCGCGCAGGGGGCGAGGCGATCGGACATGTCACCACCGGCGAATATGGCTCGCAGATGCTGTCGCTCGGTGGCGTGCATCATCTCACTGGCGGCTCCAAGGCGGAAGGGCGCGCTACCTGCGACGCGTTGCTGGCACTGTGCAATCAACAGCCGGTGGAACTTGCCATCGACGGTGGCGCCCCCGTCGTCGTGCAGGCGGGCAAGGCCCCGGTGATCGATGGCAAACTCGAACATCGCATGCGGGTCGGCTGCGGTTCGGCCACGATCGGGATGTTCGCCGCGCAATGGCGCGGACTGGTCGACGAGGTCGTCGTCGTGGACGATCACATCACCGGCGTGGTTTCCGAACATCAGGCCGGCAAGGTGCTTGGCTGGTCCGACACAGGTATCCGCATCGTCGGCCGCCGTTCCACTCCCGGTCGCTATTTCAAGGTCTCCGAACCCGGGCTCGGCTGGGGTGGCACCGCCATCGACGACCCGTTATCAATTCTCGGTCCATGGAACGGCGCGAAGGGTGCGCGGCCCGGCCTGTCGCTGCTGATGGTTTCCACCACCGGCGAGCAGTTTGCCTATTACGAGCTGGACGAAGACCTGAAGCCCGTCGAAAAACCCTTCCCCGAACGGTTGCTGAAATCGGTGTCGCTCATCGAGGAGAATTGCGAACCGGCGCTGTGCACGGTGCTGTTCGTCGGCGGCGCTGGCGGCAGCCTCAGGGCGGGCGTCACGGAGAACCCGGTCAATCTCACGCGTTCCGTGCAGCGCCTGGACACCTACGTCACCGTCGGCGGCGCGCCCGTCTATGTCTGGCCGGGTGGCGGCATCACCTTGATGGTCGATGTCAGTCGGGTGCCGGAAGGCGCCTTTGGCTATGTGCCGACGCCGGCCTTGGTGGCACCGATCGAATTCACCCTGCGCCGCGACGACTATCTTAAGTTGGGTGGCTACGAATCCGAGATCCGCGACCTCGCCGATCTTTTCGCGCGCGGCGGCGAATATCTCAATCCGCGCAGCAATACCGGAGCATCCGGCGTGAACCCCTGGCCGCCGCTGGCTCAACTCAAGCGCAATCGGGGCGAGCTATGAACGAGCCGCAGGCGCATTGGCTGGCCGACGGCCGAAGGCTGCATCTGAATCATGGGCCGATCGATCTCGTCATCGAGGCTTTTGGCGATGCAGTCGAGGTGCGGGCAGCTTACGAACAGGCCGTCGGTCGGTTTCAGACCATCCTGTCCGAACTCGTTGAAGAATTGCCGGCTTTGCGGCGTCCCGCCGCCGCCGCTCAGCGTGTTTTCACCGGTCCGACCGCGCGGCGCATGGAAGCCGCCGTCTCACCGCTGGCCGAACGGTTCGTCACGCCGATGGCCGCCGTTGCCGGCTCGGTCGCCGACGAAATGCTGGCCGCGATGATTGCAGGGCGAAGGCTCGAGCGCGCTTATGTCAACAATGGCGGCGACAGCGCACTGTATCTGGCACTGGGTCAATCGACGACGGTGGCGATTGCAGGGACCGGCCACGGCTTTGCGGATCGCGTTCTTGTGCGCGCTGAAGACAGCGTTCGTGGTATCGCCACCAGCGGCTGGCGCGGTCGATCTTTTTCGCTCGGCATCGCCGATGCGGTGACTGTCCTGGCATCTTCCGGAGCAGCCGCCGATGCCGCCGCGACGCTGATCGCCAATGCCGTCGACCTGCCCGGCAATCCCGCCATCAAACGACAACCCGCCTTCGAACTTGCCCCGGACAATGATCTCGGCACGCGGCTTGTGACAGTCGAGGTTTCGATGATATCGCCTCGGGAAACCGCCCAAGCTTTGCAGGCCGGCCTGATGGTCGCTGAAGATTATCGCCAACGCGGGCTGATCACGGCGGCAGCGCTGTTCCTCAACGGCGCGAACGTTCTCGCCGGGAATTTCCCTGACCTTCGCAGCGATCGGCTGCGTTCATCCGACCAAACCAAGGATCTCGTCCATGCCTGAATTCCCCATTCGCAAGATCGCGGTTCTCACCGAGGAAATCGTCCATGATGGCGGTCCGGTGGTGAACGTGCCGCGTCGCCGCGCTGCGGCGATGGCGCTGGTGAAGAACCCGTTTGCGGGGCGCTATGTGGAAGAATTGCAGAGCGCGATGGAGGATTTGAAGCCGCTTGGCCTCATTCTCACCGATCGCTTGATCGCGGCACTTGGCGGTGACGCCCATGTCATCGACGGCTACGGCAAGGGCGCCATCGTCGGCAGCGCCGGCGAACTCGAGCATGGTGCGCTCTGGCATGTGCCGGGCGGCTACGCGATGCGGGAGCGGCTTGGCGAAGCCAAGGCGATCGTGCCTTCAGCCAAGAAGGTCGGGGCTTTCGGCGCACGTCTCGATGTGCCGATCGGCCATATCAACGCGTCTTACGTACGTTCGCATTTCGATGCTATGGAAGTCGGCATCGCCGACGGCCCCCGGTCGGACGAGATCCTGTTCTGCCTGGTCATGACCTGTGGTCCACGCATCCACAATCGCATGGCAGGGCTGGAGGCCAAGGACATCAAGGTCTGGGACGGTCAGCGATGACGACACCACTGGCATTGGTCGGCGACGAGCCGGACGGCATCTATCGGTTGCAGGACCAGGTCGGGTTCGTGTTGCGCAAAGCGCACCAGCGCCATGTGGCGATCTTTGCCTCACGCATTGCGGATCTGACGCCGCCGCAATTCGCTGCGTTGGCGCGACTCTATGAAATCGGCGAGACCTCGCAGAACCAGCTCGGCCAGATGATCGCCATGGACGCTGCCACGGTAAAGGGCGTTATCGACCGGCTGAAGTCGCGAGGCTATGTCTCCCTCCAGAAGCATGACACCGACAAGCGGCTGCTTCTGGTATCGCTGACCGCAGCCGGACGTGAAGCTGTCGAAGAACTCATCCCCTTGGCCAAAACGATCACCGAGGAAACGCTGACGCCGCTGACGCAGAAGGAAGCCGCGCAGTTCCTGCGCCTGCTCGGCAAGATCGCCTGAGCGTTTCACGGTGCGGCGGTTCTCGCACCCTTGTCCGTCCATTCGGGTGGAGCGCCAAACTTGTCTGCGACGGCGCCCAGGAGGCCTGGAGCGCGGCCGTAGGAATCGCAGACTTTATACTTCGGCTTGCCCCCCAGCCAGGATTGCACGCGGTGGCGGGACGGCAGCGTCAGGTCGATCGTGCGGGGCTCGCGGCCCGTGACAAGGATACGCGAGAACTCGTTGCCGAACTTGGTTGCGAGGCTGTAGGCGTCGCCGACTTCGGACACACGTGGTTTGTTTGAAATCGAATTGGCGCCGCGCGCCCATAAGATCGCCGCACGCTGAACGCCGTTGCCGTCGAGGGCCTCCGCTTCGATCGCAAGCCCGCCCAGCCCGAAGGGGAGACGCGGAATGCTGACCGGCAAGCCGGCAACGCTGCTGCCGAAGGTCACTGCCGTCGCCACGCCGGCGATGGTTTTGTCGGTCGGGACGAGATCGGTGACGACGGCTCGGACGGTGAGATCGGCAACCTGGCCCTTTGGGACGATAAGAAACTTCTCGCTCAAGGCAAGGCAGACTTCGCGGTCGAGAGCATTCGCGACGAGGGCGCGATCTTCCTGCTTTTTCACACGCAAGGACGCGTTGGGAGCGAGCGTGGTTGGAACGATGGCGACCGTCTTCACAGGGGCCAGGGCCTTGGCATCGACATAGATGCGCGATTTCGAGAACGTGCCCTTCGGTGAACCCAGCCTGTCATAGGAAGCCAGCGTACCGGCGGATTTCAGGGGAACGGACGCGCACCCTGCCGCCAGGAACGGCAGCGCAAAAGAGAGAGGTTTCAAGGGAAGCAGTTTCAACATGCCCAGAAACAGGGCTGCCGCGTGAAGATCGATGGCGGACTTGGCCTTGTTTGCCGAGCTTGGCGGCATCAGAGAGGCGCGCGCAAGGGAAACGGCTCGCGGCTGCGAGCTGCAGAAACTTGTCACGATGGAACTCCGAATTTAAGATGCGATGCTGCATCTATTCGGGTCTTCTAATGCGAGTCAAGATGCATGAATGCATCTTATTTTAGCCTTATTTGGAGTTGGGATTTTATGGGAGGACGACGGCGGGGCGCCGATCTGGAACAAGCGATCCTGGAGGCAGCCTGGTTTGAATTGAGCGCGCGCGGTTATGCGGGACTGACGATGGAAGCCGTTGCGGAGCGGGCCGGTACGAGCCGTCCCGTGCTTGCACGCCGCTGGGAGGGCAAGGTGCCGCTCACCATCGCCGCTATCCGACGGGAAATCGCGAAATATCCGATGAATGTGACGGATCGAGGCGATCTGCGCGCCGAATTGCTGGAATTCCTGGAGAGAGCCTCGAAGCGCGCATTGGGCATAGCAGCCGTCTTCACCCTGTTCTCAAGCGAATATTTCGCAGAAGCGGCCTCGGCGCCGAAGGATCTGCGCGCCGCTCTCATCCAGGGCAATGGCTCTGTGCTGCCGGCCATTCTGGACCGCGCTGTGCAGCGCGGCGAGGTCGCGCGCGAAAAGCTTGTTCCACCCGTCGACACCTTGCTGGGGTCGCTCTTCCGGGAACATGTTGTCATGAACTTTGCGCCGCCGCCGCCGGACCTGCGCACAGCCTGGATCGACCGCATTTTCCTGCCGCTCGTTCGCGCGAGTTAGACCTGTGAAGAGGCGAGCCGATCTCAGTTCGCTGCGGGTTCCTCCGCCGCCTTGGGCTCTTTCAGCCGGAACCAGGCGACATAGAGCGCCGGCAGGAAAAGCAGGGTGATCGCGGTTCCGGCGATAATGCCGCCCATCATGGCATAGGCCATCGGCCCCCAGAACACTTCGCGCGCAATCGGAATCAGGGCCAGTGATGCGGCGGCTGCTGTGAGTGCGATCGGACGCATTCGATGCTCGCTCGCCTCGATTACCGCCAGCCAGCGATCCTTGCCTTCTTTGACGAGGTCTTCGATCTGCACGATCAGGATCACCGAATTGCGGATCAGGATGCCGATCAGCGCAAGTACGCCAAGCAGGGCGACGAAACCCATCGGCGAACCGGATGGTACCATTGCCGCCACCACGCCGATCAGCCCCAGCGGTGCCACGGCCACGACCAGGAACAGGCGCTGGAAACTCTGCAGCTGGATCATCAGGATCGTGGCCATGACGAAGAGCATCAGCGGCACTACGGCGGCGATCGGCCCCTGGCTCTTGGCGCTTTCCTCGACCGAACCGCCGGTAGCGACGCTGTAGCCGGCCGGAAGCTTGGCGATGAAGGCGTCGACCGTCGGCTTCAACTCGTTGACGACGGTATCCGGCAAGGCATCGCCAACCAGGCCGGCCCGCACCGTCAGCGTCGGAATGCGGCCGCGCCGCCAGATCGTCGGCTGCTCCAGCGCGTAGTCGAAATTGGCCACCGCCGCGAGCGGGATGGATTCGCCCGTACCGGTCGGCAGCTGCATGTTCTTCAGTGTTTCCAGCGAGCCGCGTTCGGTTTCACGCGAACGCCCCACGACATTGACCAGATAGGTCGCATCGCGCACCTGCGTGATGGTGACGCCGCCGACCACGCTGTTGAGCGCAGAGGCGATGTCCTGCGAAGTGATGCCGAGCTGGCGCGCCTTGTCCTGCAGGACGTCGACCTTCAGCACGCGTTCGGGTTCGTTCCAGTCGAAATTCGGAGCTGCGAGCTTGGGGTTGGTCGAAATCTGGCCGGCGAGATCCTGGGCGAGGCTGCGGACCTTCTGCACATCCGGGCCGCTGACGCGGTATTGCACCGGCCGGCCGACCGGCGGGCCCAGTTCCAGCGTCTTCACAAAGGTGTCGGTGCCGACGAATTCTTCGCGCAGCAGCTTGTCGATCGCCGCATGCACGCGGTTGCGTTCCTCGACCCCCTTAGTGACGATGACGGTCTGCCCGTAATAGGGATTGGATGGCTGCACGTCATAGGCAAGCACGAAGCGGACCGCGCTCTGGCCGACATAGGAACTCCAGTGGTCGATGTCCTCATTGCCGACCAGCGCCATCTTCTCGAAACGCTCAATCTGCGCGCGTGTCTCGGCGATCGAACTGTTCTGCGGCAGGTTCCAGTCGACGATCAGTTCCGGCCGGTCGGACGCCGGGAAGAATTGCTGCTGCACCAGGGTTAGGCCGCCAAGCGAGGCAAGGAACAGCAGAATGGTGGCGATGATGGTGAGCCAGTGCCGGCGAACCGACAACACCAGGATGCGCCGGAACAGCATGGTGAAGCGGCCGGGCTGATCGTGATGCTTCTTCATCGTCGCCGGCAGGAAAGTGACACCGAGCAGCGGCGCGAACAGCACCGCCACGATCCATGAGATCAGCAGCGAGACCGCGATGACGACGAAGAGCGTGAAGGTGTATTCGCCGGCGGCGCTCGAATTGAGACCGATAGGAATGAAGCCCGCCACCGTCACCAGCGTGCCGGTGAGCATCGGAAACGCCGTGGACGTGTAGACGTAAGTCGCCGCCTTGTTGAGCGGATCGCCCGCTTCCAGCCGGGCCACCATCATCTCGACGGCGATCATGGCGTCATCGACCAGCAGGCCGAGCGCGATGATCAGGGCGCCCAGCGAAACGCGCTGCAGCGAGATGTCGAGATAGGCCATGACCAGGAAGGTGATCGCCAGCACCAGCGGGATCGACAGCGACACCACGAAGCCGGCACGCACGCCGAGGCTGACGAAGGACACGATGAGCACGATGGCCACCGCTTCGAAAAGCGCCCGCGTAAAGCCCGACACCGCTTCCTCGACGATCAATGGCTGGTCGGCGACCAGATGCACGCCGACGCCGATCGGCAATTCGCCCTTCACCTCTTCCATCTTGTGTTCCAGCGCCTTGCCGAATTCGAGCAGGTTGGCGTTGGGCTTCATGCCGACGGCGAGCCCGATCGCGTCCTCGCCATTGAAGCGGAACAGCGAGGCCGGCGGATCGGTGTAGCCACGCGTGATGGTGGCGACGTCACTGAGGCGGAAGAAGCTGTTGTTCACCCTCAGATTGATGGCGCGCAGGCTCTCTTCGGACGTGAACTGGCCGGTGACGCGCACGCTGACCTGTTCGGGCCCCGACTGGATGACGCCGGACGGCGCAATCGCGTTCTGCGCCTGCAGCGAGGCGATGATCTGCTGTTGGTTGAGGCCGAGCGCGGCGATCTGGCGGGTGGAGAATTCCAGATAGATCACTTCGTCGCGGGCGCCGATCAACTCCACCTTGCCGGCATTCGGCACCGTGAGCACTTCGGTACGGACATTTTCGACATAGTCGCGCAACTGCCGGGGCGAAAGCCCATCGGATGTGAAAGCGTAGACATTGCCGAACACATCGCCGAAACGGTCGTTGTAGAAAGGCCCGAGCACACCCTGCGGGAACTGCGGCTTGATGTCCTCGATCATGTTGCGGACCTGAACCCAGGTCGGCACAACGTCGCGCGCCCTGGTGTTGTCCTTGAGGTTGACGAAGACGATGGTGCGCCCGGCAGTGGTGACCGAACGGGTGAAATCCAGCTTGTCGAGTTCCTCGAGTTTCTTCTCGATCCGATCGGTGACCTGCTTGGCCTGCTCGTCGACGGAGGCCCCCGGCCAGTTCGCCTGGATCAGCATCGTCTTGATGGTGAAGGAGGGGTCCTCCTCGCGGCCGAGATTGATGTAGGAGAAGATGCCGGCCACGATGAAGACCAGCATGAAATACCAGACCAGCGAGCGGTGCTCGAGGGCCCAGTCGGACAGGTTGAAACGCTGCACGTGTCCGCTCCTACTGCAACTTGATCTTCTGGCCGGGCGTCAGGCTATTCACACCGGCGGTCACCACGCGGGTTCCGGCGTCCAGCCCGTCCGCTACGGTGAAGGTACCGTTGGTGCGGGCGGCCACCTGGATATCTTTCGGGGCGACGCTGGCTGTCTTCTCGTCGACGATCCAGACTTGCGTCTTGCCATCCTTCTCCAGCAGCGCGGACAGCGGCAGCTCGATCGCCGGCTTGAGTGTCGTGGCCCGCGTGACGGTTACGGTCGAGCCGATGCGGAAGGCGTCGGACGGATCGACAAGGGACAACCTGACGCGGCGGCTGCGCGTGGAATCGTCGGATTGCGGTGCCATTTCCCGCAGCCTGGCCTGGGTCTTGATCGACGGCAGCGACTGCAACGAAACCTCGAACGGTGCATCCGCGGCAAGGTCGCCGGTCAGCCAGTCTGGAATATCAACCACTGCCTCGCGTGCGTCGGCGCGTGCTACGGTGACGACCATCTGCCCGGGTGAGACGGTCTGTCCGACCTCTGCGCCGACCGCGGTCACGACTCCATCGAAATCCGAGAAAAGGCGGGCATAGCCAAGCTGTTCCTCCGATTTGGCAAGCGAAGCACGGGCGCGTTCGACATTGGCATTGGCCGCCAGCTTTGCCTGCTGGGCCGCGTCATAGACCGCCTGCGAGGCGTTCTTGGAAGCCAAAAGCTGCCGCATGCGCTCTTCGCTGGCATTGGCATTGGCGGCTTGCGCCTCCGCGTTGGAGAGCTCGGCCTTGGCGGCCTGAACGGAAAGATCGAGTGCGGTCGGGTCGAGTGCTGCAAGCGTCGTGCCTTTCGACACCGTGTCGCCGACATCGACATCGCGCGCGACCACGCGGCCGAGCAGGCGAAAGGAAAGAGCGGCGCTGTAGCGTGGCTCGATCGTGCCGGCGAAGCCGAAAGTCTGAGCCGCGCGTGGCTGAACCACGACGGACAGAACCGGCCGCGGCGCTTCTTCCGGCTGTTTGTCGCCGGTCTTCTGGGAGCAGGCCGTCAGCAACGCGGCGGTTGGCAAGGCGACGAAGAGCAGGAGGCGTCTCATTTTGCCGTCTCCGCGGTTTCGACGACGAGGCCGGGACTGAGCAACTGGCCGCCGGCGGTGACGACCGTCTGGCCTGCCTTCACCCCTTCGCCGATGACGACAGTGGCGGTGCCATAGGCAAGCACGGTGACGGGCGCGATGGTTACTGCCTTGCTGGCCGGGTCGACCACCCATACCGCGGGTTTGCCGTCGCTGGAGGTCAGCGCCTGCCAGGGCAATGTCACCGCTTGGCCGTGCTTGCCGCTGACGCTGCCGACCACGGCCGCGCCCAAGGGCATCGTTGGCGGCGTGTCGGGAATGGCCACCTTGACCCGCACCGATCCCGACGCCGGGTCGACCACCGGGGCTATTTCGCGCACGGTTCCCAGTGCCGTGACTTTAGGGTCGGCAAGCAGCGCCACGGTGACAGGCGGTGGCGTGCCGCCATGCACGTCAGCGACCAGCGTTTCCTGGACGTTGAAGACGGCGTCGCGATCGCCGTCTTCGGCAACGACAAAAACGGTCTGCGCGGCCTGCACCACCTGGCCGGCCTCGATCGTGCGGGCCGTGACGATGCCGGGCGCGCCGGCGCGCAATTCAGTGAAGGAGAGATTTTCCTTGGCGTTGGCGAGCGCACTTTTCGCCGCCTCGACGCTGCCTTGCGCCACTTTCAGCGCCTGGTCTGCCTGGTCGTAGTCCCGCCGTGTCGTGTAGCCTTGGCCAAGCAGGGTCTTCTGGCGATCGAAGGCAGCGGATGCCTGCGTCAGCTGCGCTTGCGCGGCATCGAGATTTGCCTGCGCGGTACGCAAATCCGATTCCTGCTCCTGCAGGTCGATGCGGGCCAGGACCTGTCCCTTGTCGACATGGTCGCCGACTTCCACCAACCGCTCCGCCACGCGGCCGCCGACGCGGAAAGAGAGATTGTTCAGCGTTCGCGCAGCGATGACGCCGGTCAGCGATACGGTGTCGGCGAAGTCGCTCAATTCGGCTTTCTGTGTCGCGACCAGAACCGGCAGCTTTTCGGCCTTTTTGGTTTCCTGCCGCTGACAGCCTGAGACGAGTGCTGCGGTTACGGTGGCGGCAAGGATCAAGGAGGCCATTTGTGGCATGAATGGCCGAACCCACACTGCCGTTCTCAACGGGACCGCTCGCCGTGTCACCATGGAATCCCTCTGCTCTGGCGCTGCCTCGACAAGAGAGGAACGCTATCGGAAGCAGGATAGCTTGTGGTCCGGATTTTGAAATAGGTCATTGATTCCGTACCGATGACGCCGCGACAACCGCAAGAGACCGTCTTGCGCAGGCCTAACGGCTTGGGCCAAGCTGTCGGCTTGAGTTGGGCTGGAAATAAAGCCAGAAGGCTAGCCGAAAGCAGAAGAACACAGGGGCAACGGAGCCCTCCAGGAGAGAAGCACGATGAGCAACGCGACCATTTCAGCCCGCAAGAATGCCGCCATATCGCGCGGCGTCGGCATGACCACGCAGATTTACGCCGATCGCGCCGAAAACTCCGAGATCTGGGATGTCGAAGGCCGCCGCTACATCGACTTCGCCTCTGGCATCGCGGTGGTCAACACCGGCCACCGCCACCCCAGGGTGATCGAGGCGGTCAAGGCGCAGCTCGACCACTTCACCCACACCTGCCATCAGGTTGTGCCATACGAGAATTATGTTCGCTTGGCTGAGCGCCTCAATGGTCTGCTGCCGGGCAAGTTCGACAAGAAGACCATCTTTGCCACCACGGGTGCCGAAGCGGTCGAGAACGCCGTCAAGATCGCGCGCCACGCCACCGGCCGCCAGGCGGTCGTCGCCTTCACCGGTGCATTCCATGGCCGTACCTTCATGGGCATGGCGCTGACCGGCAAGGTCCAGCCCTACAAGGCAGGCTTCGGCGCGATGCCAGGCGATGTCTTCCACGTGCCGTTCCCGGTCGCGCTGCATGGCGTCACCGCGGCGGATTCGCTGGCCGCGCTCGACAAGCTGTTCAAGGCCGACGTCGACCCGGCCCGTGTCGCTGCCATCATCGTCGAACCCGTGCAGGGTGAAGGCGGCTTCTACGAGGCGCCGCGCGATTTCGTCTCGGCGCTGCGCAAGATCTGTGACCAGCATGGCATCCTGCTGATCGCCGACGAAGTGCAGACCGGTTTTGCCCGCACCGGCAAGATGTTCGCCATGGAACATCACGATGTCGCGCCGGACCTCACCACGATGGCCAAGAGCCTTGCAGGCGGTTTCCCGCTTTCCGCTGTCACCGGCCGCGCGGAACTGATGGATTCGCCGAATCCCGGCGGCCTCGGCGGCACCTATGCCGGCAATCCGCTCGGCGTCGCGGCTGCCAATGCCGTGCTCGACGTGATCGAGGAAGAAAAGCTCAGCGACCGCGCCAATACGCTCGGCTCCCGACTGAAGCAGCGGCTGGAAGCCCTGCGTGACGACGTGCCCGAGATCGTCGACATCCGTGGGCCCGGCTTCATGAACGCGGTTGAGTTCAACGATGTGAAGACCAAGCTGCCATCGGCCGAATTCGCCAACACTGTGCGGCTGAAGGCGCTGGACAAGGGCTTGATCCTGCTCACCTGCGGCGTCTACGGCAATGTCATCCGCTTCCTGGCACCGATCACCATCCAGGACAATGTCATGACGGAAGCGCTCGACATTCTCGAGGACTCGATCCGCGCCGCGCGGGCTTAGAGCGTTTCCGTTTTCACGGAAACGCGGAACGCTCTAAGTTTTTGCTTTCGCCGCATTATTGTAACGCCAAGTGATTCCTTGGCTACAAAATGCTCTAGGTCTCGCTGATCAGCCACCGGATGAGCCTTCCGGGATCGCAGGATCCGGGAGGCTCTTTTCGTTTGCGGCCCGTATTCAGCCGGCCGCAGCGGCCGGCACGGCCTGTTGGTGCGCCGCAAGGGCGGCCTTCAGCGCATCGGGCCCGGCCTGGACCTGCTCGGTCGTCGGCGAGAAGCCGGCGCCCAGCATCTTGCGGCCAAGCATGTGATCGGCGGGTCGGTTGATGGATTCGATCGCGATCAGCCGGTCGCCGCAGAAATGATAGACAGAAAGCTTGTTCTCGGCGGGATCGCCCGAGACGATATGCCGGTCGCCTGCGGTGGTCAGCCCGACCATCTGCAGCTTCATGTCGCCGATATCCGACCAGAACCATGGCACGGCGGAATAGGCTTCTTCGCGACCCAGGATCGTGCGCGCGGCAAGCTTGGCCTGGTCGGTGGCGTTCTGCACCGACTCCAATCGCACATCGGTCTCCGTCGCCCAATGCCGGTAATTGGCGACGTCGCCCACGGCCAGCACTTCCGGCAGTGAGGTTCGCATCCGGTTGTCGATGCGGATGCCGTTGCCGGTGGCAATGCCTGCCGTCTCGGCCAGTTCGCTGTTCGGTACCACGCCGATGCCGACGATGACCAGTTGCGCCGCAAGCCGCTCGCCGGTCGAGGTGACGGCTGCTGATACGTGACCGTTTTCGCCTTCAAGCCTGGCAACGGTGGTTCCGGTCAGAATGCGCACGCCGCCGGCGATCAGCCGCTCATGGACATGGGCAGCGATCACCGGCGCCACGGCACGGCCGAGCACGCGGTCGGCAGCCTCGACCACGGTGACCTTGCGCCCGCCGGCGCTCAGCGTCGCTGCGATCTCCAGCCCGATGAACCCGCCGCCGAGGATGACGGCGTCGGACGCGTTCGCACTGAGTTCGCGGATGATGCGGGCATCGTCCAGCGAGCGCAGGGAAATGACGCCCGCGAGATCGCTGCCCGGCAAGGGCAGCAACCGCGGCCGCGATCCCGTGGCCAGGATCAGCCGGTCGAAGGGGATGGTGCCGCCGCCGGCTACGTCCAGGGCGCGCGCGCCGGCATCGATGCGATCGATGCGCAGTCCTGGTCGAAGGTCGATATTGTGGCCGGAATAGAAGGTTTCGCCGCGCAACGGCTGCGGCTTGGCTTCGGTGTCCTTGATGAAGGTCTTGGATAGCGGCGGCTTGTGATAGGGCAGGTCCTTCTCGTCGCCGAGCAGGATGACCGGACCGTCATAGCCTTCCTCGCGCAGGCTGGCTGCAGCCTGAACCCCGGCATGGCCGGTTCCGACAATGACGACACCATTCTTCATCATAACCCGCCTTCGGATGAAATTTAGATCGATGCCGCAAGTGGCGATTGTCCGCTGCCGCCACAAGAGGCCACCTGCGGGTCGCACCCTGGACAGCCGGCTGTCAATGTCGTTGCTGGATGCAAATTTGGCGTAAACTTGATCCTTCTAGTTTAGAATAATTCT
This sequence comes from Terribium retamae, assembly GCF_022347545.1. GTDB lineage: Bacteria > Pseudomonadota > Alphaproteobacteria > Rhizobiales > Rhizobiaceae > Mesorhizobium > Mesorhizobium retamae. The sequence continues at coordinate 74,446 of NZ_JAKREW010000014.1, forward strand.
AAACTATTGTTTTGAAAGGCTTTATTGCCGAATTGCGTTGACTTTCGCCGTTCTCGCAGCTTTATGGAAGTTCGCGCATCCCGCGCATTCCTTTGATGTCTGGGCCTTGAACCCTTTCGATTGGAGGCAGTTTGTTGCTTTTCCCGCGCGCGCCGCGCCTTTCGGCGGTTCTCCGTTCGATCTTTCCGCGACAGGCGTCGCAGCGTCCGCATGCTCTTTTCTCACAGTTGAGCCGTCTGCTCACCGGGCCTTCGATCCCGGCGCTGTTGGCCGTTCATTGATGTCCCGGGGAGACGTTTGAAATGACGAACAAGAAGGTGACGGCCCGCTTCGGCGGAAAAATCGCCGCGATCACCGCCACGCTGGCGCTGACCACGGCCATTTTCGCGCTGCCGGCCAAGGCCGAGACGGATCCGAAGGCGGTCATCAAGACCTATTCCGATATTGCGCTCGCCAAATACGAGGACTCGCTGACCACCGCCAAGGCGCTGGATGTCGCCGTCGACGCACTGATCGCCAAGCCGTCGCAGGAAACGCTCGATGCTGCCCGCACGGCCTGGAAGGCGGCGCGTGTGCCTTACCAGCAGACCGAGGTCTACCGCTTCGGCAATCCGATCGTCGATGATTGGGAAGGCCGGGTGAATGCATGGCCGTTGGATGAAGGGCTGATCGACTATGTCGACAAGAGCTACGGCACGGATTCGGATGAGAATGCGCTCTACACGGCCAATGTCATCGCAAACAAGGAAATCGAGATCGACGGCAAGAAGATCGACGCTTCCAAGCTGACCAAGGAATTCCTGTCAGGCACACTGCAGGAAGCCGGCGACATCGAGGCCAACGTTGCTACCGGCTATCACGCCATCGAATTCCTGCTCTGGGGTCAGGACCTGAACGGAACCGGGCCGGGTGCCGGCAACCGCCCCTTCACCGACTATGACGCCAAGAACTGCACTGGCGGCAATTGTGACCGCCGCGCCGAATATCTGAAGTCGGCCAGCGACCTGCTTGTCGCCGATCTGGAAGAGATGGTCGGCAACTGGAAGGAAGGCGGCGCGGCACGCAAAGCCCTGGCCGACGGCGATCCGAAGGCCGGCATCTCCGTCATCCTGACCGGTATGGGTTCGCTCTCCTATGGGGAACTCGCGGGTGAGCGCATGAAGCTCGGTCTGCTGCTGCACGATCCGGAAGAGGAGCACGACTGCTTCTCCGACAACACCTACAACTCGCACCTCTATGATGCCGTCGGTATCCGCGATGCCTATCTGGCAAGCTACAAGCGTATCGACGGCAGCACGGTTTCCGGTCCTTCGGTGGCCGATCTTGTCAAGGCGATCGATCCGGCACTCGACAAGGAAGTCGCGGGCAAGCTGGAAGCGAGCGTCGCCAAGATGGAAGCGATCAAGGTGCGCGCCGAAGGCGGCGAGGCCTATGACCAGCAGATCGGCGAAGGCAACAAGGACGGCAACGCCACCGTGCAGGCTGCGATCGACGCGCTGGTCGACCAGACCAAGTCGATCGAGCGCGTGGTGGCGGCGCTGAAGCTGGACGCCATCGCCTTCGAAGGCTCGGACAGCCTCGATTCGCCCGACAAGGTGTTCAAATAGGAGTACGGCACCCGCCGCAGAGGCGGGTGCGAACTGAAACCCAGAAAGCCACGCGGCGCCGGTGAGGCGCCGCCAGCCATCCAGAACCGCAAATGCTGATCTGTCATTGCAATATCATCACCGAAAAGGAGATCGAGCAGGCCATCATCGCCTTGCTGGATGAGGACCCATGGCAGCTTATCGTGCCGGCAAAGGTCTATCATTCGATGCGCAAGCGTGGTCGCTGTTGCGGCTGCTTCCCAAATGTGGTGGAAACGATCATTCGGGTCACCGAGAACTACCATGCCCGCTCGGAGGCGGGCGGCGTGGATGTCGTTTCACATCTGGACCGCGTCAGAGAACTGCGTGTCCAATACGGGAGCAAAACCCATGAAGGGCGAAAAACAGGTCATCGAGCGGCTTAACGAGGCTCTTTTCCTAGAGCTCGGTGCCGTCAACCAGTACTGGGTCCACTATCGCCTGCTGGAGGACTGGGGTTACACCAAGCTCGCCAAGAAGGAGCGGGCGGAATCGATCGAGGAAATGCAGCACGCCGACAAGCTGGTGGCCCGCATCATCTTCCTCGAGGGGCATCCGAACCTGCAGTCGGTGGCGCCGCTCCGGATCGGTCAGAACGTCAAGGAAGTGCTGGAATCGGACCTCGCCGGCGAATATGACGCGCGTTCTTCCTACAAGCAGTCGCGCGAGATCTGCTCCGATCTCGGTGATTATGTGAGCATGAAGCTGTTCGAAGAACTGCTGGCAGACGAGGAAGGCCATATCGACTTCCTCGAGACCCAACTCGACCTGCTTGCCTCGCTCGGCGAAGAAAAATACGGCCTGCTCAACGCGGATTCGGCCAACGAAGCGGAATAGGACATGCGCGCATGCGGCGCATCGTAGACTTGTTGCGCCGCGCGTCGCGCGGATGGACACCTGAACAAACCAGCCAGCCCGTCATGGGGATGGCTGGTCTTTTCTGGCCAACTGCTAGCCATTTGGCCGTTGCCGGATTGATTGCCACCCTGTCGCCTGCGGCACTCGCCCTTGCCGGCGACATTCCCGATTTGCCCAGCGCACGTACCGATCTCACGGAACAGGATCGCGCTCGCGTCGAGGCCATCACCAAGCCGACGACGGACTTCTCCAAGCCGGAGGAGTATGAGCTGATGCAAGGCGGTGCCGGCACCTCCAGGAAACGCGTCAATGCTGACGCGTTCTCGCAGTCCTCGGCCAACATCACCTTCGAGGAAGAAGGCACCTTCAAACTCGGCAACGCCATCTTCCGCAAGAACTGGGTCTCCTCGCCATCCTCCACGCAGGCTTCGGACGGACTGGGACCGCTGTTCAACGCACGCGCCTGCCAGAGTTGCCACCTGAAGGACGGCCGGGGTCATCCGCCGGAAGGCAATGCAGACGCCACGTCGATGTTCCTGAGGCTGGCGCGCGAAGCCTCGACCGAAGAAGAAAAAGCCGAGCGCGCCGAGCATAAGGTGCTGAATTTCCCCGATCCGACTTATGGCGCGCAACTGCAGGATCTCGCCGTGCCCGGCCTCGCCGGCGAAGGGCGCATGCGCATCACCTATGCCGAGCAGCCGGTCACGCTCGGCGACGGCACGACCGTGTCGCTGCGCAAGCCGAGCTATGCGGTCGACGGCCTTGCCTACGGTCCGATACACCCGGACACCACGCTTTCGCCCCGTGTAACGCCGGCGATGATCGGGCTCGGCCTCGTCGAGCAGATTCACCCGGCCGACATCCTGGCCAAGGTCGATCCGGATGACCGCGACGGCGACGGCATCTCCGGTCGGCCAAACATGGTGCGCGATGCCTTGAGCGGCGAGCTCACCCTCGGTCTTTTCGGCTGGAAGGCACAGACCCCTTCGATCCGCCAGCAGTCTGCAGATGCTTTTGCCGGTGACATCGGCATTTCGACGCCTGAAAAGCCGGACCATTGGGGGGATTGCACCAAGGCCGAAAAGTCGTGCCTGGATTTGCCGAACGGGGTGCAGGAACGGCTCGGCTCGGTCGAGGCGCCATCGCCGGTGATGGACCTCGTCACCTTCTATTCGCAGAACCTCGCCGTACCGGCACGCCGCGACATCAACAAGCAGCCCGTGCTGGCCGGAAAGAAGGCGTTCTACGAGATGGGCTGCGTATCTTGCCATACGCCGAAATTCGTCACCCGTCGCGACGCGCCCAACAAGGCGCAGTCGTTCCAGTTGATCTGGCCTTATTCCGACTTCCTGTTGCACGACATGGGCGAGGGCCTGGCTGACGGCCAGGCCGTGGGCGACGCGACCGGCAATGAATGGCGCACACCGCCATTATGGGGCATCGGGCTCACCAAGCGCGTCAACGGCCACACCTTCTTCCTGCATGACGGCCGCGCCCGCAATCTGACGGAAGCCATCTTGTGGCACGGCGGCGAAGGCCAGAAGGCGCGCGATCGCTTCGCCGCCGCAGGCGCCGAAGAGCGTGACGCGCTGATCAAGTTCCTGGAGTCGCTGTGATGCTGAAACACTTAAGCAGGTTCCGCAAAAGTGTTGCGCGATTTTGCGACGAGAACCTGCGGCAAAACAAACTTGCCGCCGCGCTTGTCGTCCCGTTTGCTCTTGCCATCTCGCAGCCTGCCGGCGCGGCCGTCCAGGCTTCGGATGTCGTCAAGAGTGCTGTCGATGGCTTCATTCGCCCGGCCTATGCTTCGTTGCAGCAGCATGCAGCTGCGACTGCCAAGGCCGTGGAGGCCTTGTGCGCAGCGCCTTCGCAGCAGGCACTCGATGCCGCGCGGACAGAATTCGCCGGCGCGGTGACGGCCTGGTCGGCGATCGAGATCGTCCGTTTCGGACCGATCACCGAGAACAACCGGCTGGAGCGCATGCTTTACTGGCCCGACCGCAAGGGGCTCGGCCTCAAGCAGGTGCAGGCGGCGCTGGCCGAGAAGGATGTTTCGGCCACGGATGCCGCCGGCATTGCCGGCAAGAGCATCGCGATGCAGGGGCTGGGTGCCCTGGAGTTCGTGCTCCACGGCACCGATGCGGAGATGCTCGCCGGCAAGGACGGCGCTTATCGCTGTTCCTTCGGCTCGGCCATTGCCGGCAATATCGAGACGATCGCAACAGACGTGTCCACTGCATGGGCGAAACCGGATGGGTTTGCCGCGTTATGGGCCAGTCCCGGCCCGGACAACCCGCTCTACCGTGACGGCAGCGAAGCGGTGACGGAATTGATGGGCGTCTTCATCAATGGGCTCGAGCTGGTGCGGGATCAGCGGCTCAAGAACTTCCTGGGAGCCAATGCCGATGCCGCCAAGCCGAAGCAGGCGATCTACTGGCGCTCCGGCCTCACCGGCGCCTCGCTTGCCGCCAACCTCGACGGCATGAACCGGCTGTTCCAGGCTTCGAATCTCGGTGACGCCTTGCCCAAGGACGATCGCTGGATCGCAGACTCGATCGAGATCCAGCTGGTCAACGGTGTTGCGGCGGCCAAGGAAGCGTCCGGGTCTGTCGCGGAGGTGCTGGCCGATCCCAAGCGGCGCGCTGCGCTGGAGCATTTCCAGCTTATCACCAGCAGCCTCAGCAATCTGTTCGGCACCCGGCTATCCGCCGCTTTCGGCCTGACCGCCGGCTTCTCCTCGCTGGACGGTGATTGAGGGGCCACCCATGCGCACCCCACTTATCGACCGCCGTGATTTCCTGAAAGCGGCAGGGACGGGTTTCCTCGCTGCACTGGCGCCGCAGGCCTGGGCCGCGACGCTGGAGGCCGACGCCGTCTTTGCCACCGCCTATATGAAGCGCGACGGCAGCTATGGTGCCGCGGTACTTTCCGAAGCCGGCAAGATGTTGCATGCGGTGGATCTGCCGGATCGCGGTCACGACGTCACCTTCGATCCGGTTTCGGGACGCTCGGCAGTGTTCGCCCGCCAGCCCGGCACGTTTTTTGTTGTCTTCGACCATAAAGGCCGCAGTGAACCGCTGACCATTGCCAGCCAGCCTGCCCGGCATTTCTTCGGCCATGGTGCGTTCTCGACCGACGGCGCGCTGCTCTACGCCACTGAGAACGACTTCGACAATGCCGCCGGCATGGTCGGTGTCTACGATGCCAAGGAGGGCTTCAAGCGCATCGGCGAGTTCCCGACCTATGGCATCGGTCCGCACGAGCTTTTATTGCTGGGTGATGGCCGGACCATTGCGATTGCCAATGGCGGCATCGAAACGCATCCCGATTTTGGTCGCGCGGAACTCAACATCGCCACGATGAAGCCGTCTTACGTGTTGGTCGACCGCATCACCGGCGAGATGCTTGAAAAGCATGAGCTGCCGGCCGCGCTGCACCAATTGTCCATCCGCCACATGGATCTTGATGCCAAGGGCACGGTGTGGTTCGGCTGCCAGCATCGCGGTCCGGCGACGGAGCAGCCACTGCTGGTCGGGCGCGCCGAGCGTGGCAAGGACCTGGCCTTGCTCGACATGCCGAAGGACGTGCTGGCCGGTTTCCGCAACTATATCGGTTCGGTGGCAGCCAACCCGGATGCCGGCACGGTTGCGGTGTCGTCACCGCAAGGCAATGTCTTCGCCGTGATCGAGGCTGCGAGCGGCAAAGTCCTCAAGACCAGCAGCCTGACCGAGGTCTGTGGTCTGGCGCCCGACCATAGCGGTTTCCTCGCCACCACCGGCGCCGGCGCCATCGTGCAGCCGGACGGCAATACGATGACGGAGCCGGATTATGTCTGGGATAATCACATGTTGAGGATAGCGAGTAGCGAATAGGGAGTTGCGAATAGGGGTACGGGAGGAGGCCGCCAACTATCTCGCTATTCGCTACTCACTATTCGCTCACTTCACCAGCCACTCATGCTCCACCGCATTGTGGAACTTCCACGTCCGCTTCGGGCCGGCCATGACGTTGAGATAATAGAGGTCGTAGCCGTGGCACGCGGCGCAGGGGTGGTAGCCCTTGGGCACCAGCACCACGTCGCCGTCTTCCACCGCCATGGCCTCGTCGAGTGAACGATCGTCTGTATAGACGCGCTGGAAGGCAAAGCCCTGCGGCGGGTTGAGTCGGTGATAGTAGGTCTCCTCCAGGTAGGATTCGGCGGGCAGATTGTCCCGATCGTGCTTGTGCGGCGGGTAGCTGGATGTATGGCCCCCCGGCGTGATCACCTCCACGACCAGCAGAGAATCCGCCGGTTCGCCTTCCGGCAGGATGTTCGTGACATAGCGCGTGTTGGTGCCCTTGCCGCGGGTTTCCTGGCCAAGATCTTCCGGGGCAATCACCCGTACCGGCAGACCGCCGCCCAGTCCCGGCGCCGTGCAGACGGCGAGTTCCAGTTCGGTTTCGGCGGTGACGGACCAGTCCGAACCCTCCGGCATATAGACGGACCATGGTTTGCCGTCGAAAGGCGACATGCGTTCGCCGAGCAGGCCGAGCTCCTGCCCGCCAGCAGTGGCTTTGCCTTTGCCGGTGACGAATACGAGGCAGGCTTCGCGGTCGCCGGTCTCGCCGGAAACGCTTTGCCCCGGCGCCAGCCGGTGCAGGTCGAAACCGACATAGGTCCAGCCGGCATTCTGCGGTGTGACATTGGCGACGTGGCCGTGGCCCTTCCTGGCCTTCACCAGCAGTTTCGACATGGCTTTAATCCTTGCCCTTGGTTTCATCGGAGGGCGATGGCGGCGCCTCTTCCCCCGGTTTGTAGCTGATCAGGAACGTCCACGTGGCGTAGATGGCCATGCCTCCGACCAGCGTACCCCAGAACGGCGTGCCCACCGCAAATTCGATGGCCGACCAGATCACACACACGGCCACCACCGCGATCCGGCGCCACAATGGCCGGAAGAAGGGATGCTGGTTGTCCTTGTTCATGGCGATATCCGTTCAGCTATTTGGGAAACCTTGCGTCTCCACCGTATAGCCTGCTGCGGTCATCACGCGCATCAGTTCCTTGTGCCCGACCTGCGCCATTTTCAGCGGCGGGTTCTTTTTCGGGTCCTGCTCTGCTTCGACCACGAACCAGCCCTCATAGCCATAGTCGGCGAATCTCTGCACGATCGCGGCGAAATCGAGCGACCCATCGCCCGGCACGGTGAACGCGCCGAGCGCCACCGCATCGAGGAAGGACTGTCTGGACCAGTCCAGGCCGTTGATCACGTCCATGCGCACGTCCTTCACATGCACATGATTGATGCGCTTGTGATGGTTGTCGATGGCGCGAAGCACGTCGCCGCCGGCAAACGCCAGGTGACCGGCATCGAGCAGCAGCGCAATGCCTTCGCCCGAGTGCTTCATGAACGCGTCAAGCTCATGCTCGAACTGCACCACGGCCGCCATGTGATGATGGTAGGAGAGCGGCATGCCCTGTTCAGCGCACCATTCGCCGAACTCCGTCACCTTGCGGGCGTAGGCTTTCATCTCATCATCGGAAAGCACGGCCTTGGTGGCGAGCGGCCTGGAGCGGTCGCCCTGGATCGAGCGGTCGACCTCGCCATAGACGATGCAGGGTGCATCGACCGCCTTGAACAGCTCGATCATCGGGGTGATGCGGTCCTTGTTGGCGGCCAGTTCTTCGCTGACCAGCGTGCCCGAAAACCAGCCGCCACACAGCGTGACATCGGCCTGTTTCAGGATCGGCAGCATTTCCTCCGGCGTGCTCGGGAACCGACGGCCTTGTTCCATGCCGGTGAAACCGGCCGAGCGCGATTGACGCAGGCATTCCTCGAGCGAAACATCGTCGCTCAGTTCCACGAGGTCGTCATTCCACCATGCGATGGGGGACATGCCCAGTTTGGCTTTCAATTCAGGACTCCGGTTCAGTGATCAGATCGCGGCGATGGTTGCTCAATCGCCCACGCGCTGCAATTTCAGCTTTTCTTCGTAGTTCTTGCGGGCGGCATTGACTTCAGCGCGTGTACTCACCTCCGGCACCGCCACATCCCACCAGTGGCCGCCGGCTTCGGTGGAGACCAGGGGATCGGTGTCGATGACGATGACCGTTGTGCGGCTGTTGGTCTTCGCCCTCTCCAGGGCACTTTCCAGGTCGGCGATCGAGGCGACCTTTTCCGCGGTTGCACCAAGGCTTGCGGCATGGGCAGCGAAGTCGATGTCGGGCAGCGTCTCGTGGCGCGCATCCTTGAGCAGGTTGTTGAAGTTGGCGCCGCCGGTCGCCATCTGCAGCCGGTTGATGCAACCATAGCCGCGATTGTCGAGCAGGATGATGGTGAGCTTCAGGCCGAGCATCACCGAGGTTGCGATCTCGGAATTGAGCATGAGGTAGGAACCGTCGCCGAGCATGACGACCACTTCCTGCTCCGGTTTCGCCATCTTGGCGCCGAGGGCGCCGGCGATCTCGTAACCCATGGTCGAGAAGCCGTATTCGGCGTGATAGGAACCCGGGGCGCCGGCTTGCCACAGCTTATGCAGTTCGCCCGGCAGCCCGCCGGCGGCGTGCAGAATGGTGATGCCGGAGCCCATCGCACGCTGCACTGCGCCGATTACCTGCGCGTCGGACGGATAGGCCGCATTGCTGGGCGCTGTGACCTTGGCGGCGGCAGCCTGCCACTCGGTCTTGCCGTTGGTCGCATTCTGCGTCCAGTCAGCCGGAGCTTTCCAGCCCCGCAGGCCGGCAGCCAGTTCCGCCAGTCCCTCGGCGGCGTCGGCCACCAGCGGCAGAGCACGATGTTTGCCGGCGTCAAAAGGCTGGACGTTGAGACCGACGATGGTCTTGGCCTCATTCCGAAACAAAGCCCAGGACCCGGTGGTGAAATCCTGCAGACGAGTCCCCACTGCCAGGATGACATCGGCTTCTTCAGCCAGCCGGTTGGCGGCCGAGGTGCCGGTGACGCCGACAGCGGCCATGTTGAGCGGGTGGGTGTCCGGCAAGGAGGATTTGCCGCCTTGCGTTTCGCAGACCGGAATGCCGGCGGCTTCAACGAAACTCGTCAGTTCGGCGGAGGCGCCTGAATAGAGCACGCCGCCGCCGGCAATCACCAACGGCTTCTTGGCGCCCTTCAGAGCGTCGATGGCGGCAGCGAGTTCGGCGCGGTCCGGGCGTGGCCGGCGTACCTGCCAGATGCGCTCCTCGAAGAAACGCTCCGGATAGTCATAGGCCTCAGCCTGCACATCCTGGCACAGCGACAGTGTCACTGGTCCGCACTCGGCAGGGTCGGTCAGGACCTGCATGGCGCGGGCCAGTGCCGGGATGATCTGCTCGGGCCGGGTGATGCGGTCGAAATAGCGCGAGACAGGGCGGAAGCAGTCGTTGACCGAGACCGTACCGTCGGAAAAATCTTCGGCCTGCTGCAGCACCGGATCGGGAACACGGTTGGCGAAGACATCGCCGGGCAAGAGCAGCACGGGAAGCCGGTTGACATGCGCGAGAGCAGCAGCGGTGACCATGTTGACGGCGCCCGGACCGATCGAACTTGTGGCGGCCATGAAACGGCGGCGGAAGTGCGCCTTGGCATAGCCGATGGCCGCATGCGTCATGGCCTGCTCGTTATGTGCGCGAAAGGTCGGCAGTTCGCCGCGCTGCTGGTAGAGCGCCTCGCCGATGCCGGCGACATTGCCATGGCCGAAAATCGCCCAGACGCCGCCGAAGATCGGCAGCTTCTCGCCGTCGATCTCGGTCATCTGGCGGGACAGGTAGCGGGTGAGCGCCTGCGCCATCGTCAGGCGAACGGTTCTAGCCTGCATTTCTCACACTCCATGTGACCTGCGTTGCACTTTGGAGCGCCGCGCATCCATTCGGACGCGCAAAGGACGCCCCAACACTTTGAGTTGGCGCATGATCCTTTCCGAAAATCGAAGGCGATTTTCGGGGTCATGCGCTGGCGAGGCGGATACGGCGTCGAGGGCCGAAGAGCGTATTGGACATACGGATGAGCCCCTCGACGCCGTAGACGTCCGCCGAAAGGCAACCCGGACGGCCGGTTCAAGAAGCGGCGCAGGCCACATCGAGTGTGAGAAATGCAGGCCAGTCATCGTGGGTCTCCTCCGACCGGTCTTATGCCGCCTTGCGGTCACGCGCGGCAAGCCACGCGCTGGTCAATTCCTCGAAGCGCCGCGCCATGTCGTTCACGGCTTGCTCATCGTTCATGTTGCCTGTGAGCCATTGGCCGGCGGCATGCGCGAAGATTGTACGGCCAACCGCAAAACCCTTGACGATCGGTACTTCCGCGGTTGCGGCGAAAGCCGCCTCCAGCTCCGCCAGAGGCGCCTCAAGGCCAAGCAGCACGACACCGCGGCAGAACGGATCGTTGCTGAGGATGGTCTCCTCGATCTTCGCCCATGCAGTCGCGGAGGCTTGGGGCTCCAGCTTCCACCAGTCGGGCTTGATACCGAGTGCGTAGAGTTCCTGAAGCGCACGGGAAATGGTAGTGTCGTCGATCTTGCCGTGCTTGCCGGCGATGATCTCGACAAGCAGCTCGCGGCCGACCTTTCGCGCCGCTTCGAACAGTGTGCGCAGTTTTTCCTGCTGCTCCTTCTTCAGATCTTCCGGGTCGTCCGGGTGATAGAAACAGAGGCATTTGATGCAGTGGTCGACGGGCCAGTCTATCAATTGCGACCCGATATCCTGGCTGAACTCGAACCGCAGCGGTCGCGAGCCCGGCAGTTCGACCGGGCGGCCGAGCCAGACGAAGGGATGACGGGCGAACTCGAACATCGCTTCGCGGCCGTACTTTTCGTCAAGCAGCATACCGTAGCCGGCACGGCCTGCAGCGACCTTGGCCGCAGCTTTCACCGCCAGCACCTTGAAGGCGTTGATTCGGGAAACATCCACCTCGGCCTTGGCGGCGATGTCTTCCAGTTGCAGGCGATGATCGCAGGCCAACGCCATCAGGAGAGGGATGTCACGGCGGCGAGTCGTCGCCCAGTGGACGTGATTGATCGCTTCGTCCTTGCGCAGCGCCAGATGTTTCGAACCATTCTTCAGGAAGAACTGCAGTTCCGTGTAGGTCGGATATTCGGGAGCGCAGAGCAGCCGCGATACGGCGAATGCACCGCAGGCGTTCGCCCAGGTCGCGGCAGTGGCAAAATCCTCGCCGCCCAGCCAGCCGCGGAGGAAGCCGGACATGAAGGCATCGCCGGCACCGAGCACATTGTAAATTTCGATTGGGAAGCCGTCGCCGACGACGCCGTCCTCGAGATCGTCGCTGACCGGCCCGTCATAGACGATGCAGCCTTTGGCGCCTCGCTTGAGGACGATGGTGGCGGACGACAGCGAACGGATGGTCTTCAGGGCGGCCAGCAAGTCGCTCTCGCCCGATGCGATCAGCACCTCTTCTTCGGTGCCGACGATCAGGTCGCAGTCCGGCAAAACGGTCTTCAGTTGTGCCGAAACGCGATCGGATTTGACATAACGACCGAACCCTTCGGCGTGGCCTGCAAGGCCCCAGAGGTTCGGGCGATAGTCGATGTCGAACACCACCTTGCCGCCACTCGCCTTGGCGATGCGGATTGCCTTGCGCTGCGCGGCATCGCTGTTGGGCCTGGAGAAATGCGTGCCGGTGACCACGATCGCCCTGGCAGAAGCCACGAAAGCCTCGTCGATATCGTCCTCGGACAACGCCATGTCGGCACAGTCGGAACGGTAGAAGATCATCGGCGAGACGCCCTCGTCCTCCACCGAAAGCAGCACCAGGGCCGTCAGTCGCTCAGGATCGGTATGGACGCCTTCGACATTGACCTTTTCGCGCAGCAGTTGTTCGCGGATGAAACGGCCCATCTGCTCGTCGCCCACACGCGTCAACAGGGCTGATTTCAGGCCAAGCCGTGCGGTTCCAACGGCGATATTGGCTGGGCAGCCGCCCACGGATTTGGCGAAGGAGGTGATGTCTTCCAGCCGGGAGCCGATCTGCTGCCCGTAGAGATCCACCGAGGCGCGGCCGATGGTGATGACGTCGAGCGCCTTGCCGGCGTCGCGAGGGCTCGCCATGCTTTCCTCCCTGAAAATGAAAGGCTCCTGGCGCCAAAAGACGCCGTCGTCACTCCCTTATATGAAATGATAATTCCATTGCATAGTCAATATGGAATGGAAATTCCCGAGCTATTTTGCGGCCATCAGGCTCCGCTGCGACGCTCTGCGGTTGCCACGGCCAGCGTCATGGCCAGCGCCATGGTGGCCGACAGGGAGCGGAAGCCGGCGCAATCGGCCTCGGCCACTTCGAACCAGACCCTGGCCGACTGGGCGAGCGGCGAAAAGGCGCTGTCGGTGATGGCCACCACTGGAACGCCCTGCTCGGCAAGCATGCGGGCATAGTCCACGGTCTGGGTGGCGTAGGGCGAGAAACTGATCGCCACCACGGCATCCTTCGGCGTGGCGAAGGACATGACTTCCGGATCGAGGCCGGCAGCGGATTCGACCAGCGTGTAGCGGATCTTCAGCTTGCCCAGTGCATAGGCCATGTAGGAGGTGATCGGATAGGAACGGCGGCGGGCGATGAGATAGATAGTCTCGGCCTTCGCCAGGACATCTACCGCGCGGTCGAGCAGGCCATCGTCGAGCGAACGCGACACCGCCTCCAGCGACCGAGTCGAGGCTTCTACGAAACCGTCGAGGATGGCGCGGTTCTGCGTGGTGCCGCTCCCCCGCAGCGTTTTCAGCCGGTCTTCATAGGATGTCGTCCGTTCGCGCAGCCGCTCCCGGAAAACCGATTGCAGGCTGGTGAAACCATCGAAACCGAGAAACTGTGCGAAGCGGATGAGCGTCGAAGGCTGCACGCCGGCAGAAGCTGCGATGCTCGCCGCCGTACCGAAGGCGATCTCGTCGGGATTGTCGAGCGCATAGGCGGCGATCTGCGCAATGCGCTTCGGCAAGGCGGCGCGCCGTTCCAGGACGAGGTTGCGGAGCGATTCGTAATCTTGCGGCAGGCGAGGGTTCATGAGCCGGAGAATCCCCTGTTCCGTCCCTGATCGCAAGAGCTTAGCAGTCTCAACAAGAGCTGTCACAGGAAATAGATCATATGTTCCGTATGATACGGAAATGGATTAAAAAATGCATCACGACCTTGCGCACGGAGGAGATTGCAGATGATCGGCGTCGGCTTGATCGGAACCGGTTTCATGGGCAAGTGCCATGCCCTGGCCTGGACGTCCGTGCGCACCGTCTTCGGAGACGTCGAACCGGTACGGCTTGTTCATCTGGCCGAGGCCAATCCCGACCTGGCAAGGCAGCGCGCCAGCGAATTCGGCTTCGAGAAGGCTTCCGGCGATTGGCGCGCACTGATCGAGGATCCGGCCGTCGATGTCGTCTCGATCACGACCCCGAACCAGTTTCATCCGGAGATGGCCATAGCTGCGCTCGAAGCCGGCAAACATGTCTGGTGCGAAAAACCGATGGCGCCGTCCTTCGCCGATGCCGAGGCGATGCTGGCCGCGGCGCGCCGTTCCGGCAAAGCGGCGGCGCTTGGCTACAACTACATCCAGAGCCCGTCGATCCGGCATATCCGGACGCTGCTGAATGAAGGAGCGATCGGCACGGTCAATCATCTGCGCGTCGAGATGGACGAAGATTTCATGGCCGCCCCCGAAACGCCGTTCAACTGGAAGCATGAGGCGGCATCCGGCTATGGCGCGCTGGATGATTTCGCCGTACATCCGCTGTCGCTGGTCAAGGCGCTGTTCGGTCACGTCGCCAGCGTGATGTGCGACATGGCCAAGCCTTATGCCGATCGCGCCGTGGCAGGCGGCGGGCGGCGTGCCGTCGAGACTTATGACATCGCCAGCACCCTGGTCCATCTCGACAATGGCGTGTCGGGCACGCTGCTGGTCAATCGTTCGGCTTGGGGTCGTAAGGGCCGTATCGCGGTGCAGATCTTTGGTTCGAAAGGCTCGATCCTGTTCGACCAGGAGCGGTTCAACGAATTCCAGCTCTATGTCACTGCCGATCGCGCCACCGAACAGGGATACCGCACCATCCTGGCGGCGCCGGTCCACAAGCCCTATGACCGTTTCATCCCGGCGCCCGGCCACGGGCTGGGCTTCAATGATCTCAAGACGATCGAATGCCGCGAACTGATCCGCCGCATCCGCGGTGAAGAGGCAAACCTGATCGAGTTCGACGAAGGGTTGGAGATCGAGCGCACCGTGCATGCCATGGCGCGGTCGTTCGAGGAAAGGCGCTGGGTCGACGTGCGATAACGCTGCCTAGCGGCGGGAGACCCGCCGCCAGGCAGGTGCATGATCATGCAGCGCCTGGTCGCTTGGCAATCATGGCGCGCTGCGCGCTGCGGCGTTGTTCGACGGCCTCGGCCAGTCCCTTGAGCACGGTCTCCGTCGTTGCCCAGTCGATGCAGCCGTCCGTGATGCTCTGGCCATAAACCAGCGGCTTGCCGGGGATCACATCCTGCCTGCCGGCGACGAGGTTGCTCTCGATCATCAGGCCGATGATGCGGTCGTCGCCCGCCGCGACCTGGGTAGCCACATCGGCGGCGACCATCGGCTGGTTTTCCGGCTTCTTGTTGCTGTTGGCGTGGCTGACATCGATCATCAGTCGTGGCGCGATACCGACACGGGCGAGTTCCGCGCTGGCAGCCTCGACGCTTGCCGCGTCGTAGTTGGGCGCAAGGCCACCACGCAGGATGACGTGGCAGTCTTCATTGCCGGTGGTCGCCGCGATCGCGCTGCGCCCGCCTTTGGTCACCGCCATGAAATGATGCGGGTGCGCGGCGGATTTCACCGCGTCGGCAGCGATGCGGACATTGCCGTCGGTGCCGTTCTTGAAACCGACCGGACAGGACAGGCCGGATGCCAGTTCACGGTGGATCTGGCTCTCGGTCGTCCGCGCACCGATCGCACCCCAGGCGACGAGATCGGCGATGTATTGCGGTGTCGTCATGTCGAGGAACTCGGTCGCTGCCGGCAGACCGAGATTGTTGACGGCGGCCAGTACGTTTCGCGCCAGTCTCAGCCCCTTGTCGATGTTGAAGCTGCCGTCGAGATCGGGATCGTTGATCAGGCCCTTCCAGCCGACCGTGGTGCGTGGCTTCTCGAAATAAACCCGCATGACGATCTCCAGCCGGTCGGACAGACTATCGCGCAGTGCCGCCAGACGATTGGCGTAGTCTATGGCTGCGGCCGGATCGTGGATCGAACAGGGACCCACGACGACCAGCAACCGATCGTCGATACCCGTCAGCATGGCGTGGATCGCATTGCGCGACGCGGCAACCGTGCGGGTCGCGGTCAGCGTGCGCGGTATCTCCTGCATCACCTGGTCAGGCGTGCTCAGTTCCTTGAGTTCCTTGACCCGAAGGTCGTCTGTGGTGGTCAACACGGCTTTCTGCTCCTGGTTGGAGACCTGCCGGCTGAAACAAAAAAGCCGCCAGGTCTGGCGGCTGTTCGGATTTTTATGCTGCAATCTTCAGATCGAGCGCAATCCTCCCGCCGCCAGCGAGCTACCGTAGCTAAAGTACCAAAACGAGGCGGTCAGGTGGATCATGGCGTGGCTTCTAGCCGAAGTCGCGGCGTTTGTCACGCTGGATATTGATGGATCCAGGACGCCTCAAGCGCTGGCGCGGCCATGGCCGCTGGCATCGCGCCAACGGGCAGCGCCGGCCATCAGCATGACCGTTGGCATTACTCGCCGATAATGCCCGGCACGTTCTGGTCGTAATCCACCAGCGCGCCGGTCATCACGCCGGACTGGGGCGACAGCATGTAGGTGATGAGGCCTGCCATCTCATGCGTCTTCACCAGCTGCCCCATCGGCGCGGCAGCTTCGGCCTTGGCAAGCCAGTCGGCTCCGGCGCCATGGAATTTCGCCTGCGTATCGGCCTCGCCCGGCGTATCCATCCAGCCGGGCAGCACCGCGTTGCAGCGGATACGGTTGCGACGATAGGCGTTGGCGACATTCTTGGTCAGCGTCGCCAGGGCGCCCTTGCTCGCCGAATAGGAGGACAGGAAGGACTGGCCGCCATGCACGTTCACCGAAAGCACATTGACGATCGAGCCTGCCTGCCGGGTGTCCAGCAGGTGCTTGACCAGACCCTGCATCAGGAAGAACGGGCCGCGCACATTGATCGCGAACATCTCGTCGAACATGGCGGGCGTGGTTTCGACCAGCGAGCCGCGCGCGGCCGAGGCCGCGGCGTTGACCAGTGCATTCAGGCCGCCGAACCGCTTCACGCCGGCTTCGACGGCAGCGAGACAGGCATCCGGGTCGGCAAGGTCGCCGCTGACGAAGATCGCTTCCGCGCCCTTCTTTTCCAGTTCGGCAATAGCGGTCCGGCCTTTCTCCTCGGAACGTCCGAGCAGAACCAGCGCCTTGCAGCCTTCGTCGACGAGTTGTCGTGCGACCGCCAATCCGACGCCCTGCGCACCCCCGGTGACCAGCGCCCGCGTTGCGCTGTTGCGTGTATCGAGAGCGCTCATTCCGGCCTCCCTGCCTGGCTTACTTGTCGAGACGGATCGTCTTGCCCTGCTTGGCGGATTTGAGCGCAGCATCGGCGATCTTCAGCGCGATCAGTCCGTCCTTGCCGCTGGGCGAAGCTTTCTTGCCGGTGGTCGTCGCCTCGATGAAGGTGGCGATCTCGTTGGCATAGGCGTCGATGTAGCGGGTCATGAAGAAGTCGTGCAGCGGCGGGCGGACATAACCCTTCTCGCTGGCCACTTCGATCGAGACTGGGCGCTGGTTTTCGGCAGCGACCATGCCTTTCGAACCGTGCACTTCGATGCGCTGGTCGTAGCCGTAGGTGGCGCGGCGCGAATTGGAGATGACGGCCTGTTTGCCCGATGCAGTTTCCAGGATGACGCTGACGGAATCGAAGTCGCCGGCCTCGCCGATCTTCTTGTCGACCAGCACCGAAGCATGCGCCGACACGGCCACAGGCTCTTCGCCGAGCAGGAAACGCGCCATGTCGAAATCATGGATGGTCATGTCGCGGAAGATGCCGCCCGAACGCTTGATGTAGTCGACCGGCGGCGCCCCCGGGTCGCGCGAGGTGATCACCACCTGCTCGACCTTGCCGACGGCGCCGTCGTCGATCGCCTTGCGCACGGCGGCAAAATGCGGGTCGAAGCGGCGGTTGAAGCCGACCATCAGCGCGGCCTTGGTCTTGTCGACCACGGCCAGGCATTTCTCCACGCGCTTGACGTCGAGATCGATCGGCTTTTCGCAGAAGATCGCTTTGCCGGCCCTGGCGAAGCGCTCGATCAGGTCGGCATGGGTGTCGGTCGGCGTGCAGATGATCACTGCATCGATGTCCGCAGCTTTCTCAATCGCTTCGATGGAACGGACTTCCGCACCATAGCTGGCAGCCAGTTCCTTGGCTGCCTTTTCGAAAGCATCTGCGACGGCGACCAGCTTGGCCTGCGGGTTCGAGCCGACCGCTCGCGCATGAACCTTACCGATGCGGCCGGCGCCGAGGAGACCAAAACGCACTGTCATGACAACCCCTTTGCTAGGCGCGCCGGTCGAGGTCGCACCGGATACGGAATGAAAAGGCCAGAAAGACTCTGTATGAAATATTTATTCCATGTTCTCTCGGGCCGTCAAGCACCAAGGCATGCCGGATACGATCTCGAACACAGGCATGTTTTTTTGAAACGAACGCAGCGGTGAAAAACCCTGCGCGAGCTGGTCGAGGCTAGAACAGCGCCTTCAGTTCGGCCAGCTTGTCGTTGACCAGCCAGCCGTAATAATTCTCTTCCGGCAGCTTTTCCGGCTCGCCTGCGGCGCGGCGGCGGTCGTTCTCGGTCTTCAGCTGATAGGCGCGCGCTTCCGGGTTGCCGACATTGTAGAGGGTGGCGGTGAGGCCGGGATTGTCCGAAATGTCGAAGCCCGCAATGTTGCGATAGGCCTGGATGGAGGTCTTCACGATCGCGGCCACGTAGGGCAGCGTCATGTCCGGATCCATGATCGTCTTGTAGATCTCGTTGGGATCGTCGACATCGAGCTTGGGAAAGCCCGAAACCTTGTTGACCATGTCGCTCATCTGCAGCGCGGTCAGCGGATTGAGCTGGCCGAGGCCGAAGGTCTGGCCGGCATAGTAGGGCTGGAAGAAGGTGGCGCCGAAGCGGTCGTTGGGGAAGCTCTTGCCGCCCACCGTCTTGCCTCGGAAGGAGCGGTTCCACACCTGCTCGCGGCATTCCCAGATGTCGTTGCTGCCGGTTTCTCCGGCGCATTTCGCGAATTCGGGCCGGCGGATGAATTCGGAGATGTCCTCGCCCTTGTAGGCGAAGGTCAGCTTCGAGGAGAGATAGGACATCGCCTTCACATAGTAAGTCTGCAGGCGGTCATAGGCGCCGACATTATAGGTGTGCTCGCCGACAAGCGCGCCGACAATATGCATGGGGTCGACACCGTAAGCTGCCGCGGCCTTCTTGATCTTGCCGCGCAGCTCGGCGTCGTTCTGCAGCAGCGCGTATACCTTGCGGTATTTCGCGTCGAAGGACGTGTTGGTCGCCTTGGTGCGCTTGCTGGAGGCGCCGGGGATCGGGGGTTGCTCGGCATTGCGGTTGCCCGGTGGCACCAAAGTGGCTGCATGGGCCGCAACCAGCGTCCCCGCGGCCAGCGCCGAAGCGATAAGGAAAGAGACCAGTTTCTTCATCAGTGGCCGCTCGAAATCGTGCAATCCCAGAACCCGCAACGGTCCGGACAGACCTCGCGCTGGATTTGCTCTAGGAAAAGCAGGGGGGCGAGTCGAGCCTTTCGTGTCCAATTGCGGCGAAAGACGCATGCCTGCTTCCATTTGGCCACACCGAGGCTCTGTCTATCCGAGGGCCGACTTCTTCAGGAACTGCACGAATTCCTCAACGAGCCCGGCGCACATCCCCTGTCGGGGGACGTCGAGCACCAGCAGCAAATCGCGAAGTTCCTGTTTCGACAGGGGGCCATGCTGCGAGCTGACCTGGCCGTATTGAGCGGTGCCGCGCGAGGCGATCGATCGGTTGAGTGTGTAATTCTTTACCTGGCCGCCAATCGAAAGCTGAATCCACAGCGAGCCGCCATCGGCCGCCGCCGCACAGTCAACGACGGTGGCAAGCGGTGATGTGGCGTCTGTCATTTGCGGTCCGTGATGGTGGCTGGGCAATGCCGATGAAATCATTCGGTCGCCGCTGCCGCTTCGGCGCGGCTATGAGCGATTTCATCGGCCATTTCTTTCCCAGATTACAGGATGAAGCGTGACAGGTCGGTGTTCTTCGACAGGTCCCCGACATGTTTCTTCACATAGTCGGCGTCGATCGTCACCTTGCTGCCGTTGCGGTCCGGCGCGTCATAGGAGATCTCGTCCAGCACGCGTTCCATTACCGTCTGCAGCCGGCGGGCGCCGATGTTCTCCACCGTCGCGTTGAGGTCGACGGCGATGCCGGCCAGGGAATCGATGGCGTCGTCGCTGAACTCCAGCTCGACGCCTTCGGTCTTCATCAGCGCGATATACTGCTTGATGAGGCTCGCCTCGGTCTCGGTCAGGATGCGCACGAAGTCTTCCTTCTCCAGCGCCCTGAGTTCGACGCGGATCGGCAGGCGGCCCTGCAATTCCGGCAGAAGGTCGGACGGCTTGGAGACGTGGAATGCGCCGGAGGCGATGAACAGGATATGGTCGGTCTTCACCGGCCCGTATTTGGTCGCCACCGTCGTGCCTTCGACCAGCGGCAGCAGGTCGCGCTGCACGCCTTCGCGCGAAGGTCCCCCCGAGACATCGGAGCGGGCCGCGATCTTGTCGATCTCGTCTAGGAAGACGATGCCGTCATTCTCGGCGGCTTCCAGGGCACGGCGCACCACCTCGTCCTGGTCGAGCAGCTTGTCGGACTCGTCCTGGATCAGCAGGTCATAGCTTTCCTTCACCGTGGTCTTGCGCATCTTGGTGCGCTTGCCGCCCATGGCTTTCGACAGCATGTCGTTGATGTTGAGTACGCCGACCCCACCGGGCATGCCGGGGATCTCGAAACCTGGCATGCCGCCGGTGCCGGTGTCGGCCACCTCGATCTCGATCTCCTTGTCGTCCAGCTCGCCGTCGCGCAGCTTCTTCTTGAAACTCTCGCGGGTCGCCGGCGAAGCCGTTTTGCCGACCAGGGCTTCCAGCACACGCTCTTCGGCGTTGACGTGGGCGCGCGCCTTGACGTCTTCGCGCATCTTTTCGCGCACCAGGCCGATGCCGACCTCGACGAGGTCACGCACGATCTGTTCGACGTCGCGGCCGACATAGCCGACTTCGGTGAACTTGGTCGCCTCGACCTTGACGAAGGGCGCGCCCGCCAGCTTGGCGAGGCGGCGCGAGATCTCGGTCTTGCCGACGCCGGTCGGCCCAATCATCAGGATGTTCTTCGGCATCACCTCTTCGCGCATCTGGCCTTCCAGCTGCTGGCGGCGCCAGCGGTTGCGCAGCGCGATCGCAACGGCGCGCTTGGCATCTTTCTGGCCGATGATGAAACGGTCGAGTTCGGAAACGATTTCGCGGGGAGAAAAATTGCTCATGAAATTACACGTCTACGCTTGTTTGATGGAAGGGAGTTTGATGGGAGGGAGCTTGTCGAGCACGGATGTGGGGAGTGTCGGGCGTACGATCAAGCGCCGGATATGCTGCCAGCCTGCGCCGAAGGTTATGATCAAGGCGCCGACCACCAGCAGGATCAAGGCAAAGGGCGGAATGCCGGTGCTGTTGGCCGTCGAATTGATCAGGTAGTAGATGCCCAGCGAGCCGAAATAGGCCAGTGTCGGCACCAGCAGTGACCGCCGGTCGATGGCAAGCGCCACATAAACGAAGGCGATGATGAGGATGGCCAGCATGATGGTGGCATTCGCATCGGGTTCGATGCGGCCCATCACGACATCCTGTCCGGTCGCCATGATGAAGAGGGGATGAACCAGCATCGGCGCCGACACGACATGAAGCCAGAAGGCGCAATCGGACCAGATCTTGCGCCGTTCTCGGTCATACACGTCGAGCGCAACCGCGGTGCCGAACACCACCAGGCCGCAGATCAGCGGCATGTATAGCGCTGCCCGCATCAGCTCCGGCATGTCTTCCAGGCGCGGCGGAGCAACCGCCCCGGTTGTCACCCCATCGTACAGGAGGACAGCAGTCTGCAGGAACGCAAGCAACGTTGCCGCGATCGCGAAAACACCTGCCAGAATGGGCACCCTGAAGCGCCAGAAATAGAGCGCAACTGCCGCCATGGTGCCGCCAAGGAAGAGATAGCCGGCGCTGGAGACCTGCTGGCGCAGCGCCAGCAATTGCCAGATCGATTCCGGTTTCTGAATTGGATAGCGTGCGAAGATCTCCAGCCCGAGCGCGACAGTGAAGGATATGACGAAAAACAGGCTGAGCACCGTCGACGACAGCTTCATGCGATGCTGGCGCGTCACCACTTCGGCAAGCCCCCAGGAAAACACCGCCACCAGCGCAGCGATCCACAATCGCTGGCCTGGCAGCAATGTGTTGAGCACGAAATAGAAACCGACCGTCAGCAGGATCGTGCCGACGGTCACGAAAAGATCGTTGCCGCCGCCGATCAGCCGCAGGTTCTCCTCGGCCGCTTCCGCTGCGTCTTCCGCGTTGAACGAGCCTGTGCGCTCCAGTGCGTAAAGCCGGTCGCGCTGCTGTGTCGTGATCACGCCCTGGGTGACCGCGCTGTCGAGCGTTTCCTGGCTGATCACAACAGGCATCCTGTCATCATGCGGCCCCTTGCCAGGCTTTGACTGCTTCCAGCGGATATACCAGCATCAGGACGTTGAGCGCGAGGTTGTCGCGAACCATGTAGCCGGTACCGAGCTCGAACAGAATGGCGATGATCACGACCAGCCAGACGGGAAGGTAGCGGGCAGCTGCAAAGCCCGCCACCATGGCCACCGTGTCAGCCACCGAATTGATGATGGAATCGCCGAAATAGTCGAGCGAGATCGTGCCCGCGCGGTAGCGGTCGATGATGATCGGGCTGTTTTCCAGGATTTCCCAGCCGCCCTCGATCACCAGCGCGAAAGCAAGCCGGACCCAGATCGATGAGCGGGGAAATAGAAACCGGGCCAACGCATAGAACAGGAAGCCGTGGATGATATGGGACGGCGTATACCAGTCGGAAATGTGCTGGGAATTCTCCGAGCTCATCACCACGCCGTGCCACAGCTTGACATAGCCGCAGGTGCAGATCGCCGGATGGCCCTGAAGGTAAAGCACCAAGGCCTGGATGACGACCAGCGCCGCCATGATCGCCAGCCCGGCTGGCCAGGCCAGCCGCTGATGCAACGGCAGGTCAGTGGCGCCGGCAGTGCTCATTCTGCGTCCGCTTTGTCTGGGTTGTGGATCGCCATCAGCAGCGCTTCGCCACCCTTCTCCGTCTTGAAACGACGCACCGGGCGGAAGCCGACTTTTTCATAGACCCTGACGGCAACCCTGTTGGCCGGATCGGGATCAAGGATGACACGGGGCGCGCCTTCCTCGAACAGCATCTCCACGAATTGGGCGATAAGCCGCGTACCATGGCCTTTGCCGATCAGGGCGGGTTCGCCGATGAACTGGTCGATGCCGAGCGTGCCGGTCGGCTGGTCCTGGAACGGGTTTTCGCCTTCATCGAGATGAGGGTCGTAGCTCTGGATGAAGCCGATCGGTTTGCCATCCAGCTCGATGATGAAGGGCTCGACCCAGATGCTGTCGATCGCTTCGGCGATCTCCGTCATCTCGGTCTCCTTCTCGCCCCACCATGCAGCGACATGCGGCATGACGAGCCAGCGCGCCAGCAGCGGCATGTCCTCATGCGTCAGTGGACGAAAGCCGTAGCTGGGCGCCTTCGGGGAACTCACGATCAGGCGGCGTCCAGCGTCTCGACGACGAAGTTGTGGTTTGTGTAGACGCAGATGTCGGCCGCGATCTGCATGGCCTTGCGGGCGATCTCCTCGGCATCCTTGTCGGTGTCGATCAGGGCGCGCGCCGCCGCCAGAGCATAATTGCCGCCCGAGCCGATCGCCATCACGCCCTGTTCGGGCTCCAGCACGTCGCCATTGCCGGTCAGCGCCAGCGAGACATTCTTGTCCGCCACCAGCATCATCGCTTCCAGCCGGCGCAGATAGCGATCGGTGCGCCAATCCTTGGCCAGTTCGACGCTCGCGCGCATCAGTTGATCCGGATACTGCTCGAGCTTGGCTTCCAGTCGCTCCAGAAGCGTGAAGGCGTCGGCCGTCGCGCCGGCGAAACCGGCGATGACGCTGCCGCCCTTGCCGATGCGGCGTACCTTGCGGGCATTGCCCTTCATGATGGTCTGGCCAAGGCTGACCTGTCCGTCGCCGGCGATCACCACCTTGCCGCCCTTGCGCACGGTGACGATGGTCGTGGAGTGCATGGAACGTTCGTCTGACATATGTTGCTCCGGACCCGCGCCATCCCTTTCAAGGCGACCGGCGCGGTACGAGTTGAGTTGCGACATATGTATGCAGCTCCATCCCGTTTGCAAACCCGGACTGGAGCAGCTGCCCAACCCGGCTCCCTATCGACCATAGCCTCCAAAGGCATATGTTTCGACTGGCGGTTTTGGCAACTGGCAATCGCCGGATCATGCTGTTAGAACCCACTCGTTTTCCTGTAACGAGGATGAGGTCATGGCGCCCCGTTCGGCCGAAATCAGCCGCAAGACCAAGGAAACCGACATCACCGTGTCGGTTCATGTCGACGGCACCGGCAAATCCGACATGTCGACCGGGGTCGGCTTCTTCGACCATATGCTCGACCAGCTGTCGCGCCATTCCCTGATCGACATGACGGTGAAGGCAAAAGGCGATTTGCACATCGACGATCACCACACCGTCGAAGACACCGGCATCGCGATCGGCCAGGCGCTGGCCAAGGCGCTTGGCGAACGGCGCGGCATCATGCGTTACGCCTCGATCGATCTCGCCATGGACGAAACGCTGACGCGCGCCGCAATCGACGTGTCGGGACGGCCATTCCTGGTCTGGAACGTCGCTTTCTCGGCGCCGAAAATCGGCACTTTCGACACCGAACTCGTGCGTGAGTTCTTCCAGGCACTGTCACAGCACGCTGGCATCACGCTGCATGTGACGAACCACTACGGCGCCAACAATCACCACATCGCGGAAACCTGCTTCAAGGCTGTCGCGCGCGCGCTGCGTGCCGCGCTCGAAAGCGATCCGCGCCAGCCGGACGCGGTTCCTTCCACCAAGGGTTCGCTGCAGGGTTAGTCATGGCCAGCTACATCGTCATGGAGCCCCCTTCCGATGGCCTCGATACGAGGCCCGAGGGGACGCGGTTGATCCGTGACGGATTTTCCTGGATAGGCTTCATCCTCCCGCCGCTGTGGCTGCTATGGCATCGGCTCTGGTTTGCCGCAGTGCTGGCCTTCGTCGTTCTTGGCGCGCTGTCCTTTGTCGGTGAAAGCGAGGGGCTCGCTCTTGCCGGTTCGCTGCTGACCTTGCTCGTCTCCTTCATCGTGGGGTTCGAAGGGCAGGCATTGCGGGCTGCCGCCCTGCGCCGTGCCGGCTGGACCGAGTGGGGCGTGGTCGAGGCTGAGAATTTTGCCGATGCCGAAACCCGCTATGCATTCGGGCGCCAGCCGTCCGAACCGGCGGTCGAGCCAACCGAACCGCGCCCGACGATCGTGCCGGACGCTAGTCACGCGCGCCCGCTGCAGACTGGCATGGCGCTTGGACTTTCCCACCCCGGACGACACTGACATGCGCGTTGCCATCATCGACTACGGCTCGGGCAATCTGCGCTCGGCCACCAAGGCCTTCGAACGCGCTGCGCGCGAAGCGGGCATAACTGCCGACATCGACCTGACAGCGGACGCGGAACGGGTTCGCAACGCCGACCGGATCGTGCTGCCCGGTGTCGGCGCCTATGCCGATTGTGCTGCCGGCCTGCATGCGGTCGGGGGCATGTGGGAGGCCGTGCAGGAAGTTGCCATTGCCAAAGGCAGACCTTTCCTCGGCATTTGTGTCGGCATGCAGCTGATGTCGGAGCGCGGGTTGGAAAAGACGGTCACCCAGGGCTTCGGCTGGGTCGGCGGTGACGTGAAGGAGATCAAGCCTTCCGAGCCGGCACTGAAGATACCGCAGATCGGCTGGAACACGATCGAACTGAAGCGTGAGCATCCGTTGTTTGCCGGCATACCGACCGGGCAGGACGGTCTTCATGCCTACTTCGTCCATTCCTATCATCTCGATGCACGGAACCCTGGCGAGATGCTGGCTGTCACCGATTATGGCGGGCAGGTAACGGCTGCCGTGGCGCGTGACAATCTTGCCGGCACGCAGTTTCATCCCGAAAAGAGCCAGGCGCTTGGCCTTGCACTGATCGCCAATTTCCTGCGCTGGAAGCCGTGAGGAGGATATCGTGAGCAAGAAGGGCTACTGGATGGCCATGGTCGATGTCCGCGACGCGGATATCTACAAGAAATACATCGAAACCAATGGCACGGCTTTTTCCAAATACGGCGCCAAGTTCCTGGTCCGGGCCGGACGCCATACCGAGCCCGAGGGCCCGACCGGCAACCGGCACGTGATCATCGAGTTCGATTCCTACGAGACAGCGCTCGCTTGCTACAACTCGCCGGAATATCAGGAGGCGCTGAAGCATCGGCTGGCCGGATCGGTCGGCAAGGTCGCCATCGTCGAGGGGGCATAAGTGATCCTCTTTCCGGCAATCGACCTCAAGGACGGCAAATGCGTTCGCCTGAAACTCGGCGACATGGATACGGCAACAGTCTACAACGACGATCCCGCCGATCAGGCGCGTGCCTTTGAAGCGCAAGGCTTCGAATGGCTGCACGTCGTCGACCTGAACGGTGCCTTCAAGGGCAAGAGCGTCAACAGCGCCGCTGTCGGCGCCATACTGAAAGCCACCAAGAATCCGGTTCAACTCGGCGGCGGCATCCGCACCTTGCCGCAGATCGAGGATTGGCTGGACCGTGGGCTTGCGCGCGTCATCCTGGGCACGGTCGCGGTGCGCGACCCCGAACTGGTCAAGGAAGCCTGCCGGGCATTCCCGGGCCAGGTCGCCGTCGGCATCGACGCCAAGGGCGGCAAGGTGGCGGTTGAGGGCTGGGCGGAAGCTTCCAGCCTCGGCGTCGTCGAACTGGCTAAGAAGTTCGAGGGCGCCGGCGTCGCGGCCATCATCTACACCGACATCGACCGCGACGGTGTGCTCACCGGTATCAACTGGGATTCGACCATCGACCTTGCCGAGGCGGTATCGATCCCGGTCATCGCTTCCGGCGGTCTGGCCTCTATTGCCGACATCGTGCGCATGACCATGCCGGACGCCGCCAAGCTCGAAGGCGCCATTTCCGGCCGTGCGCTTTACGACGGCCGCATCGATCCTACGGAGGCCCTGGCGATCCTGAAGGGCAAGACCAAGGAGGCTGCCTGGTGAAACTCTCGATCATCCTGGCTTCTTACGATAGCGGCCACTTCCACGGCGGCTGCGGCCAAGGGCCTGACGCGCTGATTGCCGGCGGACTGGTCGAAGCGCTGACGCTTGCCGGTCACGAAGTCGACGTGGAAGACATCGGCAAGGTCGGTGACGAGCAGGGTCGCGAGATTGCAACTGGTTTTGCCGTTTGCCGGGCCGTCGCTGAAAAAGTGCGCGACGTACGGGAGGAGGGTCGCTTCCCCATCGTGCTGACGGGCAACTGCCTGACGGCCTCGGGAGCCGTCGCCGGAGAGAATGCCGATTCGATCATCTGGGCCGATCAGCACGGTGATCTCAACACGCCCGAGACATCGATTTACGGCTTCCTCGACGGCATGGCGCTGTCGACGGTGCTCGGCCTTTGCTGGAAGCCGATGGCCCTGGAGATACCGGGTTTCAAGCCCATTGATCCCTCGCGCTGCATGCTCATCGACGCGCGCGACCTCGACCCCGACGAAAAGGCATTGCTGGAAACGTTGCCCGTCATTCGAACGGAATGTGGCGGCGCGGCGGGAGCCGTGGCGAAGCTGAAGGCGGCCGGTGCGACACGCACGCACATGCATATCGACCTCGATGTGCATGACCCGAAGGAACTGCAGGCCAACCGCTACATGACGGAAGGCGGTCCAAATCCGGTGCAGGTGCGCCGTGCGGCATGCATCATGGCCAAGGAAATTCCGGTCGTCGGCATCACCATCTCGGCCTATGATCCGGCGTTCGATGCCCAGGCCGAAGTACCGCCGCTGGTCGGGCAACTGCTCACCGATTTGCTGGCTGTGGTGGAAGGCTTGCCGAACGAAGGAGCCGCCCTTTGACACTCAAGGCACGCGTCATTCCCTGTCTGGATGTAAAAGACGGCCGCGTGGTCAAGGGTGTCAATTTTGTCGACCTGGTCGACGCCGGTGATCCCGTGGAGGCCGCTAGGGCTTATGACGCGGCGGGTGCCGACGAGCTTTGCTTCCTCGATATCACAGCCTCGTCCGACAACCGCGAAACCATCTTCGACGTCGTCGCCCGCACAGCCGAACAGTGCTTCATGCCGTTGACGGTCGGTGGCGGCGTGCGGCAGCTGGCCGACATTCGCAAGCTTCTGCTGGCAGGGGCCGACAAGGTGTCGATCAACACGACAGCCGTGAAAAACCCGTCCTTTGTGGCGGAGGCTGCCGACAAGTTCGGCAACCAATGCATCGTCGTTGCCATCGACGCCAAGAAGGTTTCCGCTGCCGGTGAGGCCGACCGCTGGGAGATCTTCACGCATGGCGGCCGCGAAAAGACCGGACTTGATGCCGTCGAATTCGCCCGCAAGGTCGTCGATCTCGGCGCCGGCGAGATCCTGCTGACCTCGATGGATCGCGATGGCACCAAGGCGGGCTATGACATTGCTCTGACGCGGGCTGTCGCAGACGCCGTTCGAGCGCCGGTGATCGCATCCGGTGGCGTCGGCAATCTCGACCATATGGTCGCCGGCATCCGCGACGGCCATGCCACCGCCGTGCTTGCAGCGTCTATCTTCCACTTCGGCGCCTATACGATCGCCGAGGCCAAGCAGCATATGGCGGCGGCTGGGCTGCCGATGCGACTCGACTCGCTCTCCAAAGGGTCCTAAACGGCTATTATGACTGGCTTTTCGCTGTCCGATCTCGAAGCGACCATTCGCGAGCGTGCGCATTCCGGCGATCCGGAATCGTGGACGGCCAAGCTTTATGCGCGCGGCATCGACAAGGCCGCGCAGAAGCTCGGCGAAGAAGCCGTCGAGACCGTCATTGCCGCCGTCAAGGGTGACCGGCAAGGGCTCGTTTCGGAAAGCGCCGATCTTCTTTATCATTGGCTGGTGGTGCTCGGCATCGCCGGCGTGCCGCTGGACGAAATCCTGGCGGAACTCGAACGCCGGACCGGGCGTTCTGGCATCGCCGAGAAGGCCTCGCGGGACGGGCGCGGCTGATGCTGGAAAGGGCGGGGAACTCGATGGACCAGCTCACGCCGACCGAGAAATACTCTCCCTATCTTTTCTTTTCCGCCGAGGACTGGGCCAAGTTCCGCGCCGACACGCCGCTGACGCTGGGCAGGGATGAGATCGACAGGCTGCGTTCGCTGAACGACCCGGTCGACCTGGAAGAGGTCACGCGCATCTATCTCTCGATGTCGCGCCTGCTGTCGGCGCATGTCGAATCCAGCCAGATGCTGTTTCGCCAGCGCCGGGCTTTCTTCAACAAGGCGAGCGTGGTCAAGACGCCTTATATCATCGGCATCGCCGGTTCGGTGGCGGTCGGCAAGTCGACCACTGCGCGCGTGCTGAAGGAGTTGCTCGCGCGCTGGCCGTCGAGCCCGAAGGTCGATCTGGTGACGACCGATGGCTTTCTTCTGCCCAACGAGGTGCTGCGCCGCGACCGGCTGATGGAACGCAAGGGTTTTCCCGACAGCTACGATGTCGGCGCACTGCTGCGTTTTCTCTCCTCGATAAAATCGGGCGAACGCGACGTGCGTGCGCCGCTCTATTCGCACCTGACTTATGACGTGCTGCCCGGCGCGTATGTCACCATCGACCAGCCGGATATCCTGATCTTCGAAGGCATCAACGTGCTGCAGCCCGGCAAGCTGCCGATGGACGGTAAGTTCGTGCCTTTCCTGTCGGATTTCTTCGATTTCTCGATCTACATCGATGCCGACGAAGAGCTGATCCACGAATGGTACATCGCCCGCTTCATGCGGCTGCGCGAGACGGCCTTCCGAAACCCGGAATCCTTCTTCCATCGTTATTCGCAGCTGTCGGAAACGGCGGCCCGTGCCATCGCCGAAGGCTTGTGGGCCAACATCAACCTGAAGAACCTGCGCGAGAACATCCTGCCGACGCGCCCGCGCGCCGATCTCATCCTGCGCAAGGGCGCCAATCATCTGGTTGAAGAAGTGGCGCTGCGGAAGCTGTAGGGCTGAGTGGCCGTTCCTTAAGAAGTTTCTGTCAACAAAGCCAAGGACAACCGTCTCCGGCGCCATGCAGCAACTTCAGCAAATGTCTCTCATTTACCGACTGGTTCTCTACGCCTCCCTGGCGCTTGCGGTCCTGGTCGTTACGTCGATGACGATGGGGTTTCTCAAGCCGAGCGTTGATCTGTCGATAGCCGATAAGGATTTTGCGAATTATTGGATCGCAGGGCGCTTGATCCAAGACGGCAAGGTGCTTGATCTCTTTGGACCGCACCCTGCTTATTTTGCTCATTTGAAGGCAGCGTTCGGCCCGGAATTCCAGTGGCACAACTGGAGCTATCCTCCCCATTACCTGCTGTTGATCTGGCCGCTTGGCCTGTTCGACTACAAGAGCGCCGCGCTGCTGTTCCTTGGCAGCACTGCTGTTGCGTTCGTTGTCGCCTATCGGGCCTTTATCGGCGAGCGCAGCCTTTTGGCTTGGGTGGCCGTCTTTCCTCTGCTCATCCTCAACTTTTGGTGCGTGCAAAACGGCTATCTGAGCAGCGCCCTGGCGCTGGGCGCTCTCGCTCTTCGCGACAAACGGCCGATCGTTGCCGGCGTTTTGCTCGCCATGCTGACGATCAAACCGCAATTGGGGATTTTGTTTCCGTTTCTCCTGATCGCCGAACGACGTTGGCTGATGATCATCAGCACCGTGGCGGCAACCGTAGCATTTTTCGCTGTTTCTGCTGCTGTCTTCGGGATTGAGGCGTGGCGGGGATATCTGAGCGAAGTATTGCCCTACCAAACCAGCGTCATGACCAATCTGGGCGGCCTGTTCCTCGATATGCTGCCGTCCTCTTATGGGGCACTCCGCAATATCGGCGCGGGAGCCAGCCTCGCTTTGGCGGTGCACTGGCTGATCGCTTTGCCGACGGCCACGATATCCATCTGGGCACTGTTTCGTGTTGCGGATGCGAGAGATCGCGCTGCCATTCTGCTGATCGCGACATTCATCGTTACACCCTATGCGCTGAATTACGACCTGGCCAGTTTCGAGGCGGCCGTAGCCTTGCTTGCCATGAAGGACGCAAGGACTGAGCCCAGCCACTGGATTCGCAAATTCCTCTTTTCACTGGCGATGTTACTGCCCGTGCTTATGATGTTTCTCGGTCTCGTCAAAATTACAATCGCCCCGCCAGTGATGCTGGCGATCTGGTGGGTTGCGCTGAAACAGGCCGGATTTGCTTTCCGCAATGGCAACAGCAGTGTCGAGAAGAGACGATCCATTCACTCTGTATCGACAGCGGGATAGTGCGGCTCGGCGGCGGCTGGCTTTGTCACCCTTCGCAGCGTCAGGTTGATCCGCCCCCCGTTCTTCAAGAGCGCTGAAGTCATCGGATAGATGCGGTCGACGCCGTGGAATGCGAGACGGCCGTCACCGCCCAACACCACGACATCGCCTGATTTCAGCCTGAACGAAACCGTCTTGCCGTCGCGCACCGTCTGCCCGACCCTGAACAGGCATTCGTCGCCAAGCGAGACCGATACGACCGGTGCCGCGAATTCCTGCTCGTCGCGATCCTGATGCAGGCCCATCTTGGCGTCAGCCGTGTAGAAGTTGATCAGGCAGGCCTCCGGCGGATGCGGATAACCCGAGACCTCGCGCCACAGCGAGAGCAGGGTTTCAGGAATCGGCGGCCAAGGCTTCCCGGTCACCGGATGCGTGGCCTGATAGCGATAGCCGCGCTCCTTGTCGGTGACCCAGCCAAGCGCGCCGCAATTGGTCATGCGCACGCTCATCTCCTTGCCGGTGCGCGGCATGGCAGGCACGTAGAGCGGTGCTTCCTGCACAATGGCGCGTATGGCCTCGACCAGGGTTTCCTGGGTCGATCGAGGCAAGTGGCCCGGCATGTGGCGGACGCCTTTGGGCAGAACAAGCATGGAACTTTTTCCGGGTTCGACTCGCGTTCAAGGGCAATGTAATCCGCAAACGAAAAACGGCGACCCGAAAGCCGCCGTCTCGTTGTTTGCCTTATTGCGGCCGATCAGAGTTCGGGAATGCGCAGGACCTGACCCGGATAGATCTTGTCGGGATGGGTCAGCATCGGCTTGTTGGCCTCGAAGATCACATTGTTCTTGGCGCCCTGGCCCTTGCCATATTGCGCTTCGGCGATCTTCCAGAGATTGTCGCCCTTTTTCACTGTATAGAACACAGGGGCCTTGGCGGGTGCTGCGGTGGCGGTGTCGGTGCCGACCTTCAGTTCATCCGCCTGCACTTTCGAAACACCCAGCGTGTTGCCGACAGCAATCACTGCCTTCTCGAAGATCGACTGGTCCTTGACCTCGCCCTTCAGCACCGCCGTATCGCCCTTGACCTCGACCTGCACGCCATCGGTGCCGAGATTGTGCGAGTCGAGTTCCTTTTTCAGCGTGCCGGCGTCTGGTGCCGCTTCCTCATCGTCGCCAATGCCGAGCTTCTTGCCGACGCCTTTGACGAAATCGAAAATTCCCATTTGAGAGGCCTCCATGCCTGTTGAGCGGGAGCGCCAACTTTGCATCAGAAAGCCGCTAAGGGAAGTGCCTTCAGGAACTTGGCCCTTATTCTTCGCCAACCCTCCCGCGTAGTTTTTTGACTGTCGAGCGCCCGGCCTTGCTTTTCAGGCGTCGCTCGATTGCACCTTTGCTGGGCTTAGTCTTCTTGCGCGGCGGGGGTGGTGGCTCCGCTGCCTTGGCCACCAATGCCACCAGTCGGGAACGCGCATCGGCGCGGTTCTGCTCCTGCGTGCGGAAACGGCCCGCCTCGATGACGATGACACCGTCCTTGGTTGCCCGCTGGCCGGCAAAGCGGATAACGCGGTCGCGCACGCGCTCGGAAAGCCCCACCGCATTCGCTGCATTGAAGCGCAACTGCACGGCGGTCGCCACCTTGTTGACGTTCTGGCCGCCGGGGCCGGACGAACGGATGAAACTCTCTTCAAGGTCGTCCGGGTGGATGACCGCCTCTCTGCTCACCGTGATGATATCTTCATTCGCCATGGTGCAGTGATGGCGCGCCTGCACCAAAAAGAAAAGGCCCCACCTTGGAGCGTTTCCGTACGTGCGGAAACGCTCCAATTTTGTTTTGCGCAATTCCGGACGGAAAACCGTTGCACACTTTTCCTGGAATTGCTCGAAGTCGGGCCCTGGAGGCAGAGAACCGATGTAAACTTTGCGGCTGGCTATTCCGCCGCTTCCTGTACGCGTGGCGCCGCGCCGCGCACGGCTGCATCGACGTGGTCTTCGAACTTGCCGAAATTGTCGATGAACATGCCGACCAGCTTGGCAGCCTGGCGGTCGTAGCCAACCTTGTCGGCCCAGGTCGAGCGCGGGTCGAGAATGGCGCTGTCGACGCCTTCCACCGCTACAGGTACCTCGAAGCCGAAATTCGGATCGGTGCGGAACGAGGCCTTGTTGAGCGAACCATTGAGCGCGGCGGCGAGCAGCGCACGTGTCGCCTTGATCGGCATGCGGCGGCCGGTGCCATAGGCGCCGCCGGTCCAGCCGGTGTTGACCAGCCAGCAATCGACACCGTGCTGGGCGATCAGTTCGCGCAGCAGATTGCCATATTCCGAGGGGTGACGCGGCATGAACGGCGCACCGAAGCAGGTAGAGAAAGTGGCTTCGGGCTCGGTCACGCCTTTTTCAGTGCCGGCCACCTTGGCCGTGTAGCCGGACAGGAAGTGATACATGGCCTGTGCCGGCGTCAGCTTGGCGATCGGCGGCATCACACCGAAGGCATCGGCCGTCAGCATGATGATGTTCTTGGGGTGGTTCGCACGGCCGCTGGCGCTGGCATTCGGGATGAAGTTCAGCGGGTAGGCGCAGCGCGTGTTTTCTGTCAGCCGGCCATCGTCGAAATCCGGCACCCGCTGGTCGTCGAGGATGACGTTCTCCAGCACGGTGCCGAAGCGCCGGGTGGTTGCGAAGATTTCGGGCTCCGCCTCGGCCGACAGCTTGATGGTCTTGGCGTAGCAGCCTCCTTCGAAGTTGAAGATGCCGTGCGGTCCCCAGCCATGCTCGTCGTCGCCGATCAGCGTGCGCGACGGATCTGCAGAAAGCGTGGTCTTGCCGGTGCCGGACAGGCCGAAGAACACGGCGGCATCGCCGGCGGGACCTTCATTGGCCGAGCAATGCATGGGCATCACACTCTGTTCCGGCAGCAGGTAATTCAGCGCTGTGAACACCGACTTCTTCATCTCGCCGGCATAGGAAGTGCCGCCGATCAGCACGATCATGCGCGTCAGGTCGAGCGCGATCATCGTCTCGGTACGCGAGCCGTGGCGGACAGGATCGGCGCGGAAAGACGGCAGGTCGATGATGGTCATCTTCGGCAGGAAGCTGGCCAGCGCTTCGGCCTCCGGGCGGATCAGCAGGTTGCGGATGAACAGCGAGTGCCAGGCGAATTCCGTGATGACGCGGGTCGGCAGGCTCAGCTCGGTGTCGGCGCCGCCGACGAGATCCTGCACATAAAGATCCTTGTCGGCTGCATGCGCCAGGAAATCGGCAAGCAGCGTGTCGAACTGCTCGGATGTGATTACCTTGTTGTTGCCCCACCAGACCGAGTTTTCGGTCTTGGCATCGCGCACCACGAACTTGTCCTTGGGCGAGCGGCCGGTGTGCTGGCCGGTCTCCGCAACCAGTGCGCCGTGGGCGGTCAGCTTCGCCTCGTTGCGGCGCAGTGCTTCCTCGTAGAGTTCGGCGGCGCCGAAATTATAGCGCACCGTGCCAGACGTCTTCAGGCCAATCGCCTCGAGTCCGCATGCGGGATTACGCTTGCCGCGTTCCGCCATCGATATTCTCCTTGATTGCCGTTTCGGTGGTTGCGTCAGGATCGGGCGATCCAAGCCTTGGAAAAAGGCCAAAATCAGAAAAGGCAAACGATATCAAATCTTTAATCGATTTAAAAAGTTTGAAAGATGTTTAAATCGTTTAAAAGTGAAAATCTCCAGGTCTTCGCCAAAGGACCGAAAGGGGAGCAGCGTCCCAACCTTGGCGAAGTGATGGCGAAGGACTCATTGTGGACATAAGCGCTTAGCCGATGTAGGACGGCTGGCGGCGTGCCACATTTTGTACCCAATTTGTCCTGCACAAGCCCCTTCCCACCTTATGAAGGGACACCCGCTTATGAGGGAGCCGCTGGAAATGGCGACTATCGCGCTGGTCGATGACGACCGCAACATCCTGACGTCGGTTTCGATTGCCTTGGAATCGGAAGGATATCGGGTTGAAACCTATACGGACGGCGCATCGGCGCTCGAGGGGCTTGCGGCGCGTCCACCGAACCTTGCCATTCTCGACATCAAGATGCCGCGCATGGATGGTATGGAGCTGTTGCGACGCCTGCGCCAGAAAACCGATCTGCCGGTCATCTTCCTGACATCCAAGGATGACGAGATCGACGAATTGTTCGGCCTGAAGATGGGCGCCGACGACTTCATCAAGAAGCCATTCTCGCAACGCCTGCTGGTCGAACGGGTGCGCGCGGTCCTGCGCCGCACCAGCGCTCGCGAGGCGGCCGCCAAGGCTCCGGCGCAGGCGTCGCGCTCGCTGGAGCGGGGCCAGCTGGTGATGGACCAGGAGCGTCATACCTGCACCTGGAAGGGTGAGCCCGTCGTGCTCACCGTCACCGAGTTCCTCATCCTGCATTCCCTGGCGCAGCGCCCGGGCGTCGTGAAAAGCCGTGATGCGCTGATGGATTCGGCCTATGATGAACAGGTCTATGTCGACGACCGCACCATCGACAGCCACATCAAGCGGCTGCGCAAGAAGTTCAAGGCCGTCGACGACGACTTCGAGATGATCGAAACGCTTTACGGGGTCGGTTACCGGTTCCGCGAAGCCTGAGGTTGACCGGGATCCAATGGCGGTAGAAGTGGAGCGGAACAGGCCTGCGGCCGCGCGGCGGTCGTCGCGATTTCTACCCACAACCTTATCGAGGGTGACGGTGCCGATGCGCCGTTTCCTCGGCCACCATATCTTTTCCAGCCTCACCCGGCGCATCCTGTTCCTCAACCTCGCCGGCTTGGCGGTGCTGGTTGTCGGCATCCTCTATCTCAATACCTTCCGGGACGGCCTGATCGACGCCCGCGTCGAAAGCCTGATGACGCAGGGCGAGATCATCGCCGGCGCCGTCGCGACTTCGGCAACGGTGGAGACGGATGCCATCCGCATCGATCCGGAAAAGCTGCTGGAGCTGCAGGCCGGCGAAAGCCTGGGGCCTTCCGTCGACCAACTCGACAATCTCGACTTTCCGATCAATCCCGAGCGGGTCGCGCCGCTCCTGCGGCGGCTGATATCGCCGACCCGGACCCGCGCTCGCATCTACGACCGCGACGCCAATCTGTTGTTGGATTCCAGGCATCTCTATTCCAAGGGCCAGGTCCTGCGTTACGATCTGCCGCCGGTCGACGACGATGAACCGAGCTTCGTCGAGCGGGCGCAGAAATTCGTATTCGATATTTTCTCGAACCGTTCCCTGCCGGTTTACAAGGAACAGCCGGGCGGTAATGGCGCAGCCTTTCCCGAGGTGATGAAAGCGCTGACGGGCGGCCCTTCGACATTTGTCCGGATCAGCGAGAAGGGCGAGCAGATCGTTTCGGTTGCGGTTCCGATCCAGCGGCCCCGCGCGGTGCTCGGCGTGCTCATGCTGTCCACGGAAGGCGGAGACATCGATAAGATC
This sequence comes from Terribium retamae, assembly GCF_022347545.1. Taxonomy (GTDB): domain Bacteria; phylum Pseudomonadota; class Alphaproteobacteria; order Rhizobiales; family Rhizobiaceae; genus Mesorhizobium; species Mesorhizobium retamae. Next base: position 111,009 of record NZ_JAKREW010000014.1, read on the forward strand.
GTCGCCACCGAACGCAAAGCGATCCTGCGCGTCTTTGGTGTCGCCGCGCTGGTGACGGCGCTGCTGTCGATGCTGCTTGCCTCCACCATCGCCAATCCGTTGCGTCGTCTCTCCGCGGCAGCGGTGCGCGTGCGCCGCTCGATCAAGAACCGGGAGGAGATCCCGGACTTTTCCGATCGCCAGGACGAGATTGGCAATCTGTCGATCGCGGTACGCGACATGACCAATGCACTTTATGCCCGCATCGAGGCCATCGAAAGCTTCGCTGCCGACGTTTCGCATGAACTGAAGAACCCGCTGACCTCGTTGCGCAGTGCCGTCGAAACCTTGCCGCTGGCCAAGAACGAAGCATCGCGCAACCGGTTGATGGAAGTGATCCAGCATGACGTGAAGCGGCTCGATCGCCTCATCACCGACATCTCGGACGCGTCGCGCCTCGACGCCGAGCTGGCGCGCGACGATGCCGCCAGGGTCGACTTCAAGCAATTCGTTTCCGATCTCGTCAGCGTGTCGCGCGAAGCCTCGCATCACAAGAAGTCGGTCGAGATCGACCTCAAGGTCGCCAAGCTGCCGCAGGGCGTCAAAGGCTATTTCGTGCAAGGGCACGACCTGCGTCTCGGCCAGGTCATCACCAACCTGATTGAAAATGCCCGTTCGTTCGTGCCTGACGGCCATGGCCAGATCACCCTGTCGCTGGCGCGCTCCGGCAAATTCAACATCCTGACCGTGGACGACAACGGTCCGGGCATCCGCGCCGAGAATATCGAGCGCATCTTCGAGCGCTTCTATACGGACAGGCCGGCCAGCGAGGCTTTTGGCCAGAACTCGGGTCTTGGTCTATCGATCAGCCGGCAGATCGTCGAAGCCCATGGTGGAACGCTGACAGCCGAGAATATTCCAGGCACCAAACCGGGCGAGATCAAGGGCGCTCGTTTCGTCGTCGCCTTGCCGGCCGAAGGGTGATTCCTTTGGCCGTCGACAAGCGGGTAGCTGCGAGAGCCACCGAAAACATTCATGGCACCGCGCTTCTGGCTGGGGACCGTGGCCTTCTCATTGCCGGACCGTCGGGCGCGGGAAAGTCGACGCTGGCGTTGGCTTTGATCGGTCATTTCCGCGGGCAGGGCCTGTTTTCGCGGTTGATCGCCGACGACCAGCTTTTTGTTTTCAATCGCAACGGCCGGTTGATTTGCCAGGCGCCGCCCACCATCGCGGGGCTGGCCGAGGTGGCAGGCATCGGCCCGCAGCCCTTGGCTTTCGAGCAGGAAGCTGTCATCGACCTGTGCGTGCGCATGGTCACCGATGCCGAAATGCAGCGGTTTCAGGCAGAAGCCGATCAGTTGATCGCCGGCTGCGCAGTGCCTCGTCTCGACGTTCCGACGCGAAATGCAACCGTTGCCGTGGCGGCTATTTCGGCACGGCTTTCCTTGGCGACTTTTCGATGACCTGCCCAACTTTTATGCTGCAATGCGTCAAAATGGCTCGCACTGGCGCAAATTGGGGCTTGTCAACGCGACGTGCGTCGACAAGATAGCGCTCCCGCCGTCTGGACAGATGGTGAGAATAAGATGCGCCTATGAAGGGGCCATGACGGGAGCCGCCAAAGAATGATCGGACTCGTGCTCGTGACGCACGGTCGACTGGCCGACGAGTTTCGCCTAGCCGTGGAACACGTCGTGGGACCGCAGGAGAATTTCGAGACCGTCGCGATCGGTGCCGAAGACGATATGGAGCAGCGCCGGCGTGATATCGTCGAGGCGGTCCGTAGCGTCGACAGCGGTGCCGGCGTCATCCTGCTGACCGACATGTTCGGCGGAACTCCGTCCAATCTCGCGATCTCGGTGATGGAGGCAGGCCGTATCGAAGTCATCGCCGGCATGAACCTGCCGATGCTGATCAAGCTCTCCAGCGTGCGCAAGAGCGAGAACATGGTTGCTGCCCTCGACGAGGCGCAGGCTGCCGGACGCAAATACATCAACGTCGCCAGCCAGCTTCTGACCAGCCGATGAACACAATGTCCTCCGAGACCGGCTACGTCGTTCGCGATATGCGGATCATCAACCAGCGCGGATTGCATGCGCGTGCCTCCGCCAAATTCGTGCAGGTGGCCGGCAGCTACGAAGCAGAGGTCCATGTCGAGAAGGACGGCACGAAGGTCGGCGGCACGTCGATCATGGGTCTGATGATGCTTGCTGCAAGCCCTGGCTGCTCGATCCGCGTCACCGCGTCGGGACGGGAAGCCTCCCAGGTGATCGCGGCGCTGGACGAACTGGTTGCTTCGAAGTTCGGCGAGGAGATCTGACCTAGGTTGTATTCGAGCCGCGAGCCTCGATAGCCATATGCTCAGATAAAGATTTCTTTATATCCCGTTGTCTGTTTGGGCGTGATCTGCTAGGCAGGCGCCAACGCCGCGTTCATCCTTTGCGCCCTCCGGCGCGAACGCGTCAGCACACCAAAACAGATCGGAGCGCCGCCATGACGGGTAGCAAGGACTATGTGATCGCCGATATTTCTCTGGCCGATTGGGGTCGCAAGGAAATCGAGATCGCCGAAACGGAAATGCCGGGCCTGATGGCCGCGCGCGAGGAATTCGGCGAAAAGAAGCCGCTGAAGGGCGCGCGCATCACCGGTTCTCTGCACATGACCATCCAGACGGCGGTGCTGATCGAGACGCTGAAGGCGCTCGGTGCCGACCTTCGCTGGGCGTCGTGCAATATCTTCTCCACGCAGGATCATGCCGCCGCGGCCATCGCCGCAGCCGGCATCCCGGTGTTCGCCGTCAAGGGCGAGTCGCTCGAAGACTATTGGATTTACACCGACAAGATCTTCCAGTGGGCCGACGGCGGCCAGTCGAACATGATCCTCGATGATGGCGGCGACGCCACCATGTACATCCTGCTCGGCGCCCGCGCCGAAGCCGGCGAGGATGTGCTGTCCAACCCGGGCAGCGAGGAAGAGGAAATTCTGTTCGCGCAGATCAAAAAGCGCATGGCGGCGACGCCAGGCTTCTTCACCAAGCAGCGCGAAGCGATCCGCGGCGTCACCGAGGAGACCACGACCGGCGTCAACCGCCTTTATCAGTTGCAGAAGAAAGGCCTGCTGCCTTTCCCGGCGATCAACGTCAACGACAGCGTCACCAAGTCGAAGTTCGACAACAAATATGGCTGCAAGGAATCGCTGGTCGACGGCATCCGCCGCGGCACCGATGTGATGATGGCCGGCAAGGTCGCGATCGTCGCTGGCTATGGCGATGTCGGCAAGGGCTCCGCGGCTTCGCTGCAGGGCGCCGGTGCCCGGGTCAAGGTCACCGAAGCCGACCCGATCTGCGCGCTGCAGGCGGCGATGGACGGCTATGAAGTCGTCACCATGGATGATGCGATTTCAACCGCGGACATCGTCATCACCGCCACCGGCAACAAGGATGTGCTCACCCTCGACCACATGCGTAAGCTGAAGGACATGGCGATCGTCGGCAATATCGGCCACTTCGACAACGAGATCCAGGTCGCAGCCTTGCGCAACCTGAAGTGGACCAACGTCAAGCCTCAGGTCGATATGATCGCCTTCCCGGATGGCAAGCGCATGATCCTGCTTTCGGAAGGCCGCCTGCTCAATCTCGGCAATGCCACCGGCCACCCGAGCTTCGTCATGTCGGCATCCTTCACCAACCAGGTGCTGGCTCAGATCGAACTGTGGACGCAGCCAGGCAAGTACGAAAACAAGGTCTATACGCTGCCCAAGCATCTCGATGAAAAAGTCGCTCGCCTCCATCTCGGCAAGCTCGGTGCCAAGCTCACTGAACTTTCGGGCGAACAGGCCGCCTATATCGGTGTGACGCCGCAGGGTCCGTACAAGCCGGAACACTACCGCTATTAACCTTATCTGAACTTGCTACAATATCTTGAGGTCGGGCAATTGACATTTTGCCCGGCCTTATTTTTGCGCTGCCGCTGCCTTCACGCCGATTCGGCAAGGGGGTATTGTGAGGTGATTCGCGAAGCTTCCTGCTCGCGCGCAGCCGCAGCCCGGTCCGGCGCACGGCTGGACGCGCGGGATTTTCGGTAAAAGGGGCGTTCTTTGCGTGTCCGTGACGGGCCGCGCTGCGCTCGGGATTCCGGGAAGGGACGCAGGGTCGGGGCGGTCTTGCATTCAGGCGGAGAGGACCAACACATGCCGGGGGAAGACCCGCTCAAGGCGGGACAGGCCGTAACCGGCGGCCACCAGGATTCGGCGATCAGGGGTCGCCTGACTGCAATGATCCACCGGGTTTCGCCGCGTGGGCATTTTGCGCGCCTGCTCGCCAGCACGGCGCTGCTAATTCCGTTTCACAATGCCACCGCACGCGCTCAGGAAGCTGCGGTCAAAGCCAACAGCGTGCCCATCGGTACGATCGAAGTCATCCAGCTGGCAGTCACGATCGGTGTGCTCGGCGCCGCGCTGATTTCCGCCATCGTGCTGATCCGAGAACGGCAGCGTACAGCCACCGAAAATGGCGAACTGCGTGGCAGACTTGCCGACGCCAATGCGGCGTTGCAACGTTCGGAGGCATTGCTCAACCTGCGCGACCAGCGTGTCGTCGTCTGGCCGGCCGACAACCGCAAGCCGGATATCGTCGGCAGTCTGCCGATCGAGACCGGGTCGCCGGAAGAACGCGCTGCCTTCCTGGCCTTCGGCCGCTGGCTGATGCCGCGTTCGGCGGCGGCACTCGAAAACGCAGTGGCGGCATTGCGCGAAAAGGGCACGTCCTTCGATCTCGTTGCTGAGACGCAGGCTGGCGCACCGCTCGAAATCCAGGGACGCAAGAGTGCCGCGCACAGCATCGTGCGGTTCGTCTCCTTGTCTGAAGCGCATCGCAATCTGGCACGGTTGAAACTGGAACATCAGCAGGTGGCCGCCGAGCATGACACCATGCTTGGCCTGTTTGATGCGCTGAAAATGCCGTTCTGGCTGCGCAGCACCGACGGTCGCCTGAAGTGGGTGAACCGGGCCTATTGGACAGCTGTCGAGGCCCCGAGCCGCGACGCGGCAGTGCGCGACGGCCGCGAGTTCCTCGGCAGCCAGGCACGCGATGCGATCGCCAGCCAGCACGACCAGCGTCCGGTGTTCGAACAGACACTGTCCACGGTCATCGGCGGAGACCGGCACGTCTTTTCCGTGACCGATTTCGCCGGCGCCGGCGGGTCGGCGGGCCTCGCCTATGACGTCAGCGCGGCCGACACCGTGCGCGAGGAATATGAGCGCACCGTGCGCAGCCACGCCGATACGCTCGACCAACTCAACACGGCCGTGGCCATCTTCGATGCGGATGAGAAGCTGCGTTTCCATAATCAGGCCTTCCAGAAGCTGTGGGGTCTCGACACCGCTTTCCTGCACAGCACCCCCGACAATGCGCTGTTGCTCGACCGGCTGCGCAGCGAGGGCAAGATCGCCGAACAACCGGAATGGCGCCGCTGGAAGGAAAACCTCCTCTCCGCCTATCGCTCGGTCGAGCCCGTGGAACATTGGTGGCACCTGCCCGACGGCAAGACGATCCGCGTGGTCGGCAATCCGCAGCCGAAGGGCGGCGTCACCTGGGTGTTCGAGAACCTGACCGAAAAGATAGACCTCGAAAGCCGATACCAGACCGCCGTGCGCGTGCAGGGCGAGACGCTGGACAATCTGGCTGAAGGCGTCGCGGTGTTCGGTCCGGATGGCCGGCTGAGACTTTCCAATCCGGCCTTCGCCACGATGTGGGACCTGCCGAACGACGCCGTGCAGCCGGGCATCCATGTTTCGCTGATCCGCGACCTTTGCGCCGTCCGCACCACCGACGGCCCGTGGGCCGGCTTCGTTGCAGCGGTCACCGGCTTCGACGACGAACGTCGCAACGGCCATGGCCAGGTCACGCTGCAGGACGGCAGCACACTGCGTTATGCCGTTATCCACTTGCCGAACGGGCAGGTGATGATCACCTTCGTCGACGTCACCGACAGCGTCAATGTCGAGCGGGCGTTGAAGGAGAAAAACGACGCGCTGCTCAAGTCGGACCAGCTGAAGAACGACTTCGTCCAGCACGTGTCCTATGAATTGCGTTCACCGCTCACCAACATCATCGGTTTCACCGAATTGCTGTCGCTGCCGGCCACGGGTCCTCTCACGACGCGCCAGCAGGAATATCTCGATCATATCGGCTCTTCGTCATCGGTGTTGCTGACCATCGTCAACGACATTCTCGATCTTGCGACCGTGGATGCCGGCATCATGCAGCTGGACATTTCCGAGGTCAGGGTGGAGAGCACTGTGGCTGCGGCCGCCGAATTGGTGGCGGATCGGCTGGACGAACATGCCATCCGGCTCGGCGTCGACATTGCAGCCGCGCCGAAGAACTTCCACGGCGACGAAACGCGCGTACGGCAGATCCTCTACAACCTCCTCAGCAACGCCGCCAACTATGCGCCGGAGAACAGCACGATCGCGCTGTCCTGCCGCGAAACGGCGGAAGGTGTCGAATTCTCCGTCCATGACGATGGACCCGGCATGCCGCCGGACGTCCTGGATTCGGTGTTCCGGCGCTTCGAGCCGCGCGTCAACGGCGGTCGCAGGCGCGGCGCGGGTCTTGGGCTTTCCATAGTCAAGAGCTTTGTCGAGCTGCATGGCGGAACGGTGCGCATCGAAACAGGTGAGAACCGCGGCACGACGGTTATCTGTACTTTCCCGGCAGCCCCGGCGGGCATCCGGGCGGCGGCGGAATAACGTTGCCGACGGTGGAACGGTTTCTCGCTGATGAAGCGGCGACGATGCGTTTTGGCGAAGACCTCGCCATGGCATTGAGGCCTGGCGATGTGCTGGCCCTCCAGGGCGATCTTGGCGCCGGCAAGACCACATTGGCACGGGCTCTGATCCGTGCCTTGGCGAATGATCTGGGCCTCGATGTGCCGAGCCCGACCTTCACCTTGGTGCAGAGCTACGAGACGCGCGTCCCGGTTCACCACTTCGACCTCTACCGGCTCTCCTTCGCCGAGGAACTGGAAGAGCTCGGCTTTCCCGACGTGCTCAAGGACGGAGCGGCGCTGATCGAATGGCCTGAGCGTGCGGGCGACCGCTTGCCGGAAACCGCGATCACCATCGAATTGATCCATCAGGACGAAGGCCGCCTGGCACGGGTCCACGGCGAGAGCAGTGGCTTCGAGCGCATCGCACGGTCGCTTGCCATGCGCGATTTCCTGGAAAGCGCCGGTTGGGGTATGGCGAGCCGCCGGCATTTCGTGGGCGATGCCTCGGCGCGCTCCTACGAGATCGTCACGCTGACGGATGAAGAGCCCCGCGTGCTGATGAACTCGCCGCGGCTGGTTCTGGGTCCGCCAGTGCGCGACGGCAAGGCCTATGCCGAGATCGCCCACACTGCGCAAACCGTCGCCGCTTTCGTCGGCGTCGACAAACTGCTTCGCGAGGCGGAAATCGCGGCGCCGGAAATCCATGCGCGGGACCTTGAGCAAGGCTTCCTGCTCATCGAGCATCTGGGAACCGAGGGTCTGCTTACCCCTGCCGGTGCGCCCATCGCCGAGCGATACCGGCTGGTTGCCGAGCTGCTAGCCTTCATGCACGAGAAGCGTTGGCCGGATCGTGTTGCCGTCGCACCTGGCAAACTCCACATCGTACCGCCCTTCGACCGCGACGCGATGCTGATCGAGGCGGAGCTCCTGATCGACTGGTACCTGCCCGCCATTCGCGGGAGATTCACCGAGGATGGGGAGCGCAAGGCATTTCGTGATGCCTGGAGCGCGGTTCTCGACCGCATCGACGGGACGGAGATGACCTTGATGCTGCGCGACGTGCAGTCGCCCAACTTTATCTGGCGCGAAGATCGGGAAGGTTTCGACAAGCTTGGCGTGGTCGACTTCCAGGATGCTCTGATTGGCCCTTCCGCTTACGATGTCGCCTCGCTTGCGCTGGATCCGCGCGTCACCCTAGAGCCGGCTTTCGAGCGCGCGGTCGTCGACGCCTATATCTCGGCCCGGATCTCGGCCGGAGATTTTGCTCAGGCGGCTTTCGAAGAAGCCTATGCCATCATGGGAGCCCAGCGGCATTCGAAGATATTGGGGATTTTCGTGCGTCTCGACCGACGTGACGGCAAGCCCTACTACTTGAAACATCTTCCGCGCATCCGTGATTATCTTCGCCGGCTTCTTGTCCATCCGGCACTCGCCGAAGTCCGCATTTTGTACGACCGCCTCGGCGTCCTGGAGGAGCCGGCATGAAGGATCGTCCCACCGTTGCAATGGTGCTGGCCGCCGGGCTCGGAAAGCGCATGCGGCCGGTCACCGACACCATCCCGAAGCCGATGGTGCCGATTGCCGGCAAGACCTTGCTCGACTGGGGTCTGGACAGTCTCGAACGGGTTGGGGTCAAGAAGGCGGTGGTCAACGTCCACTACTTGCCGGATCAGATCATCCGTCACGCGACACGACGCGATCGTCCCAGGATCGTGATCTCGGATGAAAGCGAGCGTTTGCTGGATTCCGCCGGGGGCATCGTCAAGGCATTGCCAGAACTCGGCGACAAGCCCTTCTACATCGTCAATGCCGATACGTTCTGGCTCGACGCCGGCAAGCCCAACCTCGAAAGGCTCGCCCTTGCCTGGGACAATGCGGCAATGGATATTCTGCTCATGCTGGCAGAACTCCCTTCGACAACCGGTCATTCGGGCGGCACGGACTTCCTGATCGCATCGGATGGACGCCTGTCCCGTGCCAAGGGCGACCCGAACGGGCTGATCTATGCCGGCGCGGCCATCGTCAACCCGAGTATCTTCGAGGGGGCGGCTGCCGAGCCGCATTCGCTCAACACGTATTTCGACCGTGCCATACAAGCAGGCAGGCTGTTCGGCATGGTGATGCAGGGCCATTGGATCACTGTCGGCACGCCCGATGCCATCGCGCCGGCGGAAGCAGCGGTTGGAAGGGCCCTGGCGGGAGCGCCCGGCGTTGACATGTCCCGCGCAGACAAGCCCCGCGTGGACACGTCCCGCGCAGACAGGCAATGAGCGGCTCGCCCCGCGTCTACTCCATTGCGCCTGGCTCGCCGTTCCTGCGGACGCTCGCCGATGCGTTGATCGAAGGACGTCTCATTCCCGGCTTCCGGTACGAAGGCGATCCCCTCGCCTTGGCCGGTACGACCATCTACGTGCCCACGCGCCGTGCTGCGCGCGCCTTGCGCGCCATGTTCGCCGAACGTCTCGGCGGGCGGTCTGCGATCCTTCCCGTCATCAAGCCGCTTGGCGAATTCGATGAGGACGAAGCGGCTTTCGATCAGGAGGCAGAGGACGCCGGCTCGATTGATCTTGCGCCGCCCGTTGCTGCCCTGGAGCGGTTGCTGCTCCTGGCGCCGCTGGTACGCACCTGGAAACGCCAGTTGCCGGCCCATGTGGCGGCGCTGTTCGCCGAAGAGGTGGTGGTGCCGGCCTCGGCGGCCGACGCGATCTGGCTGGCGCGCGATCTCGCCCGGCTGATGGACGAGATCGAAACCGAAGGCTCCGATTGGGCGAAACTGGCCGGTCTGGTGGAGGGCAATCTTGCCGGCTGGTGGCAGGTGACGCTGGATTTCCTCAAGATCGTCACAGAAGCCTGGCCCGGCATCCTGGCCGAGCGCGACCGTTCCAACCCGGCCGCGCATCGCAGTGCGCTGATCAGGCTCGAAGCAGAGCGGTTGAAACGCAACCCCCCTGCAGGCCCCGTCATCGCCGCCGGTTCGACGGGCTCCATACCTGCCACCGCCGATCTTCTGGCCACGATCGCCGGCTTGCCAAATGGTGCGGTGGTGCTGCCGGGTCTCGACATCGAGATGGATCAGCCTTCCTTTGAGGCGATCATCGCGCCTGATGCACGGCCCGCTTTGCTTGGTCATCCGCAATATGGCCTTGCCAAGCTCATCGGCAGGATCGGCATCCTGCGCAGCGATGTCGAGGAACTCGACCGGGTCGAGGGCGCCGACCGACATGACGAGGCCCTGCGCCATCGCGCTGCGCTGGTGGCGGAGGCATTGCGGCCGGCCGAGACCACAGAGTTGTGGGCTGAGACGCGGGCGCGCTTTGGCGATGCGGACATCCTGGCGGCCCTGCAAGGCGTAACGCTGGTCGAAGCCGCCAACGAGCGCGATGAAGCCGTCAGCATCGCGCTTGCGTTGCGCCGCGCTGTCGAAAGCCCGGGTCGCCGTGCCGCGCTTGTCACGGGGGATCGTGCTCTGGCACGCCGCGTCTCGGCGGAGTTGCTCCGGCTCGGCATTATCGCCGACGATTCCGGCGGCAGGCCGCTGGCCGATACGCCACCCGCAAGCTTGCTGCGGCTGCTGCTCGACACGGTGCTGCGTCCCGGCGATCCGATCGCCATACTGGCACTGCTCAAGCATCCGCTGCTTGGGCTCGGCCTGCCACGCGCCGACGTGCGCCGCGCGGCCGAAGCGGTTGAACTGGTGGCGCTGCGCGGCGGTACCGGTCGGCCGGACATCGCCGTGCTGGGTGCGCTGTTCGAAACCCGGTTGGTGGAGGCGCAGCAGGCCGACCGCCGGCCATTCTGGCTATCGCGGCTGTCGGCCGGGCGTATCGAAAAGGCGCAGCTGATGCTCGCCAAGCTGGGCGAAGCCGTCGCACCGCTCGCTGCGTGCCGGACCGAACCGGAAAGCGATGTCGCGACACTGGTGCGCGCCAGCATCGTTGCGCTGGAGGGGCTCGGCCGATCCGAGAATGGCTCGCTCTCGGACCTCTATGATGGCGATGCCGGCGAAAAGCTGGCCGAGCTGCTGCGCGGATTGATCGGCGCGAATGCGATCTTCACGCTCTCGCCTCAGGAGTGGCCTGATGTCGCGATGGCGCTGATCGCTCCCGAAACGGTCAAGCCTGCGCGCGGTGCCGATGCGGCGATCGCCATCTGGGGCACGCTTGAGGCCCGCCTGCAGCATGTCGACACGCTCGTCGTCGGCGGGCTCAACGAAGGTGTCTGGCCGCGCAAGCCGGAAGGCGATCGTTTCATGTCGAGGCTGATGAAGACCGGCATCGAACTGGAACCGCCGGAACGGCGCATCGGCCTGGCGGCGCACGATTTCCAGATGGCGATGGGCGCGCCAAACGTCGTGCTGACCCGTTCGGCGCGCGCCGGAGACGCACCGGCGGTTGCCTCGCGTTGGCTACAGCGCATCCTTACCTTCGTCGGCAGGGCGCAGGCGGAACCCATGCGCCGACGTGGCAACGAGTTGCTTGCCTGGGCGCGTGCCCTGGACGCGGGTCCCAAGGTGGACTTCGCGCCGCGACCGCAACCGAAACCGCCTCTGGAGAACCGGCCTCGCCATTTTTCGGTGACCGAGATCGAAACATTGCGGCGTGATCCCTATGCCGTCTATGCACGCCGCATCCTCGGCTTGATGTCGCTGGAGCCCGTGATCCGCGACCCGGGTGCTGCCGAGCGCGGCACGTTGTTCCACGCCATACTGCACCATTTCTCGCAAGCCGTGGCCGACCCGCAAGCGCCCGAGGCGCTGGCGATCCTTCTGGAAGCCGGTCGCGCCTGCTTTACTGAAGCGGCACTTCCCGCCGATGTCGAGGCAGTGTGGTGGCCTCGTTTCGAGAAGCTGGCCGTCGGCATCATCGACTGGGAACGCTCGCGCGCCGAGGCTGTCGTCCAACGGCATTCGGAAGAACGTGCCGACAAGACGGTGGTGGGTCAGTCCGGCGTCACCCTGTCGGGTTACGCCGACCGCGTTGACCTGCTTGCGGGCGGCATGGCTGACATCCTCGATTTCAAGACCGGATCGTCGCCCTCCAAGGCGCAGGCCCACACCCTGCTGGCGCCGCAACTGGCGCTGGAGGCCGCGCTGCTCAAACGGGGCGCTTTTCGCGATATCGGTGTGCGTGAGCCTGCCGAACTCGCCTTCGTCAGGCTCAGGGCCAACGGCGAAGTCGAACAGGAATCGATCCTGGAATACAACCGCAAGCCGCGCAGCGCGTCCGATCTGGGCGAGGAAGCATGGGCGCGGTTGGAGAAGCTGCTGTTCCATTATGCCGATCCGCAGACTGGTTATCTGTCGAGGGCCTTGCCGTTTCGAGAAGGCGAGACCGACGGAGACTACGATCACCTCGCCCGTGTACTGGAATGGTCCGCTGGCGGCGACGGTCCGGACGAGGGAGGGGAGGCTTGAAAAAGCTCTATCCTATTCCTTCGGGTACCGCCGAGAGCCAGGCCCGGGCTTCCGATCCGCACACCTCCGCCTGGGTGTCGGCCAATGCCGGGTCGGGCAAGACGCATGTGCTGGCCCAGCGTGTCATCCGCCTGCTCCTGCGTGGCACGGATCCTTCCAAGATCCTCTGCCTGACCTATACGCGCGCTGCCGCGGCCAACATGTCCAACCGCGTCTTCTCGACGCTTTCGGAATGGACCGCACTGCCCGATGCCGGACTGGCGCAAAAAATTGCCGCACTGGATGGCCGCGTGCCCGACCTCTCGACCATGCGCCGGGCGCGCAGGCTGTTCGCGGAAGCGCTGGAAACGCCGGGTGGGCTGAAGATCCAGACCATCCACGCCTTCTGTGAATCGGTGCTGCACCAGTTCCCGCTGGAGGCCAACATCGCCGCGCATTTCGAACTGCTCGATCCGCAGATGGAACAGGCACTGTTGGCGCAGGCGCGGCGCGACATGATCACGGGTGCCAGCGCACCGGGTGGTGCCGGACTGACGGAAGCCTTTGCAACCGTGCTGGAGCGCGGTGGCGAGAAGGGCCTCGACGATCTCTTGTCGGAAATCATGCGCAAGCGCGACGGCTTGCGCGGTTTCATCGATGCCATCGGCGGCGATGGCCGGAACTTTCGTTCCCTGTTCGACGAATTCGGTTTCGCTGCGGGTGAAACAGCGGCCAGCATTGCCAGCGCGTTGTGGCCTCTGCCCGACTTCGAACCTGCCTATTTCGAGGCTTTTGTGCGTGTCGCAGAGGCCACCGACGCGCGTGCCGTGCTCAACAACATCGTGCCCTATGCAGCTCTCGGATTTGCCGAAAGCGATCCTGTTCGCCGATTGCCGTTGCTGTCCAAAGGCTTCCTGCGCTCGGATGGCGATCCGTACGATCCCGTAAAGACGTTCAAGAAGGCACTGGTCGACCGGTTGCCGGATTTGCCCGAAAGATATGAAGCCGCGGCCTCGGCCATTGCCAGGACAGTCGATCGGCTGGCGCTCTTTCGCATGCTGGAAGGCACCGCCGCGGCGCTCACCGTAGCCGACTGGCTGATCGCTCGTTACGAGCATCTGAAGCGCGGTCGCGGCTTCCTCGACTTCAACGATCTGATCACCCGCACCGTCAATCTGTTGTCGCGTACCGATGCCGGCCCCTGGGTGCAGTACAAGCTCGACCAGGGCATCGATCATATCCTGCTCGACGAGGCGCAGGACACCAGTCCCGACCAATGGGAAGTGGTGAAGCGGCTGGCGGAAGAATTCTTCGCCGGCGAAAGCGCGCGTGCCGCGCGGCGCACCATCTTCGCCGTCGGCGACGAAAAGCAGTCGATCTATTCTTTCCAGGGCGCCGCCCCGGACTCCTTCCACGAAAGCCGGCAGCTGTTCGCACGCAGGGTGCGCGAGGCCGAGACGAGTTTCGCGGATCTCAAGCTGACCTGGTCGTTCCGCTCGACCGGCGACGTGCTGGCAGCCGTCGATCGCGTTTTCGCAACACCGGAGGTGCGACGTGGCATCAGCAACGATCCCGATCCGCTCGATCACAAGGCCATTCGCAACGATGCGCCGGGCTATGTCGAAGTCTGGCCATCGATCGGCGCCGATGTGGTCGAGGAACCGGACGACTGGACGTTGCCGGTCAATCACGTCAGCGCGCCTGCCGTGCGGTTGGCCGAACAGATAGCCGATACCGTCAAGAACTGGATCGACAGCGGCGAAATCATCGAAGGCAAGGGTCGCCCGCGCAGGGCCCGCGGCCGCCGGGGGGGGGTGCGCCACCCCCCCCCGTTTTTGCACCCCCCGTCGCGCCCCCGCCAGGGGAAGGGGATAACCGGGCCGGGGGGCGC
>NZ_JAKREW010000015.1 GCF_022347545.1 Terribium retamae
GGATTGATGGCGGTGACCAGGATCAGCTTGCCGTCCTTGTTGCCCTTCACCGACTTGATGAACTCGGCCGAGACCTTGGCCTTGTCATGGCCATAGGGCAGAAGATGCTCGTTCGGTATGCCGATCTTCTCGCCGATCGCCTGGATCGGCTGCTTCTTCGCCCCACGCGCGATCTCAATGTCACTCTTGTACTCGGCCATATCCGGTGATCTCCCAATCGTCAGGTGGCAGGCGCGGCATTCGCCGCCGGTGTCGTGCGGCATAGAAGCCGAGTGTGGGCTCTTCCCGCCGTCTCAAAACAGCCGCGCAATACGCGAAATGCGACAGGGGTGTTCGCAGCGAATAGCGAATGGCGAGTAGCGAATAGGGGAAGGCGCAGTCGTATTCGCAATCCAGCTTGCGACATCATCGCAACCGGCTAACTTTATTCGCTATTCGCTATTCGCTATTCGCTATTCGCTATTCGCTATTCGCTATTCGCTATTCGCTATTCGCTATTCGCTATTGCGACAGCACGTTGCTGATCTCGACCAGGTTGGAGCGGACACGCAGGACATAAAAGCCCATGGTGGTCAGGTGTGTAGCAAAGATGCCGGTCTCGTCGCTGTTGGCGACGAGCCAGGGCTGGATGCGTAGCGCCGAAACGAACTGGGCGTCCATCGTGTCCCAAAGGCTTTTCAGGTTCTTCTGCTTGATAACGTCCTCGAAATCGGCCTCCGCAGCTTTCATCAACCCGTAATAGGCATAAAGCTGGCCATAAGCGAACCAGAAGCGGTCGTCGGCGCGCGCGTCGAAGAAGCCATAATTGTAGTTCTCCGCACGATCTTTGAGGATCGCGGAAGTCGAACCGATGTCCGATGAAATGCGGTCGATGTACTGCTTGAGATTGTCGGCACGAGCGTCGAAGACAGCCTGACAGTTGGCGAGCTTGGTATTGAACGCCCGCAGCTTCCTGATGGCGTCGCGGTAATAGCTCGGCGTCGGCGTCTTGGGGCCGAACGGGCTCAGGCCGAAATACCAGGTGTATTCATCGAACTGGAGGTTTCCGCGCGCGTCCTGCAGATCGCTGTCGATCTGCGAGGTGGTGCGCACCCGGCCCATATTGTCGGCAAGCTCAGTGGCAGTACGCCGTGCCGCCTGATTGATGCCGCGTTGGAACGAGGCCTTGTTGTCCATGAACGGCGTCTTGTCCCAGTCGAGGCCGAACAGGCCGACCTTGTAGAGGATCATCGACGAGATCCAGGCGTTCTGATTCACGTTGAGGTCAGTCAGATCGGCGGTGACATCGGCGATGGCGGAGCGGCCGCACGACCTTGTGGTATCGGTGCCGCCGCCGGCGGTGACTTGTTCGCCTGCCGAAACGTTGCGGCTCTCGAACTTGTACTTGTCGACATAGTTGGGATCGAAATTATTCCACCACTGCGTCGCATAAATGAGATTGGCGTAGAGGCCTGCCAGGATGAGCAGGCCGACGCCCACCACCGTCTTCAGGATCCAGCCGCGCTGGAAATACCAGCGACCGAGCCACATGAATGGCCACAGGATGATGCCGATCAGGAGGCCGATACCGCGGCCGATCCACTGGAATATCCGGGTGATGAAATTCACGATCGGATCGAGCATACGGTCACACCCCCTAGTCGGTCAGGCCATAGAGACGGTTCCTGAACGCGTCCTTGTCCCTGAGATATGTGGTTTTCAGAACGTCGACAACATGCGATCGCCAAGCGCCGCTGAAGCCTTCATAGTCCTTGTAGAAACCCTGCTTGTTGAAGACGTAGCGGGAAACGAAGTCCGACGGCACGAAATCGGAGATCAGCCGGTTGGTCAGCCAGGCATCGGCGTGTCTTGGCTTGGCGCGCACCACCAGGAAGCGCTGCCTCGGCTGCACATCCTCGATCTTCAGTTGGCCGAGCTGGCCGATTTCGCGCTTGGCGGCATTGAGGAATGGAAAGTCGCCGTCGCGATTGATCGCCGAGGCATTGTTGTGGATCCAGGTCTGCAGCCAAACCTTGTCGACACTGGAAAGATTGCGATCCGGGTCGGCCTGCCAGATCAGATTGCGCACCACCATTTCGGCGCGATGTTCGAGATAGCCCGAGTTCTCGATCCAGGAGGCGCGCGGCAGTTCGATGCGGCCGCTGCTGGCCAGGAAACGAAAGACGGCGTCGGCATCCTTGATCGACAGGTAACTGACTTGCCACGGTCGCGAACGCCGGAATCCCGGGGCTGCCGGATCGCCGATGACCGTCGTCACGTCCGGGTCGACGAAAACATAGAGACCGCCGAAATGACTCGTCCAATAGGCATTGTGGCGGAAGATGACCTGATCGGGGACCAGCGCATTTTCGCGAATGTCGCCGGTAACCTTGGCCAGTTCCACCATACGTTCGAGCATCTTGTTATCGCGCCAGGCGTCAGGCTCCTGTTTCAGCCGGTCGACCAGCGTGCCGAGCTCCGAAGCCTTGCCAAGCACATCCTCTGCCGAGAGGACGCGAAACTCCACCTGGTTGATGGAGAGCAGGTCTTCGATATCGCTTACTGTCGAGACCGAATCCTCGATCTCGCCGTAGATGACGTCCTTGATGGTCAGCGCATCGATGGCGCGGCTGTTCTTCGACATGAACTCGAACATCAGCTGCGAGGTGTTCGAGAAAGCCGTGTGTACGACCGGCAAGTCGATCTGCGCAGGCGTCAGGATGATGAAACGGCGGTTGATCCCGTTGGGATCGAGATAGTCGTAGTCCTTGCATTCCTCGGCGATCTCGGGCGAGAAACCAGTGCGGTCGACATGGAAGCTCTTCAGCTTGGTCGGCTTGAAACCGAACGCCTTCAGCGCCTTGTTGTAGCGATCGATGAGATGCGGCTCGTCGATCGGCAGCAGGCGGCCGTAGATGAGCTCGTTGTCGCGCAGGAGATCCATTATTCCTTCTCCCCGTTTAGGGGGAGAAGGTGCCCGAAGGGCGGATGAGGGGCGGCACAGGTCATGCTTGGTTCTCGACACCGGCTGACGCAGGCAAGAATTTGATCTCGTGGGAAGTCATCTTCTGGTTCAAACTGCCATTGAGTGCGGCAAGAATCGTGTTCAAGACCGAGCGTTGGTCTTTGAGAACATCTGCATGCCAAATCCGCAATACGGACCACCCATTTCCATTCATGGTTTCATCTCGGAAGCGATCTGTCTGACTCATCGCATGTTGGCTGCCATCAACTTCAACGACAAGGTTTGCTTCGCGACACGCGAAGTCCGCGAAATATGGACCGATCGGTAACTGGCGGACAAATTTGTAGCCATTCAGGCGCCTTCCGCGAAGTTCGTACCAGAGCTTTTCCTCGGCCTCATTGTCTACGCGCCGAAGCAGCCGAGCTCTTGAGGTTCTGGCTTCATTGCTGCCGCGCATGGCGCTGCCCCTCATCCGTCACTTCGTGACACCTTCTCCCCGTAAACGGGGAGAAGGGAAGAATTACGCGTTCCACAGCCCCTTCTTCTTCAACTCCTCCATCTCCCTGGCTGCGCGTTCGCGCAGGCGAGCGTCGCGAAGCAGCTTGTCGACCGCCGCATCGTCGGACTTGTCGGCATAGCGGAATTCGGAATCGGCGTAGCGGTTGATCTCCTGCATGATCATGTCCATGTCGAATGGACGGCGCAGTTCCTCGATCATCGCCTTCTTGTCATCGTAGCTCTTGTGCATGAAGGCTTCGGGCTTTTCGAACCACTCATCAGGCAGTTCGATGTCCATGGCGCGCATCTTGATGGCATCGGTGACGTTCTTGATAGCGCGCCCGGTGAAGCGTGGCTCGGCTTCCTTGATCAGATGCAGATAGCTGCCGACATCTTCCAGTGTTTTCGGCTGACCGCTTTCCTTGATGAAGCGCTCATAGACCTTCATCAGCCCATCTTCGTGCGGCTTGTCGTGACCTTCATAGGCTTCCGCCACGGCGCGCTGGATCTCCTGGGCGGCATAAAGCTTGTGCTCACCGAGCGGGATCTTGTGGTTCTTGCCGGCAAGCAGCACGAAAATGTCGATATAATCGTCGCGGGTCTGCGGGCCGTCGACCAGCCAGCGGGCACCGGCGCGCTGGCGCAACGCATCGTCGACGTTTTCGGGGTAGTTGGAAAACATGCCAAAGGCGCAATTGCCGCGCACCACCGTGCCGGCGCCAGCAAAGGCGTCCATCAGGACGCCAGTGATCTCCTGCTGGCCGGCCGAGGCGCGATCGTCGGAACGCTTGGCCGCGACCTGGTCGATGTCGTCGATGGTACCGAAGCCGATCGCGCGCGGGTTGAGCACATTGTTGATGAACTGCCGGCAATTCTGGCCGGACTTGCCTTGATAGGACGAGATCTGGTCGACGCCGAAATTCTCATAAGCGAAGGGATAGCCGGCGACCTTGCAATAGTCGTTGATCAGGCCGGCGATCATCTGGATCAGCGTCGTCTTGCCGGTGCCCGGTGCGCCGTCGCCGATGAAGGTGAACAAGAAGCCGCCGAGCTCGACAAACGGGTTCAGCTCCCGGTCGAAGTCGTAGGCCATCAGCATCTTGGCCAGTTTCACCGACTGGTATTTGGCGATGTGATTGCCGACGACCTCTTCCGGCTTCTTGAAGGTCATCACGAGCGGTTTCGACTTCTTGCCAGGCGCGACATCGAAGCCGTCGATCGTGAAGTCGTCGGCATCAATGCGAATGTGCGTGTCTTCGAAGGCGTCAAGCCCGTCGAAGCGGCCCTTGCGTGTCAGCAGGCCGTCAATGGCGACGCGGGCGAAGCTTTTGGCGCGAGTCAGGAGATCGGCATCGTCCTTGGTGCCGGCGAGAACCCTGTCGAGGCCCGCAACAAGGGACTTCACCGCATCCTGCGGCGTGTCGAACAGGAAGTCCGGCTCGGCGATATCGTTCGGCGCCTCGCCATCGCTGTCGATGAGTTGGGACAGGTAGGAGGCGAGCGTGAAGGCGGCGACATAGGCTGAAGCGGAGAGCAGTTTCTTGAATTGGGTGGCCTGTTCACCCTCTAGCGGTGAGCGTGCGTTCTGCGCCTGCAGGCTTTCGAGATCGGTCGATCGCGCGAAGATGTCCGATACCGCCAGCGCTACGGCAATGCCGCGCCGCGCGCGGTAAAGCAGCGTGTGCTGCGGGATTGACAGCAACTGATCGTCGGGCCGTGTGGAGGCAACCGTCTTTTGCAGTTCGACTTCTCGCGTTTTGCGCAGCGAGCCAGCTGAAACAGTGGAGACAAAGCGGCGACCTGTCCCCGCAAGCGCGGTGCCGGATTCTCCCGACGAATCCTCCAGCACGACGATGCGGGTGATGAAGCTCTGCGCGGTAGCGCGGTGCTTTTCGATATCGGCTTCCGGAATGGTGGTCAGCCCGGTGTCCATTCTGTCCCTCGTTACGCAGTGGCTCTAGACGTCCGAAATCACCCGTCCGCCGGACAGGATGTGCACCTTGTAGCCGTTGAATATCTTCTGGGTTTCGCCCGCGGCATAGAGTGCCTGATAAGCTTCGTGCGGCACCAGCGCGTGGTTCTCGAAACTCGAAACGCCCTGCCGCGTTGCTTCCAGGTCATCGGTGTTGATGAAAAATTCCTGGGTGGTCTTTTCGCTGGAGAAAAGGCCGCGACGCCCCGGTTTCTCGCCCTTCGAATAGATTTCCTGGATGGTCCAGGTGAGCAGCCAGGCATTCTCCGGCTTGCGCACCTTGGCCAGCACTTCGGTCACGGTCGAATTGTTGTCGGTGATGCCGGCCGAGTAGAAGGGGCCGAGAATCACGCGCCGCAGCTGCTTGGGATGCAGCGGCTCGAAATCCTTGTCGAGATTGACCGCTATGGTCAGCGGCGTCAGTGAATAGGAGGAGTTCTTTTCGGTGAAGTCGTCGAAACGGCGAGCGAGGTCAGGGTTCAGCAGGCCATCCACGGGCAGCGGTATCTCGACATCCTCGTTGAGGCGGCCATCCTTGCCGACCAACTGGCGCACGATGTCGTCGGATGAATCCTCCACCGTCACCATATAGATCAGTGGCAGATTGGCGGTGCCGTCGAAGCTTGCCCAATGCACCAGATAGTAAGGCAGGCCGGATTTCGGATTGACAGAGACCTTGGCTGTCTGTGCCAAGGTGAAGGGGCCGAAGGTCTCGCCGCTCTTGATGTCTTCCAGATAGAGCCTCTCCGCCATCGATTTCTGCAGCGTCTTTGGAAATTCCTTGTGGCGCAGGATGAAGTCGGCCATCTCAGAGCGCAGCTCACGCGTGGATGGGATGGTGGCAAGCCGGCTGTCAGCCTGACGACGATCATTCTCCAGCTCAAGCAGGTTCTGGAAGACCGGATAGCCGCTTTCGGCGCGGGAGATTTTGAATGTCTCCATGAAGCCGAGACGGTTGCGCCAGCAGGTGAAAGACTTGTCGAGGCGGCTGATGTACTCGGCCACGATCTTGGCGACGATACCATGCCGGTACAGCGGCGAGCGGTCATCGCGCATGAAGATCTCGAGACCGGACAACGCCGCCGTTATGGCCGAGAAATAGCGCTCGGCCGCATCGGTTTCGATGGTCATGCGTTTGCTCCCTCGAAGGGAGAAAGACGCTGGATGGGGTTACGAAAAGTCATCGATAGGTGTGAACAGTCCTGCCGAGGTCAGGACTGCACATAGTTCGCTGAATTGTGCTTCTTCATGACGTCGTCGAAGCGGCGTGCGAAAGCATCGTCCGCCAGCTTCTTGCGGCGCTGGATGTCGGCTGTCGCCACCATGTTCTTCTCATGCATTTCGAGCAGGTCGCCGATGTGTTTCTGGGCGGCCGCACCGATACCTGCCATCGTCTCTTCAGCGGTAGTGTCGACTTGCGAGCCCAGAGTGTTGATCTTGTGCGCGACATCCTGCTGGGCGGCTGTCTTCAGCGAATCCTCAAGCGCTTTATAGAGCACGATGCGCTGTTCGGTATCGATGGTCAGCTTGTTGATGAGTGTCGACTGCGCGGCGATCTGGTTGTTCAGCGAATCCACGAAGGTCTGGAACATGGACGTGTAGCGTTCCAGCGTCTGGCTGGCCGCCAGCAATTCCTGTTCCTTGGCTTGACGCTCATTGTATTCGGTGGCGAGCTTGGTGCGCTCGCTTTCCAGCCCGGTGCGATCTTTCTGGCTGGTCGAGGCGGCAATCTTGTTTTCGATGTCCAGCAGCAGCGGATTCAATTCCTGAATTCGCTTCTGCACGGCTTCGAGTTCGGCCATGGTCGCCTTGCGGCGTTCGATCACCTGCGAAAGACTGGCCTCGGAGGTCTTGTAGCGTTGATCGAGTACCTCCTTCTGCGCCTTCAGAATGCCGACGATCGTGTCGGACTTGGCCAGGAGCTCCTGCAGGTTGCCGGCGAGCGACATGTTGCGCACGCGGTCGGTGCGCATGCGCTGTTTCTTCTGTGCCGAGAAGATGCCGACGAAGCTTTCCCAGCCAGTATAGTTCTTCATGCTCTCGAATTCGGAACCGAAGACATTGGTCGCGTCCTCAAGGCCGATGATCAGATCGGCGATATTGGCTTCCATGGTCTTCTGCTGCTTGAGAACGTCCTGGATGCGGGCATTCTCGATGTCGAAATTGGCATCGCCGATTTTCTGATCGGCCTTGGCAAGCGTGTCGAGCACGGTACCGGATTGCTCGATCTTGGAACGCATGTCTTCGACGACCTGTCTGGTCTTGGCGATTTCGGTGTCGAAGTTTTGCAATGTCGCCATCAGATCCCCCTAGTGGTGGCAAGCCTACACTGCACGCGGCAGTCGATGGCGAATATATGTGGGGCGATTGGCGATTGAAAGACGCAGACGTTGCTTTCGTCGCGAGCACGACCACTCATGGCGATGCTGGCGACGATTGCTTCGGATCAGGGCTTGGGGGCGGCCTTCAGATAGGCGATGACGTTGGCAATTTCGGCATCGTCCTTCAGGCCCATATAGGCCATCTTGTTGCCGGGAACTTTCTGTTTCGGGCTGCGCAGATATTCGGCAAGCGATGTGTCGTCCCAGACGAGTCCGGCGGCACCGGCGTCCTTCATGGCTTGCGAGTATCTTGCAAGATAGCTTGGCGTGGTGCCGGCAGTGCGGCCGAAGACACCGAGCAGATGCGGCCCGAGCTTGTCCTTTTCCGAAGTTGCGTCGTGGCAGGCGACACATTTATTGAACACCTTCTTGCCGGCGACGGCATCGCCCTCCGCGAGCGCGGGCAGGGCGATGAGCATGGTGAAAGCTGCGATGGCTGGGCCGAGTGCCTGGCGTTGCATGATCATTCCTCGGATCGATGGCGACAAGGTGAGCCTATCAGCAGCAATTGGGGGGCGGCCATGGTACTCTTGGCCGCAGCCTGGGGACCTAATGCCGGCGAAGTCGCCTCAAGGTCGCGAGAAGCCGATGAAATCGTCAGGCTGGGCGCGCCCCATTTCTTCCTCCCAATGGCGGCGGCAGAGCGATACGTAGATATCCTTGCCGATCGCCACCTGGTCGCCTTGTTTTGCGACCTTGCCGTCGGCGCCGAGGCGCACGACCATCGTTGCCTTGCGTCCGCAGCGACAGATGGTGCGGACCTCGCGCAGGTCATCGGCAATGGCCAGCAGCGCGCGTGAACCGGTGAAAAGATTGCCCTGGAAGTCGGTCCGCAGTCCATAACACATTACCGGGATACCGAGCCGGTCAGCAACGCGGGCCAACTGCCACACCTGCTCCTCTTCCAGGAATTGCGCCTCGTCGACGAAGACGCAGTGCACGGTGGTGTGTTCGTGATGTTCTGCAATGCGGGCGTAGAGGTCGTCGCCGTCGCGAAACATCTCCGCCCCGGCTTCAAGGCCGATCCGCGAAGAGATGAAGCCTATGTCACCCTTGCGATAGTGGCCCGCCACGAACAGCATCGTGGTCATGCCGCTCTCGCGGTAATTGTACGAGGCCTGCAAGAGCATGGTTGTCTTGCCTGCGTTCATGGTTGCGTAGTTGAAGTAGAGCTTGGCCATGATCCTTTATGCAGAAGTTAGACGCTGCGGGGAGGGGCGCTTTCCGGCCTTCCACCAAAAAAGCTCGGCCGTGTCGCTGATCGGCCAATGCGCGCCGTCAATCGTACCTCCTGGTGCTTGAAACAACACAAAAATGGTGTTTGGCTGACACAACAAGGCCAGGCGCCGGATTCCGCTTCGCCAAACAAACACAATGGGAGAAAGTTCATGTTACGCATGAAGTCCATCATCGCAGGTTTTAGCCTTGCCGCGCTCCTGTCCACCGGCGCGGCCTTCGCTGGCGACGCCGAAAGCTGCAAGAAGGTGCGCCTCTCCGATGTCGGCTGGACCGACGTGCAGGCGACGACCGGTACGGCCGCCACATTGCTCACCGCTCTCGGTTACGAGCCCGAGGTCATTCAGCTTTCAGTGCCGGTCACTTATGCTTCGCTGAAGAACAAGGATCTCGACGTCTTCCTCGGGAATTGGATGCCGTCCCAGACCAACGATATCAAGGACTATGCCGCGGACGGTTCTGTCGAAACCATTGCCACCAACCTGGAAGGTGCCGGCTATGGGATGGTGGTTCCGACCTATATGGCGGAGGCCGGTGTGAAGTCGCTCAACGATCTTGCAAAACCGGAGGTGAAGGAAAAGCTCGGCGGCAAGATCTACGGCATCGAGGCCGGCAATGACGGCAACCGTATCATCCTTGACATGATTGCCAAACAAGGGTCGCCCCTGAACGGTTATGAATTGGTCGAATCCTCGGAGGCCGGAATGCTGACGCAAGCCGAAACCTCCATGAAGGACAATCAATGGATCGTTTTTCTGGGCTGGACCCCGCATCCGGTGATGGGCGAGATGAAGATCTCGTATCTTGACGGCATGGGCGATTCAGGATTCGGAGCCGCGACCGTACACACCAATGTGCGCAAGGGTTATGCGACCGAATGCCCGAATCTGGGGACTTTTTTCAAGAACCTGAAATTTGAACTGTCGGCGGAAAACCAGATGATGGATGCGATCCTGAAAGGTGGCGCGCCGAACGACGTCGCGAAGGATTGGCTGAAGAAGAACCCCGATGTCGTCACACCCTGGCTTGCCGGCGTAACGACCTTCGACGGTGGCGATGCGGCTGCGGCGGTGAAGAGCGCGATCGGCGGCTGACCCAACCGCCCTTTGCGGGCGACATATAGGGGCAGCCGTTCGTGTGTGGGGCTGCCCCTTTTTCGTAGGCTGTGAGAAGATGAGGGATGCCTCGAGGGTGGACGGAGGCATGGAGAGGGAGAGCAGATGGATCCCGTTTCGAATTTCCTGGTCGCCTGGAAGATTCCGGTCGGTGCATGGGGCAAGGCGTTCTTCACTTTCCTCACCGACAATTTCAACAGCATCTTCCGCGGCTTCTCGAGCGGGCTGAACTCGCTGCTCGACGGCGTCGTCGACCTGCTCTTGATGATGCCGCCGGTGGTCGTCGTTCTTCTGATCGCGTTGCTTGCCTGGTGGCTGCAGCGCTCGAAGGCGTTGGCGGTCGGAGTCCTGCTGAGCCTGCTCTTCATCATCAACCAAGGTCTGTGGAAGCAGACCGTCCAGACGCTTGTCCTGGTCGTCGCCGCCACCATCGCGTCCATGGCGATCGGGGTGCCGCTCGGTATCTGGGCGGCGCACAAGCCCAAGGTCTACAAATTCATGCTGCCGGTACTGGATCTGATGCAGACCCTGCCGACCTTCGTTTATCTGATCCCGGTGCTCACCTTGTTCGGCCTCGGCAACGCTCCAGGCCTCATCGTCACGATCATATTCGTGATTCCCACGGCCGTGCGTCTCACGCATCTCGGGGTCACCTCTGTGCCGAAAGCGATCATCGAAGCCGGCGAAGCCTTCGGCGCCACGAAACGCCAGCTGCTGTGGAAAGTCGAATTGCCGGCGGCGTTGCCGACCATCATGGCGGGGCTGACGCAATGCATCATGCTGTCGTTGTCGATGGTGGTGTTCGCAGCGCTGATCGGGGCAGGTGGCCTCGGTACCGAAATCAACCGTGCGCTGGGTTCGCGCAAGATCGACCTCGGTCTTGAAGCGGGTCTTGCCATCGTCGTGCTGGCGATCGTGCTCGACCGGATGACCCGTATCGGCGTGGGAGGCAAGAAATGACCGTCGCCGTTGATTTCAAGAATGTCGATATCGTCTTCGGTCCCGATACGCGCGATGCGCTTGCGATGGTCGACAGGGGCGCAACGCGCGCTGAAATCCTGGAGCAGACGGGCAATGTCCTAGGCTGTGCCGGCGCCAATCTCACCGTCAATGAAGGTGAGATCTCCGTGTTGATGGGACTTTCGGGCTCCGGGAAGTCAACGTTGCTGCGCGCCGTCAACCGGCTCAACGTCGTCAGCCGAGGCCAGGTGATGGTGAAGAATGGCGACGGCATGGTTGACGTCGTCTCCTGTGATGAAGCGACGTTGCGTCAACTGCGCCAGCACCAGGTGGCCATGGTGTTCCAGCAGTTCGGCCTGCTGCCCTGGCGCACGGTGGAGGAAAATGTCGGTTTCGGCTTGGAACTCGCGGGCGTGCCCGAGACCGAACGCAAGGCGCGCGTGGAGAAGCAGCTCAAGCTTGTCAATCTCGATCCCTGGGCAAAGAAATATGCGCATGAACTTTCGGGCGGCATGCAGCAGCGCGTCGGCCTGGCGCGCGCCTTTGCCACCGAAGCGCCGATCCTTCTGATGGACGAACCCTTTTCCGCACTTGATCCGCTCATTCGCACCAAGCTCCAAGATGAGTTGCTGCAGCTGCAGACGACCCTGAAGAAGACCATCATCTTCGTCAGCCATGATCTTGAAGAGGCGCTGAAGATCGGCAGCACGATCACCATCATGGAAGGTGGCCGCATCGTGCAGTCCGGTCCGCCGGAAGATATCGTGCTGAAACCGGCAAACGACTATGTGCGCGAATTCATCTCCAATGTGAATCCACTTTCGGTGCTGACCGCCTGGAATGTCATGCGTGATCGCCGGGATCTGGAGACCTCGGAAGATGGCTGGATCTGGCTGGATCGGCGCAGAACGACCCGCTTCAAGATCGACAGCAACTGGTTGGTGACGGCAGCAGAGCGCGACGGCAAGCCCGCGGTGTGGACCTCCTGTACGGATGTGGAACGCCAGCCGGAGGAAAAATCGCAGGTATTTTGGGCAACGCCCGGCACGTCCCTGAAGACGGTGATGCTCGCCATGCATCGGTCCCAGACCGCTCCGGTGGCGTTGTTCGACGATCAGTCGCGGTTCGTCGGAGCCATCGGCATCCGCGACGTACTCTCGGCGGTTCTGCGCCGCTGAGGCGTACGGCATAGCGCCGACGCGTTCGCACGACGTGCCGGCGCATCTAGGCCGCGAGGGGTAAGCGCAATTCGGTCCGAAGGCCGCCTTCGGGATGGTTCGAGAGATAGATTTCGCCGCCGGCCGCGCGTGCGATATTGCGGGCGATCGTCAGGCCCAGACCCAATCCTCCGGTTTCGCGGCTGCGTGACTTCTCCAGGCGAATGAACGGGCTGAACACGGCATCGAGTTTGGCTTGCGGAATGCCTGGGCCCTCATCGTGGATGACCAGCGCGACCTGAGTCATCGAATGCTGCAGGCTGAGCTGAGCCTTGTGGCCGTAGGTGACTGCGTTCTGGACAAGGTTGGTGACACAGCGCCGCAACGCGATCGGTCTCGCAATGCAGATCAGTTCGCGTGAGGGCAGTTCGTCATCGTCCAGCATAACCTCCGGGAAGCCGTCTGCGACAGACTCCACCAGCGAAACGAAATCGATGCGCTCGCTCTTTTCGTCCGCGACTTCGAACGTCGCGAAGTCGACGACCGAGCGAGCGATGTCCTCGATATCGCCAACGTCTTTGGCGAGGTCGTCGCGCAGCTTCGATTTGCGCAGGAGCGCGAGCCTCAAACGCATGCGCGTGAGCGGGGTGCGCAGATCATGCGCGAGCGCGGCCGCCAGTTGCTCGCGGTCCTCGACATATTCGCGCAGCCGCGACTGCATGACATTGATGGCACGCGCAGCCGTTCTGATCTCACGACTGCCGGCTTCGGAGATGGGAGAACTTTTCAAGTCCTTGCTGATGCGTTTCACCGCCGTTTCCATGATCCTGTAGGGTGCGGTCAAGCGGCGGATGGACCAGACCGACATAACCACCACCAATGCAGCCATGACACCGTAGAGAGGCAAGCTTTCGGGGCTCAGCACAGGTCCCGGCGGGATGATAGGTTCAGTGAAATTCAACCATTGCCCGTCGGAAAACTGGATTGAAGCGGTTAGCTTGTCGCTGTGCGCAAAACCGGCAGACAGCGCCAGCAGATCCTTCTCCACCTCACCAATGTCTGTACCCCGCCTGCGTGGCGGCTTTTCGGATTCGGTTGCAGCGTCACGCCGCACCCTTGCCTCCGTGACACCGAAACGCGACAGGCGACTGACCAGGATATCTTCCAGTTCGGCCAATTGGTCGTCCTGGGCGATCGAAGAGGCGACGACCGGTATGTCTGAAACAGTCAGCGCATAGCTGGTGCTGGCGACGCCCGATGCCATGCGTTTGCGATCCGCTGGTGTCGCGGCGTAAAGCAACTGGACAACGGCGAAGGCGCGGTCGTTCAGCCGGTAGTAATCGACGATGTCGGACGCCGCCGCCCGGTCACGGGCGACGATATAGAGCGTTGCCACCTGGCTGACGAGCAGGCTGGCGATCACTACCAGCAGGACCCAGGCAGGCAGGGTCTGGGGCAGGAACCGCCTCATTCGTTGATGGTCTCGGGAATGAACTGATAGCCGCCGCTGCGCACTGTCTGGATCAGCTTGGGGGTCTTGGGGTCGTCTTCCATCTTGCGCCGCAATCGGCTGACCAGGATGTCGATGCTGCGGTCATAGGCGATCGCGCCATCCCCGCCGGAAAGTTCGATGAGCTGATCGCGGGTCAAAACGCGCTGCGCGCTCTTTACGAATGTGTGCAGCAGATTGAACTCCGCGGCTGTCAGTTCAACCCGAACATCGCCGGGTGCGACCAAGCTGCGACGCGAGCAATCCATGGTCCAGCCGGCGAAACGATAGATTTGTCGGGCAGGCAAGCGTTTCGCTTCGGCAACTCCAGTGTTGCGCCTCAGAACGGCGCGGATACGAGCGAGAAGCTCGCGCGGATCGAAGGGCTTCGGCACATAGTCATCCGCTCCGATTTCGAGACCGACGACACGATCCGTGGTCTCGTTGACCGCGGTCAACATGATGATGGGAATGTTCTGATTGGCGCTTCTCAACTCGCGGCAGAGTTCCAGGCCGCTTTTGCCAGGTAACATGACGTCGAGGATAACGAGGTCAAATTGACCGCGCCGCATGATGGTCTCCATCTCGGTGCCGTCGCGAGCCACGGACGTGCGCAAGCCACGTTTCTCGAAGAACTCCTGCAGCAGATCGCGGATGCCCTTGTCGTCATCGACTATGAGAATATGCGGATCGGGTTTCACTCGGTACCTGTCTTTCGGCCAGCCGCTGGAGCAATTCAGGAAAAGTGCGCAGCGGTTTTCCGCCCGGAATTGCGCAAACAACAGTTTGAGCGTTTCCGCGTTTCCGAGAAAAACGGAAACGCTCCAGCCCGTGATTTGCGCCTTATAGGATAGGGCTGGACCAGTGTCTTGGCCAGCGGGCCGACAAAATGCACTCAGAAACAATCCAGAAACAAGATTCAACAATCCAGAAAAACTTCCGAAAAAAATCAATGGCATAACGATATCCGCAGCGGCCAGGACACCGGTCGCGGCGCCTCGCAACCGGGAGATCAGGACACCGATCATGCAGAGAAGTTCATGCCGATGGATGGGAGCGCTGTTCAGCATCTCGCTCGCCATGATCGGTGTTGGACATTCGAATGCGGAGGCGGCGATCACGCGGAGCGAACGTTGCAGCCGGCTAAGTCGACAACTCGACGAGGCCATCGAAAACCACGCCAAGGCGGTGCAGGCCGCCCAGGCAAAGGTGCTCCAGAAAAAGGCGACCCGGTACTGCGCCGATCACAAGCAGGCACAGGGCATCCGGACCTTCGCCAACGCACTGAAGCTCCTTGGAGTGACACCGGACGACCCCAGCCAGTGACACTTGCACCCAACCTGCGCACAAAGGAAAGCTGATCATGAAAAAGACCCTTCTCTCCGCTCTCGGCCTTGCCGTTGCTCTCGCCTTCTCGATGCCGGTCCTCGGAACCTCCGTCGCCAACGCTGCCTCGGCGACCGCGACCACCACGGCTGCTCCGGCCGCGGCCGCTACCACGACCGCCAAGAAGCCTGTCCACAAGGTCGCGGCCAAGAAGGTGAAGAAGCACAAGAAGGCCCCCAAGAAGGCTGAAGCCAAGAAGACGATGTAATTCGTCCTGGCTACCTCGAGGCCGCCTTCGATCCCCCTCACGGAGGCGGCCTTGCCATTCCCTAGACCTGCCGCGGCCATGCGGGCCACAGCGGAAAGGCGCTTCGACGCGCAGAGCAGGCTTATGCCGGAAACGGTTCGGCCTTCTGTTCGGCTCCAGCGACAGGGTTCGTTAAGACTGGTGGCAATTGGCTTTTGGCCGCGCCGCTGGACAGGCCCGCTCAATCAGGAACAACACCCATGAAGAAGTCTATCCTTTCCGCTCTCGGCCTTGCGGTTGCGCTCGCTTTCTCGATGCCGGTTCTCGGCGCAAGCGCGGCGAATGCTGCTCCCGCCGCCAAGCACGTCGTGCACAAGAAGGCGCATCGCCATCACAGCGTTGCTCACAAGAAGCATCATGTGCGCAAGCATCACCTTCGCAAGCACCACACCAGCAAGCACCACATCCACCATGTCCACAAGGCCGCCAAGAAGGCCTAGGCATGGTTTCCCAGTTAGAGTGCTTGCCTTTCTTCGAACCGCGAAGACGCTCTAACTGTTGTTTCTCCGAAACTCCGGAACGCGAAACCGCCGCTCACTTTTGTTGAAGTTGTTTGGCTGGACAGGAAAGGCCGCCTCCGAAATCCGGAGAGCGGCCTTCTTGTTGTCGATGCTCCGAGGCAGCGCAGATCGTTTTTGCGGCACGAACTTCCAGGCCCAAGTCTATCGGCCTTCGCGATACCACATGCTGCCCATTGCCAGAAGCAACAGGCCTAAGCCGAGGAAACCGCCGAACAGCGGCACGCGGGAAACTGCCTTCAGCACGCTGTCGTCGGTGGTACGCAGGCCGATCCAGTCGCGCCCCGCTGCCGCGGCCTGATCGCGGATGGGGACGACAGAAGGCAAGGAAACATCGCTGCCTGCACCGCTTGCAAGCCGCCTGACACTGCCGCCGGTAGCTTCCGCGGCGGGTTTCAATCGACTTTCCGTCGAGACGACATCGCCGAATTCTGGAGCGTTGACAGGACCGACATGCGCCAACGCAGTGAGGTCGCCGCTGGCGACCTGATAGAGGCCGATCTCGTTCACTTCGACACTGCCGCTGAAGATACCGGGTTCCGACTTCTGCAGCGTGATCGTCAGCGCCTTCCCGGATGGCGTGATGATACGCGCGGAACCGGGATCCTCGCTCATGGTCTGGCGCCGGACTTCGAGCGTCATGCCGCGACCGTCAGCGGTCAAGCGCTCCTCCTCGAGTTCGGGTTCCTTCATCAACCAGTGCGCAATGCGGCGATAGAGCTGAACATAAGGACCGCCGCCTTCGAAACCGCGTGCCCACAACCAGCCCTGATCTGACAACAGCATGCCAACGCGACCTTCCCCCTTGCGGTCGAGGACCAGCAGCGGGCGGTCATCCGCCCCCTTCATCACGACTTCGCCTTCCGGACGGTCGATACCGATGGTGCGGAACCAGCGACCCCAGCGGGGTGGATTGTTCTGCGAGCCGTCGAGGCCGCGCGTGACCGGATGGCGCCCGCCGAGATCGGTCAGGCGCGGATAGAAGCCCTTGTCGATGACCTCGCCCGTGGGCATGCCGGGCAGGGCGCCCATCAGCGGCGTGCGTGCGATCGTCGCCTGGCCGCCATATTCAGGGCCTGCGGCAATCAGCAAGGCGCCGCCGTTTTCGACATACTCGGTGATGTAGTCGTAATAGAGGGTCGGCAGCACATCGCGATGCTGGTAACGGTCGAAGATAATCAGGTCGAACTCATTGATCTTTTCGATGAAAAGTTCGCGAACCGGGAAGGCAATCAGGGACAGTTCGTTGATCGGTGTGCCATCCTGCTTTTCAGGTGGCCGCAGGATGGTGAAGTGAACCAGATCCACCGAGGCGTCGGATTTCAGCAGATTGCGCCAGGTGCGCTCGCCGGCATGCGGCTCTCCGGAGACCAGCAGCACTCGCAGATTCTCACGGATGCCGTCGACCAGCGCGATCGTGCGGTTGTTGACGTCGGTCAGTTCGCCGTCTTCCTTTGGAATGGCGAGTTCGACGATGTTGCGGCCAGCGGTCGGGATCGTCACCTGCAGCGGCATTTCCTGGCCGATGAAGGCGCGTTCGACGGCCACTTGCTGGCCGTTGACGGAGACGCGAACCTCCACCGGACCGGTTGCGCCGTCGGTGGCAATGACACGGTAAGTCATGTCGAGCGGCTTGCCGACCAACCCGAAGCGTGGGGCCTTGTCAAAGCGGACACGGCGATCCTTTTCGCCCTCGCGGCCGGTGATCAGTGCATGCAGTGGTGCATTGAGATCTGAACGTCCTGCCGGCACGTCATGGACCTCGCCGTCCGTGATCATCACCGCGCCGGCAACGCGGGACGGCGGCACGTCACGCAGTGCGCCGTTCAAGGCCGAGAACAGCCGCGTTTCGGTGCGTTCCTCGGCCGCTCCGCTTTTGCCCGCTTCAACAACACGCACATCGAACTGCTTGAAGCGGGCAAGCCTCTCCTTCAGGCCGGCAAGCGCGGCTTCCGTCTGTGCTGCACGGTCGTTGATATCCTGGCTCTGGCTGCGGTCGACGACGACAGCAACCACGCTTTTCAAGGCATCGCGTTCCTCATCGAGCAGGACAGGGTTCAGAAGGGCGAGCGCGAAAGCTGCAAGTGCCGCCAGCCGCAGGTAGGCGCCGCGCTGTCGGAACCAAAGACCGACGCCGGCGATAAGCGCCAGCGGCAGCAGCATCGCTGCCAGCAGCGGCCAGGAAAGCAGGGGTTCGAAGGCGACAGACCAGTTCATGTCACTGTCCCAGCCGCTGCAACAGATCCGGAACATGAACCTGATCGGATTTGTAGTTGCCGGTCAGCATATACATCATGATGTTGACGCCGGAGCGGAATGCCAGTTCGCGCTGCATCGGGTCGGACGGGACCGTGGGAAGCAGCGGGCTGCCACTGCCATCGACCGCCCAGGCCCCGGCGAAATCATTGGCGGTGATCATGATCGGCGTAACGCCGTCACCGGTCCGGACGGGGCGGTTGTCGGGGTTGCTCGCTTCCAGCGAGGCTTCGACCCAAAGCGGGCTTCCGGCGAAGCGTCCCGGGAAATCATTGAGGATATAGAAAGACTTGGTCAGCACATGGTCGGATGGGACCGGCTCCAGCGGCGGGACATTGAGATTGCCCAATATTTCGCGCAAACGCAGGGTCGCCGGGCTGGTCGAGGTCTCCAGTGAAGTGGCGTACTGGTCACGCGTGTCGAACAGGATCGTGCCACCATTCTTCATATATTCGTCGATGCGGGCAATCGCAGCCTGCGACGGCGCTGGTACGTTTGCATCCACTGGCCAGTAGATGAGGGGATAAAACGCCAGATCGTCGTTCTCGACGTTGACGCCCGTCGGCTCTCCAGGTTCAAGCGCGGTCTTCTCGCGCAGGAAACGGGTGAGGCCGGTCATGCCGGCCCGGCTGACGGAATCGATGCTGGAATTCCCGGTCAGAACATAGGCGAGGCGGGTCACCATTGTCGCTTCGATCGCCTGTTGATCATCCGGCTTGGCGTCATTGGCCGATGCCGGTGAAACAGGCAGGAGAAGTGCGGGAAGCAGGATCAGTGCGATGGCCGCGGCCGTGATTCGCCGGGCATTCCGGCGCCACAGACCTGCAAGCCAAAGCACGATGAGGCCGTCCAGAATCAACAGGGCGAGTGCGCCGAACAAGAGCGGTCCTTTCATATCGCGCGATTCGTCGGCTGCGTAGCTTTCGGCAATGACGGGAACTGATGTCGTCGGCCTGCTGATCGGTGCCAGCGTGGCATCGGCCGTCAGCAGGTTGTGCGCGAAGACACCATCCTCCGTACCGTAGAGGCCAGGCGGGTTCTCGATTGTCACAGCGAGCGGGCCCTTGCCTGTCTGCAGCGGCTTCGCGTCGCCGGTGGGTGGCTCGATTTGCCCGTCCGCAGCGATCATCCGGTATGGCGGCAACGAAGCGGCCGGGACGCCTTCGGTGGTGGTTCCCGCTGCGCCCTGGTTGCGTGATAGCTGGACGATCGCCCGCAGCATTTCCACGAAGCTGCCCGAAATCGGCAGGTTGGACCAGGTCGCCGAAGGGGTAATGTGGAAGAGGACCACGATACCCTTGCCGCGGCGGTCCGCGGTCACCAGAGGTGTGCCGTCGGCCAGCGTGGCCCAAGTGCGTTCAGCAAGCGACGGCGTCGGTTCTGCCAGGATCTGGCGCGTTACCGTCACGTCCTGGGGCGGCGCGAGTTTTGCGAACGGGCCGTTCGACGGGAATTCCGTCACTTTCTGCGGCTCGGTCCAGGACAAGGCGCCGCCGAGCTGCCGTTCGCCAAGCCGCAGCTTCACCGGCAGCAGCTCTTCGTCATTGCCGGCAGTCAGCAGGCGTGTGCTGGCGAAGCGGATCAACGTGCCGCCGTTCTGCATCCATTTGATGAGTGGTTCCCGCGTCGCCTCCGGTATGGTGCCGACATCGCCCATGACAATGACTGCGGGCTTCTGTTCGAGGAGCTGCGGGATGGCCTCGAGCAAGTCCGGGCTCTTCGGCTCGATGATGTCGGCCGAGGGCTCCAGCGCCCGGCGGATGTAATAGAGTGGAGAGAGCAGTTGTCGCGTGTCATCCGTCGGTGCCTGGGACAGCAAGCCGACGCGGCGCCGTTTTGCCGTACCGTCCAGCACCCTCACGCCAGCGGCCTGATTTTCACCGTCGAGCGCAATGGAGGCAAAATCATTGCGCAATTCGAAAGGAACGACGATCTCGCCGGAGGCTGAGGTGTCGCCGGGGCGGAAGGTGATGGCGGCATCGCCGATGCGCCTACCTTTTTCATCGAACGCGCCGGCCGTCATGAAGCGAGGCGAGGCACCTGACGGTGCGCGCACCGCAGTGACACTGAAACGATCGAGTCCGTTGTCGGCAGCCGTAAGGCCGACCATGTCGAGGCGGCCGGGCGCGGCCCATACGATGTTCGCGAGCCTGCGCTCCAGGAGCGGCGCAAAAGCCTTGGCATCGTCCTTTGCGGCAAGACCATCGGTCAGAAGCGCCAATGTTACACCCGCACTATCCCCGATCGTGTTGGCGACGGCAAGGAAAACACCTTGCCTGTCCGCTGGTACGGGACGCGGCCTGACTGCATTGAGCCGGTTGCGCGCTTCAGCGGCGCTGTAGGGGCCGATCTGCTGGTTGGCCTTTTCCGCAGTGAAGGCCAGGATGATCGGCATCTCCTTCTTCTCTGCGTCATTGATCAGGCGGCTGGCAGTCGCGACCCGCTCGTCCCAGTCGGGCGCGCTTGCCCATCCATTGTCCATCACAAGCGCGAGCAGATTGCCTCCGACTGGAATACGCTCGCGAGGGTTCCATACCGGTTCGGCAAGCGCGAAGATGACGAGCGCCGCCATTACCAGCCGCAACAGTGTCAGCCACCAGGGGCTGCGGTTCGGCGTGTCGTCGGATTTCAGAACCCTGGCTAGGATCCTGAGCGGTGGAAACACCTCCGTCTGCGGCTTTGGCGGCGTGAAACGCAGGAGCCACCAGATGACCGGCAGGGCAATCAATCCCCACAGGAGCATCGGCGCGCCGAAGGAGAGCGGAAGCCAGCTCATGCGCCGACCCTTCCGAGATGGCTATCCTCGGAACTCAAGGCCAAGTGGAGGCCCACCAGCGCTTCCGAAGCCAGGCGATCTGTATGGTTGACCGTGTAACTCCAGCCCAGGCGTTTCGCCCACGCGGCAACCGCCTCACGGCGAGCGATATAAAGGTTGCGATATTCGTCGGCCAGGATCTCTGCGCGGCCGGCTATCAGCTTGTCACCGGTTTCTGGATCGGTGAATTCCGTGCGCCCGGCATAGGGAAATGTCTCCTCGGCCGGATCTGCCACCTCGACCAGGTGCGCACGTGCGCCGCGGCGTGCCAACCCGTCTAGCCATTCGAGCGTTTCGCCGCTCGGATCAAGAAAGTCGCTGACCAGGATGACGTCGGAAAAACGGCGGATTCCGGAGAAGTCCGGCTTGGCAGGCAATGTGCCAGCCTGGGTCAGATGCGAAGCGATGCGCTCGGCGCCGTTGCGATTGATGAACGGGTCGACAAGGCCGGGCCAGGCGATGCGCTCGCCGCTGCGCGACAACAATTCAGCCATGGCAAGCGTCAGCACCAGCGCCCTGGATTGTTTGGAAACCCTGGCGCCCGCTGATTTGTAAAGCATGGACGGCGACGGGTCGGCCCACAGCCAGACGGTGTGAGCAGCCTCCCATTCGCGATCGCGCACATAGATATGGTCGTCACGGGCCGATCGGCGCCAGTCGATATTGGCAATCGCCTCGCCTTCGACATAGGGGCGGAACTGCCAGAAGTCTTCGCCGATGCCGCGTTTGCGGCGGCCATGCCAGCCGGCGATGACCGTATTGACGATGCGGCGCGCCTCGACCAGCAAATCCGGCACC
Organism: Terribium retamae; assembly: GCF_022347545.1. Taxonomy (GTDB): domain Bacteria; phylum Pseudomonadota; class Alphaproteobacteria; order Rhizobiales; family Rhizobiaceae; genus Mesorhizobium; species Mesorhizobium retamae. The sequence continues at coordinate 21,773 of NZ_JAKREW010000015.1, forward strand.
AGCGAAGCACGCAGACGCCCCCTGGCCAGCGCATCCCGCGCGGCTACCGGTGCCTGTGCCTCACCTATCCTCGCCATCAGGCCTTTACCTAAAGTCCCTTGGTCAGCTTTGCCACTACATCACGCACGCTCATGCCTTCCGCGCGTGCCGCGAAGGTCAGCGCCATGCGGTGCTGCAACACAGGCTCGGCAAGTGCTTTGACATCATCGACCGATGGCGCAAGGCGCCCATCATACAGCGCACGGGCGCGAGCACACAAAGTCAGCGCCTGGCTGGCGCGCGGCCCGGGGCCCCAGGCGATATGTTTGTCGGTCTCGGCATCGCCCTGACCAGGGCGGGCCGACCGCACCAATTTGAGGATCGCCTCGACGACGCTTTCGGGTACCGGCATACGGCGGATCAGGGTCTGTATGGCACGCAGCCGCACCGGGTCGAGCACATTTTCGGGCTTCGCTTCGTCAATGCCAGTGGTCTCAAGCAGGATACGCCGCTCGGCCTCGATCTCGGGATAGAGGATATCGACCTGCATCAAAAAGCGGTCGAGCTGTGCCTCCGGCAGCGGGTAAGTACCCTCTTGCTCCAGCGGGTTCTGGGTCGCGAGCACATGGAAGGGCGCGGGCAGATCGTGTCGGGCGCCTGCAATGGTGACGTGGTATTCCTGCATCGACTGCAGGAGAGCCGATTGCGTGCGCGGGGAGGCACGGTTGATTTCGTCCGCCATGAGCAATTGCGCGAAGATCGGCCCACGAATGAAGCGAAACGAACGTTTGCCGATATCATCTTGTTCCATCACTTCGGAACCCAGAATATCCGACGGCATCAAATCGGGGGTGAACTGGATGCGACGGGCATCGAGGCCTAGCACCACTCCCAGCGTCTCCACCAATTTGGTCTTGGCGAGGCCAGGCACACCTACCAGCAAGGCGTGTCCGCCAGCCAGAAGCGCCACCAGCGTGCGTTCGATCACGCTCTCCTGTCCGAAGATGACCTTGCCGACACCGTCGCGGACGCGCGAGATGTCGGAGAGTGCTTTCTCCGCCTCGGCGATCATTTGTTTTTCGTCGATCGGGCTTTCCTTGACTATCACGCTCATCAGGCATCGATCCTTGTCGTTGGGGACAGCCTTGTTGTTGTAGACATGGGCCCGCATCATCTCAGCGTTCATTATGCGGCGATTCGGCCGTCGCCGGGCTCTGGCCCCGAGCTTATTTGACCGTGTACGGCTGACAAGCGCAACAACAGTGACTATTTCGTGACGATGACAGAAGCTTCCGGACAGACGCCTGACAGCATGACAGCCGTTGCGGATGCGCGTGGGCTGGAAGCGCTGGTCGCGCGCGCGGCGCGAGTCGGCAAGGGGTTGCCGCCGGTGGAGCGCTGGAATCCGCGCTTCTGCGGCGACATCGACATGGAAATCCGCCAGGACGGCACCTGGTTCTATCTCGGCACGCCAATCGGCCGCATGCCACTGGTGCAGCTGTTCTCCACCGTGCTGCGCAAGGATGCCGATGGCAGGACCTATCTGGTCACGCCCGTCGAGCGGGTTGGCATCCGCGTGATCGATGCGCCGTTTGTCGCCGTCGAGGTCGATGTTTCCGGCAAGGGTGACGATCAAATCATCACCTTCCGCACGAATGTCGGCGACGTCGTTGAAGTTGGGCCGTCCAACCCACTACGCTTCGTCGACGAGCCCGAGACCGGGGGGTTGAAGCCCTATGTCCTGGTGCGTGGGCGGCTGGAGGCGCTCGTGTCGCGGCCGGTGATGTATGAACTGGTCGGCCACGGCGAAGAGGTCGTCGTCGACGGTGTTTCGATGTTTGCGGTGCGTTCGAATGGAGAAACCTATCCGATCATGCCGACGGCACGGCTTGCGGAGTTGAGTGCCTGATGGACCAACCGCTTCCCGCGTTGTTTTCGGCCGCCGATTTCCGGGCGCGCGCGGCACGCGAAGAAAATTTCATCATCCATCCGGACGAGGATGGCGACCATCGCTTCAATCCCGGTCATCCGCGCCTGAAGCGGAGCGAGCCGCTGCGGGATGCTGCGGTGTTGATCCCCGTCATCGATCGCGGCCCCCAGGCGACGGTGCTGCTCACCAAGCGCGCCGAGACGTTGCGCAGCCATACCGGGCAAGTCGCCTTTCCAGGCGGCCGCATCGACAGCGGCGACCGCTCCGCGGAATTCGCGGCGCTGCGCGAGACGGACGAAGAGGTCGGGCTCGGACGGGAGTTCATCGAGGTCATCGGACGCATGCCCGACTATGTTTCGGGCAGCGGCTATCGTATCGCGCCGGTGCTTTCGATCGTGCGACCGGGGTTTTCGCTCACATTGAACCATGACGAAGTCGATGCCGCCTTCGAAGTGCCGCTCTCCTTCCTGATGGATCCGGCCAACCATCGTCGTGACAGCCGCTTCTGGAACGACCTGGAGTGGTTCTTCTATGAAATGCCCTATGACGGGCAACGCATCTGGGGCGTGACGGCAGGTATCATTCGCACACTTTACGAAAGGCTTTATGCTTGATGAGCCAGGTCTCCATCGCGGACAAGGCCGACTGGCTGAATGACAAACATCTCAAGCGGCTACTCGAAGTGCTTTCGGGCGATGGCGAGGAGGCACGGATCGCAGGCGGCGCTGTTCGCAACGCCCTGATCGGCGAGCCAGTGGCGGACATCGATGTTGCCAGCACCACGCTTCCGGACGAGACGATGCGGCGTGTCAAGGCGGCTGGCTTCAAGGCCGTGCCAACCGGTATCGACCACGGCACGATCACTGTCGTCGCGGCTGGCAAAGGCTATGAAGTGACGACGCTGAGGGCCGATATCGAAACGGACGGCCGCCATGCCAAGGTTTCGTTCGGCCGCGACTGGAAAGCCGACGCCGAGCGGCGGGATTTCACCATCAACGCCTTGTATGCCAAGGCCGATGGCACCATTGTCGATCTGGTCGGCGGCATTGCCGACATCGAGGCACGACAGTTGCGCTTCATCGGCGATGCCGAAAAACGCATCCGCGAGGACTATCTGCGGATTCTCCGCTTCTTCCGTTTCTTCGCCTGGTACGGAGCGGGGCGCCCGGATGCGGAAGGCCTGAAGGCCTGCGCGCGGTTGAAGGAGGGGCTCGACAGGCTTTCACCGGAGCGCGTCTGGACGGAACTCAAGAAACTGTTATCCGCGCCGGACCCTTCGCGGGCGCTGTTGTGGATGCGCCAGGCCGGCGTGCTGTCGCGGGTCCTCCCGGAAAGCGAAAAATGGGGCATCGATGCCGTCCATGGCCTTGTCGCCGCTGAGCGCGATCTCGGATGGTCGCCACAAGCACTGCTGAGACTGGAGGCAATTGTGCCCCCGGACGCTGCGCGCATGAAGACGCTTGCCGAACGGCTGCGCTTTTCGACGGAAGAGGGAAACCGCTTGCAGCGTTGGGCGCTCGCTCCGGCGATCGACGCGAGAATGACGGAAGGCGCGCTGGCCAAGACGCTCTATCTCGGCGACCGGCAAGCCATCGTCGACCGGCTCAAACTGTCGCTTGCTTCGGCGCGTGCGCGCGTTGCGACAAACGACGGCGCGTTGGTCGAAGCGGGGGGCTATGCGCGCCTGCTTGGCTTCGCAGGAAAGTGGGAAAAGCCGGCATTTCCCATCAAGGGAGCCGATATTTCCGCTCTTGGCGTACCGCCAGGGCCGAAATTCGGAACTCTGCTCAAAAATCTTGAAGGGGAATGGGTCGACAAGGGCTTCCAGCCTGACCGCGGCGCGCTGCTCGAACGCGCCGCCGAAATGCTTGCGGCGGATTGAGGTGTGTTTTCAGCACGCCCTGGGGCGCATTCAAAACGCCTTAATCAGGCCGCGTCGCGAACCTTGTCGATACGCGAGCGGATCGCCTCGATCATGGTTTCGCGGATGATAGTCTCGCCATGGGTCTCTCGCATATGCTCGACAGCACGGCGCATGACCTCCGCTTCTTCCTCGGCGCGGGTATGCCATTCGCAGCCGGGGACTAGCGAGCCGCAATGAAATTCCTTCATCGGAGTCCTCCTATCTCGTCATCTGGAAGGTCCAGCATAACACGCACCCTCCGTTTTGGTTGCGATGAAAATGGCGAGAGGGAGATAAAGTGATGAAACTCAGGGCCACTTCACCTGCGGAGGCAGGCTGGACAAGATGGAGTTGACATTGCCACCGGTCTTCAGCCCGAACAGCGTGCCGCGATCGTAGAGGAGGTTGAATTCGGCATAGCGGCCACGCCGCACCAACTGCTCGTCGCGATCCCCGTCGGTCCAGTTTTCGTTGAAATTGCCGCGCAGGAGATGCTGGTAGACGACCAGGAAAGCGCGGCCAACATCCTGCACGAAGCGGAAGTCCGCCTCCCAGCCGCCTTTTTCTTCCGACGAATGCAACCAGTCGAAGAAGATGCCGCCGATGCCACGAGCCTCGTTGCGATGCGGCAGGAAGAAATACCCGTCGCACCAGTCCTTGAACCTGGGATAGTCCGCCACAGCCGGGTGTTTTTCGCAGGCGAATTGCATGGCCCGGTGAAAGCGCAGCGTGTCCGGGTCGTCCTGGGTGCGGCGGCGGTCGAGCACCGGCGTCAGGTCGGCGCCGCCGCCGAACCAGTGCCGGGAGGTGACCACCATGCGGGTGTTCATGTGCACGGCCGGCACATTTGGGTTCCAGGGATGCGCGATCAATGAGATGCCGCTGGCCCAAAAGGTCGGATCCTCCTCGGCACCGGGTATCTGTTTGCGGAATTCCGGCGAGAATTCGCCGTAGACGGTAGAAGTGTGCACACCGACCTTTTCGAACACACGGCCATGCATCAGGGACATGATGCCGCCTCCGCCCCTGCCTTCTTCACGTTCCCAGGGCGTTCGTTCAAAGCGTCCTGGAGCCCAGGAGGCCTGCGGACCAGCCAGTTCGCCCTCAATCGTTTCGAAGGCGGAGCAGATGCGGTCGCGCAATTCCTCAAACCAGATGCGCGCGCGTTCCTTCTTATCTTCGATGTCCGCCGGCAAGCCGATCGGTATTTCGGGTCTTTCCAACTGCCATCTCCGCTCGCGAGCATGGTTGCCCGACAAATGACTCGTCTTTTTCGGGCGCGATCCCTAATCTCTTGTGGAGTTGGGTCAAGGAGTTCTTTCATGCGTACTCCATCAAGACCACCGCTAGATGGCCTCAAAAAGAGGCTGGATCGCGCCCGCGCCGAGGCAACGCCGCGCGATGGCTTCCTGCGCGAGACCTTTGTCCTGCCGCGCACCGACGCCAGGCTGAAAGCGAAGGAATGGTTCGAACGCTGGCCGAAACAGGCCTATTGGACCAGCATCGAAAGCTGGTTCGAACGCCCTGGCGACGTGATCGAGTTCACCATTCGCCGGCTGCCGGCCGCCGACTGAGCCACGGCGACATAGTCGGTCGAAAATCAAGCAGCCTTCCGGCCAGTGCATTGTACTGTTCAGTAACCCGACTTGACTTAAAGTTAACTTGAACTTTTAGAAAGAAAGCCTTCGAAACGAACGAAGGCGGACAAGATGTGTGGAACGGGTTGGGCTCTCGCACAGAGCGTCCTTGGAACAGGATCGCCCCACAACCGTGGCGAACTGAAACGATGGTCAGCAATCACCGCGCCGGTGCGAACGGGGAGGGCGATTGCCGACGCGTTAGCCGAGCTGCCGCAAGGCTTCGCCCGCGACCATCGCCACCGAAAGCGCAACATTGAGGCTGCGTGCGCCAGCCTGCATCGGGATGAGCAGTCGGGCATCGACAGCGTCGTGAACGGTTTCCGGCACGCCAGCCGATTCGCGGCCAAACAACAGGACATCGTTCCTGTCGAAAACGAAGTCGGTGTAGGGGACCGCTGCCTTGGTCGACAGCAGCACAAGCCTGCGTACCTCGCTTCCCCGCCAGTTCTCGAAGCTCGCCCAGTCGACATGGCGGGTCAGCGCCGCCATTTCGAGATAGTCCATGCCGGCACGCCTGAGATTGCGGTCGGAAAGGTCGAAGCCGGCAGGTTCGATAATGTCGACGCCAAGCCCCATGCAGGCGGCGAAGCGGAGGATTGTCCCGGTATTGCCGGCGATGTCCGGCTGATAGAGGGCGATGCGCAGACCGTGCTTCATTTCCGGGCCTTCTCAAGTTTTGTCGCGGGATCCGATCGCAAAACGGTGGAACGCTTTTGCGGAGCCCGCTTTATGCGTGGCAGATCGGCCACAGGCACTCCATGGTTTCGGCGATTCCTTGACTGGCATCTGGCCATTTTTTGCGAATGCGTGTATCAGGCCGGCATTGTCAACACGAGCCGACGGAGGCGTTCATGGAAATGATGACCATGCGTAATGCACGCCTTCTGGCGTGGGGCGTGTGCCCGACGGCTGGCTCGGTTCGACATTTCTCCTAATCTTTTAGGCCCAATCGCACCGATTCCAGCTGGATCTTCTTTCCGGCCACCAAGGGAATCCTGCGATGTTTTCTCGTCTGTCCAAGGGACCTTCGGTCCCGTCAGAGTCTAACCAGTTTCAGCCGTTTAACGCTCCCGGTCCGCATTTCGCCGGGGAGCGCAATCCATCATTCGACCTGTTTTTTCAATGGAGGACGGGCCCATGTTCGATCCCTTTAAGATACCGGGCTCCCGCAGCCTGCACGACCGCAAGCTGGCAACCTGGGCGTTGCTGGTCGGCGAAACCCGCTCGTCGGCGGTCCATGCCGAAATCCGTCACAGGCCGCATCGCGGCATGCTGCCGGATGTCGACTTCTCGCGCGCCGTTCCGGCTCCCGGCCGGCCGTCGCTGGTGCGCCGGTTCATCAGGCTGCTGCGACCTCGCCTGGTAAAGACGGAGGCTCCTGCCACGGCTGGTCAGGAGGGCGAACGCGGCGGAGTCGGCGTAGAGCATTCGGATGCCCATATCGGTGGCGCCCGAGGCCTCGGTCGGGCCATGCTGCGAACCGCAGTCGATCGCGAGACCATGATCCTGCCGCGTGCAGCCTGAGGCTGCACGCATCACCATTCTTAATTAGAGTACGAAACCATGTTTCGCTGGTTTGAAAAGAGACTGAATCCGTTCCCGGCCGAGGAACCGGTCGAGCCGCCGAAGACGCTGTGGGCCTTCTGCTGGTATTTCACCAAGCCCGCATGGCCCTTCGTGTTGCTGGCCACCGTGCTGATGGCCTTGATCGCCTTCCTCGAAGTCTGGATGTTCGGCTTCCTCGGCCACATCGTCGACTGGCTGTCGGCCCAGAACCGGGAAACGTTCCTGCAGACCGAATGGTGGAAACTGGCGGGCATGGCACTTGTGATCGCCATCCTTCTGCCGGCGGCGGTGACGCTTTCGTCCTTCAACACCTACCAGACGCTGTTCGGCAACTATCCAATGCGCATCCGCTGGCAGGTGCATCGCTACCTGCTCAAGCAGTCGATGGCCTTCTATCAGGACGAGTTTGCCGGCCGCATCGCCACCAAGCTGATGCAGACGGCGCTTGCCGTGCGTGAGACGGTGCTGAAGTTCGCCGAGGTGCTGAACTATGTCGTGGTCTATTTCCTCGGCATGCTGTTCATCGTCGGTTCGGCCGACTGGCGCCTTGCTGCGCCGATCGTGGTTTGGCTGGGCGGTTATCTCGTCGCCTTGCGCTATTTCGTTCCGCGCCTCGGCAAAGTATCGGAAGCCCAGGCTGACGCGCGCTCGGTCATGACCGGCCGTATCGTCGACAGCTACACCAACATCCAGACGGTCAAGCTGTTCTCGCACGGGCGGCGCGAGTCGGATTATGCCCGCGAAGGCATGACCGAATTCCTCGATACCGCCTATGCGCAGGGGCGGCTGATCAGCAAATTTTACATCGTGGTGTATCTGCTGAATTCGGCGCTGCTGCTTGCCGTCGGTGGGCTGGCGATCGGCTTCTGGCTGCACGAGATCGTGACGGTGGGCGCTGTCGCGGTGGTGGTCGGCCTCGTGCTGCGCCTCTACGGCATGTCGCAGTGGATCATGTGGGAAGTGTCGGGCCTGTTCGAGAACATTGGCACGGTGCAGGACGGCATCAGTTCCATCTCGATGCCCCGTCTGGTCGAAGACAAGCCGGGTGCTCCCGATCTTAAGGCGAGCAAGGGCGAAATCCGCTTCGACGACATTCGCTTCCACTACGGCAAGCAGAAGGGCGTCATCGAGAATCTGTCCCTGACGGTGAAGCCGGGCGAGAAGGTCGGCATTGTCGGCCGTTCGGGGGCCGGCAAGTCGACACTCGTCAACCTGCTGCTGCGCTTCTACGACCTGGAAGGCGGACGAATCCTGATCGATGGCGACAACATTGCCGACGTCACGCAGGATTCGCTGCGCGCCCATATCGGCATGGTTACGCAGGATACGTCATTGCTGCATCGTTCGGTGCGCGACAACATCCTCTATGGCCGTCCCGACGCCGGCGAGGAGGCGGTTCTGGAAGCGGCAAGGCGCGCCGAAGCACTCGGCTTCATCGGCGGGCTCTCGGATGCGAAGGGTCGCAAGGGCCTCGATGCGCATGTCGGCGAACGCGGCGTGAAGCTGTCCGGCGGGCAACGCCAACGCATCGCGATTGCCCGTGTCATGCTGAAGGACGCGCCGATCCTCATTCTTGACGAGGCCACCTCGGCGCTGGATTCGGAAGTCGAGGCGGCGATCCAGCAGAACCTGTACAAGCTGATGCAGGGCAAGACCGTGATCGCCATCGCGCATCGTCTGTCGACCATTGCAGCGATGGACCGGCTGGTGGTGATGGACCAGGGCCGCATCATCGAGGAAGGTTCGCATGACGAGCTGGTTGCCAAGGGCGGGCTCTATGCCCAGCTTTGGCAGCGCCAGTCGGGTGGTTTCCTGCTGCATGACGACCCTGGGCACGAGCCGGCTGCCAAGATGAAGCTCGAGGTGACCGAAGAGGCCGCCGAATAGGTTTCGCCTCAAACCATCCGCTCCGGTTGGGGCGGATGGTGCCGTGGGCTGCCTGAAAAGGGCGGGCTGGGCGAGGTTCGGCTCGAAGAACGACTCTATAACGTAGCTATCGGGGCCGGCCGCCGGACTCGAGGCACCCGCATGAGTGAAGAAGATGTTCGCCAAAGTCTTCGACTGGTTTGAGACCCGCTATTCTCCTGTCGCGCTGGCCGAAGATCGCCAGCCGCCGATGGGGCTTTGGAACTTTTTCCGCTATTTCATCATGCAGTTCCGCGCTGGTTTCGCCATGCGCATGCTGTTCGTTGCGGCGGGCGCCGTCGTGGACGCCATGCTGCCGATCTTCGTCGGCGTCATCGTCGGCATGCTGGCGAGTTCAGATCCGCGCAGCTTCTTTATTGAGCAGGGGACGACGCTGGTCGTCATGGCCTGCGTCGTCTTCCTGCGGCCGCTCACCATCGTTCTCGACGCGCTCGTGCGGAACCATGCAATTGCGGCGAACTTCATCGATCTCATCCGGTGGCAGAGCCATTGGCATGTTACCAGGCAGGATTGGACGTTCTTCCAGAACGATTTCGCCGGCCGGATCGGAACCAAGGTCATGCAAGGCGGCGATTCCATCGAGATCGCCGTCAACCTGACCATCGATACCGTCTGGTACGCCATGGTGTTCGTCGTGGTCGCCATCACCGTGCTGGCGCGGTTCGACGTCACGCTGGTCGCAGCGATCGCAGTCTGGCTGGTGCTCTATGGCCTGCTGCTCAGATATTGCATGCCGCTTATCGCACGGCGTTCGACCGACCTTTCCGAGGAGTGGTCGGTGATGAGCGGCCGCATTGTCGACAGCTACACCAACATCCTGACGCTGAAGACGTTTTCGACCGGCGAACATGAGGACAGATATGTTTCACAAGCCGTGGTCAGGCACGCCGAAACCTTTTACCGGCTGATGCGCGTATTCACCGGCATGTGGTCGGCCTTGTTCTTCATGAATGCCAGCCTGCTGGTGGCCATCAGCTGGTTGGCACTGGCGCGCTGGAGCGTGGGCGGAATGAGTGCAGCGGCGGTGGCCACGGCCATCCCTTTTGCGCTGCAGATCGCGGGTATCTCCTACCGGATCCTGGATGCCGGCGGAAATATCTTCCGGCAGATCGGCACGGCCGGCAACTCGATGACCACCGTTGCCAAGCCGATCAGGATGCTCGACAAGCCCGGAGCCGAGACGCTGCGGGTGACCAAGGGCGCGATCGAGCTCGATCGCGTCAACTTCAACTATGGGCGCAAGGACGGAAAAGGCGGCCTCATCGAAAACCTGTCGCTGAAGATCGCGCCAGGCGAGAGGGTAGGGGTCATCGGCCGGTCGGGTGCAGGCAAGTCGACGCTGGTGAACCTCCTGCTGCGTCTCTACGACGTTCAAGACGGCCGCGTCCTGATTGACGGGCAGGATGTGCGCGACGTGACGCAGGAAAGTGTGCGTGCCGCGATCGGATTCGTCAGTCAGGACACGTCGCTGCTGCATCGCTCGGTTCGCGAAAATCTGAAATATGGGCGCCAGGAAGCCACGGATGCCGACATCTCGCGGGTGGTGGAAGCGGCCCAGGTGGCCGATGTCGTCGCCGGCCTTGTGGATCGCGAGGGGCGAACCGGCTTCGACGCCCATGTCGGCGAGCGAGGCGTCAAGCTCTCCGGCGGACAGCGCCAGCGCATCGCCATCGCGCGGGTGATGCTGAAGGACGCTCCGATTCTGATCCTCGACGAAGCGACCTCGGCGCTGGATTCGGAGGTCGAGGCAGCCATCCAGGAGAACCTCTATCGCCTGATGGAAGGCAAGACGGTGATCGCCATCGCCCATCGGCTCTCGACCATTGCGGCGATGGACCGGCTGGTGGTGATGGACCGTGGCCGCATCATCGAGGAGGGCTCGCATGACGAACTGGTCGCCAAAGGCGGGCTGTACGCTCAGCTTTGGCAGCGCCAATCCGGGGGCTTCCAGTTGCACGACGACCTCGGGATAGACGCTGCCGCCGACCTGAAGGTGACCGAAGAGGCGGTGGAGCAATGACATGGGATAGCGGCCGTACGCGAACAGCGACGGCTGTCGTCGGCCAAGAACCGCGTTCGCGCAGCTTTCGAAGCTATCGCGAAGACGTGAATCGGAACAAAAGGATGCACGTGGCAATTGATGCCTTGATTCAGATTCCTGAAGCCAGCAGTGAGGACGCCGATACGTGACCAGCGGAGGTTTCCGTGACCGCATCTGGCGTTCCGTCGAAGGCGCCATCGACCCGTTCAGCGATACGGATCGAGAGGTGCTGCCGTCGGATGCATGGCGGTTCATTCTCTATTTCGCCAACCAGGCCAAGGGCGCTTTCCTGCTGCTGCTGATCACCGGTGGCCTCGCTGGTGCCGTGGACGCCGCGATGTACTGGTCGGTCGGCTGGTTGATCGACCTGCTCGACAGGTCCTCGCCAGCCACGCTGTTTGCCGACCACTGGCCGGCGCTGATCGGTCTGTTGCTGCTGATTCTGGTTGTTCGCGCCGTCATCCTGATCGCATCGGCGGTGGTCGAACAGCAGGTTATTGTTCCAGGCTTCTATTCGATGGTGCGCTGGCAGGCATTCCGGCGCGTAATCCAACAGCCCTACGGTTTCTATCAGAACGATTTCGCCGGTCGCATCGCTACCAAGATCATGCAGGGCGGGGAGGCCGTCGGTGATTTCATCATCAACGTTCTGCAGACGATGTGGTCGTTCCTGACCTTCCTGATCCTGGCGATCACGATCCTGATGTCGCTGGACCCTTTGATGGGCGTCGTCGTGGCGTTGTGGTTCGCTGGCTATGCTGCCATCGTCTGGTTCCTGCTGCCTGAGATGCGGCGCGCCGGGCGCGAGACTGCCGACCAGCGCTCGGTCTTCAACGGACGGCTGGTGGACGCCTTCACCAACATCGTGGCGGTCAAGCTGTTCGACAGCGGCAAGCGCGAGCACGCTTATATCCGCGATGGCCTTGAGGGTTTCCTGACCGCTGTCGTGCGATTGACGCGGGCGATCACCACAGTGCGGTCCTCGGTTGCCATCCTCAACGGCATCATGATGAGCCTGATTGCCATCATCGCCGTCTTGAACTGGACATCGGGCCATATCTCGACCGGGGCGATCGCCGCGGCACTCGGCCTGGTCTTCCGGCTCAACCAGATGTCGGGTTGGATGATGTTCAACATCAACGGGCTGGTGCGCAATTACGCTACCGTGCAGGACGCCACGCGCACGATCTCGGTGACCCCTGCAATCCGCGATGCCGAAGATGCGGCGGTGATGCCGCGCGCCAGCGGCGACATCCGTTTCGAGAACGTCTCCTTCCACTATGGCAAGGAAGGCGGGGTCATCGACAATTTGAACCTGCATATCCGGGCAGGCGAGCGTGTCGCCATCGTCGGTCCTTCGGGAGCCGGCAAGACGACGATCGTCAATCTGATGCTCAGGCTGTTCGATGTCGAAAAGGGGCGCATCCTGATCGACGGCCGTGATGTCCGCGAGCTGACACAGGCCTCGCTGCGCGCCCAGTTCGGCGTGGTCAGCCAGGAAGCGATGCTGATGCACCGGTCGATCCGCGACAATATCGGCTATGGTCGCGAGGGTGCTTCGGATGCACAGATTGTCGACGCGGCCAAGCGGGCCGCTGCGCACGATTTCATCGTCCATGTCGAGGATCCCCGCGGCCGCAAGGGTTATGAGGCGCAGGTCGGTGAACGTGGTGTCAAGCTTTCCGGCGGGCAGCGGCAGCGCGTGGCGATCGCTCGCATGATGCTGAAGGATGCTCCCATCCTCATCCTCGACGAAGCCACCTCGGCACTCGATTCGGAAGTCGAAGCGGCGATCCAGGAGAATCTCTACCAGTTGATGGAAGGAAAGACCGTCATCGCCATCGCGCACCGGCTTTCCACCATCGCTGCACTCGACCGGTTGGTGGTCATGGACAAGGGCCGAATCGTCGAGGAAGGAACACACGAGGAATTGGTGGCAGCCGACGGCCTCTATGCGCGGCTGTGGAAACGGCAGTCCGGTGGTTTCCTGTTCAGCGGCGACGACTCACTGGAAGAGGCAAACGCGGCGGAGTGAGTTATGATCGCAGCCAAACTGTCTTTATTTGCGAAAGGCGGGATTGAATGACGCTCAGGCCTCCTTCCGGTTATTCTGGTGCTTCCGGCGGTTCGCTCGCCGAGGCGATGTTCGATGCGTTGGGTCATGAGGTGCTTGCGGAAAAGGCGGCTGCGCTTGGCCGGGCGGGCGACCGCGCCGAAAAAGCGCTTCTGCGGCTCAAGACCTATGACGGCGATAAGGAGGGCAGGGCCAAACTGCTCAAGGAAACGGCCGGCCTCGTCTATGCCTGGTTCATCCAGCGCGAATTGTGCGGTTTTCGCCGCCACGACGCGGTGATCCGCGACCTGCAGATACCGCGCGAAGTGCTTGTCAGGCTGGGGGCGACATAACCAGCAGGATGCCTCGAACGCCGGCGCGAACCATCCGATCGCTTGGCTTGGTACCACGGGGCGCGGTGCGCGTGGTACGCTCTCTTGGTCATCAAAGTGACTGTTCGAACAACATCATTTTGCGGCGCGGCATTTGTCCCCGCGACAATCTGCCCTGTAGGCTTCACCCGACTGGACAAAAACGGGCTGCACGCATAAACCGAAATCCAAATGCCGGAGGAATTCGCTAGCCTGTTGCCATGCGCTGTCGGGCCGGTGCGAATTGAGCGGGGATGCTCAAGCGGGACAGGGGGCTCGCCTTTCGGTACGGAAGAGGCGAAAGGACCAGGCACCCGTGAGCGCAACTGACGAAACCCACGATCCCAATCGCCGTGATTTTCTCTATATAGCCACCGGCATGGCCGGTGTGGTCGGCGCGGCTTCCGTTGCCTGGCCGTTCATCGACCAGATGCAGCCGGACGCCTCCACGCGCGCGTTGGCTTCGGTCGAGGTGGACGTCGCCTCGCTGCAGCCCGGCATGTCGCTGACGGTGAAATGGCGCGGCAAGCCGGTCTTCATCCGTAACCGCACGCCGGAAGAGGTGAAGGCCGCGCAGGAAGTCAAGCTGGAGGAGCTGAAGGATCCGCTCGCCCGCAATGCCAATCTCGCGTCGGACGCCCAGGCGACCGACCTTGACCGCTCCGCCGGCAAGGGCAAGGAGAACTGGCTGGTGATGGTGGGCGTCTGCACCCATCTTGGCTGCATTCCGCTCGGCCAGCAGGGCGAGTACAACGGCTGGTTCTGCCCGTGCCATGGTTCGGTCTACGACACCTCCGGCCGAATCCGCAAAGGTCCGGCGCCTGAAAACATGGCTGTTCCGGTCTTCTCATTTATCTCCGATACCAAGATCCGCATCGGCTGAGGCAGGGGGACATTTCCATGAGCGAGGGACACTCGACCTACACGCCAAAGACCGGCATCGGACGCTGGTTCGACGCACGCATGCCGCTGCCGCGGCTCGTCTATGATTCCTTCATTGCCTACCCGGTGCCGCGCAACCTGAACTACATGTGGACGTTTGGTGGCATCCTTTCGATCATGCTGGTGTCGCAGATCCTCACCGGCATCGTCCTGGCAATGCACTATGTTTCAGACACCAGCCTCGCCTTTGGCTCGGTCGAGAAGATCATGCGCGACGTCAACCAGGGTTGGCTGCTGCGCTATATGCACTCCAACGGTGCGTCGTTCTTCTTCATTGCAGTTTACCTGCACATCTTCCGCGGCCTCTATTACGGCTCCTACAAGGCGCCGCGCGAATTGCTGTGGATTCTGGGTTGCATCATCTACCTCTTGATGATGGCAACCGGGTTCATGGGTTACGTGCTGCCATGGGGCCAGATGTCCTTCTGGGGCGCCACCGTCATCACCGGCTTCTTCACAGCCATTCCGGTGGTGGGCAACTGGATCCAGGAACTGCTGCTCGGCGGCTTTGCGGTCGACAATCCGACACTGAACCGCTTCTTCGCGCTGCACTATCTGCTGCCGTTCATGATTGCCGGTGTCGTTGTGCTTCACGTCTGGGCCCTGCATGTCGTCGGTCAGAGCAACCCGACCGGGATCGAGGTCAAGTCGAAGACCGACACCGTCGCCTTCACACCCTATGCGACCATCAAGGATGCGCTCGGCATGGTGGTGTTCCTGCTGTTCTTCGCCTACTTCATCTTCTACATCCCGAACTATCTCGGCCATCCGGACAACTACATCGTTGCCGATCCGCTGAAGACTCCGGCCCATATCGTTCCGGAATGGTACTTCCTGCCGTTCTACGCGATCCTGCGCGCCATTACCTTCAACATCGGACCGATCGACTCCAAGCTCGGTGGCGTGCTGGCCATGTTCGGCGCGATTGCCATGCTGTTCCTGGTTCCTTGGCTCGACACTTCGAAGGTGCGTTCGGCGGTCTACCGTCCCTGGTACAAGCTGTTTTTCTGGCTTTTCGTGGCCAACGCCATCCTGCTCGGCTGGCTCGGTTCGCGTCCAGCAGAAGGCGCCTATGTGCTGATGGCGCAGATGGCAACGCTGTTCTACTTCGCCTTCTTCCTGGTCATCCTGCCGGTGCTCGGCCTCATCGAGACGCCGCGCCGCCTGCCCAACTCCATCACCGAAGCGGTGCTGGAGAAGAACAAGGGTGGCAGCGGGCATCCTGCCGGGGCGACGGCATCGCCGGAAACCAAGGGCTGAGCGAAAAGAGAATCCAGGGGATATTGGTATGAAGAAGATTCTCATTTCGCTGGCTGCGGTCTCCGCGCTGTTCATCGGCGCGGCCGCCTATGCCGAAGAAGCCGGCAAGGCAGGCGAGGCTTCGCACGAAGCCAACCCGACTCATTTCCCGATCCACAAGCCGAAGGAGATGAGCTGGTCTTTCGCAGGGCCGTTCGGCACCTACGACAAGGCTCAGTTGCAGCGCGGCCTGAAGGTCTACAAGGAAGTCTGCTCGGCCTGTCATTCCATGAAGCTGGTAGCCTTCCGCACGCTGTCCGACCTGGGTTATTCGGAAGCGCAGGTTAAGGCCTTCGCTGCCGGCTATACCGTGCAGGATGGCCCGAACGACGCAGGCGAGATGTTCGAGCGGCCTGGAATTGCTTCGGATCATTTCCCCTCGCCGTATCCCAATGATCAGGCGGCGGCGGCAGCCAACGGGGGGGCGGTTCCGCCGGATATGTCGCTGCTTGCCAAGGCGCGCGGCGTCGAACGCGGCTTCCCGCAGTTCATCATCGATATCTTCACGCAGTATGCCGAGAATGGCCCGGACTATATCCATTCTCTGCTGACGGGCTATGACGAGCAGCCGCCGGCCGGCATGACCATTCCGGAAGGCACGCACTACAACCCGTACTTCAATGCGGGCGTGTCGTTGAAGATGCCGAAGCCGATTTCGGCAGACCAGGTCACCTATGATGATGGTGCGCCGCAGACGGTCGAGCAGTATTCCGAAGACGTCTCCGCCTTCCTGATGTGGGCTGCGGAACCACATCTGGAAGACCGCAAGAAGACCGGCTTCCGCGTCATCGTTTTCCTGCTTCTGTTCTCGGTGCTGATGTATCTGACCAAGCGCAAGGTCTGGTCGAATATCGCGCACTAAACCTCGCGACATAAAGAACAAGACGGCGCCTTCGGGCGCCTTTTTGTTTTGGCCCTATACACAGCCGTGCATGGCCGATCCGACCTGACATCCTGCGATGGACGTTAACCCTGCTGCATGGTTACGTTGCCGCGCGGGGAGCGTCGATTCAGGGAGGAAGCCTTGGCTGGTCCATCTCACTCGATTGCCGCTGACCCCGGCACGCGCCAGCGCGTCATTCGTAAAGTTGCCTGGCGGCTTATGCCGTTTCTAGGGCTGCTCTATTTCATCAACTATCTCGATCGCACCAATATCGGCTTTGCCGCGCCCCATGGCATGAATGATGCGCTGGGTTTCGACAAGGCCGCCTTCGGACTGGCCTCGGGCATCTTCTTCATCGGCTATCTGCTGCTCGAGGTTCCCAGCAACCTCATCCTGCATAAGGTCGGTGCACGGCGCTGGATCGCGCGCATTATGGTAAGCTGGGGCATCGTTGCGTCGCTGATGGCATTCGTGCCCAATGCGATGTCGATGTACGGCCTGCGTTTCCTGCTCGGCATCGCCGAGGCGGGATTCTTCCCCGGGATCATCCTCTACCTCACCTTCTGGTTCCCGAAGCGTGAGCGTGCGCGTGCAGTCGCGCTGTTCATGATCGCTATACCGGTGTCGTCCGTGATCGGTTCACCGCTGTCGGCCTGGCTGATCTCGGCCGGCCACGGCCTGCTGTTCGGGATGGAAGGCTGGCGCTTCATGTTCCTGGTCGAAGGCCTTCCGGCGATCCTGATCGGGGTGCTTTGCTGGTTCTATCTGACAGACAAGCCGCAAGATGCGACCTGGCTGACCCCGGACGAGCGCAACTGGCTGCAGCACGAGATGGACACCGAACAGCTCCAGACCAGCCAGCGCTATCATTATCCATTGAGCAAGGCGTTGACCCAGCCGCGCATCCTGGCATTGGCCTTCGTCTATTTCGGCATCGTCTACGGGCTCTATGCCGTCGGCTTCTTCCTGCCGACGATCATCGCCGGCTTCAAACAGGCCTTCAACACCGAGTATTCGATCCTCGAGCAAGGCTTCATCGTCGCGATTCCTTATGCTTTTGGTGCGATTGCCATGTACCTATGGGCACGCCACGGCGACAGCACCGGCGAGCGTGTTTGGCATGTGGCGATCCCGGCGATCGTGGGAGGGCTTGCCATTCCCGTCGCGCTCTACATGCAGTCACCCTTCACCACGATGATTGCGGTCACGATATGCGCCATGGGCATCTGCTCGGCACTGCCGACCTTCTGGGCGCTGCCGACCCGGTTCCTGACGGGAGCCGCCGCGGCAGGCGGTATTGCCCTCATCAACTCGCTCGGCAATCTGGCCGGTTTCGTCGGACCGTATGTCACTGGCTGGCTCACCGATCTGACGGGCAATCCGAAGGCGGGTCTCTGGGTGGTCGGCGCCTTCATGATCGCCGCGGGGGTCATCGCAGTCCTGCTCAAGGCGGCACCTGCGCCGGACGATGAGCAGGCCGTGGAGACCGATACGCTGCCTGCCTAGCTCTTTCGCAACAAATGGCCGGAAGCCGAAAGTGAGCGGCTTCCGGCTTTTCCTTGCCCGCTGCAGCAGCCAGGCGGTTCCACCTTCATGGAACGCGGGATGCTCCAACTTTATTTACGCAATTCCGCGTGCAAAACCGCTACACACTTTTGCTGGAATTGCTCTATCGATGGGGGGAATAAGGATTGGATTCTTGATGACACCGTCGATCGAAGAAACGCTGCTTTCCGCTATCCGCACCATTCCGGATTATCCAAAGCCCGGCATCCTGTTTCGGGATATCACCACATTGCTTGGCAATGCGCGCGCCTTCCGTCGCGCCATCGATGAACTGGTTCATCCCTATGCCGGAGAGAAGGTCGGCAAGATCGCCGGCATCGAGGCACGCGGCTTCATCCTGGGCGGTGCCATAGCGCATCAGCTTTCGGCGGGTTTCGTGCCAATCCGCAAGAAGGGCAAGCTGCCGCATGAAACGGTGCGCGTCGCCTATAGCCTGGAATATGGGCTGGACGAGATGGAGATGCATAAGGATGGCGTGGCCCCGGGCGAAAAGGTGATCCTGGTAGACGACCTCATCGCCACGGGTGGCACGGCAGAAGCAGCCGTGAAGCTGCTGCGCCAGATCGGAGCCGATATCGTGGCTGCTTGTTTCATCATCGACCTGCCCGATCTCGGCGGGCGCAAGAAGCTCGAAGCCCTCAACGTGCCGGTGCGTACCTTGATTGCTTTCGACGGGCATTGAGGGATAGCAGGCGGAATCTGCGAGGATCTCACATCCCCTTCATTGCCCTGAACAGCGTGAGGCAAGCGACGGCCATCAGGAGCAGGCCGGCGCCTCGACCGATCCAAACGGTTGCCGCATGATTTGCGGTCAGTGCGTCACGACCGCGCAAGGCGGCTAGCGCCAAACCACCATAGACGACCATCTGCACGGTGATGGTCATGATACCCATGATCAGCGCCTGCAGCCAGATCGGGCCGTAGCTCGGTTTCATGAATTGGGGGTAGACGGCGAGCACGAACAGCCAGGCCTTGGGATTGAGCACGCAGGTGAGGATGCCTTGCGCCAGGATCGTGCCGAGAGGACGTGCTGTCGCTGCGTCTACGGCGTCGACTTCGATGGCGCTGCGGGAAAGCGTGAAGCCGATCCACATCATGTAAAGCGACCCTGCCACCATCATGGCCGGCGCCACCATAGGAAGCAGCGTGGACAGGCCGGTTACGAAGGCCGTGCCGAAGATGGTATGGAATATGCCTCCGATCATGATGCCGGAGGTTGCCACTGCGCCTGCCTGCCGTCCGCCCGTGAGCGCATTGGCAAGCACGAACAGCATATCCATGCCGGGTACGATAATGATGCCGACAAGCAGAACGAAATAGAGCCACAAGGCGCTCATATCCATTGGCCGGATTCCCCCCGAAAACGGGTGCGCCGCCATGGCGAACCTCGTCTTGTCAGGGGTGTCCAATAGCGTAGTCGTCCTGCCACCTTGGTGTCAGGATGCGATGACGGTGTGCTGCTTTAAAAAGATTATTCCGCCTTGACCAGCACCGAGCTTTCAAACTCGATCACCTTGTCGCCGGTGGAGTCGAAAGCCTCGCACAGGATGGTGAGCAGCCGCCAGCCGGGTCGCGAGGCGAGTGGACGGTGAGCAAGGCCGGTGCGGGTGAAAGTGACCGTCTCACCGGCAAACACCGGCTTGAGCCATTTGAGATTACGGAAGCCGGGCGAGGGGCCAAACTCCGGTTCGGGACCAGGGCCGGCCCAGACGAGGCCGGGTCGCTTCGGGGTCTTGAGATTGTATTTCATCCAGGTCGACGCGGTGTGCCAGCCGGAAGCGCACAGGCCGCCGAGCAGGCTCGTCCTGGCTGCCTCCTCGTCGACATGGAAGATCTGCGGGTCGTATTTTCGGGCAAATGCCTTGATCTCTTCCGGCTCGAACAGGTGCGAGCCGAGCGTGACAGTCGCACCAATGCCGAAATATTCGTCGAGCGTCATGCTTCGCCTCCCGCGCGCGTCAGGAACATGCCGGTGTTTTCCAGTTCGAACACTGCCTCGCCACGCTGGTTGAACAACTCGGCCCGCATTGTGACGAAACCAAGCCTCGGCTTCGACTTGGAAAGACGCTTGGCAAGGATCTTGGTGCGCCCCGTCAACGTGTCGCCGGCCAGAACCGGCTTTTTCCATTTGACCTGGTCGACGCCCGGTGCGCCTTGCGAGGTCGATTCCAGCAGGAAAGCATCGCACAGCATACGCATGAACATGCAGCAGGTATGCCAACCGGACGCAGAAAGACCTCCGAGAAGCCCTGCCTTGCCGGCTTCCTCATCGAGATGCATAGGCTGGAAGTCGAATTCGGAGGCGAACTCGACGATTTCCGCTGCAGCCACCTTCTTGGTGCCGAGATCGAGGACGGCGCCTTCCTCGAAGTCCTCATAGGCCCATTTCTTCCCGGTCATCGCGCAACCTCGTTCAAGCTTGTACGATTATTGTGACCGCGGCGACGCCTTCCCGCAAGGCTACGCAGCGCTTGGTTCAGCGCTTTGGAGGCTGTGGATGGCATCTGCAGGTGCCAACCGTCAAAGCCATCCGCGCCGACGGAAATAGAGATAGGGCAAGATTGCCGAGATGATCATCAGACCGATCGCGAAGGGATAGCCGATTTCCCATTTCAATTCCGGCATGATGTCGAAATTCATGCCGTAGATCGATGCAACGAGCGTCGGCGGCAGGAAGATGACGGCGGCGACCGAGAAGATCTTGATGATCGCGTTCTGCTCGATCGAAATCATGCCGAGCGTGGCATCCAACAGAAAGCTGATCTTCTGCGACAGGAAAGTGGCGTGATCAGCGAGCGACAGCACGTCTCGCGACAAGGTCTTGATGCGTGCGCGGGCATCCTTGCCCATCTTGGTCTGCGTTGCGGCATGCGTAAGGAACCCCGCCACCCGCTGCAGCGAGGTCAGGCTGTCGCGGACGCTGGAGGCGAGATCCTCCTTGCGGCCGATGCTTTTCAGGAGTTCCTGGAAGTCGCGGTTGCGGCGCGAGGCGTTGGTGGCGGTCGCCTCGAAGATATCGCGAGAGATCGCCTCGATGTCGCGGCCGGCCTTCTCCAGGATATCGGCCAGGCGATCGACGATGGCTTCCAGCAAGCCGATCAGGATCGTGTCCGCGCTCGTGCAGCCGGTCGCCACCTTCTCCGCGCGCAACGGGAAGGTCTTGAACGCGCGCGGTTCGTGATAGCGCACGGTGACGAGCCGCTTTGACGCCAGAACGAAGGTGACCGGCGACATTTCGGGCTTCTCGCCCTCCGTCTGCGAGGGCAGGTTGGCGGTCATGAAATATCCACCGTCCTCGACATAGAGACGGCTGGAAATCTCGATCTCCTCCATTTCCTCACGTGTCGGCACGGCTATGCCGAACACGGTCTCAACCAAGGCTTCTTCTTCCTTGGTAGGGTTGAGCAGATCGACCCAGACAATCGCATCACGGTTCTGCTCGAGGTCGTCGGCGAGGCGCAGACGGTCATTGTCCACGACGAAGGCTTTGATCATCGCGTGGTCTCCCATGCTGGAAACGATATGAAGGCCCAAGGGCACAGGCTCATGACGGCGCCGAGGGGAGAAATCCTGCCGGCGCAAGGGCGCGATAGACCTGGGCATGGGCCGCGTCAAGCCGCAAAAGAGCAGCTAGCTCGGCGATGCCGGGAATGTGTTGTGCGGCCGCAGCGCTCGATCAGAAAAACTCGTCGAGCAACCGATAGTAGGCAAGTTTCGCCGGATCAGCGTCCGGCTTGCCGTAGAGAGCCAGGAACGGCGCGATCCACTCTTCGCCGAGATTGTGGCGAATGCTCCAGCAGGAAAGGGCCAGATCCTGGCAACGATCGGCCACGCCAAGGCGGCTGCAGTCGATGAAGCCGGAGAAGCGATGACCGTCGACCATGAAATTCGGCAGACAGGCATCGCCATGCGTGACGACAAGGTCCTCGCTTTTCGGACGCAGGGCAATGATATCGGAGTAGACATCCTGCGCCGTCTGACCCAGGCGTTCGTCGTCGAAATCCTCTTCGTCGACAAGTCCGGCATCCATACGCGCCATCGCGTCGGGGATGCGATGCTCCAACCGGTGATCGAATGGGCAGGAGCGGATATCCAGTGCGTGCAGGATGCGCAGCGCCTCTGCCATGATGATGATTGTTTTTTCGGGGGGCAGCGGGCCGGCGGAGACGAGATCCTTGCCGGCCACGGCGCTCATCAGCAGCCAGTTGCGGCCGCCATGGACCTCGAAAGCCAGAACTCTCGGGCAGGCAATGCCTTGATGTCCCAGCCAGTGCAGGCGTTCCACCTCGGCGGGCAGTTCGGCGAAGGCATTGGCTTCGTCGGTCTTCAGAAACAGGCCGGGCCGGTCCCCTGCTTCCAGCTTGAACACGCCCGCGTGTGATTGGCCGAGCGTGTCGCGATCCCATGCATAACCATCGACCATGCCGCGGATGGTCGGTGGCAGGTCGGTGTCGAGCAGGGTGCGTGCGTTCACAAGCGTGACGTCAGGTGTTGAATTTGAACAGCATCACATCGCCGTCCTGCACGACATATTCCTTGCCTTCGTCGCGCGCCTTGCCGGCTTCCTTGGCCGCCACTTCGCCGCCGAGTGTAACGAAGTCGTCATAGGCGATCGTCTGGGCGCGGATGAAGCCGCGCTCGAAATCGGTGTGAATGACGCCAGCGGCACCCGGTGCCTTGGTGCCGCGCTCGATCGTCCAGGCGCGTGTCTCCTTGGGGCCTGCGGTGAAGTATGTAATCAGGTGCAAAAGCTCGTAGCCGGCGCGGATCAGCCGATCGAGGCCCGGCTCGTGGAGGCCCATCGCCTCCAGGAACTCCTTCTGCTCACCGTCGGGCAGTTGGGCGACCTCTGCCTCGATGGCTGCCGAGATGATGACGGTTGAAGCGCCCTGGGAGGCCGCCATTGCCTCGACCGCCTTGGTGTGCTCGTTGCCAGTCGCCGCTTCCGCTTCAGCGACGTTGCAGACATAGAGAACCGGATGGGCGGTGAGCAGATTGAGATCTTGCAGGATCTTCAAGTCTTCCGCAGCGATTCCCTTGAGCATGACACGGCAGGGTCTGCCGTCCTGCAGCAAAGCAAGGGCCTGCTCCATCACCGGCAGGACGGTCATCGATTCCTTGTCCTTGGCCTGCGCGCGCTTACGCACGTTGACGATTCGGCGTTCCAGGCTTTCGAGGTCCGACAGCATTAGCTCGGTCTCGACCGTGTCGGCATCAGCCACCGGATTGATGCGGCCTTCGACATGGGTGATGTCGTCATCCTCGAAGCAGCGCAGCACATGCACGATGGCGTCGACCTCGCGGATGTTGGCGAGGAATTGATTGCCGAGACCTTCGCCCTTCGAAGCGCCGCGCACCAGGCCGGCGATGTCGACGAAGGAGATACGGGTCGGGATGATCTCTTTCGACTTGGCAACTTCGGCGATTTTCTTCAGGCGCGGATCCGGCACCGCCACCTCACCGGTGTTCGGCTCGATCGTGCAGAAAGGATAGTTGGCCGCCTGGGCTGCCGCGGTGCGCGTCAGTGCGTTGAACAGCGTAGACTTGCCGACGTTGGGCAGCCCAACGATGCCGCATTTGAAACCCATGATGATGTGGTCCTATCGGGAGTTCGAAATTTGTTCAGGGCTATGGGGGAAAGGGCCTTGGATCGTCAAGTCTTTCGGTACTGCAAGGGCGATTGCAGCTTCGTGGGCCGCCGAGGCAGTCAGCCTCTCAAACGCTCAATCCTTGTTGCCGAGCAGCTTCTTCAGCATGGCGGCCATCGGCCCGTTTTCAGGAACCTTGACGGCCGGCTGCTGCGGCCTTGCCTGGCGGATATGGCTCTGCGCCTTCGGTGGTGCTGACTGTTTCGGGGCCTTGGCCGGCGGGGTGTCGTCCGGACCGGTCGGCTGCAGCTTGTCGCGCAGGGCCAGCGTCACCCGGTTCATAAAGGAATTGTCGTCGCCCTTGGCAATCAGATCCGCGCTGTCAGCGATGCTGTCGAGCAGCACGTCCAGCCATTCCTGATCGGTTTTGGAGAAGTCACCCAGCACATGACCATGCACCATTTCCTTGGCGCCTGGATGGCCGACACCGATGCGCACGCGGCGGTAGTTGTTGCCGATGTGCTGGTCGAGCGAGCGGATGCCATTGTGGCCGGCGGAGCCGCCACCGATCTTGACCCGTACCTTGCCGGCGGGCAGTTCGATCTCATCGTAGAAGACGGTCACTGACGCGGCGTCGAGCTTGTAGAAGCGCAACGCTTCACCGACGGCCTGGCCAGAGAGGTTCATAAAGGTCTGCGGCTTCATGAGCAGAACTTTTTCGCCACCGATCCTGCCTTCGGCGATCTCGGCCTGGAATTTCCTCGACCAGGGCGAAAAGGAATGGCGGCGGGCGATAACGTCCGCCGCCATGAAACCGACATTGTGCCGGTTGTTGGCGTATTTCGTACCCGGATTGCCGAGACCAGCAAACAAAAGCATGGCTGCGGCCCTCCCGGGCAGCGAAAATTACTTCTCTTCTTCAGCTTCCTCGGCGGCCGGGGCAGCTTCCGCTTCCTCGGTCTCCGGCTTCATCGCGGCCGAACCAGCGATGGTAGCGATGGTGAAGTCGCGGTCAGAAATGACCGGCTTCACGCCAGCCGGCAGCTTGACCGCCGAAATGTGGATGGAATCGCCGATCTCAGCGCCGGTAAGATCGATCTCGATGAATTCCGGGATCGCGTTGGCCGGGCAGTGGAACTCTACCTCGTGACGGACGATGTTGAGTACGCCACCGCGCTTGATGCCGGGCGACTTCTCTTCGTTGAGGAAGTGGACCGGAACGTTGACGTTGACTTCGGTGTTCTTGCCGATGCGCAGGAAGTCGACATGCAGCGGGAAGTCCTTGACCGGGTCAAGCTGGTAGTCCTTCGGCAGGACCTGGATCTTCTTGCCGTCGACATCGATCGTGGCGACCGTGGTCAGGAAGCCACCGCCATGGATCTTGTAGAAAACGTCCTTGTAGGACAGGGCGATAGCCAGTGGGGGCTGCTTGTCGCCGTAAATGACTGCAGGCACTTTGCCTTCGCGGCGAACTGCACGGGCGGACCCCTTACCGACCTGTTCGCGCGATTCGGCCTTGAGCTCGTAAGTATCGTGGCTCATGGTATTTCCTTTCGCGTTGCTGGAGCATTCCCGGTGTCCGGCAAGCCGGGTTCCGAAAATGTCGAAAGCCGCGAAATCCGCGGCCCTCGTCCGCGTTGCCTCCAAGGGTGTCTACGCGGGTGGCGGCTCTATAGCGGAAGGCGGCCAAACGCGCAAGCATGGCCGCTTTCTCGTCTTACGCTGCCTTGGCGGCCTTCTTCGCTTCCTTCATGTTGGGCAGGAAGATGGTGAGCAGGCCGAGCAAGGGCAGGTACGAACAGATCTGGTAGACGAAGTCGATGCCCTTGGCATCCGCTACAACGCCGAGGATGGCGGCCGCGATGCCACCCATGCCGAAGGCGAAGCCGAAGAATATGCCGGCGATCATGCCGACACGGCCCGGCACTAATTCCTGCGCGAACACCACGATGTTGGAGAAGGCCGACGACAGGATGAGGCCGATCAGGATGGTGAGGATCACCGTCCACTCCAGATTGGCATAGGGCAGGATCAGTGTGAAAGGCAGCACGCCGACGATCGAAAACCAGATCATCGCCTTCTGGCCGTAGCGATCGCCGAACGGTCCGCCGAGCAGGATGCCGAGCGCCGAGGCGCCCAGGAAGGCGAACAGCAGCACCTGTGACATCTGCACGGAAACGCCGAACCTCTCGATGGTGTAGAAGGTGTAATAGCTCGACAGGCTGGCGATGTAGGCATTCTTGGAAAGCACCAGCATCGTCAGGATGACCAGCGACCATGCAACCCGACTGCGTGAGAAGGGCGACACGTGAACCGCGGCGGGGCGATTGCCCACTGCCTTGCGATAGCGGATATACCAATTGCCGACCTGCCACAGGACGACGATGCCGATGAGCGAGCCGATGGCAAACCAGGAGATGCTGGTCTGGCCGAAAGGCACGACGATGAAGGCTGCGGCCAGCGGGCCCATGGCCTGGCCGAAATTGCCGCCGACCTGGAACAGGGACTGGGCGAGGCCGTGCTTGCCGCCGGACGCCAATCTGGCGATACGCGAGGATTCCGGATGGAAGATCGACGAGCCGATGCCGATCAGCGAGGCGCCGAGCAGCAGCAGCCAATAATGGCCGGCATAAGCCAGGATGATCAGGCCGAGCAGCGAGGAAGCCATGCCCCACGGCAAGGAGAACGGCATCGGCCGCTTGTCGGTGACCATGCCCACCACCGGCTGCAGCAGTGAGGCCGTCACCTGGAAGGTAAAGGTCAACAGGCCGATCTGCCAGAAGTCCAAGCTGTAATTGTCCTTGAGGAGCGGATAGATGGCCGAAAGCAGCGACTGCATGATGTCGTTGATGAAGTGGCCGAAGCTCACCGCGAGGATGACGGTGAAGGCTGTGGTGGTCGCCGCGCTTGTCGCGCGACCGGTTGTCGCTGCGGTGTCGGTCAAGGCTATGCTCCTAAAGTGATGCAGACGGCAATGCGTCGCTGCGGTGGCGCTTATAATCCCGTTGCGATGCTGCTTCTTTCGTGGTTTGGTCCATTTCTTACGCGAGTGGGCCAAACCATGCCGGTAAGTGTCTCCTATCTGGATGCGCCGATCACAGATCTGCATCGCCGTCATCGCGAGCGACTGGAGTGGCTCGACCGTGCCAAGGATCTCGTCGTTGCTCTGCCATCGGAATATCCGGACGGCTACACCGTGCCTGACCATCGCCATAACCGCAGCCAGCTGCTGCACGCCTTGACCGGTGTGGTGCTGGTGAAAACGCATTTCGGCCGCTGGATGGTTCCACCCGACCACGCCATGTGGATTCCGGCCGGCATCAAGCATGCGGTGGACATGCAGGGCAACGTCTCGATGCGTTCGGTCTATGTCGCCCCCGATGCTGTTGCCGGCCTGCCGACCAACCTGCGTGTCGTCGGCGTCAGCGACCTGATGCGCAGCCTGATCATCGAGGCGGTGACCTTGCCGACCGACGAGCCGCAGAGCGAGCGTGCCGGGCTTCTGATGGCTCTGCTTCTGCACGAGATCCCAGCCATGGAGGAACGGCCGCTCGGCCTGCCGTTCCCGCACGATCCCCGCATCGCCGCGCTCTGCCGGCGCTTCGTCGCCGAACCATCGCCGCATGCGACCATCGATGATTGGGCAGAAACCGTCGGCATGAGCCGGCGCACCTTCACCCGTGTCTTCCACCGCGAAACCGGGCTCTCGCTCTCGACGTGGCGCCAGCAGGCACTGCTGCTCGCCGCCTTGCCGAGGCTCACGGACGGCGAGCCGGTGACGCGTGTGGCCCTCGACCTCGGCTATGACAGCGTTCCGGCCTTCACCACCATGTTCAAGCGCATGCTCGGCACCTCACCCCGCGCCTATCTGAGAGGCGCGCGGGAGGTGGGGTAGGGCCAGCGGAAAAAACGTGCTCTCGGCCTGTTCGTCACGGTCGAGCTTCGCTGCACCATGGCTTGCCTCGACTTGCGCCCTGTCATACGCGCCAAAAACAGCTAAACGGTAATGATCCTTAGCCTTCCGACAAAACCATGCTTCAGTCCCTCCTGGCCGGCACTTCAAACCAGGCCGTACTTGCCATTTTCGCCATCGGGCTTATCGCAGGGCTCGCGCGCGGCTTTTCAGGCTTCGGTGCGGCCCTCATCTTTGTCCCGCTGGCAAGCTCGGTGATCGGCCCCAAGCTGGCGGCACCGCTGCTGCTTGTGGTCGACGGGGTGATGTCGGTCGGCTTCTTGCGGGGCGCCTGGAGACTGGCAGACAAAACGAATGTTTTCGTCATGGCGATCGGAGCACTTGTCGGGGTGCCATTGGGCACCTACGCGTTGGCGCAGCTCGATCCGTTGATCATCCGTTGGTCGATCATCGCCATTGTCGTTATGCTGCTTCTGCTCTTGATCTCGGGCTGGCGTTATGACGGTCGCCCAAGAGCCCATCTTACGGTCGCAGTCGGCGCGATTTCCGGCCTTTTCTCGGGCGCAGCGCAAGTTGGCGGCCCGCCTGTGGTGGCCTACTGGTTGGGCGGCGGCATTCCCGGCAATACGGTGCGGGCCAATATCATTCTTTATTTCGCTGTCTCTTCGGCGATCACCGCGGTCAGCTATCTCTGGGGTGGTCTCATCACGGTGCCGATCATCACTCTGGCCATCGTCGTCGCACCATCCTATGGGGTCGGATTGTGGCTGGGTGCGCACATGTTCGGTATCGCCAGCGAGACGACTTTCCGCAGACTTTGTTTCGGTCTTATCGCCCTTTCGGCGCTGATCAGTCTGCCGGTGTTGGACGGAATTCTGCGATAGCCGCTATAAGTCCAAATGGACACGCGGCGTTTAGTCGAACAGGCTGGAGACGGATTCCTCAGTTGCCGTTCGCGAGATCGCCTCGCCCATCAGGTCACCGATCGAGATGACGCGGACATTGTGCGCATCGATGACTGCCTGGGTCGGCTGGATCGAGTCGGTGATCACTAGTTCCTGCAGCTTGGAACCCGTGATGCGGGCCACTGCACCGCCGGAAAGCACACCGTGCGTGATGTAGGCAGTGACGCTGGTGGCGCCGTTGGCAAGCAACGCATCGGCTGCATTGCAAAGCGTACCACCGGAATCGACGATATCGTCGATCAGCAGACAGTCCTTGCCGCGCACGTCGCCGATGACGTTCATGACTTCCGATTCACCCGGCCGTTCGCGGCGCTTGTCGACGATGGCGAGCTGGGCATCGATACGCTTGGCGAGCGCGCGTGCGCGCACCACGCCGCCGACGTCGGGCGAGACCACCATGACGTTGCCGAGCTGCTTGTATTTGGCCTTCACGTCGCGCGCCATCACCGGCACGGCAAACAGGTTGTCGGTCGGGATGTCGAAGAAACCCTGGATCTGGCCCGCATGCAGGTCGAGCGTCAGAACGCGGTCGGCGCCGGCACGGGTGATCATGTTTGCGACGAGCTTGGCCGAGATCGGCGTGCGGCCCGAGGCTCGCCGGTCCTGGCGGGCATAGCCGAAATAGGGGAGGACCGCCGTGATGCGCCGTGCCGACGAGCGCATAAAGGCATCGATCATGATGAGCAGTTCCATCAGGTGATCGTTGGTCGGATAGGAAGTCGACTGCAGGATGAAGACATCCTCGCCGCGCACGTTTTCCTGGATCTCGACAAAGATCTCCTGATCAGCGAAGCGTCTGACGCTGGCCTTGCCCAACGGTATGTTGAGATAGCGGGCGACCGCTTCGGCCAGCACCCTGTTGGAATTGCCCGCGAAGAGTTTCATGCACCGTACCTGGTGGTGGAGTTTATGGGGCTTTTAACCAGCCGTGCCGGTATTGCAAGCGCCCTATTGGCGATTCAGCGTCAGAATCCCAACAAAGATTTGACCCAAGGGCAGGCCGGCGGGGTGCTAGCCGGCTAGATTCCGTCCTCAGCCGGCAACACGGCCTGCGAGCCAGCTGGTCAATTGTCCGACGGTCTGGTCGGCGATCGCCTGCATGGTTGCGGGCGGCACAGCCGCCCAGCCTTCAGCGCCGTTGACTGTCGGAGCCTTCTGCTGGCCGTTGATGCGGTGCAGACGGTTGCCTGCGGGATCATAGACGTCCCACACATAGATGACGGTGGTGTCCTTGCCCTCGGAGATGGTCGAGAAATAGCCCTTCAACACATGAGTCGCAGTCTGGTCTGCGCTGCCGGCGATCGCGATGCCGCTTTCCTTGGCACGTGCCGCGAGCCGTTGAGTGAGCGGAGTGGCAGCTTCCACAGAGGCGCCGACGATCGGAGCGATCTGCAGGCGGGTCTTGCTGAGCACCGCTGCAGACTGGGCAGGCGTCGGGGCGGGCGTGGTCCCGGTCGCAGCGGGTGCGCCGGCTATCGGGTTCGCTGGCGTAACGGATTGCGATGCCGCCATCGGTGCGGCGGCGCCGGCCGGAGCCGTCGTGGCCGGTGCTGGCTGCAAGACGTCGTTGGCCTTGTTGCAGGCCGATAGCGCCAAGGCAGCAAGCAATGGCACGATGGTCAGGCACACTCGCCTCATCGACTCACGAACTCCTCGGCGACGAACTCATGCCCAACCCGGCTTGGGATTCAGCGCACGATCAAGTCGAGATCATGGCGCGAAAGCGGCTTCGGCTGCGATTCCGTCGTCAGATAGGTTCGGCCGAGCGTCATGGCGGTTTCCGTCTCGGAATCCATGATGATCATGTGTGCGAACAGCGTCATGTTCGGCGCGATCGGCTCGGGATTGCCTTGATAGAACATCGGCATGTCCATCCAGGATGGGGTGAAGCGGGCGCCGACGGAATAACCGCAGGCGTTTAGCCGGTGCCGGGTGAGCCCATAGGCTTCCATAGTCCGCGCATGGGCGTCGAAGACATCGCCAAACGTATTACCAGGCGTCATAGTCTTCTCGACCGCGATCAATGCTGCGCGCGAGGCGTCGAACAGTTCCTGGTGGCGCTTGGAAACCTTGCCGGTGAGCACCGTGCGCATCATCGGGGCGTGGTAATGATGAAAGACGCCGGCCCATTCCAGCGTCAGCTGATCGTTCTTGTTGAGCTTGCGGCGTCCGGCCTTGTAGCGGCACAGAAGCGCGTCTGGGCCGGAACCGATGATGAATTCATTGGCGGGGTAGTCGCCCCCGCCGGAAAAGACGGCGCCCTGCATGGCCGCAAGGATTTGCGCCTCGTCACCACCTTGCTTGATCAACGGGAGGGCGGCGTCCAGGGCATCGTCGCTCAATGCCGCAGCCTTTTCGGCCTTTGCGATTTCTGCCGGGCTCTTGAACAGTCGCAACCGGCCAACGATGCCGGAAGCGTCCGCGATCTGGCCGAAGGTCTGCAACTGTTCATCCACACGGCGGCCGTTATAGGCGGTGAGGCCATGCGTGTCGTATTCGACACCGATGCGCGCGCCGAGCAGGTCCAGGTCGTTCAAAAGGTTGCGCAGATCGATCGCCGGATTGGCGTCGGCGCGATCCATCCAAACGACGATGTTATCGATCGTCGAGGTGTGCCGCGCCTGGCGCAGATCAGCCGAGCGGGTAAGCAGCACCATCGAACCGTCGGCTTTGACGATCAGGCACTGGAAGAAGCAGAAACCGAACGTGTCATAGCCGGTCAGCCAGTACATGCTTTCCTGTGCGAACAGCAGAATGGCGTCGAGTTTCTTCTCGGCCATTTCGATCATCAGCCGGTCGCGACGGGCGTCGAATTCGGAGCGTTCGAAATGCAGCGCCATCAGCCGTTGTCCTCCAAAACGATTGCCGACAACTGACGTCCATAGTCCGGCTCATTGCGGTGGACTGTGCGGCGATAAGAAAAGAAGAGGTCCTCTTCCGCATAGGTGCAGCGGTCGAGCCCCTCGGCAGTCACGCCGGCGTTTTGCAGCCGGTCGATCGTATAGCGGTTGAGATCGAACATCGCATGGCCCGCTTTATTCGACGGCGTGAAATAGCGCTCGTTGCCGGCTTCTGCCTCGACAAAGCGAGCGACGAATTCCGATCCGACCTCGTAGTTGCGCGGGCTGATCGACGGGCCCAGCACCGCGACGATGTTCTCGCGCTTCGCTCCCAAGCCTTCCATGGCAGAAATGGTGTTTTCGAGCACGCCCGTGAAAGCGCCTTTCCAGCCGGCATGGGTGGCGCCGACAACGCGAGCATGGGCATCGGCAAACAACACCGGCCCGCAATCGGCAGTCGTTGCGGCGATAGCAATACCCGGTCTGTCGGTGACGATGGCGTCGGCCTTGGGCCGTTCACCATTGAAGGGTTCGCGGACGACGATGACATCGGGCGAATGGATTTGGTGGGCGCTGAGCAGATGCGTGACCGGCACGCCCATCCATTCCGCGACGCGGCGGCGATTCTCGTGCACCATCTCCGGGTCGTCCTGGGAACCCACCCCGATGTTCAGTCCACGATAGATGCCGTTTGAGACGCCGCCGATGCGCGTGAAGTAGCCGTGGCGAATCCCTTGGGCCGCCGCCTTTTCAAGCATCGGAGACCGGATCGGATCCGGCTTCGTTTCGTTCAGCATTCTAGAGCCTATTGCGAGATCTGTCTTTTGTCTGGCTGGAGCTGTCAAGGCGATACGCCGACAGCTCGAAGCGCGGACAGTGGGACAGGGCAGGGTGCGAAGTCAATCACGATTGGGGGCGTGGTGGTCGGCTGGGTCAATGCACATGGCTGCCCAACAAGCGAAATGGTCGATCATCAAAGGCATTTGCGATGGATCGTTGACGGCCTCAGCCATCTCCCACAACCGATGCGCGCCGGTAAGCACCTCGATGCGCTTGCGTTCAAGCGCACAGCCGGACAAGGCCTCATAATGGGAGACGATACGTTCGGTCAGATCGGGAGAAATGAAGTTCGAATAGATGAAATCCCGGTGCAACGGACCGAAGCCGGAATCGGCAAAGTCATAAATGCCGCTGAGACGGTTGGCTTCGTGGTCGAAGGCCATGTTCCAGCCGTGGCCATCGAAGAAACCATAGGTCTCGCCATACGGGTCCGGCGGCAACTCTGTCCACGATGCGATGATCTGGCTGGCTTGCCTCTGCAACTCGCCAGACAGGAGCGGCAACACCTTGTCGCGGACTTCGTCGGGTTTCGCCCAGGCCTCCACCGGTCCCGCACCGGCAGCGCGCATCCTCTCCAGGTCTAGCCCGTGCAGGTCGACGTAGAAACGGGCCAGGCGCAGAGCAAGGTCTTCGCGCGCCTCCACCGGCAAACGGGCATAGTGAGACGTCTCGAGATAACTGCCCTTGAGCTTTCGGTGGCGTGAAAAGATCCGCGCATCAGCAATCAGCTGGATATCGGGAACAGGCATGTCGGTAGCCGGGCGGATAACGTTGAGGAGGCTGACTTCGCGGATCAGCGACTTCTCGGCGTTCTCATTGCGCGGGAATTTGAAGATCAGCCGATCATCGACGTCCACGGCGATCGAATCCCAACCCTGCGTGAGCAGGCTGAAGCTGGACCCTGCTAGATCCGGAAAATGGGAAAGGATCGCTGCTTTCAGCGTGTCGAGCTCGGCTTGCTGCATCGATTGGTGTCTTACTCCGGCTGATCGATGCGGCTGCGGAACACCGGCAGGGCGACATCTTCATGCGCGATGGCGAGTACCTTGAACAGTTCTCCCATCGCCTGTGGGCCAGCAAGGCGCTCGGCCTCACTGGAGATGCGCTCGCGCATGGCCTCGTCGGCACCGGCGCCGAGCTGACCGGCGCGTTCCAGAAGACCCATGCCGAGCAGGAACGAGCCTTGGGTCGTGAAATCGGCGCGCAAGCCCGATGCCCGTGTGGTGGCTGCGAGGGCAGCGAAATCGACATGCGAGGTAAGGTCGGCTTCACCAGGATTTGCCAGCACGTCCTCATATTGGTGGCTGCGCATTGCTTGCAACGTGTCACCCACTCCGGGTTGGAGGTGTCCATAGTCGAAAAAAAGGCCAGCCCCGCCACGAACCACGATATGGTCGGCGATCGTCTGCATCAATGCCGATCGGGCCGGCGCGGCTTCGACGACGGTGCCGTCTGGCGCGGTTTTCGCATCGGACGGCAAGAGAGAAGGGTCGAGCGAGGCGGCACCGGCGTAGAAGCCGAGCTCACCCTTCGCATCAAGGCCGACCATACGTTCGCGCCAACCGTCGGCGGTCCGTGCGAACTGACGGATTGGAATCGCGTCGAACAATTCGTTACCGACGATCAGCAACGGCGCTTCGGGCAGGGATGCGACCGTTTCGTGCCAATCGATAGCCTTGGAAGTATCAGCCAGGGTTTCTTTTTGAACTTCGCGCAGTCGTGGGCTCGCCTCGATCAACGCTATAGTCGCTGCACCGGCAAAAGCCGGATCGAGCCGCCGGAGCGTGCGCAGCATGTCCTTCATCAGCGTGCCGCGGCCCGGCCCAATCTCGGCCAAGGTGACCGGCATCGGCGAACCGATCGCACGCCAGGCTTCGTAGAGCCAAACCGCTACCAGTTCACCGAACATCTGGCTAACTTCCGGCGCGGTGATGAAATCGCCGGCTGCACCGAACGGCTCCCGCGTCGTGTAATAACCTGCGTCCGGATCGAACAGGCAAAGCGCCATGTATTCGCTGACCGGGATGGGGCCAACGGCTATGATCAATTCGGCGATACGGCGCTTAAGCGGGGTCATGCCGGCTGTGCATGGGTTGCAGGTTTAGCCGTGGCCATGCACCAGATGCCGATCAGCACCATCGGCACCGACAGGATCATGCCCATGGTGAGCCAGCCACCAAACAGATAACCAAGCTGCGCATCCGGTTCTCGGAAGAATTCCACAAAGATGCGCGACAGGCCGTAACCGGCGACGAAGGCTCCCGAGACGAAGCCGGGCGTCATCAATTTCAGGCGCGTATGCGTGAGGAAGCGAAGCACCAGGAAGAGCACAAGGCCTTCCAGCAATGCTTCGTAGATCTGGCTCGGGTGGCGTGGGAAGGGGCCGCCGTTCGGAAATTCAACCGCCCACGGCACGGTGGTGAGCCGACCCCAAAGCTCTGAATTGATGAAGTTGGCCAGGCGCCCGAGTCCCAGGCCGACCGGGACACCGGCGGCGACGACGTCGAACAAGGACCAGACATTGATGCCGCGCGAGCGGGCGAAGAAGAACATGGCGAGGATCGTTCCGGTGATGCCGCCATGGAACGACATGCCGCCATCCTGCAGGTAGAAGATCTCGATCGGATTGTTGAAGTAACGCGGGAAATTGTAGAAAAGCACGTAGCCCAGCCGACCACCGGCGACGATACCGACGGCGGCCCAGATGACGAAATCGTCGATGTCGATGGGCTTCATCGGCAGCTTGCCATCCCGCCACAAGCGCGAATTGGTGATGAGGCGCTTGGCGTACCACCAGGCGAACAGGATGCCGACGACGTAAGCGACGCCATACCAGTGTACCTTCAGCGGCCCATAACCGAAGAACGGGCCGATCTGGAAGATGACCGGATCGATATTCGGAAACGAAAGGGCAGCAAGCGGCAGCAAGTCGGCCAAGACAATCTCCCATGCGGGTCATGCTAGAGCGAAATGCGACGTTGTATCGCCATTCCGATCTATCTCTTTGTTTTACCGCATGATCTTATCCGAAAAGTCAGCACCTATTCGGGATCATGCTTTGAGGCGCGGACCATGGGGCAGGCTTTTGGCAGGGTCAAGGCAGAGCAACCTTGCATTCTGGCATACGGCTCATTAGGTCAAATCGAGCAACAGAGGTTTTGCCATGTCGACCGGATCGAACCGCATTCTCGATGAATTCGCCAAGCTGGTGACCGATGCGGCGGGAGCCGCCCAAGGCGTGCGCCGCGAAGTTGAGACCGCGTTCCGCGCACAGGCGGAACGACTGCTGAATTCGATGGAGTTCGTGCAGCGCGAGGAGTTCGAGGCTGTTCGCGAAATGGCGGCCAAAGCGCGCGAAGAAAATGCCAAACTGGCCGCGCGCATCGAGGCGCTGGAAGCCCAGCTTGCCGGTTCGCCAAGCAGCAAGACCGAAAAGCCGGCCTCGGCTACCCCGGCGAAGCCACGCGCAAAAAAATAATTCGTTAAATCTTTCCACAACCCGCCGTCCGAAAAAGCGCTTTGTGGTGAATCGCTTAACGCCGACGTGTGACTCTTTGTGACTCCGCTTTCCACATGCGAATGGCCCGTCCCAAAAAATTGGGCTGGTCACGCGACTCCCGATCAATAGACTGAATTTGCTGCATGATTCGGAACGGGGTCATGCGCCGGGCGGTGGGGTCCGGTCATGGGTTGTTGCGTCGAGCAGTCCAGGCCGTCCGAGTTCTAGACATTTGTTCGTTGTGCGTGCCTCCCCCGCGGAGCGTGCGGTGGCGCTCCCAGAACGACAGGAAGCATTCCATGGAACTCCTCGAACTCGAATTCTCCCGCGAGATACATCCTGTCGATGTCATCGAGCAGGTTGCGCACAACAATGACTGGTCTTTCGAGCGGGCCGGTGACGACGAAATTTCGATATCGGTGACCGGCACCTGGACCGAGTATCACGTCTCCTTCTCGTGGATGGAGGATTTCGAGGCGCTGCATCTGGCCTGCGCTTTCGACATCAAGGTTCCTGAAAACCGCGCGCTAGAAGTGATGCGGCTGCTGTCGCTGATCAACGAGCAGATGCTGTTCGGCCACTTCGACTTGTGGGAGCAGGAAGGCGCGATCATGTTCCGCCAGTCCCTGCTGCTTGCCGGCGGCGTCGAACCGTCCAGCCAGCAGGTCGAAGTGCTGCTCTCCTCGGCGCTGGAAGCATGCGAATGCTACTTCCAGGCGTTCCAGTTCGTCGTCTGGTCCGGCACTTCGGCCAAGGACGCGCTGTCGAGCGTGCTGTTCGAAACCTATGGCACCGCCTGACCGATATTGCTGAGAAATGACTGCAAGTACCGAGCGTAAGCCCGAGATCACCTTCGCGGATTTCGATCGTGTCGATATCCGCGCCGGGACGATTATCGAGGCCGAACCATTTCCCGAAGCCCGTAAGCCGGCGATCAAGCTGAAGATCGACTTCGGTCCGGGGATTGGCGTCAAGAAGTCCTCCGCCCAGATCACCAAATATTATACGCCGGAAAGCGTGATCGGTCGCCAGGTCTTCGCTGTGGTGAATTTCCCACCGCGCCAGATCGGCAAGTTCATGTCGGAAGTTTTGACGCTTGGCTTCCCCGATGGCGACGGCGACGTCGTTCTGGGCGCGATCGAACGCAAGGTTCCGGACGGCGGTCGTCTGTTCTGATCGTTGAGGCCCGTCCGAAAGCGTAATCGGTCCGATTTCCGGCGCAACGCGCTAGGCGGCGAGTTTCTCGCGTCGTCCCAGCGCCTCGTTCACCGTGTCCATGAACATGTCGGCGCAAGTTTTCCAGCTGTAACGCATGGCGCGTTCGCGGGCTTCGGTCCTGCTGACGGTCAAGGCGTCGAGGCAAGCCTGGCGAAGATCTTCGGAAACCTTGCCGCCAATGCCGTCGCCGACGATGTCGATCGGCCCCGTCACCGGATAGGCGGCCACTGGCGTGCCGCTGGACAAGGACTCGATGATGACATTGCCAAAGGTATCGGTGCGGCTCGGAAAGACAAAGACGTCGGCAGATGCGTAGAGTTCGGCTAGCTCCCCACTGGGGCGATGGCCTAGAAAATGCGTGTCGGGATAGCGCGCCATCAGTTTGGCGCGCTCGGGCCCGTCGCCTACCACGACTTTGCTGCCGGGCAAGTCGAGATCGAGGAACGCGGGCAAGTTCTTTTCGATGGCGACGCGGCCGACCGACAGGAAGATCGGACGTGGATAAGGCAGGTCGCCGCGCTTGTCGGGGCGGAAATGTTCGGTGTCGACCCCACGCGTCCACGGCTTCAGCTTGTTGAATCCGCGCGCGGCGAGGTCGTCGGCCAGCGATTGCGTGGCGACCAGCGTGCCCTGGCCGGAATTGTGAAAGTCGCGAAGCCAGTTGTATGCCCATCTCTCCGGAACGGGGAGGCGGGCGCTCAGATATTCCGGGAAGCGGGTGTGGTAGCTGGTCGTGAAAGGCCGGCCGTTGGCACGGCAGTAGCGCCGCGCCATGATGCCGAGCGGGCCTTCCGTGACGATGTGGATATGGTCTGCATTCGAATCCGCGATCAGCCCGGCGACGTGGCGCGGTGTGGTCAAGGCCAGCCTGATGTCGGGATAAGTCGGCAGGGGCAGGGTGCGGAAGATGTTCGGAGTCAGGAAATGGGTCTCGACGCCTTGCGTCTTCAGTGTCTCAGAGAGCCGCTCCAGCGTGTGGACGACGCCGTTGACCTGCGGGCGCCAAGCGTCGGTAACCATCAGGATGCGCATGAGACCTCGCTGCGATGTCTCCGGAATCTGTTCGCCTGCGGCCGGATCGAAAGACCGTTCAAGACCCGTTCCTCGCGCCAGTCCGGCCTGGCTGGCAGGATGCCGGGATCCAGGCGCCAGATCGAATCATGGACAATCGCGCGCTTCATGGGCGCTGTTGACCATGTTTTCATGACGCCGCGATGAATTCGCGCGCAGACAGCTTGAGGAGAGCCTGACGGTTGGCGCCGCGTATCCGTTGCGATGCGTAAAGAGGACTCTGCCCCTCCAGGGCTTTACGGCCGATGCTTAGGACGGCACCCTGATGATTGCGCGCAAGCCGCCGAGCGGGCTCTCCTCCAAGGTGATGTCGCCGCCATGGGTGCGGGCTATGTCGCGCGCAATGGAGAGGCCAAGGCCGGTACCGCTGGCGTCCAGGTTGCGCGCTTCGTCGAGCCGTACGAAGGGCTTGAACACCTCCTCACGCTTGTCGGGTGGAATGCCCGGCCCATCGTCGTCGATCGTCACGGTGAGGGAGCCGCGGCTGTTGACGGCCTTGATGTCGACGGTCTTGCCATAACGGAATGCATTGCCGGCGACATTCGACAGCAGCCGTTCGAAGGCGTTGGGGCGTACATGCACCAGTTTTGGCCCGCTGACGGTGGTGGTGAGCTTGCGCTTTCGCAGTCCTGCTTCGTCGCGCAGCTTTTGGAAATAGATCTCCAGATCGAAGTCGCCCTGGTCTTCGGAAGCCTCGCCACGCGCGAATGCCAGATAGCCCTCCAGCATCGACTGCATGTCCTGGATGTCCTGATTGAGCGCTTCGGTATCCGTGCGTTTTCCACCAATCAGAGCCAGTTGCAGCTTGAAGCGGGTGAGTACCGTGCGCAGGTCATGGCTGACGCCGGTCAGCATCGCCGTACGCTGTTCCATCTGGCGTTCGATGCGCTCGCGCATCTGGATGAAGGCAAAGCCGGCGCGCCGTACCTCCTCGGCGCCTCGCGGCCGGAAATCGCGTGGCATCGGCCGACCCTTGCCGAAACTCTCGGCAGCTTCGGTGAGAGCCAGGATCGGCCGGATCTGGTTGCGCAAGAACGGAATGGCGATCATCAGCAGCACCAGCGAGGCGCCGACCATCCAGATCAGGAAGACGATGGTGTTGGAAGCATAGGCCTGGCTGCGGCGGACAAAGACCCGCAGCACCTTGTCCTCGAGCTGGATACGGACCTCGATCACATTGGAATTGCCGACCGTGTCGATCCAGAAGGGGCGGTTGATCTGGCGGGTGATTTCGGCCGGCAACACATCGTCCAGGATCGAGAAGAAAGGCCGTGGCCCGGGCGGAGGCAAGGGGTCGGGCGGCAGAAGGTCGACCTTCAACTGCATGCGGTCCTGCGCGATGCGGATGATGTTGCCGTAGTCGGTTTCGCGCGGATAGGTCTCTATCAGGTCGACGACCGCGGCAATGTCACGGACCACGGCCTGCGACAGGCGCTGCGTCATCTGCTGCCAGTGCCGTTCCAGGAAAATGTAGGCAATGACCGATTGCAGAAGGATCATCGGCGCGATGACGATGATGAGCGAACGGGCATAGAGCCGCTTCGGCATGTAGTAGGAAACGCGCCGCCAGAACCGGCGCCAGCCGCGCGGCAGTGCGCCCAGCGTGCGCACGATGCGTCCGCCTTCTGGTTGCGGTCCCTGCAATTCCGATGTCGCCATTCACCTATCGCATGAAGCTGCCGCCGGTTTGCCGGGCGGCAGGTTCACATTCTATTCCACGCTCAGCCGATACCCAATACCGCGCACGGTCTGCAGCCAGACCGGGTTTGCCGGATCGCGCTCGATCTTGCGACGCAGGCGGTTGATCTGCACGTCGATGGTACGTTCGCCGACCTCCGAATCGTCGCCGACCAGTTCGTGCCGCGGAATCGTTTCGCCTGCGCGCGCGGCAAAGATCGCCAGGATCTCCTGTTCGCGGTCGGTCAGCTTGAGCGCCTCGCCGCCTTTCTTCAGCTCGCGCTTGGCGATCTGGAACGTGTAGGGGCCAAACACCAATTGCTCGACCTTGGGCGTGGTGGCCGGGCCGCCGCGACGCAGGATATTGTTGATGCGCAGGATCAGTTCACGCGGGTCGAAAGGTTTGGGCAGATAATCGTCGGCTCCGGCTTCCAGCCCGTTGATGCGGTTGTCGGTCTCCGACAGGGCCGTCAGCATCAGGATCGGAACATCCTTGTCGGTCCTGAGTGAGCGGGTGAGGTCGACGCCACTCTCGCCGGGCATCATGATGTCGAGCACCAGCAGGTCGAAGTCCAGGCCGATCAATTTGCGCCGTGCTTCATCGGCGTTGCCGGCCACGGTGACACGAAAACCGTTCTCAGTCAGATATTGCTTGAGCAGGTTGCGGATGCGGGTGTCGTCGTCGACCACCAGGAGATGCGGCGCATCGTCGTTCGGTGCGGGCGGCCTGTCGGCCCTCTCAATGTTCTCCATGATCGTTCCCTGACAGTTTCTGGGTAGGGTTCGCGGGCAAGATATCAATCTGCGCCCTTAGTTCCGGATTGACCATCGCCTTTAGGAACAATTCAATCGAAGCGCGGTTCCCCAAACCGGAATCTCCCAATGCCGTACGGATGCGGCGCGACTGTGGCCTTGCCAGCGCCAAAGCCAGCGCGCGGCCCTTTTCCGTCGGATAGAGTTCGCGTTGGCGGCGGTCACGCGGACCTGGAAGCTGAACGATATGGTCGGTGTCGATCAGTTGTTTGAGCACGCGTGCCAGTGATTGTTTGGTGATCTTGAGCACGTCCAGGAGTTCTGCCACCGTCAATCCCGGCCTGCGGTTGACGAAGTGCAGCACACGGTGGTGGGCGCGCCCGAAGCCATAGTCCGCCAGGATCTCGTCGGGATCGGAGGTGAAATCTCGGTAGGCGAAGAAGAACAATTCGATGATGCTGAAGTCGATGCCGTCCTGTTCACCTATCGGTGTTTTGATCGGTGCTCCCCGAACGGTCTTGCGGTCTGCCATGATGGTCCCGAGTTTAATCGAAAAATATGTCAGCATTATTGACGTATTTTTCAGACGGTGGTAATTTTCGATAAGCTTTAGGGCCGATTGCGCACGAAAAGGCAAGGCTGGAACACTTTCCGGGAACTTTTCGTCAGCAGCGACCAGACCTGCCGAAGCATCGCAGGTCACCCTCGAGCCGAATTGACAGCAACGCAACGTGACCACGCTGCGCAGCCCGCCTGCGCTCGGGAGGATTTTATGACGACTGTTCCTTTCGACCAACTGGATGGTTTCATCTGGATGAACGGCCAGTTCATCAAATGGGCCGAAGCGAAAGTTCATGTGCTGACGCACAGCCTGCATTATGGCGGCGCTGTCTTCGAGGGCGAACGCGCCTATGGCGGCGAGATCTTCAAGCTGACGGAGCACAGCCAGCGGCTCCATGAATCGGCCCGCATTCTCGGTTACACCATTCCTTACTCGGTGGCGGAGATTGACGATGCCTGCCGCAAGCTGTTGAAACTTCAGGGTTTCCAGGATGCTTATGTTCGGCCTATCGCTTGGCGTGGCAGCGAACAGACTTCGGTAGGCGCTCAGAACAATCGCATTCATTGCGCGATCGCCATCTGGCAGTGGCCGAGCTACTTCGATCCGGAACTGAAGATGAAAGGTTTGCGGCTCGACTGGGCCGAATACCGCCGGCCGGATCCATCCACGGCGCCGTCGAAGTCGAAGGCTTCGGGACTCTACATGATCTGCACCATGTCAAAGCACCTCGCGGAGGCCAAAGGTTATGCTGATGCGCTGATGCT
The DNA here is from genome assembly GCF_022347545.1 of Terribium retamae. Lineage (GTDB taxonomy): Bacteria > Pseudomonadota > Alphaproteobacteria > Rhizobiales > Rhizobiaceae > Mesorhizobium > Mesorhizobium retamae. The sequence continues at coordinate 63,562 of NZ_JAKREW010000015.1, forward strand.
CGACTGGCGCGGGCAGGTGGCTGAGGCGACCGGCGCCAATGTCTTCTTTGTAAAGGATGGGAAGCTGCACACGCCGATAGCGGACTGTTTCCTCGACGGCATCACGCGGCGCACCGTGATGGATCTGGCGCGCAGGCGCGGTATCGAGGTCGTCGAACGCGCCATTCTGCCGGAAGAGCTGGCAGGCTTCGAGGAGTGTTTCCTGACCGGTTCGGCGGCGGAAGTCACGCCGGTTAGCGAAGTTGGGCAGTACCGATTCGCCGTCGGCGCGATCAGCAGACTGCTTGTTCAGGACTATGCGGACGCGGTCCAACCCGTAAAAACGGTCGCTGCTGCCTAATAAAATTGGCAGTTTGTGTTCAAAGGGCAGTTATGCGCTGCTTTTTTGTAAGCGCATTTTACTGACATTTGACTTTCAACCGATTCGCGGTCTCATTTTGGTGCCTGCCTGCGGCGGCAGGCATCCAAGGAGGGACTACAGAATGGAAACACTTCTTCCGATCATCGTCCAGGTGATCAGCGGTATCATCGGCGGTCAGGCGGTGGGTGCAGCGCTGCAGCAGGCGGCAATGTCCCAGCTTCCCAAGATCCTCGGTGGTGCTATCGGTGGCGTCGGTGGCGCAGCCATCCTCGGCAGCCTTCTCGGCGGCGGAGCGGTTGATCCGGCTGCGGCAACAGCTGCCGCCAACGGCCTGGGCGGCGCGCTCAACCTCAACAACATCGTCGGCGGTGCCGGTGGCGGCGCGATCCTGACCGGCATCATCGGCCTGGTCATGAACGCGATGAAAAAATAAGCGCGACCATCACGAGTTTTAAGAATGGGCGGCTTTGGCCGCCCATTTCATTTGGCGCTTTGGATTTCCGCGAACTGGACGCAGAGGCCCGTAACCTCTAGGTGGAGGGGGAAGCCATCAAGGAGCCATCATGGGTCAGCTCAATGCCGGCATCGTGCCGGTCACGCCGTTCCAGCAGAACTGCACCATCCTTTTCGACGGCGACAGCAAGGTGGGAGTGGTCGTTGATCCTGGGGGCGATGTCGAGCGGATTCTGGCTGCAGTGCGGGACAACGCCATAGCGGTCGAGGCAATCTGGATTACGCATGGCCACATCGACCATGCCGGCGGTGCGATGGATCTCAAGGACGCGCTCGGTGTCGACATCATCGGCCCGCATGAAGACGACAAGCCACTGCTCGACAATCTGGAAAACCAGGCGCGCCGCTTCGGGATCACCGACACGATCCGCAACTGTGTGCCCGATCGCTTCCTGACGGAGGGCGAGAGCGTTTCGTTCGGTGAGCACATTTTCGAAGTGCTGCACTGCCCCGGGCATGCGCCCGGCCATGTCGTCTACTTCAATCGAGCCGCCCGGTTTGCCCATGTCGGCGATGTGCTGTTCCATGGTTCCGTCGGCCGCACGGACCTGCCTGGCGGCAGCCACGAGACGCTGATCCGGATGATCAAGGAAAAGCTCCTGCCGCTGGGCGACGATATCGGCTTCCTGTGCGGTCATGGCCCTGGCAGTCGCTTTGGCGACGAGCGCCGCTCCAACCCTTTCCTGACCTGAACGGACGCTTCCGGTGGAGCTCATGCGATCACGAAAAAAGCGCCGCTTGAAAGCGGCGCTTTTAGGGCGAGGCAGGGAACTTGAAATCCATCACACGGACGGAATGTCGAGATCGGCTTGATCGCGACGTTTAGTTGGCGACACAGAAGTGCTGCTGGCCATCATAGCCCGTGAATGTGCCGGAACGTGCGTTGAACGAGCGATAGCGGTTCCCGCAGTAATTGTACCATTCCGGGGTCCATGGCTCGATCCCGCCGGAATAGCGGTAATACTGCCTGACCACTGGCCGTGGGCGCACGACATAGCGAGGCCGCGGCTCATAATAATCGTAGTCGTCGTAATAGGCCGGCTCACGATAGCGCGGCTGCGACAATGCACCGGCGATCAGCGCGCCGGCGGCGAGACCGACCACACCGGCGGCAAGAGCATCGCCGCCACGGTGATGATGACGGCGCCAACGCCAGTCGTCTGCACTTGCAGGGGAAAAGGTCGCCAGCGTCGTCGCACCGACGGCGACGGACAGGATGGCAGCTTTGAAAAATCGGTTCATGACGGTCTCCTTGATCCCGGATCGCCCGCTTCTTCTGGAGGCGTCGTCCGGTCTTGCAGCCATTAATATGCGGTCGTGGCTGAACGGAGGCTGAACGGAATCGTCCTGAACGGGATCACCTTTTTGCGAACCGTCAAAAACGTCCCACCGCTTTCGTCTGCGGTGGGCGATGCTCTATCGGTCGACGTCGCCCGCGGGCGATCGGCTCAGCCGATGGTCAGATTGACCGCCTTGGGACCCTTGCCGCGCTTATCCGGCTCGGTATCGAAAGTCACTTTCTGTCCATCTTCAAGGCCAGGGAGTCCCGAAGCTTGCACGGCGGAAATATGAACGAAAACGTCCTTCGCTCCATCGTCCGGCGTAATGAAGCCGAAGCCCTTGGCATGATTGAAGAATTTGACAGTGCCGGTCTGCGGCATTGGGAAACTCCTTGTGAACCCCATCAGTCCAGTCTCCGGGCACAGAGTGTCCGAGACTGGAAATTTGTCGTTTATTTTGTCGGTATCGGCAAGAAAAACTTTTGCCGTAGGTTAGCCGAGAAGCCACCGATGTTTTGGCGGCATGAAAAAAGGCCCGACGAGGACCGTCGCGCCTTTCGAATTTGTTGCAAGAACGAAATTTCCAACGCCCTTAAGCCGCGTGCAGATTGACTGCCTTGGGGCCTTTACCCTTGCGGTCGGGTTCGACGTCGAAACTGACCTTCTGTCCATCGACCAGGGTGCGCAACCCCGAGGCCTCGACCGCGGAAATATGGACGAAGACGTCCTTGTCGCCGCCGTCGGGCGTGATGAAACCGAAGCCTTTGGTGGTGTTGAAGAACTTTACAGTACCGGTCTGGGCCATTGGAAAAACTCCCTCACCCGTTCAACGATGGGTTCCGCCCGTGGTCCTCAGCCGATGGGCAGTTCCCGGTGGCTTTTCGGCACTCATGCATTCGCGCATGACAAAACCCCCCGCCGAAAACGGGGCTGTCAGAGATTCACACTATCGGGGAAAGGGTCGTTCAAACGTTCCAGTCTCCGGGTCGCAAATGCCCGAACACGGAATCTATCGCACGGAAATGTGATCGTTGCAAGCTGGGGATCAGATACCAGATGCCCAGCATGCACTCGCTCTAGTCCCTCGAAAAGGCAAGGTCATCTGCCACAGATCGGGAACGATAGGCACAGAACCTGCTGGTACGGTTCATCTGACCGTTCACCAAGCCGGCAGCCCGCGCTTGCCTTGTCCGCCACGGGTCTATTCAATCGGGTCGACGTGGTCGCTAGGATCATAAGCGCCATGTCTCCGGCGCCTTGCGCCGGAAGGGGAGATGGAGAGAGGGCCATGACACTTTTGAGATTTTTCCTGCGGCCACGAAATTTGGCATTGGCTATCTTGGCTGTTGTACTTGCCGCTTGTACCGTCGTTGTGGACGAGGGGCCGGGGCCACGACCGCGGCCGCCTTATCCCGGACCCGGACCGCAACTCTGCACGCGCGAATACGAACCTGTCTGCGCGCGGCGCGGCGGCGACCGACAGACTTTCGCCAACGCCTGCATGGCACGGCGCTCCGGTTACCGTGTTATTGGCGACGGCCCATGTCGCGGCGGTGGTTGGGACGACGGTGGTGATCGACCGCAATTCTGCACGCGGGAATATGCGCCCGTCTGTGCTCGCCGCCACGGACAGTTGCAAACCTTCCCGAACAGCTGCGAAGCTCGCGCTGCCGGATGGCGTATCGTCGACGACGGCCCATGCTGAGTTCCATGTCCAGGCGCCGTATCTGTGGCGCCTGGACAGCTCCTTCGAACATGCCGCGCTTGAAACCGCCAGACGGATGGCCTAGAGCAATTCCAGGAAAAGTACGTGGCGGTTTCCGTCCGGAATTGCGTAAAAACAAAGAGTTAGAGTTTTCCGCGTTCCCGTAAAAGCGAAACGCTCTAGTCGCAACAGGCTTAGACGAACATGGCAGGTGTCCCATCAATCGGGCATTGAGAAGGCGCGATGGTGCCAAGGGTGGCTCCGGGCAACCGCCGCGTGGCGGCGACCTGGATCGTGCGGTCGCGCAGGCATTGCAGTTGCATCAGAGCGGGCGTTTGCCCGAAGCAGAAAACCTTTACCGGCAAGTGCTGGCCGCTAGGGCCAGTCATGCGGCCGCAGCGCATTTCCTGGGCCTTCTACTGCACCAGACAGGCCGCAGCGCCGAAGGGCTTGCCCTCATCGAACAATCGCTCAGAGCCGAGCCGAAGAATCCGGATTTCCTGAACAATTATGGGACGGTGTTGCGCGATGCAGGCCGTGCAGTTGCAGCGGCCGATCAGTTCCGAAAGGCAGTGGCGGCTAAGGCCGACCACGCTGCGGCGCGCGAAAACCTCGGTTCGACCTTACGCCAGATCGGCCATTTCGATGCCGCCGAAGAGGTTTTTCGTGCCACGGTCGGCCGCAATCCGTTCCATATGCGCGCCAGGGCCAGCCTTGCCGAGACGCAGCAGGAAGCGGGGCGGTTGGACGATGCGCTCGTCACTTTCCAGGAAGCGTTGGCGATCCGTCCGAAGGACGCCGAGCTCAATCATGGCTACGGCGTTGGGCTGATGGAGAAAGGCCGCCTTGCGGAGGCTGCCGAGCACTTCCGCATCGCGCTTGCCGCCAATCCTGGGCAGGCCAAGTCCTGGTTGATGCTCTCGCAGGTCAAGCCGCAGCGAGAACGCGACGAGGAATTGGCGGCCATGGAGGCGCAGCACGCCAAAGCGCCGGCCGACAGCCTGGCGCGCATGCAGCTTTCCTTCGGCCTTGGCAAGGCGCATGACGATCTCAAGAACTATGACAAGGCCTTCGACTATTTCGCTGAGGGCAACGCGGTCCGCCGCAAAGGCCTAACCTACGACGCGGCGAAGACACGTGCCGAATTCGAAGCGATGAAAGCGACCTTTACCAAGGCGTTTTTCGAGAAGCACAGGCCCAGCGCGATCGAGGACGATACGCCCATCTTCGTCGTCGGCATGCCGCGATCCGGTACCACGCTGGTCGAGCAGATCATCGCAAGTCATCCACAGGTATTCGGCGCCGGCGAGCTCACCATTCTCAAGACGGCGGTGGGCAAGGGGTTCCCCCTCGATATGAAAGGCGGTTTCCCGGCCGGTATCGTCGATATGCCGGACAAGGCCTTCGCCGATGCCGGCCACGATTATTTGGACATGCTGCATGCCCGCTATCCCGGCTTGAAACATGTCACCGACAAGATGCCGGGTAACTTCCTTTTGGTGGGTTTCCTGCATCTGATGCTGCCCAATGCCAAGATCGTGCATTGCAGCCGCAATGCCGTGGCGACGTGCCTGTCGATCTTCAAGTCGCATTTCCGGGGCGACGGCCATCTTTACGGTTACGACCTCACCGAGCTGGCCGATTTCCACAATCTCTATGTGGATATGATGGCGCATTGGCACGCAGTTCTGCCAGGCGTCGTGCATGATGTGCGCTATGAGGATTTCGTAGCCGACCAGGAAGGGCAGAGCCGCGCGTTGATCGACTATCTCGGCTTGCCCTGGAGTGACGCCGTCCTCTCGTTCCATGAAAATGAGCGGCAGGTGCGTACGGCTTCTGCCGCGCAGGTACGCCAGCCGATGTACAAGGGGTCCGTGGATCTGTGGAAGCGCTATGGCGATCGGCTTGATCCGTTGATCCAGCGGTTGAAGTAGCAATTCCACCAAAAAACAAACCGCCAGATCGTCGATCGGAATCCGATCATATCGACCGATATTCCGATCTCTCCCTCAGTTTTCGCATGATCTTGTCTCTTGGGATCATGCTTCAGGGATACGATCCGGCGGCGGGAAGCCTGCCTCCTGTTTGGAGAAGGTGACCTCTGGCTACTTGATTGGGGCGTTCATCGCCCAGTTGACGCCGAATGGGTCGCGCAGGCTTCCCCAGCGATCGCCCCAGAACATCTCCTGCAGCGGACTTTCGATGTCGCAGCCAGCATCAACCGCGCGGCTCCACCAGCCATCGATGTTGTCGGCCTGAAGGATAAGCTGCATCGTATAGCCTTGCGCCGCTTTGTGCGGATGGCCGTGCTCGGGATAAGCGTCGCTGAGCATCAGCGAAGAGCCGTTGATGTAGAGATGGATGTGCATGGTGCGCCCCTGCTCATCCGGCGGATAGGAGAATACTTCTTCGGCGCCGAAGGCGCGCTTGTAGAATTCAGCGGCCTTCACGGCGCCGTCCACCTGCAGGTAAGCGATCAGGCCGCCGAGCACCTGCGGGCGTGGATATTCGGTCTGTGCGGTCGTGTCGTTCATGGGGCTCTCCTCTGATTATGGGTTTCAGCGTATCGCTACCAACAGGCCTACCAAACCGTGGTGGTGGTGGTTCGTGCGTCCGTCCGCTGCCTCAGTCAAACCGATGTCCTTGCGCAGTTCGAGCGGCAGTGAACGCAACGTGCGTTCGGTACGGGCACGGGTGCGCGCCGCCGAGTATTCGGTCGCGATGCGACCAATGGATGACAGGATCGACATGGTGCATTCTCCCTTTGCTTGGCGGCGGCATTATCGCGCCGACAGCATAATGACGGTCGGCGCAGCGCCATTCCGACAGGGGCACGAAAAATTTTTTTCGAGCTGATTGCGGGTGCCCCCGCGGACGGTCATTTCCGTGTGAGGATCGTGTCAAAGTGGCGGTGCTTCATGGTTTGGCCATCAGGAACCCGTAGCGGGGCATCATGAACAGACGATCCGCTCTTGCTTTGGCGCTTGCCCCGACCCTTCTTTCACCAAGGTCGGTGTTGGCGCAGTTGGCTGAGCCTCCGTCCGTTCCGTTGCGTTCGCCAGGTCTGGCCGATGCACTGGATCGCGCCAACGTGCTGACACCGTTGAAGGCGATTCTTGTTTCCAAGGACGGAAAAACCCTGGCCGAGCGCGGTTACAATGGTCGAAACCCAGCCGCGTCGACCAATATCAAGTCGGCCTCGAAGACGGTCATGTCTGCTCTCGTAGGGATCGCCATCGCCAAGGGAGTTCTGGAGGGGACGGACCAGAAGGTAGCGCCGTTGCTCGAGCGGGATCTTCCACCAAATCCTGATCCGCGCCTGAACGCGATCACGATCGGTCATCTGTTGTCGATGCAGGCGGGGCTCGACCGTACCTCAGGGCCGAATTACGGACGCTGGGTGGCGAGCCGGAACTGGGTGCGCGCAGCTCTCGCCGAGCCCTTCGTGGACGAGCCGGGCGGGCGCATGCTTTATTCCACGGCCTCGACACATCTTCTGTCGGCGATCCTGACGCGCAGGAGCGGCCGCTCCACCCTCGATCTGGCTCGCCACTGGTTGAGGCCGTTGAACGGTTTTTCGATCGCTTCCTGGGGACGAGATCCTCAAGGCATATATTTTGGCGGCAACCAGATGGCGATGAGCGCGCGTTCATTGCTGGTTTTCGGTGAGCTCTACCGCAATGGCGGCAAGACACCGGATGGGCGGCAGCTCATATCGCCAGACTGGATAGCCGAGTCCTGGCGGCAGCGTACAACCTCGCAGTTCAGCGGCGATGGTTACGGCTATGGCTGGTTCCTACGCAGCATCGCTGGCCAGGATGTGAAATATGCCTGGGGTTATGGCGGTCAGATGCTTTACGTCGTTCCGGCGCTTGGTCTGACCGTCGTGATGACTTCGGAAGAAGCCCATCCTTCGGCGGTCACCGGCTATCGGGACGAATTGCACAGTCTACTTGGCACCATCATCGTCGCAATCCAAGCGCGCCCAACTGAGAACGAATAGTTGGCATTCTTTAGAGCATTTTGTGGCCAAGTGGAATCACTTGGCGTTACAAAAAATGCGACGAAAACAAAAACTTAGAGCGTTTCCGCGTTTCCGTGAAAAACGGAAACGCCCTAGTGACCGGGCCTGCCGGTTTTCCCCGGCCGGCGCTTCTGCCTGGCTTTGTCCGCCGGGTCCTCGTAGGAGCCGATGCCTGCGCGTTCGCGTACGATCGGCTTCACGTCATCCGGCTTGACCGGACGCTTGCCCTCGACCGGCTTTTCTGTGCGTCGCACCGTCATTTCATCGAGCGAGTTCTTGCGGAACAAGGTTTTTCCGTCGTCCGGCGTACCGTAGTCTGAACCATGCGCTTCCTTCGCGCTCTGCTTCTTGAACAGCGAACGCGAGACCGCGCCGGCAGGCGTCGGCATGTCTGTTCCAGGGCCCATATCGTCGATCGAAGGTTTCTGGAACAGTGGTTTCTTCACTGGCACCGCGCCATCGGCGCCCATCTCATCGAGATGCGGCTTGCGGAACAGGCTGGGGCGGGCAGCCTTGGCCGCTTCCTCGGCGGCGCGTGCTTCGTCGAGCTTGCGGAAACGTTCCTGTTCTTCGGCCGTACGGTGCTTGGCGACACCTTTGTTGTGCTTGCCTTTCTCTCGGCCTGAAACGGGGCTTTGCCTTTCCACTTCGCGTGCCAGCGGGTCGTCGGAAATGGCAAGCTCCATTTCGCGCAGCCGCTTGATCTCGTCGCGGATCCGGGCAGCCTTTTCGAAATCGAGATTGGCGGCGGCATCGCGCATCTGCTTGTCGAGCGCTTCCAGATGGGCCTTGAGGTTGTTGCCCATCATCGCGCCGGCATTGTCGGTGAACTGCGAGATATCGGCGCGAACGTGGTCCTTCTCGTAGACCGAATCCAGGATGTCGGCGATGCGCGATTTCACGCTTTCCGGGGTGATGCCGTTGGCGGCATTGTATTCCATCTGCTTTTCGCGGCGACGGTTGGTCTCCGCCATCGCGCGTTCCATCGAGCCGGTAACGGTGTCGGCATAGAGGATGACCTTGCCGTCGACGTTACGCGCGGCACGACCGATGGTCTGGATCAGGGAGGTCTCTGAACGCAGGAAGCCTTCCTTGTCGGCATCGAGGATGGCGACGAAACCGCATTCAGGAATGTCGAGACCTTCGCGCAGCAGGTTGATGCCGACCAGCACGTCGAATGCGCCGAGGCGCAGGTCGCGCAGGATCTCGATGCGTTCCAGCGTGTCGATATCGGAATGCATGTAGCGCACGCGAATGCCGTTCTCGTGCAGATATTCGGTCAGGTCTTCGGCCATGCGCTTGGTCAGCACCGTCACCAGCGTGCGATAACCCTTGGCGGTGGTCTCGCGGATCTCGCCGACGACGTCGTCGACCTGGCTCTTGGCTGGGCGCACTTCGACAGGCGGGTCGATCAGGCCGGTCGGGCGAATGACCTGTTCGGCGAAGACGCCTCCCGACTGCTCCAGCTCCCAGGCGCCGGGCGTGGCCGAGACGCCGATGGTAAGCGGACGCATGGCATCCCATTCCTCGAACCGCAACGGCCGGTTGTCCATGCAGGAGGGCAGTCGGAAGCCATACTCCGCCAGCGTCGCCTTGCGCCGGAAGTCGCCTCGATACATGCCGCCGATCTGCGGGATGGTGACATGGCTTTCGTCGATGAAGATCAGTGCGTTGTCCGGCACATATTCGAACAGAGTTGGCGGCGGGTCGCCCGGGTTGCGGCCGGTGAGATAGCGCGAATAATTCTCGATCCCGGCGCAGCTTCCGGTTGCCTCGAGCATTTCGAGGTCGAAGCGCGTTCGTTGCTCCAGGCGCTGTGCCTCCAGCAGGCGTCCGGCTCGCTCCAATTCTGCAAGTCGATGCTGCAACTCTTCCTTGATCGACTTGATGGCCTGGTTGAGCGTCGGGCGCGGCGTCACATAGTGCGAATTGGCGTAGATCTTGACGCTCTTCAGGTCTCCGGTCTTCTGACCGGTCAGCGGGTCGAATTCGGTGATCGACTCGATCTCATCGCCGAACATGGAGATGCGCCATGCACGGTCCTCGAGGTGGGCCGGAAAGATCTCGATCGTATCGCCGCGCACACGGAACGAGCCACGCACGAAATTGACGTCCTGGCGCTTGTATTGCTGCGCGACCAGGTCGGCGAGCAACTGCCGCTGATCGAGGCGGTCGCCGATCGTCATCTGGAAGGTCATTGCCGTATAGGTTTCGACCGAACCGATACCGTAGATGCAGGACACCGAGGCGACGATTATGACGTCGTCGCGTTCAAGCAGGGAACGCGTTGCCGAGTGGCGCATGCGGTCGATCTGCTCGTTGATCGAGCTTTCCTTCTCGATATAGGTGTCCGTCCGGGGAACGTAGGCTTCCGGCTGATAGTAGTCGTAGTAGGAGACGAAATACTCGACAGCATTCTCGGGGAAGAACTTCTTGAACTCGGCATAGAGCTGGGCGGCCAGTGTCTTGTTCGGTGCCAGGATCAGGGCAGGCCGCTGCGTCTCCTCAATGACCTTGGCCATTGTGAAGGTCTTGCCCGAACCGGTGACGCCGAGCAGCACCTGGGTGCGGTCCTCGTTGGCGACACCCTCGACCAGATCCTTGATGGCTGTCGGCTGGTCACCCGACGGCTTGAACTCGGTCTCCATCTTGATGGCGATGCCGCCTTCGGATTTCTCCGGGCGCTCGGGGCGGTGCGGTGTCCACAACACGCCGTTCTTGTGAAGAGGGTTGCCGCTCTCGATCAGGTCGGCCAACGCTTGGACGGTGGCGGTGACGCCGGTATTGGAAAGCGAGGCGGCTTCCTCAAGGCTTATATCGAGACCAGCCACCGGATTGAGGCCGGCAGCAGCCCGCTCCTTGGCAGAGGCGGCGCCGCCCATGGACGTGCCACGCGCCGTACGGGTCGGCGCGGCGCTCTTTTCCGGCACTTTCTTGGGTTTCGGCCCTGTCTTCTCGGCTTCCTTGGAGATCTGCTCGGCCCAGTCCGAAATGGAGCCCTTCAGCGGCGCGCCGGTGAATTCGGCCTGCTGCACTTCCTCGAAGCCACCGCGGTGCAGCGGTTCCGAGGCGTCGAGGTAGTCGGTGATGGGGTTGCCGCGCTTACGCGGTGGGGAGCGATCCTCCGGGCGAGGCGGGTTCTTTTCAGGGGATTTGGCCATGTTTGGAATATGGGAGGAGTCCGCCGGAATGGGAAGAGCCTAAAGGTTTGGACCGATATTTCGGCGGCATGTTCAGGGGTATTGCTGACATGAGGCTGTCAGGAGCCGGCAGGAGCGGGAGGCCGGGATCATTTGTATGCGCGAAACTACCAGAGTCTCGAGTCCGGGTCGCCGCTGGTCCGGCAGAGATGACCCGTCTGCTCCATCCAGCCGGTCGGCAGTGATCCTATGTTGTTTCCACTGAGAGCAGTGACCGGACCCGCCGGTATCCAACTGGCCCGGTCGCCACCATTCTTCTGGGAGGAGGAATCTCGTGACGAAATTGCAAGACGTCTATGTGCAATCCGATGCGCTCGGCGTGGCGGAGTTGGTACGAAGTGGCGAAGTCTCGCCGCTGGAAGTGATCGAAACCGCAGTCACACTGATCGAGCAGCTCAATCCCCGGCTGAACGCGGTCGTCCACCGGCTTTATGACATGGGGCGAGCGGCGGCAGCCGAGGTCGACCGTGCGGCTCCGTTCGCCGGTGTGCCGTTCCTGGCCAAGGAACTCGGCAGCTCGTGGCAGGGCGCGCCGCTGACCAATTCCTCGTCCTACATGAAAGACCTCATTGCCGAGGCGGATTCCGAGACGGTGCGGCGCGCGAAGGCGGCGGGTTTCGTTCTTGTCGGCAAGTCGAACGCGCCGGAAAACGGCTGGTCGATCTCGACCGAACCGAAACTCTATGGCGCGACCATCAATCCGTGGAAAGAGGGGATCACCGCGGGCGGCTCCAGCGGTGGCACGGCGGCGGCGGTCGCGTCTCGCATGGTGCAGATCAGCGAGGCGAGTGATGGCGCCGGCTCCATCCGCATCCCAGCTTCCTGCTGCGGCATAGTCGGCCTGAAGCCCTCGCGTGGCCGCGTGACGCTCGCTCCTGACGGCGATTTTTGGTACGGTGGTGCTTATTTCCTGTGCCATTCGCGCACGGTGCGCGACACTGCCGCCTATCTCGACGCAGTGGCTGGCGCGCTGCCGGGCGATGCCTATGTGCCCCCGAGGCCCGTCGAAAGCTGGCTGGAACTGTCACGGCGGGTGCCGAAGCGACTGCGCGTCGGCTACACCGTGACCTCGAACAATGGCACCTCTGTCGACCCGCAGGTTGTGGCCGCGGTCGTCGCCACCGCCAAGGCGCTGGAAGGCCTTGGGCATGACGTGGAGGAGCATGACATGGCCCTCGACGGCAATGACGCCTGGAGCACCTATTGCCATATGGTGCCGGTCGAAACAGCGGCGATGTTCGAAAAACTGGCTGGCGCAATCGGACGGCCGGTCACCCAAGAGGACGTCGAGCCGATCACCTGGGCGATTATCGAGCGCGGCCGGTCGATCAGCGGGATCGACCATGTGCGCGATGTCGAGAAGCTAAGGCAGCTCAGCCGTGCGATCGCGCAGGACCTTTCGCCCTTCGACATCTATGTCACCCCGACGTTGACGCAATTGCCTCGTCCGATGGGTTACTACGACATGTCGATGACGGATCTAGACCGCTACAATGCCAGGTGGGCGGATGCCGGCTTCGCCTATCCGTTCAACATTTCCGGTCTGCCGGCGATTTCGCTGCCGCTCGGCTGGTCGCAAGAAGGCATTCCGATCGGTGTGCAACTCGTTGGCCGTTATGGTGACGAAGCAGCTGTACTGGCCGTCTCAAGCCAACTCGAACAGGCAATGCCGTGGAAGGGCAGGCGTCCACCGATCTGCGCCTGAGCCGAGCGTAGAATTGTTCCTTACCGAGTCTGCTGTCGAAAGCTCCAATCCTGACACATTTCCCGCCTATGGTCGGCTCCATCGGACGGCCTTCAGGTGCCGTTAAACCGCTGTCACGGTTACATAACGAAAGCCTGAAATGAACCGTGATCAGGTCCCTATTGCAGTGCAACATAGCGGAACCTAATTTGCGGCCGTCTTGGTGAGCGGCAGGGGCGAACAAAGGCAGGCGCGCGCGGAATCCCATAAGGATTGTGCCGTGACCGGTTCCGATTGGAGTAAGGCTTGGTACCGGCGGACATCGCTCTTGCGGCTGTTGGAATGCTGCGAAAACCCGCTCGCCTTGCGGCGAGACAACTGATTCCGTGCATAGGGGCGGAATGCAGCCGCAATGAACGAGTGTTGCGCTCCAGCCTAGAGTCTTGTCGCATCATCTTCATCCGAAAAGCCCGAGACTTTTCGGAATCGTGCCGTGGAGCCAGCGTCGCCGCATGAGCAGCATCACCGGACGCCTCGTCAAGGGAAGCATGTGGCTCAGCCTGTCCAGGGCGATCGTCAATGGCCTGGCGACGCTCTCGACCTTCGTGCTGGCCTGGTATCTGACGCCGGCCGATTTCGGCCTCGTGGCGCTGGCCACGACCATGCTGCTGATCGTTGATACGGTCACCCAGATTTCGCTTTCCGAGGCGCTGATCCGTCACAAGGCGCCGGATGAATCGCATTTCAGCGCGGCCTGGACGTTGAATGCCTCGCGCGGGTTGCTGCTCGGACTGCTGTTCGCCGGCTTCGCCTATCCAGCAGCGCTCCTGTTCAACGAACCGCGGCTGACCGGTGTCATGCTGGCGCTCGGCGCCAGCATCCTGCTGGGCGGTCTGATCAATCCGCGACGGATCATGCTGCAGCGCGACCTGATCTTCTGGCAAGAATTCGTGCTGTCGGTCTCGCAGAAGCTAACGGGATTCGTTGCTGCTGTGGCGATCGCCATGATTTATCACAGCTACTGGGCGCTGGTCATCGGCACGCTGGTGAGCCAAGCCACCAATGTGGTGGTTTCCTATATGGTGCTGCCGTTCCGGCCAAGGATCACGTTCCAGCACATGAAGGAGTTCTTCTCCTTCTCGGCGTGGCTTACCGCTGGCCAGATCGTGAATACGCTCAACTGGCGCTTCGACTATCTGCTCGTCGGCAAGATGCTCGGCGGCTCCGCGCTCGGCTATTATTCGCTTGGCAGCAATCTGGCGATGATGCCGACGCGCGAAGCCACCATGCCGTTGACGCAGACGATCTATCCGGGCTTTGCCAGCATCCGCCATGATCCGGCCCGTCTCGCCGCAGCATATCAGCGTGTGCAGGCGCTGGTGGCTGCAATCGCGCTTCCAGCGGGCATCGGCGTTGCTGTGATCGCCGATCCGCTGGTGCGGCTTACGCTCGGTGAGAAGTGGGCGCCCGTAATCTTCATCATCCAGGCGCTTGCATCGGTCTTCGCCCTGCAGACCCTGGGGTCGCTGGTGCAGCCACTCGGCATGGCGAAGGGAGAGACCCGGCTTTTGTTCATCCGCGACACCCAGATGTTGCTGGTGCGTGTTCCGGTGATGGTGATCGGGCTGATCATGGCCGGCCTGCCTGGCGTGATCATCGGCCGTGTGTTCACCGGGCTGTTCAGCGCGCTGGTCAACATGATCCTGGTGCGCCGTTTCATCGGCGTCAGCGTCTCGAAGCAGCTCTGGGCGAATGTACGCGCACTTGCCAGCATCGCCCTGATGGCCGCCGGCGTCGCCGTAGCGTCACATTATCTGGATTACACAACCGACAAGGTCGAACTGGCCAAGCAGTTGGCGATCCTGGTGAGCCTTGGAGGCTTTTTGTACTGCGCATCCACCTTCCTGCTCTGGATCCTGATGGGACGGCCCGAAGGGCCTGAAACGGAGATCCAGAAAATCCTGGGCAAAATCTATTCGAAAGTTCGCCCCGCCTGACGATACGCGGCGACCGCGCGCGGCCGTCCAACAAGCCAGATGGAGACATCAATGACATCCAAATCAAATCTCGTCCTGATCAAGGAATTGCAGGACAGGATCCACGACTGCCTCAAGGACTATCTGTCGGTGGACGAACCGATGGCGATCCTCGACTTTCCGGATATCCGCAACTGCGGCGATTCCGCGATCTGGCTGGGTGAGATGGCCTATCTGAAGGACCACTACGGCAAGCGGCCTGCTTACGTCTCGCGCATCGACGATTTTTCTGCGGAAGAACTCGAACAAGCGATGCCGAGCGGGCCGATCTTCATCCATGGCGGCGGCAATTTCGGCGATATCTGGGTTGCGCATCAGGATTTCCGCGAGCGGATCCTCGAGCGTTTTCCGAACCGCCAGATCATCCAGTTCCCGCAGTCGATCCACTACGCATCGCCCGCGCGCATCGAAGAAAGCGCGCGCGCCATTGCGCGGCACAAGAACTTCGTTCTGCTGGTGCGTGACGAGGAGTCCAAGGAGTTCGCCGAAAAGCATTTCGACTGCCATGTCCGCCTCTGCCCCGACATGGCGTTCGCAATCGGAGCCATCAAACCGGCGGCTGCCGAGTTTCCGGTCCTTGCCATGCTGCGGTCAGACAAGGAAAAGGCAGGTGATGTGGATCTTTCCGCCTATGGCGATATTCCGGTCGAGGACTGGACGAGCGAATCCGCGCGAAGCGTGCGCGTTTCCAAGGCAATCGGCGCCGCTTCCGGTTTGCTGACCCTGAAGCCGGGCGAAGTGCGGCTGCGCAAGCTCGACGCTGCGGCGCACAACCGATTTCAGCGTGGCATCCGCCAGATCTCGCGTGGTCAGGCTATCGTCACCGATCGCTTGCATGTCCATATCTGCTCGCTGCTGATCGGTCGGCCACACGCCGTGCTGGACAACAGCTACGGCAAAGTACGGCGTTTCATGAACGCCTTCTCGGGCGGAACCGATCTCTCCTACAAGGCAACGTCGCTCGACGACGGTATCGCCTGGGCACGCAGCCGCGCCGGACAAAGGATCGCCGCATGAGGTCGCGGGTTTCGGAGTGCCATGGAGGCAAGTTGCGATGAGCCTCGTCACCTTCATCATCCCCGTTCGCCACCAAGACAACGCCCGCGACTGGGGACTGCTCAAGGCGAACCTGACCCAGACCGTCGCGTCGATCTCGAACCAGACCAATGGCGATTGGCAAGGGATCATCGTGGCCAACGAAGGGGCGGACCTGCCCGATTTGCCGGCAAGCTTCAGCGTCGTGCGCGTGACATTCCCGCCGAATGTCCTGCACGAGATCGACAAGGCCAATATCGAGGATGTCTATGACGCCTTCCGAGCGGATAAGGGCCGGCGTGTGTTGATGGGCATGCTGGCTGCGCGCGACAGCGGTTTCTTCATGATCGTCGACGATGACGATTTCGTCAGCGCCCACATCGTCGAACATGTCGCGGAAAACCGGGAGGCCAATGGCTGGACGATCGACAAGGGCTACATCTGGGACGACGGCGGCAAGATTCTGCTTGGTTATGACGACTTCAGCCACCTGTGCGGGACATCCCTCATTATCCGCGCTGCCCTTTATGGCCTACCCGAGCGTTTTGAGGATGCCTCGCTGGACTGGATCAAGTCGATGCTGGGCAGCCATGTCCGCATTGCCGATATCCTGGCCAGGAATGGCACGCCGCTGGCGCCGCTGCCGTTCCGCGGCGCTGTCTATCGCGTCGGCCACGCCGGCTCGCACAGCAAGGCCCCCAGTCTGCTGGTCAAATACTTCCTGAGCTGGGAGGCGCTGAAGCGGCCGCGACGCCTGCTGCGCAATATGGGCAAGCTCCGGCTGGTCAATGATGGCGCAAGGCGGGAGTTTTTCGGCCAAGCCGCGTAGCGCTTCTCGTTTGGCCTCGTGAAGCGCCACTTCACCGCTCGCGGCCCTGCGTATAAACCGGGGCAAACAACCTGGGCCGCGCGTGTCGAACTATCCGCTCTCCTACAAGCTCTCCTGGCTTCCGCGTTTCCTGAAGCCGTCGCTCGACGGCGATGTGAAGGATTTCGGGCCATCGGCGGCTTACTTGCTGACACCGCGCCCTGCCAAGACGGTGCGGCTCGCTTTCATCGGCGACATTTCAGCGGTCGCCTCCAGGGAGGCGCCGATATGCGATCCGGCACTGAAGGCGCCGCTTGGTTCTGCCGATCTGGTGATCGGCAACTGCGAAAGCCCGATCGTCACACGCGTGCGAGCGAAATTCGGGACGTGGATGGGTTCGCACCATGCTATGGAAGAGGCCTTCCTCGTTCAGGCGATGGCTGCCATCGGCATCCAGCACGAACGGCTCGTGCTGTCGCTCGCCAACAATCACATGCTCGACCAGGGCGTTGAGGGTTTCGAAGAAACGGTTGGTGCCTTGCAAGGCCTCGGCATCCGAACCATCGGTACCGCGGACGGTGGTTTCGTGCAGAAAGTGAATGCCGGCAGCCTGACCATTGGCTTTGCTGCGTTCACGCTATGGCGCAATGCTACCCAGGCACAGTTTTCAGGCCGCGTATCGACGGAATCCGCCCCCCTGCACTGGCCTGTGCATCACACGGAAGGCGCGCACCTTCTTTGTGCGGTGCCGCACTGGGGATGGGAATTTCGGCATTTTCCGCAGGCCGAGACAGTTGCTCTGGCGCGAGCACTAATCGAGCGCGGCTTTGGCTTGATTGTCGGACATCACGCCCATGTCCTGCAACCGGTCGACCTTGTCGGACAAGTGCCCGTCGCCTATGGGGTGGGCGACTTCCTCGGCACTGCGTTGGCGTGGCAGCCGTGGCCGGGACGTATTGGCGGGATCTTTATCGTTGACGTAAGCGCTGAGCCGGCGAGCTTCGGCAAGGTCGCTGGGTACCGGATGCATCCCTTTGTGCGGCTGCGTGATGGCAAGCGCGAACGACTGATGCCGGTGACAGCGCTTGCTGGGGCGTTGCGTGCACGCGTGGAAGGGCGGCTTGCGCGCGTGCTGGGGACTCAGCCGTAGCGCAATTTCATGGCGACGATGGCGGCTACCAGCATGAAGGTGAAGCCGTTGGCGAGGATGACCGGCCAGGAGCCGATCAGGAGGCCATAGAGCGCCCATAGCAGAATGCCGAAGGCGAGGACGCCGGTGGTGACGAGCGAGATGTCGCCGGCACGGCGTTCGCGGGCGATCTTGGCGACTTGCGGAATCCAGCCAACCGTCGTGATGAAGGCGGCGACCGCGCCGATAATTTCGATCGAGGGGTGCAAGACCTAAACTTTCAGAGGATCGGCCGGGAGCGCCGATTGAACCGGTCCAATATGCCAGAATGCGCGATTCTTGGGAAGAGAGGTGCGAACTGGACCAAAGAAGAATCGCGCCCCTCAAGGGGAGGGGAGGTAAAAATGTCCCGTTTGCGGGATTTTTATCCCAACCCATTGAGAAGAAAGCAAAAACGGGGTTCGCCGCCGAAAATCCCAGCTATCCGGTCGGCGTGGGATGGCATGGGGCTCGCGGCGCCGGCGATGTTGGATCCATCGCCGCGAAGCGCTTCCTTTTATTGCGAAAAATCGCCTCGCGTCTCGCCGCCGAACAGCACTGGTGTGGTCTCGATGCGTATTATGTCCGAAATAAGCCTATGATTTCGTTTAACAAAGTTATCCAATGTGATTTGGTCGCGACGCCTTGGGTTCCTTAGTTTTGGGTGTTCCGCCGTTTTCGCTACGCTGCAGCTGTTTCAGCGCAATCTGGCCGGGACGCTTCCGATCCTAAAAAAACGGAGCTCTGACCATGAACAAAATCACCAAGACGATCGTTGCGGCGGCTTCCGTCGCCCTGTTTGCGGCCAGCTCGGCCTATGCCGCGACCGTGCAAGGCACAATCAAATCGATCGACCCGGATACCAAGTCGTTCACGCTCGACGATGGCAAGATCTATCAGCTTCCGGCAGAGTCGACTGTCGACAAGCTTCAGGTCGGCATCAAGGTGGCGGTGACCGTCGACGATAAGACGGGCATCGTCACGTCGATCGTCAAATCATCCTGATATCGGGAACGAAACGCGTTTCCTTCCCAACCTTCATACCATTTGAACAAAGCCGGCCGGAAGGCCGGCTTTCTTGCGCCAGCGAGGCTGCGCGTCACGCCGTTGCACTATGGTCTTTGCGAAAAGCCCGCGCTATCGGTTGGGAAACGAGGGGGGCGACATGGCCGGGCAAGGCATGGGAAATCGTCAAAATGGCTGGCGGCCCACCCGACGATTGCTGCTCGGCGCGGCTGTGGTCGGCGGCGCCGTCTTGTGGGGCGGGAATACAGTAGCCCGGTTGATGCGCAGCCCTGCCTCGGTGAAGGACGCCGGGCGCATCCCGGACGTGGATGGCCACACGCTAGCTCTCAAGCCGCTGGACAACGTGCCGCCCCACAACGCCGGCCTGACCTGGCTGACCAAGGGCGGAACGGTGAACGACGCCAGCGGGCTTTCACGCACACCTGTCTACGGCATGGTCGAGGTCGGCAGCGAAAAGGATGTCGCGGAAGCGTTGAGTTTTGCGCGCGCCAACGGCCTGAAGGTTTCGATGGCTGCGGTACGGCATTCGATGGGCGGCCACGCCTTCGATGACAATGCGCTTGTCCTCGACATGCGCAAGTTCAACGCCGTTGCGGTCGATGCTGCGGCAAGGACAATGACCGTGCAGCCCGGAGCCACCTGGCATGACATCCAGAACATCCTGCATCCCCGTTTCGCGGTGAAGGCGATGCAGTCAACCGACATCTTTTCCGTCGGCGGCTCGTTGTCGGTCAACGCTCACGGCATGGACCATCAGGCCGGTTCGGTTGCCGGTTCGATCCGATCGCTGCGCGTCATGCTGGCCGATGGTTCGGTGCTGAACTGTTCGGCGTCGGAAAACACCGACCTGTTTCGTCATGTCGTGGGCGGATACGGGCTGTTCGGTGTGGTGCTGGAGGCAACGCTCGACATCGTCGACAATGCCGTCTACCGCACGACCCGCGAAATCATAAAATCGGAAGAATTCCCGCGGTTTTTCGAAGAGGTGCTGGAACCGAACCGCGAGATCGGGCTGTTCTACGGCCATCTGTCGACCGCGCCGGGAAATTTCCTGGAAGACATGATCGTCTATCGCTACGGAAAAGTGGCGGAGCAGCCGCCTGGCGATCAGCCACCGATCGGCGAACCTGGCGCAGTCGGCGTGAAGCGCCTGATCATGAACCTGGCGAAATGGGGTGGTCCGTTCCAGGAACTCAAATGGTTCACTGAAAAGACGCTGGAGCCGCGTTTCGAGAGCTGTACGGTGACGCGGACCGCGGCGATGGGTGAAGGCGAAGCCTGCCTGGTGACCCGCAACAATCCCATGCACGATTCCGTGCCGTATCTGTTCAACGATCTGGTCGGCGAAACCGATATACTGCACGAGTATTTCGTGCCTCGCGCCGCCTACAATGCCTATGTCGCCGAGGTCCGAACGATTCTGCGCAACCAACCCCTGCCGGTGTTGAACGCGTCGGTGCGGGTGGTTCACAAGGAGGATATCGCGCTGAACTATGCTCCGGCGCCCGCTTTCTCCCTGGTGCTCTACATCAATCAGCCGACGACGGACGACGGCAACATACAGATGCGGCAATTGACGCGGGCACTGATCGACGCGACCATTCGCCATGGCGGCCGTTTCTTCCTGCCCTACCAGTTGCATTACACCGGCACGCAGTTGCTGGCGTCCTATCCGGAACTGCCATTCTTCCTGGCGCGCAAGCGCAGCTACGATCCCGATGAGCTGTTTTCTTCGACCTTCTACCGGGCTTTGAAAGCACTCAGCCCTAACGCGACGGAGAGCTGAGATGCGATACGGCATGACGATGGCAGTTTTCGTAGCTGTCACGTTTGTTTGCGCGCCGGCGGTTTCCGAAGACTTCAAGGCTTACAAGCTCACCATCGACGGCGTTTCCGTAGACATCGATACCGACGAAGACGCGACCGTGACCTTGCCGAATGGCGACAAGGCGAAGATCAGGCTGGAACGCAACGCATTCGCGACCTTCAGCAGCGACAGCTTCTCCTTCGTGCATCCGAGTGGGGTGACGGTGACGAAAACGAACCTCTCCAAAGGGATCGATCAGCATCTGATGGCTTCGGCGGTCGGCTCAATGGTGATCGTGCAGGAATATTCCGACATGAACCCGGTGACGCTCAACCAGCTCATGCTTCAGGAGATCACCAAGGAATCGGTGCAAGCGGGTGGAAAGCTCAGCCAAAAAGCCGGCTCGCGAAAGCTCGCCGACGGCAAGGTGCTGCGTGGGTTGACGGCGACGGTGAAGACCCACGCCGATCGGGTTACCTATGAAGTGATGAGCTATGGAACAGCAAACCAGGGAGTGGTCGTCATTACCAGCCTGGACGACGACAATGCCAAAGACGACAGGCCGATGATCGACAAGTTCTGGCAAAGCCTGAAGCTTCGCATGGGCGAGTAGGCGATTTACCACGCATCCTGCAGCTGCGCAGCAAGCCAGCCTGCGGAGCGTTTCACGACCATCGCGGTGCTTGAAAAAGTCCGGCCCAGCCTGGTCTTTACCAGTGTGTAGCCGCTTTCGGTCCGGTAGAGAATTGCGTCGCCGCCGACATCGGTTCCTTGGGTTTCCGCATTGACCTTGACGATCGGCATCGGGCGCGGAGCGATCGGAATTTCCGGCCGGCGCAAGCCAAGTGCCGCGATTTCGTCGTCGAGAGGAGCCGAAGCGATCTGCGGTGGAAAGGTCGAAACGGCCATCGCGGTCTGCGGTTCTACGGTGCGGCAGATGCCGGAAACCACTGGATAGCTGAAACCCTTTCCGTGGTGCAGCATCTGGTTTTTCATCGCAGCTTCACAATCGGCAAGGGTCGACCATTTGGCCGGTGTTTCGCCGATATACTCACAAAGCCTGGCATCGCAGTCGCATCCCACGATGGTCATGGCGACAAGTGCGGTCTTGATCACGTTTGAGCCCCTCGAAATCAGGGCCAAGATCGCTCAGCAACACGGCGGGATTTCGCTGCGATTGTGAAATCAGCGTGGCGAAAACCGTCAATAATCGTAGATATGTTCCAGTCTGGTCCCGCTCTTGATAAGGGCTGGAACGACTGCATGCAGCTTGCGGACCGCAACGATCAGACCGGTGCGACGTGATGCAGGCTCGGCCGGTAGCTGATAGGCGAACAGTTCGCGCGCGCCTTCGGGAACGGCAACCGGGCCGTTGGACAGAACCGTTGCCAGGATCTCATCATTGCCGCCGATCTCGACGAAGGAAACGCCCTTGTCGATCAGGCGTGGGATCATCTCCGTGAAGACCTGATAGCGTTTGGTGACGAAGACAGCGCCATCAGCGCCAAGATCGCGCTCCAGCAAGGTTTCCCGCTCACCGAGTGTTGCGTCGCCGACCGGTCCCACGGCCCAGACGTGAATGTCGAGCAGCGCGGGATCGGAGGTGGCGGCGAGCGCCTGTTTGATCAAATCCGCATAACCCTGCTTGATGGTATCAGCGAGACCGAAGGCGAGCTTGCGCTCGTTTGGTCGGACCACGCCGTCACTGAGGGCTGGCTGGACGGCAAACAGAGCTGCTCGTTTTTCCGCATAGGGAAACTGATACCATGGCACCTGGTCGAGGAAGGCGGCATACTCTGCCGCCACCTTTGCCTGGTAGACGTCAGCTGCGGTGCGATGGCCGCCGACGGCTTCCGTAACGCGGCCGACCGTATTCTCGTAGGCCCATTGAATCGCGTGCTCGATCGTATGGCTGGTGCCGATGACGGCCAGCATCTGATGGTTCTGCCAGTTGAACGGGTAGGCGGAGCTGGCGCGGATCACCATCGCATAGTCCTGCCAGAAGCGGCCGATATAGGACCAGTATGGAAAGCCGCTCGGCGGATTGTCCTTCACATAGCCGGCATATTCACGCGCCGCATAGACGATCGCCCATTCCGGATAGGTAAGGAAGGTCGATTCCTCCGGCCGCTGGTAGCCTGGAATCTCGGCGCGCAGCTTGTCGGCCAGTTCCTTCCGCGGCGCGCCTTCGGCAATGCCGGGCAGGGGCGTCCTATCAAGTCCCGAGGTGGTGAGCCAGCCATAGGTCAGCCCGAGAACCGGGATGAGCAGGACGATCACGACCAGCCCGGCGATCGCCTTCAGGATGCGCTTCAGCCAACGCAGCACGAACATGGCTTAGGCCGTCGCGAAGTGGTCGTGTACGCGTTTGGCAAGCCTGAAGCCGATATAGACGGCAATGCCGCCGATCAGGAGATGCGGAAGATTGGCGAAGAAACGCGCCGGGAGTTCGATGTCGTTGAAGGAGCGGAAGCCGTTGAGGAAGATACCGCCGTCGAGGCAGCCCGATCCGGTGACAAGGCCAAGGACGCCGTCGAACAGGTAAACCGAGCCGAACAGCTTGAAATAGAACACCGACTGGCGATGCGAGATAAAGGCAGCGATCGCAGCCCAGACGCCGGAGAAGGCGTGTAGCAGATCGTCGTACCACTGCAGCGAGAAGAGGCCGAAAAGATAGCCGTTGGCGTCGTTGAAGGCAGGAACATAGCCGATGGCGACGACGACGAAGAACAATACGGCATAAGCCACGGCAAGCTTTTGGATCAGCGTCATGGAAGGTCCCTCTCCTCGAATGACGGGGGGACGATAACCGATTCCGTTCCTATGTGCAGCCTGGCCGGTCCGGGCCCCCAACGGCCACCCGAAGCTTCTGGGTTCTGGAGGTAGTGCATGTGAAGCGGCCGAGAAACAGTTGGCGCCGGGATTTCTCCCAGCGCCTCCCTGTCAGACCAGGACCAGTCAGCGGCGGCAATTTCCGAAGGACATTGCACCTGCTGGCCTTGATTTTGACGACCCGTCAGTCCGCTTCCCCGAAAGGCTGCGTCCATTCCGGATCACGCCGGCCCCCGACCCTTGCGGGTTTCGGTCGACGTGCCATCGAAGGTCTTTCCCGGCCTTCATGGCTCGCATCGGTCCGCCGTTGGCGTTCGCACGCTTTCCGCGGCCCCGCACATCGCGGCTCTCGATCTGGCAACAAGCAAGCCCGTTGCTGATCTGCGCGGTGCAGGCCTCAGGAGTTCCGCGTGGTTGCCGTTGTCTTTCGACCGTTCAATCCGTGGCCGCCTGAGATGACTTAACCATACGCCCGAATACCGGCATTCGAAACCGCTGGCGGCCTGTGAATATCGGGGTTATCGGGAATAACCTGTGGTAAAAGGGGACTTTTCGGGTAAACGGAACGGTTTTGCCCAAACCACGCATCGCGTGCAACCTGCTCGGCCCGTGCCGAGTTTTGGGTAAGGCGTTTCCAGACAGGTAAGACCACCGCAAGGGGAGGAGCGGTTGAAGGTCGGCATCATTCTCAATCCCGTTGCCGGCGATGGCCGGCTGATACGCGACTGGCCAGATGTTGCCGTCGCGCTCAAGCAGCATCTCGGACGCTTCGAATTGCGCGAGACGCAGGCCGAGGGAGACGCGGAGCGTCTGGCGATCGAATTCGCGGCCGAGGGATATGATCTGGTCATTGCCGCCGGCGGTGACGGCACGGCCTCCGAAACTGCCGATGGTCTGCTGCAGGCGACAAGAGAGGGGCATGACCGCCCCGCGCTCGGCCTGCTGCCATGCGGTACCGGAACGGATTTCGCCCGCGGGCTCGGTCTCCCGGACGACATCGATTCGGTCGTCGAGCGGATCGCTGGTTCCGGCATGCGGCTGATCGATGTCGGGCGCATTTCCTACATTGACGATCATGGCGCTCTGGCCAGCCGCCATTTCATCAATATCGCCAGCCTCGGCCTGTCCGGTCATGTCGACCGAGCGGTGAATGCGGACAAGCGCAAGGGACGTATTCCGGCAAAGGCTCTGTTCTTGTGGCGGACGGTCACCGAGTTTTTCAACTATCGCTTCGATGACGTCGTGGTCACGATCGACGATGGTGAACCGATCATGGGGCGTGTCGCCTTGGTGGCAATAGCCAACGGCCCTTTCTTCGGTGGCGGCATGATGATTGCGCCGGACGCCTCGCTGGATGACGGGCAGTTCGACATCGTTATCCTTCGTGCGGCCGGCAAGGTTGCGCTCATGCGCGATATCCATCTGCTCTACAGCGGCCAGCATCGCAATCATCCGGCAGTTACCATTCTGCGCGGCAGCAAGGTTCTGGTCGAGCCGGCAAGCGGCGCATTCGAAAACAGTGCATTGGTTGATATAGATGGCGAAGCGCCGGGCCGTGTCCCGGCAGAGTTTGTGGTCGTACCTGGCGCCCTGAAACTGAAGTGCTGATTCAAACACTTCCTGTCGTGAATGGGCAATTTGCGGAACCGATTCCGAAGATCTCGACAACCCGATGAAACGGTTGGGTTTTTATAAGGACTTTCCTTTTCCCTAGGGGAACAATGGGTCCGGCGCCATCTCCAGGTGCAACTGCTTGCCGTTCCATGGATGTGCTTCGCAGACCGCTTCGTCGAGTTCGACGCCGAGGCCAGGTTCTTTCGACGGAATGACCCAGCCATCCTGCCATTCGATCTTCTTCTTGAGCAAGGTGGCGTGGAAGCCGTCCCATTGCTTCAGGGATTCCAGGATGAGGAAGTTCGGCAACGTCGCGGCGAGCTGGATATTGGCAGCGCCGACGATCGGCCCGCAATAACAGTGCGGTGCGATCTGAATATGATAGGCCTCTGCCATCGCCGCGATCTTCTTGGTTTCGAGGATGCCTCCGGAGCGGCCGAGGTCGGGCTGCAGGATGGTGGCTGCACGGTTCTCGATGACACGGGCGAATTCGAACTTGGTGGTCAGCCGCTCGCCTGTAGCGATCGGGATCGAGGTACCACGCGCTACCTGCGCCATGACTTCCGGCATGTCGGGCGGCACTGGTTCCTCGAACCACAGGGGGTCATAAGGCTCGATGGCACGGGCCATGCGCAACGCTCCGGAAGCGGTGAACTGGCCATGTGTGCCGAACAGGATGTCGGCCCTGGTGCCGACGGCCTCGCGGATTGCCTTGATCATCCGGGCTGAGAGGTCGATGTCGAGGAGGCGCGGCTGATGGCCATCAAAGGCGGTGTAAGGGCCCGCCGGGTCGAGCTTCACTGCATTGAAGCCCTGCTCGACATAGTGGGTCGCGCATTCAGCGGCGAGATCGGGATCGTTGTAGACGTTGCGCCCACGTGCATCCTCTGAATGGACGCTGCCCTCATGCGGGTAGAGATAGGTGTAGGAGCGCAGCTTCTCATGCACCTGGCCACCCAGCAGCTTGTAGACCGGTTTGTCGGCCTCCTTGCCGATGATGTCCCAACAGGCCATTTCGAGTGCCGAGAAACAACCCATGCCGGATACGTCTGGGCGCTGGGTAAAACCCGACGAATAGCAACGCCGGAAGAAATTCTCGATATCGTGCGGATCGCGGCCGACCAGATAGCGTTCGGCCATGTCTTCGATCATGCGCGCCGTGACATGCGCGGAGAAGGTTGCATTGTAGGCCTCGCCATAGCCGACCACATTGGAGTCGGTTATCAGTCTGACGAAGATGAAATATTTGCCGCCGATGCCGGGTGGTGGATTGCCGACGACCCAGGTTTTTACGTCGGTGATTTTCATCGATTGTCCTCCAGAACCATTTCAGCGCCCTTCCATCCCGTCATGATAGAGGCGGCGTTGGTGTTGCCGGCGATGTTGTCAGGAAAGATCGACGCGTCGATGACGCGCAGACCCGAGAGACCGTGGACCTTCAGGCGGGGATCGACCACGGCCCGCGCTGGGTCGGGGCCCATGCGACAGGTCGATACAGGATGGTAGACCGTGCCGGAGCGTTTCCTGAAATCCTGAATCAGATCGGCATCGGAAGTGATTGAAGGACCAGGCAAAACTTCCTCTGCAATGACATCGGCGAGCGCAGGTTGAGCCGCGATGCGACGCAGGAATTTCACCGCATCGAGCATTTCCGACACATCCTCGTTGGTCGAGAAGGCGTTGGGCGTGATCCTCGGATGATCCTGCGGATCTTTCGAGCGGATCATGATTTCGCCGCGGCTGGATGGGCGGCAGTTCGAAAGGCCGATGGAAAAGCCGGGCCACGGATCCGGTGAGAGGATCGGACGCTCGCCGAGTTTTGGCAGCACGGTGGAAAAGGCCTGGAAATAGAGTTGCATGTTGGGCCGGGCTTGGCCGGGATCGGTGCGGAAGAAGCCGCCGCCCTGGTTCATCGACATCGACAGCGGTCCGGAGCGCAGGACGAGATAATGCATGCCAACCAGCAGTTTACCCCACCACGGCCGCAGGATCTGATTGAGGGTTGGCCATTTGGCCTTCCAGGTATAGTTGATGCCTTGATGGTCCTGCAGGTTGCGACCGACGTTTTCCGACTGTTGCACAAGCGGAATGCCAAGGTTGGACAACAGACCGGCTGGGCCTATCCCGGAGAGCTGAAGAAGCTGAGGTGAGTTGATCGAGCCGCCGGACACGATCACTTCCCGGCCGGCGCGTGCGGTTCTGGTTTCGCCGTTCCGGACGTATTCGATGCCGACCGCGCGCTTGCCATCGAAGAGAATTTTTGTCGCCAGCGCATTTGTTTCGACACGGACGTTGGCGCGGTTCATGGCGGGGCGAAGGAAGGCACGTGCGGCCGACATGCGGCGGCCGTTCTTAGTGGTGATCTGATAGATGCCGGCGCCTTCCTGATTTGCGCCGTTGAAGTCGTTGTTGGTGGACAGGCCGGCCTGCTCGGCGGCCTTCAGATAGCGGGTCGTCAACCGGTGGATTCGCGCGCGGTTGTCGGTGACGTGAATCGGCCCGCCACGACCACGCCATTCATCAGCACCGGCCTCGTTGTCTTCGATGGCCTTGAAGATTGGCAGGACGTCGTCATAACCCCAGCCTGGATTGCCGGCGGCTGCCCAGGCGTCAAAGTCCTCGCGCGCCCCGCGGATCCAGACCATCGCGTTGATGGAACTCGATCCACCCAGGATTTTGCCGCGCGGCCAATGATCGGCATTGCCGGCAAGACCAGGATCGGGCTCTGTCCTGTAATTCCAGTTGACGGCGGGATCGAAAAAGGTCTTGCCGTAGCCCAACGGCATCTGGACGAAGAAGCGATTGTCACTGCCGCCGGCCTCCAGGACGAGTACGGAAAAACGTCCTGATGCCGAAAGCTTCTCCGCCACAACCGAACCGGCGGAACCGGATCCGACAATGATAAAATCATAGGTCTGCATGGTGATTGGCGGCGCTCGGTCTGCTTTTCGGCAAGACTAGCTGTCGCATTCGTCGCTATCACCGGCACTTCCGGCATGCGGTGTGAGAAAAACGACTGAAATACGGGTGCCATTTGCGGCAAGGACGATATGCCCGTTCGTCAGCGTTGACGCTTTTCAGTTGCGCGGTTACGGCATCATGACATTCGGCATGAAGGATTTTCGCATGGTGCATTACGCGGACGGAAAACCGAAGGGCGACCTGACGCTTCGGACGCTGGCCATGCCTTCCGATGCCAATGCAGCCGGCGACATCTTCGGTGGATGGGTCATGGCGCAAATGGATTTGGCCTGCGGTATCCGCGCGGCAGAGCGCGCGAAGGGCAGGGTGGTGACCGCTGCTGTGAAGGAGATGTCCTTTGCCAAGCCGATGAAGATCGGCGACACGCTTTGCATCTACACGGTCGTGGAGCGCGTCGGCCGCACCTCGATGACACTGAAAGTCGAGGCCTGGGCACAACGCTACCTCTCCGACCTGATGGAGATGGTCACGCATGCCGGCTTCGTGATGGTGGCGCTGGACGGCGAAGGCAATCCGAAGCCGGTACCCGCTGAATGATTCCGAAGCGCGATTCCAGGAAAAATGTGTAGCGGTTTTCCGTCCGGAATTGCGTAAAAGCAAAGAGATAGTGCGTCAGGCTGCTGCCTTGATGCCATCGAAGCGCGCGCGCGCTTCGCTGACGCGGCCCGCATTGGCGATGGCCCATTCGGCCAATCCCTTCACCGGAATCAGCAGCTCGCGGCCAAGATCGGTCAGTTCGTAGTCGACCCTTGGCGGAATCGTCGGAAACACCGTCCGCGTGACGAAACCGTCTCGCTCCAGACTGCGCAGCGTCGTCGTCAGCATCTTCTGCGAAATGTTGCCGATCTGGTGCTTCAATTCGTTGAAGCGGTGCGGACCTTCGCCCAGATTCTGGACGACCAGCAACGACCATTTGTCGCCGATGCGCTGCAGGATATCGCTGACTGCCAGACAGTCGCCGGTGACATGCGGGTGCCTCGGTTTCAAAAAAGTGCCTCCTTGCCAAGCGAGTTGACAGTATCAGATATAGCGTCGGTATCCAAATGATACTCCTAGTTCGTCCTTACAAGGAGCCTCCGATGTCTAAACCCAAGATTGCCGTTGTGATCGGTTCGACGCGAGCAACCCGCTTCGCCGACGCACCGGCGGAGTGGATCGCCAAGCTCGCTGCCAAGCACAGCGAATGGGAAGTCGAGCTTGTCGATTTGCGCGACTATCCCATGCCGTTTTTCGACGAAGCGGCATCCTCGCTGTGGGCGCCGTCCAAGAACGAGGCTGCTCAGCGATGGCAGAAGAAGATCGATGAATTCGACGCTTTCATCTTCACGGCCAGCGAGTACACGCATGGGCCCACCGCCGTCCTGAAGAACGCGCTCGACTATGCCTACACCGAGTGGAACAAGAAGCCGGTGGGCTTTGTAGGTTACGGTGGCGTTGGGGGCGCGCGCGCAATCGAACAGCTCCGTCTCCATGCCATCGAATTGCAGATGGTACCCGTGCGCACCGCAGTTCATATCGTTTGGGCGGACTACATGGCCGTCAAGGGCGGCACGAAATTGTCGGAACTCGAACACGTCAACCAGGCCGCAGAGGACATGCTGAACCAGCTTTCCTGGTACACACGTGCACTGAAGACGGCCCGCGATGCCGATCTGGCGACGGCTGACGTCGAAGCAGCCTGAGTTGCTCTTTGGTGAAAAGGCAGTTGATGCCTTTTCACCCCTAATACTTGAATTTATCGCGCCACGCCGTGTGGCGCACCGGCAAGCCGCGTAGCGATAACCTTGTCGATGCGGCGGCCATCGAGATCCACCACTTCGAAGCGCCAACCCTGCGCGTCGATCGCCTCACCGGTGGTGGGCAGATGCGCGAAGTGCGACAGGAGATAGCCCGCAACGGTCTCGTAGTCGCGATCGTCGGGCAGGTCGAAACCGAGCAGGTCGGCCATCTCGTCGGCAGGCATGTAGCCAGCCAAAAGCCATGACCCATCGTCACGCTGAACGGCGCTTTCCTCCTCGTCGCCGGCATCGAGGTCGGAGCGGAATACGCCGGTGATGGCTTCCAGAATGTCGGCCGGCGTGACGATGCCTTCGAAATGGCCGTACTCGTCATGGACAAGAGCCATCGGCACCTCGGATTCGCGCAAGGTCGCCAGCACGTCCAAAGCATCAGCCTGGTCGTGCACGATGGGCGCCGTCTTGACGTGCTTGCGCGGATCGAGCGCTCGGCCTGCGAGCAATGCCGCCAGGACATCGCGTGTTTGCACGACACCGATCATGGCGTCGACGCTTTCGCCCGCCGGCAGGCGAGAGTGCTGCGTTTCCATCAAAAGTTTGCGGATCGACGCGTCATCGACTTGAAGATTGATCCAGTCGACGTCGGTACGCGGTGTCATGACGGCACGCACCGCACGGTCGCCCAGCCGCATCACTCCGGCAATCATGCGGCGTTCATCCGACTCGATCGTGCCATGGTGTTCGGCTTCGGCTACCAGCATCTTGATCTCTTCGTCGGTAACCTTCTCCTCGCTTTCGCCGCTGAAGCCGAGCAGCCACAAAACAGCGCGGCCGGAGATGTCGAGGATGAAAACGATCGGAGCTGCGATTTTGGCGAGCACCGCCATGAATGGCGCGGCACGGGATGCCACACGCTCGGGATCGCGCAACGCGATCTGCTTCGGTACCAGTTCGCCGACGATGAGCGAAGCATAGGTGATCACCGCCACAACGATGCCGACACCGGCGGTGTTGGCGAAACGTGGGCCCACGCCGGCATCAGCCAGGAAGCTGGCCAGCCGTTCGCCCAGCGTGGCGCCGGAAAAGGCACCGGACAGAATACCCACCAACGTAATGCCGATCTGCACGGAAGACAGGAATTTACCTGGATTGGCGCCAAGCTCCAATGCACGTGCCGCACCACTGACATGGCGGTCGATCATCGCCTTGAGCCTCGCAGGACGGGCAGAGACAATGGCGAGTTCGGACATTGCCAGAAGGCCGTTCACGCAGATGAGAGCGACCACGATAGCGATTTCAGCGTATAGCATACGCGCTCAATAGCATCCCACCCGCCACTTCGAAAAGCGTTGCCGGGCGTTTTGTCCAACGCGTATTGAACTTTGACAAGAGCCGGCGCGTCCTAACGGCAGGCGCGGTAGCCGTTCCTGCGGTTCTTGATGTCGAAATGGAAATGGTTGCGGTGGTCGTAATTGTAACCAGGGCCAAGCACGGTGGTGAAGTAGTCGCAGCCGTCGGACCGAACGGAATCGAGGAAACCGCTGGTGCGGAAGGCGAACCAGCCAGGCTTGCGCACGTCGATGTCCTCGCCGTTGTTCAGTTCGATGCTCATCACGTCGAGTGCGTTGCCCTTGCCGTGCTCTGAAAGCACTCTTTCGCCGGCGATCTTACGGCAAGAATAGCTCGACCCCTGATGGATCGTCTTCACGCCGGAAAAATAGCGCCAGCGCGCCGTCGGGACCAGTTCGCGCTTCGTCCAAGCTGCGAAGGTGGCGGCCATATTACAGGTCAGCGTCGCTGCCGGCTTCATCTGGACATTGCCGATTGCCGTCACCTTGACCGGGTGCTCGATGCCGCATTGTCCCTCCCGGATCGGGGAGAGATCGGTATAGGCGACGTCGAGCCGCTTAAGCTCGTTGCGGCAGTCGATCTCTTCCGCCGACAACTGCTCCACGGGCGACATCGGTTCGTCCATGCGCGGATAGGCCGCCGTCATATAGGGGTTGGATGGCACGAGGGTCTGCATGCCGGACAATTGCGGTTCGGCAGTCGTCATCCTCGGCACCGCAGACGTCGTCGAGCCGACATCGATTGCGGGCTTCAGCTCGAAGACGTCGCCCGTCGTGCAGGCCGCGGCTGTCGCCAGCATGCTCAACGCGGCAATCCGCCTTGTCGCGACCCACGGCTTGCGCCTGGGTCGCCCAGCGATGTGAGTTTCTCCGGCCATCGTTCTTCCCGTCCCTCGGGCAAGCCCCTCGAGCCAAGGGTGTTTTACGCCTCAAGGGTAAAGGAAAGTTCAGCGGCGCGGTTTACAGCTGTGGTGGAAATGCGGCGGGAAGCCTTCACTGGCAGAACGTGCCGCCATTTCGGCGCGGAGCCAGGTCGAGGTGCAGGTGCAAGGCGTGATCGGCATCGCTACCAGGTCCGAGCACCGTCTTGAACGGTCCGCAGGCGTCCTTGCGAATTTGCTCGATCAGCTTCGCCTGGGCTGCGGACGACGTCTTGCCGACCTGAACGACGGTGCCGTCCGCAAGCGTGAGGGCGGCAATATCCACCGCATTGCCAAAGGCATGCTCCGAAAGCTTGGAACTGCCGTTGCGCGGACGGCAGACATAGCCTGATGCCTGAAAGATCGATTTCAACTCCTGGCCGAGTTCGACTTTGGTTGCCGGCACGACTACGTCCTTGACGAAGCGGGACATGGTTTCGGCCATGGCGCAATTGAGTTCCGCATCAGGTTCGATCTCGACCGACTTTCCCAGCTTCCTAAGCAGCAGCGGGTAGGGCAATGAGCAGCCGAGGGCGGTGTCATGCCTGGCTTCCGCTTCCTCGAATTCGGCGCCGAGTGCCGCCAGCCGCCTACGGCATGCCGTTTCTTCTGCCGGCATCACTTCCGCAGGAACAACTGCGGAGCGTGGATCTGGCGGCGGTTTGACCACGGTGGGGTTTTTCCAATCCGGCGGTAATTCCGGGCCCTGGAACGGCTTATGGGCCTTCTCTCCTTTCATCTGGTGGTCGGGCAACGTATCGTCGGGACGCGCCTGCGGCAGCGGCACGCTGGAAGGCGGATCGTCTTCGGAAGGCGTCGGCTTGATTTCGCCCATGTCCCGGCGGTGGCTTTCGGGTATCGGTGCCGTCGCGGGCAAATTGGGTGATTTCGCCCACGCTACGCCGCCTTCAAACGACACGGCGGCACCCAGAAACGTAAGTCCGATTGCCGCCAGCGGCCATTTCAACAGCGTCATGGAGCACAAACGGCGACTGTGCCTGTTGGGTTGCCTGGCGCCGAGAACTCTTCGTTCACAATGGGTTACGACCTTGTTGCAAAAAGCTCGCTGAGCCGGTTCGCAGCGGATGGTTGACTGGGAGGGCCGGCGGGACGAAATGGACGCTCTCTCCTTCTATGGATTTTTCCCCATGTCGCTGATTCTCTCGCCTCGCGTCCTGCCGATCCTCATGCTCGTCGCCTCGAACGTCTTCATGACCTTCGCCTGGTACGGGCACCTCAAGTTCAAGAGTTCGCCGATCTGGATCGCCGTCATGGGCAGCTGGATGATCGCCTTTTTCGAGTACTGGCTGGCGGTGCCCGCAAATCGCATCGGCAACCAGGTCTATTCCGCCGCGGAATTGAAGACGATGCAGGAGGTGATCACGCTCACCGTCTTTGCAGTGTTCTCGGTGCTGTATCTGAAGGAGTCGCTGACCTGGAACCATGCGATCGGGTTCGCACTGATTGCCGGTGGCGCTGCTTTCATTTTCAAGGGATAGAGTCCACTCTTAGCGGGATGAAATCGAACCCGACCGGCGTTATCCTCTCGTCGATAGGCCAGGAGGAGTTCCCGATGCACAAGCGACTTCTGATACATGCTGCGGCCGTTCTGGTCGCCTTGCCGTTTGCTGCCGTCCAGGTTCAGGCGGCAGGCGAAGGTGGTGGCGATACATCCAGCCCGACCGTCACGAAATGCAAGAAGGGCGAGGTGTACGACACCAAGTCCAAGAAATGCACGCCGCCCAAGCAAGGTATGCTGGACGATGACAATATCTATGAGGCGGGGCATGACCTGGCAATGGCCGGTCGCTATGACGAGGCGATCGCGGTTCTGACGCTCGCCGCAAACAAGAAGGATCCGCGGATCCTCAACTATCTCGGCTATTCGCATCGTAAATCGGGCCGCATCCTTGTCGGCCTGGGCTATTACGAGGAAGCGCTGCGCCAGAATCCGGACTACACGCTGGTGCGCGAATATCTGGGCGAAGCGCGCCTGCAGATGGGTGATGTGGCCGGTGCGCGCGAGCAGCTTGGCGAGATCGAAAAACGGACCGGCAAGCAATCGCGCGAATACGGCATGCTCTCCGAGCAGATCGAACATTACGAGAGAAGCTGACCGTTTTCGTCTCATCCCCGAGCGGTTTCGTTGGCCCCAAATCCCATGAGGCTGTCGTCGGTTGTCGAGCTGTGAACCTGCCGATGCGGGAATGTCCCTGCTGCTTTTTTTGAGATGAAAATCGGCTAGAGCTTGCTATATTACTGGAATCTGAGGTGAGACGGTTCCGTCAGTCAGAAGCTGCCGGGCCGTTTTCTTTTTGTACCCAGCGACAGGGTTGGTCCCGCTTCAGGGGCTGGCAGGAAAGGTGACATGATGAACAAAGTGCCGATGACAGGCGGAGGTTTCGAGTCTCTCAAGGAAGAGCTGCGCTGGCGCCAGCAGGAAGAGCGGCCGCGCATCATCGAAGCGATCTCCGAGGCACGTTCGCACGGCGACCTTTCGGAAAACGCCGAATATCACGCTGCCAAGGAGCAACAGAGCCTCAATGAGGGCCGCATCAGCGAGCTCGAGGATCTCGTCGCGCGTGCCGAAGTCATCGATGTCTCCAAGCTTTCGGGCAGCACGATCAAGTTCGGCGCCACCGTCGTTCTGGTCGACGAAGACACGGAAGAGAAGAAAACCTACCAGATCGTCGGCGACCAGGAAGCCGATGTGAAGGCCGGCCGTATTTCGATCTCCTCGCCAATCGCGCGTGCGTTGATCGGCAAGGGGGTCGGCGACGCCATCGAAGTCAATGCGCCAGGTGGTGCTCGCGGCTATGAGATCGTCAAGGTTCAGTTCGTCTAGGATCTGGTGATATTGGGGCCAGGCCGCGCGAAAGAGCGGCCTGCTGGCTTCCCGGCAACTATCGACCTTTAAGTCTCAGCAAAGTCGTTGCCTCTGCGACCGCGGCTTGTGGTGTCACAGGCTGCTCGCCATGAGCCACCAGCGTTGAGGCAAACTGGCCTCGCGGGCCGGTAAGACCCGGTTCCGTCGTCAGGAAAATCGCAACGGTGGGCAAGCCGAACGCGGCCGCCAGATGGGTGAGCCCGGTATCGGCACCGATGACGAGCGTCGAGCGGCCGATCAGGCCAGCGACTTCGGACAATGGCGATTTCGGTACGACCAGAGTTGCAGGCACAGCTTTGCCGATCGCTTCTGCGACGGCCCGCTCCTTGTCGTTTGACCAGGTCGTGACCGGCGTAAATCCTTGCCTGACGAGCAGTTCAGCCGTGGCGATCCATTCCTGAACCGGCCATTTTTTGTCCTCGCGACTGGTGCCATGCAGCAAAGTCGCGGCTTGTCCGGTCGGAACCGGCGAACTGCCGGAAGGAACGGCGATACCGGAATCAAGTGTCGACAAATCCGGCTCATAACCGAGTGCCAGGGCGAATAGGCGTCGCGTGCGCTCGATGGCGTGCAGGTTGCGTGGGACACCGTAACGCTGATCGTAAAAGACGGTGGCCGCGGGTTCTCGGGCACTTTCCTTGTCGAAACCAGCAATCGGCGCGCCGGCGAGCTTGGCGACCAAGGCCGATTTCATCAAGCCTTGCGCGTCGAGCACCAGGTCGTAACGGCTCGTACGCAGGGCATTGCGCAAAGCACCACCTTCCCGCCAGGTGGCCGGCGAAGCAAGCTGCTTGCGCCAGCGGCGCAGCGCAACCTTGTGGATCGTACCGATCGCTGGATGCAGCGCCACGATGCTGGCGAAAGGTTCCTCCACGCACCAGTCGAAACTTATATTCGGTCGGGCGCGTAGAGCATCCTCTACGGCCGGAAAGGTGTGGATGACATCGCCCATCGACGAAATCTTGACGATCAGGACTTTCATGCGGCTGCAGGCTGTTCGAGGAGCCGATCCGCGGCCTCGACGACGCGTCCGACCTCCAAAGTGTTGAGGCAGTTCATGTGGCCGAGCGGGCAGACCTTCTCGTGGCATGGCGAGCAGGGGAGCTGCAGCCATACAAGTTCGCGTTTTTCGGCGAGCGGGGGCGTGTTTTCGGGAGATGTCGAGCCATAGACTGCGACAATCGGCGTGCCGACCGCTGCCGCCACATGCATCAGGCCGCTGTCGTTCGAAACCGCCACTTTGGCCGCGGCGATGAGATCGATAGCGTCTTCCAGGCGGGTCTTGCCGGCCAGGTCGACGCAGCCGGGGGCAAGCGCCGAGATCTCCTCGGTCACCGCACTATCGTTCTTCGAGCCGAAGAGCGCGACCTTGAAGCCCTTCGCCATCATGGCGCGGGCCAGGCCGGCATAGGATGCGCTCGGCCAGCGTTTTGCCGGGCCGAACTCGGCGCCCGGCATCATCGCCACGAACTTACCGACCTCGAGATCGTTGCGTTCGAGCAACTCAGCCTGGTTCGCGGCGGCCACGGTGAGCTTCGGAGCCCGGAAGGTGCCGCCGCGCGCCAGCGAAAAGAAGCCGTAGGCAGTTCGGCGCTTTTCCTTCTTGGGTTGTTCCACAATATCGGTGAGCAGGCCGTAGCGCATTTCGCGCAGATGGCCGACGCGTTTCGGAATTCGGGCAAAGAACGGGATCAGGGCCGATTTCAAGCTGCCGGGCAGCACATAGGCCATGTCATAACGGCCCTTGAGCATGCGGCCGTATCTGCGCCGGACGCCGAGCTCCAGCTTGCCGGACGGTACCGGCATCTCGATCTGCTGGCGGATTTCCGGCATGCGCCCAACCAAGGGGGCGGCCCATGCGGGCGCCATGACGTCGATGGCGGCGTTCGGATGGAGCTCTTTCAACGCCGAAAACAGGCATTGCGCCATGACCATGTCGCCCACCCAGCGGGGGCCGATCACGAGGATCGTCGGGCTTTCAGCCATTCGACATAGTCTTTCACGCCGGTTTCCACGTCGCGGAACTGGCCGTTGTAACCGGCAGCACGCAGGCGGGACATATCAGCTTGGGTGAAGCTCTGGTAGCTGCCCTTCAGATGGTCGGGGAAGTCGATATATTCGATGCTGCCTTTGCCGAGCGAGCCGATCACCGTTTCTGCGATGGTACGGAAGGGCTGTGCGCGGCCAGTGCCACAGTTGAAGATGCCGCTGGCGCCTCGCTTCCAGAGCCAGAGATTGACGTCGGCGACATCGCCGACATGGATGAAGTCGCGGCTTTGCTCGCCAGGACCGAAGCCGTCATAGGCGCCGAACAGCTTCGGGTTCTCGCCGCGCCCGACCTGATTGAACAGATGGAAGGCTACCGAAGCCATCGTGCCCTTGTGCTGTTCGCGAGGGCCGTAGACATTGAAGTAGCGCAGGCCGGCGACCTGTGAGTGGCCTGGGCCGACGATGCGGCGAACGTAGTCGTCGAACAATTTCTTCGACCACGCGTAGACATTGAGCGGGCGCTCGAATTCCTGGTCTTCCCGGAACTCGGAGCCACCGCCATAGACCGAGGCCGAGGATGCGTAGAGGAAAGGCACGCGCTGCTCGAGGCAGGCATGCAGCAGGCGCTTCGAATAGGAGAAATTCACCTCCATCATGAATTTGCCGTTCCACTCGGTGGTGGTGGAGCAGGCGCCTTGATGGAAGACGGCTTCGATCTTGCCGAGCTTGCCGGCCTCGAACAAGGCTGGAAACTCGTCCTTGTCGAGATAGTCGGCGATCCTGAGATCGGCCAGATTGACGATCTTGTGGCCGTCGGTCAGGTCGTCGACGACCAGGATGTCGTCATGGCCTTCCGCGTTGAGCGCGGCGACGATGTTGGAGCCGATCATGCCGGCGCCGCCGGTTACGATGATCATCAGCACCTCGGATTGTTGAGCGGATCGCGGTCCTTATAGGAGAGGTGGAGGAGCCTGTCGACAAGGGTATCCATGGTAAGGCATCAATGGCCTTGCCGCAGTTGCACTGCCCTGCTTTGCGGTATATCGGCTTGCGCATGAGCGAGTTGCACCTGTCTTCTCCTGAAATCCTTCACCGCGCGATCGCCCGGTTTGCCGATATCACCGTGCTGGTGGTCGGCGATCTGATCCTCGACCGCTTCGTCAGCGGCGTAATCGAACGCATCTCGCCGGAAGCGCCGATCCCTGTCCTGCATGGCCGCGGTGAAACACTGGCGGTCGGTGGCGCCGGCAATGTCGTGTCCAACATCGTCTCATTGGGAGGCAAGGCAATCCCTGTCTCTGTCCTCGGAGACGATGCTGCCGGTCGCAACGTCATGCGCATGTTCGCCGAATTGGGCATCGACGCAGGCGGCATTGGACTGACACGCGATCGTATGACGTCTTCGAAGAGTCGCTTCAGCGCGCTCAACCAGCAGGTTCTGCGGTTTGACGAAGAAGAAGTCCGGGCGCTGGACACTGCGGAGCGAACCAGGCTGCTTGCCGATTTTCGAGCGGCGCTTTCCAGATCCGATATCGTCATCTTGTCCGACTACGGCAAAGGCGTCCTGCTCGATGGCGTGGCAGCGCAACTGATCGCGATCTGTCGTGAGGCAGGCAAACCGGTTCTCGTCGACCCGAAGGGGCGAGACTATGCACGCTATCAGGGCGCCACGGCCGTGACGCCGAACCGCAAGGAATTGGGTGAAGCCGTAGGGCGCTCGGTCTTCACGGATGAGGAAATCGTTGCTGCCGCGCGCGAACTGATCGCGGCCAACGACTTTGATTTCGTCGTGGCGACCCGCAGCGAAAAGGGCATGAGCGTCGTCGACGCGCAATCGGCGCGTCACATCGCAACCCAGGCCCGCGCGGTGTTCGACGTCTCCGGTGCAGGCGATACGGTGATAGCCTCCTTTACGCTCGCACTGGCGGCAGGCGCCGATCGCGCTGCCGCGGCAGCCATTGCCAATGCTGCCGGCGGCGTTGTCGTCGGCAAACGTGGCACGGCCCGCGTCACGGCCGACGAAGTGACCGGAGCGCTGTTTCGTTCGCACGGCGCGGTCCACAAGGATGCAATTCTCGATGCTGACGCGGCCCAGCGGCTGGTAAGAACCTGGAAGGATGAAGGCCTGACCGTCGGCTTCACCAATGGTTGCTTCGATATCCTGCATGCTGGCCATGTCAGCCTTCTCAATGCCGCGCGCAGCCAATGCGACAGGCTGGTCCTGGGCTTGAACAGCGACGCTTCCGTGCGGCGGCTGAAGGGGCCGGAGCGGCCGGTCAATGATCAACACGACCGTGCCTGCGTCCTGGCGGCCCTTGCCTCCATCGATGCGGTGGTGCTGTTCGAGGAGGACACGCCGCTGAAACTGATCGAGATGCTGCTGCCAGACATCCTGGTGAAAGGCGCGGACTATACAGTCGACCAGGTGGTTGGCGCCGACGTGGTGCAGAAGGCGGGCGGCCGTGTTGTCCTGGTCGATCTCGTCGCCGGAAAAAGCACCACCGGCACCATTGGCAAATTGCGCGGCCGCAGCGGAACCTGAACTCCATGTCCAATCTGAATGACTATCTTGTCCGCTCCGCTGCCGCGATCACGGCCATGGCCGAGCGCGATCTTTCCGCTGAAATGCAACGCGCAACCGATGCGGTCGTCGCGGCGCTATCCGCGGGCAAGGCCTTCCTGATCTGCGGCAATGGTGGCTCGGCGAGCGATGCGATCCACATTGCCGGCGAACTGGTCGGCCGCTTTCTGAAAGAGCGCAAGGCCTACAACGTCATCGCGCTGCCTGCCAATGCAGCCGTGCTGACGGCCTGGGGCAATGATTACGGTTTCGACACGGTGTTTTCCCGGCAGGTTGAAGCGCATGGCGCGCAAGATGCCGTGCTGCTGGCGATCTCGACCAGCGGCAACTCCCCTTCCATTCTGGCGGCGGCGGAACAGGCGCGCGCCATGGGCATGACGGTGATTGGCATGACGGGCGACACTGGCGGCAAGCTGAAGCCGCTGTGCGATATCCTGCTCAACGTGCCGTCCAGTTTCACGCCGATCATCCAGCAGGGCCATATCTGCCTCTACCACTATCTTTGCGAAGAGGTGGAAAGCCGTCTGAGCAACGGTCCCGCGGCCTGATGCCCGAGACAAAGGCCTCGTATCCGCTCGAAGCGCCCGGGCTTTGGGTGGAACGAATTGGCCAGACACGCTTTGCAGCCGGTCGACCGGCTGTATTTCTCGACCGCGACGGCACGATCAATGTCGATATCGGCTATCCCAGTGAGCCGCGACAGATTGTGTTGCGTAACCAGATCGTGCCCGTCATCCAGGCTGCCAACCAGGCGGGATTGCCGGCAATCATCGTAACCAACCAGTCCGGCATCGCGCGCGGTTATTTCGGCTGGGATGTTTTTGCTGGCGTCAACAACCGGGTGCTGGATCTCCTGGCTGAGCGGAATTGCTTCATCGACATGGTCCTGGCCTGCGCCTACCACGAGGCTGGAGAAGGCGTTCTGGCGGCGAACGACCATCCCATGCGCAAACCCAACCCGGGCATGCTTTTGACCGCTGCGGCAAGGCTGGACCTCGACCTGGTCGGATCGATCATACTTGGCGACAAGGAGGCCGACATCGAGGCGGGACGCCGCGCGGGACTGTCACGACTGTTCCATGTGAAGGATGGCGCTGACGCGGAACAAGCAGCGATGCGCGAAATTCAGGCTATTGGCCTGCCTCGAGGGTGTTCTTTTCAGCGCGGCGTTCGTCGCGTGCCTCGAAGAGCTTCGCTTCGGTGACGTAGGAATAGAGGAAGACCATCGCCGAGTGGACATAGCCATGGCGGCCGCACAGGAAATAGCGCTTGCCGATGTAGAATTTCAGGAAATTGATCCAGGGTGAGACCATCAGCCGCGCCATGCTGGGTTTTTCACCCTGCTCGCTCTGGGCTTCGACCTTGAGCGATGAATAGGCGTTGGTGCGCTTCAAATCCTCCGTCAGCGAGGTGGCGCGACGATGCAGAAGCATCCCTTTTTCGATGAGCGCGGTGGGGCCGGGCACCCTGAAGGATTCATGCACGCGCTGGGCGATATCCATTGTCGCCCTGTCTCGGCGAAAGAAGCGGAAGATGCGATTGTGAGCGACCCAGCGATGGGCATAGCCATAGCCTTTGAGATAGTCGCGACGACGGACGAACCAGCCATCGATATCGGCGCTGCCTGAACCTGCGATGTCGATGATGGACTGCCTCAGTTCGGCGTCGGCGCGCTCGTCGGCCTCGATGCACAGGCACCAGGGCTGCGTGGCTTGTTCCAGCGCAAAAAGTCGCTGCTTGGCGAAACCCGGCCAATCATTGTGGAAGAGGCGGATCGGATAACCCTTGGCGATGAAATCTTCGATGCATTCCAGCGTGCCGTCCGTCGAGCCTGAGTCCACCACGACGATTTCAGCGCAGAAATCGACGCTCTGCAGGCAGTCGGCAATCATGTCGACCTCATTCTTGCAGATGATCAGAGCGGAGACGGGCGTGTTGAATTGAGACATGAAGGAAGAACTAGACGCGGCGTGGGCTGCGTCCAGCCATGCGCCTTTACTGTGTTTGGTTCAAGGCATTGATTTCGACTAATCCGGCATCTTTCACTTGCCTGATCGTCAGCGCGGTGCGCACCGTATCGACATTCGGCGTGGAGGTGAGTTCCTCGATGACGAAGCTCTGGAAGGTAGCGAGATCGCTCGTCACGCAATGCAGCAGGAAGTCGGATTCCCCCGATACCATCCATGCGTCGCGCACGATCGGCCAACTGCGTGTGCGCTCGGCAAAGGCCTTCAGTTCCGCATCTGCCTGATGATGCAGCCCGATAAGGCAGAACGCCACGACATCCATGCCGAGAGCGGGCGCATTGAGCAGGGCACGGTAGCCGCGGATGATGCCGGTTTCCTCAAGGCGCTTGACGCGCCGCAGGCACGGCGGAGCCGATATGCCGACGCGTCGCGACAGCTCGACATTCGTCATGCGGCCATCGCGCTGCAACTCGCGCAGTATCTTCCAGTCGATGGCATCCAGGTCGGCTTTTATCGGCATGGTTTCTGCCCGCTGCGCAAGAATCTTTCGCAAACACGTCATTAAACGAGTTTGCGGGCAGCGCCATCCCCGCGAACCGGGAATTTTCAGTATTCCCCCGGGGCTGACCGCAATGGGCCGGTTTCTGCAGTCACTCAAGCATTATGGGGACACTTGCTGCACGTCCTTGCTGGCGGAGTGGGCAACACTTACATTGCGCGCAACAATTGCCGCTCGTTCGGGCCGCTCGGTGCGGCCGTTTTTTGCAAAGGCCGTTCCATGACCGTCAAGCACGCGCCCGTTCTCATCATCGGTTCCGGACCGGCGGGCTATACTGCAGCCATCTACGCGGCCCGCGCCATGCTGAAGCCTGTCCTGGTAGCCGGCCTCCAGCAGGGCGGCCAATTGATGATTACCACGGATGTGGAGAATTATCCGGGCTTCGCCGATCCCGTGCAGGGACCGTGGCTAATGAGCGAGATGCAGAAGCAGGCCGAGCATGTCGGCACGGAGATCATCAACGACATCATCACAGAAGTCGATCTCGACGTTCGCCCGTTCGTAGCGAAGGGCGATTCCGGCACAACCTACACGGCTGATGCTTTGATCATCGCCACCGGCGCGCAGGCGAAGTGGCTGGGCATTCCTTCGGAGCAGACCTTCATGGGCTTCGGCGTTTCGGCATGCGCCACCTGCGACGGCTTCTTCTACCGCGGCAAGGATGTTGCGGTGATCGGTGGTGGCAATTCGGCAGTGGAAGAGGCACTTTACCTCGCCAACCTGGCCAAGACGGTCACCGTCATCCATCGCCGCAGCGAATTCAGGGCTGAACGGATCCTGCGCGAGCGTTTGCTGCAGAAGGAAAACGTCCGCGTTATTTGGGATACGGTGGTGGACGAGATTACCGGGCGCCCGGGCAAGACCCCGTTGCCGCCTTCAGTCGAAGGGCTGAAGCTGCGCAATGTGGCGACGGGCCAGGAAAGCCAACTCCTGGTCGACGGCGTGTTCGTGGCGATCGGTCATGCGCCGGCCGTGGAACTCTTCACCGGCAAGCTGAAGCAGAAGTCGAATGGCTATCTGTGGACGGCCCCGGATTCGACCCGCACCGACGTCCCTGGCGTTTTCGCTGCGGGCGACGTGACGGACGACATCTACCGCCAGGCGGTGACGGCGGCAGGTATGGGCTGCATGGCGGCGCTCGAGGCGGAAAAATATCTCGCAGGGATTGAGGTTCATCGGGAAGCGGCAGAGTAGCCGCAGAATCTCCGAAATCTTCCTTCAGACGCCAAAACGAAACGAGGGGAATCATGGCGCTGGATTGGGACAAACTTCGCGTGTTTCACGCAGCAGCCGAGGCTGGGTCTTTCACGCATGCGGCCGAAACACTGCATCTTTCGCAGTCGGCGATTTCGCGACAGGTCAGCGCGCTGGAACATGACGTCGGCGTGCCGCTGTTCCATCGCCATGCGCGCGGGCTTGTTCTGACCGAACAGGGCGAGATGCTGTTCCGCACGGCGCATGACGTGCTGATGAAGCTGGAATCGATCAAGACAAGGCTGGCGGAATCCAAGGATCGTCCCTCGGGCATTCTGCGCGTGACGACGACGGTTGGCCTGGGTGCGGGTTGGCTGACCGACCGCGTGCAGGAATTTATCGACCTCTATCCGGAAATCCACCTCCAACTCATCCTTGCAAATGAGGAGCTGGACCTCACCATGCGGCAGGCCGATTGCGCGATCCGGTTGCGGCAGCCGCAGCAGCCGGACCTGATCCAGCGGCGCCTGTTCACCGTGCATTTCCATCTCTATGCCTCGCCGGCCTATGTGAACAAATTCGGCAAGCCGGCGACCGTGGCGGAATTGAAGAGCCACCGCATCGTCACTTTCGGCGTGCCGGTGCCGACACACCTGTCGGAACTCAATTGGCTGGAGACGGTGGGCGATTTTGAAAGCGGCCAGCGCGTGCCGACGTTGCAGATCAACGACATCCTGTCGATCAAGCGTGCCGTACAGGGCGGCGCCGGCATCGCCATGCTGCCGGACTATGTGGTGGGCAAGGATGCCGGCTTGGTGCAGCTTCTGCCAGAAACGGAAGTTCCGTCTTTCGACACCTATTTTGCCTATCCGGACGC
Organism: Terribium retamae; assembly: GCF_022347545.1. GTDB lineage: Bacteria > Pseudomonadota > Alphaproteobacteria > Rhizobiales > Rhizobiaceae > Mesorhizobium > Mesorhizobium retamae. Next base: position 107,696 of record NZ_JAKREW010000015.1, read on the forward strand.
GATGAAGAACCAGGCGAAGCTGCATGTCTTCCGCGACTTCATTATCGCCAAGGCCCGCAACTGGTCGTACTGACTGGATGCTTTTCCGACGTTCTGCCGAGAATGACCGGCTACTCGCCACGCCAAGGTGTCAGCCGCGGTAGCCAGCCGGGCACGGCGTGGCGGTAGGCGTCGTACTCCTCGCCATAACGCCGGCTCAGCGTTGGCTCCTCGTAAAAATGCACAAACGAGACCATGGCCGCGGCGATCACGGCCCCGTAGAGCAACAGGTCCAAGCTGGCGAAGAGCAGCGCCTGACCAGCGATGATCGAAAGTACGGCGACATACATAGGGTTGCGCACATGGCGATAAATGCCGCCGACCACCAGCTTCTCGGTCGGCGCCACCGGCGCGGGGGTGCCCATGCCCTCTAGGGCAAGGCGGCCGAAGGAATGCAGAAGCACGACAATGGCGACGCCGATCAGAAGCCAGCCGGCTGCCGCGAAAGCCAGGTTTGTCGAGAAGGGAAGCCGGTAGCGATCGAGGATCAGCCATGGCAGCACGCCGGCGACGACGCAGGGCGCGGCCAGGAAGAACACAGCGCTGCCGACGATGGCCGAACTTCTGCGCCTCATGACGTTCTCCGATCGCTCCTCCCGCGGGATAGTATACCGATGTCCCGCCACTGCCTGTTTCCGCGTCAGGCAACTAACTGTGCCGGCAATGGTGAATGCATAGATTTGCAGCGCCGGTTGATCGTCGCCGTGCAATGTGCTGCTTTTCTGGCCCTATGGGCTTGAAATGTGCGTTAGACCACAGCCTATGACTTTTTGCATGTGTGCGATGCAAAATAGGTGCTTGTTTATTGGGCAAGATGCGCCCATATATCATTCATCTCCTGGGCGCGTTCTCCTCCCATTAGCGCCCTCGAGTGTTCCCCTCTGGAGGTTTAGCCCTAACGGGCACTTCCATTCAACTTAGCCGGGTCTTCGCGATCCGGCTTTTTTGTTGCCCGTATCAAGCCCTGTCTGGGGCGGTCGAAACGACCGCTGGTAAGACCAGGTTCACCGTTGAGCGATGACGGGGCTGTTTGCTGCACGGTCCAGATACGATCGAACCAGAATGCCCCGTTGGCTTGGCATGGCTGCCGGAAATCGATTTCGATTTTTCGGCCGATCCGTTAGCAATCCGTCATGTAACGGTCACGTGTAACCCCAAGTAACATGTCAAAGAGCGAATTAGCGGTTATGCAGGTAGCTAGGACGCGATCAGAATCGTTCGAGGGATGGGGGCATCTCTCCACGTTCGGGCTCTGGCAACGGTCGCGTCCAGCTTAATTCTTCCGGTTGAGGTGAACCCACCTGAATTGGATCTCATGCGGCGGACCTGACGTCTTTTTCTCCCAAGAAAGCGGTCCGCGAAAACGGCGTCCGGTCAGACCGGGCGCCGTTTTTGTGTCTCGCTCGGGAGGGAACCGCCGGCGCTTCAGCTGAGCGCCGACGATGTCGTCAGGCAGCTTTGCCGTTGGTGTTCATCACCTCGTCGGCGAGACGCCCGGTCAGCTCTGCCATATGGTCAAAACTCGCCCGGTAACTGGCAACCCCTGCCGTCGCCGATCGAAGTTCGATGATGAGGTCCCCGATCTCCGCCTGCGGCATGGTCGCCTCCACCACATCCCAACCCGGCCAATCGGCACGGGCATCGTAGCCGAGGATCTGCCCGCGCCTCTGCGGGATAAGCGCGATGATCTTGGCCGTCGCGTCGGAGGGGGTGAAGATCTCGACTTTCATGATCGGCTCCAGAAGCACGGGCGAGCAGCTCGCCATGCCTTCCTTCATCGCGAGCTTCGCTGCCATCTGGAATGCCATGTCGGAGGAATCGACCGAGTGGTAGGAACCGTCGGAAAGATTGACGGCGACATCGACGACAGGGAAACCAAGCGGACCGCATTTCAAATAGTCGCGCGCGCCCGTTTCGACTGATTGGATATAGGTCTTGGGCACCACGCCACCAGTGATGGTGTCGGTGAACTGGAAGCCGCTGCCGCGCGGCAATGGTTTGATCTCCAGCACGACATCGCCGAACTGACCATGGCCTCCCGACTGTTTCTTGTGGCGGCCGCGTTGCTGCACCGATTTGCGGATGGTTTCGCGATAGGGCACCGCGGGCGCATGTCCTTCGACCGCGATCTGGTTCTTTCCTTCCAGACGCTCGCGCACCACGCGCAGATGCATCTCGCCGTGACCCGATAGCACCGTTTCGGCCGAATCCTGATTGTGTTTGAGGCTGAGCGAAGGATCCTCCTCGGCCAGTCTTTGGATGGCCGCGGACATCTTCACATCATCCTTACGCTCCTTCGGTCGCAGCGCGAAGGCGAAGACCGGCTGTGGCGGAACGAGTTCGACCAGCGGTTTGATGCCACCCTTGGCCGAGGTCAGGGTCTGACCGGTGCGAACATCGTCCAGCTTGCCGAGCGCGACCGTCTCGCCTGATTGGGCGGAAGCCAGCTTCGACTGATCCTTGCCGAGCATGCGGTAGATGCCGGAAACCTTTGCGCTGTTGCCGTCGGAAAGGAACAGCTCGGCCCCATCGTTGACCTGGCCCGAAAGGACGCGCGAGACCGAAAGCTTGCCACCATGCGGGGTGTGGATGGTCTTCATCACCTGCACGACGGTGGCCGAACCCTCCGGCGCGCCGAGGCGCTTGCGTGTGGCTTCGATATCGGGCGCGTCGTGACGGATCGTCTTCAGGAGCCTCAGAACGCCGTTGCCTTTCTCGGCCGTGCCGATCAGCACTGGCGTGACGGTGCCGGCCCGCAGGTCCGCGGCGAGGTCGTCGAAAACAGCATCTTTCGGCGGTTCGATCTCCTCCAGCAGTTGCTCCATGAGCTGGTCGTCATGGTCTGCGAGGGTTTCCAGCATGGAGAAGCGGGCCTCGATCTCCCGCGCCTTGTCGTCGCTGGGGATTTCTGCAACCTCGCTTTCGGCATATTCGCGGTAGATATAGGCGCGTTCCAAAGCGAGATCGATCGAGCCGATGACGACGCCATCCTTGCGCAGCGGAATCTGGCGCAGAAGCAGCGGCACGGAACTCGTCGGCTGCAGCATCTTCAGCGTCTCGCGCACGCCGGCGATCGCCTTGTCGACCTTGTTGAGGAAGAGGATGCGGGGCACGCCGAGATCGTCCAGCTTGCGCATGATGAGCTGCAGAGCAGGGATCTTTTTCTCGTCGGCCTCCGCAACGACGACGGCGATGTCGCAGGCTGCCAGGACGGGCTCGGCCTCGAAGCCGAATTCGATCGAGCCGGGGCAGTCGACAAAGGTAAGCTGGTCACCCATGAACTCGGTTGTGGCGACCGTCGCCTCGACGCTCATGGCATGGGCGCGGGCTTCGGGAGAATGGTCCGATACGGTGTTGCCGGACGAGACCGGGTTCTGTCGTGGAATGGCGCCCGTTCGGGCGAGAATGGCTTCGAGAAGTGTCGTCTTACCGCTTGCGAAGGGACCGACTATGGCAATGCATTTCGGTCCCGAGCGTCGTCCTCCGGCGCGATTACCCATGCTGACCTCCACTCAGGCATTCCGCTGAGAGCGGCGGCCGGCCTGTCGGCCGTCGCGGACCGGCGGCGTTTGCCAGCGGCCCGAAAACATCGAAACATGGGTTCGGGAACAGGGCAAGGAAAATAGATGACGAGCGCGAAAGCTTGGCCGACAAAGGTCTCAATTCGCAGAAGTGAAAGGAGAATTCGATGAAGATCATCGCCTGCGGCAGTGTGCCGACAATCATTGCTTCAGACGCCTATTTCACCGGCCGGGTGACGCAAAACCCGATCATCGAGGCAGTGGCGCCGGCCCGTCTCAGGGCGACGTCGGTGAGTTTCGAACCGGGTGCACGCACGCATTGGCATACCCACCCACTCGGACAGACGATCCATGTCGTTTCGGGCGCCGGGCTCGCGCAGAGCTGGGGCGGGCCGATCCGGGAGATCAAGGCAGGCGATACCGTCTGGTTCGAGCCCGGCGAAAAGCACTGGCATGGCGCTGCTCAGAAGACGGCCGTGACCCATATCGCCATGCAGGAAGCGCTCAACGGTTCGCCGGTCGACTGGCTGGAACCAGTCAGCGACGAACAATATCAAGGCTGACGGACAGTTGCCTTCCAACAAAAAAGCCCGGTCGAAACCGGGCTTTTTTACAATCTTTCGAATCCCTTGCCGCGATCAGCTGAGGCTTGCTGTGAAGCGCTGTATACGAGTGCAGGCTTCTTCGAGCAGCTTTTCGGAGGTCGCGTAGGAGATGCGGAAGTTCGGGCCGAGGCCGAAGGCCGAGCCGAACACCACCGCCACGCCTTCAGCTTCCAGCAATTCGGAGCAGAAGGCTTCATCGCTATCGATGACTTTTCCGGCCTGCGTCTTCTTGCCGATCAATTGGGCACAGGACGGATAGACATAGAAAGCACCTTCCGGCGACGGGCAGGTGATGCCGCGGGCCTGGTTCAGCATCGACACGACGAGGTCCCGGCGGGCCTGGAAGATCGCCTTGTTCTTCTGGACGAAGTCCTGCGGACCGTTCAGGGCTTCCACCGAAGCCCACTGCGCGATCGTGCAGGCGCCTGACGTCTGCTGGCCCTGGATCATGTCCATGGCCTTGATCAGCGGCAGCGGGCCTGCGGCATAACCGATGCGCCAACCGGTCATGGCATAGGCCTTGGAGACCCCGTTCATGGTCAGCGTGCGCTCGTAGAGCCGCGGCTCGACCTCGGCGATGGTCTTGAAGACGAAATCGCCATAGGTGAGGTGCTCATACATGTCGTCGGTCAGCACCCAGACCTGCGGATGCTTCAAAAGCACGTCCGCGAGCGCCCTGAGTTCGGCTTCCGTATAGGCCGCGCCCGACGGGTTGGACGGCGAGTTCATCACCAGCCATTTCGTCTTCGGCGTGATCGCCTTATCGAGCGCTTCGGCGGTGAGCTTGAAGCCGTTGTCGATGCTGGTTTCGGCGAAAGCCGAAGTGCCGCCGCAGATCGCCACCATCTCGGGGTAGCTCACCCAATAGGGCCGGGGGATGACGACCTCGTCACCGGGGTTCAGCGTAGCCATGAAGGCATTGAACAGGATCTGCTTGCCGCCGGTGCCGACAATGGTCTGCTCCGGCTTGTAGTCGAGATTGTTCTCGCGCTTGAACTTCTTGGCGATCGCATCGCGCAGCGGAGCGATGCCGGAGACCGGCGGGTACTTCGTCTCGCCGCGCCGGATCGCCTCGATGGCGGCATTCTTCACGTTGTCCGGTGTGTCGAAATCGGGCTCGCCGGCACCGAGGCCGATAATGTCGCGTCCGGCGTTTTTCAGCTCGCGCGCTTTCTGCGTGACCGCGATGGTCGCGGAAGGCTTTACGCGGGAAAGTGCGTCGGCGAGGAAGGCCATGACAGGATCTCCATAGAAAGCTGCCAAAGGCGGCAGCGGGGTCTCTATTGTCGTATCGGCAAAACAAGCGCAAGCTTCGTTTGCTGAGCCAGTGGCTCGGTTTTGGCTTCGCAGGGCCATTTGGGATCGTTAACGCGCGGTAAAACCTTTGGCCGTTAGAGTTGCCAGGATTTCGTACGCGGCGAAGCGAGGGACAGTGTCGCGCAGCATCGGGCTCGCTCATATCATCCGTAACGATGATGGCACCTCGACCGGGGTGTGGGGCCTGTACACGCTCAAGAGTGCATTCCAGCCCATCTTTGCTTTTCAGGACGGCAAGCTCACGATCACTGCCTTCGAAGGCCTGATCCGGCCGTTTCGCAATGACGAACCGGAATCCCCCGGCAAGTTCTTTGCCAGCTGCCCGCCGGCCGAACGGCTGCATATCGAGGCGCTGACGCGCACCCTGCATCTGCTGAATGCCGGAACCTGCCTGCCGACAGATGCCTCGATCTTCATCAATTTCGATCCGTCGGTCTTTATCGACAAATCTGTGTCTGCCAATGCCTTGCGCGAGATGCGCCTGGTTCTGCACGAAGCCGATATCGACCCGCAGCGCGTGGTCTGCGAGGTCACGGAGCAGCGCTCGGCCTCAAAGGAGGTGCTGTACAATTTTGTCGAGGAGCTGCGTGCAAACGGCTTCCGCATCGCGGTGGACGACTACGGCGCAGACGATTCCGACATCAACCGGATCAAGGAGTTGAGGCCCGACATCGTGAAGTTCGATGCGCAGTGGATCACGCAGCTGATGGAATCGGGCGCCGGATTCGCGCTGTTGATGACCATGGTGGCGGCTTTCGAAGGCCGTGGCATCCGTACGGTTTTCGAAGGCATCGAGGAAACCTGGCAGCTCGACCTCGCCGAAAAGTCCGGCGCTTCCATGGTTCAGGGCTTTGTGCTGGCGAAGCCTGAAATTGCGCCGACCAGTTTCCGCGCCTATGCCAACACCATGCAGATGCCCGAGCCTGGTCCTTCGGGCAGCAGCGAAGCCACCCATCGTGCGCCGCCCAATGCACCGCGGCCCGCCAAGACCTTCGGCAAGCGGATTGTCCAGTAGACGCGCGACTTCCGTGTCAGCGTGTTTTTTCCCGTCAGCCCTTTCCGGGTGGTGTCGCTTTCCCGGATATGCAGGTTATCGGTGCCGGGCGCCCGTCACGATCCGGAGCCGACAATCCATCAACGCCGCTTATCGGTATTCACCAAAAGAAATCACTGGATGCGGTGGGTTGGCTCAGGCAAACCGCTGCTTTGAAGGGAGACGCCATGACCATCCTCTACAGCATGATCGACAGCGGCAATTGTTATAAGCCGCGTCTGCTCATGGCCAAGCTTGGCCAATCCTTCACCAATGTCGAGGTTTCGTCCCACAACGGTGCAACACGCACGCCGGACTATATGGCCAAGAATCCCAACGCCATGGTGCCTATGCTGGAACTGGATGACGGCCGGCGTATCGCCGAATCCAACGCTATCCTGCTTTATCTCGCCGAAGGCACGCGCTTCCTGCCCGCCGACCGCTATGAGCGCGCCCTGACCTATCAATGGCTGTTCTTCGAGCAGTATAGCCATGAGCCATATATCGCGGTGCGCAAGGCGCTTCTGACATTTCCGGAGCGGGCGAAGGATGCAACCCCGGAGCGACTGGCCACGACACTGGAGCGCGGCAACAAGGCGCTCCGCGTCATGGAGCAGCGGCTCGAGCACAGTGCGTTCTTTGCTGGAAACGCCTACAGCATCGCCGACATCGCGCTTTACGCCTACACGCACACGGCCGAGTTGGGCGGGTTCGATCTCAAGGCATTTCCGGCGATCGGGGCCTGGTTGAAGCGGGTGGAAGCAGACCCCGGCCATGTGCCGATCGAATGGCTTCCGTGAGGCAGGTCACAGACAGCTGACGGAACTTGGGGGTAGGGGCAGCGCATGATCCTCATCGGGCAATATGATTCACCTTTCGTCAGGCGGGTCGGCATCGCGCTCACCCTTTACGGCATTCCCTTCGAACACCGGCCTTGGTCGACGTTCGGCGAGGCCGACAAGATCCGGCCCTACAATCCGCTCACCCGTGTGCCGACACTGGTTCTGGACGACGGCGAGGTGCTGATCGAGAGCCATCTGATGCTCGATTATCTCGACAGCCTGGTTCCTGCGGAACAGGCGATGTTTCCGCGCACGGAGCCGTTGCGTCGCCGGGCGCTGAAAGCGGCGGCGCTTGCCACCGGCATGGCAGACAAGGCGGTCAGCCTTTTTTATGAGAAACGCCTTCACACGGAGGCGTCGAAGATGTGGATGGATCGCTGCCGGCTGCAGATCGAGGGGGTTCTCGAAACGCTCGAAACAGATCGAGCGGCGCAGACAAGCGCGTTCTGGTGCGGAGATCGTATCGGTCACGTCGATATCGCGCTGGCGGCGGCGTTGCGCTTTCTCAACGACGCGCATCCGGGAATGATCGAAATGTCCGCTTTTCCGAATCTCGCCGCCCATGCGGCGAAGCTGGAAGCGATGCCGGTGTTCAAGACGATCGCGCAGGCGTTCGTAGCCCCTGGCTGACGCATTTTCCAAAAAACAAAAAAGGCGGGAAAAATCCCGCCTTTCGTTAGGTCTGCTAGCCTGACCCGGAGTGTTTCTGGTGGTGCCGGCGGCAATCTGCCGCTTCGACGATCCTGCCGTTCCCACTCCGGCGCGCTTATCGCGCGACCGTCAGTACATCCGTGACTTGCCGCGCGCCCCAGGCTTTCACCCGGCGCGCGCCTTGCGCCAAATCAGGCTGCCGACAGAGACCCAGCGGACGACTTGCCGGTACGGCGGTCCTGCTCGATCTCGTAGCTGATCTTCTGGCCGTCGTTGAGCGTGGTCATGCCAGCGCGCTGCACAGCGGAGATGTGGACGAAAACGTCCGCGCCGCCGGCGTCAGGCTGGATGAAACCGAAGCCTTTGGTGGCGTTGAACCACTTGACCGTTCCAGTTGCCATTATCGATGTTCCTTCACATTCACTTGCGTTTTCTTCAGGCCGGACCACGCCGGCCTTGGGTATCGAGATTTTGGAGAAAGACGGGAGCAAACGCGAAGATCGCGAGGCATGGGGTCAATCGGCCCAAATATCAACGCAACGCATATAAGCGACTTTTTCACTGAAAACAAGGCGGTGTTGTTGGGTACGCGCTGCAACACATAGTGCGACTGGCAAGGTGCAAAGCATCGGCGTAGTTTGACCGACACGATACTTCATGCCGGAGGAGGCCATGAAAAAAACGATCCTGCTTGCAGCATGTCTTTCGCTTGTCGCAGCCGAGGCGCAAGCGATTTCGCGCTACGACCCCACCCGCATGAGCTGCGACCGGGTGCTGGGGCTGATCGATCGCGAGGGTGCTGTGATCCTGCGTTACCGATCCCCGCGCAATCCGCGCCTCACGCTTTATGACCGTTATGTCGCCAGTGTTGAATTCTGCGACATGGGCGAATGGCGAAGCCGCGCCTCCGTCCCGAGCGCCGATACCGGATCTTGTCCTGTGTACAAATGCAAGCGGCCGGATTTCGAGCGGCGCCGCTTTATCCTGCCGTTCGATTGAGCGTGACGCTCCTGCAAGGAAGCGGATCAGGATGACGGTTCGACCAGACGCCATCCTGTCCAGGCGCGATGCCGGATTGGATTAGAAACCGAAAGAGGCTTGCGCCGACGGTGGCGGGCCGACGCGCACGCCTTCCATGGCCAGCATCTTTTCCTTGGTGGCTGAGCCGCCCGGGGCCGAGAAGCCACCTATCTTGCCGCCGGCCGCGGTGATGCGGTGGCATGGGATGACCAGCGGAACCGGATTGGCGCCGAGCGCTGCACCCGTTTCGCGCGCCAGGCCAGTGTGACCCGCGCGCTTGGCGAGCTCGCCATAGGTGGTGGTTTCGCCGAAAGCGAGTTTGCGCGCGGCGTCGTAGATGGCGAGGCGGAAGTCGTCGACGCCGTCGAGGTCGACCGGCACCGCCGAGAAATCGACCATTTCACCGGCGGCATAGGCCTTGATCGCCTCGATCAGCTCACCGGTCCACCCGGGAGCGGTGGCTTCGTCGTATCGCCTGCCCGGCACGCCCTCCAGTCTCAACAGCCGGCGCTCCAGGCTTTCAGCGCTCGATTGCGGCAGGCACAGGCGGGTCAGCCCGCGTTCGTTCCAGGCAATGCCCATGAAACCGAGCGCTGTGGAGAAAATGGCATGGCCGGGCGTAACGGCGAGATTTTTTTCGACATTGTTTTCAATGGCGGTCTGCATGGTCAGGCTCCTTCCATTCCGGCGCCGGTTTCCGGGAAAGGCAACGGCGTTCCAGGTACAAATCATGAACAATTTTGCATGTTTAACGGCTTTTCGCCACCCGAAAACGAACAGCCGGCCATGTTGCCCGACCAAAAGTGGTGGTGTAAGGAGCATTTAACGATTTGCACGAACAGAGCGCGGCTTGCGAACAACAACCCACACCCTGTCGATCGGCATTCTCCTGGCTGCGGCCGGCGTCTCCGGTTGCACCTCAACGACTGCCGTCAAGCCGTCTTTGGCTCCCGCCACGACCACTGTGAGCGAGGCCGACGCGGGCTTTGCGCTGGCGCTACCCGAACAAGTCTCGGTGCTGCCGGAATCTTCCGGTCTGACGCCAGTGCAGTTTGCAGCACTTCCGGCCGAAGCTGCCGGAAACGCCTTCGCCGGTGCCACGCCGCAGCAGCATGCCGACAGCCCTGCCACCCTGGCGACCACGCCCGGCACCAGCGCCCGGCTGGCCAATGCCTCGACTTTCGTCGCACCAGCTCCGGCACAAGCCGGC
>NZ_JAKREW010000016.1 GCF_022347545.1 Terribium retamae
CGGCATTTCCATACGCTGGCGTATGGAAATGCCGAGACGAGGCGAGGAGCCCAAATGAGCAAACAGAAAACCGCAACAAAGGACTTGAGCAGCCAGGACTGGCTTGTGGCAGCGGTTGCCGCATTGGCAGGGGGCGGAGTGGAAGCCGTCAAGGTGGAGCCGCTTGCCAAGAAGCTCGGGGTCAGCAAGGGCTCGTTCTACTGGCACTTTAAGGACCGCGCCCAGCTGCTTGCCGCGATTCTGGATTTTTGGGCTGCCGACTTCACGCAGCAGCTTATCGACAATGCCGCCGGGCTCGCGACCCCAAAGGAACGCTTGCGCCATCTTGCAGGGCAAGCCCTGATCAAGACCGCACTCGGCATCGATTCAGCGCGCGCCGAGGCTGCAATGCAGGCATGGGCAGCCACCGATCCGCGTGTCGGCGCGCGTCTGTGCACGATCGATGCCGCACGTGTCGGCTATCTCGAAACAGAGCTTCTCGATAGCGGACTGACGGTCAGCAAAGCCCGAACTGGAGCAAAGGTGCTCTATCTGGCTTTGCTGGGCCTCTATACGGCGCGCGGCTACAATCAGGACCTTGCCGACGACGACGCTTACCTGGCGCTGGTCGACATGATTCTGGAATGAGCAATACGCGCCTTCAGCTCCGCGGCTTCAGATTCTCCGGATCGTAGAGCGGCTTGTAGCCGACCCCAACGACTTCGACGGGATAGGTCTCGCCGAAATATTCGACCTGCAGCTTCTGTCCTTCCTTGGCATGAGCCCAAGGCAGATAGGCCAGAGCAATATTTTTGCCGAGCGTCGGGCCGTAGGCCACGGAAGTGGTGAAAGATCTCCGGCCCAACTCATCGACCAAGGTCTCGCCGGTCGCCGGATCCATCACCGGCATGATGCCGACCGGATAGCGGGCGACGCCTTTGGAATCGATGTTGTTGGTCATCACCAGCGTGCACAGCATCGCGGGCTGATGCTCCCGAGCGCGATGCTCCAGGTGCTTCGCCTTGCCGCGGAAATCCGCCTCCTTGACCTTCGGACGCTGCAGATCGGATTCGAGCAGATTGTACTCCGTCAAAAGATCGGCGTTCTGCAACCGCAGGCTCTTTTCCATACGGCGCGAATTGGCATAGGTTTCGACGCCAAACGCCATCACACCGGTTGCGCGCAGCGCATCCCAGACGGCAAGGCCGTCTTCATAGCGCATATGCAGTTCCCAGCCCTGCTCGCCGACATAGGAGATGCGGAAAGCCGTCACATCCTTGCCAGCGATCCGGATTGGCTTGATGGCCGCAAAGGGGAAATTCTCCGGCGCCAGCCCAGCCGGATCCTCGACCACCTTTTGCAAGGTGGCGCGCGCATTGGGTCCCCATATGCCGATGGTCACGAATTTCTCGGTCACGTCGGTGACGGTTACATCGAAGCCCTTGTCCTCAGCCACTCGCTTCACATAGTGGAAGTCGCGCGGACCGGCATCGGCACCATCGATGACACGGCAGCGGTCGGCCATGCGGATGACCGTGAGGTCGGCGCGCACCATGCCCTCGTCATCGAGGAAGTGGGTGTAGATGCCCTTGCCGATGTTGTTGTCGCCGCCGATCTTGGCCGCGCACAGCCATTCCATCAGTTCGACATGGTCGGGTCCTTCCACGTCGAACATGTAGAAATGCGACAGGTTGACGATGCCGCAATCCTCGCTCATGGCAAGGTGCTCGGCATTCGATACGCGCCAGAAATGGCGATTGTCCCACTCGTTCTCGCGCACCGGCACTCGGTTGCCGTATTTGGCGAGCAGGTGCTCGTTGGCGGCATAGCCGTGCGCACGCTCCCAGCCGCCGAGTTCCATGAAATAGCCGCCGAGCTCCTTCTCCCGCTCGTAGAAGGGCGAGCGTTTGACGTTGCGGCCCGTGGCGTAGGGCTCGCGCGGGTGAACGGCCGGCGTGTAGATCTTTTGCGCAGCCTCGCCGCAACGGCCTTCGATGAAGCCTTCCTCGAGCTGATGCGGATAGAAGCGGCTGAAGTCGATCGAGGCATGATCGACATGGGTCCGCCCGTCGGTCATCCAGTCGGCGATCAATTTGCCGTAGCCGGGGCCGTCCTTGACCCAGATGGCGACGGCATACCACAGTCCCCTTACCTTCTGGCTCTCACCGCAGGATGCGCCGCCGGCGGCCGACACCTGAAGCAAGCCATTGAAGGAATGGCCTTCGTTGTAGCCAATTTCTCCAAGGATCGGCGTCAGCTCGATCGCACGCTCGAGCGGCTCGAGGATCTGTTCCATTTCCAGATCGCGCTGCGAAGGCGACAGGCGCGCTTCGTGCTTTTCGAGCAGATCGCGCGGATGGCACAAGCGCGGGTTCTTTTCCTCGTAATAGCCCCACTCGATCTGGCCACCTTCGGTCGTCTTCGGATCGCCTGTGTCGCGCATATAGGCAGAGTTGCCCTGATCGCGCAGCAATGGCCAGCCGATCTCCTTGCCGGTGCCGGCAAATTCATTGTACGGGCCGAAAAACGTCAGCGGATGGTCGACCGGCATGACCGGAAGATCCTCGCCGGCCATCTCGGCAATCAGCCTGCCCCAAAGGCCGGCACAGACCACGACATAGTCGGCTTCAATCGTTCCGCGATCGGTCACCACGCCCTTGATGCGGCCATTCTCGATGACCAGGGACTTCGCCGCCGTATTCGCAAATGCCTGAAGCTTGCCGGCAGCAACACCCTGGTCCACCAGCTTGCCGGCCACTGTCTGCGAGCGCGGAATGACCAGACCGGCGTCAGGATCCCACAGGCCGCCCTGCACAAGGCTTTCTTCGATAAGTGGGAATTTCTCCTTGATCTCGGCCGGCTCGATCAATCTTGCGCGCGTGCCGAAGGCCTTGGCAGAAGCCACCTTGCGTTTGATCTCGTCCATGCGGGTGTCGTCGCCGACCCGCGCAACTTCGAGTCCGCCGATGCGGGCGTAGTGCCCCATCTTGTCGTAGAATTCGAGGGAATAGAGCGAAGTCCAGCAGGACAGGAAGTCGTGGCTGGTCATGTAGCAGAAGTCGGAAGCGTGCGCCGTCGAGCCGATGTCGGTCGGAATTCCCGACTTGTCGATACCGACGATGTCATCCCAGCCGCGTTCGATCAGATGGTGCGCAACCGACGCTCCGACGATGCCTCCCAACCCGATTATGACGACCTTCGCCTTTGTCGGGAACCCTGCCATTGCGTGCCACTCCGAGATGATGCTCGCGCGCACACTATAGGGCGTCGTGACATGATTGCAGCCTGTTTGCGACATTGCAAAAAAGCGGCGCGACGCACCACGAAAACCATATCCAGATTGGTGGCAGGCGTCGAAACGGCGAGGTAGCGGGGCACACTTCGTTTGCTGTTGTCGGGCGAAGCGGCATCATAAAGCACAAAAGGCCGGAACGCATGTCCGGCCTTACCTGTCGCAACAAGCACTCGAGTTTATTTTACGGTCGCATTGCCACCCGAGATCACGATGGTCTCGGAACCGGTCAGCGCTTCGAGGTCGCCATTGGGCAAGGTCACGAAACAGCCGCTGGCGCAAAACTCGACCGTCTCGCCGCCCGCAAGCGTCAACTCGCTCTTGCCGCCGCCTTCGGTGACGATGAGCGTGCGCGTCTCATTGTCCTTGTTGACTGCGCTGGCTGTATGGCCCACCGCGCTCGCGGCGATGAGAGCGACGGCGGCGATGAGGATCTTCCACATGGCAATTCCGGTGTTTCCACCGCCTCTGTTGCGTTCGCGAGGCATTTTCGCCCTTCGCAATCAAGCTTATAGGACAATCAAGCTGAACCGCAACTGAATGCCTCATTCAGGCCGCAATCGGTTTTAGCCGGCGCGAACGCTAGGTTGGATCGGGCCGGCGCGGCTTGCGGCGGTTCTTCGGCTGGTTGCGCTCGGCCTCTTCCTTCGCTGCCTGTTCCTCCGCATGCAGCGCTTCCGTCTTGTCGTCATCTGTCGGCCAGGGTTCCTTCTCGGCGTGGGGCACCTGCTGGCGCGGCGCCGACGGGATCTCGATGCCTTCCTTGTCGAAAGCATCGATGATGGCGAAACGGATATCGTTCTGCACCGAGCCGCCATTCAAGATGTCAGCCAGGAAGACGCGGATTTCGAAATCCAGCGCGTTCTGGCCGAAATTGACGAATTGAACGAAGGGTTCCGGGTTCTTCAGAACCAGTTGATGCCCCCGCGCGATTTCGAGCAGGATCTCATGCACGCGCCGGACGTCCGAGCCGTAGGCGACGCCGACCTTGATCTCGACACGGCCCAGCTTGTTGCGGTGCGTCCAGTTGCCGACGGCGCTGTTGATCAAGTTGGAGTTCGGCAGGATAACCGACTGGCGCTGGAAGGTTTCGATCTCGGTAGCGCGCACGCTGATCTTTTTGACGGTACCGCTGACGTCGCCGGCAACGATCCAGTCGCCCACCTTGAATGGCCGCTCGGCCAGCAGGATCAGGCCCGAGACGAAGTTGGAAACGACGTTCTGCAGGCCGAAACCGAGACCGAGGGAAAGACCACCGGCGATGAGCGCGAGGTTCGAAAGATTGATGCCGGCCGATGAGATACCCACGACTGCCGCCAGCGCCATGCCGGCATAGCCGACCACCAGACGGATCGAATTACGGACGCCGGTATCGACCTTGCCGCGCGCCATCACGGAATCGTCGAGCCAGGACTGGAACCAACGCGTCAGGAAGTAGCCGAGAATGAAGACGATGAGGCCCGTGAGAATGCCGAACAGCGAAATCGTTACGGACCCGACAGTGACACCCGTCGCAATCCTGTAGGCCCAGGCCTGGATATCGGCGAACTGGAAGCCCCACATCAGAAGCAGCATCGGCAGGAAGACGACGACGATCAGCAGATTGAGAGCGATGCTTGTCGCCAGCCCCAATTGATCGAGCGTGCCTTCTTCCAGGCTCGTCCGACCGGCAATCCAGCGCCCCACCGAAGTTTCCGCAAAACCGCCCTCTGCGCCGATGGCCCGGGCTGACAGGAAGCCGATATACGCCGTGATCAGCAGCGTGCTGGTCACCACGATCTGGCCGGCCAGGAAATTGGCGAAACCGATATAGCCCAGCAAAGCGGCAACGATGGTTATGATTCCCAGCGCATAGGCGAGGAACCGCAGCCAGGCCGGCCATGGCCGCCATTCGCCGGATTTCGCACGGAACGGCCGCACCAGGCCCATCATGATCAGGATCAGGCCGACGATGATGGTCGCGACAAAGCTGCGCCCGACGGTGAGCGACAGCGGCGAGCCCATCTGTTCGTTCACCACGGCCAGGAAGCCATTGACCCCCAGCACCACGGCCATGGCGGTGGACAACGCCACCAGCCAGCGCGCCGGACCGGATTCGACCGGAATCAGCCGCCAGTTGGGTACGTTCGGGGAGAGCGCGGCATTGGTCAGGCGATAAACACAGAACACGATCAGGATGACGCCAATGATCGAACGCAGGAAGAGGCCGATGTCGCCTCTCAGCACCGCATAATAATCGTAGAAGAAATAGGCCAATGTCAGGAAGACACCGAGGCCGAACGTCGGCAACAAGGTTGACCAGAATGCAGCCGACAAGCGGCTGAGATAGGTCGGTTCCTCGACGGCCGGGTCGGGCTCGAAGATGCGTCCGAAGATACGCCGCACCAGGATATGCAGGATCAGCGCCGCCGCCAGCGCCATCAGCGTTGCTGCCAGCGCGGCCTGGTATTTGAATTTCAGGACGAAGGAGAACCAGGACGAAACGGCGCTATACAGATTGGAAAATTCGGCATTCGCGTCGACGGCAAGCTTGGTGCTCAAAAGATCGTTCAGCGCATAACGCTTGGTGAGAGTCTTGCGAAACAGCTCGCCGCGCAGGGTGGAAATCTTGTCGCCCATCGTCGCAATACGAACCGAAAGCGTCTGGGCACCCGCGACGATTGCATTGATTTCGGCTTTTTCAGTCGTCAGCGCCTTCCGCTCCGTCGCGACGATATCGGGCTCGGCCGGCTGGCCCTGAGCGGGCGGCGGCCCCAACTGCTCAAGGCGGGCGTTGATTTCGGTCAGTCGCGGCCGAAAGACGGTGGCCGTGCCGAGCGCCTGCCTGGAGAGATCTTCCAGCTCGGTGCGGATCTCAACCAACGCACTGTCGTCTTCCTGGTTGTCGTCAATCTGTTTGGCGAAATCATCGGTTTTCGCGACAAGGTCCTTGAGCGCCTTCTGTTGTTCCGCGACAAGCTCATCGGATGGCTGTGCCTGCACAGGTGCAGCCTGCGGAGCCGGCGGTGCAGCCTGCACGGGCGGCTGAGAGGGTTGAGCGGTCCCATTCGGAGCAGCTTGTTGTGGCGCCGTCTGCTGGCTGGGCTGCGGAGCTGGAGCGGCCGGCTGGGCGGTTTCGCCAAGCAGCGGAATACCGGTCTGCGCCAGCACCAGCGCTGGCATCGCCACGGTAAGAACCAGGACAAGCAAAAGACGGACAAATCGAAAAAGCATGGACCGGCAACCCGCGAAGCAACCACAAAGGTTGCGGAATCTTGCCTTTGATAGAGACGGCATTGGGGCGGAGCAAGCAGCTTCGCGGCTCGGCGTGCTGGTCGGTCAGTCGAAAAGCCGTGGCGCAATTCTGGCTTTGGCTGCAAAGCAGGCTCTATAGTCTCTCGCTCAAATGAGTTATCCGAGCCGCATGCGGATTCGGGATGGAGTTGGCATGGCGGAATATTCGGCTCTCTCGCTGCTGCGCAATGCGCTGTCCGGCAACAAGGATTGGAAGCCCGCCTGGCGCAAGCCCGCTCCCAAGGCTTCTTATGACGTGGTGATTATCGGCGGTGGTGGTCACGGCCTTTCCACTGCCTACTATCTCGCCAAGGAATACGGCATCACCAATGTCGCGGTGGTCGAAAAGGGTTATCTCGGCTCCGGTAATGTCGGCCGCAACACGACGGCCGTGCGCTCCAACTATCTGCTGCCGCCCAATACTCGTTTCTACGAACATTCGATGAAGTTGTGGGAGAACCTCTCCCATGATCTCAACTACAATGTGATGTTCTCGCAACGTGGTGTGCTCAACCTTGCGCACACGCCGGCCCAGCTCGACGATTATGCCCGTCGGGGCAATTCCATGCGTCACCAGGGTGTCGATGCAGAACTGATGTCGGTTGCTGAAATCAAGCGGCTGATGCCGTCGATCGATGTATCGGCCAGCGCGCGTTTTCCCATTCTAGGCGGATTGATGCAGCCGCGCGCCGGCACTGCACGCCACGACGCCGTCGCTTGGGGCTATGCACGCGGCGCAGACCGGCGCGGCGTCGACATCCTGGAGAATTGCGAAGTCACCGGTTTTCTGCGCGACGGTGATCGTGTCACCGGCGTCGTGACCAGCCGCGGCGAAATCCGCGCCAAGAAGGTGGCTCTCGCCGCTGCCGGCAGCACCGGCCGCGTCATGCAGCTTGCCGGCATCGACAGGCTGCCGATCGAGAGCCACGTGCTGCAAGCCTTTGTCTCGGAATCGCTAAAACCCTTCCTCGACACCGTCGTCACCTTTGGCATGGGCCATTTTTACATGGGCCAGTCCGACAAGGGCGGCCTGATCTACGGCGGGGATCTCGACGGCTACAATTCCTATGCCCAGCGTGGCAACCTGCCGATCGTGGAAGAAGTGATGGCCGAAATGCTGGCGCTGTTCCCAAGCCTCGCCAGCGTTCGCATGCTGCGCTCCTGGGCAGGTGTCTGCGACATGTCGATGGACGGCTCCCCCATCATCACGACGGGCCCCCTGCCTGGCATGTATCTCAATTGCGGCTGGTGCTACGGCGGCTTCAAGGCGACACCTGCCTCGGGCTTCTGTTTTGCCCATACCATCGCGCGCGATGAGCCGCATGAACTCAACGCCGCCTTCACGCTCGACCGCTTTTATCGCGGCGCTGTCATCGACGAGAAGGGCCAGGGCGCGACGCCCCGCCTGCATTAGGACCGACCATGCTGCTCACTTGCCCCTATTGCGGCCCGCGAGACGTGTCCGAGTTCACCTATCAAGGTGACGGCAACCGTCAGCGCCCTGCCCCCGAAGCGCAGGACCTGCAGGCTTGGAATGAATATGTCTACGATCGGCATAATCCTGCCGGTGACCACAATGAGGTCTGGCAGCATTCGGGCGGCTGCCGCAGCCACATCCGCGTGACCCGCAACACGATGACTCATTCGGTTTCGAGCGCCGTGCCGGCGCGCGGAGATGTCCATCATCGCGCAACCGAGCGGCGCAAGCCGGGAGCCAAGGCATGAGCCCGCGCCGTAATGAAACCGGCGGTCAGATCGACCGCCTGAAGACCATCCGATTCACTTTCGACGGTGTGCCTTACACCGGCCATGCAGGCGACACGCTGGCTTCGGCCCTGCTTGCCAGCGGCGTCACCCTGATGGGACGCTCTTTCAAATATCACCGGCCGCGAGGCGTTCTGAGCGCCGGTGTGGACGAGCCGAACGCACTGGTTACCGTCCTGCGCGGCACTGCGCGCGAGCCGAACATTCCAGCCACGGCCATCGAGATTTATGACGGCTTGCGCGCTGAGAGCCAGAACCGTTTCCCGTCGCTGAACTGGGATGTCGGCGCGGTCAACCAGCTTGCAAGCAAGGTCATCGGCGCCGGCTTTTACTACAAGACCTTCATGGGACCCGTGATCGGGCCGCTGCAAGGTACCCGCTTCTGGATGTTCTGCGAGCATTTCATCCGTCGCGCTGCCGGCCTCGGTCGCGCCGGCACAGTGGCCGACGATGCCCGCTATGAACGCATGAACGCCTTCTGCGACGTGCTGGTGGTGGGTTCAGGCCCTGCAGGACTGATGGCTGCCAAATCGGCTGCCGATAGCGGTGCGCGCGTCATCCTGGCAGAACTCGATCCGCGTTTCGGCGGATCGGCCAACTGGTCCGGTGAAACCATCGACGGCGCGCGAATTGCTGACTGGGCGAGTGAAATCGTCAACGCCCTCAAGGGACGCAAGAACGTCCGCTTGCTGCCCCGCACCGCAGTCTGGGGCTATTACGACGGAAATACACTGGCAGCCCTTGAGCGCGTTTCGGATCACAAGGAAACCGCAGCACGCGGCGAGCCACGCCATCGCCATTGGACCATCCGGTCCAAGTCGGTCGTACTCGCAACCGGCGCTTTGGAACGTCCCCTTGTCTTCCCGGGCAACGACAGGCCCGGCGTCATGCTGGCCGGTGCCGCGCAACGCTACACCAACCAGTTCGGCGTGATTCCAGGTGAAAAGATCACGCTCTTCACCAACAACGACACCGCTTACCAGGCAGCTGCAAGCCTCAAGAAGGCCGGCGCCAATGTCGCGACGATCGTCGATGTTCGCATCGACATCTCCGATCAGGCACGCGCGTTGGCGGCCTCGGCCGGCGCGGAGCTGATTGCGGGCCACGCAGTGTGTGAAACCGACGGCGGCAAGGCACTCAGCGGCATCAGGATCCAGCGGCTGGATCGTGCGAGCGGCACGCTGACCGGCGAACCGCGCAGCATCCAGAGCGATTGCCTTTTGGTGTCAGGCGGATGGTCGCCGGTGCTGCATCTGGCCAGCCAGGCAGGTGCGAAGCCTGAGTGGGATGAGAAACTCCAGGCTTTCCTGCCGCCAAAGCCGACACAGAACTGGAGCGGCGCCGGTGCATTCACCGGGCGCCTTGCGACCGCCGACGCAATCCTCGAAGGCCACGCAGCCGGCATTGCCGCCGCAGGTGGCAACGCACGGCTCATGGAGAAACCGGCAGTCGAGCCTGCCTCGGTCAATCCCGAACCGGCGCCGGTGTTCGAGATCAAGGCAAAGGGCAAGAGTTTCGTCGACTTCCAGCACGACGTTACCGCAGATGACGTGCGCCTAGCCCACCGCGAAGGGTTTATTTCGGTCGAGCACTTGAAGCGCTACACCACGCTCGGCATGGCGACCGACCAAGGCAAGAGCTCGAATGTCCCGGGCCTCGCGATCATGGCCGAAGCGCTCGGCAAGCCTATTCCGGAAGTCGGCACTACACGCTTCCGTCCACCTTACACCGCCGTTTCCATCGGTTCGCTGGCCGCGGAACGCTATGGCGATCTCAAGCCTGAGCGACTGACGCCGATGCATGACTGGCATCTTGCCCAGGGCGCCACGATGTACTCCGCCGGCCTCTGGTTTCGCCCCATGATCTACGGTCATGCCGGCGAAACGGTCGAACAGGCCTATGTGCGCGAGGCCAAGGCCGTGCGCGAAACCGCAGGCATTGTCGATGTCTCGACACTCGGCAAGATTGCTGTTCAGGGCCCGGATGCAGCGGAATTGCTCGATCGGGTCTACACGAACATCTTTTCGACCCTACCGGTCGGCAAGGCCCGGTACGGGCTGATGCTGCGCGAAGATGGCTTGGCCTTCGACGACGGAACCACATGGCGTCTCGGCCAGGATGATTTCCTGATGACCACCACGACGGCCAATGCCGGCAAGGTGATGCAGCATCTCGAGTATTTCCTTGATGTGATATGGCCAGAATTGAAGGTCACCGTCACTTCCGTCACCGACGAGTGGGCAGGCGCGGCGATCGGTGGGCCAAAGGCGCGTGAAATTCTCGCCGCCTGCGTCGAAGACACCGCAGTGGACAACGCAGCGCTCCCTTTCATGGGCATCGTTCACGGCAAAATCGCCGACGTTCCGGTGATGATATGCCGCCTGTCCTTCTCGGGAGAAATGGCCTTCGAGGTCTACTGTGGCGCGGGGCACGGTACCCATGTCTGGCAAGCGCTGATCGATGCAGGCAAGCCGTTCGGCCTCGTGCCTTACGGGCTGGAAGCGCTCGGCACGCTGCGCATCGAAAAGGGCCACGTCACCGGTGCGGAAATCGATGGCCGCACCACTGCACGCGACCTGCATCTCGACTGGATGCTTTCGAAGAAGAAGCCCTTCATCGGCTCGGCCATGATGGATCGCGAAGGCTTGATTGCCGCCGACCGGCTGCAGCTCGTCGGCATCGTCGCACTCGACAACCGGCCGCTCAACGGTGGCGCGCACATCGTCGAGGAACTAGACGAGGAGAATCCGCACGGTTCGATCGGCCACATCACGGCCTGTTGCTACGCACCCGCGCTCGGCAAATACATCGCGCTCGCGCTCGTTCAGGGCGGCAAGGGCCGCCGTGGCACGCGGGCCTATGTATCTGATCCACTTCGTAAGCGCTTCGGCCCCGTCCAGATTGTCAGCCACCACTTCTTCGACCCGGAAGGGACCCGCATGCATGGTTGAGCGTCTATCGCCACTGGAACCTGTCTATCGCTCCGGCTCGCATGGCCGCTTCGAAGATGGCGTCGGCGTGATCCTGTCCGAGACACGCCCGGGCTCGATTGTCCAGGTTGCCTCTTGGCCGGGTGAAGAGGCGCGCGCCATCGCCGCCATCCGCAAGGTGACAGGGCTTGGCTTGCCCGACGGTGCCGGCGGCGGTGTCGTTGACGGCGAAAAGGCAGCCTTCGGCTTTGCGCCAGGCAAATTCACTGTTGTCGACGAGACGGAAGGTGTTGCCGCCGCACTCGCCAAGGCGATTACACCAACGATCGGTACCGTGACGGACCTGTCACATGGCCGCACGGCCATCCGCATCGAGGGTCCGGAAGCGGAATGGGTGCTGGCGAAATTCTTCGCCATCGACTTTGCGCTGACTGCCTTCCCGGTCGGTGCGGCCCGTTCGACCACCCATCACGACGTTTTCGCCCAGATTCAGAGAACGGGCGGCGACCGTTTCGACATCTACGTCTTCCGCTCCTTTGCGCGCTCCTTCTGGAAGGCGCTCGGGCATGCGGCGGAAGAAGTCGGATTTGAGGTCGCCTGAAATCGAGGAGCCGTCATGGAATTCATCAATTCACCGGCGGCTAAGGTAGCGAAGCTTCCCTTCAGTCAGGCAGTGCGTGTCGGCGATATCCTCTATCTATCGGGCGCTCTCGGTAATGTACCGGGCAAGCCGGAGTTGGTGCCAGGCGGCGTCGAAGCCGAAACGCGCCAGACGATGGAGAACATCGGCACCGTATTGCGGGAAAACGGGCTTGGCTTCCCTGATATCTTCAAATGCACGGTCATGCTGGCCGACATGTCGAAGTGGAGCGATTTCAACCGGATCTATCTCGAATATTTCGATCCGGACCGTCTGCCGGCACGTTCCGCCTTCGGTGCGAACGGCCTGGCGCTGGGAGCGCAGCTCGAGCTCGAATGCATGGCCTATATGCCTGGGCGCTAGCCGGTGAAACGCCTTCCCTTTGCCCGCAAAACTGGCCTTATGAAGAGCTCGTCCTGCCGCTAGGGAGAAATCGTCGGCGGCTCGATAGTTGTCGGAAGAATCGACGGCTTCGGCCGCCGCCGATTGACCGAAAGAGGCCGATACCCGACTTCGCCACCATGGATACACAGACTTCCGCGACCACAGTCGGTCGCGTCGAGCCCCCGGACAGCGTTTCGCTGCTCATTCCGGTCACGGTTGCCTGTGGCGTCTTCATGACCAGCCTCGACCAGAATGTGGTCGTTACCGCCCTTCCCGGTATCGGCGAAACGCTTGCCCGCCCGCCAAGCCAGCTCGGTCTGCTGGTAACCGCTTATGTCGCTAGCCTCATCATCATGATGCCGCTGGGCGGCTGGGCTGCAGACCGTTTCGGCCTGCGTAACGCCTATTGTTTCGCACTGATCGTATTCGGCGTCGCCTCGGCCCTGTGCGGCATCGCCAACGACATGTGGACACTGGTCGGCGCCCGCGCCCTGCAGGGATTTGGCGGCGCACTGATGGGCACTCTTGGCCAGATCGTCGTGCTGCAGAGCTTTCCGCGCAATCGCACGCTGAAGATCAACATGTACATCTCGCTTGCCGGCCAGTCCGGGCCCCTGGTCGGGCCACTCGTCGGCGGGGCGCTTACCACCTATATCTCCTGGCGCTGGATCTTCTTCATCAACGTGCCGCTGGCGCTGGCCGCGCTTCTGCTTGCGGCAACCCTGTTTCCGACAACACGGAAATCGATCCGTACTCCTTTCGATTTTCCCGGCTTTGCCCTCGTCGGCGTCGGCATGGTGCTTCTCGTGCTTGGCATGGATTCCCTCGCCGCCAAGGATATGGCGGGCAGCCTGATCGCAGCGCAGGTTGCAATCGCCGTCCTCTTACTGAGCTTCGCCGTCTTCTACCTGCTGCGGGCGCGCAATCCTGTCCTGGATCTCAGGCTTTTGCGAATCCGCACCTTCCGCATCGCGTTCCTGACCGGTGGCGGCCTGGACACGATCGGCCTGAGCTCGGTCGTCTTCATACTACCGCTGATGTTCCAGCTCGGATTCGGCATGAGTGCCGTTCACGCCGGGTCGCTGACGTTCATCGCGGCGGTCGGCTCATTGCTGGCGCGCTTTGTGATGCCCGCGATGCTGAAGCGCTATGGCTTCCGCCGCGTTCTGGTCACCAATACGCCTATCGTCGCAGCTCTTGTCGCCGGCTTCGCTCTGATCCAGGCAACGACGCCGGTGTGGATCGTGCTGACCTATATATTCCTGTTCGGGGTATTCCGCTCGGTGCAGTGGGCCTCGACGGGAAATCTCGCCTACGCCGATATCGAGCCTGAACAGCTCGCCCGTTTCAGCGCGCTTTATTACATCCTCTGGCAGCTGGGGGTCGCGGTCGGGGTCGGCATTGCAGCAGCGGTCTTGTCATTCCTGGCAAATGCTGGAGGCCAGCCCTCAATCGTCGACTTCCAGATACTCTTCGTAATCGAAGCTTTGATCACGCTCTGCGCGCTGCTCGCCTATCGCCGGCTGACACCGCAGGACGGCCAGAATGTGAGCGGCAATGTCGTGGCGAATAGTGAGTAGGCAGTCGGCAGTCGAAGATTGCGAGCCTGGTTCTCTACAATAGACAATCGAGTAGCCGACTGCCCATTGCCGACTGCCTCACTCAACAAACTTCACCCACTCCTCCAGCGGCGCGCGATCGGTGCGGAAAGTGCTTTCCGGCTTTGAGGTGTCTTCATGGCCAAGTGCCATGCCGCACACCACGATCTCCTCCTCGGAAATACCGAGCACCGGACGGATCTGCCTGTGATACGGTGCGAAAGCCGCCTGAGGACAGGTGTGCAAACCTCTCGCCCGCGCTGCGATCATGATGTTTTCCAGGAACATGCCGTAGTCAATCCAAGAGCCCTGGTTCAGGCGCCGGTCGATGGTGAAGATCATGCCGACGGGGGCATCGAAGAAGATGAAGTTGCGGTCATGTTGCGCGCGCATCTTTTCGACCTCGCGCCGACCAATTCCCAGCACACCGTAAAGACCGAAGCCGTTGGCGCGGCGGCGTGTGAGGTAGGGTTCGAAGAACTGATCGGGATAGTAGCGATACTCGTCCCATTCCGCCTTTTCGGCACGAATGCCGGAATTCAGGATCGCATTGCTCAGCGTCTGTTTCACTTCGCCTTTTACGACATACACTTTCCACGGCTGCATGTTCGTGCCGGACGGTGCGCGCGAGGCAACCGTCAGGATGTCGCGGATCGTCGCATCATCGACTAAGTCGGGCAGGAAGGCGCGCACGGAGCGGCGCGAAATAATCGCCTCGTCCACCAGCGTCGTTTCGTCCGACTTCGGGGTTCTGCTTTCCGGTGCCAGCATGGCAATCTCTTCAATGCAGGATTTCAGTAAGCACGTTCCCCCAACGCGCAGTCGCGGTGCCTTTGCATGAAGCACTAAAATACCGCAAGCAATTTCGTCTGGACTACCAGATCCTGCTTGATCTTTTCGCGCACTTGGCGTCTCATGAAATTCTAGCTGTTTTTTTCACGAATGGTCGAACCGTGACATCACCTGCTGCCCAACCGGACGCGCAGACCGGCGAGCGCTTTCTCGCCGCGGACATTCGCGCGCTACGCAAGACACGAGGCCTGACCCTGGCCGAAATCGCTTTGAAACTCGGCCGTTCCGTCGGCTGGGTCAGCCAGGTCGAACGTGGCCTTTCGGTACCATCGCTCGGCGATCTGCGCGCCATGGCAGATTTGTTCGAAGTGCCGCTCAGTCTGTTCTTCAGCCATGACGTGCCGGAAGAAACCGAGCGGGGCGTGGTCGTGCGCGCCGGCCGTCGACGGTCGCTGGGTACCAGCGAATCGGGATTGGTGGAAGAGCTCCTTTCACCCGACCTCGGCGGCAGTTTCGAAATGCTGCGCTCGGAATTCGCACCAGGCGCGGAATTGAAGAGGGCTGCGACAAGACCGACCGAAGAGGCCGGCTATGTCACGTCTGGCATCTTCGAGATCGAGATCGACGGGGTCTGGCACACACTTGGCGAAGGCGACAGCTTTCGCTTTGCCGGCAAGCCGTTCCGCTGGAGGAACCCAGGGGCGGTGCCTGCAGTGGTGATCTGGGTGGTCTCACCACCGGTCTACTAACGCGCAAATTCCGAAAATTGCAGTTTTTCGGACAAACCATGCGCCAAAATAAAGAGAGCGATCGGAGAACCGATCAAGCTTGATCTTATCCCATCAGGGAGATTGGGAGGAACAAAATGGCCGAAATCCCGACGGCAGCACGTGTGGTCATCATCGGTGGCGGCGCGGTGGGCGTATCGGTGCTCTATCATCTGGCCAAGGCTGGATGGACCGACTGCGTCCTGCTCGAAAAAAATGAACTGACCTCCGGTTCGACCTGGCACGCCGCCGGCAATGTGCCGACATTTTCGTCGTCCTGGTCGCTGATGAACATGCAGCGTTATTCGACCGAGCTTTATCGGGGGCTGGCGGCGGAAGTCGACTATCCAATGAACTATCACGTCACCGGCTCGATCCGGCTGGCGCACAGCAAGGAGCGCATGCAGGAATTCCAGCGCGCCAAAGGCATGGGCCGCTATCAGGGCATGGCCGTCGATGTCATCGGGACCGACGAGATCAAAGCGCGATACCCTTTCATCGAGACGCATGGACTTCAGGGCGCGCTCTACGACCCGAATGACGGCGACATCGATCCCGCCCAGCTCACTCAGGCCTTGGCCAAGGGGGCGCGCGACAAAGGCGCCAGGATCATTCGCTTCTGCCCCGTTACCGGTGTGCGCCGGGAACACAATGAATGGGTCGTGGTGACCGAAAAGGGCGAGATCCGTTGCGAATATGTCGTCAACGCGGCCGGTTACCGTGCAGCTGAAGTGGGCAGGATGTTCGGCCGCGACGTGCCGATGATGGTGATGAGCCATCAATACATTCTGTTTGACGAAATCCCCGAACTCGCTGCCTGGTCGAAAGAAGCCGGTCACAAGCTGCCGCTGCTGCGCGATGTCGATTCTTCCTACTATCTGCGCCAGGAAAAGAATGGCATGAACCTTGGCCCTTACGAGCGCAACTGCCGTGCGCACTGGGCCACTCCTGGCGATCCCATGCCCGCCGATTTCTCGTTCCAGCTGTTCCCGGACGATCTCGAACGATTGGAATGGTACCTGAACGATGCCATCGAGCGCGTCCCGATCCTCGGCACGGCCGGCCTCTCCAAAGTCATCAACGGCCCGATCCCCTATGCTCCGGACGGCAACCCGCTGCTGGGCCCTATGCCAGGCGTACCGAACGCTTTCGAAGCCTGCGTCTTCACCTTTGGTATCGCTCAGGCCGGGGGTGCTGGCAAAGTGCTTGCCGAATGGCTCATGGAGGGCCAGACCGAATGGGACATGTGGTCGTGTGATCCGCGCCGCTTTACCGGATTCGGATCAGCTCAGGACTACGCCGTCGCCAAGGGTATGGAGGTTTATGGCCACGAATACGCCATCCATTTCCCACGCCACGCCTGGCCCGCGGCGCGCGACCGCAAGCTCTCGCCACTGCATGAGCGCTTGAAGGCCCTGGGGGCGCAATTCGGCGCTTATAATGGCTGGGAACGCGCCACCTGGTATGCCAAGCCGGGTGATGACGTCTCGGAGCAATCGACGCAGACCTTCGCGCGCTCTGGACCCTGGGAGCCACGCATCCGCGAGGAATGCCTGGCGGTGCGCGATGCGGCGGGCATTCTCGACCTGCCTGGTTTCAGCCGTTTCCGCCTGAAAGGTCCAGGCGCCCGTGCATGGCTCTCCACCCTGATCACCGGTGTGGTGCCAAAGCCCGGGCGCATCGGCCTCGGCTACTTCGCCGACGACAAGGGACGTATCGTCACAGAAATGTCGATCATGGCACTGGAAGAAGACTCCTTCTTCCTGATCACCGCCGCAGTGGCGCAGCTGCACGACTTCGAGTGGCTCGCAAAGCATCTGCCCGAGGGCACGGAAATCAGGCTGCAGGACATGACCGAGAGCTTCTCCTGCCAAATCCTGTCCGGGCCGAATTCCAGAGCCATATTGGCGGAAGTCACGGACGCCGATCTGACCCTTCCCTGGCTCTCGCATCAATCGTGCCAGATTGCCGGGCGCTGGCTGCAACTGGTGCGTGTCTCCTTCGCAGGTGAACTCGGCTGGGAGCTGCATACAAAAATCGAAGACACGGCAATCGTCTTCGACGCCGTCTGGGCTGCCGGGCAGAAGCACGGATTGAAACCATTCGGTATGTTCGCGCTCGACAGCCTGCGCCTCGAAAAGGGCTACCGAGCCTGGAAAGGCGACCTCTCGACCGACTACACCATCCTGCAGGGTGGGCTCGAACGTTTCGTGAAATGGGACAAGCCCGATTTTCGCGGCAAGGCGGCATTGCTCAGCGAGAAGCAGCAAGGCGTCAAAAAACGTTTTGCGACGCTGGTCGTTCAAGAGCCCGGCGAGTGCGACGCGCCCTACATGTCCACGCTTTGGCATGACGGGGCGATCGTTGGCGAAACCACGTCAGGAGGCTGGGGCTACAGGGTGGACAAATCCATTGCGCTCGGCATGGTGCGTGCCGATCTGGCCGTTCCTGGCACCGAAATCGAAATCGAGATCTTCGGCGAGCGTTTCAAGGCGACGGTTCAGGAAGACAGACCCTTGTGGGACCCCGAAAATCAAAGGCTGCGCGCATAATGACCCTTCCCTTCCCCGACCACGCCTTCGGTGCCTTCCTGTTTGACATGGACGGCACCATTCTCAGCTCGATCGCGGCTGCCGAGCGTGTGTGGGCGGCTTGGGCGCAACGGCACGGACTGGATGTCGAAACGTTCCTGCCGACCATCCACGGCGTGCGGGCGGTGGAAACGATACGCCGCTTGAACCTGCCGGGCGTCGACGTCATGGCGGAAGTCGAGGCGTTGACCCAGGCCGAATTCGAGGACGTCGAAGGGATCGAGGCCATTGCCGGCGCGGCGGCATTCCTCAACGCACTGCCGCCGCAGCACTGGGCGATCGTCACCTCGTCACCGCGCCGGCTGGCGATCCGCCGGCTGGAAGCCACGGGCCTGCCGATACCGTCACTGATGATCACGGGGGAAGACGTGACCAATGGCAAGCCCGCACCTGATTGCTTCCTGCTTGCCGCAGAAAGGCTTGCCCTGAAGCCACAAGATTGCCTGGTGTTCGAGGATGCGCCGGCAGGCATCCAGGCCGCGGAGGCCGCGGGCACGAAGGTCGTGGTGATCACCGCCACGCACAAGCACGCCCTCGAAACGTCGCATCCAACCATCGCCGGATATGGTTCGCTGACACCCTTGCTCAACGAGGGTGGCAGGCTGACGCTCACCAAATCCGGCACGACGACCTCTGCGGCTGCAGGAGCCTGACATGCCGAAACCCTCGTCCCGCATTTCCGGCATCACGCCTTCCGGCAAGGACGGCTGGGAAGTCCATTTCGCTGCCTGGCAACGCCTGGAAGCCGGCGAAGACATCATTATGCTGTCGGTCGGCGACCATGATTTCCATACGCCGTCCGAGACAGTTGAGGCGGGGGTTGCCGCACTGCGCGCCGGTCATCATCACTACACCCAATTGCCAGGGATTCCGGCACTGCGCGAGGCCATGGCGCGGATTTCCACCCGCTGTACCGGCGTGGAGACGAGTCCGGATCAGGTCATTGCCACGCCCGGTGGCCAGGCATCGCTTTACGCTGCCGTGCAAGGGGTGCTCGATCCCGGTGATCACGCCATCGTCGTCGCGCCCTACTATGCCACCTATCCTGGCACATTCCGGGCTGCAGGCGCCGATTTCACGGTCGTCGAGACCCGCGCTACAGACGGCTTCCAGCCGGACGCCAGGGCGATAGAAGCCGCGGTTCGGCCGAACACCCGGGCCATGCTGATCAACACGCCGAACAATCCCACCGGCGCGGTTTATTCCAGGAAATCGCTGGAAGGCATCGCCGATATCTGCCGCCGACACGATCTGTGGCTGCTGAGCGACGAGGTCTATTGGACGCTCGGCGACAGTGAGCATCTTTCCCCGCGCACCCTGCCCGGCATGGAGGAGCGCACGCTGGTCATCAATTCGATGTCGAAGAGCCACGGGATGACTGGCTGGCGTTTGGGCTGGCTGACCGGGCCACAGGAATTGATCACGTTGCTGATCAGCCTCAATCTCGTCACCACTTACGGCCTGACCGATTTTGTCAGCCGCGCGGCCATCGAAGCGCTGAACAACGATTATGGCGTGGAACAGATCGCCACGCTCTATGCCGGCCGGCGCAAACTCTTCCTCGATGCGGTGCGCGGAATGAACAACGTGACCGTTCGCGGCTCGGAAGGTGGCATGTATGCCATGCTCGACATCAGCGCAGTGGAGCCGGACGATGAGAAGTTCGCCTGGGCTTTCCTCGACGGCGAGAATGTCGGCGTCATGCCGGGTTCGTCCTTCGGCGATGCTGCAGCCGGTCACATCCGCATCAGCCTTTGCCAACCCGAACCGATCCTGCTCGAAGCGGCCGAAAGGCTGCGCCGCTTCGTTTCCACCTATCGACGCGAGGCCGCATGACTAGCCTTCCCCAGAAAGCCCGCGCCGTTATCATCGGCGGCGGTGTATCCGGCTGTTCCGTCGCCTACCATCTGGCCAAGCTCGGCTGGAGCGACATCGTGCTTCTGGAGCGAAAGCAGCTGACCTCCGGCACCACCTGGCATGCCGCCGGCCTGATCGGCCAATTGCGTGCCTCGCAGAATATGACGCGGCTGGCAAAATACTCCGCCGACCTCTACGTCAAGCTCGAGGAAGAGACAGGCGTCGGCACGGGCATGCGGCAGGTCGGCTCGATCACCGTCGCCCTGACGGAGGAACGCAAGCACGAGATCTACAGACAGGCATCTCTTGCCCGTGCATTTGACGTTGACGTGCGCGAGATTTCTCCGAATGAAGTCAAGGAGATGTACCCGCATCTCAACGTGTCCGACGTGGTCGGCGCGGTGCATCTGCCGCTCGACGGCCAATGCGACCCGGCCAACATTGCCATGGCTTTGGCAAAAGGCGCACGCCAGCGTGGCGCCAAGGTCGTCGAGAACGTCAAAGTCACCAAGGTCCACACCAAAAACGGTCGCGTATCCGGTGTGTCCTGGGCACAGGGCGAAGACCAGGGCACGATCGAGACCGATGTGGTCATCAACTGTGCCGGCATGTGGGCGCGCGCACTGGGTGCGCAAAATGGCGTCACCATCCCGCTGCATGCCTGCGAGCATTTCTATCTGGTCACCGAACCGATCAGCGGGCTGACCCGTCT
Source organism: Terribium retamae (assembly GCF_022347545.1). Taxonomy (GTDB): domain Bacteria; phylum Pseudomonadota; class Alphaproteobacteria; order Rhizobiales; family Rhizobiaceae; genus Mesorhizobium; species Mesorhizobium retamae. Next base: position 20,580 of record NZ_JAKREW010000016.1, read on the forward strand.
TCCGGTTCTGCGTGTGCCGGACGAATGCGCCTACTATAAGGAAGATGCCGGCAAGATGATGCTCGGCGCCTTCGAGCCCAAGGCCAAGCCCTGGGGCATGGAGGGCATCCGCGAAGATTTCTGCTTCGATCAATTGCCGGAAGATTTCGAACATTTCGAGCCCATTCTCGAAATGGGCGTGAACCGCATGCCGATGCTGGGTACAGCCGGCATCCATACCTTTTTCAATGGCCCGGAAAGCTTCACGCCGGACGATCGCTATTATCTTGGCGAAGCACCGGAACTCGGCGGCTACTGGGTCGCTGCCGGCTATAATTCGATCGGCATCGTCTCCTCGGGCGGCGCCGGCATGGCGCTTGCGCAATGGATCAACGACGGCGAGGCGCCGTTCGATCTTTGGGAAGTCGACATCCGCCGCGCCCAGCCGTTCCAGAAGAACCGAACCTATCTGAAGGAGCGCGTCTCCGAAACACTCGGCCTGCTTTATGCCGACCACTTCCCCTACCGCCAGGTCGTGACCTCGCGCGGCGTGCGCCGCTCCCCCATCCACGAGCATCTGAAGGCGCGCGGCGCGGTGTTCGGCGAAGTCGCCGGCTGGGAACGCGCCAATTGGTTCGCGAAAGATGGGCAGGAGCGCGAATACCGCTATTCCTGGAAGCGCCAGAACTGGTTCGACAACCAGCGCGACGAACATCTGGCCGTGCGCAACAATGTCGGGCTGTTCGACATGACGTCATTCGGCAAGATCCGGATCGAGGGACGCGATGCGCTTGCCTTCCTGCAGCGGCTCTGCGCCAACGACCTCGACGTCGCGCCGGGCAAGATCGTCTACACGCAGATGCTCAATCGGCGCGGCGGCATCGAGAGCGACCTGACCGTGTCGCGGCTTTCTGAGACCGCATTCTTCGCCGTTGTTCCCGGCGCCACGCTGCAGCGCGATCTTGCCTGGATGCGCCGGCATGTGAAGGACGAGTTCGTCATCATCACGGATGTGACGGCCGCCGAATCCGTCCTTTGCCTTATGGGCCCACGCTCGCGCGACTTGATTCAAAAAGTGAGCCCGAACGATTTCTCGAACGAAAGCAACCCTTTCGGCACCTTTCAGGAAGTCGAGATCGGCATGGGTCTCGCGCGTGCCCATCGCGTGACCTATGTCGGCGAACTGGGCTGGGAGCTCTATGTTTCGACCGACCAAACCGCGCATATCTTCGAGACGATCGAGGAAGCCGGCAAAGACCTCGGCATGAAACTCTGTGGCCTGCACACCCTGGATTCCTGCCGCATCGAAAAGGCTTTTCGTCATTTCGGCCATGACATCACCGACGAGGATCATGTGCTGGAGGCCGGTCTCGGTTTTGCGGTGAAGCCGGCGAAAGGCGATTTCATCGGCCGCGATGCCGTGCTGGCGAAGAAGGATGCCGGACTGGAGCGCCGCCTGGTACAGTTCCGCCTCACCGACCCCGAACCGCTGCTGTTCCACAACGAAGCGATCGTGCGTGACGGCAAGATCGTCGGCACGGTGACTTCGGGCAATTACGGCCATCATCTCGGCGGAGCTGTCGGCATGGGATACGTCCCGGCCAAGGGCGAGAGCGAAGCCGATATCCTTGGCTCCCGCTATGAGATCGAGATCGCCGGCGAACGCTTCAACGCCGAAGTTTCGCTGAAGTCGATGTACGATCCGAAGGCAGAGAGGGTTCGAGCCTAGCTCTCCGCCTGCGGGGAGAAGGCACTAAAACGTCCTGAGCTTGTGCCGTACCTGTCCGAGGAAGGTCTCCCGGCTTCGTGGCGTCGAGGCGTCCATCAGATAATGCGCCAAAAACAATGTCTTGCAGCGTTTGGCGCACAGGGCGCGGATGCCGCGCAAGATGGTCTTTCGGCCCGGGTGGCCGACGATGTGCGACCACCAGCGCGGCGCGCCACAAGTGGTCACCACGGCGATCTTCCGGATATGTCCCATCAGCGGGGTAATGCGCCCCCCGGAATCGAGAGCGAAGGCGACGTCCTTGGCCCAGACGCGGTCCAGCCACCCCTTCAGCATCGCCGGTAACCCGTACCACCAGGTCGGATAAACAAAGACGATCGCCTCGGCCCATTTCAGATGCGCGATGTGTTCGGCCAGGGCGGGGTCGGTCGGGGCGCGCTCATTGTATTCGCGCCGTTCGCCATCCCGCATCACCGGGTCGAAATTCTCGGCATAAAGATCAACGAGCCGCGCCTCGCAACCCTTGGCAGCGATGGCGTCGAGCGCGGCATCGCGCACCGCCGCGCAGAAACTTTCTGGCACAGGATGGCAATAGACGACCAGCACCCGCATCAGAACGTATCCATCTTATGCGCCACCTTGGCCATGAAGCGATCCCGCGACTGTGGCGTCGACAGGTTCATCGAATAGTTCGCCAGATAGGAGACGGAAGCGCCCCGCTTGACGGACGCGCGCAACAGGCGATGGATCAGCTTGCGCGGTGGGTCTCCGACCAGGAAGGCGCGCAGCCGGGAGCCGCCATAACTGGTTACCGCGACGACCTTGCGGATGTTGTCGAGTGTAGGCTTCACCTTGCCTTCGATCAGCCGAAACGAGACGCCCGGCAGGAAGACGCGATCAAAAAAACCTTTCAGGATCGCGGGATATCCGTAATTCCAAACCGGAAAACACAGAACCAGCCCTTCCGCCTTGCGCAGTCGTTCGACATAGCTTCGCACCGGCTCGATATTGTCGGGGACATCGTGATAGGCCATGCGCTCGGCACGGGTCAGTCGCGGGTCAAAGTCCTCTGCATAAAGATCACAATCGTCGACCTCATGCCCTTTCGCCTTGAGACGCTCGACGATCATTGTGTGCAGCGCAGCGTTGAAGCTTGTCTCCACCGGATGCGCATAAAGAACCAGAATACGCATCGCCGCGCTCAACTTGCTTTTGCGAGACCCTTGAACAGGAATGTCCGCCCCGACCGGTAGTCATAGTCTGGATTTTCCCAGGCGATCATCTTGCCGGGATTGAGCAATCCCTGCGGATCGGCTTCACGCTTGAAGGCGAGTTGGACGGAGTCCGTTTGCTTCATGCCGCCCTCCTCCAGCGTATAGCGGTGCGGATTGAAGATCGGACAGCCGTTCTCCTCGAACAGCCTCACGATCTCGTCCAGCCGTTCCTCTGTGGTGAAGCGCACCAGATTGAGGCCGAAGCAGGTGATGTTGCCATCGAGGCGCACGAACTCGAGATGCGAAAACACCTCGCCGGGGAACATCGCGTCGATCTTTTCGACCAGCGCCAGGTGATCGGGAAACGGATAAAGCGACTGCAGATAGGTGATCGATGGATCGATGCGTAGCGCTCGCAGCGTCGTATGGTTCCACGCCAGTTCGAAGGCCGGCGGCAGGCCTCTCTTCTCCTCGTCGCTCAATGCCGCCGCGTTGAAGATCACCTCGCCTCCCTCGCGGCGCGTGAAGGCAAGAAATGCATCCAGCGAATGCGGAGCGACCATCACCGCGCAGATGCTTTGTCCGTCGCGCAGGAACTTCTGATGCCGCTTGAAATAAAGCTGCGGCACCGGGGCCGCGATCGGCGTGATCAGCTTGGTCAGCAGCCCGTCTTGACACGCCAAGGCATTGCCGTAGCGGGCAGCACCCATGAAACTGTCGAAACCGACCAGCACGTCCACCCAGTCATAGGCAGCGGTCAGCGGCATCTCGACTTCGGTGATGATGCCGTTGGTTCCGTAGGCATGGGTGACCTTGTGCAGATCCTCGCCTGTCAATTCCAGTACCCTCGGCTCGGCCTCCATGGTCACCACGCGCAGCCGGATGATGTTGCCGAAGTCGCGCAGGCCGCCGAAATTGATCGAGCCGACACCGCCCGAGCCGCCGGCGATGAAACCGCCGATGGAAGCGGTGTTGTAGGTCGAAGGGTGCAGCCGCAATTCCTGCGCTGAATGCGCGCGCGTCGCGCGGTCGATATCGGCCAGGATAGCGCCGGGCTGACACACCACGCGGCCGGGGGAAATCGCGAGGATTTCATTCATGTCGGCCAAGCTGAGCACCACGCCACCGGAAAGCGGCATCGCCTGCCCGTAATTGCCGGTGCCCGTCCCGCGCGGCGTCACCGGCACCCCATGCGCGAAACAGGCTGCGAGTGTGTGCACCACTTCTGCTTCGGATTTCGGCGATACGACGAGGTCGCCAGTAACGTGCTCGAGCTGACGCTTGAGCACTGGGCTATACCAGTAGAAGTCGCGGCTCTTCTGCTGGACGATCTTTTCATTGTCTTCGATCTTCAGCCCTTCGAGATCTCGTTTCAGCGCCGCAATGTCCATCATGCCCCCATCAATTCGTCGAGCTCGGCATAGTCCGGCAGGCTTGTATCGATCGGCTTGCCGCCACGGATGACAATGCGATCGGCTTCCGGGCGCGACAACAGTTCGGTCCAGTTTCGCCCTCTGAAAACGACAAGGTCGGCCGGACCGCCGGACCGCAACACACCCATGTCGTCTAGCCGCATCACCTCCGCAGGTGTCTGCGTGACCGCACGCGGCCAATCACCGACCGGATGGTCGAGATGCAGGATGCGGGTGGCCATACGGTACACCTCGAGCATATCGAGATCACCATAGGCGTAGAATGGATCACGTGTGTTGTCCGAGGCCACCGCTACGGGAATACCGCGCGCCTTCAATTCATGCAGCAGGGTCACGCCGCGCCAGCGCGGCGTGGTCCGGTCGTGCCGGCGATCCTGCAGGTAGAGATTGCACATGGGCAGCGATACGACAGCAATCTTCGCGCGTGCCACCTTGTCCAGCGTATCGAGCACGTAGCCCTCGGGCTGCCGCGCAAGCGAGCAACAGTGGCCGACAAGGATCTTGCCCTCGAAACGGTGACGCAACGCCGCTTCCGCGATCTTTTTCAGCGAGATCGCTTCGATAACGTCGGTCTCGTCGGCGTGGAAATCCAGGTCGAGGTCATGCTCGATGGCGAGCGCAAACATCCGATCGAGCAAAGCGTCCAGATCGGGAACCATATAGGTGACGGCGCCTAGAATACCTCTCGCAACGGCTACCCGTCGCGCCAATTCCGCAAACCAGGCGTGGTCACGGGTTTCTTCGATGCCGACGAGGCAGGATGCCTGCAGGTCGATACGCCCTCGCCATTTTTCCCGCATGTCCTCGAACACCGGCCAGGAGATGGCGTCTTGGGGCGCCGCACTGTCGAGATGTGTGCGGATTGCCCTGGTTCCATGCGCGAAAGCGGTGCGCAATGCGAAATCCATACGTCGGGAAACGTCCTCGGCGTTCCAATGCGCCCTCCTGTCGGCGTGCGCTGCCTGCAATGCGCCCGCAAAGGACCCGTCCGGATTGGGATTGCGCGGCCAGATGTGGCCTTTGTCGAGATGGGTGTGGCAGTCGACGAAACAGGGCAGGATGACGCGCCCATTGAGGTCGATGACCTCCGTCGCATCCGATTTTCCCAGATAGTGCGGAGCAATGGAAATGATGCGACCGTCATCAATGGCGACATCGGCCTTCACAAAGCCGTCTGCATCGGCAACAGCGTCGACCCCGACGATACAAGAGCCATGAAGTCGAGCGTTTTTAAGTGTATAGATTCCAAACGACGGGATCGGCAGCGTATTCAATGCACCTCCGCGTCCGCCACGGTCCGGTCACTCGACGTGAACGGAACGCAGCCTCGGCAATTGTGTGAAGCGTCCGCCATCATGCCTCCTGCTTCAACGCGCTCTCGTGCCAGCGGCGCAAAATGAGATGCGAGAGCAAGGACAGCGCGAGGAAGATGACGATGCCGGTCAGAGAAATCAGGATCAGCGCTGCGAACAGCCTTGGCGCATTCAGACGATAACCTGCCTCGATAATGCGCGAAGCGAGCCCCGAAGCCTGGCCGGACGTACCGGCGACGAATTCGGCCACCACCGCCCCGATCAGTGACAGGCCGCCGGCGATCTTCAGACCGCCGAGGAAGTACGGCATGGCAGCCGGCAGGCGCAAGTGCCAAAGTTCCTGCCAGCGTGTCGCGCCATTCAGCCGAAACAGATCACGCAGATTGCGGTCAACCGAATTCAGACCCAGCGTCGTGTTCGAGAGGATCGGAAAGAAGGCAACGATCCAGGCGCACAACAAAAGCTTGGCAGTCTGGTTGTCGACGTAAATGTTGATCAGTGGGAAGATCGCCACGATCGGCGTCACCTGCAGGATGACGGCGAAGGGAAAGAACGACATTTCCACCCATTTCGACTGGGCAAACAGCACTGCCAGACCTACGCCGCCGAGAATGGCGAGCGCGAGACTGAGAAATGTGATCTTGAGGGTGACCAGCAGCGAAGAAAACAGCAGCGGCGCGTCATCCTGAAGGGTCTGCACTACCACGCCCGGTCTCGGCAGAATGTATTTCGGAATGTCGTTCCACACGCAGATGCGGTCCCAGAACCAGACCGCCAGTACCATGATGGCAAGCGGCAGCGCCCATGAGCCGACTTTCTCCAGCCGCTGCTGGCGAACGCGGCGCGCCTCCTCCGGATCGAGCACGACTGTCCGGCTCTCGACGGCGGTCATGATCGCGCCTCCACCTTGACATCCATGGCCGCGCTTAATTCGTCAGACGCCCGCCGGCACAATTCCGCATAGGCCGTAGAGGTACGAAACGCCTCGTCGCGCGGGTAAGGCGCATCGACCGTCATGTTCCGGTACACGCGCCCGGGCTTGGCCGCCATCACCACGATGCGATTGGACAGGAAGACACTCTCGAACACGCTGTGGGTGACGAAGACGGCGGTGAATCGCTCCTGCTGCCACAACTCCAGCAGGTCATTGTTGAGCTTGAAGCGCGTGATCTCGTCCAATGCCGCAAACGGCTCGTCCATCAGCAGCACACGTGGCTTGGTCACCATGGCGCGCGCGATGGAAACACGCATCTTCATGCCGCCGGAAAGTTCCCTCGGCACGGCATCGGCGAAATTTTCCAGATGCACGCGCGCCAGCATCTCCATCACCGCCGGCGTGGCTTTGAGGCGCGATACGCCGCGCAGGCGCAGCGGCAGCCAGACATTGTCGAACACACTCGCCCAAGGCAGCAAGGTCGGCTCCTGGAAGACAAAGCCGACGCTGTCGTCACCTTGCGCCTTGCGCCACTCCAGATGACCGGAGGTCGGCGTGGAAAGCCTGGCAATCAGCCTGAGTGCTGTCGACTTGCCACATCCCGAAGGGCCGAGCAGGCTGACGAAATCGCCCTCATGGACGGAGAGATCGACATTGTCCAAGGCCGTCACGCCATTGGAGAACACCTTGCCCACGCCCTTGAAGGAAAGCAGCGGCGCGGCGCCGCGCTGCCCGCTATCATTCTTGTCGGCCACCTTCTGCAACATCAATGCCTTTCCGCAGATAAGCGTCCGTCTCCCCTCCTCCCTTTGCGGGAGAAGGATGGCCCTGCGCCTGCCACGCGATTTGTCGCGACACTGCTCACTTCTTCAGGTCGAGGCCGATGCCCTTGTTCACGAATTGCAGCGTGTAACCCTTCTTGATGTCGATGCCGGCCGGCAGCACCTTGGCCTTGACCATCTTGTCGTAGAAACTCTGCATACGTTCATCCGTCATGGCGCCAATGCCGAGCTTTTCAGTGTCGCCCGAATCAACGATGCCGTACTTCTTCATCATCTCGATGGAGAAGGCGATCTGTTCGTCGGTGATGTCGGGATTATCTTTCTTGATCGCTTCGTTGGCGGCCTTGTTGTCGCCGTAGAGATAGTTGTACCAGCCCTTGGCCGAACCATCGACGAAACACTGAACCACCTCAGGCCGCGTGTCGATCGTGGTCTGCATGGCCTCGATCGTGGTGGCATAGGTGTTGAATCCATAATCGGCGAGCAGGAACAGATTGGGCTGGAAGCCGCCCTCCTTGGCCACGGCATGCGGCTCGGAGGTGACATAACCCTGCTGGATCGACTTCTTGTTGGCGATGAAAGCAGCCGGGTTGAAGGTGTAGGGCACGCGCTTGGCCGCATCGAAACCGAACTCGGACACCATCCACAAGAAGAAGCTTTGCGCTCCCTCGTCACCGATGATGTACTGATCAGCCTTGGGCAGGTCTTCCCACTTGTCCAAGCCTTCGCCGGGATGCGCCATGATGACTTGCGGCTCTTTCTGGAAAGTGGCGGCGACGACGCGCAGCGGAATGCCCTGATTCACCGCATCGAAAGCCTGCAGCATGTTGCCGCCCATGTAGAAATCGATCTTGCCGGCCATCAGCAGCGGACGTCCGCTGCCCTGCGGACCGCCCTGCTGGATGGTGACGTCTAGTCCACATGCGGCATAGGAGCCGTCAGCAACGGCCTGATAGTAACCGCCATGTTCGGCCTGGGCGAGCCAATTGGTCGCGAACGTCACCTTTTCGTTTGCCGTCGCAGCGGACATCCAGCCGCCGAGCAGCGCCACAGCCGCCACGGTGGCCTTGGCCAAAATCCTTGTCATCAATTCCTCTCCCCTTCGTTCACCCGGAGCACAGCATCACCATCGACAAAGCAAAGGCCATGCCACAACGCCCGCCGCGCAATTCCGGAAGAACGTCGTGATGGGTATTCCCTGCCCTGCAGCTTCGTTCGTCATCGTGCCCACTTTCCGGGCAGCTGTCCATGAGTAGTTCACGATCAAACTAATGTTGTCACCACGCAGGCAACGCTTGAATCGCAACCTCATGCGGGCCTAGTTTCGCAGCCTCGAATGGAGACTGCCATGTTCCGATATCTGATGCCGAAATCGATCAAGCCGCCCTTCGCCCGCTACAGCCACGGCGTCGAAGTCCCCGCCGGCAAGCGGCTCATCCTGTGCGCGGGTCAGGTGGCGATCACCGCCAACGACGACATTCCCGAAGGCGTCGAGGAACAGACCGAGCTCTGCTTCAAGAACATCGCCGCCGTCCTGGCCGAAGCCGGCCTCGGCCTGAAGGATGTCGTGCGCATCAACGCCTATGTCACCGATCGCGCCTATCTCAAGCCATACATGGCCGTGCGCGACCGCACCTTCGCAGACCCGGCGCCAGCATCCACGCTGATGATCGTTGGTGGTTTTGCGCGGCCCGAATTCAAGGTCGAGGTGGAAGTGATCGCGGCGGGATGACAAAGCTGTCTTTCCCAAGAAGAGAAGCAAAGTTGCCTGTGATGCGGAGCCTGATGTGACGATGAAAAGACGCGTGTGGTGGGGCGATTTCCGCACCACCGAGTATGCTTCGATGGATCCCGAAACAACGATCGCGGTGTTGCCGGTGGCAGCGATCGAGCAACATGGCCCGCATCTGCCGGTGTCGACCGACACCAGCATCATGAACGGCATGCTGGAGACGGTGATCGGGCGACTGCCCGCCGATCTCGACATCCGCATTCTGCCGGTCCAGGCCGTCGGCAAATCCAACGAACATGTGCATGCACCGGGAACGCTCACCTTGCCTCCGGCGACGCTGGTCGACGCTTGGACGGAACTGGGTCTCTCTATAGCGCGTGCCGGAGTGAAGAAACTTGTTGTCGTCAACTCGCATGGCGGCAATGAGGAAATCATGGGTATCGTCACGCGGGAACTGCGCGTGCGCGAAAAAATGCTTGCCGTGAAGACGAGCTGGCAACGCTTCGGTCGCCCGGCCGGCATGTATACGGAACTCGAAGATCGCCATGGCATCCATGGCGGCGATGTCGAGACCTCGCTGATGCTGCATTTCCGGCCAGACCTGGTCGACATGGACAAGGCCGAGAACTTCGTTTCCAACGTTGCTAAGGCTGAGAAGGCGTTCTCGCTGCTGCGCCAGACCGGTACTCACGCCTATGCCTGGATCGCGCGCGACCTGAACCCGAATGGCGTGGTGGGCGACGCTTCGATTGCCACCGCGGAGAAAGGGCGACTGACGGCCGAGCACCAGGCTGATGGGTTCATCACCCTGTTGAAAGACGTGCGCGCAGCGAAGTTGAGCGATTGGGTGCTGTAGGCTGCCTTCTTCGCGGCCCGCACGCCTTTGGAAAAATTGCCAAAATCTATGCAGGCGAGCTTCGAAGGACACACCAAAAATGCTACCCTCCGATCTCCAATTCGAACGGCAAGCCCTCATAGGCCTCGGCGCCGCGACCGATCGAGGCGATCGCAGCCACCATGCGGCCCTCGCGGCCGAGGATGTGATCGGCAACCGCGACAAGGCGTGGATTGGGCGTGGCCGAAGGCGACAGCCAGCGCAATGTCTTGGCCAGTTCCATCTCGTCGCGCTTGGGAGCAAGAGCAGCCGCGATGATGTAGGCCGAAGCTGTCGAGCGGCTGATGCCGGCATAACAATTCACCACCAGCGGGCGTGAGCGGTCCCAGTTCTGTGCGAAGCCAAGCAAGGCGCGCACATGCTCCTCGCCGGGCAGCGTCATGCCTTCCTGCGCCTCGGCTATGTCATGCATGACCAGATGCAGATGATTTTCCGGCCGGATCACGACTGGACGTACCATGTCGGTGCCTGCCGCAAGCAAAGACAACAGTCGCTCGGCGCCAGCCCGGGTGACGGTGGCTTCGACCTTCGAGAGCGGGCAGACGATGATCATGCGCGGATCCTATTTTGGAAACCATCGTCCTTTGCAGCCCAGCCGGCAAGCGCGGTGTCCAGCCGTTGCCACTCGTCTTCCGAGCCCGGCACGCCGGAACGCAGCGTATGCGGACGTTCCGCGAAATGGCGCAGCAGAATGCCTTGTTGGCCGAGAGCCTTGAAAAGCCCCGACGCGCCGTTGAAATCGAGATAGCGGAACAGCGAGGTACCGCCTGCGACTGGCACGCCATGGCGCGCAAACAAGGCATCGAGCCGCGCGGCATCCTCACTCAACTGCCGCCGCATCTGCTCCTGCCACACGACGTCGCCAAGCGCGCGAATGCCATATTCCAGTGTCGGCCCAGCTACCGCCCAGGGACCAAGTTGCCTCTCAAGACGGGCAGCCGTCATCTCGTCCGCCAGTGTAAATCCGAGCCGCACACCGGCTAGCCCGAAGAACTTACCGAAGGAGCGCAGGACCACCAACCCGCCTCGCCCCACATCGGCAGCGAGACTTGCCTCGCGCGGCCCAACATCCATGAAGGCCTCGTCGACCACCAGAAGACCGCCTTTTGCTCTCATGGCATCGGCAAGCTTGAGTAGCTGCACGCGGGAAACGACACGTCCGTCCGGGTTATTGGGATTGACGAGGATGGCGAGGTCCGCGTCGCTCAACGCATCGAAGTCCGCGGTTTCAGAAACGACGTGGCCGGCGATGGCGGCGGCCCGAGCATGCTCGGCATAGGTCGGCGACAGCACCAGTGCGCGGCCCGCCTGCACCAGCGAGGCGACGCGCGGCAACAGGATCTGTGTGCCTGGGCCGGCAACGACGTTTGCAGCCGACGGCCCGCCATAAGCCGCCGCCGCAACTGCCAGCAACTCGGAAAGTCGTGCCGCCTCCGGTAGCCGACTGAAGGCGGTGGCGGGCAGATCGAAAAGCGGATAGGAGTGCGGATTGATCCCGGTCGAGAGATCGACGAACGGCTCCGGTGCGTCAGGAAACAGCGCCCGCGCCCGGCCGAGGCTTCCGCCGTGATCAACTGCTGCAATCGCCTCGCCTGGAAGCCCCATGTCCGCCCTGACCGCCTTTCTGTCGCTGCTGATCGAAGCTCGGCTCGGCTACCCGGACCGGCTGTTTCGCGCCATCGGCCATCCGGTGACGTGGATCGGCGCCGTGATATCCTGTCTCGACCGCGGGCTCAACCGCGCTGCCGACAGCGACGCGGCGCATCGCATGGCCGGCCTGTTTGCGCTGGTAGTCATTGTTCTTGTGCCGGCGACAATCGCCCGGCTCACCGAGTCAGTCCTGCTTTCTCTGCCGCTCGGCATTGTTGCCGTCGCGTTGTTGGGTAGTGCTCTTCTGTCACAGAAGAGCCTTGCCTGCCATGTCGAGGCGGTGGCTGACGCCCTCGACAGCGGCGGTCTCGCCGCCGGGCGAAAGGCCGTCTCGATGATCGTCGGCCGCGACCCCGAAAAACTCGACGAAGCCGCCGTCGGTCGCGCCGCCATCGAGAGCCTGGCCGAGAATTTTTCCGATGGCATTGTTGCTCCTGCCCTGTGGCTCGGCGTTGGCGGTCTGGCAGGCGGCGTCGCCTACAAGGCCGCCAACACCGCCGATTCCATGATCGGCCACCGGACTGAGCGCCACGAAGCTTTCGGCTGGGCGGCAGCGCGCTTCGATGATCTCATCAACTTGCCCGCTTCACGTATGACCGGCCTGCTGATCGTCGCCGCTGCGTTTTTCATCAAGGGTGCTGACCCGGCCGAAGCCTGGCGCGCCATGCGGCGCGATGCGCGCCATCACCGCTCCCCCAATGCCGGCTGGCCGGAGGCTGCTATGGCCGGCGCCCTGGGGCTGGCGCTTGCCGGCCCGCGTTCCTATGGCGGTGTCTTGGTCGAGGGCCGCTATATGGGAGAAGGCGGCCGCACCGCCGTCACCAGTGCCGATATCCGCCAGGCGCTCAGGCTCTACTGGACTGCTGATATGCTGCTCATCGCGCTGTTTGGCGTGATCGCGCTGTTGATTTGGTAGGCCTTAAAATTCGATCCCCTGCTGCGCTTTTACGCCGGCGGAAAAATGATGCTTGGTCGCTCCCATTTCGGTGACGAGATCGGCGGCTTCGGTAAGAGCCGGCTTGGCGTTGCGGCCGGTGACGACGACATGCAGATCCTCGCGCCGGCCCTTCAGTGCGGCCACGACACGATCGAGATCCAGATAGTCGTAGCGCAGCGCGATGTTGAGTTCGTCCAGCACCAGCAGGCTGATGGACGGGTCTGCCATTAATTCTTCCACCCTCACCCAGGCAGCTTCGGCGGCGGCGATGTCGCGCTTCAGATCCTGCGTTTCCCAGGTGAAGCCTTCGCCCATCGAATACCAGACCAGTTGATCGCCGAATGCCTTGAAAGCGTCCTTTTCGCCGGTATGCCACTTGCCCTTGATGAACTGCACGACGCCGACGCGTCGGCCGTAGCCGAGCATGCGCAGCGCCAACCCGAAGGCGGCCGTGGTCTTGCCCTTGCCCGGACCGGTGTTGACGATGAGCAGGCCTTTCTCGATCGTCTTTTGCGCCACCTCGGCGTCCTGCACCGCCTTGCGCTTGGCCATCTTGGCGCGGTGGCGCTCGGCTTCGCTATCGTCGATATCAGCCATGTCATTTCACCTTGAGGGGCAGGCCGGCAACCGTCAGCACCACGTCGTCGGCGACTGCTGCGACCTGCTGATTGAGGCGCCCCGCAGCGTCACGGAAGCGGCGCGCCAGCGCATTGTCCGGCACGATGCCAAGGCCGACCTCGTTGGACACCACGAACCACGGACCGCGCGGTTTCGACAGTGCAGCCGTCAGCCTGGCGCATTCTGCCTCGACATCGTGCTCGGCCAACATGTGATTGGTAAGCCAAAGCGTAAGGCAGTCGAGCAATACCGGGCGCCCAGCAGGCAAGCGCACGAGCAATTCGACCAGGTCTAGTGGTGCGTCCGCCGTTTCCCAGCCTTCGCCGCGACGAGCCCGATGATGCGCGATGCGTTCGCGCATTTCATCATCATAAGCCTGTGCGGTCGCGATATAGATCCATGGCGCCGGCAGCGCCGTGACAAGCTTTTCGGCATGCGCGCTCTTGCCTGAGCGCGCACCGCCGATGATGAAGGTCAGACGATCAGGCAAAGCTGTCGCGAAGGCTCGACGACTGCCCGGTGAAACGACCGCGCACGACGCCGACGACCGCACCCAGCACGACCCAGAACACCAGGTTGGTCAGCGTTACCGCCACAACGAACTGATGATGCAGGCCTTCCGGAATCGGCGTCTCGTAGCTTGCCGGCTGTGGCGCACCAACGATGTGCGGCGCAACGATCAGCACGATTGCGAGCACCGTGAGCGGCAATGACCGTCGAAAGGCGATCAGAGCAAGGCCGACAGCGGTGGCAACGACCGTGGAAATCCACCAGACCTGCCTGGGAATCAGGTCGGCCGCAGGCATCGCCGGCAGTTCCGGCGGCAGTCCGAGACCCGGCGCCAATGTGAAGACAGCGAAACCGGCTAGACCCCAGAACACACCTTGGCGCCAATTGCCGATACCGCCAGCGAACTCCGAGAAGGCGACCAGGATCAGCGCAAAACCAATTCCGGTCACGACATTGGACAGCACATTGAAGGTAAAGCGCTCCACGCCGTCGGCGGGTGCCCAACCTTCCTCTTCTTCCGCAGGCGCAGCCGAACTCGTCGCATTGGTACCGGCATCGGCAGCAGGCGCAGCCGCGTGCTCGTGGCCGCCGGCAGCCTGTTCATAGACTTCCGCCTTCAGGATCAGCGGAACGGTTGCGTAGGCCTGCAGACAAGCGAGGACGATGCCGGCGAACAGCCCCGCGATCGCCGCGACGAACACGACGTTGCGAAAAATAGACATGTCGGGGACCCCCTGGTTAGTGGCAGGGGAACGCCATCGAGTGGCGTGCGTCGTGAGCGGCGTTGTGCACGGCTTCGATATGCGAGAAGCCGGTGAAGCCGATGACGAAGATGCCCAGCAGGCCAGCGAACGCCAGTTGCAGGAGCCGCGACTGCGAGGAAGCCGAGGTGCCGAGCGAGACGGAAGCGGTATTCATGGTCTGTCCTTTCACCCTCCACCCGAGGGCATTACCATCATTGCTGTCGCCGGCAGGTCTCCTGGCTTGCGGATCAGCGCCCTTCCCCACCTTCCCGAGGCGAACCTCAGTGGCATTGGAGAGGACTACCGCTCACAGTTGCGGGGGCAGCCACGGCTTTGGATGGATATTCCCCTCACCGTATTCCCTCTTGGTCCCGAAGGGACCGACGACAGCAGGACTATAGAAAGAATCGCGACGTCCAGCAAACCAAATTCCGCCATCGACGGATGTGTAAGCGTCATCCGACGGGGCACTACATCGATTTCGGCAGATATCGCCAAGTGACGACGGCACAGACGGCAGCAAGACAGCCAAGCGTGGCGAAAACCGACCCAAGTCCTAAAAAGGTCAGCACCACCGAATAGACCAATGGCGGCGTCAGTTCCGAAAAATCGAGATAGGTGCGGTAGACAGCAGCCATCTGCGGCCGCTCATAGGCACGCACCGAACGCATGAAAGCGGTGGAGCCGATGGCATCGAGTGCGATGGTGAACAGGGCTCCGACCAAAAGCAGGCCAGCGGTGGCAAGGGGTATAAGCTCTCCAATGGCGCCGGCGAGCCAGAGCGAAACCGCCATTCCGACAAAGGCGAGCGTCATCACGTTGCGCGCGCCATAACGTTTGCCCGCCCTGCCCCAGTAAATCGCCGCGAACAGAAGAGCATTGCCAGCCGAAACCAGAAGGCCACCGGCGAGTTCACCCTGGCCGGTGATGACCATGAACAGCGGACCGTAGACGAAGAAGGTCGTCCAGTAGCAGGACCGGCCGAACGCGATGAGCCAGGCCAGCCGCAATCTCGGCTGGCGGACAAAGCGGCCGATATTGGCGAAAGGATTGATGGGACGGCTTTTGCCCGGCACGATCATCGGATTGTCGCCCAAGCGGTAGTACCAGAAGAGCGCAAGCAGCAAGAGCGCGAAGACGGCCACCGCTCCATGCGCAGCGTAGATGCCGTAGCGCGTGTATAGGAAGATGCCGAGCGTGGGCCCGCTGGTCCAGGCGATCATCGACCACGCCATGCGCAGGGATTCGGCCTGCAGGAGATCCGTTTTGCGGACGTGGTCCATGATGTAGAGGTTGAGCGTGATCGACAGCGCGCTTGCGCCCATCACCCGGCATAGCATGCCGATAATCTGGCCCGGTAGCGAATGGGTGACGAAAAACAACGAACCGATGGCAAGCAACAGCGCTCCCGCGGTATAAACCCATCTGCGCGCGAAACGATGGATGAGCATCGGCATGAACAGCGTGACGGAGAGGCCAAGCAACGACACGATCGTATAGAGGATCGAGACTGCCTGCTCGTTCTTCAGGATTTCATAGGCCTGGATCGGGATGACGGAAGCGACCGTGGCTCGCGCGCAGGATTCAATGGCATAAAGCGAGGCAAAGGTGCGCGCGTCCGCCGGCGGAACAACCGGTAGCCAGATCGGATGGCGGACATGCGTGGACATGAATTCCCAAACTTACGACTCGCGAGGGAAATTTGCGTCGCCGATGCCTCGACCGGTAGCAGGAAACCGACGCACTCGCGCCGGAATGCGAAGCCGGCCAAAGGGTTTTGACAGGTGGTACAACAGCATGTGCTTTTGAGAGGCGATGGACGATACCCGCCGACACTCTCGCTCCGCCCGCATCCATGCTAGGCATGGAGCAATCGCAATTTCGAATCCCGCCGCATGAGCCTTGAACAGCAGACTTCCTCCTCCCGACGCATCACACTGATCGATGTCCTGCGCGGCATCGCGCTGTTGGCGATGGCCAGCTATCACTTCACGTGGGACCTCGAATTTTTCGGCTATGCGAGCGCCGGATTGACTGCGCATGGCCCCTGGAAGATCTATGCGCGCTGCATAGCGTCGAGCTTCCTCTTCCTCGTCGGCGTTTCGCTCGTGCTGGCACATGGCGAGCACATACGCTGGCCTGGCTTCTGGAAGCGCTTCGCTATGGTCGCGGTAGCGGCTGCCGCGATCTCGCTGGTGACCTATGTCGCCACACCCGGAAGCTTCATCTTCTTCGGCATCCTGCATCAGATCGCGCTGGCCAGTGTGCTCGGCCTTCTCTTCCTGCGTTTGCCTGCGCCGGTGACACTCGTAGTCGCAGCGCTGGTGATCGCCGCCCCCTTCTATCTGCGCTCGCCCATTTTCGATCATCCTGCGCTGTTATGGGTCGGCCTCTCGTCGGTCGATCCGCGTTCGAATGATTATGTGCCTCTGTTTCCTTGGTTCGGCGCAGTGCTGATCGGCATCGGCATTGCCAAATTCGCCAAATCAGCTGGCTTGTTCGAGCGACTGGCAAACGTCTCGCTCGGTCAAACGCTGGAGCGGCCTCTCACCTTCATCGGCCGTCATAGCCTGGCTTTCTACCTCATCCACCAGCCGGTACTGATCGCCTGCGTCTGGCTGTTCGCGCAGCTGTGGCCGGCCCCCGCGCAAGATCCGAAGCTTGGCTTCATCAATGCCTGCCAGGCATCGTGCCAGGACAGCCGCGACGCCGCCTTCTGTGTGCGCTATTGTGGTTGTATGCTCACAGCGGTCGAAAAGGACGGACTGCTGACAGGCATCATGAAAGGCGACCAGCCGGCTTCGGACAGGACGCGTATCGGCGATCTCGCCAGCACCTGCACGGTTCAGACCGAGGACGCCATGAGCTTGGGGGAAGCCCAATGACCGATGCTGCACGCCTGCCGTTTCCGCTGCCGCCCATCATCTTCCTGATTGCACTGATCATAGGGGTCGGCTTGGGTATCCTCTACCCCATGCCCTGGTTCGGCGATGTCCTGGGCGATATCCTGTTCGGCTTTGGCTGGCTGGCTGCATTGGGCGCGGTCGCGTTGTGGTTTGCCGCCATCCGCATGATGTTCAAAGCCAGGACGCCTCTGAACCCGGTTGCTACCCCCACGCATCTGTTGACAGGCGGCCCCTTCGGCATCAGCCGAAACCCGATCTATCTGTCGCTGGCGACCCTGGTCATCGGCATCGGACTGATAACCGGTAACGTCTGGCTCATACCGCTAGCCTTCATTGCGGGATTGGTGACCACCAAGCTGGTGATCCAGCGAGAGGAAAAGGCGCTCGCCGGCAAATTCGGCAAGAAATATCACGACTACGCCAAACGTGTGCGACGCTGGATCTGAGATAACCCGCTCTCAGCCAAGCACTACAAGGCAGTCGCGGACTGGCGTTCTCAACCTGCGCGCTCGATGCGGATCACTTGTGCTTTGTCGGTCAAGTGACCATCCTTGGTGATGGCTTCGACCGCCTTGCGAACTGCCGCTTCGGTGGTTTCATGCGTAACCAGGATAACGGTCTTCTTGTCGACGGCTTCCGGACCTACGGCGTGCTGCACGATCGATTCCAATGAAATGTCGTTGTCTGCCATGCGCTTGGCCACCGACGCGAACACGCCGACACGGTCATGCACAGTGAGACGGATGAAATAACCGCCGGCATGGCTGCGCATTTGCGCCTTCTTGTAGGGCTTCAGCTCCTTGGCCGGGCGGCCGAACACCGGACCGTGCTGGAAACCGGGGCGGCTCTTGGCGATGTCGGCGATGTCGCCGACGACAGCCGAGGCCGTGGCATTGCCACCGGCACCGGGTCCGGACAGCAGCAGTTCACCCAAAATGTCGGTCTCAATCGCCACTGCATTGGTGACGCCGTGGACCTGCGCGATCACCGAGGCGGTCGGTACCATTGTCGGATGCACACGCTGTTCGATGCCGCTCTCGGTCCGCTGAGCGACACCGAGCAGTTTGATGCGATAGCCGAGTTCAGCGGCGGCGCGAATATCGGCCTGGGTAATGTTGGAGATGCCTTCCAGATAGATGTCGTCGGCAGCGATCCTGTGACCAAAGGCCAGGCTGGTCAGAATGGCGAGCTTGTGCGCGGTATCATTGCCTTCGATGTCGAAGGTCGGGTCTGCTTCCGCATAACCAAGCCGCTGCGCATCTTTCAGGCAAGCCTCGAAGGACAGGCCCTCGGCTTCCATGCGGGTCAGGATATAATTGCAGGTGCCGTTCAGGATGCCGAAGACGCGATTGACCGAATTGCCGGCCATCGCCTCGCGCATCGTCTTGATGACGGGAATACCGCCGGCCACCGCCGCCTCGTAGTTAAGCAGGACACCCTTCTTCTCGGCGATCTCCGCCAGCGCCACGCCATGCTTGGCGAGCAGTGCCTTGTTGGCAGTCACGACATGGCGGCCGGCCTCGAGCGCGGCCTTCACACTTTCACGTGCCGCACCCTCATCGCCACCGATCAGCTCGATGAAGACGTCGATCTCGTTCGAACGAGCCAGGTCGACCGGGTTTTCGAACCAGGAGACACTGGAAAGATCGATGCCGCGGTCCTTGTCGCGGCTGCGTGCCGAAACGGCGGTCACCGTGATGGTGCGGCCGCACTGACGGGTGAGTTCGGCTGCCTTTTCGGTAAGCACACGCACGACCGAGGCTCCGACAGTGCCGAGGCCGGCAATTCCAACACGCAAGGATTCAGCCATGATGGACGGCTCTCTTTCTCGGTCGTTCGGGATGATTGGTGGCGGCGGTTCAGCGATGTGCCGCCAGCGGCACCACATTGTTGGGTTGCTTGGCGGTGGTGGCCAGGAACTTCTTTATGTTGCGGGCCGCCTGCCGGATGCGGTGCTCGTTCTCGACCAGCGCCAGACGCACATAGTCGTCGCCATGCTCGCCGAAGCCGATGCCGGGCGCCACCGCCACGTCGGCATGCTCGATCAAAAGCTTGGAGAACTCGAGCGAGCCAAGATGCTTGAACGGCTCGGGGATCGGTGCCCAGGCAAACATCGTCGCCGCCGGCGCCGGAATGTCCCAGCCGGCGCGGCTGAAGGCATCGACCATCACGTCGCGGCGCTTGTGATAGATATCGCGCACTTCCTCTATATCGGAACCATCACCGTTGAGCGCTGCGGTGGCAGCAACCTGGATCGGCGTGAAAGCGCCATAGTCGAGATACGACTTCACGCGCGTCAGCGCCGCGATCAGCCGCTCGTTGCCGACGGCAAAGCCCATGCGCCAGCCAGGCATGGAAAAGGTCTTCGACATCGAGGTGAACTCGACAGTGACATCGATCGCGCCCGGCACCTGCAGCACCGAGGGCGGCGGATTGCCATCGAAATAGATCTCCGAATAAGCAAGATCCGATAGAATGATGATGTCGTTCTTCTTCGCGAAGGCCACGACGTCCTTATAGAAGTCGAGCGTCGCGACATAAGCCGTGGGATTCGACGGATAATTGAGGATCAATGCCAGCGGCTTCGGGATGGAGTGGCGCACGCCACGCTCCAGCGCTGGAATGAAGCCGTCATTCGGCTCGGCCTGCAGCGAGCGGATGACACCGCCCGACATGATGAAGCCGAAGGCATGGATCGGGTAGGTCGGATCCGGGCAAAGAACCACATCGCCAGGCGCCGTGATGGCCTGCGCCATGTTGGCAAAGCCCTCCTTCGAGCCCAGCGTCGCCACCACCTGAGTGTCGGGGTTGAGCTTCACACCGAAACGGCGGGCATAATAGTTGGCCTGGGCGCGGCGCAGGCCGGGAATGCCGCGCGACGACGAGTAGCGATGGGTACGCGGATCGCGCACCACTTCGCACAGCTTATCGACGATGGCCTTGGGAGTCGGGAGATCTGGATTGCCCATGCCGAGATCGATGATGTCGGCGCCACGAGACCGCGCGCTGGCCTTCAGGCGATTGACCTGTTCGAAGACGTAGGGAGGAAGACGGCGGACTTTGTGAAACTCTTCCATGTTCGTTCCGATCAAGGGGGCGCGGTGGCGCGCCTATAGCCTTATTTGCAATTCGGGTCGAGGGCGGGGTCGCACTTGGCCCCGATCTGCTTCAACGCATTCTTGGCATGACTGGCCTTAAGCTTTTCCACTTCGGCGGCGTCGGTCGCGGCCGCCGGATCGCCCGGATGTGATTGTGCGTTCGCCCTGGCCGCGGCAAGCTGGGCAAGCTTGGCATTCTTCTCGTCTTCGGTGAATTGCGTCGCCGCGTTCTGCGGCTTGATGTTGAGATTAGGGAAGGATCCGGTGTCCTTCGGGCCGGTCATCGTGCCGCCCGACTCCACGGTGGTGGTATTTCTGCTGCTCGAACCCGCGCACCCCGTTATGGCGACGGCCGAGGTCAGTATGGCCGCGAACACGAAACGCCCGCAGACTGCAAGCACGAGCTGACCAACACGATCCGTCATAATATTACCCGCAATGGCCAGTTGAAGCTCACTTTCCCGTAATGGGCAGCAAAAGCATATTGGCTCCTATTCGACCTTGCATGATACTATGTCAAGAAATCGCTAGGGAGGAACCGCGCAAACCATGGCCGACAGACCTGATGCAGGCAAGACGGACACTCAAGAACCGCCCTCCGTCGAGCAGTATCTGGTAAAAGATCCCGAGCGCTTCGCGCTCAACATGGCGCGCATGGTCGAACAGGCCGGCAAGGCCGCTTCTGCCTGGGTGGAACCGCGCGAGCGCGGCGAGGTGCGCGACAGCGTCGCCGAACCCGTGGCCGACATGGTCAAGACCTTCTCCAAGCTCACAGAATACTGGCTGGCCGACCCTAAGCGCGCGCTTGAAGCGCAAACCCGACTGTTCGCGGGTTATATGAATGTGTGGGCAAACGCCATCCACCGCCTCGGCGGCGTCGAAGATGAGGCGGCAGGCGTCAAGCCTGAACGTGGCGACAAGCGCTTCCAGGATCCGGAATGGGGTAAGAACGCTTTCTTCGACTTCCTGAAACAGGCCTATCTGGTCACCTCGCGCTGGGCAGCCGACTTGGTGGAGCATGCCGATGGATTGGACGAACATACGCGCCACAAGGCCGGCTTCTACGTAAAGCAGGTTTCGAACGCGATCTCGCCGTCCAACTTCATCCTCACCAACCCGGAGTTGTTTCGCGAGACGGTTTCCTCGCATGGCGAGAACCTTGTACGCGGCATGAAGATGTTTGCCGAAGACATCGCCGCCGGCAAAGGCGACCTGAGGTTGCGTCAGGCGGATTATTCGAAGTTCGAGATCGGCCGCAACATTGCCGTCACCCCTGGCAAGGTGGTGGGTCGGTCCGATGTCGCCGAGATCATCCAGTACAGCCCGACAACCGAAACGGTGCTGAAACGGCCGCTGTTGATCTGCCCGCCCTGGATCAACAAATTTTACATCCTCGATCTAAACCCCGAGAAATCCTTCATCCGCTGGGCGGTGGAACAGGGCCATACGGTTTTCGTCATTTCCTGGATCAACCCGGACGAACGACACGGCACCAAGAACTGGGAGGCCTATATCCGCGAGGGCCTGCAATATGGCCTCGACATCGTCGAAAAGGCGACCGGCGAGCGGGAAGTGAACACCATCGGTTACTGCGTCGGGGGCACGCTGCTGGCAGCAGCCCTCGCATTGCTCGCCCAGGAAGGTGACGACCGCGTCAGATCGGTCACCTTCTTCACCACTCAGGTCGATTTCACCTATGCCGGCGACCTCAAGGTCTTCGTCGACGAGGAACAGATCGCCGCACTTGAAATTGCCATGCGCGGCAAAGGTTTCCTCGAGGGGACCAAGATGGCAACCGCCTTCAACATGCTGCGCTCGGGCGACCTGATCTGGCCGTATGTTGTCAATAACTATATGCGCGGCAAGGAGCCGATGCCTTTCGACCTGCTCTACTGGAACGCCGATTCCACCCGCATGGCGGCAGCGAACCACTCTTTCTATCTGCGCAATTGCTATCTGGAGAACAATCTTTCGCGCGGTCGGATGGAGCTTGCCGGGCGCAACGTCTCCCTCTCCGACATCACAATTCCAGTCTACAATCTCGCCTCAAAGGAAGACCATATCGCACCGGCGCGTTCGGTGTTCGTCGGTTGCCAGTATTTCGGCGGCGACGTCGAATATGTGATGGCCGGTTCCGGCCATATCGCCGGCGTCGTCAATCCGCCGTCGCTCGGCAAGTACCAACATTGGACCGGCGGCAAGCCGGTCGGGCGATTCGAGGACTGGCTCGCCGCCGCCACCGAGAACCCGGGCTCCTGGTGGCCACACTGGCAGCGTTGGATCGAGGCGAAGGACGACAAGCGCGTGCCGGCCCGGATTCCGGGGAAGACCATGGAAACCCTGGGCGACGCCCCTGGCGACTACGTGAAGGTACGAGTGTAACAATCTGTAATATGCGGTGAGTTGACCTGCTCGCCAAAGCGGGCGAAATGGTCACGTCAATCATCTATTTGACGCAAATCACGCAGGCTCGCACGATTTCAGAAGGAAGCTTGCGGATTTGTCACAGGTCTCGTTTCCGATTGCGGAAACTCGATCATTCGGCGGCGCTCCTGCGCCTGAGATGACGGTTCGGATCGGTTAGCGAGGGGGAATTTGGATTTGAGGGCAAACAGCTCGCGCTTCGCGAATGGAGAACGCCGCGCCGTCGTGGTGGCGTTGTGTTCTTTGCTGCTGGCGTCCTGCACCTCCACCGGAGCACCGGACTTCGGCGTCGCCAACCCGAATTACGCCCCCACACAGGCCGGAGCAGCCGCAGCCACCACGCCAGGTACGTCCGGCGTGACCACCGCAGGTCCGGCCCTTGCCGCTACGGCCACGACTCCGCAAGCGCTGATGACGACCGAAGGCGATACCGCCCTGCCCGAGCAGATCGCTTATCTGCCGACCGCAAAGCCCGGCACGCCGGCCTTCCCGCTGACGGCGCCCACGGATGCGCAGACCATCGCCGGCAACACGCCGCAGCAGCTTGTCGCGCCCGAACAGACGCAGCAGCAAACAGCCACGGCGGCCCAACAGGTCGCGGCCGGTACCACTACCGTACTGCCGCAACAAGGAACGAACAGCCAGCGGGCAGCGGAGCCGGCGGCAGCGACGCAGACGGCCAGCGCGGCAACGCCCGAAATGAACCATCCGGTCTATGTCACCGCAGGCGAGATGCCTGCAGCACCGTCCAAACCGGAAAAGAAAGGCTTCCTCGCCTCGCTGTTCGGCGCCTCGCCTGCCAAAGCAGCGCCGACTGCCGAAAAGCCGAAACCGATCGTGCCCACAGAGCAAGCCGAAGCCAAGCAGGCGATCATTCCCGAAGACAAGCCGGCCAAGCCGATCATCACTCTGGCCTCCGCCCAGTCTGGCCAAAAGCAGGCCATGCTCGCCTCTGCGGACAGTTCGGCCGCATTCAGCAATCTGCCTGGCGTGCGCAAGACCGCACTGTTCGAGATCACCCGCCGTTCCGGCACCTATGATGACAGCGACGTCGACCTGAACGAGGACGATGAAGGCGGCGCCTATCAAGTGGCCTCCGCCGCTGGTCTGGCGCGCCTGGCGCCCAACGGGCTGCTGAAACAGACCGAAAGCGTGGACGTCGCTTGTCTGAAGCCATCCCTGGTACGCGTCCTTAAGCAGATCGAAGGTCACTACGGTAAGAAGATGATCGTGACCTCAGGCTATCGCGATCAGGCTCGCAACGTGCGTGCGCGCGGCGCCAAGAACTCGCTGCATATGTATTGCGCCGCCGCAGACATTCAGGTTCCGGGTGTCAGCAAGTGGGATTTGGCCACTTATGTGCGTTCGCTTCCCGGACGTGGCGGCGTCGGCACCTATTGCCACACCGAATCCGTGCATGTCGATGTCGGCCCCGAGCGCGACTGGAACTGGCGCTGCCGCCGCCGCGGCTAAGAAGTCTCTGATCGCGATTGTTTAGAAAAAGCCTTTCAGGAACGCCGCGGCGCTCTCGGAAATGCCGACGATCTTGTTCGTCGCTTGCCGATAAAGCTTGAAATTGAGCTCGGTACCGGGCCTGCCGTCCTGCCAGTCCGTCAGGTGCCTGAGCTCGTTTCGGCCGAGCGGCCGCCGGGCAAGTGCTGTACGCCTAACCTGGATGCTGACACGTGGCGTCTGCCGTTCGATGTCGGACTGCCGTGCGATCGCCGCAGCTGAAAGCACGATGCCGCGCGCGACAAGACCATTGCCACCCTCGTTTTCGCTAGCGAACAGGAAGATCGTGTCACCCGCGGCAATATTTTTGCCGTCATACATGGTTTTCTGCGCGGTAAACGTGAACGTTTCCGCCATCGGATCGGCAATCTCGGCCTTGATCGCGAACGCCATGTTTTCTCTCTTCGGCTGCAGAGAATAACACGCGTGCAAGGAATCGCTCAGGCCACGTTGTCAGGAGAATCATTGCCATTGCCCAGACTCCGATGTCTGGCAGACAGCGATAATGCGGCACCGATCATGCCGGCAACCGCGCAATGCTGAACCAGATATCCCAAACCGAACTACGGACTCCAAGGAATCCGGCGCAATTGGGCCTTCTCTGAGGAGGGTGGAAAAAAATGCAGAAAACCCGATTTAGACGGGTTGCCCACCGCGATTAACGCCACTATAAGCCGCCTTGGCTGCGCCCATCGTCTAGCGGTCAGGACACCGCCCTTTCACGGCGGTAACAGGGGTTCGATTCCCCTTGGGCGTACCAGTTCTCCAATCAGATTCTAATATCGTAGCTGCCGGATACGACTGGCGGGCGTTTCAACGGTTATGCCCGCTTCCGAGCAGTTACGATCGTGCCGACAAACGGCACGATCGTAACTGGTGCTGGAGTCCGGTCGTTGAGTTGGACCTACGTCGCATCAAGGCCGGACCACCCTTGCAGCGCTTTTACGAGTAGGTTTGCCTCTTCGATCCCACCATCAAGCTCCTGGTCGAGCCTGGTCGAGAAGAAGCCACTGTCCAGGTCGGCCCTGCGATCCGCTGCATGATCCAGGATAGTTCCGGTGAGCAGATCAACCCTGAACGTGTCTTCCACGACACCTCCTTCGACCACAGCCTGAACGCGCAGATCGATGAATGGCGAGCCCGCAGGCACCTGACCAATGGTCACGCCGCGACTGGTTACGCTCAACCATTCCGGCAGCGCCCTGCCGTCAGCCTGTGTCACGCGGAATTCGACGGCAGCACCTCCCTCGCGCGCCGAGATGAGAACATAGATGAGGCCTTGATCGAGGATCGCGTCGACCTTGAACCAAGTATGCTCGCCGCCTGCACTGCTGACATCGATGCTCGAACCGCCACGCAGCGGCTTGACAATGAGATCATCGATCCGCTTCGTGCTATCGGACCATTCGCCGATCTGCCTGACGACATGAAGAACCGCGCCTTCAGCCGGAAGGCCGGAGATGCCGTTCAGCGTGCCAAAGGCATTGACGACGCTGTCGATTGGCCCATCCGCAGTAATGCGATCGGAAATACCTCCGAGGTCCCCGATAGACTGCAGGACCTCTCCCTGGACCACCATCTGAGGCCGCTCGGAAATCTGCTCGCGCTCCTCCGGGAAAACCATCGGCGGGTCGATCTCGAGCGTCGGAAGTCCACCGGATGCGCGGACATTGATCGCAACGGTATAGACCACCATGTTCGTGCCGTCGCTCACCGAATAGGTGAAGCTGTCAGGGCCGCTGTAGCCCGGAGCAGGCGTATAGGCATAGGTGCCGTCTGCGTTGACCGTGACGGTGCCATGTCCCGGTTGCGAGCCGACACCATAGGTCAGCGGATCGCCTTCAGCGTCGGTAGCCACAGGCAACTTGCCGACAACAGACGTCCCCTCTTGGACCTCAATGTCGGCATTGGATCCGACAGGCGCATCATTAACCGGCCTGACATTGATGAAGACGGTATAGGTCACCGTGCTGGTGCCGTCGTTCACCGTGTAGGTAAAGCTGTCGGCCCCATTGTAGTTGAGGCTCGGGGTGTAAGTGTAGGTTCCGTCGGCATTGACCGTAACGGTACCGTGTCCCGCTTGCGAACCAAGACCATAGGTCAGCGGGTCGCCGTCGGGATCGACTGCCACCGGCAGCCTGCCGCTGATCGGCGTATCTTCATCGGTGGCGACATTGTCATCCGAGCCGACCGGCCTGTCGTCGACCGGTGTCACATTGACGGAAACGGTATACGTCACCGTGTTCGTGCCATCGCTCACCGTATAGGTGAAACTGTCGGACCCGTTGTAGTCCGGATTGGGCGTATAGGTGTAGGTCCCATCGGCATTAACCACTACCGTACCATGCGCGGGCGGCGAGCCCAGGCCATAGGTTAACGGATCGCCTTCCGGATCGGTCGCCGCGGGCAGAGTTCCCGAGACAGGCAGATCCTCCTTCGCGGTGATCGTGGTGTCACGTCCGACCGGGCTGTCATTCACCGGTGTGACGGTCACCGTCACCGCGACGGTCGTCGCGCCGCCATGACCGTCATCGATAACAATCTCAAAGATTTCGCTGCCGCTGAAATCAGCGTTGGGCGTGTAGACATAAGTGCCGTCCGCATTGAGCACGACGGTTCCGTTGCCAGGCTGTCCGACCAGCGCAAAGGTCAACGCGTCACCATCGACATCAGATGCAACGATCCTACCCGCAACGGGAGTATCTTCGGGCGTGACATGAGAATTGCCCAAGGCCACCGGCGCATCGTTGACCGGTTGGAGCAGGATCATCGCCGTATCCGTATCGGATAAGGCGCCGCCACTACCGCTGTTGCCCTGGTCGTCGGTGACCATCGTCAACGTCACCGGAGCATTCGAATTGGCTACCGGCTGGTAGACGGGGGCAAGGCCGCTGGCCAGGTAGGCGTTAATGTCGGCAAGTGTTCCCGACAGGATGATGGATCCGCTGCCGGATCCTGACACGATGACGCCGCCCCCTGAATTGGCGGTCAATGTGCCCGCATCCACGGCAAGCGTTACCTGGATCGTTCCGCCGCCTGCATCGGCATCGGATACCGACAGGCCGGTGAGGGTCAGTGGCTGATCTTCCGTGCCGTTGAATGTCGGCGGCAGGGTGTTGACGGGGGCATCGTTGACTGCTCCCACCGTCCCCCGGACGGTTGTCTGGACGCTGGCCGTGCCATCCGACACCGTGTAGGTGAAGGAAGGTGCACCATTGAAATCCGGATCGGCGGTAAAGTGCAGCGTGCCGTCAGCGTTGAGGGTCACCGTGCCGCCCGTCACGGCCACGACGCCACCGACGACGATCGACTGTCCGTTGATCTCGGTTATCGTCAGCGGATCACCATCAATGTCGCTGTCATTGCCGAGCACCGCGATATCGACGGAGCCGTCCTCATCGATGGCAAAGCTGTCGTTGCCGGCAACCGGGCTGTCATTGACCGGCGTAACGGTGATGGTCACCGTCGCCGTATCGAACCCGCCATTGCCGTCGCTGACCCGATAGACGAAGCTGTCGACGCCATTGAAGTTTGCACCTGGATTGTAGGTGAAGGTTCCATCGGGGTTCAGGATCAGCGTGCCGCTTGCCGGCCCCGTCACCAGTGAAACCGAAAGAGGATCGCTATCCGGGTCGCTGTCGGGTCCGTTGCCGTTGTCGGCAAGCACGGATCCCGTGAGGGTGCCGTCTTCGGTTACGTTGACATTGTCGTTGACCGCATCGGGGCCTGGGTTGGTTATCGTCCAGACAAAGCTGCGGGTCACCGTGGCACCATTGAGATCTGTAGCGGTGACGGTGACGGAATAGTCCCGGGTGCCGGTCGGTCCCGACGCATCGCGGTCGATGGTGCCGGTGATTGTGCCGGTGGCGGGGTCGAAAATCAGCCCCTGCGGCAGTCCGGTGACATCAAATGTCAGCACATCGCCGATATCGATATCCGAGAAAGCTGAGCCGGGGGATATGGAGACAGCGGCGCCGTCCGCGCTCGATTGAGGCGGCAATGTCGTTGCATTCGGTGCATCGTTCGTGCCGGTCACGGTGATCGTGAGCGTTGCCGAAGCCGTGCCACCCTGGCCATCCGAGACCGTGTAGGTAACGCTGGTGGTGCGTGTCTGGCCCGCGGCAAGATTGTCGAAATCCGCACCTGGCTCGAACTGGAACGAGCCGTCGGGCTGGATCACGAACCTGCCGCCATTGCTGCCCGAAATCGGAGAACCGACACCGCCCGTCGGCGCGCCAACCCCGACCACGATCAAGGTATCCCCGTCGATATCGCTATCGCGGCCTGGGGGATCGAGAATAACGTTGCCGGACGTGCTGGCGTTTTCCGTCGTTGCGCCTGTGTCATCGACGGCAACGGGAGCATCGTTCGCCGGTGTCACAGTGATCGTCACCGTTGCCAGATCGAAACCACCATCAGGATCGGCGACGCGCACCACGAAACTGTCTATGCCGTGGAAATTCGCGTTCGGCGTATAGATATAGGTGCCGTTCGCATTGACGACCACAGTTCCGCTGGCCGGAGCGGTCTCCAGCACGACCGAGATCTGCGCAGTCGGAGTGTCTATGTCGGTAAAGCTGATGGCCCCACTGACGGGGATGTCTTCCGCGGTCGTGTGGGTGTTGTCCTGGGCAACCGGAGCATCGTTGACTGGGCCCACCGCCACCGAAACCGTGTAGGTCACCACGCTGGTGCCGTCGGTGACGGTGTAGGTGAAACTGTCCGGACCGTTGTAATTGCCATTCGGCGTATAGGTGTAGGTACCGTTCGGATTGATCGTCACCGTGCCGTTTGTCGGCTGCGATCCGACACCATAAGAGAGCGGATCGCCATCGACATCCGTTGCCACCGGCAGAGTGCCGTTGAAAGGCGTATCTTCCAGGGTGCTGATGGACGTATTCGATCCGACGGGCGCATCATTCTGGCCATGCACCGTCACCGTGAATGTTGCGGTCGACGTTCCGCCCTGCCCGTCCGAGATGGTGTAGACAATGCTGGTGGTGCGGTTCTCGCCGGGTTTCAGCGTATCAAAATCCGCTCCGGGATCGAAAGTGAAGGTGCCGTTGGCATTGACGGTGAAGCTTCCGCCCGTGGAGCCGATAACAGCTCCTCCGACATTCGCTGCCTGGCCGTTGACGGCGCTGACCGCGATCGTGTCCCCATCCGGGTCGCTGTCCGCGCCATTGCCGTTGTTGGCAAACACCGAGCCGGATAGCGGCGTGTTTTCCGCCGTCGCGACACTGTCGTCGCGGGCAATCGGTGCCGGATTGGTCACCGTAATCGTAAAGGTCTCGCTCGCCGTGTTGCCGGCGGTATCCCGTGCGGTGATGGTGACCGTGTAGATGCCGCCACCGACCTGCGAGGCATTGCTGGCCACCTGGCCTGAGATCAGGCCCGTGACCGGATCGAACACCAACCCATCGGGCAGGCCCGTCTGCGAGAAGGTGAGTGTGTCACCGTCGACATCGCTGAAGTACCCGGAAACGTTGAACGATACCGTCTGGGCGTCGCTATAGACAGCGTTGGGGATGTCGCGCCCGACCGGAGCATCCTGACCAGGCAGAACGTCGATGGACACTGTGTAGGTCACCGATGTCGTTCCGTCGGAGACCGTATAGGTAAAGCTGTCCGGTCCATGGTAGTCCGGCGCCGGCGTGTAGATGTAGGTGCCGTTCGTGCTGATCGACACGGTGCCGTGGGCCGGTTGTACCTCGGCCGCGTAAGTCAACGTGTCACCGTCGACATCCGTCGCCACCGGCAACGTTCCTGTAAACGGCGTGTCTTCAGCCGTCGAGATGCTGTCGCCTGCCCCGACCGGAGCGTCGTTGGCACCGGACACGACAACCGTCAGTGTCGCCGTGGCGGTTCCGCCATGGCCGTCTGAGACCGTGTAGGTGACGGTTGTTGAACGGGTTTCGTTGACCTGGAGATCATCGAAGGCCGTCAACGGATCGAAGCTGTAGCTGCCGTCGGCATTGATGATGAAGCTGCCGCCATTCGAACCAGCCACCGTCGTCCCGACCGCGCCGCCGTTGACGGCGGTCACCATCAGCGCGTCTCCCTCGGGATCGCTGTCATTGCCGAGCACGCCCGGCACGGCGCCGGTCAGCGGCGTATTTTCTCCGGTTGTCGAGGTGTCATCGACCGCGATCGGATTGTCGTTCACTGGTGCGACCGAGATTGTCGCCACCGCCGTTGGTGAAATTGCCCCTTCGGCATCGGTAACCGTGAACGTCAACGTGCGCGCTCCGGTCGTCGGATTGTCGCTGGTGTTGTCGTACTGCAGAGCGCGGACGAGAGCGCTTACAGCACTGCCCGTCATGGGAACGGTCGCACCGGCGGCATTCTCGAAATGCAGGCTGCCGGCGCCATCATAGGTAAAGGCAAAGGTGGTGCCGCCAAAACTGATGGTCCCGTTGCGGGCTGTTCCATAGATCAGATCCACGGATCCGTTCAGATGGATACGTTCCGCACTGCCGTCGACAAAACCGGCAAGCGCGATGTCGAGGCGCACGATCTGGTCTTCGGCATCAAGAGCGATAGCATCGCCATGGGCGATGGTCACCGGGCTGTCGCCTTCGGCATAGGTAGCATCGTGGCCAGTGCCGGCTGTCGACGCATTCAGGTCGATTGAGGGAACATCGTTGACCGCGTTTACGGTGACCGAGATCGATGCATCGTCGAAGCCACCATTGCCGTCGCTGACACGGTAGTTGATGATGGCCGTGCCGTTGAAATTGGCGGACGGGGTGAAGGTCAGCGTGCCGTCGGCATTGAGCCGAGCGGTTCCGTTGGTGACCGACACGGTCCCGTTGACTGCGATAGGCTGACCACCGATCTGCGTGACGGTGAGAGGATCTCCATCCGGATCAACATCCGCACCGGCAGCACCGCTGGTGGTTCCGACGCCCGTGATCGGATTGAACGTAACAGCCGTGTCCTCATTGGTGACGACCGTGTCGTTATTGGCCCCCGGCGCTGGGTTCGTCACCGTAAAGATGAAGGTCGTCGTTGCCG
Organism: Terribium retamae; assembly: GCF_022347545.1. Lineage (GTDB taxonomy): Bacteria > Pseudomonadota > Alphaproteobacteria > Rhizobiales > Rhizobiaceae > Mesorhizobium > Mesorhizobium retamae. Next base: position 52,003 of record NZ_JAKREW010000016.1, read on the forward strand.
ACAGGCCACTCCCGCCCTCACGGTCGTTCGCCACGACCGTCACCGTGTATGGACTGTTTTGCGATGCGTTTGCGGTCAGCGTTCCCGTGATGAGCCCGGTTTCGGGATCAAACGTCAGGCCTGGTGGCAGGCCGGTGATCGCATAGTCGAGATCGTCGCCGTCCACGTCACTGAAGTAACCGGATATGTTCAGGTTGACGGTCGACGAATCCGGGCGGGAAAGATCCGGGATGGTGCTTGCCACCGGCGCATCGTTCACCGGCGTGACGGTGATCGTCACCGTTGCAGTGTCGACGCCGCTGTTGCCGTCGTCGATCGTATAGGTGAAGGATTCCGTGCCGTTGTAGTTCGGGTTCGGCGTAAACCGCAGCACCATCGCGCTGCCGTCCATTACGAGTTGCACCGAGCCATTCGTCGTCTGCACGGATGGGCCGTTGAGGATCAGATCTACGCCGTTGACGCTGATGACGACGCCGTCATCGCCGTCCGGGTCGCGGTCATTCGCCAGGACCGGAATGTTGACCGGCGTATCTTCTGCAGTCGTTGCGGTATCGTTGTTTGCCTCCGGCGCCAGATTCTCGACAACGAAGGCGAATTGCGTGGCCGCACTGCCTCCCGGGAAGCCGTCGCTGGCCGTTACCGTGACGATGTAGGTCTGGCGACCGGTCGGACCGGAAGCATCCGGTGCGATCTTGCCGGAGACCACGCCGGTTGCGGGATCATAGGTGAGCCCCGGCGGCAAACCGGTGATCGTATAAGTCAGCGGGTCGCCTTCCGGGTCGGAGAAGTTGCCGGTGACGTCGAGACTGAAAGTATCGCTATCATTGCGCAGGATGTCCGGGATGGGCGTGACACTCGGCGGATCGTTCTCAGCGCCGACGTTGACGGTCACCACACCGGTGCTGAACCCTCCCTGGCCGTCGCTGATCCGGTAGACGATGGTGTCGGTACCGTTGTAGTCGGGGTTCGGGACATAGCGCAGCGTCCCATCGGCATTGATGGAGACGGTTCCATGACCAGCCTGGGGTGGGAACGCAGGATCGACGAACAGAATGTCTCCGTCGGGATCGGTGTCGTTCCCTAGAACGTTGATGCTTTCAATGGGCGTGTCTTCCGCCGTCGAAGCGGTGTCATTGGCCGCAGTCGGTGCCGGGTTCGTCACGTTGAATGTGAAGGTTTGGATGACCGAGCCACCGTTGCCGTCATTTGCGGTCACGGTCACGGTGTAGGGGGCGTTCACCGACGCGTTGTTGGCGATGACGCCGGTGATGTTGCCTGCGGCATCCATTGTGAGGCCGGACGGCAGACCCGTGGCGCTGAAAGTCAGCGCGTCACTTTCCACGTCGTGGAAAAAGGTCGAGATATTCAACGGATTGCTGGTCATCGACTGGCCATCGGCGCGCGTATAGCTGGGAATGGCATCCACAGTCGGACTGTCGTTGACGCCGGTGACAAGCACCGTCAAGGTCGCCGTGTCGAGCCCGCCATCGTCGTCGCGAATGGTATAGACGATCGTTGTCGTCCGCGTCTCGCCGGCCTGAAGGTCGGAAAAGACTGGACCGGCAACAAACGTGTAGCTGCCATCGGCGTTTATGGTGAAGGTGCCGCCGCTCGAACCGGTGACGGTGACAGGCGACCCGGGCACCACAGTCTGTCCCTCCACCGCAGAGACTGCAAAGCCATCGCCGTCGGGATCGATGTCATTTGTAAGAACGTTGCCACCTGTCGCGCCTGCATCTTCGTTGACCGTCAGGGTGTCGTCAAAGGCGGTCGGCGGGAGATTGTCGATGAACCAGGTGAAAGTCTCGGTGGCGGTCAGGCTGCCGTCACTGGCAACGATGGTGACCGTATAGACGCCATTGCCCGCAGGCCCTCCTGTGGATGCGCCGGAGTCGATTGTTCCGCTCACCTCGCCGGTCGCGGCATTGAAGGTCAGCCCAGGCGGCAAGCCGGTAACGGTGTAAGTCAGCGTGTCGCCGTCGATGTCCTCGAAATAAGGGGCAAATGACTGCGGGGCGATGATCTGGCTGTCATTGTCGATCCTGTTGGCGATGTCCTGGGAGATCGGCGCATCGTTGACGGCGTTGACCGTGACTGTGACCGTCGCGGTCGATGTGCCGCCCTGACCGTCCGAGATCGTGTAAATGATCGTGTCGGTTCCGTTGAAATTCGCCTTCGGCGTATAGGTCAGCTGACCATTGGCACCGATGATCACGGTCCCGTTGCCGGCGCTGGCGGCGGTGACTGTGAGTATGTCGCCGTCCGGATCCGTATCGGCACCTGACGCTCCACTTGTCGTGCCAGCTCCGGTCAATACGTTGAAAACCGCCACGGCGTCTTCGTTGACGGTCACCGTATCGTTGATGGCAACTGGACGAGGATTTGTCACCGTCAGGTCAAAACTCTGGGCGACAGAGAGGCCGGTACCGCCCGGCCTGTCATAGGCGGTGATTGTGACGGTATAGACGCCTCCGCTACCGCCCTGGCTCGCATTATGGTCGATCATACCGGAAATGATGCCGGTCAAGGGATCATAGGTGAGACCTGCCGGCAGCCCGGTGATGACGTAGTTAAGGCCATCGCCGTCCGGATCGTTGAAAAAGTCGCTGGTATCGTAGGTGAACGATTGTCCATCCGCCCTCACCCGGTCGGGGATCGGATTGGTGACGACCGGGTCATCGTTTTCGGCAACCACCGTGATCGTGACTGTTGCGGTATCCACCCCACCATTGCCGTCGTCGATCGTGTAGGTGAACGCCTCCTGTCCATTGTAGTCCGCGTTCGGCGTGAAGCGCAGAACCTGCTGGCCCGATCCGTCGAGCACGAGCTGGACCAGACCATTGCTTGTCGCAACCCCCGGCCCACCCACGGTCAGCACGATGTTGTTGACGCGGATAACCTCGGCATCGTCGCCGTCGGGATCGCTGTCATTGGCAAGGATCGGGATGTCGACCGGCGTATCCTCGGTCGTCGTCGCCGTATCGTTCTCGGCCACCGGTGGAAGATTGAGGACGGTGTAGCGGAACGTGATCGGCATCGTGCCGCCATGGCCATCGCTTGCGCTCACCGTGACGGTATAGACACGTTCTCCGGTCGGGCCGGACGCATCATGTGCGATCGTTCCGGAAATCACCCCGGTGGCGGCATCAATGGTGAGACCGGCCGGCAGCCCGGTGACAGAATAGGCCAACGTGTCTCCATCGACATCGGCAAAGAAAGCTGAAGCGTTGATGGAATCCGTATCGCCGTCATTGCGCGTCCGATCGGCGATCGGCGTGCCCGATGGCGCGTCGTTGACCGGATTGACCGTAACCGTGACCGTCGCCGTAGCAGTGCCACCGTTACCATCCGAGATGGTGTAGGTGATGATGTCGGTGCCGTTGAAATTGCTGTTCGGCACATAGGTGATCTGACCATTCGCCCCAATGGTGACCGCGCCGTTCGCCGCGCTGGCAGAGATCACCGTCAGTGGATCCCCATCAGGGTCACTGTCGGCAGCACCGCCGCTGGCAGAACCATCCAGGACATTGATGGTGACCGGTGTGTCCTCGTTGGTGACGGCCGTATCGTTGACCGCTACCGGCGGAGGATTGCCAACGGTGAAGGTGAAGGTCTGGCTGGCGGTGCCGCCATGACCATCACTCGCTGTAATCGTGACGGTGTAGATGCCGTTGGCGCCAGGCCCGCCCTGGCTGGCCTGGCGATCGATGGTGCCGGAAATGACGCCATTGGCGCCGATGCTCAAACCCGCCGGCAAGCCGGTTTGGCTAAAGCTCAGCGTGTCACCATCGATATCGCTGAAGAAGCCGGCGATGCTGACATTCACTGCCGCACCATCCTGGCTGGAGCGGTCGGGAATAGGAGTGCCGACAGGCGCATCGTTCTGCGGCGTGACGTTCACCGTCACCGTGTATTCGTTGGTGCCGCCGTTGCCGTCACTGACGATGAAACTGAAGCTGTCGGAGCCGTTGAAGTTTGGAGCCGGCACATAGGAGTAAGTGCCGTTCGCATTGATGGTGACCGTGCCGTGTGCCGGCGTGGTCGATCCGGCCGCATAGGTGACGGTATCGCCGTCGACATCGCTTGCCGGTGGCAAGGTGCCATTGAGCGTGCCGTCCTCCGGTGTGGTGACAGTCGTATCGGAAGACACCGGCGCGTCGTTTACCGCCGCGACCGTTCCGCTGACCGTTGCGGTCGCAGAGCCGCCATTGCCGTCGGAGATCGTGTAGGTGAAGCTTGGATTGCCGTTGAAATTCGCGTCCGGCGCGAATGTCAGCGTTCCATCCGCATTGAGCATGACGCTGCCGCCGGTGACCGAGACCGACGCGCCCACCGCGATGGCCGTGCCGTTGATCTGGGTGATCGTGATCGTGTCGCCATCGACGTCGCTGTCATTGGAGCGCACGTTGATGACGACCGGCGTGTCCTCGTTCGTCGTAAAGCTGTCGGCGACCGCTACCGGCGCATCGTTGACCGGGTTGACGGTGCCCGTCACGGTCGCGGTGGCCGTACCACCATGCCCATCCGAGATCGTGTAGGTAAAGGATGGGGAACCGTGGAAATCGGCGGCAGGCGTGAAGGTCAGGCGCCCGTCGACGCCCAGCGAGACGGTGCCGCCGGCAACCGCCACAGAACTGCCCGCGGCGATGTTCTGGCCATTGATCTGCGTAACCGAAAGCGCGTCGGCCTCGACATCGCTGTCATTCGTCCTGACATCGAAGACGGTAGCCGTATCTTCATCCGTGGTGAACGTATCGTCATTGGCCACCGGTGCATCGTTGACCGCCACGACTGTGCCGTTGACGGTGGCGGTGGCAACACCGCCCTGCCCGTCCGACACGGTATAGGTGAAGGACGGCGAGCCGTTGAAGTTGGCCGTCGGCGTGAAGGTCAGCGTGCCGTTTGCGTTCAACGTCACCGTGCCGCCCGTGACGGCAATTGAGTTGCCGGGCGCAATGTTGGTGCCATTGATCTGCGTGACCGAAAGCGGGTCCCCATCAGGATCGCCATCATTGCCACGGACATCGAAGGTGACCGCCGTGTCCTCATTGGTGGTGAAGGCATCGTTCGCGGCGACTGGCGGATCCTGGATGGGATTGACCGTGCCGTTGACAGTCGCGCTGGCCGTGCCGCCATGGCCATCGGAAATCGTATAGGTGAAAGACGGCGAGCCGTTGAAATTCGCAGCCGGCGTGAAGGTCAAGGTGCCGTCTGCGTTCAGCGTCACCGTGCCGCCGGTAACGGCTACAGAACTGCCGGGCACGATGTCCGTGCCATTGATCTGCGTTACGGAAAGCGGGTCTCTGTCAGGGTCGCTGTCATTGGCAAGAACATCCACGGTGACCGCAGTGTCTTCATTGGTGACGAATGTATCGTTCGCCGCCACCGGCGAGTCCTGGACGGGATTGACCGTGCCGTTGACGGTTCCGGTGCCCGTTCCGCCCTGTCCATCAGAGATGGTATAGGTGAAGGAAGGCGAGCCATTGAAGTCGGGGGCCGGCGTGAATGTCAGCGTACCGTCAGCATTCAGAGTCACGGTACCGCCGGTCACAGCGACGGTACCGCCGGGTGCGATGTTCTGGTCCTCGATCTGCGTGACCGTGATCGTGCCGCCATCGACGTCGCTGTCATTGGTGCGCACGTCGAAGGTGACGGGTGTGTCCTCACTGGTCACAAACGTATCGTTGACCGCCACCGGCGCATCGTTCTGCCCGGTAACCGTAACCACGACCGTGGCGGTCGAAGTACCGCCCTGCCCGTCCGATATGGTGTAGCTGACGGACGTGGTCCGCGTCTGACCGGCAGCGAGATCGTCGAAACCGGTTCCGGGTAAAAAACTGTAGGTGCCGTCGGCATTGGTGGTGAAGGTGCCGCCGCTGGAGCCTGCAATGGCCGTCCCCACGCCCGCCGCACTGCCATTGACTGCTGCGACCGTGATCGGATCACCATCAGGATCGCTGTCGGCACCGCTGCCATTGTCGGCGAACACCGAACCGCTCACGGTGCTGTTTTCGGTGGTCGCAACTGCATCGTTGCGTGCGACGGGAGCCGGATTGAGCACGGTCCAGGTAAAGGTGCGGCTGGCCTGCAGTCCGCTGCTGTCGATGGCGACAACCGTCACCGAGTAAGGCCCGGTCACGCTCGCACTGCGATCGATGGTTCCTGAGATGACGCCGGTCGCGGCATCGATCGTGAGCCCGGCAGGCAGACCTGTCGCGGTGAATGTCAGCGTGTCGCCGGCGTCCGGATCGCTGAAATTGCCGCTGACGTTGAAGCTGACCGTCTGGGCGTCGTTGGATGTCTGGTTGGCAATCGGCGTCGAAACCGGAGCGTCGTCGGTTCCGATGACGGTGATCGTGAGCGTCGCCGTCGAGAAGCCGCCATGGCCGTCAGAGGCTTGATAGGTGACTGAGGTCGTCCGCGTCTGACCAGCCGCCAGATCGGCAAACGCACCAGCGGGATTGAAGATTGCGACACCATCCGCGCCGATTGTGAAGGTCCCGCCGTTGGAACCGCCCACGGCCGTTCCGATGTTGGCGGAGGATCCATTCACCTGCGAAACCGTCAGCACGTCGCCGTCAACGTCGGTATCATTGGCCAGCACATTGACGTTGGCCGGCGTGTTGGCATTGGTCTGTGCGGTGTCGCCGACTGCCACGGGTGCATCGTTGATCGGATTGACCGTCACCGTCACGGTGTACTCGACCGTCGCCGTGCCATCCGTCACCGTATAGGTGAAGGTGTCGGAGCCGCTGAAATTGGCCGCCGGCGCATAGGTATAGGTGCCATTTGCATTGATGACGACGGTGCCGTGCGCTGGCGCCGTTGCGCCCGCGCCATAGGTCAACGGATCACCGTCGACATCCGTCGCGATCGGCAAGGTACCGTTGAAGGGCGTATCCTCGTTGGTGACGAACGCGGTGTTCGAGCCCACCGGTGCATCGTTGATCGGCGCCACGGTGATGATGGCGGTATCGGTATCGGCCAGCACGCCGCCGGAACCGGTATTGCCACCATCGCTGGTCGTCATGGTGAGCGTGAGCGGGCCGTTGAAATTCGCGGACGGATTGAACGTCGGCCGCGACGCCGAGGCAAGATAGGCATTGAGATCGGTGATCGTGCCGGTGAGCACGATCGTACCGCTGCCGGATCCGGTGACGTTGACGCCAGCACCAGACAAAGCGGACAAAGTGCCGGAGCTCACCCCCAAAGTGATGGTGATGGGTCCTGCGCCGGCATCGACGTCGCTAACCCGCAATCCGGTCAGGACAAGCGCAGTATCCTCGTTCACGCCAAACGATGACGGCAGCGTGTTGATCGGGGCGTCGTTCACGGCGGTAACGTTGAAGGTGAAAGTATTCGGCGTCGGATCGGTATCCTGTCCGCCATTCGCCGTGCCGCCATTGTCGCGCACGTGGAACGTGAAGGAGGCCAGCGCCGTCCCGCTCGCATCGGCGGCCGGCGTCCAGGTCAGGTTCGCGATGTTGGCTGCCGTGATGACCTGTCCCGCCACGACAGGTGTTCCACCCAGTGAAAGCACACCATTGGCCGGAATGCTGGTGATGACGATCGCAGCGAGAGCATTGGCCGGGCTGTCGTTCGGATCGGAAAACCCGAAGTCGGACGCGGTGAAGGTATAGGTGGTATCTTCTGCGATCGTCGCGGCGCGATCGGCGCCGGAGGGAGCATCGTTTACCGGAGTGATGGTGATGGTTGCGGTGTCGATATCGACAAGCGCCGGACCGCCCGTATTGCCGTTGTCGCTGGTCGTCATGGTCAGCGTTACATTGGCGGTCGCATTGGCGGCAGGTGTGAAAGTCGGGCGCGTGGCGCCGGCGAGATAAGCGTTGATATCGGCCAGCGTGCCGAAAAGGGTGATCGTCGCGGTGCCGGATCCGTTGATGGTGACGCCGGCCGCAGTGGCCGCAGACAAGGTGCCGGCGTCGACGGACAGGGTCACGGAAATGCTGCCGCTGCCGGCGTCCGCATCAGCCACCTGCAATCCGGCCAGCGCGACAGAGGTGTCTTCCAGCGTGTTGAAAGCCGAAGGCAAGGTGTTGATGGGCGGTGTGTTGACAGAAGCCACCGCAACGTTGACCGTCGCCGTTTCCGTCACGCCACCGGATGAAACCGTATAGGTGAAACTGGCATTGCCATTGAAATCGGTCGTCGGTGTGAAGATAAGCTGTCCGGCGGCATTCAATGCCACGGTACCATTTGCCATCGCGACCGCAGGCCCGCCAGGCGTAACGGCAATGCCGTTGACCGCAGATATGGTTCTGCCGGGATTCTCGAAACTGTCATTGGCAAGCACCGAGATCGTGACCGGCGTATCCTCAGCAGTCGACGCCGTGTCATTGGTGATGTCGGCAACGGGTGAGATGGAGATCGCAATCGTGTCGGTGTCAGAAAGCGCGCCGTCGGACGTCTGGATCGTGAGCAGCGCAGGCCCATTATAGTCGGCGGTCGGAGCGTAACCCGCCCCGGCAAGCGCAGCGTTGATCGCCGCCGCCGTGCCGGAAAATGTCATCGTCTGGTCGGCCGTACCGTCGCCCGCGCTGAATGTCAGCCCTGTCGTTCCGGAAAGCGAAAAGGTGCCATTGGTGACCGTGACCGTCACCGTCATGACGTTCCCATCAACGTCGCTCACGGTGATGGCGTTGCCCGTAGCAGAAGCAAACACGAGCGTGGTGTCTTCGGCGGTGGACTGCGCACCCGGCACGGTGTTGACCGGTGCATCGTTAATGGGATTGACCGTCACCGTCACCGTCGTCGTTTCGGTCACGCCGCCCGAGGTCACTGTATAGGTGAAGCTAGTCGTGCCGTTGAAATCGGCTGCCGGCGTGTAGGTGATGGTGCCGTCCGCATTGAATGTGACCGTGCCCTGCCCTGCAGGCGGCTGGGTGACGGCGGAAACGACGCGGCCACCGTTCTCGAAATTGTCCGCCGAGGCGCCGTTGGTTCCGGTCAGCACGTTGAAACTGATCGGCGTATCCTCGTTCGTCGTCACGGAGTCGGCGACGATATCCGCCACGGGGGTGACCGTGATCGCCACGAAATCGGTGTCAGAAAGCGCTCCGTCCGAGGTCTGCACGGTCAGTTGCGCCGGTCCGTAATAGTCGGCCGTCGCATTATAGACGAGACCGGCCAGTGCCGCATTGATCTGCGCCGCGGTGCCCGAAATGGTAACGGTCGCGGTGCCGTTTCCGCCAATCGTCGCGCCGCTGGCCGCAACGGATAGCGTGCCGTTGGTGACCGTCAATGTGGTGGTCAGCGTACCGCCATCGACATCGTTCACGCTCACGCCACCGACAGCCAGCGGCGTGTCTTCGGCAATCGTCTGCGCTCCAGGAACGGTATTGACCGGTGCATCATTGACCGCGGTTATCGTGACATTGACCGCTGCCGTTTCCGTCACGCCACCGGACGCGACCGTGTAATTGAAGCTTGCGGCGCCGTTGTAGTCGGCGGCCGGCGTGAAGGTCAGCGTGCCGTCGGCATTCAGCCTGACCGTGCCATTGGCGACGGCCACGGCGCCATTGGTTACGATTGACGTGCCATTGATCGCGGTGATGGTATGGCCGGAATTCTCAAAGCTGTCATTGGCGTTCACGTTGATCGTGACAGCCGTGTCCTCGTTCGTGGTGACCGCGTCGTTGGCGATATCGGTGATCGGGGCCACGGTGATCGTGCGCGTATCGGTATCGCTGAGCGAACCATCGCTGGTCGTCATCGTCAGCGTGACCGACCCGTTGAAGTCCGCGACCGGCGAATAGACCGGCCTCGACGCCGAGGCCAGATAGGCGTTGATCGACGCGAGCGTACCTGTGAGGGTGATCGAGCCGCTGCCCGACCCCGTCACGATGACGCCTCCGGCATTGCCGGCTGCCAATGTTCCTGAGCCAACGCTCAGTGTAAGGGTCATGGGAGCGGCACCGGCGTCGGGATCGCTCACGGACAGCCCGGCAAGCGGCAGGAGGGTATCCTCATCAACCGTCCAGCCGGCTGCCGGAAGCGTGTTGACCGGAGCATCGTTGACCGCTGTCACTGAAACCGTCGCCACGGCGACATTCGAGTCGGTGCTTCCATCGTTGACGACCACATTGATCGTGCGGTTGACGGTCGAGGGATCATCGGAGGTCGACGAATAGCGCACCTGCTCGAGCGCCGTCTCGTAGGCCGCTTTGCTGGCGGAACCGGTCAAGGTCAACGTGAACGTCGCCGGGTTCCATGCGGCGGTGATACCCGTCGGCAAAGCACCGGAAACGGACAGGACATCGCCGGGCTGGCCGTTGGCAATGACGATCGTCGCCGATGCCATGTTGGCGCTGTCTATGTCGGTGATCAGGCTGTCGGCGTCGACGATCGCAACACCGGCGCCATTTTCCGTATAGCTGGTCGAATAGCCGGTGCCCGCGCCGGACGCATCGAGATCCAGGACAGGCGCATCGTTGACCGGATTGACTGTGATCGTACGGGTGTCGGTGGCGCTCAGCACGCCGCCCGCGCCGGTGTTGCCACCGTCGCTGGTGGTCATTGTCAGCGATACTGGGCCGTTGAAGTCTGCCGCGGGGACGAAAGACGGACGCGACGCGCCAGCCAGGAAGGCATTGATGTTGGCCAGCGTGCCCGTCAACGTGATGGAAGAAGTTCCGGAACCCGCCACCGTCACGCTGCCGCCGGCGGTTGCCGTGAGGCTGCCCGAAGAGACGGTCAGCACCACGGTCATGGTGCCGCTCGCTGCGTCGACATCGGCAATCTGCAGCCCGGTCAGGCCAAGAGCGGTATCCTCGTTCGTGGCATAGCTAGCCGGCATGGTGTTGACCGGCGCATCGTTGACAGCAGCGACGGTGATCGTGCGCGTGTCGACGTCGGTGAGCGCACCGCCCGAACCTGTGTTGCCGCCATCATTGGTGGTCATCGTCAACGCAACTGGGCCATTCGCGTTGGCGGCCGGCGTGAACACCGGGGCGGACGCAGAGGCCAGGTAGGCATTGATGTCGGCCAGCGTGCCGGTGAGCGTGAGCGAACCGCTGCCTGAACCGGATATAGCGACCCCACCTCCGGCAGACGCCGCCAACGCGCCGGAGGCGACGTCCAACCTGACCGTGATGGTGCCGGCAGCGGCATCCGGATCGGCAACGGAGAGGCCGGTGAGCACGACCGCAGTGTCTTCGTTCGTTGCCCAACCGGATGCCGGCAACGTGTTGGCCGGTGCATCGTTGACGGCATTGACGGTGACGGTGACCGTGGCGGTTTCGGTGACACCGCCGGAGGTCACCGTGTAGGTGAAAGATGTGGTGCCGCTGAAATTCGTGGCTGGCGTGTAAGTGATGGTGCCGTCGGGATTGAAGGCAACGGAGCCCTGGCCGGCCGGCGGCTGCGTCACCGCGGAGATTGCGCGTCCGGCATTCTCGAAATTGTCCGCCGAGGCTCCATTGGTGCCGGTTATTGTGTTGAAGCTGATCGGCGTATCTTCGTTCGTCGTGACATTGTCGGCAACGATATCGGCGACCGGCGTCACGGTGATCGCGACGGTGTCGACATCGTTCAGCGCCCCGTCGGAGGTGGAAACCGTCAGTGTATCGCTGCCATTGAAGTCCGCGTTGCCCTGATAGCGCAGCGAGGCAAGCACGCCGTTCACCTGGGCCACCGTTCCGGAGATCGTTATGGTGGCCGTGTTGTTGCCGGTGACCGTTCCGGCGATGACCGACGGAGAAAGAATGCCGTTTGCGACCGACAACGTCACCGTCACCGTGCCGTTGTCGACATCGGCGACCGAAATGCCGGAAATGGCGGTCAGCACGTCCTCCGCAACGCTCGCTGGCCCGGGGACGGTGTTCACCGGCGCATCGTTGACGGCGATGACGTTGACGGTCGCGACCGCCGTATTCGAATTGGCGGTGCCGTCGTTGACGGTGACATTGATGGTGCGGGGCGTTGTCGACGGATTTTCCGAAGTCGACGCGTAACGCACCTGCTCCAGCGCTGTTTCATAAGCCGCCTTGGTAGCGGCGCCGGTCAGCGTCAAGGTGAAGGTTGCCGGATTCCAGCTTGCCGTGATGCCTGCAGGGAGTGTGCCCGCGATCGAAAGCACGTCGCCGGCCTGTCCGTTGGTGATGATCACCGTCGCCGACGTCATGTTGGCGCTGTCGATGTCGGTGATCAGGCTGTCGGTATCGGCAATCGCAACGCCGGCACCGTTCTCGGTGTAGGTGGTGGAGAATCCCGTTCCAGCGCCTGAAGCATCGAGATCAAGAACCGGCGCGTCATTGACCGGAACGATGGTGATGGTGGCGGTATCGACATCGGTCAGCGCGCCGCCGGTTCCTGTGTTGCCGCCGTCATTGGTGGTCATGGTCAACGTAATCGGGCCATTGGCATCGGCGACCGGCACATAGACAGGTGCGGATGCTGATCCCAGATAGGCGTTGATGGCCGCAAGCGTACCTGTCAGCGTCAGCGTGGCTGTGCCGGACCCGGCGACGCCTACCCCACCTCCGGCTAAGGCGTTCAAGGTACCGGATCCGACCGAAAGCGTGACGGTGATCGTGCCGCCATTGGCGTCGAGGTCGGTCACGGCCAATCCAGTCAACGTGACGCTTGTGTCTTCATTCGTCGTCCACCCGCCGGCAGGCAGCGTATTGACCGGCGCGTCATTGACCGCGGTGATGGTGATCGTGGCGACCGCCGTGTTCGAATTGATGTCGCCGTCATTGACGGTCACATTGATGGTTCTCGACGTTGCGGTGCCACCCAATGTGGGGTTGTCCGATGTCGATGAATAACGGATCTGGCCGATGGCCGTCTCATAGGCAGCCTTGCTGGCTGATCCCGTCAAGGTGAGCGTGAAGGTCGCGGCATTCCAACTCGCCGTTATCCCGGCAGGCAAGCCGCCAGTCACGGAAAGGAGATCGCCGGCCTTGCCATTGGTGATGACGATCGATGCCGACTCCATGTTGGTGTCGTCAACGTCGCCAATGACACGGTCGATGTCGGCGATTGCAACTCCCGCCCCGCCCTCGGTGTAAGTGGAGGAAAAATCGACATCCTGCGTCGTCACGCTCACGACGCCGCTGATGGATTCAGGCCCGCTGCCATCGGGATTGGCGATGACGATGGTGTTCGTCCCGGCAATGAAATCCGGAAGTGCAAGCAATCCGCCTGTGGTCGTGGGATAGAACAACTGCTCCAGGACCGTCGACGTGGAGGTCCGTGTCCCCCAGAACTCAATTCCGCTCTCGGTGATCCGCACCTCGACACGCGGCAGGCCGTTCGAATTAGCAACCCATCCGCTTACGACCGAGGTTCCGTCGGCGAAGGTGAGGCGGGTTGCGGCAGCATTGGCGGAATCGACGCCGATGATGCTTGAAGTGATCGCTCTGCCGTTGATGATGATCCGGAACGCATCATCCACCGTCGTCATGGCCACGACGGCACGGGTCTGGTCGGCAAGCTGATTGCCTGCCACGGTAAATGTGAGCGTGCTGGTGCGCTCAGCGCCCGCATCCACGCTCGGCTGCGAGAACGCACCGCCGTTCGATACCGGCACGCTCACGGCGGGATCGCCGTTGAGATCGATCGTCGGCGCATCGTTGATGGGCGTTATCGTGATGGTGCGGACATCGGTATCGGTAAGCGCGCCACCAGTGCCGCTGCCGCCGCCATCATTCGTGACCATGGTCAGCGTGACAGGACCATTGGCATTGGCCACTGGGGTGTAAACCGGGGCTGAACTCGTAGCCAGATAGGCATTGATGTTGGCCAGCGTGCCGGTCAGGGTGATCGTTCCGGTGCCGGACCCCGTCACCGCCACCCCGCCCGCTGAAGTGGCCGCCAACGTACCTGAGCCAACGGACAAGGTAACCGTCACGGTGCCGCTGCCAACATCCGGGTCCGCTATCGATAGGCCGTTGAGCGCGACGCCGGTGTCTTCGTTGGTGGTCCAGCCGGAGGCCGGAAGACTGTTCACCGGCGCATCGTTGACGGCCACGACCGTGATCGTGGTTGTGGCGACGGCAGAGTCCTGCGACCCGTCATTGACGATGACATTGATGATACGGTTTGTTGGCGACGGATTATCACCGGTGTTGGAGAAGGTGATGGCACGAATGGCCGTGGCATAGTCCGCCTTGCTCGCGACGCCGGTCAATCGGATCGTGATCTGCCCCGCGACGGAGGTATCCGTTACGGCGGTGATACCAGACGGCAAGGAACCGACATTGAGTACATCGCCGGCAAAGGCATTGGTCAGGACGATCGTGGCAGAGCGCATGTTGGCGCTGTCCAAATCGCGGACGGTGTTGTCGGTATCGGAGATCGATACCGCGGCGCCGTTTTCCGAATAAGACGTCGCGAAATCCACGCCGGCCGTCGCATCGACCAGGGTCAGCGCACGGACATTGTCGATGAAGAAGTCGTCGCGACCCGGCAGGAGGATATTGCCGCCGGAATTGTATGAGAATTGCAAAGCACCAGAGGCGGAGACTGTAGTGGGCAGGTTGATGGTAACCGGCACCGTCGCCCAACTCCCAAAGGTCGTCGCCGCAACCGTGGCAGGGCTGCCGGAGGCGCCATTCAGATAGGTGATGGTAGCGGTGTTTGACCCCGAAGCGCCGGAGGTTATGCGTGCATAGATCACGCCACCGACGGAGATCTCCAGAGTCGCGACTGAATTCGTATCGGGATTGCCGTTGTTCCAACCGAAATCGAAGACCAGTTGCGCCGAGCCGGAGGGCGCCTGTCCGACATTCCAGCCGGTCACACCAGACTGTGTCAACGTTCCGCTGCTGTTGTCCGCCGACCAGGCGAAACCGTTTGCGGTGGTTCCACCTGTGCCGCTTACAGCCCAGCCGGTCGTACCGGAAAACCCACCATTGGTGATGATATCGGATGTCGTCAGGCCAGAGTTCAAGTCCACGATGGGGGCACTTACGGCGAAGCCGAAGTCCGCCGTCAGAGAACTGGCGCCAATGAGCGCCAGACTGGCGGTCCTGGTCAGCCCGCCAGTTGTGGATGGCGCGGAGTTGACGACGCCGTTCGTGTCGGTAACCCGGACAATGTATTGCCCCGGCAAGACATTGGTGAAGAGATAATTGCCGTTGGCGTCAGTGGTATCGGTGGCCAGCACCCGCTCGCCCGCGTCAATCACCCCGTCGCCGTCGATGTCGTCGATCAACTGGACGGTCACGTTGCCGAGCCCGACATCGCCTGCGTCGAATGTTCCATTGGAATTGTTGTCATCGAAAATCTTGTCGCCGACGGAGCCGGTGGCGGGAGTCCACGTCGTGGCGTCGCTTGCTCCCGTTAATGCCGTCGTGCCGTTGGTGGTGACCGTGACGGCAGAGCCTACCGATGCACCGGTCAGCGGATTGATGCGCTGGATGACGTTGCCGACCAGATAGGTGTTGCCGTTGAGATCGCCGCCGCCCTGGGCGCCGCTGACACTGATGGTGTAGCTCCCGGGGATGGAGCCATCGGTCAGGCTGTATCGTGTGACCGTCGTTCCGGAGATACTCAGCAGCGCGTTGTTGGCAGCGTCGACGGCAAAATCGCCCCAGTCGTTCGTCGCCGTTATCTGCGCGCCGAAGGTCGAAGCCGTACTGACTGTGCGGCCATTGTTGGTGAAGGTAATCTTGAATATTTGATCGTTGCTGCCGGTGATGTTCTCGACACCCAGGTAAAGCGCCCCATTGTAAAACGCTGCAGCGCCGCTGCCGACGCCCGTCGTTCCAACGGTGATGCTTGCGCCTGCTCCGTTGTTGGTAAGATCGGAATCGATGACGATGTGGGTGTTGTTGATGAAGTCGTACGCAAACAGGGCGCGATTGGTGGCGGCGCCGGCACTGTCGGTATAATAGATCAGGCCATTGACCTGATCGACGGCCAAGGAGTTGATCGGGTCACCGACAGCTATGCCCCCAACCGTTGCAGGGACGGTGGTGATAGCTGTTGCTTTGCCGGTCAGCACATCGACACTGTAGATCGTCTTGCCTACCGAGATGAGAAGCGCACCGTCACCCGTCGATGCGGGGGCTGTCAGCAGGTCGGCGAAGCTGTCCTGCGCGTCGCGATCGACCGCCAGGTCGGTTGTCACGTCGCCGAAGCGATATTCAAGATCCCAGTCGCCACCGAGTGCGGCTACGCCGGTGCGGTCAACGGAGGCTGCAATATCGGCGCCTGTGAGACGGCCCATCATGTCTGCCGCAAGAGCCCCGCTTTCGCCCTCCGCAAAATCGCAGCCATAAATCAGGATATCGGCGTCGGCGCTCAACGAAGAACGCAGTCCTCGAAATTCATCCGCGTACTCGCCCATCATCGAGTCGGCGGTCACTGTCGCCGACCCAAGGCTCAAACTGCCCTGGCTGCCATGCGAAATGATGTGCACGGCCTCGACATCCTTCATGTCCTTCAGGACGTCGGCCATCTGCTCGACGCCGTCCTGGCCGGCGTCGAGCACAACGACTTCGTAGTCACCTTCGATGTTTTGCAGAAGCGTATCGTAGTCTGGCACTGAGCTGTCGACGAAAACAACCTGTGCCGGATGATCGGCTTGAGGCTGCTCGTCCTGCGGCTGATCATCCTGCGCCTGGGTTTCGCCGCTCACATCCGCTGGTTGTTTCAGAGCCTCTACCAGTGACGCATGATCTGCAGCAGCACCACTGTCCTGCAGTTCCTTCACAGGGGCCGGATCGACATCGGTTTGTTGCGCTTTTTCGACCGTGACAGCGCCTGCCGCGTCAAACGCGATACGCTGTTCCAGTTCCATGAGCGCCGTAGCTAAACGGTTCCAGGATTTGCGGAGATTGGCCGGATCGACGGCTGCGCCAGAACTCTTATGACGAGGACGTTCATTCATGGCCGCACCCGCAGGAGGCACTAATATTAGCGCCCCTTGAAGTTTAGCCCCTCGCCCATTTGTTACCGGGCGCCCACCCGACAACAAACATTGGTGATTCGATTTAAAATCACCTGCTTAGCAAACCTAGCTTGAACCAGCTTCTACAAATCCTCAAGCCAAATCACGGACAACAGTAAATTTGTCTTTTCGTCATTCATTCTGTTTTGGTTTTTCGATTGCGAATGGCTGTGAAGACACGTTAAGTCTGTACAAGAGACGAATCGGGACGGGTGGGGCAGATCCGAGGTTCGGCGCATTGAAGGTGGGGATACTGGCACTATCCGCCGGATTTCTGGCGGCAGGTTGCGCAATCAAGATTGAGCCTTTGTCGAAGGACCAGACCCTGGCCTTTGCGAATGAGCGGCTTGTTCGAGCAACTGCGGATCAAGAGCCTATCAGCGGTCCCATCAGCCTGTATGAGGCGATGGCACGCGCCCTCAAATACAACCTGGATACGAAAGTCGAGATCATGGAGGCCGCCCTGAAGGTCCGTGAACTCGATCTTGCGAACTACTCTGCCTTACCCAAACTGGTGGCCAGCTCAGGTTATGCCGGTCGCAACGAAGCAGACGCAAGCACCCCGTCGACGCGCGACAAGGACATCTTCACCGACGACCTCACTTTTTCATGGAACATCCTCGACTTCGGTCTTTCCTATGTGCGCGCCAAGCAGGCTGCCGATGAAGCGCTCATCCAACAGGAGATGAAACGCAAGATCGTCAACCGGGTGATCGAGGACGTGCGCACCGCCTATTGGCGCGCGGCAAGCTATGAGCGTCTGGTCGGTCGTATGCATGCGCTCCAAGGGCGCATCTCCGGCGCGTTGAGGGATACGCGGCGGCTGGCCAACAGTGCGGAAAGTTCGCCTCTCGTTGCTCTGACCTATGAACGCGAGTTGATCCAGATCCAGCGGGAGATCGAACTCCTGGAGGGCGAACTGCAGGTCGCCAAGAGCCAGCTGGCGGCATTGATGAATGTGAAGCCCGGCTCGAAGTACACTTTGTCTGTCCCAAGCCGCCGCCCGACAAAACTGGGCCTGCCCGACAAGGTCAACGATCTGTTTCAAGTTGCGGCGACCAACCGCCCCGAATTGCGCGAAGTCGCCTATCGCATGCGCATCAACGACAAGGAAGTCGATGCAGCACTGCTCGAGCTGCTTCCGAACTTCAATCTCTATGCAGGCGTAAACTACGACTCCAACAAGTTCATCGCATCGAACGATTGGGTGTCATGGGGAGCCAAGGTCAGCTGGAACCTCATGAAGCTGGCAACCATGCCCGTGGTGATGAAAAAGGTGGAAGCCCAGGGCGCGGCTCTCGACGCAAGGGCGCTTTCAGTCGCCATGGCAATCATGACGCAGGTTCACATCAGCCGCGTTCGTTATGCGCATCAGCGAAAATCCTACGGCACGGCGGCCGCGCTCTCCAACGTCTCCCACCGCATCCTCAAGCAGGTGAGATCGGAAACCGAGGCGCAGAAGACGAGCCAGCAGATCTTGATCCGCGAAGAGATGAACGCGCTGCTCGCCGATGCCAAGTTCGACATGGCCTACGCCGACCTTCAGAACGCCTACGCCAACGTCTACGCCTCGCTCGGCCTGGATCCGTTTCCAAGGGATCTCGATACCGATGCAAGCGTTGCTGTCATAGCAGAGAAACTCAAGGAAATGTGGACCCGGGAGGGAACTAAGGCCAGGCTGGAGGTTGCCGGCTTGTAATAGCCCCAGGGCAAAGTCGGAGGAGGAGCTTGTCGCATGCTTGCATCCCGTAGGGCTCGCGCCTTGTCGGTGCTGGCAGGTTTCGTGTTTGCCCTGCCAACTTTGTCTCAGGGCGAGGAAACCTCTGCCCGTGGTATCGTGCGTTCGACAAACGAAGCGTGGATATCCACCGACCTGGGCTTTCGTGTCGAGACTTTGCCGTTTCGCGAGGGGCAGGCTTTCAAACGCGGCGACATTCTTGCCACTTTCGACTGTGGCGATCTCGCCGCCGAGATGAAGTCGGCCGAAGCGCAACTGCGGGCCGAACAGATCACCTATGAAAACAATTCCCGGCTGGCCAAGCTGAATGCTGTCGGCAAATTTGAGGTCGCGCTTTCAAAGGCCAAGGCAGATCAAGCTTCCGCGGCACTCGAAGCCTACCAAAGCAAGTTTTCTCGCTGCACCATCAAAGCGCCGTTCGATGGTCGTGTCGCCGTCATGCGGGCTCATGCCTACGAAATTCCCGATCGTACACAACCCATTATGCAGATAGTTGGCGTGTCACAGTTGGAGATCGAGATCCTGCTGCCGTCGCAATGGCTGAAATGGCTGAAACCAGGCGTAGGCTTCGATCTCAAGATCGAGGAAACCGGCCAGGTCCTGCCTGCCGAAATTCAGCGGCTATCGGCAGTGGTGGACCCCGTCAGCCAGACGGTGAAGGTCATAGGTCGATTTACCGGCGAGCCGACTGACGTGCTGCCCGGAATGAGCGGCCCGGCAAGCTTCAAGGCTCCTGATGGCTGAGAAAAACGTCCAGCATAATTTGACAGGACCGACCCTGGTCCAGACCAAGGTTGCATCAAACACGTCGCAAACCAACCCGCAGGCCTTCGACCTGCTTTTGAAAATCGAAGCAGATTCCAGACGCTGCGAAACAGTCGGCGAACTGGTTTTCCTGATTGCCAACGATACGCTCAGGTTGACACGGGCAAGGCAGATTTTTGTCTTTGCCGCCAAAGGCAGGAGGCAGCGCGTCGAGGCTGTTTCGTCAATCGGGAAGGTCGAGCGGGATTCGCCACGCATTCGCTGGATTGAAGCCGTTATCCAAGCGCTGGAAGCCGATACGGGCCTGGAGGGCAAGCGTGAATTCGTCCTGCCGGCCTATTGTCCATCAGGCGACGAAGAGCACAAAACCTTTCCCTACCGCTTCCTGCTCTGGCTGCCGTTCAGGTTGCGAACCGGCCGCGTGTTTGGTGGCATGCTGTTGGCACGCGAAGTACCGTGGAACGAAGGCGATGCGGTGGTGGCCGCCCGACTGGCCGATACCTATGCCCATGCATGGGTGGCACTGACGGGTGAGCGTCGACTCCGCCGCCGCTTCTCCATCAAGCCGTGGCTAGCAATTGCTGCCTTGCTGCTCGCCGCGGTAGGGTTCATTCCCGTGCCTCTGACAGTTCTCGCTCCGGCGGAAGTGGCGCCTGTTGAACCACGCGTCATCGCCGCCCCCATCGACGGGGTGGTGGAAGCGATCCTGATCGACCCCAATGCCGGCGTGCAGCAAGGTCAACTCCTCTTTCGCATGTCCGACACTGCCTTGCGCAACGAACTTGCCGTCGCCGAGCAGGACGTGATGGTTGCGGAGGCGAAACTCAAACAGGTTTCTCAAGCGGCCATTGGTGATCCCAAATCGCGTGGCGACCTTGCGGTGACGCGCACCGAATTGTCGCTGGCCACGGCGAAGCGGAATTATGCGTCGGATCTTCTCCAGCGCAGCCGGGTGACGGCTCCCATTCCGGGCGTGGCCATTTTCACGGACAAGCGCGATTGGATCGGCCGCCCGGTAACGACGGGCGAACGCATCATGGAGATCGCCAATCCCGAAAACGTGCAGATCCGTATCGATGTGCCGGTCGCCGATGCGGTCGCGGTCACGTCGGGCGCAAAGGTGCGCGCCTTTCTGGATTCCGATCCGCTCCGTCCACTCACGGCACATGTACGGACAGCGTCATACGAAGCGCAATTGATAGAAGGCGATGTCCTTGCCTATCGGATTTACGCGGCGATCGAGAAGAAGCCCGACAACCTCAGGCTTGGCATTCGTGGCACCGCGCAGGTCTCCGGCGACGAGGTACCGCTTGCTTATTATCTGTTTCGTCGCCCTATCGCTGCGATCCGGCAGCGGCTGGGCCTATGAACCCGTCCGAAATCCCCCTCCCCAGGTTGCGCGAAGACCTGCAGGTCATGCGCGGCGGCACCAGTTATTCCGGCGAACCGATCTGGATCGTGCTCGACCCCTTGCGCAACCGCTTCTTCCGCGTCACCTACGAAATGTTCCAACTGCTTTCGGTGTGGAATCGCAGCCCAACGATCGGATCGCTCAACAAGACGCTCAGCGCCCGTTTTGGCCGCCAGACCGACACCGAAGAGGTCGGCATGGTGTTGCGGCTGCTGGAGGCCAACTTCTTTCTCGCGCAGCCAGCCGGTTCCTGGCGTGGGCTATATGAAGCATCACGCCGGCACCATTCGTGGTTCATGCAACTGATCCACAATTACCTTTTCTTCAAAATCCCTCTGGTCCGGCCTGAGAAATTCATCCGGGCGACATGGCCTTATGTCGCCCCCCTCTTCAGTCGTGGTTTCCTGCTCTTCGTGACCATCATCGGCATTGCCGGCCTCTATCTCGTCTCGAGGCAATGGGAAGCATTCGTCGGAACGTTCTCCTACGTCTTTTCCTTTGAAGGAGCCGCGGTTTCGCTTGTCTCGATCGTGCTGATCAAATCGCTGCACGAACTCGGCCACGCCTATGTCGCCCATCGTCATGGCTGCCGCGTGCCGACGATGGGTGTCGCCTTCATGGTGATGATGCCCTTGCTCTATACGGACGTGACCGAGGCCTGGAAACTCAGGTCACGACGCCAGCGCATGATGATCGATTCCGCCGGCGTCGTTACCGAACTGTGCGTCGCGGCGCTCGCACTTTTTGTCTGGGTGTTCCTACCTGACGGCCCATTGCGCAGCGCCGTCTTCGTACTTTCAGCTACGGGGTGGATCCTGAGCCTTCTGGTCAATGCCAACCCGTTCATGCGTTTCGATGGCTACTATATGCTCGCGGATCTGCTCGGCATCGAAAACCTGCAGCCGCGGGCGTTTCGGCACCTGCGCTGGCGCTTGCGCGAATTTCTGTTCGGACTTGGCAATCCCGCGCCAGAGCCCTTTCCGCCACGCCTCGACGCGACCGTAACGATCTACGCGCTCTGCACGGTTGTCTATCGTGTCAGTCTCTATCTCGGCATCGCGCTGCTCGTCTATCACTTCACGATAAAGCTGGTCGGCGTGATGCTCTTTGCCGTCGAAATCGGGTTCTTCATTCTCCGCCCAGTTTGGATTGAAGCCAAGGAGTGGTGGACTATGCGCCAAGCGATCCTGGCACGCCGCCGGACCTACATCACCTTTGCGGTGCTAGCCGTTCTGATCGCCCTCGCGGCAATGCCGCTTTCCACCCGCATCAGTGCGCCGGCACTGATCCTGCCAGAAACCTTCGTACGGCTTTTCCCTCAGGAAGCCGGACATATCGGGACCATCAATGTGAAGCGCAATGACCTCGTGCACAAGGGCGATGTGCTCTTCGTGATCTCCGCTCCTGCCCTCGCCCAAGAGCGCGAGCTTGCCGAAAAGGAAATCAACCTCGCGCAGCAACGTATTGCGCGGATCGGCGCGGAACCCGAAGACCTGGCAGCCCGAGGCGTGATCATGACGCAGTTGAGCAGCTTGGTCGCGAAGCGCGACGGCTTGCGCCAGCGGGAGGAAAGACTCGTTGTAAGAGCCCCTTTCGACGGCCGGATCGCCGATCTGAATGCTGAGATCGCTGTCGGGCAGTGGGTGTCGCGTAAGGAGCAGCTTGCCTTCCTGTCATCCGACAGCGGCGCGATCGTCAGAGGCTATGTCTCCGGCAACGACCGCGCCCGTATCGAGAGCGGAGCGACGGGTTGGTTCATTCCCGACGATTTGACCCAGCCAAAGACGAAGGTTGTATTAGAGTCCATCGCTGTCTCCGGAGCGCGGGAGATCGATATTCCCCAACTAACGTCCCAATTTGGTGGGCCTATTGCCGTGCATCAGACCGCCACCAAACGATTGACTCCTGCTTCGGCGGAATATGCCGTCACGGCACGTGTGACTGACCTCGAGCAAGGACCAAGGCAGACCTGGCGTGGCGTTCTGATCCTGAACGGGCAAGCCGAAAGCCTGCTGGCTCGCGCCTGGCGGCAGGTGCTTAAAGTACTCGTGCGCGAGGCAGGAGCTTAGCCACTCAAGCAACGACATACCGAGGCAATTCAGTGTGAGCCGTTGAGCCCTTTCAGAGGCTGAACCTCACCGGAGCCTCCGAGATTTCCGGTCAATGCGATGAGATCGGCCTGGCGGCTGGCACCCGTTTTGGCAAAGATCGAGCGTAGGTGAACGCGGGCGGTTTCGTAGGTGATCGACTTCTGTTCGGCAATGCGTCTTAGCCGCATGCCCTGACCGAGCAAGGCAGCGACCTCGGCTTCCGTCCGCGTCAGCCCGAAAGCCTGGCGCAGAAGCTGCGGTTCAGCCCCACCGCGTTTCTCGGGATCTTCCAACAGGCAGACGCCGACTGAAGGCGAAAAGAAATCGGGAAGGTTGCCACCCAGTCTCTCGATGCGCATGGCTAAGGGTCGCCTGCCCTCCCGCGTGATCAGGATCGGCCCATGTCCGCCGTCGGCACGCAGCGACGATTCACTGATCACCGCGCGCATGCGTTCGCGGAGGCGTTTTGTCTCCTCCGGCCGGCGTGAGCGCAGCTCTCCGTTCGTGACTTGAAGTTCGCCTCCCAGCAATCGGGCTGCGATGCTATTTGCGCTTGTCACCTTTCCGAAGCGATTGAAGAAGATTGCAGCCACATCGGCCATCTCGAAGGCATCCATCATACCGGCAACCCGGTGTTGCATGACGCTGCGCATCAGCGTCGACGCCATCGTAAGACGATCACGCATTGCGCCGAGGACCGCGACCTCCTCCGCGCTGAAGAAATCGTCGACAAGCTTGCGGTGCAACGTCACGACCAGCAGATCCTCAGGCCTCGAGAAGGCCACCATGCACGAACGGCCGATGCCGTGCTTGGCGTGGAAACGATAGTAGGGGTGATAATTGAAGTCGTCACGGGAGGTGTATTCTGGATCACAGGCGGTGCCTTGCCGCAGCAGGAAAGGCAGGCCGCGCAACCGCCAGTCACTTTCGTTCCAGCCGTCGTTGAAATAATCCTCAAGTGCCCCGCCAAGGCTTTCGGTGGCGATGACCAGTCCCGGCGCCCGCTCAGCCACGGGAATGATGTTCACACCGAACGAACCGGTAGCGCGTGCGATACCGTCGACCACAGCTTGCCAGAGCGCCGGCTCAAATGCCGCTTCCACAACCTTGTCCAAGGCAAGGTCGAGTGCTTCGAGATCAATGTTCACCGTCGAGCCCCCAGCCCGAATAGCGTCAGATCATGGCAGAAACGATGCGGGAAGTGTAACGGAAAAGCGGTCATCCGGTGTCTACCAAAGGATGAGACGCAAAGGTTACGAGCTCAGGTGCTGACGCCCAGCTCCACCAACCGCTCGACGCAGGATTCCTCTGCCTGATCGAGCTCGGCGATCGTTTCCTCGAGATCCCGGCGTTTCTGGCGCAGGCTGTCGCGCTTTTCCTCGATGCGCTTGATCATCAATTTGAGCTGGCCAACCTCGCCGGGTGGCTCCTTGTACATTTGGATGATCTCGCGGATCTCGGCGATGGCGAAACCCAGCCGCTTGCCGCGAAGGATCTGGCGAATGAGGTGACGATCCGAGGGACGAAACAGGCGCGTACGCCCACGCCGCACCGGCGCGACCAGCCCTTCGTCTTCGTAAAAACGCAACGTGCGGGTCGAGATATCGAATTCGCGCGTAAGTTCGGTAATCGTGTAGTATTCCCGCATAATCACTCCGGGCGCAGGGGCTTCATTACGCCGTTGTCCGTCGTGCCACTTCCTCGCAAATGGACACGAGAATCGAACAGCATGCGGTTTCGAGGAAGCTTCGCACGGCATTTACGTAAAAGTCAATTGCAGGCAAAAAAACTCAATCGTTTCTGTATTCCACCCGCCTGCGGCTTCGGAGCCCCAAGCACGCCCTGCGGGTTTGAATGCCAAGCGAAATGGGAATTTTGTCAGCGAGCGAACTGTTCAACCCAGGTGCAGCCACCAGCTGGCGAAGCTTAGAAAGGCCAGGAAGCCGATCACGTCGGTGATCATGGTGGTAAAGATCGAAGACGAGATCGCTGGATCGGCGCCAAGCTTATCCAGAAAAAGCGGAATGAGAATGCCGCCCAGCGATGCCGCCAACATGTTGACGATCATAGCCGCAGCAATGACCAGACCCAAATCCACGTTCTGGAACCAAGTGCCGGCGACCACCCCCAGCAGCGTCGCAATAACGGCACCGTTGAGCAATCCTACCAGCACCTCGCGGCGGATAACACGGCCAGCATTGTAGATATCAAGATCGCGTGTCGCCAAGGCGCGCACCGTTACCGTCATGGTCTGCGTGCCGGCATTGCCGCCGAGCGACGCAACGATCGGCATCAGCGCGGCCAGTGCTACCATTTCCTCGATCGTGGCGCCGAAGAGGCTGATGACGGAGGCGGAAAGGAAAGCCGTGCAGAGATTGATCAGCAGCCAGGGAACGCGCGAGCGCGACGTCGCGGTCACCGTATCGGACAGCTCTTCGTCACCGACGCCGCCCATGCGCAGAAGATCTTCCTCGGCCTCCTGCTGGATGACGTCGACGACATCGTCGATGGTGAGGACGCCGACCAGCCGTTCGTTCTCATCGACGACGGCTGCAGACAGAAGGTCGTATTGTTCGAACTCCCGAGCCGCCTCTTCCTGGTCCATTGTCGCAGGAATGGCATGGCGGGTCTCATGCATGATCTCCTCGACCTTCACCGCACGCTTGGCGCGCAGCACCTGATCGAGCCCGACGGCGCCGAGCAGTTTGAACGTCGCGTCGATGACGAATATCTCGGAGAATCGATCCGGGAGATCCTTGTCTTCGCGCATGTAGTCGATGGTTTGCCCGACCGTCCAGAACGGCGGCACGGCGACGAACTCGGTCTGCATGCGCCGACCGGCGCTTTCTTCCGGGTAGTCGAGCGCGCGCCTCAGCCTGATCCGTTCGGTGAACGGAAGCTGCGACAGAATCTCATCCTGGTCCTCCTGGTCGAGGTCCTCCAGGATGTAGACGGCATCGTCGGAATCGAGCTCCTGCACCGCCTGCGCGATCTGCTCGTTGGGCAGGTTGTCGACGATGTCGAGGCGGATCGCCTCGTCGACCTCGGTCAGCGCCGAGAAGTCGAAATCGGAACCCAGGAGTTCGACCAGCGCTCGGCGCTGTTCGGGCAGTAGTGCCTCCAGCAGGTCGCCGACTTCCGACTGGTGCAGGTCACCCACTTCCCGTTTGAGCGCGAGAATGTCGCGGTCGGCGATCGCTGCACCGATATGAGCGACGAAGGGCCCACGAATGACGCCATCCTCGCCGTAAATTTCGGCGTGGCCCGGCTCGGCCTCACTGCGCTCTTCACCTTGCATGCTTTCCCCGCGACCGGATTGAAGGGAAGGGTCAGCGCCCGGTGTAGAACAAGACGCCGCCGGATTGAAGCCGTATGGGGGCCGGAAAAGTGCGCCAATCCAAGCTTCCGCAGCCAGCCAGGCCGGCCCCGCAAAAACTCTTTGCCGGAAGGTGCGAATATTGCTGGTGATGGCCTTGTTTCACCGGAAACGATTTGCTACACGCCGCGGGCCGGTTCACTCCGGCTCCTACCACGTGCGGTCGTGGCGGAATTGGTAGACGCGCAGCGTTGAGGTCGCTGTGGGGCAACCCGTGGAAGTTCGAGTCTTCTCGACCGCACCATTCGCTTGACAAGGCGATCCTCAGTTCGTTGAACATTCCGGCGTGCACACCTCGCGGGCCCGCAGCAGGCGTTGCGAACCTGCGTTGCGGTGGACATTCGCGACGTGATCAGGCGTCAAGCGCCTCCCCTTCGCGAGACGCAAAATCAGCCTTGCTGGTTGGGACAATCACCGGAACTGGACGCCGGCGCGGTTTGACGCCATATGAAGATCAGCCATTCCGTGAGCGCCATGACCGAACGCAGCCAGATAGCCACGACGTTCCTGCCCTTTGCCGGCTCCGGGCCGGTGGAGTGGCGTATTGAACCGGACCCCGTTGACTATGTGCACGCGCTCGCCGTCATGGAGACGCGCGCTGAAGCGATTCGTGCAGGCACGGCGGGAGAGATGGTCTGGTTGGTCGAACATCCGCCGCTCTACACTGCCGGTACCAGCGCGCAGCCCAGCGATCTGATCGATCCGGATCGTTTTCCGGTGTTCAAGGCGGGGCGCGGCGGCGAATACACCTATCATGGCCCAGGCCAGCGGGTTGCCTATGTGATGCTGGACCTCAAGCGCCGACGCGAGGACGTACGCGCCTTCGTAGCGGCGCTCGAACAATGGATCATCGCGACCCTCGCCGCCTTCAACGTGAAGGGAGAGCGGCGCGAAGATCGCGTCGGTGTCTGGGTGGTGCGACCAGATCGGCCGGTGTCACCGGACGGCAGTCCCGCGGAAGACAAGATCGCGGCGATCGGCATCCGCCTGCGCAAATGGGTCTCGTTCCACGGTATCGCCATCAATGTCGAGCCGGATCTGTCGCATTTTGGCGGCATTGTTCCCTGTGGCGTCAGCGATCATGGGGTCACCTCGCTGGTCGATCTCGGCTTGCCCGTGACGATGGCCGATCTCGACATCGCTCTGAAAGCCGGTTTCGAAACCGTATTCGGACCCGCTGAGGCGCCCGAGGCCGAATTGCGGCGCAAGGCAGGCTGAAGGCCATTCCAGTCTCCGCCCTGCCCTAGCCTCCTTGAGGATTGCGGCGCGCAAAGCATAAAGAAGAAGGGGTACGTTGCGGTCTTCGCAAGTGTCCGAACGACACCTCGCGCCGGAGCTTCATCGATGCTTTTCTGAAGATTCGGCCTGATACCGGTATCGGGCCAGACTACGGTCCGTCTTCGCGGCCAACCGCAACGTCGGCCCTTTTTGCGTTCGCACGGCCTCTGGCCGTGGCGATTTTCTCACATCGCGCCAATCCACATCGCCATCGAGACGAGGAAAGCGCTCATGCAGACAAGAGAGGCAACGTCCTGGATGAGATCGGTCATGGCTGGCTCCTGTTGTTAATATGTACGCAATTTGTTCTAATTTTGTTCTAAAGTCAACGGAACAAAACGCCCCGCCGAACGATTCCAGGTGGCGCCTGTAGCCAAGGTTAAGAAAAGGTTGATGGGGTCAGAAAGGTGCCCGGTTATGCAGGGAATTCACAGGGACTCACCATGCCTGCCCCTCATCAGAAGATCGTCGATGCGAGGTTCGATAGACACGAAGCAAGCGTCAGCCGGCTTCGGAACGGTGGCTTGCCTTGGCCGGTATAACGCGGCCGTCTCTACGGGCGGCTAGCTGGGAGGGGTCACTCACACGCCCTGGACACCGGCTCGGCCGTCACTCGTATCTCAGCGCCTCGACGGGATCGAGTCGTGCCGCTCGCCAGGCCGGGAGCAGCGTTGCCAGGAATGAAAGCGCAAGCGCCATGGCGACGACGGAAAGCGTCTCGCCCGCTTCCATCTTGGCCGGCAACTGGTTGAGGAAATAAAGCTCGGGGTTGAACAGGACAGTGCCCGACAGCCACGAGAAGAACTGGCGGATGCGCTCGACATTGAAGCAGATGAGAACGCCGAGCAGGACGCCAGCAGTGGTGCCGGTCACGCCAATTGCGGAACCCGTCATCAGGAAAATGCGCAGGACAGCGCCACGCGTGGCGCCCATGGTGCGGAGGATCGCGATGTCCTGCCCCTTGTCCTGCACCAACATGATCAGGCCGGAAATGATGTTGAGCGCTGCCACGAGCACGATCATCGTCACGATCATGAACATGACGTTGCGCTGGACCTGAAGCGCCGAGAAGAAGGTCTCGTTGCGCTGGCGCCAGTCGGTCAGGTAGACCCGCCGTTCCGCAGCCTCCTCCACCTTGGGCTTGATTGCTTCGACATCATCGGGACTGTCGAGATAAACCTCGAGGCTCTGTGCCTTGCCCTCCGAGTTGAAGTACAGCTCTGCTTCGGAGAACGGCATGTAGACGATCGAAGCATCATATTGCGACATGCCGACTTCGAAGATCGCCGTCACCGGATAGCCTTTCACGCGTGGCGTTGTGCCAAGCGGGCTGACATCGCCGTCCGGCGAGATCAGCGTGATCATGTCACCCAGCGCGAGCCCGAGATTCTGGGCCATGCGGCGGCCAATGGCGACGCCGCCGGCGGTATCGAAACCAGCGATCGAGCCCTGCTTGATGTTGTTGGCCACCAGCGTGAGCTTGTCGAGATCTTCGCCGCGAATGCCGCGCACGAGTGCCCCGCCGCCTGAGCCGACATTGCCCTTCGCCAGAACCTGGCCCTCCACCAGAGGGACCGCATATTTGACGCCGGGAACACCGTCGATGCGCTTGGCAAGCTCGGCATAGTCTTCCAATGGCAGATCGACCGGCGTGACGATGACATGGCCGTTGATGCCGAGGATACGCGACAGCAGTTCGGCGCGGAAACCGTTCATCACCGCCATCACGACGATCAGCGTCGCGACACCCAGCATGATGCCGAGGAAGGAGATCGAGGCAATGACGGAGATCACCGTTTCCTTTCGGCGCGAGCGCAGATAGCGCCAAGCCACCATGCGCTCGAAACCAGAGAAAGGACCAGCACCTGCCGGCTTGGGCGCCGTGGTCTGGCTCATGTAGCAGATACCCTGGGAGCGATCAGGCCTGTCGGAGCGATGCCACAAGAACCCATGGAAACGGCCTTCCCTACAGCGGTACGACCTTGCCCTCGGCCAGCGTCACGCGGCGATCCATGCGTGCGGCGAGTTCGTGGTTGTGCGTGGCGATCATGGCGGCCAACCCGGACTGCCTGACCAACGCCTCCAGCGCATCGAAGACATAGGACGCCGTCGCCGGATCGAGATTGCCTGTCGGCTCATCGGCCAGAAGAACCAACGGGGCATTGGCCACGGCGCGTGCGATCGCGACGCGCTGCTGCTCGCCACCGGACAGTTCCGCCGGTCGATGCTGAGCACGCTTGCCGATCTGCATGTAGTCCAGCAGTTGAGCCGCGCGTTTGGAAGCTTCCGGTTTCGACAGGCCGCGGATCAGCTGCGGCATCATGATGTTTTCAAGCGCCGAGAATTCCGGCAGCAAGTGATGAAACTGGTAGACGAAGCCGATGTCGTTGCGGCGGATCGCCGTGCGCTCGTCGTCCGACAACCGTCCACAAGCCCTGCCCGACAGAATGACATCGCCACCGTCAGGCCTTTCCAGCAGGCCCGCAGTGTGCAGGAGCGTCGACTTGCCCGTACCCGACGGAGCCACCATCGCCACCATTTCCCCGCGCTGCAACGTGAAGTCGGCGCCGTTCAGGATGGTGAGCTTGCGCGGTCCCTGCACATAGTGCCGTTCGACGCTTTTCAGTTCCAATACCGGCTCAGCCATCATTCATACCTCAGCGCTTCGACGGGATCGAGCCGCGCCGCCCGCCAGGCTGGGAACAACGTTGCGATAAAGGAGAGGACGAGTGCCATCGCGATGACGGAGAACGTCTCGCCGGCATCCATCTTTGCGGGCAGCTGGCTGAGGAAATAGAGCTCCGGGTTGAACAGCACGGTGCCCGACAGCCATGAGAAGAACTCACGGATGCGTTCGACATTGAGACAGATGAGAACACCGAGCAGCACGCCGGCGATGGTGCCCACCACGCCGATCGCGGCTCCAGTCATCAGGAAGATGCGCAGGACCGCGCCGCGCGTCGCCCCCATGGTGCGCAGGATCGCGATGTCGTGTCCCTTGTCCTTCACCAGCATGACGAGACCAGAAATGATGTTGAGGGCAGCCACGAGCACGATCAGCGTCAGGATCATGAACATGACATTGCGCTCGACCTGCAGTGCCGAGAAGAAGGTCTGGTTGCGCTGGCGCCAGTCGGTCAGGTAGATCTGCCGCTGCGCCGCCTCTTCTACCTTGGGCTTGATCGCTTCGACATTGTCGGGATTGTCGAGATAGACCTCGAGGCTCTGCGCCTTGCCTTCCGAATTGAAATACATCTGCGCTTCGGAGAACGGCATGTAGACGATCGAAGTGTCGTACTCCGACATGCCGACCTCGAAGATCGCCGTCACCGGATAGCCTTTCAGGCGCGGCGTCGTGCCCAGCGGGCTGACATCGCCGTCAGGCGAGATCAACGTGATGGTGTCGCCAAGTACCAGACCGAGATTCTCGGCCATGCGACGGCCGATGGCGACGCCGCCGGCGGTGTCGAAACCGACGATCGATCCCTGTTTGATGTTGTTGGCGACCAAAGTGATCTTGCCGAGGTCTTCGCCACGGATGCCGCGCACCAGCGCTCCGCCACCGGAACCGACATTGCCCTGCGCCAGCACCTGCCCTTCCACCAATGGAATGGCGTATTTGACGCCGGGAACACCATTGATGCGCGTGGCAAGCTCGGCATAGTCCTCAAGCGGCATATCGACCGGCGTGACGATGAGGTGGCCGTTGATGCCGAGGATGCGCGACAGCAGTTCGGCCCGAAAGCCATTCATAACGGCCATCACGACGATCAGCGTCGCCACGCCCAGCATGATGCCGAGGAAGGAGATCGAGGCGATGACGGAGATCACTGTTTCCTTGCGGCGGGAGCGCAGATAGCGCCACGCCACCATACGCTCGAAACCGGAGAAAGGACCTGCCCCAGCAGGTTTGGCTGCCGCCGTCTGGCTCATGCAGCAGCACCTAGGCGCTGGAGAGCAGTTGCCAGCGGCAGCGTTTCGCGCTCACCACTCTTGCGGTTCTTGATTTCCACCTCGCCGGCGGCAACGCCGCGTGGGCCCACGATGAGTTGCCAGGGCAGACCGATCAGGTCAGCGGTGGCGAACTTGCCGCCGGGGCGCTGATCAGTATCGTCGTAGAGCACGTCCTTGCCGGCAGCTGTCAGTGCCGCATAGAGCTCTTCGCAGGTCCGGTCGCAGTCGGCATCCCCCGCTTTCATGTTGATCAGCGCGATGTCGAAGGGGGCAACGCTCTCCGGCCAGATGATGCCGGCGTCATCATGGCTGGCCTCGATAATCGCAGCGATCAGGCGCGTCGGGCCGATGCCATAGGAGCCCATCGAAACATTGTGCTCCTTGCCGTCGGGGCCTTGCACCTTGGCGCCCATCGGCTTGGAATACTTGTCACCGAAATGGAAGATGTGGCCAACTTCAATGCCGCGCGCGGAGAGACGCTCGCCATCGGCGATCTTGTCCCAAGCAGCCTCGTCGTGCATTTCGTCAGTCGCCGCATAGGGCGACGTCCATTCCTGCACGATGCCGGCGATTTCGGCGTCATTGTCATAATTGACGTTCTCGCCGGGTACCGGCAGCGACAGGAAATCCTTGTGGCAGAACACCTGGCTCTCGCCTGTCTCGGCCAGGATGATGAATTCGTGCGAGAGATCGCCGCCGATCGGACCGGTATCGGCGCGCATCGGAATCGCCTTCAGGCCCATACGGGTGAAGGTACGCAGGTAAGACACGAACATGCGGAAATAGGCAGCCTTGGCGCCCTCATAGTTGAGGTCGAACGTATAGGCGTCCTTCATCAAGAACTCGCGGCCGCGCATAACGCCAAAGCGTGGACGCACCTCGTCACGGAACTTCCACTGGATGTGATAGAGGTTGAGTGGCAGATCCTTGTAGGATTTGACGTAGGAACGGAAGATTTCCGTCACCATCTCCTCGTTGGTCGGGCCGTAGAGCAGTTCGCGGTCCTGCCGGTCCTTGATGCGCAGCATTTCCTTGCCGTAGGCGTCATAGCGGCCGCTTTCGCGCCACAGCTCTGCCGACTGGATGGTCGGCATCAGGATTTCCAAGGCTCCGGCGCGGTTCTGTTCCTCCCGGATGATGGCGCAGACCTTGTCCAGCACACGCTTGCCGAGTGGCAGCATCGTAAAGGAACCTTGTCCCTGCTGGCGGATCATGCCGGCTCGCAGCATCAGGCGATGCGAGACGATCTCGGCCTCGCGGGGGTTCTCTTTCAGGATAGGCAGGAAGTAGCGCGACAAACGCATGGGCTGGTCCGTAAATGAGGAAGGCCGCGCCGGAATCGGCGCTTAGCAGGCTTCAATGCAAGGGCTTCATAGCCATTTCAAGGCGGAATGGAAACCCGCGCCACCATGGCGAGTGCGCACCGACAAAAGCTGTACTTTCCTTAAGCAAGCCAAGCCGTTTTATTGTGCAATGCAGCACAGGAAAGTACGTTTAGACGTAAAATTTAACGTGACATTTTCATGCGCGCTGTTCTACTGTGACAACATAACCGAGAGGATGGGTTAAAGACCTGTTCTCCTGCGCGGTCAAAGTCTTGGGAGGATGCGATCTAGGCGCGGTAACTCGCAGCCGCCGGAAACGGAAAGCAGATCGGACGCGTTTAAATTGCAAGGCTTCGCGCCTTGCATTTTTTTTGTGCAATCAGTGGATTGCTGTTCTCTACTCAGATCAAAGATAAAGCCGGCTCACCACCTGCACACGATCTTGCCGGCTACGAAACTCGACATTTCCTTCCATTTTTTCTCAGCTTTTTTCGCGGATTGCAGCGACATTCTTGCTCGTCTGCCGGGTGTTCATTTCAAGGAGGGCAGTGTCACGCTGCTGTCACAGCGGTGTCATTTCGCGTAACTTGGGAGCCTATTCGCGAGCCGTCACGTCCGTCAAAAAATTATTGGTAACGCTTCCATGCTGCACTGCAACCAAAACGGAGCCGAAGCGAGATCCAAAGTCGCTAAGCCTTCGCTTCAGTCGAATTTCGGCAGGATTTGCGGGATATCGTCAACCGTCCAACCCAGTCCCTGGGTAATGCCGTAATAGACACCGAGCACGATGAAGGCCCAAATCGAGGTCCAAACGATAATATAAAGAAAGCGCGGCTTTTTAGGTGCGCTGGCATTGGTGCCCAGCAGAACCTCACTTTGTTCATCCTGCCTGCGGAAGCTGAACGGCAAAATAGCGAACAGCGTGATCCACCACACCACGAAATAGACCGCGACCATCGAGATCCAGTCCCAGGGGGTGATGGTTCCTCCGGTCATGCCTGTTCAAGCTCCACCAGCGTACCGGCAAAATCCTTGGGATGCAGGAAGAGCACTGGCTTGCCATGCGCGCCGATCTTCGGATTGCCGTCGCCGAGCACCCGCGCGCCGCTCGCCTTCAGCCGATCACGCGCGGCGAGGATATCATCCACCTCATAACAGACATGATGCATGCCGCCGGATGGATTCTTTTCCAGGAAGGCAGCGATCGGCGAATTCTCACCGAGCGGCTCCAGCAATTCGACCTTGGTGTTGCCGAGGTCGATGAATACCACGGTCACGCCATGCTCCGGCAGCGCCTGCGGCATGGCTACTTTAGCACCCAGCGTGTCGCGATAGACAACGCTCGCCGCGGCCAGATCGGGCACGGCAATCGCTACATGATTCAATCGTCCGAGCATGGAAACTCCAAAGCAGCCGGCGGTAGCAAAGCAAAAGCCGCCTGGCTCAGCAGGCAACCGTCATCATCGATGATTGTTGCCTACTCCCCTTTTCACCTCGTCACAAACACCGTCACCAGCGGCTTCTTGCCCCAGGTCTCGTTGGCGGCAGCGCGCACGGCGCGGCGCACGGACTCCTGGACCAGATCGAGATCCTTCCGGCGCTGACGGGGAATGGAGTCCACCGCACCGACCGCAGCGTCCAGCATGATGTCTTCCAAAAGCTCGCCGGCAGCATCGGCCTCAGCCACCCCGATGGCAACGAGATCGGGATCGCCCGCGAGTTCATACTTGTCGTCAAGCACGACGTTGACCGCGACATGGCCGGCAAAAGACAGCTTACGCCGCTCGCGAATGCCCATCGCTTCATCCGTGCCAACCAGTTTGCCGTCCTTGTAGACGCGGCCATACGGCACCTGGTCGATGATTTCTGCAGCCCCTGGATAGAGCTTGAGCATGTCGCCATCACGCACCTGTGCGACCTGGCGAATGCCCGACATCGACATCAGCGATCCCTGTGCCACCAGATGCGCGGCCTCGCCATGCACCGGCACACCGATTTCGGGCCGAACCCATTCATACATGCGTTTCAATTCGCTGCGGCGCGGATGGCCGGACACATGCACCAGCGCATCCCCGTCCTCGATGATCTTCATGCCGAGATCGATCAGGCGGTTCTTGATCTCAAGGATCGCCTTCTCATTGCCGGGAATGGTGCGCGACGAGAAGATGACAGTATCGCCGGCAGTCAGCGCCACCGATTTCATCTCGTCACGCGCCAGCTTGGCAAGAGCGGCCAGCGGCTCGCCCTGGCTGCCCGTGCAGATGATGACGAGGTTCTCACGCGGAATGAAGCCGTAGTCTTCCTCCGCGATGAACTCCGGCAATCCGTCCATGTAGCCGAGCTCACTGGACACATCGATCACGCGCTTCAGCGAGCGGCCGAGAACCAGAACCTGGCGACCGGCATCACGCGCCGCGCGCGCAATGGCCACCACGCGCCCGACATTGGACGAAAAGGTGGAAATGGCGACACGGCCCTTTGCCTCTTCGATCAGTTTTTTCAGGCTTGCGCCCACTTCCTGCTCGGAAGGCGAATCCCCGTC
Source organism: Terribium retamae (assembly GCF_022347545.1). GTDB lineage: Bacteria > Pseudomonadota > Alphaproteobacteria > Rhizobiales > Rhizobiaceae > Mesorhizobium > Mesorhizobium retamae. The sequence goes on from NZ_JAKREW010000016.1 coordinate 87,400, forward strand.
TCTCAAAGCGTTGGTGGAATCGCACACCAGCGCAAGCACGCCCTTGTCGCCATAGGCACGGAACCGCGCTTCATCGGTCTTCGGACCAATCGAGGGTGCCGGATCGATCTTCCAGTCTCCGGTATGGATCACTGTGCCGACAGGCGTCGTGATCGCCAGCGACATCGGCTCGGGGATCGAATGCGCGACCGGGATCGCCTCGATCTCGAACGAACCGACGATGAATTTCTCGCCTGCCCGGTAGATCGTCACCGGGATCTTCGGCGCATCAACCTCACCCTGGCGCTTGGCCTCCAGAAGACCGGCGCCGAATGGTGTCATCCACACTGGTGCTTTCAGCTTCGGCCAGATGTCGTGCAGCGCGCCATAATGATCCTCATGCGCGTGGGTGATGACGATGCCGCGCAGGTTGGCGAGCTTGTCCTCGATGAAACGCGTATCCGGAAGGATCAGGTCGACGCCCGGATGAGCAGGATCCGGAAACGTCACGCCGACGTCGATAACGATCCACTCACGGTTGTTGGCCGGACCGTAGCCATAGAGGGCGAAGTTCATGCCGATTTCGCCGACGCCGCCCAGCGGCACGAATACGAGTTCGGCGTTATCCGCTTTCGCCATCCAGTCTCTCCTTTCGTCCAGCATGCGCAATCCGCGCCCTGGAAGCTTATTGCGCTCCGGCTGAAGCCACCGCGCCGAAATGCACGTCGCCGGCGGCAACCGTTATCATGCGCCCTCCGCTTTCGCGGATCACAAAACGACAGTCTTCGTCAATGGTCTCGAAGACGCCACGCACCACATCGCCATCGATCCTGACCGCAACCTCTCCGCCAAGCCCTGCTGCCCGCTCGAGCCAGCGCTGGCGGATCGCCGTCAGCCCCCGCCCGTCAGCCCATAGTCGCGCGTTTTCGCTCCAGGCATCGGACAGCGCGAGGAACAATGTCTCCGCATCGCAAGTAGCTCCGAGTGCTTTCAGCGATGTTGCAGGGTACGGCAGGTCTTCCGGGTGCGCCACGACATTGACGCCGATGCCCACGGCAACGGCAAACCGGTTGCCGTCGAGCAATGTCGATTCCAGCAGAATGCCCGCCAGCTTGGCGCCAGACGCCAGCACGTCGTTCGGCCATTTCAACTCGAAGCGGTTGCGACCGGCAGAAGCGCCGTCAAGCGCGACTGAAATTCGCCCCTTAGGAACCACCGCGTCGAGCGCGTCTGCCAGCGCAAGCCCGGCCACGAAGCCGAGTGTGGCGGCCATACGCAACTCGCCTTCGGTGACAACGAGCAGCGTGGCGGCAAGATTGCCCTCAGGCGTCGCCCAGACACGGCCGCGTCGCCCGCGTCCGCTCTCCTGCTTCTTGGAAACGACCCAGAGCTTGCCGGCATCGCCAGCGCGAGCACGTTCAAGCGCCAGCGCGTTGGTGGAACCGACGCTATCATGCGCTTCGAGGCGAAAGCCCTGGGAAGCCGCAGTCGGCGCCAGCGTGAAGCCCATCAAAAGAACGTCTTTGCCGCAGCTTGCGCATATGTACTGATCGGACCACCGATCAGCACATAGAACAGCACGAAGGCTCCGGAAACGCCGAGCACCAGCCGCAGTTCACCGGCCATGGGCTGGAAAGCGCCAACGGGTTCATCGAACCACATGATCTTGATGATGCGCAAATAATAGAACGCGCCCACCACCGAAGCCAGCACACCGATGATCGCCAGCGCGTAGAGATTGGCGTTGATGGCGGCGAGGAACACGTACCACTTTCCCCAGAAGCCCGCGAGCGGCGGAATGCCGGCCAGCGAAAACATCAGGATCGTGAGGATGGTGGCCATCATCGGATTGGTCGAAGAGAGCCCGGCCAGATCGCTGATCTTTTCGACGTTCTCGTTGTTGCGGCGCATGGCGAGGATGAACGCGAATGTGCCGAGCGTCATCACCAGGTAGATCAGCATGTAGATGACGACGCCGCGTACGCCGGCTTCCGAATTGGCGGCGAGACCGACCAACGCATAGCCCATGTGGCCGATCGAGGAATAAGCCATCAGGCGCTTGATATTGGTCTGGCCAATCGCAGCGAAGGCACCCAGCGCCATCGAGGCGATCGAGATGAAGACGATGATCTGCTGCCAGTCCTTGGCGATCGGCTCGAAGGCACCCATGGTAACGCGCACGATGAGTGCCATCGCCGCCATCTTCGGCGCGGCAGCCAGGAAAGCCGTGATCGGGGTGGGCGCGCCTTCGTAAACGTCAGGCGTCCACATATGGAACGGTACGGCGGAGATCTTGAAGGCAAGACCAGCCAGCACGAAGACCAGGCCGAACACCAAGCCGAGCTGACGCTCGCCTTGCCCGAGCGACGAAGCGATCGCGTCGAAGGAGACGTTGCCGGTGTAGCCGTATACCAGGCTGATACCGTAGAGCAGCATGCCGGACGACAGCGCACCGAGCACGAAATACTTCAGGCCTGCCTCCGTCGAACGGACATTGTCGCGGTTGATGGCGGCCAGAACATAAATCGCCAGCGATTGCAGTTCCAGGCCGAGATAAAGCGCGATCATGCCGTCCGCCGAGATCATCAGCATCATGCCAAGCGTGCAGAGCAGGATCAGGACGGGATACTCGAACTTGTCGAAACGCTCAGCCTTGGCGAAGCGCACCGACATGATCAGCGTGACCGCCGAGCCGACCAAAGACAGCAACTTCATGAAGCGGGCGAACGCATCCTGGACGAAGGCGCCGCCGAACGCATTGCCCTCCCCCGAGACGAACAGCATCCAGCCGCCCGCTACGATCAGGATCGCAACCGCAAGCCCGGTAATGGCTCCGCTCGAAGCTTCGCGCGAATAGGCACCAACCATCAGCAGGACCAGCGCGCCAATGGCGATGATCAGCTCCGGCGTGGTGAGCGAAAGGCTGGAGATAAGATCCGTGGTCATGATGCTCTACTCAGTGCGCCGCCGCGGTCTGCGCGGAGCCGATGGATGCGGTGACGTTGGTGACGAGTGATTTGACCGAAGCGGCCGTAGCGTCGAACACCGGCGCCGGATAGACGCCGAAGAAGATGACCAGGACCACCAGCGGGTAGATCACCACCTTCTCGCGCAGCGATAGGTCCAGCATGCCTTTCAGGCTATCCTTGGTCAGCGCCCCGAAGATGACGCGGCGATAGAGCCACAATGCGTACGCAGCCGACAGGATGACGCCGGTGGCTGCAAAGAACGCCACCCAGGTGTTGACCTTGAACGCGCCGAGCATCGTCAGGAACTCGCCGACGAAACCACTGGTGCCCGGCAGGCCGACATTGGCCATGGTGAAAATGAGGAACACCGTGGCGTATTTCGGCATGTTGTTGACGAGGCCGCCATAGGCCGCGATCTCGCGGGTGTGCAGGCGATCGTAGATGACGCCAACGCACAGGAACAGCGCACCCGACACCAGGCCGTGGCTGAGCATCTGGAATATCGCGCCCTGCACGCCTTCCTGGTTTATCGTGAAGATGCCCATGGTGACGAAGCCCATATGGGCGACCGACGAATAGGCGATCAGCTTCTTGATATCCTCCTGCATCAGCGCCACCAGCGAGGTGTAGATGATGGCCACCACCGAAAGCGTGAACACCATCGGGGCGAAGAATTCAGAAGCCAGCGGGAACATCGGTAGCGAGAATCGCAGGAAGCCGTAACCGCCCATCTTCAGGAGGATACCGGCCAGGATGACCGAACCGGCGGTCGGTGCCTCGACGTGAGCGTCCGGCAACCAGGTGTGCACCGGCCACATCGGCATCTTCACCGCGAAAGATGCGAAGAAGGCCAGCCACAGCCACGTCTGCATGTTGGCCGGGAAGTCGTGCGCCAGCAGCGTCGGGATGTCGGTGGTGCCGGCCTGCCAGAACATCGCCATGATGGCCAGCAGCATCAGCACCGAGCCGAGCAGCGTATAGAGGAAGAACTTGAACGAAGCGTAGACGCGCCGCTTGCCGCCCCAGACACCGATGATGATGAACATCGGGATCAGGCCAGCTTCGAAGAAGACGTAGAAAAGCACGATGTCGAGCGCGCAGAAAACGCCGATCATCAGCGTTTCCAGGATCAGGAACGCAATCATGTATTCCTTGACGCGCTTTTCCACCGAGCCCCACGAGGCCAGGATGCAGAGCGGCATCAGGAAGGTCGTCAGGATGACGAACAGCATCGAGATGCCGTCCACGCCCATATGGTAGGAAATGCCGCTGTCCAGCCAGGACGTCTTTTCCACGAACTGGAAGCCGGGATTGGCATTGTCGAAGTCAATCCAGATCGGCAGCGACACCAAAAAGGTGATGATGGTCGTCCACAGCGCGATCGCGCGCACATTGCGGCGTCCTGCATCGCTGTCGTCGCGAATGAACAGGATCAGCAACGCGCCGACGAGCGGCAGGAAGGTGACCGTGGAGAGAATTGGCCAGTCGGTCATCAGAGCATCATCCAGGTGACGAGTGCCGCCACACCGATCAGCATGGCGAAGGCATAGTGATAGAGATAGCCGGTCTGCAGCTTCACGACCCGATTGGTGACGTCGACCACGCGGGCCGAAACGCCATCAGGTCCGATCCCGTCGATGACGGCACCGTCGCCCTTCTTCCATAGGAAGTAACCGAGCCGCTTGGCGGGCCGTACGAACAGGAAGTCGTACAACTCGTCGAAGTACCACTTGTTGAGCAGGAAGGCGTAGAGCCCGCGATGGCGTTGAGCCAGCGTCACCGGGATCTGCGGCGAGGAGATGTAGAACTTCCACGAAACCAGGAAGCCGACCACCATGGCGACGAACGGCGCCAGCTTCACCCACATAGGCACACCATGCATGTCGTGCAGGATGTGGTTGTCCGGCAGCGTGAACAGCGAGCCCTTCCAGAATTCGGCATAGGCTTCGCCAATGAAGTAATCATGGAACAGGAAACCCGCAGCGATCGCGCCGACGGCCAGGATGAACAACGGCACCAGCATCACCGGCGGCGATTCATGCACATGGTGCATCACGTCGTGGCTGGCGCGCGGCTTGCCATGGAAGGTCATGAAGATCAGGCGCCAGGAATAGAACGAGGTGAAGCAGGCGGCGATGACCAGCAGCGTGAAAGCGAAGATCGCAACCGAGTTGTGGCCGACGAAAGCGCTTTCGATGATGGCGTCCTTCGAGAAGAAGCCCGCGGTACCGATGACCGTTGCGGGGATGCCGACGCCGGTCAGCGCCAGCGTGCCGATCACCATCATCCAGTAAGTGGTGGGGATCAGCTTGCGGATACCGCCCATGTTACGCATGTCCTGCTCGTCCGACATCGCATGGATGACCGAACCCGAGCCCAGGAACAGCAGCGCCTTGAAGAAGGCGTGCGTGAACAGGTGGAAGATCGCCGCGCCGTAAGCGCCAACGCCGAGTGCCACGAACATGTAGCCGAGCTGCGAGCAGGTCGAATAAGCGATCACCCGCTTGATGTCGTTCTGGACCAGACCGACGGTGGCCGCGAAGAAGGCGGTGATGGCGCCGATGAAGGTCACCACGGTCAGTGCCGTATGCGACAGCTCGAACAGCGGCGACAGGCGCGCCAGCATGAACACGCCCGCGGTTACCATGGTCGCGGCGTGGATCAGGGCCGAAACCGGCGTCGGACCTTCCATGGCGTCCGGCAACCAGGTGTGCAGCGGCACCTGCGCCGACTTGCCCATGGCACCCATGAACAGGAGCAGGCAGACGACCGTGAGCGCAGCCCCGTTGTCCAGGGCATAGCCGAGGAAGGTCAGCACGGTCTCTCCATGTGCGGTCGCCGTGGCGGCGGCATCATGGCCGGCCGGCGCGAAGGAAGCCGCATTGGCGAAGATCGTCGACAGGTTGACCGAGCCGAACAGCATGTAAACGCCGAAAATGCCGAGGGCGAAGCCGAAGTCGCCGACACGGTTGACGACGAACGCCTTGATGGCGGCGGCGTTGGCCGATGGTTTCTTGTACCAGAAACCGATCAGCAGGTAGGACGCCAGACCGACGCCTTCCCAGCCGAAGAACATCTGGATCAGGTTGTCCGATGTCACCAGCATCAGCATGGCGAAGGTGAACAGCGAGAGGTAGGCGAAGAAACGCGGCCGGTTGGGATCGTGGTGCATATAGCCGATCGAGTAGATGTGCACCAAGGCCGAGACGGTGTTCACCACCACCAGCATGACGGCGGTCAGTGTGTCGATGCGCAGCGCCCATGAGGCATCGACTGCGCCCGACTGAATCCAGCGCAAAACCGGCACTGTGAAGGCTTCACCGGAGCCAAGCGCGACCGTGAAGAAGGCCACCCAGGACAGGGCCGCCGCAATCACCAGGAAACCCGAGGTGATGTATTCTGATGCCTTGGCGCCCAGCGAATTGCCGAACAACCCGACGATCAGGAAGCCGATGAGAGGGAGAAAGACGATTGCCTGATACATGATAACTTCGCTCAACCCTTCATCATGTTCACGTCTTCGACCGCGATCGAACCGCGGTTGCGGAAGAAGACGACCAGGATGGCAAGACCGATCGCCGCTTCAGCCGCCGCCACCGTCAATACGAACAGCGCGAAGACCTGGCCGACGAGATCGCCCAGCGCCGCCGAGAAGGCGACGAAATTGATGTTCACCGCAAGCAGGATCAGTTCCACCGACATCAGGATGACGATGACGTTCTTGCGGTTCAGGAAGATGCCGAACACGCCGAGCGTGAACAGGATCGCCGAAAGCGTGAGGTAATGTGCGATGCCGACGGTCATCTCAGATGCCCTTCCCCGTCTCGACTTTCTTGATTTCGATGGCCGTCGCCGGCGTACGGCCAACCTGCTCGGCAATCGACTGGCGCTTGACGCCCGGCTTGTGCCGCAGCGTCAGCACGATCGCGCCGATCATGGCGACCAACAACACAAGGCCCGCGATCTGGAAGTAATAGAGATAGTCCGTATAGAGGATGTCCCCGAGCGCCGCCGTATTGGTGCGGGTGGCGATGTCAGGCGTCTTCTGAGCCACCGTCGTGGCGAGCTGTGGCGCAAAGGTATAGCCGCCCAGCACGATGATCAGCTCGGCAGCCAGGATCAGCCCGACCAGTGCACCGATCGGCGCATATTGCAGAGCGCCGCTCTTCAGCTCCGCAAAGTCGACATCAAGCATCATCACAACGAACAGGAACAGCACCATGACCGCGCCGACATAGACGACCAGCAGGATCATCGCCAGGAACTCGGCACCGGTAAGCAGGAACAATCCGGCCGCATTGAAGAAGGTCAGGATGAGGAAAAGCACCGAATGCACGGGATTGCGTGACGAGATGACCATGAAGGCCGACGCCACAGCGATAAAGGCGAAGAGGTAGAAGAAAGCCGCCTCTAGTCCGTTCAGCATAGGGGTTCCCCCGGGTTCCAATTGGGCCTGGCTGACGCCCTGCCCCATTCCGTTCGATTTCGCCCCGCCTCCGGTCGCGAAACCGCGTTGTCCTTAGACGAGCCGTTGCGGCGCGTCCACTTTTCAAAACTCAACGATAAGGCGCATCCAAAGCGATGTTGCGCGCCAGCTCGCGTTCCCAACGGTCGCCGTTGGCAAGCAGCTTGTCCTTGTCGTAGTAGAGTTCTTCGCGCGTCTCCGTCGCGAATTCGAAATTCGGACCTTCGACGATGGCGTCCACCGGGCACGCTTCCTGGCAGAAGCCGCAATAGATGCATTTCACCATGTCAATGTCGTAACGCACGGTGCGGCGAGTGCCGTCGTTGCGGCGCGGGCCGGCCTCGATGGTGATAGCCTGCGCCGGACAGATCGCTTCGCACAGCTTGCAGGCAATGCAGCGCTCCTCGCCATTCGGATAACGGCGCAACGCATGTTCGCCGCGGAAGCGCGGGCTGAGCGGCCCCTTCTCGTAGGGATAGTTGATCGTCTCCTTCGGCGCGAAGAACTGCCGCATCGAAAGGAAGAAAGCACCTACGAAGTCCTTCAGCAGCAACGCCTTGGCGGCTTGAGCGAGAGCGCCCATCATGCCCATCCCGTAATCTTGAGGAATGCCGCGGTCGCAACGACCATGAACAGCGAGATCGGCAGGAACACCTTCCAGCCCAGCCGCATCAGCTGGTCATAGCGGTAACGCGGCACAAATGCCTTCACTATGGAGAAGAAGAAGAAGACCAGGCAGACCTTGAGCACGAACCAGATCACACCCGGCACCCAGGTAAAGGGTGCGAAGTCGAACGGCGGCAGCCATCCACCGAGGAACAGGATGGTGCAGAGCGCGCACATCAGCACGATCGCCACATATTCCCCGAGGAAGAACAGCAGGAACGGCGTCGACGAATATTCGACCATGTGACCGGCGACGAGCTCGGATTCGGCTTCGACCAGATCGAAGGGAGGCCTGTTCGTCTCGGCCAGTGCCGAGATGAAGAAGATGATGAACATCGGGAACAGGCTGAGCCAGTGCCAGTCGAGGAACGTGTTGGGCATACCGAGCTTGGTACCCAGGCCGTCCTGCTGCGACAGCACGATGTCGGTGAGGTTCAGCGAACCGACGCAAAGCAGCACGGTGACGATGACGAAGCCGATCGAGACCTCATAGGACACCATCTGCGCTGCGGAGCGCAGCGCGCCAAGGAACGGATATTTCGAGTTCGACGCCCAGCCGCCCATGATCACGCCATAGACCTCCAGCGAAGAGATGGCGAAGACATAGAGGATGCCGACATTGATGTTGGCGATGGCCCAGCCGGCGTTGACCGGGATGACGGCCCAGGCCGAGATCGCCAGCACGGCAGAAACCAGCGGAGCGAGCAGGAACACACCCTTGTTGGCGCCGGATGGAATGACCGGCTCCTTGAAAACGAATTTCAGCAGATCGGCGAAGGATTGCAGCAGGCCGAAGGGACCAACCACGTTCGGGCCGCGCCGCAATTGCACTGCCGCCCAGACCTTGCGGTCGGCATAGAGCAGAAAAGCGATGATGACGAGCAGCGGTACGATCAGCGCGAACGACTTCAGCAGTATGATCAGCGCTGGCAGCACGTAAAAGGAAAAGAAGCTGTCCATGGTTTATTCCGCTGCCTGCCTGAAGCCGTTCTTCGCGAGCGCCGAACATTCGGCCATCACCGCGGAAGCGCGCGCAATCGGGTTCGTCATATAGAAATCCACCACCGCCGAGGTGAAGGCAGCCTTGGTGAGGCGCCCAGCAAGCTTCGCTGCCCTGGCGACGTCACCGGCATCGCCGGCAGCGATCTGGTCGATACGGGCAAGATGCGGGTGCTCGCCATAGAGCTTCTGCCGCAGTTGCGCCAGTGAATCGAAGGGCAGCTTCTTGCCCAGCACATCCGACAGCGCACGCAGGATCGCCCAATCTTCGCGGGCATCGCCAGGCGCGAAGCCGGCACGGTTGGTCTGCTGCACGCGGCCCTCGGTGTTGACATAGGTGCCCGACTTTTCAGTGTAGGCAGCAGCCGGCAGGATGACGTCGGCGCGGTGCGCACCGGCATCGCCATGCGTACCGATATAGACGACGAAGCCGGAAGCCTTGGTCATGTCGAGTTCGTCGGCACCGAGCAGGAACAGCACTTCGCTGTCGCTCAGGATACCGGCAGTGTCCTTGCCGCCCTCACCCGGCACGAAGCCGATGTCGAGGCCGCCGACACGGGCAGCCGCGGTATGCAATACCGCGAAGCCGTTCCAACCGTCCTTCACCGCGCCAACCGCCTGAGCAAGCTTGGCGACAAGGCCGAGCACCGCAGCGCCGTCCGCACGCGACAGCGCGCCCTGGCCAACGATGATGAGCGGATGTTCGGCCTTCGTCAGTGTCTGGAAGAATTTTCCATTCCCGTCCGCGAGATCCTTCAGCGTGTCGGGGCCGGCGCCGAGCGTCTCATAGTCGTAACGGGTGTCGCCCACTTCGCCGATGACGGCGACCGGCAGATCACCGACGCGCCAGCGCTTGCGGATACGGGCGTTGAGCACCGATGCCTCGAAGCGCGGATTGGCGCCGACGATCAGCACGGCATCAACCTGTTCGATGCCTTCGATGGTCGGATTGAAGATATAGCTGGCGCGGCCGAATGATGGATCGAGTGCTGCGCCATCCTGACGGCAGTCGATGCTGGCCGAGCCGAGTGACTGCGTGAGCAGCTTCAGCGCATACATTTCCTCGACGGCAGCGAGATCGCCGGCGATGGCACCGATCTTCTCAGGTGCCGCCTGGGCGACTGCGCCCTTCACGGCTTCGAAGGCTTCGGCCCATGTGGCCGGAGCCAGCTTGCCGTTCTTGCGTACATACGGCCGGTCGAGGCGCTGCGTGCGCAGGCCATCCCAGATGTAGCGGGTCTTGTCGGAGATCCACTCCTCGTTCACCGCCTCATTCACGCGCGGCAGGATGCGCATGACTTCGCGGCCTCTGGAGTCGACGCGGATCGCCGAGCCGACCGCGTCCATGACGTCGATCGATTCCGTCTTGGTCAGTTCCCACGGACGCGCCGTGAAAGCGAAAGGTTTCGAGGTCAGCGCGCCAACCGGGCACAGATCGACCACATTGCCCTGCAGTTCCGACGTCATCGCCTGTTCGAGATAGGTGGTGATCTCGGCGTCTTCGCCACGGCCGATCAGGCCGAGTTCGGAGATACCGGCGACTTCGGTGGTGAAGCGGACGCAACGCGTGCAGTGGATGCAACGGTTCATCACCGTCTTCACCAGCGGACCGATATACTTGTCTTCGACCGCACGCTTGTTCTCGTGGAAGCGCGAGGAATCGACGCCGAAGGCCATCGCCTGGTCCTGCAGGTCGCACTCGCCGCCCTGATCGCAGATCGGGCAATCGAGCGGATGGTTGATGAGCAGGAACTCCATCACGCCTTCGCGCGCCTTCTTGACCATAGGCGAATTGGTCAGCATTTCCGGCGGCTCGCCGTTCGGGCCCGGACGCAGATCGCGCACGCCCATGGCGCAGGAAGCCTGCGGCTTGGGCGGTCCGCCCTTCACTTCGACCAGACACATGCGGCAATTGCCGGCGATCGACAGCCGCTCGTGGAAGCAGAAACGCGGCACTTCCGCGCCCGCCGCTTCCGCCGCCTGCAGCAGCGTGTAGTGGTCGGGTACCTCGATCTCTTTCCCGTCGACCTTGAGCTTTGCCATCAATTGCTCCTGGCGGCCTGAGCCGCTTCGTATACGTTGCGAACGGCGAACACATCGCGCGTGTCGTGGACCTGCATCGCCGTCGCCTTTCCTTCGCTCAGTTGCCCGTATTGGCGGCCAGGGCCGCCGCTTGTTTCAACCAGCCATCACGCTCGACGCGGCCCTTGAAACCGAGATAGTCGTCGACCCAGGCAACCTCCGCCGGTGTCCACGCCGCGATCTGCGCGTAGCTCCAGATGCCAAGATCGTTGAGGACCTTCTCGAGCTTCGGGCCGACGCCGGTGATCACCTTCAGATCGTCTGGATTCGCAGGCTTTTCGAGAGTGGCCGGCTTGCTGAAGTCTTCCGGCATTGGATCAGCCACGACGGCGGTGGCCGGCTTCTCAATCGCGACAGCTTCTGCGACCTGAGCTTCTTCGATCGTCTCGACAGCCGGCTCGCTCACTTTATCCGTGGCGGACTGCATCTCGGCAATGAGTTTCGTCGTGGCAGCGCGCGCTCGTGCCGCCGGAGCCTTGGCGGCCGACGCCCCGTCATGACCGGCGAAGCTCTTCGTGGAACCTGGGAAGTCATCCAGAACCGGCTGCATCAGACGTTGCGACATTTCGGCAGCGCCGGTCAGCGCGCCGACCCAGACGCCGAAGGCGTGGCTGGCCAGCCCGAAGCCAAGCGCGGAAAACGCGGCGGCGCCGGCGACCGGGTGCGCGAACAGGTTGACGGCATTGGTCATCTCCTGCGGCATCATCCTGGTCAGATCCTGGGTCATCTTCTCGAATTCGTTCCTGTCAGGCACTGCGTCGGGTATGGGAAACATCGACATTGGCTCGCTCCTAAGCCGTTTCGTTCCTGATGCCCTGCTTTCAGCCGTTTCCTTGAAATCCGGGTTTACCCCGGCTTTCGCTTCTTGGTTCTACTTACTCTGCCGCCACCAGCACTGGTTCGGCCCGGTGTGCGTTGCGGGTAAACTCGTCGATACGGCGCTCGATCTCGGGACGGAAGTTGCGGATCAGGCCTTGGATCGGCCAAGCCGCCGCGTCGCCCAGCGCGCAGATCGTGTGACCTTCGATCTGCTTCGTGACGTCGAGCAGCATGTCGATCTCGCGCTTCTGCGCTTCGCCCCGTACCAGCCGTTCCATCACGCGCCACATCCAGCCGGTGCCTTCGCGGCACGGCGTGCACTGGCCGCAGCTCTCGTGCTTGAAGAAGTAGGAAAGCCGGGCGATCGCCTTCACGATATCGGTCGACTTGTCCATGATGATGACAGCCGCTGTACCGAAGGACGACTTCAGCTCGCGCATGCCGTCGAAATCCATGGGCGCGTCGAGAATATCCGGTCCCTTGATGACCGGGCACGAGGCGCCGCCTGGAATGACGGCAAGCAGATTGTCCCAGCCGCCGCGTACACCGCCGCCGTGCTTCTCGACGAGTTCACGGAAGGTGATGCCCATCGCCTCTTCCACCGTGCAAGGCGTGTTGACGTGGCCGACCAGCATGAACAGCTTGGTGCCGACATTGTTCGGGCGGCCGATCGATGAGAACCAGGCCGCGCCACGGCGCAAAATAGTCGGAGCGACAGCGATCGACTCGACGTTATTGACCGTGGTCGGACAGCCATAGAGACCGACATTGGCCGGGAATGGCGGCTTCAGGCGCGGCTGGCCCTTCTTGCCTTCGAGGCTTTCCAGCAGCGCGGTTTCTTCGCCGCAGATATACGCGCCGGCGCCGTGATGGACGTAGACGTCGAAATCGTAGCCGTTCTTGTTGCCCTTGCCGATCAGCTTGGCCTCATAGGCCTCGTCAATGGCCCGCTGCAAAGCTTCGCGCTCACGGATGAACTCGCCACGCACATAGATGTAGGCGGCAACGGCCCCCATGGCAAAACCGGCAAGCAGGCAACCCTCAACCAATGTGTGAGGATCGTGGCGCAGGATATCGCGATCCTTGCAGGTCCCCGGCTCGGATTCGTCCGCATTGACGACAAGATAGCTCGGACGGCCGTCGCTCTGCTTGGGCATGAACGACCACTTGAGACCAGTGGGGAAGCCGGCACCGCCGCGACCACGCAGGCCGGAAGCTTTCATCTCGTTGATGATCCAGTCCCGGCCCTTGTCGATGATGGCCTTGGTGCCATCCCACTGCCCGCGCGCCATGGCGCCGGCCAGCGACTGGTCGAAGTGGCCGTAGATATTGGTGAAGATGCGGTCCTTGTCCTGAAGCATTTTTCGTCCCTCAGACCGGCTTCTTGCCGAAAACGCGGATGTATTCCTGGATTCCACCCTTCGCGAGCGCCTTGGCCTGCTTCACCCAGTCCTCGCGCTCGATGCGGCCATGGAAGGAAAGATAGCCGTCAACCCACTCACGCTCGGCTTTCTTCCACGACGCCACCTGGGCATAGGTAAAGATACCGAGTTCATGCAGGGTGGCTTCGATCTTGGGGCCGACGCCGGAGATGAGTTTGAGATCATCGACAGCCGCCGGCTTGGAGATACCCTTCGGCCGGTTCTTGTCGTCGAGCGACGGCTTAGCGGATGCGGCTTCCTTCTTCGCCGGCGCCTTCTTCGGTGCGGCGGGGGTGGTAGCCGGAGCTGGAACCGGTTTGGCTGCGGCCGTTGCCTTCGGCGCCTTGACGCTGACAGCCTTTTCGGCAGCCGGAGCAGCCTTGACCTTGGACGGCGTCTTCACAGCCGGGCTGGTTTCGATGGCGTTGGTTTTCGGCTTCGCGGCATTGGACGGTGGCACGACCGCAACCTTGGCCGGCTCGGCAGCAATGGCAGGCGGCTCTTTGGTGGTTCGCGCGGCGGCCTTGGTCGCCTTGTCGCGCGTAGCCTTCAGGATCGCCTTCTCATCGGCCAACGCAGTGAAGCCGCTCACCGGCGCCGAGAAATGACGACCATTCTGCGGACCGACCGGCACCGAATGCCCCTTGCCGGCTTCGAAATCATCGATGATCTCCGCCAGTCGCTCCGGCGTCAGATCCTCATAGGTATCCTTGAAGATCATGACCATCGGCGCGTTCACGCAGGCGCCGAGGCACTCGACCTCTTCCCACGAAAGCGTACCGGCTTCGTTGGTGTGGAACTGGTCGTGATGGATCTTGGAACGGCAGACATCCATCAGTTCTTCAGAGCCGCGCAGCATGCAGGGCGTGGTGCCGCACACCTGGATATGGGCGCGGGTACCGACCGGCTTCAACTGGTACTGCGTGTAGAAGGTCGCGACTTCCAGCCCGCGGATGTAGGGCATGCCCAGCATCTCGCAGATCGACTCGATCGCAGCCTTGGTGACCCAGCCCTCCTGTTCCTGCGCCAGCATCAGGAGCGGGATGATGGCCGACTGTTCGCGACCCTTCGGATATTTGGCGATCCACTTCTTTGCCGACGCCGCATTCGCCTTGTTGAAGGCAAAGGAAGCTGGCTGGACGCTTGCATCTGCGAGACGACGGACTGACATTTAGCGGTCAACCTCTCCGAACACGATGTCGAGGGAGCCGAGGATGGCGGTGACGTCGGCCAGCATGTGGCCGCGGCACAGGAAATCCATGGCCTGCAGATGCGCGAAACCAGGCGCGCGCAGCTTGCAGCGATAAGGCTTGTTGGTGCCGTCGGAGACCATGTAGACGCCGAACTCGCCCTTCGGCGCTTCGACGGCTGCATAGACCTCGCCGGCCGGCACACGATAACCTTCGGTGTAGAGCTTGAAGTGGTGGATGAGTGCTTCCATCGAACGCTTCATCTCGCCGCGCTTCGGCGGCACCACCTTCCCGTCGATGTTCGAAACCGGGCCGGTGCTCTCCTTGCCGAGCAGAAGATCGACGCACTGGCGCATGATGCGCGCCGACTGGCGCATCTCTTCCATGCGGATGAGGTAGCGATCGTAGCAGTCGCCGTTCTTGCCGATCGGAATGTCGAATTCCAGCTCGGAATAGCATTCATAGGGCTGCGACTTGCGCAGGTCCCAGGCAGCGCCCGAACCACGCACCATCACGCCCGAAAAGCCCCAGGCCCAGGCATCAGCCAGCGAGACGACGCCGATGTCGGCGTTGCGCTGCTTGAAGATGCGGTTGGGAGTAAGCAGTGCGTCGAGATCGTCGATCGACTTCAGGAATGGGTCGATCCACCTGCCGATGTCTTCGATCAACTGCTTCGGCAGATCCTGATGCACGCCGCCCGGCCGGAAATAGGCTGCGTGCATGCGCGAACCGGAAGCGCGCTCGTAGAACACCATCAGCTTTTCGCGCTCGATGAAGCCCCAAAGCGGCGGTGTAAGCGCACCGACGTCCATGGCCTGCGTCGTCACATTGAGGATGTGCGACATGATACGGCCGATCTCGGAATAGAGCACGCGGATCAACTGGCCGCGCTTCGGCACCTCGATGCCGAGCAGCTTCTCGGCTGCGAGCGCAAAGGCATGCTCCTGGTTCATCGGCGCGCAATAGTCGAGCCGATCGAGATAGGGCACAGCCTGCAGATAGGTCTTGTGCTCGATCAGCTTCTCGGTGCCACGGTGCAGCAGGCCGATATGCGGATCGACGCGATCAACCACCTCGCCGTCCAACTCCAGCACGAGACGCAGAACGCCGTGGGCGGCCGGGTGCTGGGGGCCGAAGTTGATATTGAAGTTGCGAACTGAGGTCTCAGCCATGGGAAACGCCTTCGGCATGAAGCGAATAGCGAATAGCGAGTAGCGAATAGCGAAGAAGCGGTGTTTTCATGATGACATCTTTTGTTGCAAGCTCCGGACCATCGCGCGCAGCATCTTACCGATATCCTCTGCCTTATGAAGCAACGAAGACAGCTCGTCGGTCGTCAAGAGGCCGACCTGTTCCGATAAAATGGGTGCGTTTCCAACTCCTTGAGAGACCCTTGCGCAACGCGAAGAAACTGAATGAACGCACCGGTACTTTCTCGACCGTGACCCTCGGCGATATTCGCTGCGATTGAAGCAGCCGACCGCCTGATCTGCGATGTCATCCCATAGACTTCGCTGCTAGGAAAAGCCTTTGTCGTGGAGTAGCAGGCTACCGCCAACTCCATCGCAGCTTTCCAGATGAGCAAATCTCTGTAGGAACTGATAGCCGTTCTACAACCTCCTTCTTCCCTATTCGCTACTCGCTATTTCGCTATTTGCTTTATTGCTTCGCCTTTTCATCGCCCGGCAGCACATAGTCCGTGCCTTCCCATGGCGAGAGGAAATCAAAACTGCGGAATTCCTGCTTCAATTCCACCGGCTCGTAGATCACGCGTTTGGCCTCGTCGTCGTAGCGCACCTCGACGAAACCGGTGAGCGGGAAGTCCTTGCGCAGCGGATGCCCATCGAAACCGTAGTCGGTCAGGATACGGCGCAGGTCCGGATGGTCGGAGAACAGCACACCATAAAGATCGTATGTCTCGCGCTCGAACCAGTCGGCACCAGGCCAGACGGCGGTGACGGACGGAACCACCGTTTCCTCATCGGCATGAGTCTTGAGCCGGATACGCAGGTTCTGCTTCGGCGACAGCAGGTGGTAGACCACATCGAAGCGCAACGCCCGCGAGGGATAGTCGGCACCGGAGACGTCGATGATCGAAACGAACTGGCACTTGGCGTCATCGCGCAGGAAGGTTGCCGCCTTCACGACGTCTGCGGCGTTGACCAGGATAGTCAGCTCGCCATAGGCGAGGACGCTGTCGACCACCGTGGCGCCGAGCTTGTCCTTGATATGGGCTGCAAGGTCGTTGAGAGCTTCACTCATGATCGCTCACCGTTCGATCGTGCCGGTACGGCGTATCTTCTTCTGCAGAAGAAGCAGTCCGTAGAGCAGTGCTTCAGCAGTCGGCGGGCAACCCGGCACATAAATGTCTACCGGCACGACGCGATCGCAACCGCGGACCACCGAATAGGAATAGTGGTAGTAGCCGCCGCCATTGGCGCAGGAGCCCATCGAGATGACGTAGCGCGGCTCGGGCATCTGGTCGTAGACCTTCCGCAACGCAGGCGCCATCTTGTTGGTCAGCGTACCGGCGACGATCATCACGTCCGACTGGCGCGGTGACGCGCGCGGCGCGATGCCGAAGCGCTCGCTGTCGTAGCGTGGCATGGCGCTGTGGATCATCTCGACTGCGCAGCAGGCCAACCCGAACGTCATATACATCAGCGAGCCGGTGCGCGCCCAGGTGATCAACGCCTCGCTCGAGGTGACAAGGAAGCCCTTGTCGGCAAGCTCGTTGTTGATGTCCATGAAGAAGGAATCGTCCGAACCGACCGGCTTGCCGGTCTTCGGATCGAGAATGCCTTTCGGCTTTGGCGCGACGAGCGTGCCGGAATTGTCGTTCAATCCCATTCCAGCGCTCCTTTTTTCCATTCATAGGCGAAGCCGATGGTCAGCACGGCGAGGAACACCATCATCGACCAGAAGCCGAGCATGCCGATCTCGCTGAACGAAACCGCCCACGGGAACAGGAAGGCCACTTCCAGATCGAAGATGATGAAGAGGATCGACACCAGATAGAAGCGGATGTCGAATTTCATGCGGGCATCGTCGAAGGAGTTGAAACCGCACTCATAGGCCGACAGCTTTTCCGGATCCGGATTGCGGTAGGCGACCAGGAACGGCGCCACGATAAGGGCAAGGCCGACGACGAGCGCCACACCGATGAAGAGAACGATGGGCAGATACGAACTGAGGAGTGCGTTCATGCTGCGACTTTCCGTTGGTGGCTGATCCACCTGATACAGCACAAGACCCTAGGGCGGAAGCATGTGGGTTCAACCGCCGGACCTGTTTACGGGCCCATGCTGCAATGCGGCGACGGTTAGCGCAGCGCATTCGGCGAAGCAAGTCAAACCTTGTCCAAAATGCGACTGCGGACGCCTCTTCCAGCAAAACTGGTCCGATCAGCTCCTATTTGATTTCCTTCATTTTTTACTCCACTTTTCTCTCCTGACAGGATTGGCCGCCAAACCCTGCTAGCATGTGCGGAATCGCCGGCTGCGCCGGCTTGCTCCAACAGTCAAAATGTCGTCAGGATGAAAGACAGGATCTCGCTGAAAACTGCCCGCCGCATTGCACTTGCAGCGCAGGGCTTCGCCGACCCGCGACCAGTTGGCACACCCGACCGTCGTCACCTCAGCCGTGTTCTTTCACGCACCGGACTTTTGCAGATTGATTCCGTCAGTGCGGTGGTACGCGCACATTATATGCCGCTCTATTCGCGTCTCGGCTCCTACCCGATGTCCCTGCTCGACGACGCCATGGCGCCAGGCCGCAAGCGGCTGCTGTTCGAATACTGGGCGCATGAGGCCTCGCTGCTTCCGCTCGATACGTATCCCCTGATGCGCTGGCGCATGGAACGCGCCGGCCGTGGTGAGGAAATGTATCTCGGCCTCGCCAAATGGGGCTGCCAGAACACGTCCCTGATCGAGGAGATCTACCGCGAGGTCGAAGCACGCGGGCCTATCGCTGCTTCCGAAATCGAGGGCCACAAGGGCAATGGCGGCTGGTGGGGATGGAGTGCTGCCAAGCACGCTTTCGAATGGTTGTTCTGGGCCGGTCGTATCACCACCCATTCGCGCCGCGGCTTCGAGCGCCTCTACGATCTGCCGGAACGTGTACTGCCGCAAGCTGTCCGCGACATGCCGGTCCCCTCGCCCGAGGATGCGCATCGGGAACTCTTGCGCATGTCGGCGCGCGCGCATGGGGTGGCTACCTATTCCTGTCTGCGCGACTATTTCCGGCTCGCGCCACACGACACCAAGGGGCGGCTCGAGGAATTGGTCGAAGACGGAGAGCTCATCCCCGTCCGCATCGAAGGTTGGGACAAGCCGGCCTATCTGCACAAGGACGCCCGCCAGCCACGCAAGGTCGAAGCCCGCGCCCTGCTCGCTCCTTTCGACCCGCTGGTCTTCGAGCGCAGCCGCGCCGAGAACCTGTTCGATTTCCGTTATCGCATCGAGATCTACACGCCAGCCGAGAAAAGGCAGTACGGCTATTATGTTCTGCCGTTCCTCTATGACGAGAAAATCGTGGCGCGCGTCGACCTGAAGGCCGATCGACCAGCCGACGTACTGCGCGTGCATGCCGCTTATGCCGAGCCGAGCGCGCCGCCGGAAACTGCGGCCGAATTGTTCGAGGAACTGAAATTGATGAAGGGCTGGCTCGGACTCGAGCGTATCGAGATCACACCGGCGGGCGATCTCGGCCCTGCGCTGGCTGACGTGGCCGTTGCAGCCAAAGCCGCTTGAGCAAAAAGAGGCGCCGATGGCGCCTCCCTCGCCCAGGCTCCGCCGCTTACTGGAACATGCCCTTGGGTGTTTCGCCCTTCAGGAAAGGCTCCATGAAGGCGGAGAGCAGCGCCGGCTGGGTGATGACCGCCGTGTGTGAAGTGGCCGGCATGATGGCAAGGCGCGAAGCGGCGAGCGGCTTGCCCATGTCGCCCATCGCGCCGCCGCCAAGCAGTCGGAACAGCGCTACGGAATGTTCAAGCGTCGCCACGTCTGCGTCGCCGCTGATAATCAGCATAGGTGTCTTCAATGCCTTCACATCGGCCTCCCAGGCCATCGGCTCCTTCTCGAGCTGGATCAGCTTGGCCACGAGTGCCGGAAAACCGTCGGGATTGGCGGCGAGCTTCTTGTATTCCGCGGCAAAGGGCATGTTGACGAACATCTCGACATTCATCTGCGGGATGAAGGCGGTGAATTCGGGCTGCCATCCCTTGGCGTCATAGGCCACGGAAGCAGCAACCAGCTTGTTGACCTTTTCCGGATGCCGGATAGCAAGTTGCAGGCCGGCGGCAGCACCCATCGAATAGCCGAACACATCTGCCTTCTTCAGGCCTACCTTGTCCATGAAACCGGCGACATCGTCGGCGAGGTTGGGATAGGTGATCGGCCGGTCGACATCGGTTGTGCGGCCATGGCCTTGGAACTCCAAAGCATAGACCTTGTGGGTCTTGGCCAGCGTCGGGATGATCTCGCCCATCGAAGGAATATTCATATAGGCGCCATGCAGAACGACCAGCGGCTCGCCTTCGCCCGACACCTCGTAATACATCTTCATGCCGTTGACCTCGACGCGGTCGCCCGCGGATTCGGATCCAGCAAACGCCGGGCTGGCGAGAAACACGGTAGCGGCAACTAACAATGCGCGGAACATCAGGTTCTCCGTTGGTTGGTTCAGGCGTTTCGGTAACGCTGACCATAAGACGAAGCAACTTTTCGCATTCCGACATGGCCAGGCAAAATTTTCTTCTGGCGGCTTGCGGCCAATGTGAGCCAGTGGCACCCCACTCGCCATCCTGGCCGAAAGACCGTTTGATGCCTCATGAGCCCGCCGCACAGTTCCGAACCGCGACCATCGCCGACGTGGCGTTGGTTCGCGACATCGTGCACGCTGCCTACTCGAAATGGGTTCCGGTGATCGGGCGCGAACCGAGCCCGATGAAGGCAGATTATGATCAGGCCCTGCGAAAACATCAGTTCACGCTGCTTTCTCTGGGTGCTGAGGTCGTCGGCTTGATCGAGACATCACTGGAACAAGACCATCTCTGGATCGAAAATGTCTGCGTGTTGCCGGCTCAACAAGGCAAGGGGGTGGGCAAAACACTGCTGCATCATGCCGAGCAGATGGCACAGCGCGCCGGCCGCTATGAAACACGCCTGCTGACCAATGCCGCGTTTGAAGCCAACATCGCGCTCTATGAACGCCTGGGCTATGTCATCACCGAACGCGAACCGTATATGGGAGGCGTTACTGTCTATATGTGCAAACGCCTTACGCTCGCCCTCTGACCGATCCACCAGGCGTATATGAAACGCGTATTGATAACCGGCATGTCCGGAACCGGAAAATCGGCCACGATCCGCGAACTGGCAGCGCGCGGTTGCACGGCTTACGATCTCGATACCCCGGAATGGTCGCACTGGGTCGATGCAGCCCCCGCTGACACGCTGACACCTGGTGACGGAAAGGACTGGGTATGGCAGGTGGACAAGGTCCGAATGCTGCTTTCCGAGCCGCGTGAAAGCATGCTCTTCATCAGTGGCTGTGCCGAAAATATGGAAGAACTTTTTCCGCTGATCGACACCGTCGTGCTGCTCTCGGTGCCGATCGATAAGATCATGCAACGGGTAACGACACGGACATCGGGAGGCTACGGTCGGGTCGAGGAAGAGCGCCGCAAGATCGCCGAACTGACCGAGTTGATCGAGCCGCTGCTTCGACAGTCCGCTGACTATGAGATCGATTCGAGCGGTCCGGTCGAAGCAACGGTCGACCGGATCCTCCTGTTGGCCTCGTGACCGCGCATAAGCCTAGCCGGATCGTCACGCCGCCTACTGCAGGACTCGACGAGGGAATAAACGGCTCAGTTTACATCAGCGCCACTCGACCTGGGTTTGCGGCAGCAAGCTCCTTCAAATACCCGTGCAACGAGCGCGGCTCGCGCCCGAGAATAGCGCGCAGGGTCAGGCTGTTGCCGGCCGAACCAAAGGTCGAATAGGATTCGAACACACGCGCCAGCTGCTGCAACGCTTCGCCCTCAAAGGGCGGCTTGGCGACGGCCACCCACTCCTCGAAACCAAGTTCCACTGGCGCGATCGGCCGCCCGAGCACGGCACTCATCACGGCCGCGATCTCGATGCGGTTGTGCATGCCGTCGGCGGCAAGCTCGAAGGAGCCATACGCGAGCCGGTCGCCCGTCAAAGCCTCGGCGGCAACTTCGGCGACATCGCGATAATCGACACGTGCCAACCTGACGGTGTTCGAAAAGGGCTCGGCGAACATGCCGCTCTGGACAACAGCCGGCCAGGCTGGCGCGATGTTCTGGAACAGGGTTGCGGGATAAAGGATGGTGTAGTCGAGTCCAGAGCGCAGCAGCGCCTCCTCCACCGGCAGTTTGCTGGCGTGATTGGCAAGTCCATTGGCGGGGTGGATGACCGACGAAAACACGAACTTGCCAATCCTCGCCCGTTTCGCTGCATCCACCATGGCGACGCCGAGTGCGGATTCGTCCGCCACGAAAGGCGGGCCGACATGGTACACCCCGTGAACGCCCTTGAGCGCATCGTCGAGGCTTGCGGCATCGCGCAAGTCGCCGCTGGCGATTTCCGATGCGCCGTTTGCCCGCGCCGCTTGCGCAGCGGTCTCGTTGCGCACCAGTGCCCGCACAGTGATGCGACGCCGGGCAAGCTCGGTCGCGACATACCCACCGCTGCGTCCGGAGGCGCCGACCACGAGCACAGTTTTTCCGTTCGGATTTGGCATCGTTTTTCCTTCCATGTTCGAACCAGATGCCCGAGAAATCGGTCTCTCGTATCTTGATTGGTAGACGGTCCGTCCGTGATACCGTCTCTCGAAAACCGGAGAACCACGATGGATCGGTTTGGTGATGTCGAAGCGTTCCTGGCAATCGTCGAACGCGGAAATCTCTCAGCCGCAGCCCGGCATCTTGGCCGTTCCCTCCAGGCGGTCAGCCGGTCGCTGGCGGCTCTTGAAAAGAGCGTCGGTGTCGAACTCGTGCGCCGCACGACGCATAAGGCGCAGCCAACCGACGCGGGGTATGATTTCTACCGCCGTGTGAAACCGGCGCTGCTGGAAATTGCCGAGGCCAAAGCCGAAGCGGGCAATCGCAGGGCAGAGCCTGCCGGTCTGCTCAAGATCGGCGGACCGGAGCTGTTGGGACCAAGATATCTGATCCCCATCGTTGCACGTTTCATGGAGACGCATCCCAAAGTGGAGGTCGAGTTCAGCCTGTCGAATCGCTTTGTCGATCTCGTCCAGGAAGGTCTCGACCTCGCGATTCGCATCGGTGAACTGCCGGATTCGGATTTGAAGGCGCGCCGGGTCGGCGCCATGCGTCGGGTCGTCTTCGGGGCTCCATCCTATTTCGTCAGACATGGAAGGCCCCATCACCCCCGGGAACTGACCGAACATCAATGCATCTTCCGCAATACCGATCGCGACGCCGGCGCCTGGCAGTTCCAGGACGGTGGCAAGCCTTTGACGGTCAAGGTGGGCGGACGATTGCATCTCGATAATGCCGCAGCCAGCCATGCGGCGGTCGCCGTCGGTCTCGGCATCGGCCGCGTGCCGCTCTGGCAAATCCAGGATCTCGTCGACAGCGGCAGGGTCGAGGTGATCCTCGAGGCTTTTGAACAGCCGGCAATACCGGTCCACATCATCTGGCCGGCAGCCCGGCTACCACTCGCCAAGACCCGGCTTTTCATCGATTTCCTGGCAGCCAACCTGCACATGGAACAACGCAATCGGGACTGCATAGCAATTTGATGCCGAAATCCACATCCCGGCCACGCACCAACACGCATGCGACGTTATCCGCCGTAACCGCGCGTTGACAGCGAGACCAGCCCAAGCCTAAATCCGGCAAAGACGGTCTCCTCCCTTCACCGGGAGGAGCGAAGAGGGAATGCGGTGCAAGGCGACAGCCTTAATTCCGCGGCTGTCCCCGCAACTGTGAGCGGCGAGCCAAGGCCGATAGCCACTGGGTTTCCCGGGAAGGCGGCACCAAGGCACCGACCCGCGAGCCAGGAGACCTGCCGTCCGACGAGAATCCCAACGCCTGGCGGGTGTCCCGGGCAAGGAGCCTGATTTGGATCGCAACGGCAGTTTTTCGGCTGAGACGAGAGATGCGGCAACGGACGCGCAGAGCGCACCGGTCACGATCATCGTGTGTTCATCCTGCCGGGACGAGAACGGCTCGGACGCTCACCCTCGCGCCGGCACGCTCTTGGCGGAAGCCACCCGCGCCGCTGCCCGACACAGCCAAATCACTGAAATCCGCACTGTTGAGTGCCTAGGCAACTGCAAGCGCCGGCTTTCGGCAGCGCTGCTGCGCGACGGCTGCTGGAGTTATGTCTTCGGTGATCTGACCACCGACTCGGGTTCCGACCTCGTCACCGGAGCGGAACTCTTCGCAACATCGCAGGACGGCCTCATCCCATGGCGCGGGCGTCCCGATTCCCTCAAGCGCGGACTTGTCGCGCGCATCCCTCCCCTCGCGATCCTGAAGGACCAGACATGACCGCTTCCGTTTCCCGTGTGCCTTGCACCGTCGTCACCGGATTTCTCGGTGCCGGCAAGACGACGCTGATCCGCAACATCCTCGAAAATGCGAAGGGCAAGCGGCTGGCGCTCATCGTCAACGAATTCGGCGATGTCGGTGTCGACGGCGAGATCCTCAAAGGCTGCGGCGTCGATACCTGCCCGGAGGAGAACATCGTCGAACTCGCCAATGGCTGCATCTGCTGCACGGTCGCCGACGACTTCGTCCCAGCCCTCGACCAGATCCTCGCGCGCACGCCAAAGGTCGACCACATCCTGATCGAAACCTCCGGCCTCGCTTTGCCGAAACCGCTCGTGCAGGCCTTCCAATGGCCGACGGTGAAGAATCGCGTCACCGTCGACGGCGTCGTCGCCGTGGTTGATGGCCCGGCCCTTGCCGAAGGTCGTGTCGCCTGGGATATGGACGCGCTCGCTGCTCAGCGCGCGGCAGACGACTCGCTCGACCATGACGACCCGGTCGAGGAGGTGTTCGAGGATCAGGTCGCCTGTGCCGACCTGATCATCCTCTCCAAGAACGACCTCCTGGACGAAGCCGGCGCAGCGCGTGCCAATGCGGTGCTCAGCGAGCATGTTGCGCGCGCCGTCAAGGTGGTGCCCACCGCTCAGGGCAAGGTCGATCCGTCGGTGCTGCTCGGGCTCGGTCTCGCCGTCGAGGACGACATTGAAAACCGCAAGAGCCATCACGATGGGATGGGCGACCATGAGCATGACGACTTCGACACTTTCGTCGTCGACATCCCTTCCGTCGCCAATCCGGAAGATCTGGCCCGCCGTGTCGCGGAAGCTGCGGACAAGGAAAACGTGCTGCGCGTGAAGGGTTTCGTCGAGGTGGATGCCAAGCCGATGCGGCTTCTGCTGCAGGCGGTTGGACCCCGCGTGAACCACTATTATGATCGTGCCTGGGCAGCTGAAGACGACCGCCGCTCGCGGCTGGTGGTGATCGGGCTGAAGGGCCTCGACCGTCCAGCCATCGAGAAAATCCTGGTGGGATAAACCTTGCATATCCTGACCACCACCTCCGCCTCGCTCGACGATATCGCCGAGCCGGTCGACCTGCGCCAGCAGCCGGCGGAGATGGTGGCGTTGTCTTTCACCGACAGCGATCTGGCCGGGCTGGCGACCGCCTGGCAGGCGGACGCCTGCAACCTGCCCTCGATGCGGCTGGCGGCGTTGCGTGACCTGCGCCATCCAATGTCCGTCGATCTTTGGATCGACAGCGTCGCGCAGCACGCCAAGGTGATCCTGGTGCGTATCCTGGGCGGCTACGACTGGTGGCGATACGGCTGCGACCAGCTTGCGGCGACAGCCCGCGCCAGGGGCATCAAATTGGCGCTGCTGCCCGGCGAATCCCACGACGAAGATCCACGCCTCATCGAAGCGTCCACCCTGCCGAGCGGCGAACTTGATGCTTTGCTGGCCTACTTCCGTCAGGGTGGACCTGCCAATATGACGGCGCTCGTAGGACGCTTGGCCGGACTTTGCGGCCGGATCGTCCCTGCGGCGCAGCCGGTTGAAGTGCCCAAGGCAGGCTTTTATCGACCCGGCGTGGGTGTGGTAGAGGATCTGGCTTCCCTGCTCACACAGAACAGCACGCCCATTGTCCCGATCCTGTTCTATCGCTCCATGCTGCTCGCGGCTGATGCAGCTCCGATTGATGCCTTGGTCGACACGCTGGAAGCGCGCAACATCACGGCAGTGCCGATCTTTGTGCCCAGCCTAAAGGACAAAAGCGCTCTCGATTTCGTTGAAAACGCATTCGCGATGCTAAAACCGGCGGCCATATTAACTGCCACAGCATTCGCCTCCGGCGCAGAACCCGGTGCCGAGACGTTGTTCGACCGCGCTGGCGTTCCGGTATTCCAGGTCATCGTAGCCACCACACGCCGAGACGCATGGGAAAACAACCTGCGCGGCCTCGCGCCAGCCGATCTTGCCATGCATGTCGTGCTGCCGGAGCTGGATGGCCGCATCCTGGCCGGCGCGATTTCCTTCAAGGCCGAACTGGAAGCGGATACGGCACTCGCTTTCCGCGCCTTCGCCAACCGGTCGGAACCCGATCGCGTCGAGCGTGTCGCCGACCGCATCGCTGCATATATCCGGCTTCAGCAGGCAGTTCCCGCCGAGCGACGCCTCGTCTTCCTCATTCCCGACTACCCGAGTGCGCCGGGCCGCACCGGTTACGCCGTCGGTCTCGACGTGCCCTCCTCGGTCCTCGCCATGCTGCGCGACCTTAGGGACGCCGGTTACACGGTTGAGAAGATTCCTGAATCCCCGCGCGTGCTGCTCGATCTCCTGGAGCAGAGCGGCGAGCATCTTGCGGCAGATGACTATGCCTCACTTTTCGAATACTTGCCTGTCGACGCCCGCCAGAGAGTGCTCGATGCATGGGGCGAAGCCGCATCACGCCCGTTTCCCTTCCGCGCCGCGACGTTTGGCAATATCACCGTCGCTCTCGCGCCGGACCGCGGCCGTTCGGCCGACCGCCGTGCCGACTATCACGATCCGACACTGCCTCCGCGCCACGAATTGGTCGCCTTTGGTCTGTGGCTGCAAAAAACGCTCGGCGTGCATGCAATCCTCCATGTCGGCGCGCATGGCACGCTGGAGTGGTTGCCCGGCAAAACGGTAGCCCTCGGCCAGAACTGTTTTCCCGAAATCGTCACCGGCGGACTGCCGGTGATCTATCCTTTTATCGTCTCCAATCCCGGTGAAGCGGCGCAGGCCAAGCGTCGCATCGCGGCGGTCACGCTCGGTCATCTGCCGCCCCCATTGACCGGCGCCGGTTTGGACGATCACCAGCAGGAGCTTGAGCGGCTGGTGGATGAATATGCCCAGGCCGACGGGCTCGACCGTCGCCGGCGCGACCGGCTGGCGAAACTGATCGTCGAAACCGCTGCTAAAACCGGCCTTGCCTCGGAGGCCGGTGTCGCCAGAACCGACGCACCCGACGAAGCGTTGCGCCGCATCGACGCATGGCTGTGCGATCTCAAGGATTTCGCGGTCAAGGACGGCTTGCACGTCTATGGCCGTGTCCCGGATGGCGAAGCCGATCCGCTGCGGCTGCAGAGCGCGGCCAATGAAAAAGCGGCGCTGCTTGCAGCTCTCGAAGGCCGCCACATAAC
>NZ_JAKREW010000017.1 GCF_022347545.1 Terribium retamae
GTGCCGTCCTCGGCCGCCGAGACCTCGCAGGCGGCGTGATAGTGGATGCCTTCGGCGTTGCTGCAGCTCGTCGCCGGCCACGAGGCCGGGTCGAGCGACGAGAGGCCCGCGACGATGTTGCCGCCCTCGATCCGCAACGCGTCAGGCGACGACCTGGAGCCGATCATGCTCATGTGCCCCCGCGCGTTCGTAGGACCGGGCTACGCTCTCCACGAAAGCAGCTGCCTTGGCGATGACCAGCCGCCGTTGCCGGTCGAGCGTGACGAGGTGATAGCTGTCGTCCAGCACCAGCGACTCGACCGTGCCGCCGAGATTGCGCTGCAGATATTCCAGGTTGGTGAGGCTGGCGATGTCATCCTCGCGCGCATGCACCACCATCGTCGGCTGGCGTAGTTCCGGCAGCTCCGGCTTGAGGGCATCGACAAGCCGCCACAACTCGCGCAGCGCCAGCGCCGGCGTCGCTTCGAGCCCGGCTGCGGTGGAGTCGCCGGAGAACATCGACTGCGCCAGCACCATGCGCAGGCGCTCGTCCTTCAGTCCGTAGGGCTCCTGTTCCACGAAACGGTATTTGCGGCCGCTCGGCGTGTTGATGAACAGCTTGAGCAGGAAACGGTACCAGGGGATCGACCAGCCGTCATACCAGAGCGTCGGTGCGAACATGATGAGGCCGTGCACGCGCTGCGGCTGGCGTGCAGCCAGCATGGCTGCCAGCACCGCGCCCATCGAAAGGCCGCCGACGAGCACGACACGGCAGCGTTGCTCCAGCGTGGTCAGCGCGTCTTCGGCGCTGGCGTACCAGTCCTTCCAGCCGGTGGCGACAAGGTCGGCCTCGGTGGCGCAATGGCCGGCCAGCATCGGGCACATCGCCGTATAGCCGCGCTCGGCGAAGTTGCGCGCGACGTTGTTCATCTCGATCGGCGTGCCGCCAAGGCCGTGCAGAAGCAGGATCCCGACATCGCCGCGCGGGAAGATGATGGTGCGGTCCTTGGATGTCGGCTTTGTGGATGTTTCAGCCATCAGATCGTACCTGCGACGAGAATGACGCCTGCCGTGATGAGCAGCGCGCCGAGCCATTGAGAGGGGCCGGTCTCCTCACCCAGCCACAGCCGCCCGACGAGCGTGATGGCGAGGATGTTGAGACTGGCGAGGGGAAAGGCGATGCCGAGCGGCGCAAGCGTCAGGATGCGCACCCAGATGATGAACTCGGCGACATAGATGATCAGCCCAAGGCCGACCCAGCGGTCAGCGATTAGAGCATGGGCGAAGGGCTGCCAGCGCTGGGAGGAAAATTCCGGCAGCGCGTCGGCACCGAATTTGAAGGCGATCTGGCCGAACACGTCGCAGACGACCGACAGCACGAACAGGACGACCAGCTCGGTGCTCATGCCAGCACCTGTTCGAGCCTTGCTACGATGCGGGCGTTGGTCGTGTCGTTGACGGCGGCCATCGCGGCGTCGAATTTCGGCTGACGCGGACGGTCGAGCCTGGCCAGCATGTAGCGGAACGGGTCGCGGAATTGCGGCGCCGAATAGTCGCCGCATACATCGACGCCGAGGATGCGCCGATGTGCAGCCAGGCGTTCGATGGCGTGCAACACCTGGTCGAGCCGCATGGCGCCCTGGTCCCAGTTAGTCACCGCTTCGCTGGTGGCCAGCACGTCTTTGTCGAAGGTGATCCACAGCGCTTCCGACCCGAGCTTGGAAATCAACTCGTCGAGGAAAGCCTGCCAGTCCTCGTCGGCGAGATTGCGCCAGATCAGCCGCTTGGCGAAGCCATCGCCAAAGGTTTCGGCGCCGCCTTTCTTGACCGCTTTGCCGACGAGCTGTGTCGCCGAAACGCGCCAGGCATACATCTCCAGTCGGCCGTCGCGGATGGCCTGGAGGTTGGCCGACTTGATCTGCGGCAGCACGAGGTCGGTGCTGGTCGGGCCAATGGTGATGATGCGGGCCACGTTGCGCCGTTCCAGCGTACGGTTGACCCAGCCGCCGCAGTTGGGCGTCGCCGGGAAGGTCACCCAGTCGGGATGGTTGTCGAACTGGATTACCGTCACCGGTTCCTCGACCCGGCCAAGGAACAGGTCGGCGAGGTGATGGAAGTCGCCGGAGCCGTAGAACATCAGTTCGGCTTCGCCGTTTGAGCGTAGACCGACCCGCTTGCCGAGCTCGGTTAGCGCGCGCCTGCTCGCAACGATGCGCAGCCGGGGCGCTAGGTCCCCGGCTGGCACGATATCGGCTGGTTCGGTCCGGGCGCTGTGGAAGCCCTGTCCCGTCACGGCGCCGTCGAGATCGACGATGCGCAGGTGCATACGGTTATCCTCTGGAGTGTTGGAGCATGGTGTTTGCGTAGATCGGTATCCACCTTCTGGCGTGGTGCCGCCCCTCATCGCCCTGCCGGGCACTTCTCCCCGTGAACGGGGAGAAGGAGGCTGGCCGCAACGCCGGTATTCCTGTTGCAACGCTGGTGATTGGCGAAACCATCGGCGACAGCCCCCTCTCCCCGTTCACGGGGAGAGGATGGCGGCAGCCAGGTGAGGGGCGGCGCCGACGCTTGACACGCTTGTCCGAACAGCCGGACCTTTCGGGATCATGCTCTGGTCACGCGGGTGAACAACTGGTCGAGCAGAGCGATCGCCAGGTCGATCTCGGCATGGCTGATGGTCAGCGACGGCGCCAGCGTGATGACGTTCTTGAAGTAGCCGCCGATGTCGAGCACGAGTCCGTAGGTCTGGCCGTTGTGCACGAGATCGCCCTTCAGCGACTCGTCGACCATGCGGTCGACCAGCGCCTTGGATGGCGTGTAGCTGTCATGCGGCTCGCAGATCTCGATGCGCAGCGCGAGGCCCAGACCATCGACTTCGCCAACGATCTTGTGGCGCCGCTTCAGCTCTTCGAGACCGCGCAGGAAGTAGGCGCCCTTTTCCGGCACCATCGTCTCATAGTCGTCCTCGGCCATCATTTTCATGGCTTCGAGCGCGACGGCGGTGCCGAGCGGGTTGGCGTTGAAGGTCGAGTGGGTTGAGCCGGGCGGGAAGGCGCCGGGATTGATCAGCTCCTCGCGGGCCCACACGCCGGACAGCGGGTTGAGGCCGTTGGTCAGCGCCTTGCCGAAGACGACGACGTCGGGATTGACGCCGAAATGCTCGATCGACCACAGCTTGCCGGTGCGGTAGAAGCCCATCTGGATCTCGTCCACCACCATCAGGATGTTGTGGCGGTCGAGCACCTTCTTCAGTTCAGTGAAGAAGTTCATCGGCGGTACGATGTAGCCGCCAGTGCCCTGCAGCGGCTCGACATAGAAGGCCGCATATTCGGCTTCCCCAGCCTTCGGATCCCAGACGCCCTGATACTCGCTTTCGAACAGGCGCTCGAATTGGCGCACGCAGTGCAGGCCGTATTCTTCCTTGTTCATGCCCTTCGGCGCGCGGAAATGGTAGGGGAATGGCACGAACTGCGCGCGTTCGCCGAAATGGCCGTAGCGGCGGCGATAGCGATAAGAAGATGTGATGGCCGAGGCGCCGAGCGTGCGGCCATGATAGCCACCCTCGAAGGCGAACATCAGGCTCTTGCCCTTGGATGCATTACGCACAAGCTTCAGCGAATCCTCGATCGCCTGAGCACCGCCGACGTTGAAATGCACGCGGCCCTTGTGGCCGAACTTCTGCTCGGCGTCGCGCGCGATCAGCGTGGCGAGCTCGATCTTCTCGCGGTGCAGATATTGGCTGGCCACCTGCGGCAGCTTGTCGATCTGACGCTTCAGCGCATTGTTGAGGCGCTGGTTGGCGTAGCCGAAATTGACCGCCGAATACCACATCTGCAGATCGAGGAACGGCGTACCCGCCGCATCGAACATGTAGGAGCCTTCGCAGCGGTCGAAGATCTTCGGAAAGTCGGTGTAATGCACGGTGTCGCCATGTGAGCAGTAGATGGCTTCGAGCGCGAGCAGTTCCGTATCGCCGAGTTCCAGCCTGAAATCGTTGCTGGCTTCGAGCCGAAGGGCTGCGTTGGTGTGCATGGATCAGGTCCTTGTTACAGAAGATGCGTGGATTGGACGGCCATGGCCTTGGCCAGCCAGTCGGAGAAAAGCGGCGGCAGGTCGGTGAAATTGCCGAAGCTGCGATGGGTGATGCCGTTGGCGCGGCAATGGTCGGCGAGCTTGCCTTTCGCGAACACCATGTCGGCGATGGACGCGGCGCAGAAATCGGAACGGCCGTCGCCGATCAGCACACGCAGCGCGCTATCGGGCGCGCGGTCGAAGCTGGTGCATTTGCAGTGCGCGGAGCGGGCGCGGCAGCTTGTCGAGGCGTGCGGGCAGCCGAGTTGCCAACGGTCGCCGCCCGCATGCATGAGTTCGTTGGCGAGAACCGGCAGGACCAGTCCATAACCCTTGAGCGCGTGGGCAATGACGCGGTCCAGCCCGTCGGAAACAATGGTAACGCTGATGTCGTTGGCCTGCAGCGTTTCGACGAAGCGCACAAAACCCGGATCGATGCGCAGGCAGTTGGCAAACAGGTCGAGCATGACCGGCTCGACCCGCAAAAGCTCCACCTGCCTGGACATGCATTCGCGTGAACCGATGACGCCACGCTCCCAGGCAGCCTCGATTGTGCGCCATTCCGGCTCCGCGAACTGGGCAAGCAAAAGGTCGGTCGTGTCTTCCAGTGAGATCGTGCCATCGAAATCGATGAAGCACTCGACGGGAGGCAAGGGGAGGAGGTCGATCTTGTTCATGCTGCACCGCACTTGCATGCCGCATGCCAAGTCGGAAAATGGAAGGAAATCAGGGGAAGAGGTTTCTCACACCGGGATTTCTAGCTACAAAAAATGTAGGAATCTGCCTGGAAGAGGGGGCGCCCCGCATTTCCTGGTGGAGTTGCTGCGTCGATCTGTCAGCCGCTTTTATGGCTTCCGCGTGGGGGCGTGCCGCAGAACGAACTCCGAACAATTGTCAGGCTAGTGAGCGATTGCGCATTGTCGAAAACCCTGCGACAGTAGCGGAGAGATAGTCACGTGAAGTGCCGACCCCATGAGTGCCCGGTCTGAAACCAGCAATCCCAGGCTTGATGATGCCGCGCGTGCCGGCTGGCTCTATTATGTCGCCGGCAATACGCAGGACCAGATCGCAACGAAGCTCGGCATCTCGCGCCAGACCGCACAGCGGCTGGTCTCGCTGGCGATGTCGGAGGGGCTGATCAAGGTGCGGGTCGATCATCCCATCGCCAATTGCCTCGACCTTGCCGCCCGGCTGAAATCCCGCTTCGCGCTGGACCTGGTAGAGGTGACGCCGAGCGATCCAGATTCCACGTCCTCGACCATCGGCGTAGCCCAGGCGGCGGCGGTGGAGATCGAGAAATGGCTGCGCCGGCCGGAGCCGGTCATCATGGCGATCGGCACCGGCCGCACCCTGAAGGCCGCGATCGAACAGCTGCCGCCGATGGAGTGCCCGCAGCACAAGGTGGTCTCGCTCACCGGCAACATCTCGCCGGACGGTTCGGCCGCCTTCTACAACGTCATCTTCACCATGGCCGACACCATCAAGGCGCGCAGTTTCCCGATGCCGCTGCCGGCGATCGCCTCTTCGCCGGAAGAACGGAAAATGCTGCACAGCCAGCAGCTTATCCAGCCAACGCTGGCCCTAGCGGCGCAGGCCGACATCACCTTTGTCGGCGTCGGCGATCTTGGTCCGCAGGCGCCGCTGCTGGAAGACGGATTCATCACCGAGGCCGATCTGAAGGCGTTGCAGAAGGCCGGCGCCGTCGGCGAGATCGTCGGCTGGGCCTTCGATCGCGACGGCCGCCTGATCGACGGCATCACCAATGACCGCGTCGCCTCCGCGCCGCTGCCATCACGGGAACGCTCCCTGGTCGTGGGGGGGGGGCGGGGGGGCCCCCCCCCCCCCCCGGGGGCCCCCCCCCCCCCCCCCCGCGCAAGGGCAATTGGGGCGAAACCCGCCGGGCGCCCCCCCCCCCGCCCCCCCCCCCCACCCCCCCCGCGCGCCCCCCCCCCCCCGCCCCCCCCCGCCCCCCCCCCCGGGGGGGGGCCCCCCCCCCGGGGCGCGCCCAAGCTGCCCGGTATTCTCGCCGCCGTGACGCGACGTCTCGTCAATGGCCTGATCACCGACGAGCGCACAGCCGAAAGCCTGCTGGCGGCGGCAGTCTAGGCGTCGATTCCTTCTCCCCTTCTGGGCTAGCGTGCGTACACATTTTTTGACGTGAGGGCGGTGCTGCCCCTCATCGCCCTGTCGGGCACTTCTCCCCGTGAACGGGGAGAAGGAGGCTGGCCGTAACGATGGTGCTCGTCCTGCAAAGCTGGCGATTGGCGAAATCCTCGACGGG
The DNA here is from genome assembly GCF_022347545.1 of Terribium retamae. GTDB lineage: Bacteria > Pseudomonadota > Alphaproteobacteria > Rhizobiales > Rhizobiaceae > Mesorhizobium > Mesorhizobium retamae. Next base: position 6,332 of record NZ_JAKREW010000017.1, read on the forward strand.
AGCGCCCTCTCCTCGTTTATGGGGAGAGGATGCCGGCAGGCAGTGAGGGGGGGCGGCACCGACGATCGGTATCCAGATGTGTGCGCACGCTAGCAGCCAGAAGAGGTTCCGGATTCCGGCTTGACATAAATCCCGAAGAATGAATAATTGCTCACAGCTAAGGCAAATGCTCACTTGGCTCTTTGGGAGGAAATCGATGAACCTGCGCACCCTCGTCCTGGGGCTGTGTTCGGCCAGCGCTTTTGCGTTCGCCGCGCATGCCGAGACGATCACCATCGCCACCGTCAACAATGGCGACATGATCCGCATGCAGAAACTGACGGAGGACTTCACCAAGAAGAATCCCGACATCCAGCTCAACTGGGTCACGCTGGAAGAGAACGTGCTGCGTGAACGTGTGACCACCGACATCGCCACGAAGGGTGGCCAATATGACGTGATGACCATCGGCACCTATGAAGTGCCGATCTGGGCGAAGCAGAACTGGCTGCTGCCGCTGGAAAATCTCGGCGACGACTACGACCAGAAGGACATCATCCCCGCGATCGCCGGCGGTTTGACCGTCGACGGCAAGCTTTATGCCGCGCCCTTCTACGGCGAGAGCTCCTTCGTCATGTACCGCAAGGACCTGATGGAGAAGGCCGGTCTCAAGATGCCCGATGCGCCGACCTGGACCTTCATCAAGGAGGCCGCCGACAAAATGACTGACAAGGCCAACGGCGTGAACGGCGTGTGCCTGCGCGGCAAGGCCGGCTGGGGCGAGAACATGGCTTTCCTGACCGCCATGTCCAACTCATTCGGCGCGCGCTGGTTCGACGAGCAGTGGAACCCGCAGTTCGACCAGCCCGAATGGAAGAACACGCTGCAATTCTATGTCGACCTGATGAAGGCCGACGGACCGGATGGCGCTTCCTCCAACGGCTTCAACGAGAACCTCGCGCTGTTCCAGCAGGGCAAGTGCGGCATGTGGATCGACGCCACCGTGGCGGCTTCCTTCGTGTCCGACCCGAAGAACTCGACGGTCGCCGACAAGGTCGGCTATGCGCTGGCGCCGGATAATGGCCTCGGCAAGCGTGGCAACTGGCTTTGGGCCTGGTCGCTCGGCATTCCGGCCGGCACGCAGAAGGCTGCGGCGGCCGAGAAGTTCGTCGCCTGGGCAACCGGCAAGGGTTATCTCGACCTCGTGGCTTCGAAGGAAGGCTGGGCCAATGTGCCGCCCGGCACGCGCAGCTCGCTTTACGCCAATCCGGAATATGAGAAGGCGGCGCCTTTCGCCAAGATGACGCTGGACTCCATCAATTCCGCCGATCCGACCAAGCCGACGGTCAAGCCGGTGCCTTATGTCGGCGTGCAGTTCGTGGCGATCCCCGAATTCCAGGGCCTCGGCACCACTGTCGGCCAGCTCTTCTCCGCAGCGCTCGCCGGGCAGATGTCGGTGGACGATGCGTTGAAGCAGGCGCAGGACGCCGCCAAGGCCGCAATGACCGAAGGCGGTTACATCCAGTAAGGGCCTCCGGGCGCAAAGGTCCTCCTGGTGCCCGGAGCATCCTCCCGGTGCCTTGGCCGTCCGGGTCTTCCCGGTCCGGGCGGCCGCTTTGGAAAAAGAAGCGGTAATCTGTTCTCTCTCACCCGGCCGCTGGGCGGCCGGGATATCGAAAGGCTGGCCGCCGTCACGGCGGCGATAGCCAGGTTACGGCTCTTGGGCAGTGGTTGGAGGAGATCATGGCAACCAAACAGACCCGTACGCTTGCGCGTTTCATGGCCGCACCTTCGGTGCTGCTCCTGCTGATCTGGATGGCCGTGCCGCTGGCGGTCACGCTGTGGTTCTCCTTCCAGCAGTACAATCCGTTGAATCCGATCCGCGACCGTTTCGTCGGTTTTGCGAACTATGCGCTGTTCTTCAACAATCCTGCCTTCTCGACGGCCATCCTCAACACGCTGATCATCGTCGCTGCAGTGCTCGCCATCACCATCATCGGCGGCATCCTGTTGGCTCTGCTGCTCGACCAGCCGATGTGGGGGCAGGGCTTCGTGCGTATCCTGGTCATTTCGCCCTTCTTCGTCATGCCGCCGGTGGCGGCGCTTGTGTGGAAGAACATGATCATGCATCCGGGCTACGGCGTCTTTGCCGACATAGCGCGGTTCTTCGGGGCGCAACCGATCGACTGGTTCGCGCAATATCCGCTGTTTTCGATCATCATCATCGTTGCCTGGCAGTGGCTGCCTTTCGCCACGCTTATCCTGCTCACCTCGCTGCAATCGCTGGACGGCGAGCAGAAGGAAGCGGCCGAAATGGACGGAGCCGGCTTCCTCGCCCGCTTTTGGTATCTGACGCTGCCGCATCTCTCGCGCGCCATTACCGTTGTGGTGCTGATCCAGACGATCTTCCTGCTTTCGGTCTATGCCGAGATCCTCGTCACCACCAATGGCGGGCCGGGCTATGCGTCCACCAACCTGCCGTTCCTCGTCTACCAGAAGGCCCTGCTCGAATACAAAATCGGCCAGGCGTCCGCCGGCGGCATCATCGCCGTCATCCTTGCCAACATCGTTGCCTTCTTCGCGATGCGCGCCGTCGGCAAGAACCTGGACAAGTAGGAGGCAACAATGGCACGCGCCGTCACCAACCGGCACAAGACGATCGCAACGATTGCGGCCTGGGCTGTCGCGCTCGTGATCTTCTTTCCGATCCTCTACACCATCATCACCTCCTTCAAGTCTGAGCAGGAGGCGATCCAGGGCTTCAGCCTGATCCCGTCGGGCACGCTGGAGAGCTATGCGGAAGTCCAGTCGCAATACAATTACTTCAAGCCGTTCATGAACTCGGTGATCCTCGCGCTGGGCTCGACATTGCTGGCCCTGGTCGTCGCGATCCCGGCCGCCTGGTCGATGGCGTTCTCGCCCACCAAGCGCACCAAGGACGTGCTGATGTGGATGCTGTCCACCAAGATGATGCCGGCCGTGGCGGTGCTGTTTCCGATCTACCTGATCTTCCGCAATCTCGGCCTGCTCGACAGCCGCATCGGCATGACCGTGATGCTGATGCTGATCAACCTGCCGATCGTCATCTGGATGCTCTACACCTATTTCCGCGAGATTCCCGGCGAAATCCTGGAAGCCGCGCGCATGGACGGCGCCACGCTGTGGGGCGAGATCCTCTATGTGCTGACGCCGATGGCGGTGCCGGGCATCGCCTCCACAATGCTGCTCAACATCATCCTGGCCTGGAACGAGGCGTTCTGGACCATCCGTCTCACCACCACCAACGCCGCTCCGCTCACCGCCTTCATCTCGTCCTTCTCAAGTCCGCAGGGACTGTTCTGGGCGAAGCTGTCGGCTGCGTCGACGCTGGCCATCGCGCCGATCCTGATCATGGGATGGTTCAGCCAGAAGCAGCTGGTGCGCGGCCTGACCTTCGGCGCCGTGAAGTGATGGCCGGGAAGCATAAGGGAGGACAAAATGGGTAAGATCGCTCTCAGGAATGTCTCCAAGTCCTTCGGGACGACGTCGATCATTCCCAACATCGACCTCGACATCGAGGACGGCGAGTTCGTCGTGTTCGTCGGGCCGTCCGGCTGCGGCAAGTCCACGCTGCTACGCCTCATCGCCGGGCTGGAGGACACCAGCGGCGGCACCATCTCCATCGATGGCCGCGACGTCACCAACGAGGCGCCGGCCAAGCGCAAGCTCGCCATGGTGTTCCAGTCCTATGCGCTCTACCCGCATATGACGGTGGCCAAGAACATCGCCTTCCCGCTCAAGATGGCCGGCGAAAGCCAGGAGGTCATCGACAAGAAGGTCGGTGATGCCGCCCGTGTACTGAACCTGACCAACTATCTCGACCGCCGCCCCGGCCAGCTTTCCGGCGGCCAACGCCAGCGCGTCGCCATCGGCCGCGCCATCGTACGCCAACCCTCGGCCTTCCTGTTCGACGAACCGCTGTCGAACCTCGACGCGGCGCTGCGCGGCACCATGCGCCTCGAGATCTCGGAGCTGCACAACCAACTGAAGACCACCATGATCTATGTCACCCACGACCAGGTCGAGGCGATGACCATGGCCGACAAGATCGTGGTGCTGAATGCCGGCAACATCGAACAGGTCGGTTCGCCACTGGATCTCTACCGCAGCCCGAAGAACCTGTTCGTCGCCGGCTTCATCGGCTCTCCGAAGATGAACTTCGTCAACGGCGCGGCTGCTGCCAAACACGATGCCGCCACCGTCGGTATCCGCCCCGAACATCTCAGGATCACCTCCAACAGCGGCGAATGGCGCGGCAAGGTCGGTGTCGCCGAACATCTTGGCGCCGACACCTTCCTGCATGTGCATACCGACGATGTCGGCACCATCAATGTGCGTGCCGACGGCGAGATCGGCGTTCGCCATGGCGACATCGTCTACCTGACGCCGGACCCGGCAAAGCTGCATCGCTTCGATGCCGACGGAAAGGCGCTGTGAGGCGGCGGTGCGCTTCGTCAACCCGATCATCTTCGTCAGGAACGTTGGCGTTGCGACGGCTTTCTATCGCGACCTGCTTGGCCTGACGGTCAAGTCCGACCACGGCACGATCGTCATCTTCGAGCAGCGTTTCGCCATCCACGAGGCGACGGCGCTGATCGAAACCGTGTGGGGAGCGGCGGCTCCTCCAAGATCTGAACCGCTGGGGCAGCGGAACCTGCTGCTCTACTTCGAGGACGAGGACATCGACGCCTGCTTCGCGCGGCTGAGCGGCAAGGTGGAGCTCATCCATCCGATCACCGAGCAGGCGTGGGGGCAGCGCGTGTTCCGGTTCTACGATCCCGATCGCCACGCGGTCGAGATCGGCGAGCCGCTAGCTGAGGACAAGGACCCATGACGACCGTGACTTTCCCAACAGGTGCCGCCCGATGAAGCGTCTCGAAGGCAAATCCGCCATCGTAACCGGGTCGGCGCGCGGCATCGGCCGCGCCTTCGCCGAAGCCTATGCGCGCGAAGGGGCAACAGTGGCAATCGCTGACATCAACCAGCAGGCAGCCGAAAAGACGGCAGCCGAAATCGGGCCGGCAGCCTATGCTGTGCGGCTCGACGTCACCGACCAGACCTCGATCGATGCCGCGGTTGCCGCGGTGGAGAAGAGGGCAGGCGGGCTCGACATCCTCATCAACAATGCCGCTTTGTTCGATGCCGCGCCGATCGTCGAGATCAGCCGCGCCAGCTACGACCGGCTGTTCACGGTCAATGTCGCCGGCACGCTGTTCATGCTGCAGGCGGCGGCAAAATCGATGATCGCCAGGGGCAAAGGCGGCAGGATCATCAACATGGCCAGTCAGGCCGGTCGCCGCGGCGAGGCGCTTGTCGCGGTCTATTGCGCCACCAAGGCGGCGGTCATTTCGCTGACCCAGTCGGCTGGGCTCGATCTCATCAAGCACCGCATCAACGTCAATGCGATCGCGCCGGGCGTGGTCGATGGCGAGCACTGGGATCATGTCGATTCCCTGTTCGCCAGATACGAGAACCGGCCGCTCGGCGAGAAGAAGAAGCTGGTCGGCGAGGGCGTGCCCTTTGGGCGCATGGGCCGCGCAGAAGACTTGACCGGCATGGCGGTATTCCTGGCCAGCAGCGAAGCCGAATACATCGTCGCCCAGACCTACAACGTCGATGGCGGCCAGTGGATGAGTTGAAGACAGCGATCCTCTCCCCGTTCACGGGGAGAGGATGCCGGCAGGCAGGTGAGGGGCTGCGCCGTCCTGGCAAAAGGTGGCACCGCCCCTCATCCGACCCTTCGGGCCACCTTCTCCCCGTGAACGGGGAGAAGGAAACGGCCTCTACAAAAGGCGTTTTGACATGACGACCAAACTCTCGCTCGCCAATCTCGACAAGCTGCCCGCGAAAGTGGCCGCCCCCGGCTACAAGCGCGAAAGCCTCAAGGCCGGCATCCTGCATTTCGGCGTCGGCAACTTCCATCGCGCCCACCAGGCCGTCTATCTCGACGACCTTTTCAACACGGGCGGGGGGCATGACTGGGCGCTTGTCGGCGCCGGGGTGTTCGAGGGCGAGAAGGCTGGCCGCGCCAAGCTGGCCGAACAGGACTGGTTGACCACCGTCGTCGAGCAGGACGAAGGCCATATGGTCGCCCGGGTGACGGGTGCGATGATCGATTTTCTGGTGCCGGGCGAGACGGAGGCGATCATCGACAGGCTGGCCGATCCGGCGATCCGTATTGTCTCGCTGACCATCACCGAAGGCGGCTATTTCATCGACCCGGCCTCGGGCTACTTCAACCCGGAACATCCCGACATCATCGCCGACGCCAACGATCCCGACCACCCGAAGACGGTGTTCGGCCTGATCCTCGCCGGGCTGGTGCGGCGGCGTGATGCGCGCGTCCAGCCGTTCACGGTGATGTCCTGTGACAACATCCCCCATAATGGCCGCGTCACCTCGGACGGCGTCATCGGCCTTGCCCGCCTGTTCGACCGCGATCTCGCCGAATGGGTCGCCGGCAATGTCGCCTTCCCGAACGGCATGGTCGACCGCATCACACCGGCCACCACCGACCGCGAGCGCAACATATTGGCCGCCGATTTCGGCGTCGACGACAACTGGCCGGTGTTCTGCGAACCGTTCCGGCAATGGGTGCTGGAGGACAATTTCACGGCCGGCCGGCCTGCGCTGGAGAAGGTCGGCGTGCAGTTCGTGCCGGATGTCTCGCCCTATGAGCTGATGAAGATCCGCATCCTCAATGGCGGCCATGCCACCATCGCTTATCCGGCCGGGCTGATGGACATCCATTTCGTCCATGAGGCGATGCAGGAGCCGCTGGTGCGCGGCTTCCTCGCCAAGCTCGAGCATGACGAGATCATTCCGACCGTGCCGCCGGTTCCGGATACCGACCTCGAAGACTATTACCAGCTGATCGAGCGCCGCTTTTCAAACCCCAAGATCGGCGACACGGTGCGCCGGCTTTGTCTCGACGGTTCCAACCGTCAGCCGAAATTCATCATTCCCACGATCGCTGCCCGCCTGAAGGCCGGTGCTGGCGTTGCGGGTCTGGCGCTCGAATCCGCCTTCTGGTGCCGCTACTGCTTCGGCACCACCGATTCCGGCTCTGTCATCGAACCCAACGATCCTAGCTGGGAACGCATGCAGGCGACCGCGCGTGCCGCCAAGGCAGACCCCTCGGCCTGGCTTGCCATGGAAGATATCTATGGCGAGGTCGGGCGCTCGCCAGCTTTTGTCGAGGCCTTCTCCCATGCACTGAAGACGGTCTGGGACGTTGGCGCGCGCGAGACGCTGACACGTTATCTGGCGGGGAAGCTCTGAACCAGTCATCCATCTGGTCGAGGCGGTAGCGCCGGGCAAAACGCGCATATAGAGTGCGCACCATGCTGCGTGCCGATACCCGACTTCTACCTCTGTTGCTTCAGTCCGGATGGGCTTGGGGAACGAGCATCCTAAAGCTCGCAGATGGCGCAAGTGCCCCCTCTCCGTCTCGGGCTTTGCCCGAGCCACCTCTCCCCCGCTTTGCGGGGGCGAGGAACCGCTGTTGCGATGCCGGCGCTTTTCCAGCTTGGGTTCCTCGCCCCCATGGAATGGGGGAGAGGTGGATCACCCATAGGGCGAGACGGAGAGGGGGGCTGGTGCGCGCCGGCGCATCGCTCCTGACGGCTAACCGGGCGCAGCCATACTGATGGCGCCAGTGCTCGCCGCCATCGATATCGGCACTGGCAGCGCGCGCGCCGGCCTGTTCGATCCCTCTGGCCGCCTGCTTGCCCGCGCCGAGCGGCCGATCGCCATGAACCAGGCGGGCCCCGGTCATTACGAGCAGGATTCGGAAAACATCTGGGTGGCCGCCTGCGAGGCCATGCGGGCTGCGCGGCAGTCCGCCGCCGTGGCGGAGGAAGACGTCGTTGGCATCTCCTTCGATGCGACCTGTTCCACAGTGTTCCGCGGCCACAATGGCGAACAGGTCGGCGTTGCCAAGCAAGGCGGTGAGCGCTGGGACACCATCGTCTGGATGGACCATCGCGCCTTGGCCGAGGCCGACGAATGCACGGCCACCGGTCATCGTGTTCTCGGTCATGTCGGCGGCGTCATGTCGCCGGAGATGGCGACGCCGAAGCTGATGTGGGTGAAGCGACATCTGCCGGATGCCTGGGCGCGCACCGGCCAGCTTTTCGACCTTGCTGATTTCCTCACCTTCAAGGCGAGCGGATCGCTCGCCCGCTCGCAGTGCACGCTCACCGCCAAATGGACTTTCCTCGCGCATGAGGAAACCGGCTGGCAGCCGGATTTCTTCGAAGCCGTGGGCCTCGCCGACATCTTCGAACACGGGTCCCTGCCGGACCGCGCCAGCGCGGTGGGCAGCGATCTGGGGCCGTTGACGGAAGAAGCCGCAGCTGCGCTCGGCCTCTCTACGAACTGCCGCGTCGGTGCCGGCCTCATCGATGCCTTCGCCGGTGCGCTCGGCGTCATCGGTGGCCTTGGCGACATCGACCGGCATCTGGCGCTGATTGCCGGCACCTCGAGCTGCGTCATGGCGATGTCGGCCGAGCCCTGCGGTTTTGCCGGTGTCTGGGGCCCTTATTTCGGCGCCGCGCTGCCGGGTCTCTGGCTGAGTGAAGGCGGGCAGTCAGCCACCGGCGCGCTGCTCGACCACATCATCCGCTGGCATGGCGGCGAACCCGACGCAGCGACCCACAAGCGGATCGTCGAACGTGTCATGGCGCTGCGTGCAGAAGAGGGGCTGGATCTTGCTTCGCGGCTGCATGTCCTGCCGGATTTCCACGGCAACCGTTCGCCGCTGGCGGACCCGCACGCGCTGGGCGTCATCAGCGGGCTGACGCTGGACTCCTCCTTCGACAGTTTGGCCCGGCTCTACTGGCGCACTGCCGTCGCCATCGCGCTCGGTGTGCGCCATGTGCTCGAAGCGCTGAATGCCAACGGCTATGTCATCGACACGTTGCATGTCACCGGCGGCCACACCCGGAACCCGCTGCTGATGGAGCTCTACGCCGACGCCACCGGCTGCGCGGTGCAGGAATCCGAAAGCGGCGATGCCGTGCTGCTCGGCACAGCGATGTCGGCTGCGGCAGCGGCCGGGCTTTATCCAAGCCTTGCCGAGGCCTGTGCTGCCATGCGCCAGCCGGGACGGGAGCGGCGGCCGAACCCAGCGGCACGCAGCCGTTTCGACCGCGATTACCGCGTGTTCCTGGAAATGCACCGTCAGCGCCAGGCGCTGGACGCGCTGATCTGAGGCGGGAAGGGACGACGCAATCAGTCAGGTTTTCGGGGCGAGGCCATCGAGCAGGAAGTCGAGGCCCTTCCTGAAGACACCGTCCCAGTCGCTGTCGAGCAGGAGACGCGTGCTTTCGATTGTGGGGTAGTGTGCGCTGAGACGCGTAAGGGCCTGCTGCGCAGCGGCGAGGTCGTCGATCGAACGGTCGAAGCTCGCCCGCGTGATGGTGGCCCCCATCACATAGTTCCAGAGCGACCAGATCGCCACGTTCATGTTCGCTTCGATAACTCCGGCCTTGGACAAGGTCCTGCTCAACAGTTCCAGGCGATTGAGGATGTTCGGGCCGAGCGTCCGGCGCGGCAAAAGCGATGCCGACCAGGGATGGCGCAACATGCTGGCGCGCCAGTCCTCCAGCATGTGGACCACGTCTGCGCGCCAGTCCAGGGCCTCACCCCTTGGCGCCGGCTCGCGAAATGCGAGCACCGCGTCGAGCGCCAGATCGAAGACGCGTTCCTTGTTGTCGACATGCCAATACAGGCTCATGACGCCTGAGCCGAGACGATCGGCCAGCCGGCGCATCGTCAATCCGTCGACGCCATGCGTATCCAGCAGATCCACCGCGGTCGCGATGATGCGTTCCAGCGAGAGAGGCGGTTCACTGCGCAGTTGAGGCGTGGATTCTGCTTGTTGGGATCGTTTCTTTCGGGCGCCGCTGCGTTTGCCTGCCATTCATTTCCCTCTCCGGTAAGCGTTCCGATTTTGGCAGGCGACGTCAGCAATGTCGATGCCGGACGCTTGACTCGTACAACGTACTACACCATGAATCGTATGGTGTACGAGTCAATCGCATCGGTGTCGGGCTGGACCGGTCGAACTGGATGCGAAGGGTCGTCGCTCAAACGTCTTCTTATCGAAGGGCTAATCCTCATGACCATGGCAGCTTCCACTGCGGCGAATGCGAATGATCTCAAGCTGACCATCGTCAATCCAAAAAACCTCTACGACCCGTCGCCGAATGGCTATAGCACGGCGGTGATCACGCCGCCGGGAGTACGGGTGGGCTACATTTCCGGGCAGGGCGGCCAGGACAATACGGGAGGGTTGTCCCCTGACTTCGCTGCGCAAGTGAAGCAGGCCTATGCAAATCTGCGGGCTGCCCTCGAAGGAATCGGCGCCAGGCCGGATCAGGTCGCCAAGCTCACAGTCTTCGTGGTCGATCACGACATGTCGAAGCTCGGGGTGTTGACGCAGAACGTGAAGGAGATGTTCGGCGATGCACTACCGGCTCAGACCCTGGTTCCGGTCCACAAGCTTGCAATCGATCCGATGCTCTTCGAGGTCGAAGCCGTCGTCATTCTGGAATAACCCAAAGCAAATCGGCAGGGATTATCAGCTGTTCGAGAGCCATCGTTCGACATCTCGCTCGCGGTGATTTACCTCCTTGTCGATGACGATGCCTATTCCGGAACTCAGAAGCGACCGTATCGTTCTTCGCAGGCCTGTGCCTCGGGACGTGGAAACACGATTGGGGCTGGGCAGGCATAAGCAGATCGTCGAAGCCTATGGCGGGACCTTCGATCCCGTCGCCTCCTTCGAACGCGGCCATGCGGAAGCCGCCATCCGCTTCATCGAGCAGCAGGACTATGCCTGGGTGATCGATGCAGGGCAGTTCATCGGACATATCCGCCTGCATGGCATCAGCCGGCAGGACAAGAGAGCAGCCCTGGCCATTGGCATCGATGATCCTTCCTGCCTGGGCAAGGGATATGGCACTGAGGCGATCAGGCTTGTCCTGGCCTACGCTTTTGGCGGCCTTTTCCATCGCATCGGCCTGCGGGTCTTGGCGAACAATGCGCGTGCCATCGCCTGTTATCGCAAATGCGGTTTCGTCGAAGAAGGCAGGGAGCGCGAAGCGGCATTCGTCAACGGCGGCTGGCAGGACGATGTCCATCATGGGGTTGCTCGATCGGGAGTTCAGCGTGTCGTGAATTCTGCTGCGCAACTGGATACTTCTGCCAAGCGCTGATCTGGTCAGGATGTCCGAGCGCTGAACTCTGCCATATGGCGTCCGCGCACGAATGCCATTCGATCGGACGTCCTATCGCTGGCTGCAACCCGCTTGGGTTGGTCGAAATCGAATGGGAACAGAGCTGTTATCGCGTCCTCGACAGCGCGTTCGGTTTCGGGGCTGGCAGCTGTCAGCGGCAACCGCACTTCGGGGCTCTGACCCAGCAGCCGATGGAGCGCGTATTTCACCGGCACCGGGTTGGTTTCGCGTTCCAGCGCGGTGATCAGTGGCTCCAGCCGGTGCCGGATCGTCCTTGCCGAGAGCAGGTCGCCGTCGCGGCAGGCGCGGTGCATTTCCGCGCACAGCCGCGGCGCTACGTTGGCGACCACCGAAATCGTGCCGGCGCCGCAGATGTTGTTGAAGGCGAGCGCAGTCGCATCGTGCCCGGAAAATTGCAGGAAGTCCCGGCCCGCGAGCTTGGCCGTGCGCTCTGGCCTGTCGAGATTGCCGGTGGCGTCCTTGATGCCGATGATCCCAGGAAAGGCCGCCAGCCTGCGCACCGTATCTGGTAACAGGTCGACGCCAGTGCGCGACGGTACGTTGTATAGGATGAGCGGTATGGTCGCCGCCCCTGCGATCGCGGCAAAATGGCGATAAAGACCTTCCTGGCTGGGTTTGTTGTAGTAAGGCGTCACAACAAGGGCGGCATCCGCGCCGCAGGCGGCCGCTGCAAGCGTCGCGGCGATCGTCTCTTCGGTGTTGTTCGAGCCGGTGCCGGCGATGACCGGAACCTGGCCGGCGATGGTTTCGACGCAGCGGCGCGTCATGGTGAGGCGTTCGTCATGCGTCAGCGTCGGCGCCTCGCCGGTGGTGCCGCAGACGACGACGCCGTCTATGCCCTGGTCGAGTTGCCAGCGGATCAGGAAATCGAAGGCTGTCATGTCGAGCGCGCCATTGCGGAAGGGAGTCGGCAGCGCCGCGATGGCGCCTTTGAAGCGGGTTCTGTCGGTGTGCATGGAGGTTCTCGTTGGTGGGATTCGGAACCGCTGACACGCGCCACAGAGCTGGGCATGGCGCAGCGTTGCTAGCCGGTCCGAAACTGGTTCGGTCAGTTGAAGAGCGAAAGCTGTGCGCCATCCGGAGCGAGGCTGACGCAGCCGGCTTTGTGGTCGCTTTCCGTCTCGGCGAAGTGGATCGCCGATGCCTTGTCGGCGAACACGCCGCCCGTGAGGCCAAGCTCATCGCGGGCGATCCAGTGTCCCTCGCCATCGCGTCCAACCAGGAACCGGTGGCTCGCGGAGGGAGGCTCCGAAATCAGGGAGTTGCGCATCGCAGATCACCCCATGAACTGATGGAAACAGGCAATCGCGGTGAAGAAGATCGCGACCACCAGGAAGAGCCGGACGAACATCAACGGCTCGTCTGAGGGGGATTGCATGTGGCGCGCGACCGCATGAGGCATGCGGTCGTCGTCATCGGGGATATAGTAGCTGTACATGTCTCATTCCTTTCGCACTGCGCGTTGGAGCGTGTGCAGCCGGGAAGTTAGGAGCCCCGGCATAAGGGTTCGAGACAGAAGGCATCGTCAAAAAATAAGGATTTCATCAGGAACCGGGTGTGCTCTGGACAGCGTGCAACCACTTTGCGCTGTCCGTTCCTTATGATGCAGCAACGATCGCCATCAGATTGTCGTTCAGTCTTTTTGCCGCCTTGCGGAAATCGGCGAGCCGCGGCGCCACCGTCGCTTCAAGAGTTGCAGCGGCGTCGACACCCATCACCCCTTCCAGGCTCTTTTTGTATTCCGGGATTGCTGCCCAGTCGGCCACAGTCGTTTCCATGGCTTCCAGATGATACTGGAAACCATAGGCATGTTGCCCCCAGCGGATCGCCTGTGTCGTGCAGGCGGCGTTGCTGGCCAGGATCTCGGTGCCTTCGGGCAGGCGGGAAATTTCCGCGCCGTGCCATTGCAGGCAGTCCACGCTAGGGCCCAGCCCGGCAAAGATCGGATCGTTGCGGCCGGCTGCGGTCAGCTCGACCGAGGCGAGCCCGACTTCGGGTCTGGTCATCAGGCCGACCGTTCCGCCGAGCGCGGCGCCCAGCAATTGATGGCCGAGGCAGATGCCGAGATAGGGCCGCCCGAGTTCGCTCACCCAGCGGCGGATCGCCGCCTTCTCGGGCACCAGCCAGCGATGTGCCTCTTCCTGCCACACATCCATCGGCCCGCCGAAAACCGCGAGCAGGTCAAAATCGTCGAATGCTGGGATCGGCTCGCCGGCATCGAGTTCGACGGGCACCCACTCATGACCCTGTTCGGCCCAGAGGTCGCGGAAGATACCGGGATGTTCGACATCGACATGCTGAAACACGAGAATGCGCATGTATCGCTCCGTCAAGCTCGTTCGGGATTATGCCATAGACGGTCGGCGTTGGTTTCCCAATGATCCACGCTTAAGGTTCAGTCAGCGCCATGACCGTTTGTTGACAAGGCCGCGTGGTTTCCTGCAAGAGCCGCCGATCAAGCCACAGGACCTTGTTCATGACCAATGTCGCCCTGACCGGACTTGCCCGTGATCTCGCCCGGCGCGCGGAAGAGGACAGGCCGGTGCGCATCGGCGTCATCGGCTCCGGCGAAATGGGCACCGATCTCGTCACGCAAGGCATGCTGATGCCGGGCATCGAGGTCTGCGCCATCTCCACCCGGCGTCCGCACACGGCGCGCGAGGCGATCCGCATCGCCTATGGCGACGAGGCGATGGCGCGCGAAGCCGAAAACCAGGCGCAGGTCACCGCCGCGATCGAGGCGGGCAGGATCGCCATCACCTCCAACGACATGCTGGTCAGCAATCCATTGATCGACGTGGTGATCGATGCCACCGGCAAGCCCGGCGTCGCCGCCGATTTCTGCCTGTCGGCGATGGAACACGGCAAGCACCTGGTGATGATGAATGTCGAGGCCGACGTCACCATCGGCTGCCTGCTGAAGAAGGAGGCCGACCGGCTCGGCGTCGTCTATTCGCTCGGCGCCGGCGACGAGCCGTCTTCCTGCATGGAACTGATCGAATTCGTGTCTGCGCTCGGTTGCACCGTCGTCGCCGCCGGCAAGGGCAAGAACAATCCGCTCAACCATGACGCCGTGCCGGACGATTATCGTGTCGAAGCCGAACGCCGCAACATGAACCCGCGCATGTTGGTCGAGTTCGTCGACGGCTCCAAGACCATGGTCGAGATGTGCGCGATCGCCAACGCCACCGGCCTTGTGCCGGACAGGCCGGGCATGCACGGCCCCGCCGCCAACCGCGATGAACTCGCCAAGGTGCTGGTCCCGCGCGCCGATGGCGGCGTGCTGTCGAAGAAAGGCGTGGTCGACTACACCGTCGGCAAGGGCGTGGCGCCCGGCGTCTTCGTCATCGTCGAAGCCTCGCATCCGCGCGTCATCGAGCGGCTGGACGATCTGCATGTCGGCAAGGGGCCTTATTACGGCCTGTTCAGACCCTATCACCTGACTTCGCTGGAAGTGCCGCTGACAGCGGCCCGCATCATGCTCTACGGCAAACCCGACATGGTGCCGCTGCCGCGGCCCGTCGCCGAGGTCTGTGCGGTGGCCAAGCGCGACCTGGCCGCAGGCGAGACTTTCGATGCCATCGGCGAGACCTGCTACCGGTCCTGGACGATGACGGTCGAGGAGGCGCGCGCGCAGCGTGCCCTGCCGGTCGGTCTGCTTGAGGGCGGCAAGGTTCTGACGGCAGTGAAGAAGGGTGAGCTGATCACCGCCGACAACGCGGCACCGGACAGTTCGACCAGGCTTTATGCCTTGCGCAAGCAGCAGGACGAGATGCTTTACGGCTGAGCGCCGCTCACCGTCGCGTCAGCTGTTCGCCCGGTCCGCCAAGCCGCTCCGCCCCCGGAACATCCGCGACATCCACGCGGCGCGGATGCCAGGCAACCGCACGGGCGATCTCCTTGATCTTGGGCAGCTCGTCCGCTCCGACGTTGCGATCCAGCAGGACGAGCTGCGACCAATAGGCAGCGGAGACGTTCATCACCACGTCCAGCCATAGGCGGCCGTCAGCAGCTTGGACAAGGATCCACTGCCAGTCGGCAAGCGCCAGCACGTGTCCAGGCATTTCCGTTCCGTCGGCTTGAATCCGGACCGGATCGCCGACTTTCAGGGAGGCAGGTCCAGTCATTTCGGAAAGCTCGTTGGAGAGCTTATTTCCCCAGTTCCACAGATCGTGCCCGCGCGGCTTCCACGGCTTCAGCGACGAGGTTCTTCAGCCGGTCGCCGCCCATCAGCACGCCGAGCGCTGCAGCCGTCGTGCCGTTCGGGCTGGTCACCTGCTGGCGCAGCAGGCCGGGTTCTTCGCCGCTTTCCGCGGCAAGCGCGGCGGCACCATAGACGGTCTGCATGGCAAGCAGCTTCGCCGTCTGGATCGGAAGGCCAGCATGTTCGCCGGCGGCGGTCAGGCATTCGATGAAATGGAAGATGTAGGCGGGACCGGAACCGGATACCGCCGTCACCGCATCCATCAGCACTTCATCGTCGATGGCTGCGACGGCGCCGCTGGAAGAGAGCAGGTCGGCCACATCCTTCTTCGTCGTTTCGGAAACGAGGCTGTTTGAAAACATCACCATCATGCCTTTGCCGATGGCTGCCGGCGTGTTCGGCATGCAGCGCACGATCGGCGTGCGCTCCCCCAGGATGGCGGCGAAGGTGGCCACCGGCGTGCCGGCGGCAACGCTCAGGAAGGTCGTCTCGCCATTGCCGAATTTCTTGTACGCAGCCGTCGCCTCGCGGATCACCTGGGGTTTGACGGCCAGCACGACAAGCTCGGGCTTCGTGTCTGCCGGGATGCCTGTCGCGTCGGCCACTGCCAGGCAATCCAAGGCTTCGGCCCGGCTGCGCAGTGCCTCGGCCGGTTCCACCACCAGCACTTCCGCCGCCTTCAGCTTGGTGGATTTCACCCAGCCGGCGAGCATGGCGTAACCCATATTGCCGCAGCCAGCGAGAATGAGCTTGATGGTCATGAATGCCTCCCAGAAAGTCTCTCCATAGACGGTCCGACGATACGGGGGAAGTGTGCATAGCCGGGCCGGCTATGCCGCATCGCGACTCCGGGCTTAAAAGCACTCCGTGAGGTGAGGTTTCGAGTTTACGGCATGCGACGGCGTTTTGACGGGATTGCATCGGCGGATTTTCGTGAGAATGTCGCGCCGTCTGTTTTGGCTTGAACGTGATTTGGCTACCGGGTGAAGTATGGCTGATGTGATCGACGGAAAGAAAGTGGCCGAGGACGTTGTCGGCAAGGTCAAGGCGCTCACGGCAGCACTTGCCGGCACCAAGCCCGGCCTGGCGGTCGTCATCGTCGGCGAGGATCCGGCAAGCCAGGTCTATGTCGCCTCCAAGTCCCGCACTGCCAAGGAATGCGGCTTCCACTCCGTCCAGCATACGCTGAAAGCCGAGACGAGCGAGGCCGAACTGCTCGGCATCATCGCCGACCTCAATGCGGATTCAGCCATCCACGGTATCCTGGTGCAACTGCCGCTGCCGGACCACATCGACGCCGGCAAGGTCATCCAGGCCATCGCTCCGGAAAAGGATGTCGACGGTTTTCACTTCATCAATGTCGGCAAGCTCGGTGCCGGCGAACTCGAAACCGCCTTTGTGCCGTGCACGCCTGCCGGCTCCATGCTGTTGATTGAGCGCGTGCGCGGCAAGGACCTGTCGGGCCTGAATGCCGTGGTCGTCGGCCGTTCCAACATCGTTGGCAAGCCGATGGCAAATCTGCTGCTTGCCGCCAACTGCACCGTCACCATCGCGCACAGCCGCACGAAGGATCTGCCGGCACTGGCCCGCACGGCCGATATACTGGTGGCTGCCGTCGGCCGGCCGGAAATGGTCAAGGGTGATTGGGTCAAGCCGGGTGCCACCGTCATCGATGTCGGCATCAACCGAATTGCCGCGCCCGAAAAGGGCGAAGGCAAGACGCGCCTGGTTGGTGACGTCGCTTATGCCGAAGCTGCCGCCGTTGCCGGCGCCATCACACCGGTGCCCGGCGGCGTGGGTCCGATGACGATCGCCATGCTGATGGCCAACACGGTCATTTCCGCCTATCTTGCCGCCGGACTCGACCGACCATCCTTTTGATCGCCAGCATTTGAGAGCCCAGCTTTGCCGACGCCTCCTGTTCCCATAGAACGGCCCATCATGACGGACGCCGTTCAAGGCGGCAGGCGCTTCGCATTCCTGCTGGTCGACAAGTTTCCGATGTTTTCCGTGGCGGCGGCTATCGATGTCGTGCGCTCGGCCAATCGCTTGATCGGTCATGATTTCTACAGCTGGACCACCGTTTCGCCGGACGGCGATGCGGTTACCGCTTCCAACGACCTGCCGCTGAAGGTCGACTATGCCGTGGCCGACGTGCCGCCGGTCGATATCCTGTTCGTCTGTGCTGCGCTCAACCTGGAATTCCCCGGCAAATCAAAAGTGCTCGGCGCGCTGCGTGCCTGGGGGCGGCGCGGTGGCGTGCTGGGCGCGCTTTCGGTCGGCTCCTACGTCCTGGCCGAAGCAGGCCAGCTCGAGGGGCATCGCTGCACCATCCACTGGGAAAACCGCGCCGGCTTCATGGAGCGTTTCCCGGACATCGAGTGCACCGGCAACGTCTTCGAGATCGACCGCAAGCGTTACACCAGTGCCGGCGGCACCACCTCGATCGACCTTATGCTCGAGATCGTGCGCACCGATTTCGGCGCCAACCTCGCCAATGCCGTCGCCAATCAGTTCCAGCACGAGCGCATCCGCTCGGCCGGCGACCGCCAGCGCGTCGGGCCGGAGCGCGACCTTACCGGCAAGTCAGAGAAGCTGCGCAAGATCGTAGAGCTGATGGCCGATCATCTCGACGAGCCTTTGTCGGCGGTGCAACTCGCCAAGTCGGCCGGACTTTCGGTGCGCCAGGTCGAGCGGCTGTTCCTCAGGCACCTCACCGTGACCCCGGGGCGCTACTATATGCGGCTCAGGCTCGAGCGCGCCCGTGAACTGCTGCGCCAGACCAACATGCCGATCCTCGACGTGGCGATCGCCACCGGCTTCACCTCGCATTCCTATTTCGCGCAAAGCTACAGGCTGCAATTCGGCCGCCCGCCGAGCGAGGAGCGCCGTACCACATATTGATGCGCGATGATCGCGGCTCAACTCGCCAGGAAACCACCATCGGCGGCGAGGACATGCCCGACAATGTAGGCAGACCGGTCGGAAGCAAGCCAGACGACTGCTTCAGCCACCTCCTCCGGTTGCCCCATCCGGCGCAGCGGCAGGCCGGCGGCCACAGCTTCCATACCCCCGACACCAGCCGCAGCCTTCATCATCATGTCGGTCACGACGCGGCCCGGCGCGACGGCATTGATTCGCACGCCGTATGGAGCATAGGCCATGGCGGCGGAGCGCATCAGGGAAATCGCCGCTGCCTTGGACGCGGAATAGAGCGCAAAGCCCGGATTGGGATTGCGGATGCCGCTGACGGAGGCGTTGATGACGATCCTTCCACTTTGCTGTGCAAGCATGACGGCAAGTTGATGTTTGAGGGACAGGAAGACCGAGCGTACATTGGTGTCGAAAACAGCATCGAAGACATTGCTGGGCTGTTGTTCGAGAGGGGCGGGGTGTTCCTGGTAGCCGGCATTGTTGAAGGCTGCGTCCAGCCTGCCGAACCGCGCGACGATCGTCCGGACGAGCTGCTCGACGTCTTCTTCCCGCGTTACATCCGTGCGCAGGAAAACCGCATCCGCGCCGGCAGCACGGCAGGCCTGGGCGACAGCCTCTCCTTCTTCGTCACGACGACCCGCAACAATGACTGCTGCTGCTCCAGCCTCCGCCATCCGAAGTGCCGTCGCTCGACCAATACCGCTGCCGCCTCCGGTGACGAGGCAGACCAGGCCTTCCATCCGGCCCGCTTCTCTCTCGGCGCTGACATTGGAGACCTCGGCTGACATGATGATCCCGCATCGCCGGTTGGATTTAGAGGATAAAGTTGTATCATACAACCAATGGCGCGCAAGGATATATTGTGGTGAGTGAAAGCGAAACGTTCGAGATTCAGAAAGTCCGAGATGCATCGCGCAGGATCGTGCGCGAACTTGGCTTCATGAGGCCAACCGTGGCGGGCACCGACCTGCCGCCGTCAGCTGTCCATGCGATCATCGAGATCGGTTCCAACGAAAGGCTGACCGCGGGTGAGCTGGGGGAGATTCTCAATCTCGAGAAATCGAGCGTGAGCCGGATGCTGCGCAAATTGATCGATGCAGGAGAAGTCGAAGAGCGTGTCAGCCCGAACGACGCGCGCTCGAAGCTGCTGAAGTTGACGGCGCGGGGAGAAGCGACGCTCAAGGCGATCAATCGTTTCGGCCACGGCCAGGTCGCGGCAGCCTTCCTGCATCTGTCCGATGAAGAGCGGCGCATCGTCGTGGCCGGTCTGTCAGCCTACGCCGAGGCCCTGCATCGCGTGCGCACAGAAGAAGGCTAGGCTGGTCTCCAGGCTCCGATTTCACGGGTTATGCGGATTCCCTTCCGCTCGCCGAACCGCTATCTTCGCCGCTTCGTCGGATCGGGCCAGGCTCGCGAGGGAGATATCATGCCGATTTTTGCCAGATGGATGGCGGCTGTCGTGACGGCATTGCTGTTCAGCGCGCCCGCGCTGGCGGCCGACCGCACCATCGTCGTCCTCGATGCTTCCGGCTCGATGTGGGGGCAGATCGACGGCAAGCCGAAGCTGGAGATCGCACGTCAGTCACTGCGCACGGTCTTGCAGTCTCTGCCTGCCGACAGGGAACTCGGCCTGATGGCCTACGGTCATCGTCAGAAGGGCAGTTGCGAGGACATCGAATTGGTCGTCCCGCCGGCCGCCGGCACGGCCGATGCCATCACCGCTGCCGCGGACTCCTTGAAATTCCTCGGCAAGACACCCCTGACAGCTGCCGTTCGCCAGGCGGCCGAGGCACTGAAATACACTGAGGAAAAGGCGACCGTCATCCTGATTACCGACGGGCTGGAGACCTGCAATGCAGACCCCTGCGCGCTGGGCAAAGAACTGAAGGCGGCGGGTGTCGACTTCACCGCTCATGTCGTCGGTTTCGGTCTGACGGCAGACGAGGGCAGGCAGGTTGCGTGCCTGGCCGAGAACACCGGAGGCAAATACATCCAGGCGACCGACGCGGCAGGTCTCGAAGAAGCGCTCAAGCAGACCGTCGTGGAGAAGCCCGCAGCCGAGCCCAAGCCTGCCCCGGCGCCGGAACCGGCAAAGGTGGAATTCAACCTGATGCCCACACTGACACTGGCGGAAGGCAGCCCGGACATCACCACCGATATCGGCCAGTCCTGGGTGCTCTATAAGGCGAATGCCGACGGCAGCCGCGGCGACTATGTTTCGACCGAATATGGCGCGTGGAAAGGCAATGCCGAGCCGGGCAAATACATCCTCGTTGCCAAAGTCGGGCATGTCGAGCGCGATCAGGTGGTCTCGACCGAGGCCGACAAGGTTGCGGCGCCGCATTATGTGCTGGATGCAGGAACGCTGATCGTGCGTGCCCATGCCAGCGAAGGCTCGGAGATCGCCGACGGCGCCGCTATCCAGGTCAAATATCCGGGCGAGGGCACGGCCACCTATTACGGCCAGATGCAGGCTGTGTTCCCGGCCGGCGAACAGGAAATCACCGTCGAAGTCGGCGAAGGCACCGCGACCGAGAAAGTCACGCTGAAAGCCGGCGAGACGATCGAGAAGGACATCGCCGTCGGCGTCGGCAAAGTGGTGACCAACGCCTTCTATGTGGAAGGCAAGAAGGTGGATTCCGGTGGCCTCGTGGTGCGTGTCTTCAAGGCCGAGAAGAACCTGGACGGCCAGCGCGAGGACGTATCCACTTCCTATGGACCGGATCAGAAGTTCGACCTGCCGCCCGGCAACTATGTCGTCATGACCAAGATGGACGAGGCATCCGCCGAAAGCCCCTTCACCGTGAAGGTCGGCGAAAAGACCGACGTCAATGTTGTGCTCAATGCGGGCGTACTGTCTGTCGATGCGAAGGGCGCCAAGGAGATCGAAATCTACGGCGCCAAGAAGGACATCGAAGGCAAGCGACAGGCGTTCGGCAACTCCTATGGCGAGACTCACCAGTCGACCTTGCCGGCCGGCGACTATGTCGTGGTGGCGATCCGCGGCGACGACAACGTCAAGACCGAAATCCCGGTGACGGTTAAAGCCGGCGAGCGGGCCGAGGTGTCGGTGCCGTAGAGCGCCAGCGCCCTTATCTCTCTCACAAGGGATCAGGCGCTTCGCATGCTTAGTTCACCCGAACGCGCTGGCGCCATGGTCGGCGCGGCCAGCCATCTGACGGAAGCCGGCGAAGAGCTCGCGGCCGAGCCCGAATTCGTGTTCCGACAAATCGGCCGAAGCCGATGGCCGCACCGCGAATTCGTTGGCCGGAACCAACACTTCCAGCGTGCCTGCCTCGCCGTCGAGCCTGACGATGTCGCCGTCATGCACGCGGGCGATCGGGCCGTCCTCCAGTGCTTCGGGGGTGACATGGATCGCCGCCGGCACTTTACCCGAAGCGCCGGACATGCGCCCGTCGGTGACCAGCGCCACGCGCTGGCCGCGATCCTGCAGGATGCCGAGCACCGTGGTCAGCTTGTGCAGTTCCGGCATGCCATTGGCCTTCGGGCCCTGGAAACGGATGACGGCGACGAAGTCGCCGGTGAGCTCGCCGGCCTTGAAGGCGTCGTTTAGCCCCTGCTGGCTGTGGAACACTTTTGCGGGCGCCTCGATGACGCGACGCTCCGGCTTCACGGCGGAGGTCTTGATGATGGCGTGGCCGAGATTGCCCGCAAGCACCTTGAGGCCGCCGGTGGCCTGGAAGGCTTGTTTCACCGGCACCAGAACCTTTTCGTCACCGCTGGTAGCGGGCGCGGCCTCGCGCACGACCGAGCCGTCGCTGCCGAGCTTCGCTTCGACTGTGTAGGGGCGCAGGCCTTCGCCCCAAACCGTCTGCACGTCCTCATGCAGCAGGCCGGCATCGAGCAGTTCGCGGATCATGAAACCGAGGCCGCCGGCAGCGTGGAAATGGTTCACATCGGAAAGCCCGTTCGGATAGACGCGGGCAAGCAGCGGCACGGCTTCGGAAAGATCCGAAATATCCTGCCAGGTCAGCTTGATGCCGGCAGCCGCCGCCATCGCGATCAGGTGGATGGTGTGGTTGGTGGAGCCGCCGGTGGCATGCAGGCCGACGATACCGTTGACGAAGGAGCGCTCGTCGATCATGCGGCCGACAGGGGTGTAGGCATTGCCCATGGCCGTCAGGCTCAGCGCCCGCTTGGTGGCTTCGCGGGTCAGCGCGTCGCGCAGTGGCGTGCCGGGATTGACGAAGGAAGCGCCCGGCGTGTGCAGCCCCATGATCTCCATCAGCATCTGGTTGGAATTGGCTGTGCCGTAGAAGGTGCAGGTGCCGGGACCGTGATAGGATTTGGACTCGGCCTCCAGCAATTCGGCGCGGCCGCATTTGCCTTCGGCATAGAGCTGGCGCACGCGTGCCTTCTCGTCATTCGGAATGCCGGAAGTCATTGGGCCTGCTGGAATGAACACGGCCGGCAGATGGCCGAAGGTGAGCGCCGCAATGACCAGGCCTGGCACGATCTTGTCGCAGACGCCGAGATAGACGGCCGCGTCGAACATGTTGTGCGAAAGCCCGATGGCGGCCGCCATGGCGATCACGTCACGTGAGAACAGCGACAGTTCCATGCCGGGCTGGCCCTGGGTCACGCCGTCGCACATGGCCGGCACGCCGCCTGCGACCTGGGCGATACCGCCGGCTTCCGTCGCCGCCTGCTTGATGAGTTGCGGATAGGTCTCGAACGGCTGATGCGCCGACAGCATGTCGTTGTAGGAGGTGATGATGCCGAGGTTCGGCACGCGATCGCCCCCCAGCGCGACCTTCTCCGACGGGCTGCAGACGGCAAAGCCATGGGCGAGGTTGCCGCAGGACAGCACGCCGCGATTGGCGACGCGGCTCGATGCCGCCTCGATGCGGCCGAGATAGGTTTCGCGGCTGGCGCGGGAGCGCTCGCGGATGCGGCTGGTGATGGCTTCGATATCGGATCTGGCTGTCATGGCTATCGTCCTTTCGCGAAGGCGACGGCACGCCAGGCCGTCCGGCCTTCGCCATTCACAATCAGGGGGCCCAGAAGATCTCGACCGGGCTTGTTGCTGCGTCGATGACGCGGCGGATCGGCCACGTCGATCCCGGCGCCAGCGCCTTTTCGAGCGTCGCCAGCTTCTCCGCGCCTTCGATATGCAGGGCGATGAAATGCGCCCGGCGGATCAGCGAAAGCGTCAGCGTCAGCCGCAGCTCACCGGCGCTATCGGCATGGACAGCGGCGATCTCGTCGCGCGATGCCGGGTCGAGCAGGTGCTCCAGTTCCTTCGCATCCGGGAAGAAGGAGGCGGTGTGGCCGTCATTGCCCATGCCAAGGATCGCGACGTCCGGCGGGTTGAAGAAGGACGTCAGGAAATGCTCAGCGTCCTTCAGGTCCGCATCGAGTTCGCCGCTATGGTAGAGCGGCAGGAAGCGGGCGTTGGCTGCCTTGTTCCGGGTGAGTTTGGCTTTCACCAGCCCGGCATTGGAACGCGGCGAGGTGTCGGGCACATAGCGCTCGTCGATCAGCGTCAGGTTGACGCTGTCCCAGGCGATGTCGGTGTTCGACAGAACCTCGAAGAAACGGGCCGGCGTCGAGCCGCCGGATACCGCAAGGCTTGCCGCCTGCGTGGCCTGGATCTCGGCCGACAGCCTGCTGGCAACCGTCTCGGCGAGCGCCGCGGCCAGGCTTTCCCGGTCTGCGAAGTCGTTGCGGCGATAATTACCAGCCATCTTAGTTGCTTTCGTGCCAGGTGCGGCCATCCCGCTCGATCAGCGCGATCGAGGCGGATGGACCCCAGGTGCCGGCTGTATAGCCCTGCGCGTCCTGGCGGGCATTTTCCCAGGCGTTCTGGATCGGGTCGATCCACTTCCATGCCGCCTCGACCTCGTCGCGGCGCATGAACAACGTCTGGTTGCCGCGGATCACATCCATGATCAGCCGTTCATAGGCATCCGGGGCGCGGCCCCTGAACTGCTGCGCGAAGCTCATGTCGAGCGAGATCTGGCGCAGGCGCATGCCGCCCGGGCCAGGATCCTTGATCATGATATATTGCTTGACGCCTTCGTTCGGCTGCAGGCGGATGACCAACTGGTTGGCGAATATCGGCCCGGCATTGTCGCCGTTGAAGATCGAATGCGGGATCGGCTTGAATTCGATGACGATCTCGGAAACGCGTGACGCCAGCCGCTTGCCGGTGCGCAGGTAGAACGGCACGCCGGCCCAGCGCCAGTTGGCGATCTCGGCCTTGATGGCGACGAAGGTCTCGGTGTTGCTCTCGGCGCCGAGTTCCTCGACATAACCCTTGACGGGGCCGCCCGCGGAAGCGCCGGCGCGATACTGTCCGCGAACGGTCTGCTTCGGCGCCTCGGTGCCGTTGATGCGCTTCAATGCGCGCAGCACTTTCAGCTTCTCGTCGCGTACGGCGTCCGCATCCATCGAGGAGGGTACTTCCATGGCGACGAGACAGAGCAGCTGCAGCATATGGTTCTGCACCATATCGCGCAGCGCGCCGGCTTTGTCGTAATAGGTGACGCGGTCTTCCAGGCCGACGGTCTCGGCCACGGTGATTTGCACGTGGTCGATATGGGCCGAGTTCCACAACGGCTCGTAGAGCGCATTGGCGAAGCGCAGCGCCATCAGGTTCTGCACCGTCTCCTTGCCGAGATAGTGGTCGATGCGGAAGATCTGGCTTTCGTCGAAATCGTCGCCGACAAGGTCGTTCAGCGCCTTGGCCGAAGCAAGGTCGCGTCCGATCGGCTTTTCCACGACAATGCGCGAGGTTGGCGTGATCAGCTTGTGCTGCTTGAGCTGATCCGAGATAGAGCCGAACAGCGACGGCGAAACCGCCATGTAGAAGGCGCGGATTGCCTTCGAATCGCCGATCGCCTTCTTCAGCGCGTCGAAACCGGTGCCGTTGGTGGCGTCGGCCGGCACATAGGAGAGACGGGCGAGAAAGATCTCGAGCTCCTTGGCGTCGATATCGGCCGCCGCGACATGGCTCTCGATCGCCTTCTTGGCGAAGGCCCGGAAGTCGTCGTCGGTCATCTTGGTGCGCGATGTTCCGATGATCCGGGTCGGCTCGGAAAACTGATGATCGCGCTGGCGATAATAGAGTGCCGGCAATAGCTTGCGTTCCGACAAATCGCCGGTGCCGCCGAAAATGATGAAGTCGAACGGGTCGACGGGAATGATCTGGCTGGTCATGCTTCGTCCGATCTCGCGCAACCTTCGCCGGTCGTGGGCGTTGGTCGTGATGCGCTAACAACACTGCCGCAATGCGACGGATGCCGATATAATCTAATCGATTTAATTTTACCAGTGCTATGGTGTCACAGCATCGTGTTTGACACTGGTCCAGCACGGGCGCTGTTCGTTACGCGATAGTGCCGCCACTATCACGCCCTGCCGAGATAGGGCGCATTCGCCGGAAGGCCACAGGAGATTCAGCATGGACCGACATCTTTCGAGCACGGTTGCGGAAGGCCGCAGCTTTCGCCAGATCATCGGCGGCAAGGCGCTTGATGCCGTTTCCGGCCTCCGCATCGATGTCGCCTCTCCCTCGGATGGGCAGGTCTTCGCCTCCATCCCTGCTTCCGGTCAAGCTGATGTCGACCTGGCGGTGGCCAGTGCTCGCAGCGCTTTCGAGGATGGCCCGTGGGCCAGGATGTCCGCGGTGGATCGCGGCCGCTGCCTGACTCGGCTCTTCCAACTGGTGGAAAAGCACAGTGCCGAATTGGCGGCATTGGAATCGCGTGACACAGGCAAGCCTGCACGCCAGGGCAAGGCCGATGTCACCGCCACCATGCGTTATTACGAATTCTATGGCGGCGCTGCCGACAAGATCCATGGCGCCACCATTCCTTTCCTGGATGGTTACACCGCGCTGACCCTGCGCGAGCCGCATGGCGTGGTCGCTGGCATCATTCCGTGGAATTATCCGCTTCAGATCCTTGCGCGTGTGGCCGGTGCGGCGCTTGCCATGGGCAACACGCTGGTGGTGAAGCCGGCCGAGGACGCCTCGCTGACCGCCATCCGCATGGCGGAACTGGCACTGGAGGCAGGAATCCCAGAGGGTGTCTTCAACGTCATCACAGGCTATGGCCGCGAGGCGGGTGCACTTCTGTCCGGTCATCCGGATGTCGACTATGTCACCTTCACCGGCTCGCCTGCCACCGGCACCGCCATCCAGCAGGCGGCGGCAATGCACAACCGCGGTGTCACCATGGAGCTCGGCGGCAAGTCGCCGCAACTGGTCTTCGCCGATGCCGACTTGGAAAAGGCAGTGCCGGTTCTGGTCAACGCCATCATCCAAAACGGTGGCCAAACCTGCTCTGCGGGCAGCCGCGTGCTGGTCGAGCGACCGGTCTATGAAGAGGTCGCCAAGGCATTGGCCGAGCGGTTCTCGGAGCTGATCGCCGGTCCGCACGATGCCGATCGCGATCTTGGCGCGCTGATCAATCCGCGCCAGCAGGCGCGTGTCGCGGGCATGGTGGCGGATGCCGAGAAGGCCGGAATTCCGCTGCTGGCACGCGGTTCGATCGACAAGGATGCACCGGCGAGCGGCTATTATTTCGCGCCGGCGCTGTTCGGCTCGGTCGACCCTGCCTCCACCATTGCACAGGAGGAGGTGTTCGGCCCGGTGCTAACCCTCTTTGCTTTCGACAGCGAGGAGGAAGCGGTCAAGCTCGCCAACGGCACCGAATTCGGCCTTGTCGCCGGCATCTGGACCAAGGACGGCGCGCGCCAGCATCGTCTGGCCAAGCGTGTTCGTTCAGGTCAGGTGTTCGTCAACGGTTACGGGGCCGGTGGCGGCATCGAGCTGCCTTTCGGCGGTTTCAAGCGCTCCGGCCATGGCCGTGAAAAGGGCTTCGAGGCGCTGTACGACATGTCGGCGACAAAGACGGTCGTGTTCAACCACGGGTGAAGCGCTTTCTGCGCTTAGAGCAATTTCAGCAAAAGTGTATAGCGGTTTTGCGTCAGGAATTGCGAAAGCAAGGACTTAGAGCGTTTCCGGCAAAAGCCGGAAACGCTCGGTGTTGCGGGGGCAGCCATCTCCCGCTGACGGGAATTTCTGCATAAGGACAAAAGATGCGTTTGAAGGACAAGGTTGCCATCATCACCGGCGCTGCTTCCGGATTTGGCGAAGGCATGGCCAGGCGCTTTGCCGAGGAAGGGGCCAAGGTTGTGGTGGCCGATTTGAACGGCAAGGGCGCCGAGCGTGTCGCTGCCGAGATCGGTGCCGAGGCGATCGCCGTCGCCAGCGATGTCTCCAGCCGCTCGGAAGTCGACGAGATGGTCTATGCCGCCAAGAACACCTTCGGCCGCATCGATATCATGGTCAACAATGCCGGCTACACGCATCGCAATGGCGACATGCTTGCGGTGGACGAAGCCACTTTCGACCTGATCACTGCCGTCAACATGAAGGCGATCTATCACGCCACGGTTGCGGTGGTGCCGATCATGGAGCGGCAGGGTGGCGGTGTCATCCTGACCACGGCCTCGACTGCCGGCTTGCGGCCGCGTCCGGGGCTGACCTGGTACAACGCCTCCAAGGGGTGGGCGATCACCGCCACCAAGTCGATGGCGGTGGAACTGGCGCCGAAGAACATCCGCGTCAACTGTCTCTGCCCGGTTGCCGGGGAAACCGGAATGCTGGCCCAGTTCATGGGCGAGGACACGCCTGAACTTCGCGCGAAGTTCCGCGCTTCCATCCCGCTCGGGCGCCTCTCGACACCGCTCGATATCGCCAATGCAGCGCTGTGGCTTGCCTCCGACGAAGCCGAGTTCATCACCGGCGTTGCGCTGGAGGTTGACGGGGGAAGATGCATTTGAAGATGCCCTTCTCCCTCGGAGAGAAGGCAGGCGCTTATCCGCGGTTCAGGAAACCCTGATAGATCCAGCCGCGCTTGTTCTGGTAGACGATCTCGCACCATCTGTGCTTGCCGCAAGAGAGGACGTCGACGCTCGCCTTGGCTGGCACGGTGGTGATGACGCCGGCGCCCTTCTTCGGGCCTGAGCGCATCGTCACCGAGCGCAGGATCGTTCCATTGCCGTTTGCCTTTGCGGGTGCTGCATCCTGTTCGGGTTCTTCCGCGGCCGGGATGCCGGCAGTCGCCTCAGGCTTCGCCTGTGCTGGCTTTGCTTGCGGTACCGGCGGATCGACGATTGCGGCGTCCGCCGGCGAGCTTCCGTTTTCTGGTTCCGCATAGGCTTGTTCGGTCGTCTGGTCGTCTTCGGTGCCGCCGGGCCTGGCGACCACAACGGCCTTGGCCGCTTCCTGGATTGCGGCAGCCGTCTGCGGCTTTGGCGTGCCGTCCGGGTTGGTCCAGCGCGGATCGGTCTTGGAAAGCTCGTCGCTGGCCGCCGTTTGCGTGGCGGCCGGCTTGACTTGCGGGCCCTTCGCCGCGACGACCGTTGCTGCGGCATCGGGTGCCGGCTTTTTCTCGGTGACCTGCGCAGGTTCAGCGCTCTGCTCGGAAGCGGCGGCCTCCGAGGCGACGGGATGTTTGGCGAAGGCTTGTCGTTCGCCCGAAGGCAGCGCCAGCCAAAGCGCCGTTCCGGCCACGCTGAGCAGTGCGATGGTGCCGACAGCCGCGATCACCAGATGAGAATGGGCTCCGACTTTCTGCCAGAAGGACGGCTTTGTGTTGTAGCCGAACTGCATCGAAATGCGGTGCGGCTTGGAAGCTCCGAAACCGAGCGGCCGTTTCAAGACGGCCTCCGTTGGGCGCTTTGGGCTGCGTAGCCTGCGGTGTCGACAGTCCCGCGGTCAGCGAAACAGAACTGAACCAACTTGAGCATCTGAGGTTCTGGTTACCCCTGAACACGGCCGACGTTCTTCGATCAAGGGCAGCGCCGTGATCAGCGTCGGTCCCGAAATCCCTCCAGGCGATGCGAAGCTCCAATTCGCAATGCCCAGCCTGGATCATCTGGCAGACGATTGTGGCATCTATGCGCCTTTCAAGCTTAAACGACAACCGTTCCGCTCAAACTTATATGCATTTTTCGTGATGAGAGCCCGTTTGGAGGCTCTTTTGCACGATGTTCGTAAGTTAGATCTTACCTTTGGGTGGTGTCTGGCCGAATCAGTGGCAGGGTCTCGCGCCCGGTCGCAGCGGGCCCTTCGGCGCAATGTCCATGTAATGTAACAAGGCTAGCAGCAGCCGGGCCGGGATACCAAACAGGACTCATCATGCCCACGAACCCCGTTCAAGTTGCATGCATCGCTGCGGTTCTTGCCGTTGCGAGCTTTCTCGCCGGCTGCGCTTCCGACATCATGAAGAACTATGTCGGGCGATCGGTCGAAGAAGTCATCATCGATTACGGTCCGCCCTCGACCGTGCTTGAACTCGGCCGCGACGAGCGCGCCTATCAGTGGCGCAAGGTTTCGACCAATGTCGTAGCGGGTTCGACCAGCGGCGAGATCAAGGACACCAGGCGCGGCACGCGCTACGAAGAAACGGTGACGCCGGGTTATGTCGAGGAGCAGGAATGCTTCTACACATTTTACGCGCGCCGCTGGGGCAAGGGCTGGTATGTGACCAGCTTCCGCAAGCCGAAGCTCGAGTGCGAGTAGAGTTTGTACCTGTCGGGCCGGCAGGACGGGTGAGAGGGATAAATGCGCATTCTGCTGCTCGAAGACGAGCCGGAAATGGCTTCCGTGCTGAAAACGGCGCTGGAGCGCCGGCATGTCATCGTCGATCATGTCTCGACCATCGCCGATGCGGAAGCAGCGGCAGCTTTTGGCCCGTACGACGCGCTTGTTCTCGATCGCCGTTTACCGGACGGCGAAGGTCTCGACCTGATCCCGAAGCTGAGGGCCAGCCGCGTCGACGCGCCTATCCTCATGCTGACGGCGCTTGGCGGGCTAGGCGATCGTGTCGCCGGCCTCGATGGCGGCGCGGACGACTACCTGGCCAAACCCTTCGCGGTCGAGGAGCTGATGGCACGGCTGCGCGCCTTGCAGCGCCGGCCGGCGACGTTGCGTTCAGAACGCATTGTTGTCGGCCGCCTTACCTACGATTTTCATCATCGCGAGGCGATGGTGGACGAACGGCCGCTGGAATTGCTGCGCCGCGAGCAATTGGCGCTGGAGGCCCTGATCCGTCGTCCCGGTCGTGCGGTGCTGCGCTCGACGCTGGAGGAATCGGTCTACGCCATGGATGACGAGATCGGTTCCAATGCCTTGGATTCTCACCTCTCACGCTTGCGGCGCAAGCTCGATGAGGTCGATGCCGGTGTCGAGATCCGGGCGATCCGCAATCTCGGCTACCTGCTGCGCGCCGTGACATGAAGGAACCGCGTCCGCGTTCGCTGCAATGGGTGCTGGTGCGCAGGCTGATCCTGCTGCAGGCAGCGATGCTGCTCGTTTTCCTCGGTCTGCTCACTTTGGTGCTTTTCATCGCCCAGCCTCGCCTCCTGGTCGACAATGAAGAGGCTGCTGTCATCGTCGGCGAGGCGTTGAGCCGCGACGGAAACGGACAACTCGTGCTGAGGGAAACCGAAGATCTCAAGGAGTTCCGCGAGAGCTTTCCGTATCTCTGGTTCGTGGTGCGTGACCAGAACGGCCAGGAATTGCGGCAGGGCAACGTGCCTGAGGTTTATGCCGGCGGTAGCGGCGACGGCTTGCTCAACAGCGTCGATCGCGCCGCCTTGACGTTTGCGCAGAACGACCTGCGGCCGGCGGCTTCCTTTGCCAATCTGGATACCCCGGCCGGCCGCGTCGGCGTGCTGGCCTCCACCCTGTCTTCGCGCGCCGAGAACGATGGCGTCGAAGTCAACATTGACCTTCAGATCGAACTCGCCCGCAACCCCGATGGCACCATCAACTGGCTGCGCATCGGGCCGATCCTGGTTATCCTCACCGTCGTGATGCTGTTGCCGATC
Organism: Terribium retamae; assembly: GCF_022347545.1. Lineage (GTDB taxonomy): Bacteria > Pseudomonadota > Alphaproteobacteria > Rhizobiales > Rhizobiaceae > Mesorhizobium > Mesorhizobium retamae. The sequence goes on from NZ_JAKREW010000017.1 coordinate 37,619, forward strand.
GTCATCGTCATGGGTTTCACCACGCTGGTAACGACGCCGGCGGTCGTGCGCCGTTCACTCGCGGGCCTCGTTGCCACCGCTGAGGAAGCCGGTGCCATCGACATCGACAACCGCGCCGTGCAACTGCCGACCGAACGCGTGCCGCAGGAGGTTGCTCCTTTGGTTCATGCGTTCAACCGTGCGCTTGCCCGGCTTGGCGAAGGGTATGAAAAGCGTAACCGCTTTCTTACGGATGCGGCGCATGAACTGCGCACGCCTATTGCCATATTGCGCACCCGCGCCGAATTGCTTCGGGAGGATCCGGAAAGCCAGCGGTTGCTGAAGGATATCGAGCGCCTGTCGCATCTGGCGCAGCAATTGCTGGACCGTCAGGTGCTCGACCATTCAGCCGGCTCGCGCGAGGTGGTCGACCTAGTTGATCTGGCCCGCACGCTCGCCGCCGATTTCGCGCCGCTGGCGCTGGAGGCCGGCTACGAATTGTCGTTCGAACCGGCCGAAGGCAAGGTGCCCGTCAGCATCCGGCCACAGCAGATCGAGCGCGCGGTGGCCAATCTTTTGCGCAATGCCATCGAACATGGCGGCGGCGCAGGCACCATCACCGTTCTGGTCGATGGCAAGGGCGGGCTGGAGATCCATGACGAAGGACCGGGCATTCCATCGGGCGAGCGCGAACGCGTGTTCGACCCGTTCTACCGACTGCGCCCGCGCCCGACCGGAGCGGGATTGGGCCTGAATATCGCCCGCGAGATCGCGCGCCTGCATGGCGGTACCATCGAGATCCTCGATGGCGACTGGAGGGGCACGCATATCCGGCTGCAGCTGCCTCTGGCGCAACCGTGAACCCTGCCGCCAGAGCGTTTCCGTTTTGAGCGGAAACGCCTAGCTTCTTACGCTTTTCCAGGATTGCTCTAGATCCGGTCGCGCAGCGCGAACCAGTTGAGCGCCAGAAACAGCAGCGGCGCACGGAAGCGACGTCCGCCGGGGAAGGGTGGAATCTTCAAGTCCTCGATCAGTCTGAGCCGATCGCGATTGCCGGATACGGTTTCGGCATAAAGCTTGCCGAAGAAGTTCGACAGCATGACGCCGTGTCCGGAATAGCCGCCGACGGAGATGACGTTCGGCATGACCTCGCGCACGAATGGCTTGCGCGGCACGGTGATGCCGACATAGCCGCCCCAGCCATGGGTGATCTCGACATCCTTCAGCGCCGGGTAGATCTCGGTGATCTGCTTGCGGATGTGGATATGGATGTCCTTGGGATCGTTGACCGCATAGACCTCGCGCCCGCCAAACAACAGCCGGTTGTCCTTGGACTTGCGGAAATAGCGCACCACGAAACGGGAATCGTCGACGGACTCGCCGCCCGGCAATACTTTCAGTTCGTCACCCAGCGGCACGGTCGCGCCGATGAAGGAGCCGATTGGCATGATGTGTGCCGCGCTAACAGGCTCGAGATTGCCGCCATAGGCGTTGGCGGCGAGCAGGCATTTGTCGGCAGTGATCGCGCCGCGTGCCGTCGTCACCTTCACCTTGCCGCCCTGCGCCGAGATGCCGGTGGCAGGGCTCTTTTCGAAGATATGCGCACCGGCAGCCGCGGCCACGCGCGCGGTGCCGATCACCAGCTTCAACGGATGGATATGGCCGGTGCCGCTGTCGCGGCTGCCGCCATGATAAAGCGTCGAGCCCAGCCGTTCTGCTGTCTCCCTGGCGTCCATGAATTGGATGTGCGGATAGTCGAAGCGCGTCGCCATGATTTCGGCATGCGCCTTGTAGTCGTCGACGTAGCGCGGCTTATGTGCCACCGATAGCTGCCCGGGCATGTAGTCGATCTCGATGCCGTTGGCGGCGGAGAAGTCGATCAGATGCGCCTTGGCCTCTTCGGCCAGGTCGAACAGCGCCTTGGCGCGCGTGAAGCCGTACTCGCTTTCCAATTCTTCCGCCCAGGCGCGCTGGCCCGTGCCCAATTGCCCGCCATTGCGGCCGGAGGCGCCATCGCCAAAGCGATGGCTTTCCAGCAGCACGACGTTGGTGCCGGCCTTGGCCAGGTGCGCGGCCGCCGAAAGACCGGTGAAGCCGCCGCCGATGATGACGACGTCGGCCTGCCGATCGCCGTCGAGTGCCGGATATTCAGGCCGCGGCCCGGCGCTGTCTTCGTACCAGGAGCGACCGGGAGAGATGGGGGATTGGTAGGGCATGAGGGCTTTCGGGAATAGGGCAATAAGGGATTAGGGCAGTAAGGCAAATGCCAGCTAATCCTCGGATAGTTTCCGCATCAGCAACCGCAAAAGCTTTCCGATGCTTTCACTTCCTTCAAGCAACGGGTCGATCGAAGATTGTGTTGCGAGCCCAACGCGTTGCGAGATTAAAAGATGCGTTTCCAATTCCTTCAGCGAGCCTTGTGCAATACGCAGAAATTGCAGGTACGAGCCCCGGTTCTCGCGCCCGTAACCTTCTGCGATGTTGGCGGCGACGGACACTGCAGCCCGCCGCACCTGGCTGGTCAAACCGTAGAGTTCTTCTTTCGGCCAATCCCTCGTCGTCTCATACGACGAGACGGCCAGGTCCATCGCTTGCTGCCAGATCAAGAGATCCCGGTATGACCGAATTTCGTTTGGCACGTTCGTTCCCCCACTCGCGCCATTGCCCTATTCCCCTACTGCCTTACTCCCCTAGACATTTAGCAACAGATATTCCCTCTCCCACGGGCTGATCACTTCCATGAAGGTCTCGAATTCCGCGCGTTTGATCGCCGCATAGGTGGCGGCGAAGGTGCGGCCGAGCATGGCGGCCAGTTCCTCGTCGCCTTCGAACAGATCGACGGCTTCGAGCAGGCCGCGCGGCAGGTCGATCTCGTCCTCATTGGCCGTGGTCAGCACCGGCGGTTCGGCCGGCACCTTGTTGTTGATGCCGATCAGGCCGCAGGCCAGCGAGGCCGCGAGCGCCAGATAGGGGTTGGCGTCCGACGACGGAATGCGGTTTTCCACGCGGCGCGCATTGGGGTCGGAACGCGGCACGCGGAAGGCGGTGGTGCGGTTGTCGTAGCCCCATTTGTTGTTGACTGGGGCGGACGCTGCCTGCGTGAGGCGGCGGTAGGAGTTCACATAAGGCGCGAACATCACCAGCGCATTCGGCACATGCTTCTGCATGCCGCCGATAAAATGGAAAAAGGCTTCCGTCTCGGTGCCGTCTTCCGCCGAGAAGATGTTCCTGCCGGTCTTCTTGTCGACGATCGACTGGTGGATGTGCATGGCCGAGCCCGGCTGGCCCTGGATAGGCTTGGCCATGAAGGTGGCATAGACGTCGTGCTTCAGCGCTGCTTCGCGCAAGGTACGCTTGAACAGGAACACCTGGTCGGCCAGTTCGATCGGGTCGCCATGGCGCAGATTGATCTCGAGCTGGCCCGCGCCTTCTTCGTGGATCAGCGTATCGATCTCGAGGCCCTGCGCCTCGGAGAAGTGATAGATGTCGTCGATCAGTTCGTCATATTCGTTGACGCCGGCGATTGAATAACCTGAGCCGCCGGCGATCGGCCGGCCCGAGCGGCCGACCGGCGGGGTCAGCGGATAGTCGGGGTCCGGGTTCTTGCGTACCAGATAGAATTCGATTTCGGGAGCGACGACGGGTCTCAGCCCATGCCGGTCGTAGGCGGCCACCACGCGCTTCAGCACGTTGCGCGGCGTGAACTCGACAGCGCGGCCATCCTGGTGGACAAGATCGCAGATGACGGAGGCGGTCGGGTCTTCTTCCCATGGCACGGCGGTCAGCGTCGAAAGATCGGGCACGAGCTTCAGGTCGCCGTCGTCTTCCGGATATTCGAAACCATTGCCGTCTTCCGGATACTGGCCGGAAATCGTCATCATGAAGGGTGCCGAAGGCAGCGCCAGCGAGGTGTTGGAGGTGAATTTGGACGACGGCATCATCTTGCCGCGAGCGACTCCGGCCTGATCCGGCGTGATGCACTCGATGTCTTCGATGCCGCGCCATTCCAGCCAGGCGCTCGCCTCCTTGAAGCTCTTCACTCCCCTGAGATTTTTCAGAAAGGCAGGCGCGCGGGTTCGTGTCCCCCGGCTCGACGGACGGACTTCCTTCTTGGCAGGCGGCATCAATCACCAGATTGTGGTTGCAGATTACCGAGTATAGCCGTGGCCCCAGACGGAAGAAAAGGGGGGATCATGCCGGTTCTGCTGGCACACGCGTTCTAAATGGCTGGTTTTGGGCTGTTTTTCGACTTAGATGCTGGTCATGACCACGCAGCCCGACACCCTTACCACCATTGGTTTCGATGCCGACGATACACTCTGGCAGAACGAGCAGTTCTTCCGGCTGACGGAACGCCATTTCGCCGAGTTGCTTGCCGAGCATGCCGAAAGGGAGCATCTGCTGGAGCGGCTGCTGGAAGCCGAGAGACGCAATCTCGGCGCCTATGGTTTCGGCATCAAGGGTTTTACTTTGTCGATGATCGAGACCGCCATCGACGTCACCGGCGGCAAGGTGCCGAGCGAAGTCATCGGCAAGATCCTGGTGGCCGGGCGCGAGATGCTGAGCCATCCGATCGAGACGCTGCCGCATGTGCATGACACGCTGGAAGCGCTGGCCGGGCGCTACCGTCTTGTGCTGATCACCAAGGGCGACCTGTTCGACCAGGAGCGCAAGCTTGCTCAATCCGGCCTCGGCGATTTCTTCCAGGCTGTCGAGATCGTGTCCGACAAGTCGCGCCCGACCTATGAGCGTATCTTTGCGCGTCATGGCGATGGCGCCGCGCAAGCGATGATGGTCGGCAATTCGCTGAAGTCGGATGTCGTCCCCGCAATCGAGGCAGGCAGTTGGGGTGTTTTCGTGCCGCACGAACTGACCTGGGTGATCGAACATGTGGAAGCGCCGAAAGCTGCGCCGCGGTTCCGCGAAATAAGCCATCTTGGCGAATTGCCCGGACTGCTTTCCGACATCGGCGACAGAAGGTCCTAGCGCCGTTCTAGCAAGACCGCGGTTTGGAGTCGGAATTGCGTGACAAACCGACGGAGTATTGGGGTCGGTTCCGTTTTCGCCGGAGATGCTCTATCGCAGGGGCGGGCGCTTCGCACTGCTCTTCAGCTTTTCGATGATCTGCTGCAGCCGGTCCGGTGTGATTGGCTTGGCCACGACGAAGTCCACACCGCCCGGCAGCGCAAGGCTCTCGGGCGTGCCCGTGCGGTTGGAAAGAAAGACGACACAGGGTGCCAATCGTCCGACTCTCCCTCGGAGCGCGGCAACGCCTGAAAGCACAGCGTCGCAATCACTGTTTTCAGGTCCGCCATCCAGGATGACCGCGCCCGGAATGACGTCTGTCAGGGCGGAGGGAGCATTCTCCGGCGATTCCGCTATGGCTTTAAGTCCGCTTTGCTCGATGATTCTGCAAACGACGATGCGGTTGATCGGAGATCGGCTGACCACCAGCACCTTGCTGAAGTCCAGCTTTGGTCCATCGCGCGCCACAGCGGAGTCGTCAGCAATCGTCATGTCGTTCCCAGCCATGCTCAAAAATCCGATCGCGCCATCTATTGCCGCGCAATGCTAGGTTGTACCCAGTGCGACAATGGGTTGAGGGCGTCGCCAGTGTCAAGAGTTGGGGTTACTAGCCGGGCTCGTTCTGGATCACAATAATATTAGTGGTATCTGTTCAACTAAAGTTGTACCTCATTGTCAAATAAAAGCATGCACAAACAAAAACCCGCCCCGTGCGGATCCACGGGGCGGGTTTTTGTTTCAGAATTGGTAAGTCTCGACTTTCCTCAGCCGTGGCTTTGCTGGGTGACGATCACCGGGATCAGAAGATCACCCCAGTTGCCGTCTCCGCCGTGGTGACGGGCGGAGCGGACCAGCTCGACCGAGACGCCGGCCTCGACCGCTTTCATAACCGACTGGTTGAGGCGATGCAGGTCGTTTGCGACGATACGGATCACTGCCTGCTGGTCGGCGCTCATGGTGGTGGCCTGTTCCTCGGCTCTTTCCTTGACACGGGTACGCGGTGCCATCGTTCTTCTCCTCGAATGTTCCTTCGCCTTCTGGGGCGGTTCCTCTGTTGCCACCCCGGCGCCTGAGCGCCGGGGATAATATGCAGGCCGGCTTACTCTGCGGCCGGGCGGAACTGCTCGTGCTCGGTCGAGTCGTGCATGGCGGTGGTCGACGACTTGCCGCCGGTGATCGCCATCGAGACGGCATCAAAGTAGCCGGTGCCGACTTCGCGCTGATGCTTGGTTGCGGTGTAGCCGTTGGCCTCGGCTGCGAATTCCGCCTCCTGTAGCTCCGAATAGGCTGCCATCTGGCGGTCCTTGTAGCCGCGGGCCAGTTCGAACATGCCGTAGTTGAGCTGGTGGAAGCCAGCCAGCGTGATGAACTGGAACTTGTAGCCCATCGCGCCCAGCTCACGCTGGAACTTGGCGATCGTCGCGTCGTCAAGGTTCTTCTTCCAGTTGAACGATGGCGAGCAGTTATAGGCCAGCATCTTGCCTGGATGCGCCTTCTGCACGGCCTCTGCGAACTTCCTGGCCTGGTCGAGGTCTGGCTTGCCGGTCTCCATCCAGATCAGGTCGCAATGCGGTGCATAGGCGATGGCACGGGCGATGCAGGGCTCGATGCCGTTCTTCACCTGGTAGAAGCCTTCCACCGTGCGTCCAGCATCCTTGTCGACGAAGGGCTGGTCGCGCTCGTCGATGTCGGACGTCAAAAGCTTGGCAGCCTCGGCGTCGGTGCGGGCGACGATCAATGTCGGCACACCCATGACGTCGGCGGCAAGCCGCGCGGCGTTCAGATTGCGGATATGCGCCGCAGTCGGGATCAAGACCTTGCCGCCGAGATGGCCGCACTTCTTTTCCGATGCCAACTGGTCCTCGAAGTGAACGCCCGCGACGCCGGCTTCGATGAAGGCTTTCATGATCTCGAAGGCATTCAACGGTCCGCCGAAGCCCGCTTCCGCGTCGGCGACGATTGGTGCGAACCAGGTGTCGACCGAAAGACCTTTGCCTTCGGAGGTCTCGATCTGGTCGGCGCGCTGCAGCGTGCGATTGATGCGCTTGGCGAGTTCCGGTGCGGCGTTTGCGGGATAGAGCGACTGGTCGGGATACATGGCGGAAGCTGTGTTGGCGTCGGCCGCGACCTGCCAGCCGGACAGATAGATCGCCTTCAGTCCGGCGCGGACCATCTGCATGGCTTGATTGCCGGACAATGCGCCGAGCGCGTTGACGAAGTCTTCTTCATGGATGAGCTTCCATAGGCGGTTCGCGCCCATTTCGGCCAAGCTGTATTTGATCTGCACGGAGCCGCGCAGCCGCTTCACATCCTCCGGCGAATAGGGCCGCTCGATACCGTCGAACCGGCCTTCGGCGGCCGAAGGGACGAGGTTGTAAAAATCGGTCATTGTCTGCTCCGCTTCACAAATTACGTTTCGCGAAACCGCCGCGCTTTCGTCACTCGATGGCGATCTCTCTGTGACTTGATTTACATTGCGGTGCGAAAACGGCCAGAGAATTCAGGATTATGACTGGAAAATAAGGGAAAATCTGTGTTGTGTTTGACAATAGCGCGATGTAAATTTGTAAAGTGTGTAAAAGGCGGGGAGGCTTACATCGCGTGTCTTTTGTGTCAATTTTTGTAAAACGGTTGCTCCTACATGGCTGAGCAGAAGATCTTCGCCGGGCCGCGCATCCGCCGCATCCGCAACCAGAAGGGGCTGACCCAGACGGCGATGGCCGAAGGACTGGGCATCTCGCCGTCCTATCTCAACCTGATCGAACGCAACCAGCGCCCGCTGACGGTCCAACTCATCCTCAAGCTGGCTTCCGTCTACAAGGTCGAGCCGGACGAATTGCAGGGCGAAGCGCGGGGTTCGATCTCGGCACTGCGCGAGGTCTTCACCGATCCGCTCCTGGCCGGCGAATTGCCGGGCGACCAGGAACTGGTCGAGATCGCCGAGGCCGCTCCCAATGCGGCAGCGGCCGTCATAAAGCTGTTCCGCGCCTATCGGGAGCAGGCAGAACGGCTGTCGGACTTGACCGAATTGCTTGCCCGCGAGGGCCATACCACAGCACTCTCCGGTGCGCGCCTGCCCATAGACGAGGTGCACGAGATCTTCGAGCGTCGGCAAAACCATTTCCCGTCGCTCGAGGAGGAGGCGGAAGCCTTCACCACATTGCTCGGTCCGGGCGATGATCTGTTCGGTGCACTGAAGGAATGGCTGCGGCGCGAGCATGGCATCGTCGTCAAGGTGCTTCCGGTCGCCACCATGCCCAACTGGCGTCGTCGTTATGATCGCCATTCGCAACGCCTGTTCCTCTCCGAGCGCCTGTCGCCTTTCGACCAACTGCGCGAGGTGGCGATGGAGGCGAGCCTCATCCGCATGCAGGTGGCGGTGGCGGCCGAGATCGGGGCGCTCAGACTGTCGTCCGACGAGGCGAGGCGGCTCGCCCGCTTCGAGCTAGGCCGCTATGCCGCGCACGCGCTGATGATGCCATACCAGGCCTTTCTCTCCGCCGCCCAGCGCGCTCGCTACGATGTCGACGTCCTGCGTTCGCGCTTCAGCGTCTCTTTCGAGCAAGCCGCCAATCGGCTGACGATGCTGCAGCGTCAGGGTGCGTCCGGCGTGCCGTTCTTCATGCTGGAGGTGGACAATGCCGGCAACCGCTTCCGCCGCGCCGGCGCGCAGGGCTTTCCGCACAGCCGTTTCGGCGGCGGCTGCCCCAAACTGCCGGTGCATGCCGCTTTTACCCAGCCTGGCCAGATCTTCGTCGAGGCGGTCGAAATGCCGGATGGCGCCGAGTTCCTCACCGTCGCGCGCACGCTGGAGGGGCCGCAAGGCGCCTTTTCGGAGCGGCCGCGCCGCACCGCCATCCTGCTCGGCTGTGATATCGCCTTCCGCGACGAGATCGTCTACGGCGCTGCACTTCCTGCGCTGGCGCTGGGCGGCAAGAGCGGCGCGGTGAAAGCAACGCCGGTCGGTCCTGCCTGCCGGCTTTGCGAACGCTCCGGCTGCCTGTCGCGCGCCGAGCCGCCGGTGACACGCCCGCTGGGGCTTGACGAGATGGTCACTGGCCTAAGCGCTTTCGATTTTCAGTAGCTAGCGTTGCGGATCTTCATCCATAGATTGCAGATGCTGGTCCCGGTTGTGCCGCATAAAAAAGCTGGTTACCAGCCTGTCACCCTCATCGGCTGGGCCCAGCCGCCGAAATATGATGCTGAAAACAAGCGGCTTTACTGGGCCAAGGAGCTGAAATTCGGCAGCGATGCAAAGAACACATTGAATTATGATGTCCGCTTCCTGAATCGCGACGGTGTGCTGGTGATGAGCTATATCGCCTCGATGGATCAACTGCCGGCGGTCAACAGCAGCCTGCCGGACGTGTTGAGCAGCGTGAGCTTCGAACCAGGCAAACGGTATTCGGATTTTGTTCCTGGTGCCGACAAGGTGGCGGCGGTCGGCATCGGCGGACTGATCGCCGGCAAGGTCGCGGCAAAGACAGGCCTGTTCTTAGTCGCGCTGGCGTTCCTGAAGAAGTTCGGCATTGTTTTACTGCTGCCGCTTGCCTGGGTGTGGGGCAAGATCCGCGGTACGGCTTGAGCACCCGCCGCCGGCGAGGATGCGGTGTTGGCACAGGCGCTGAAACTCGCGCAGTAGAGCCGTTCCGTCTGGCTCGGTAACCGCAAGACTGGCCTCACCCGGTCAGGTGTTAGGCAGGAGTTTGGCGAGGGCTGCCTCGATGAGTGAAGGGATCTTGGCCGGGTCATCCAGATAGCCACCCTCCAGCAAACCGTCCGACAGCGCGACGAGCAATCCGGCCGTCATCTCGGGAGACGGGTCGCCGCTGGCTGCACAGAGTTTCTGCAGGGTGTCGCGATACCACGCGCGGCGTGCATCGATGGCTTGCCGTACCGGACTGGCGCGCTCGGGATATTCTGCTGCCGCGTTGAGAAAGACGCAGCCCCGGTAGTCGGCATCGCTCGCGGCGTTGCCGATGCGTCCCAGGATCGCAGCGATCATCTCGCGCGGTGGCTGTGCCGGTAGCGCAGCGACATACGCACGTCCTGCACGATCCTGTTCTTCGATATGGGCGACAACGAGATCATCCTTCGACGGGAAGTGCTTGTAGAACGTCGCCTTGGCCACGCCAGCCTCGGCGATGATGCGATCTATACCCACGGCATGGATGCCCTCGGCGTAGAAGAGCCGGCTTGCCGTATTCAGCAGGCGGCGGGCTGGTGGGATGTCGTTGATGTCAGCAGTCTTTTTCATGGGATTGACGCTAACAGACAGGTCTGTATATTTCAATTGGCAGACAGACCTGTCTGTTCATGAGGTGCTTAGGAGGAAGACATGCAGTCGAACAACACACTTGAAATCATGCAGCGGTTCAACCGGGCGTTCCAAGACCATGATCCAACGCTGCTGGACGAGCTGATCGCCGAGGACTGCGTGATGGAATCGATCCAGCCGGCGCCGAACGGTACTCGTTACGAAGGTCGCGAAGCCTGTCTTGCCTTCTGGCAAGCCCTAGCCGCCGAGCGCGTTTCCCATTTCGATCTCGAAGATATTACGGCGATGGGTGACAGCGCAGTGATCCGTTGGCGCTTCAATTTCGGTGACGGCGGCTCGGTACGCGGCGTCAACCTGATGCGCGTGAGGGATGGCCTGATCGTGGAAGCGCTCGGCTATGCAAAATCCCCGGGACAAACGGCGCCCCTGCCGGAGTGATCTCTCCCGGCTAGGCCGTCGCGGTCAGGCATTCATGCAGCAGCCTCATGAGTAGCCGCGCGTGAGATGCGCCTGTGACCGATAAGTCTCGTCGCGCATCAGTGCCGCATGCATTCTGGGCAGATTATAGGTCGGCAGCCGTTCCAACCAGTCGGCGAGCAGGTCGAAAGGCGTACGGAAGTTCTTTTATCGCAAGCGCCACCGTGTAGCTGGCAAGTGTTGCTTCAGGCTGGCTTAAGCAATCTGCCCGCCCCGGTTCTTGCGGCAAACGACGATCTTCTCCACGCTTTCGGACAATACCGAAAATCGGCAAATTCTGTCGCCTCCTACACAATGCGACAGCATCCGAAAAGCAATAGTGATTCATGAACGCCACAGTGTCCGCTCAACCATCGGCAACGCGCGAGGAACGCATCGGCTATCTGCTGGTGTTCCTGTCAGCGCTGATGTGGAGCCTCGGCGGCACCATTGCGCGCTTCATCGCGGTCGAAGACAGCTGGGCCGTGGTGTTCTGGCGCTCGATCTGGGCGGCTGCTTTCCTCATTGCCTTCATGGCATGGCGCGACGGACCACGTGGAACTCTGAAACTGTTCCGCGACATGGGATTGCCGGGTTTTGCGGTGGCTGTTTGTTTTGCCACCGCTTCGACCTGTTTCGTCGTCGCACTCGCCTACACCAAGGTCGCCAACATCCTGCTCATGCAGGCCGGTGTGCCGCTGTTGGCGGCCCTGCTGAGCTGGCTGCTGTTTCGCGAGAAAGTCTCGGTCGCGACCTGGGCGGCGATTGCGGGGGTGATTGTGGGCGTCGCCATCATGGTGTCGGAATCGCTCGGCGGTACGGTATCACCCATCGGCGATGGGTTGGCGCTGCTCATTGCCTTCATGTTCTCGGTCGCCACCGTGATCACCCGCCGCTTCGCCCAGGTGCGCATGACTCCGGCCACATGCCTCGGCACGATCTTCGCGGCTATTTTTGCGGCCTCGCAAGCCACGCAATTTGCGGTTTCGCCGCGCGACATGGGTTTCCTCTTTGCGTTCGGCGTCATCAATCTGGGTGTGGGCCTTGCCTTTTTCGCCACCGGCGCCCGGCTGATTCCGGCGGCGATCGCGGCTTTGCTCGGCACTTTCGAGCCGATACTCGGGCCGATCTGGGTCTGGCTCGTGCATGGCGAGGTGCCATCCACCCGCACTTTGGTCGGCGGCATCGTCGTCGTCGTTGCGCTGTTTGTCCATATCGGACTGGAGCTCAGGCGGCAGTCGCGTCCCGGGCGGCCCGGCACAACGGGAATCCCGTCACCCACCTGACACGTTGCAAACTTATGGATTCGCCTGTCTCCGCGATCGACGTCGGTTCGACTTTTCGTGCCGAGGATCGCGGCATGGCGAGATTTGATTGTCAGGAGCGATTGGAACATCTTTGCCCATTGACAAGCCTGCTGCGCGACGGGCAGGCTGGGAATACGGCAACAACAAGACAGGCGCATCTTGCCACGTGACACAGCCGGCCAAACCAGGACCGAGCCCCGCCGCCATAGGCCGCCACTCAGGCTGCAACGGGCGGTAATCCATCCAGGCAGTACCGCGCCTAGCAGCGCCTCTTTCTATCGCACAGATCTCCGACGTCCCGGCTTGCGCGGGTCGTTAGCGTCGTGCGTTGCGGCAACGCCGTTCACCGATCTATGCCGTCGGATGGCCTCGATGCCATCCGTCGGCGAGGGAACACTGACAAAGGGAGTATGAAGAAATGATCCGCAAAGCGATTTGGCTGGCGGCTACGGCCGTGCTGTTGACGTTGCCCACGGCAGGGGCCCAGGCCCAGGAGCGCGTCGTCAACGTCTACAACTGGTCCGACTACATCGATCAGTCGATCATCGCCGACTTCACCAAGGAAACCGGCATCAAGGTCGTCTATGACGTCTACGACTCGAATGAGATCCTGGAGACCAAGCTGCTGGCTGGCGGCTCGGGTTATGACGTGGTCGTCCCGACCGCCACGCCATTCCTGGTGCGGCAGATTGCAGCCGGCGTCTACCAGAAGCTCGACAAGTCGAAGCTGCCGAACCTGAAGAACATGTGGGACGTCGTCCAGGAGCGTGTCGCGGCCTTCGATCCGGGCAACGAATATTCGGTCAACTACATGTGGGGCACCACCGGCATCGGCTACAACACCAAGAAGATCAAGGAGGCGCTCGGCGTCGACGCGATCGATAGCTGGGATACGGTGTTCAAGCCGGAGAATCTCGCCAAGCTCAAGGATTGCGGCGTGATGATGCTGGATTCGCCCACCGACATTCTGCCGACCGCGCTCAACTATCTGAAGATCGACCCGAACTCGAACTCGGCGGAAGATCTTGCCAAGGCGGAAGAGCTGATGCTGAGCATCCGCCCGTCGGTCCGCAAATTCCACTCGTCCGAGTATATCAATGCGCTGGCCAATGGCGACATCTGCCTGGCCGTCGGCTTCTCGGGGGACCTGTTCCAGGCACGCAACCGCGCCGAGGAGGCCAAGGCGGGCGTAGAAATCGCCTATACGATCCCGAAGGAAGGCGCGGAAATGTGGTTCGACCAGATGGCAATCCCGGCGGATGCCAAGCACGTGCCGGAAGCGCTCGAATTCATCAACTACATGATGAAGCCCGAAGTGATCGCCAAGTCGACGGACTATGTCTACTACGCCAATGGCAACAAGGCATCGCAGCCGCTGATCAACAAGGAGATCACCGGCGATCCCACGATCTACCCCGATGAAGAGACGATGAAGAAGCTCTTCACCGTCAAGCCATATGACCCCAAGACCCAGCGCACCATTACGCGCATCTGGACCAAGGTCGTCACGGGACAATAAGCATGCGAGACCCCGGCAGCCAGGCTGCCGGGGTTCTTTTCAGAGCGCCGCGCGTCCACCCGGATGCGCAAGGACGCCGATATTTTGATTTGACGCATGACGGGCGGCGCTGCCGCCTCGTTTCTGAAATCGATGCCGATTTCGGGAGCATGCGCCAGGGGACATGAGAACGGAGTGGGACAATGAAATCGCTTGGCAGCATTCGCAGGGACTTTGCGCCATGGAACGATCCGAACGCCAAGCCCTATATCCGGTTCGAGGACGTCACCAAGCGTTTCGGTGACTTCACCGCCGTCAACAATCTGTCTCTGACCATCTATGAACGCGAATTCTTCGCACTGCTTGGCGCGTCGGGCTGCGGCAAGTCCACGTTGCTGCGCATGCTGGCCGGTTTCGAGCAGCCGACTTCCGGCCGCATCCTGCTCGACGGCGAGAACCTCGCCGGCATTCCGCCCTACCGGCGCCCGGTAAACATGATGTTCCAGTCCTATGCGTTGTTCCCGCACATGACTGTCGAAAAGAACATCGCCTTCGGCCTGAAGCAGGAAGGCATGCCCAAGGCCGATATCGAAAAACGCGTTACCGAGATGCTGAAGCTGGTAAAGCTCGAGCCATTCGCCAAGCGCAAGCCGCATCAGCTCTCGGGTGGCCAGCGCCAGCGCGTCGCGCTTGCGCGCTCCGTCGCCAAGCGCCCGAAGGTGCTGCTGCTCGATGAGCCGCTCGGTGCGCTCGACAAGAAGCTGCGCGAAGAGACCCAGTTCGAACTGATGGACCTGCAGCAGGAACTCGGCCTCACCTTCGTCGTCGTCACCCACGACCAGGAGGAGGCCATGACCATGGCAGATCGCATTGCCATCATGGACAAGGGCGAGGTCATGCAGGTGGCGACGCCGGCTGAGGTTTACGAAGCGCCAAGCTCGCGCTTCGTCGCCAATTTCGTCGGCAATGTGAACATGTTCGAGGGCAAGGTCGCCGAGCGCACCGACAAGACCGCGACGATAACCGGTTCCACCGGCGCGCAGATCGTGGTCGAAAACGCCGGCGAAGCCAAGGCCGGTGCCGACGTCGCCTTTGCCATCCGACCCGAGAAGATCAAGGTGTCGTCAGCCAAGCCCGAAGGCTCGGTCAATGCACTGGAAGGCGAGGTCTACGACATCGCCTATCTCGGCGACATGACGGTCTACCATGTGCGCCTGACAGACGGCCAGATCGTGCGCGCCCAGAGCATGAACGCCGCCCGCGTCTCCGATGACCCGTTGACCTGGAACGATCGCGCCTGGGTCTCGTTCCGGCCTGATGCCGGCGTCGTGTTGATGCAATAAGGGGGCGATCATGGCAGGTGCTACCCTTTCGGCTCCCACAACCGCGAACGGCGCCGCCGCGGCGCAGGCGACCCAGCAGCCCACCAGCTTCACGGGCAAGCTGGTCATCATCATTCCTTATACCTTCCTGCTGGTCTTCTTCCTCGTTCCTTTCTTCATCGTCTTCAAGATATCGCTGTCGCAGGTGGCGATCGCGATGCCGCCCTATACGCCTGCGCTGGATTTCAGCGGCGGCATCTCCGGTGTTTTCAGCCAGCTGAAGGAGCTGAGCTTCGACAACTACGTCTTCCTCACGGAAGATCCGCTTTACTTCAATGCCTACGTCACCAGCGTCATCGTTGCGGGCATATCGACCTTGCTGACGCTGCTCGTCGGCTATCCGATCGCCTATGGCATGTCGCGGGCACCGGCGACGCTGAGGCCGACGCTGCTGATGCTGGTCATCCTGCCGTTCTGGACGTCGTTTCTGATCCGCGTCTATGCCTGGATCGGCATCCTGAAGCCGGAAGGGTTGCTCAATCAGTTGCTGCTGAGCACCGGTATCATCAGCGAGCCGCTGATCATCCTCAACACCTATACGGCGATCTTCATCGGCATCGTCTACTCCTACCTGCCGTTCATGGTGCTGCCGCTCTATTCGGCATTGGAGAAAATGGACTATTCGCTGATCGAGGCGGCGCAGGACCTCGGCTGCCCGCCCATCACCGCCTTCTGGAAAATCACCTTCCCGCTTTCGCTGCCGGGCGTTCTGGCTGGCTGCCTGCTGGTCTTCATTCCCGCCGTCGGCGAGTTCGTCATTCCCGACCTGCTCGGCGGTTCGCAGACGCTGATGATCGGCCGAACGCTCTGGAACGAGTTCAACGCCAACCGGGATTGGCCGGTGTCGTCCGCGGTGGCGGTATTGCTGCTGCTGGTGTTGATCATTCCGATCGTCATCTTCCAGCACGCCCAGGCACGTGCTCAGGAACAGGGGCGCTGACATGAACACGACCTGGAGCCGTTTCAACATCACTTCCGTCACCCTGGGCTTTGCGTTCCTCTACCTGCCCATCGTGCTTCTGGTGATCTTTTCCTTCAACGAATCCAAGCTGGTCACCGTCTGGGGTGGCTTCTCGACCAAATGGTACGTGTCGCTGTTCCAGAACAAGGCACTGATCGACGCCGCCTGGGTGACCATTCGCGTCGGCCTGATCTCGGCCACGGTGGCGACGGTACTGGGCACGATGGCAGCGCTTGCACTGACCCGCTACACGCGCTTTCGCGGCCGTGTGCTGTTTTCCGGCATGGTGTTTGCGCCACTGGTCATGCCGGAAGTCATCACCGGCCTGTCGCTGCTCTTGCTGTTCGTGGCGATCGGCCTCGATCGCGGGTTCCTGACCCTGACGCTGGCGCATATCTCCTTCACCATGTGCTTCGTCGCGGTGGTGGTGCAGTCGCGCCTCGTCACGTTCGACCGGTCGCTGGAAGAAGCCGCAATGGATCTCGGCGCAACACCGGTGGCGACCTTCTTCCAGGTGACGCTGCCGGTCATCCTGCCGGCCATCGTGTCGGGCTGGATGCTTGCCTTCACTTTGTCTCTGGACGATCTGGTGACGTCGTCCTTCACCTCGGGCCCCGGTGCAACGACGCTGCCGATGAAGATCTATAGTCAGGTCCGCCTCGGCGTCACGCCGGAGATCAACGCCGCCTGTACGATCCTGATCGCCATCGTTGCTACCGGCGTCATCATCGCTTCGATCGTCAACAAGCGGCGCGAAGTGCAACGCCAGCGAGACGAGCAGGCAGCGCAGCGGGGATAGCTCTGCCGGTTTGAAAGTGAAAAGGCAGCCTGGGCTGCCTTTTTTATTGGGCTGTCTTGCTTCGCGCGATCGGCGACACGAAAGGCGTGGTCCAGGTTCCCCCGACGAAGAAGGTCGCTTCGTTGCCGGCATTGCTTGGCGGAGCTGGCGTGGGAGGAGGCGGCGTCGCTGCTGTCGTCTGGCTACTCGTGGCTTGACCATCGGGGGCGGTGCCTGGCTCGGCCGGGGCAGGCTGGGCGCCCGGTGCGGGTTGGGCCGGCTGCGTCGGCTGGACGATGCCGCCAGAAAGCGCCAGCCCGCGCCCTGCATAGGGCACGATGCCCGAGAGCCAGATCTTGGTCTGGCCCGACTTCGCCTCCGCGCGGTCGACGCGCGCGACACCCCTGGCAATGCTGGCTTTGAGTTCGGCGCCATCGATCGGCAAGGTGCCGTCGGCCACCTCATCAAGCGCGAAGAACCCGCCTTCTTCCGTACGCTTCAGGAAGGCCGGCAGGTTGAGCGCCGTCAGATTGCCCGGGCCGAAGGTGGCGGAAGCGGAGCCATCGGCATTCTGGAGGATCGAGTTCCAGGATTTACCCGGGCCTTTGAGGATCAGGGACAGGTTCCCGGTTCCTGTCGGCATCAGCCGGGTCATGCCGGCTGCGGAGGCGAATTCGGCGCCATTGATATCGGAAGCCAGCAGCTTCATCTCGACCTGCGTTCCTTCCGGGCGCAGGTCGAAGCGCACGCCCGCCTGGATGTTGCCGCCGAAGGCCGCAGCGTCGGATATGTCGAAGACGGCAAGGCCGGTTTTCACCTGCGCCGTGGCAGCGACATCGGCAAGCTGGATCGGCCCTGCCGTCGCATGCGCCGCCGAAAGCCTGAGGTCGAGATTGAAGCGGTCCGCGAAGGAGGTGTCGATCGCGTCGAGATCTCCGGGCGTCGCCGCATTGGTGGTGAAGGCGGCCAGGAAGGCGGCAAGATTCACCGTATCGAAGGCGAGTGTGCCGGATATCACCGGCAATCCTTCCGAGAAGGAAAGGTCGAGCGCGCCGGTTCCCGGGCTCTTGTCTACATTGATCTCGGCGTTGTCGAACTTTACCCGGTCGGTGTTGCCGCTGACCTTGCTGCTGACGGAAATGGCACCGGTGGTGGCGCCGGGTGCGATGCCGGCTCGCAGCCACCACAGCGCGCGGCGCAGCGACGGAGCCGAGAATTTTGCCTGGCCGTCGAAGAACGATTTTCCGGAGAAATTGCCGTTGCCTTCGAATGAGAGATTGGCCGGCGGTGCCTTCAGCGACACCGTGAAGGGTGCCGCGCCGCCGGCGAGCAACAGCATCGGCTGTGGCGAATTGGCCTCGACGGAGACGTTCTCGCCCCGCCAGGTGCCGCTGGCGGTCAGTGAGCCGGATGTATTGAGCGCCTCCCAGTCGACCATGCCCGACAGGCCGGTCACGACGTCCTCCTCTGCACCGTCGATGCTGGCGATGACACGGCCATCTCGGAATTCGATGCTGCCGAAGCCTTCCGTCGGCAATTTGACGGCATTGGGCTTGTCGGGATTGGCCTTCACGGTTTCCCTGGCGGCGTTGATAGCGCGGGCGACACGTCCACCCGAAGGGGCGGGAGGCAGCAGCAGCCCATGCTCGGCCGGTTGGATGCGGAAGATCGGTTTGATCAGTTGCACGCCCGAAAAGACGACATCGCCGCGCAACGCCGCCATGGCGGAAAGATCGATATCGACGCGTTCGGCTTGCATGACCGGCGGCGCCTTGTTGTCGCTCCAGTTCGAGAGCGTGACACCTGACAGGGTGGCGCGGAACTGCGGCCAGATCGCGATCTCCGGCGTGCCTTCAATGGTGACGCGAAATCCGCTCCAGGCGCTCATCTCCCAGGCGATGCGGTCACGTACGATGCGGTTGGACGCAAAATAGGGCACGGCCACGAACGCCAGGACGGCGACAATGACCGCGATCGATACAGCCCAAATGGCCCGCCAGATCAGGGGTGATGGCATCTGGTCCTTAATGGTTCAATTTCACCGCAGAGAGGGTGTAAACCCTGGCGGCTGCATTTCAAGTCTTTGTGACCATGCGATGGCGAGAGCACACATGCTGTCGCAATCGCGTCAGCCTTGCGTTGTTGCAACGCAGTATGCTTAACGGATGGCTCTACGGGAGGATCATTCATGGCCGCAAACACCCCTCTTTGGACGCCATCGGAGGCGCAGATCGCCTCGGCGCCGCTAACGGAATTCATGCGCGCGGCCGAGCGGGCGAGCGGACGGACTTTCGCCGACTACCATGACCTGCATACATGGTCCGTGGCTGAACGCGAAGCGTTCTGGGATCTGGTGTGGGATTTCTGCGGCATTATCGGCGAAAAGGGCGAAACGGTGCTGGCCGATGGCGACCAGATGCCGGGCGCGCGCTTCTTCCCCGACGCCAGGTTGAACTTCGCCGAGAATCTTCTGAAGAAAACCGGTTCTTCCAACGCGATCGTCTTCCGTGGCGAGGACCAGGTCGAGCGGCGCCTGTCATGGGATGAGCTGCGCGCCAAGGTCTCACAGCTCCAGCAACTGTTCGTGAAACTCGGCGTGAAGCAAGGTGATCGTATCGCCGCGATGATGCCGAATATGCCCGAAACGGTTGCCGCCATGCTGGCTGCTGCCTCCATCGGCGCCGTGTGGTCGTCCTGTTCGCCCGATTTCGGCGAACAGGGCGTTCTCGACCGCTTCGGCCAGATCGAGCCGGTCGTGTTCATCGTGCCGGACGGCTACTGGTATGCGGGCAAGGCAATCGAAGTCGCGGACAAGGTCGCCGCGGTGGCTGTGAAACTCAGAACGCTGCGCAAGGTGCTGGTCGTCGATTATCTCGGCACCGCCGAGGACGTTGCCGCGACTATCGAGGGTGCCGAGGCACTCGAAACGGCGCTGCAGCCCTTCGCAGCCAAGGCCGTCACCTTCGAGCGGCTGCCTTTCGCGCATCCACTCTATATCCTGTTCTCCTCCGGCACGACCGGCATCCCGAAATGCATCGTGCATTCGGCCGGCGGCACGCTGATCCAGCATGTCAAGGAACTGCGCCTGCATGCAGGGATTGTCGAAGGCGATCGCTTCTTCTACTTCACCACCTGCGGCTGGATGATGTGGAACTGGCTGGTTTCCGGCCTGTCTTGTGGCGCCACGCTTCTGCTTTATGACGGTTCGCCCTTCCATCCTTCAGGCAATGTGCTGTTCGACTTCGCCGATGCGGAAAAGATGACCTATTTCGGCACCTCGGCCAAGTTCATCGATTCCGTACGCAAGGCGGAGCTGAAGCCGATCACAACGCACGATCTTTCCACGGTGCGCACCATCTCCTCCACCGGCTCGCCGCTGTCGCCGGAGGGCTTCCGCTTCGTCTACGAGGGCATCAAGCACGACATCCATCTCGCTTCGATCTCCGGCGGGACCGACATCGTCTCCTGCTTTGTCCTTGGTGTGCCGACGGAACCGGTTTGGGTGGGCGAGATTCAAGGGCCGGGACTTGGCCTTGCCGTTGACGTCTGGAACGACGATGGCCAGCCGGTGAGGCAGGAGAAGGGCGAATTGGTCTGTACCAAAGCCTTTCCGGCCATGCCGATCGGCTTCTGGAATGACCCGGACGGCAAGAAATATCATGGCGCCTATTTCGAACGTTTCGACAACGTCTGGTGCCATGGCGATTTCGCCGAATGGACCGAACATGGCGGCATGATCATCCATGGCCGATCGGATGCGACGCTGAATCCCGGCGGCGTGCGCATCGGCACGGCCGAGATCTACAACCAGGTCGAGCAGATGCCGGAAATCCTGGAAGCGATCTGCATTGGCCAGGATTTCGATAATGACGTCCGTGTGGTTCTGTTCGTGCGGCTGGCACCGGGTGTCGTCCTCGATGAGGAACTCGAAAAGAAGATCAAGGCCAAGATCCGCACCGGCGCCAGTCCACGGCATGTGCCGGCCAGGATCGTGGCTGTCACCGACATCCCACGCACCAAGTCGGGCAAGATCACCGAGCTTGCCGTGCGCGATGTCGTCCATGGCCGCTCGGTCAAGAACAAGGAAGCACTCGCAAATCCAGAAGCGCTCGACCTGTTCAGAGATCGGCCGGAACTCCAGAGCTGAACGATCCCCAGCTAGGGAAAAACAAGGTAAACAAAGCGTTGCGCGCAAATTTACCGCGTTTTCAGGAGTGGTACACTTTCGTAAATTTTTACGGGAGCAGGTAAGGATTTGTTTACGACCCGACCCTGATAGTCATGGGCAACTTGAGGGAGAAATCCCATTCCCGCCCGGCGGGAACAGTATCGCTCAAGCCCGTTGTGACAAATTCTTTTCAGGCGCCCGCTGGGCGCCTTTTTCTTGGAGCATGGTCCCGGCGCTATTTGTGCGGTGCGTCCTTCGAGGCTCGCCCGCATAATATTCGCTATAATTCCAATGTCTTGCGGGCTCGCACCTCAGGATGAGGACTGTTGCGTAAGGTCCCTTCATTCTGACACCTTGGAGAATTGAGGAGGCCTGGCACGACCGCCCTCATCCTGAGGTGCGAGCCCGCACCTTAATCAAAACTATTGCGCTGTGTTTTGCGGGCGAGCTTCGAAGGACGCACCAAAACACCGTACGGTCGCTCAAGCACCGTACGGTCGCTCAGTCCGCCAATACACGTGTCGAAGGGAAGGCGATCTCCACAAGCGTGCCCTCGCCGGGCGTCGAGTTGATGGTGAACCGGGCGCGGTTGGCCTCCACCATCGCCTTGGTCAGCGGCAGGCCGAGGCCGGTGCCGTCGCTGCGGCCTCGCTTCAAGGCGTTGACCTGCTTGAACGGCTTCAGCGCATGTTCGATCTCGGCCTGGGTCATCCCGACGCCCGTATCCCGCACCCGCATCACCACGTCGCCCGATGTCTCATAGGCGGTGGAAACGATCACCTGGCCGCCTGCCTGCGTGTAGCGCACGGCATTGGACAGGATATTGAGCGCGATCTGGCGGATCGAGCGCAGGTCCGCCACCACTTCGGGTAGGCGCGAAGCGAACGATGAGCGGATGATGACGCGTTCGCGATTGGCCTGCGGTTGCATCAGCGCGACGGATTCTGCCAGCGTGTCGTTCAGCGACACCGCTTCGTAGTCCATCTCCTGCTGGCCGGCTTCAATCTTGGAAATATCGAGCAGGTCGTTGACCAGATCCAGCACGTGGTTTCCCGATCGGTTGATGTCGCGCAGATAGTCGCGGTAGCGCTCATTGGCGATCGCGCCGAACTTCTCGTCCACCATCAGTTCGGAAAAGCCGATGATGGCGTTGAGCGGCGTGCGGATCTCATGGCTGATACGTGCCAGGAAGTCGGTTTTCTGGGAAGAGGCGCGTTCGGCAACCGCGCGCGCCTGGGTGAGTTCTTCCTCAGCGCGCTTCCACTGGGTGATGTCACGCACCACCGCGCAATAGCCACTGTCGCCGGGCAGGCGGCCGATGGTCATGAACAGGGGAATGAAACGTCCTTCGGCTTCGCGGCCGATCACTTCGCGCCCGTCGTTGAGCACGCTGGCGACACCATTGTCGGAAAGCCCGGCGAGATAGTCGCGCGCCGCTTTCTGGCTTTCGATGGCAAACAACGAGGTGAAAGGCTTGCCTGCGACATCGTCGCTGTCGAAGCCGAACAGGGCCTCGGCAGGCCGGCTGATCGAGCGGATGGCGCCGTCGCGATCCATCAGGACGACGCCGTCTGTGGCAGTATCGATGATGGTGCGCATCTCGGCGATGCGTGCCTTGAGATCCGCATTATCCGGTTGCGCCGTCTCGGCGGCGGGGAATGATATGACCCGTGCCGCCTGGCTCTCGCCAAAACCGTTCAGCACCAGCATCAGCGCCTTGCCCTTGCCCCAAGGCACAGAGCGCAGCACTGCGTCGACCGGGATTTCCTCGCCATCGGCTTTTTTCAGCCTCAGCTTGTGATCGGCATGGTCGGGTGCATCATCGCTGGCATAGGGATCGGCAAACAGCGCATCCAGTCCGCCTGCTCTTGCGAGCGCCGCAAGGTCGCCATAGCCGGTCAGAGCCAGGAATTCGCTGTTGGCGTAGTGCAGCACGTCGCCCGAATGGATCAGCAGCGGTACCGGCAGCCGTGCCAGCAGCGAAGTGTCCGGCGCGGTTTCGCCAGTGGAGAAGGCGGCTGGCACGAAGCCGCCAGCCTGCAGCGGCGGTGCCGCATGAGGGGGGGATGGCCGCAGGGGAATCGGCTGCGTCGATCCTGCAACGGTCGGATTTTCAACCTCTTCGCCAGGCTGCGTCAGATCGCCATCATCCTCCAGGCGGGCTAGGCCAGCTTCCTCTGCGCCGTTCTCGTCATGCTCGGTCCAGGTCTCCGCACGGAGTGCATTGCGGCGCTTTTCGGCCGCCTTCGCCGCGGCTGCCCTGACGTCGCCTGCGTCGTCCAGCGCAGGCATCGGCTTCTCGTCCTCGGCCGCCGTGTCTTCATCAGGGGGGACGAAAGCAAGGAGCGAGCGCGGTGCGGTTGGTTGGGTCTCGGGCTCTTCCTCGCCGGCAGCGTCGCCGGGGATCGCAGGCTCTATCTTGGATGCTGCCGGTACCCCGGACGCCGCGATAATGCCCTCTGCTTCCGGAGGCTGTTCGAGATCCGCGCCGTCGAGCCGGGCGAGGTCTTCAATCTCTTCGGCCACCTGCGCTTCGATCAGAGCGGCGCTGTCGTCCTCCGCAGCCGAATCCGCGGCATTTTCGTCTTGCGCTGCCGTTGCCTCCGGCTCGATGACGGCTGCCTTGTCCGCTGGTTGCTGCGGCTCCTCGGCAGAAGTCGCGGATGGCGTCTCGATCTCAAGGCTGCGTTCAGCCGACGCTTGCACAGCGTAAGTTTCTTTTGTCGTTTCGACATCGCTGTGGGATGCCGTTTCAACCTTGTCGGTTGCCGAAGTGACGGCGGCCGCTTCTTCGGCGTCATCGGACGTCGTTGCCGCTGGTGCGTCCTTGGAAGGGCGGGTCTCTACTGCGCTGTCTCTTTTCAGCCTCTCACCGATCTCTCGGAAAGCGGTGCGCTCGACGCTGGAAAGGCCGCCTTTGTCATTGGCCGATGGCCTGTGTTCCGCCAGCCGGATCACCTTGTCGCTGAAGCGGCGCTCCGGCGTCGGCGCGATGGCCAGCGCCGGGGTCTCGCCATAGAACGGGTTGTCGGCATCGCCTGATTGAGGCCGCCTTGTCTCGGTTGCAGCCGCCTCTGACTGCGTTTCCGGTGCCGTGGTGGCCTGTGTCGCAGCAGGAACCTCCGCCGGCGTCCAGCCGGGCGTCAGCGCTTCGCCGACCTTTTCGTGATCCTCGGTAGCATCGGCAAGCCGGGCGACGCCGAAGCCACGGAAGCCTTCGAAATTGCGGTTGCGGTCGTAGACGGGCAGGGCGGCAAGGTCGACCGGCACTTTCAGGCTGCTGCCGGCGATCGGCCAGGTGACAGACCGGCCGGACCAGGTGTCGCGGCGTTCCAACAGCCCGGCTATCTCGCCGGACGGGTCGAAACCGAACGTTGTGGCGACATCCCTGAAGCGCCGGCCGATGATATCGGCTGCCGCCTCGCCGACGACAGCGGCGAACTCCGGCGAAATCGCACTGAAACGGCCAGCCTCATCGGTACGCCATACAAAGCGCACCGGCGCCGCCCCCCGATCGACGGCCGGCTTCGGGACCGAAAGAGGTTCGGTCGGTTTGGACGTCGTCGGCACGGGTTCGCCGCCGCTCTTGTTGGCGTCGCTGAAATACCAGCCGTCATGGTGCTGATCATTTGAGGCAGCACCGGCGGACGCGCTGTCGTCGGCCGCGCGCCAGCCCTCCGCGGCGGTTGATGCGGCGTCCGTAGGCGATAGATCGGCAGAGGCAGCAGATGCAGGCACTGTTTCAAGTTGAGGGGCTTCGCCGTCGTCGATGACCACGAGCAGGTGGCGCGCCGGATCGTCCGTCAGCTTCGCCATGCCAGCGGGCAGGGAACGCCGTTCTGCTTGCACCCGCCGCTTCAGCGTGCGGTCATGATGGCGGCCGGTTTCGGCAACCAGCGAGGCAAGCGTTTCCGTCGTGATACCCAGCCCTGAAAATCCATTCGATGCGGCTTCGATATTGCCGCTGCCGTCGACGAAGGCGAGGAACTGGCCGTCGGCGGTGAAACCGCTTATGGCACGCTCGGCGATCTCGGCGGCATCGCGCGAACCGGTTTGTTGGGCCGGCACCGAAAGCAGGACAGCCGCTTCGCCGTCAGGCATGGTGACTGCGCTTGCCTGAAAACCGATCGCTTGCGTCGCCATCCACCTGGAAAGGCGCACCAGAAGCGCACGGTTGCGGCCGATGGCCGGGAAGCCTGCGGTCGCCATGATCTGGCGTTTCGCCACCGGGGGCAGATCGGCAGGCGCGCCGATCGCGGCCTCGATATCCGACTGGCCGAGCACGGCAGCGCCCGGGCCGTTGGCCCACAGCACCTGCTCGAGGTCGGCCGATAGGATGAGGAGCGCGTCGCCGGCGGCAAAACGCGTCCGCACCTCGTCGAGGACGGCAACATCGAGGAACGAATAGTTCTCGGACGGCATGCGCTCTGGCAATCCTCCAGGAGATGGCCGCGGTTAATGCTTCGTTAATAAATGGGTGACGCCGCAAGGTCCACAAGCCAGAGGACAGGCCACTTGAAAAGTAAGGTGTTTGGTTAACGCGGCATCCTCTTGTTTCTCTTCAGGAATGTTGCGGCGCAACATAGATATTGCACCGCACAATAAAAAATGCTAGGGTACTGACAGAAATGAACGAGACGGAACGGCGCCAGAAAGTGAACGTGTCCGTCCACCCTGAGGATGGAAAATGACCAAGACGAAGACCGCTGAGACCACTGAATTCCCGACCTTCGACGCCTCGCAGGCTGCTGACCAGGTTCGCGCTTTCGCCGAGAAGGGCGTCGAGCAGTCGAAGGAGACTTTCGCCAAGCTCAAGACCGGCGCCGAGGAGGCCAAGAAGGCTTTCGAAACCAGCTACGAGACCGCCAAGGCCACGTCGAGCGACCTGTCGCTGAAGGCGATCGCCACGCTGCGCGCCAATGCCGAAGCCAATTTCTCGCATCTCGAAGCTCTCGTCGGCGCCAAGTCGCTGTCTGAGGTCGTCGAGCTGCAGACCTCCTTCCTGCGCAAGCGCGTCGAGACCGCTGTCGAGCAGGCCAAGGAATTCCAGGCCGCTGCCGCCAAGGCCGCCGAAGAAGTTTCAAAGCCGTACAAGGCCGCTTTCGAGAAGGCCTTCAAGGATGTCTCCAAGGCTGCTTAACTGCGGCAAAATGGCAAGGGCCGGCCGGTGGTCTTGTAAGCGTTCTACCGGCTTCCTAGCTTTATGAGGCAAGAGATACCTGGGGTGGTTCCTCCTCCCTCCGCTCCAGGGAAAAGCCGGTACCTCCTCCCACCGGCTTCATATTGGAAAAAGGCCGGCTCCTCCTCCCGCCGGCCTTTTTCTTGAGTGGATGATGCCGAAAACCGGATTTCCGGAAGGGGTCATGCACGAAATAAAAGAGAGGGAAGGACCTCTTCCGAAATCGGTATTGCGTCTCGGCGGAGGCTTAGGTTCGATTGGAATGCGTCGGCAGCCCTTAAAGCAACCCTCTGAAAGGTCGGGTTCCGGGCGCCGGGTGAATACGGATGTGGGTGAGAGCGCCTTTGCCTTCGCAAGAGCCTTGAATTACGATCCGATTGCCCGTATGGACGCTTCGCCGGATGACGGAGCGCGGCTGACACGAGTGTAGCTGGTGTTTCGATCATCGACGGGCATGAGTGCCGTTGTAGCTCAGATGGTTAGAGCGCCGGATTGTGGATCCGGAGGTCCTCGGTTCGATCCCGAGCAACGGTACCACTAGTTTTCGCCGGGTGGATGCCCCGCAAACCAATCACTGAAATCAGGTCTTGTTCTTTGGTGCCGGTAAGGTTGCCGTGAGCTTGCGACTCGGTTTCAATTGAAACAGAGCAATTCCAGCAAAAGCGCCTAGCGGTTTTGCGTCCGGAATTGCGCCAAAAAAGATAGAGCGTTTCCGCGTTTCCGTGAAAGACGGAAACGCTCTAAAGACACCGGCCGCCGCGCGATCCGCGATGGCAGCCGGAAAGAACCGAAACGGGTAGTTCAATTATGAGCGTACACGCGATCGAATTTCTGCAGGACTGGATCGGCAAGGAGTGCTGTGCCCCGTCCGAGCCGGTAAAGATCGAAAAGCATGCCGAGGTTTTGGCCAAGCAGTGCGCCGCCAAGGCCGCTGAAGCGGGAATCCCGCTGGAAGACCTCCAGGAAGAGGTCGGCGATATCCAGGAACTCATCGCCTCCCGTCTCGAAGAAGCTGTCGAGGCCGAATCGGATACCGGCACCGACAAGGCGGCTTGACGCCATCTTCCTCGGCTTTCGAGTTTCGGAAGCGGCCGTGAACCTGCTCCGCGGCCTAGAACAGTGATCCCTGGCCGCTGGCGCTTTTGTCTTTTGGTGCCGCCTTGGGCCTCTGAGTAGCAGGACTGGGCGACATCGGATTTGATGCCGGTTCGCCACCCTCGGCGGTCGCATGTGTCGAGCCATCGGCAAAACGCAGTTCAAGCGTGGCGCCGGGTGTCACTTCCGCCGCACGTTTCACCAGCGTTCCGTTGGCATCCAGCACCAGCGCATAGCCGCGTTCGAGGATCGCCTGCTCCGACAGTTTCAGCGTCGAAAGCAGTCGGTCGGCTTGTGTGAGACGCGCGCGTAGCCGTTCCAGGCGCACCGTCATCGCCTGATCCTTGCGGCGCGCGAGCGTCGCCAGCGCATCGCTCTGCAATTTCTGTCGGCGTACGATCGGAGCGGGCGAAAGTCGCGCCACGGTACGCATGAAGCGCGCGCGACGTTCGCGCACGATGCCGAAGAACGCGGCTTGCGCTCGCGCCAGGTCACGCGCGGTCAGGCGCCGCGCCTCGTCCATGCGCCGCGATAGTGTCGCCGGCGTCAGGCGAATCGCGCCTAGACGGCCGCGCTTGCGCTCGATCGCCACCGACAGCGCTCGAGCGAGCCGGTTTTCCGCTTCGTCGAAACGACGTCGCGGCAGCGCCAGCAACTGATCCGGTGAGGGCAGGGCCCTTGCCGCCGCGCGCGCCGCCTGGCGACGGCGATCTATGCCGCGCGATAAGGCCGCTGCGAGTCTTGCCGATAGACTGGCAAGCGTTGCCTCTAGTTCGGCCTTCACCGGCACCGCGATTTCAGCTGCACCCGTGGGGGTTGGCGCACGCCTATCGGCGGCAAGGTCGATCAGAGTCCAGTCGGTCTCGTGGCCGACCGCCGAGATAATCGGGATGTGCGAGGCTGCGACGGCCCGTGCCAGCCCTTCGTCGTTGAAGCCCCAGAGATCTTCCAGACTGCCACCGCCGCGTGCCACGATGACCAGGTCCGGCCGCGGGATTGGCCCGCCCGGCTCCAGGCTGTTGAAGCCTTGCACGGCGGCGGTGACCTCGATGCCAGCCGTCTCGCCCTGCACGCGCACTGGCCACACCAGCACATGGAGTGGAAAGCGGTCGCGGATGCGGTGCAGGATGTCGCGGATCACCGCGCCGGTGGGCGAAGTGACCACACCGATCACCGAAGGCATGTAGGGCAGAAACCGTTTGCGGCCTGCATCGAACAGCCCCTCGGCGGCGAGGCGGCGCTTGCGCTCTTCCAGCATCGCCATCAGCGCGCCGGCGCCGGCGGGCTCCAGATTGTCGATGACGATCTGGTAGTTCGATTTGCCGGGATAGGTGGTGAGCTTGCCGGACGCGATCACCTCCATGCCCTCTTCGGGACGGAAGCGCAGCCTGCTCATCGTGCCTTTCCACACCACGGCATCAAGGCGCGAGCGATCGTCCTTCAGCGCGAAATAGGCGTGGCCTGACGAATGTGGCCCGCGATAGCCGGAAATCTCGCCCCGCACGCGCACATTGCCGAACATGTCTTCCACGGTGCGCTTCAGCGCGCCGGAAATCTCGCTCACCGTATATTCGGCGGCATTCGTCGCACTCGGCCTCGAATCGTCTTCGAAGAAATCACTCATTCGGCGATTGGCGCGCCGGATCGGGGCTGGGTCAAGCCCTTCCGCAAGGTTCAGGCGATGCTGGACCACACGAATGCATTGGACGTCCACCGCCCCGGCGGCCTACCCATGCGCGAATTCCGAGAATTGAAGCGTCCATGAACATGCAGCAATCCCGGCCGCCTGAAGCAACGCCTGTCGCGGCGCGCAGACCCAGCGAGCGTCCTTTCGAGCCGCTCGACTACGGCCTCTACGCGCTCACCGTCATTGCCTGGAGCCTGTCCTGGTACGCTATCGAGTTCCAGGTCGGCACGGTGGCCAACGAGGTCAACATCACCTGGCGCTTTGGGATCGCCACCCTGCTGATGTTCGGCTGGGTGGTTGTCAAACGGGGTCGGCTGCGCTTCACCGTGGACGACCATTGGCGCTTCATGGCCCTGGGCATCCTGATGTTCTCGTCCAATTTCCTGCTGTTCTACTACGGCGCCGGTTACCTGGTCAGCGGGCTGCTTTCGGTCGTCTTTTCGCTTGCTTCGGTTTTCAACATGCTGCTCGGCGCGGTGGTCATGCGCGAAAAGCCGTCGCCACGCATCCTGCTTGGCGGCCTCACCGGTTTCTGCGGCATAGCGTTGATGTTCCTGCCTGAGATCATTGGCCATGATCTCGGCGGCGGCACGCTGGTTGGGCTCGCTTTCTGCGTGGCCGGAACACTCAGCTTCTGCGTCGGCAACGTGATTTCGGCCGCCGGCATGCGTAAGGGCCTGTCGCTCGTCTCGATGAACGCCTGGGGCATGTTCTACGGCACGCTGTGGTCGGCGATCCTCGCCTTCGTAATGGGACGCACCTTCACCGTGGAGCCGACAGTGGCTTATTTCGGCTCGCTGCTGTTCCTGGCGGTTGTCTCAACCATCCTGGGCTTTGCCGCCTATCTGACGCTGCTCGGCCGTATCGGTGCCGCTCGCGCCGGCTATGCCACGGTGATGTTCCCCATCTTCGCGTTGCTGGTGTCCACCGTGCTTGAAGGCTACCAGTGGACAGCCTTCGCCATTGTCGGCCTGGCGCTGGTCGCGTTCGGTAACGTGTTGGTGGTACGCGGTGGCCGGCGCTAGCCCGGCGTCACCAATTTTTGACGGTCTTACCAGCCCGGCATGATCTGGCTTGGCTTGGTGCGCTTCATCTTGGTGAAGGCGAGCGAGGCGAAATCGAAACTGCCGGCCTCTTCATTCATCGGCACCGAGATGTTGTCGAGGCTTTCGGCGATGTGACGCGCCAGCGCCTCGACGATTTCCGGCCGGCTGGTCTGGCCGCGCATCAGGCCGATGCGGCAGTCCGGCAGCAGGCCGAAGCCGTCGGCTTCGCCCAGCACCCGCATGCCGGGGCGTAGCGCGCATTCCGGCAGCACCGAGATCGCCAAGCCCGACAGCACGGCAGCCGCGATGACAGTGGCCGAGAAGGATGAGAACAGGATGCGGTAGTCGCGCCGCATCTCGTCAAGCACGTCGCAGGCAGCGCGGCGCCAGATGCAGTTCGGCCGGCCGAAGGCCATCGGCAGCACTTCTTCCTCGTGGGTGGCGTGGTTGGCCGAAGTGACCCACAAAAGCGGCTCGCGCCGCACGACTTCCGATTGGCCGCGCGCATCATTGTGGGTGACCAGCGCAAGGTCGAGATGACCGCGCTTGATCTGCTCCACCAGGCCGGGCGTCGGTTCGCAGGTGACGGTCAGTTCGACACGTGGGTTGGAACGGGCAAAGCGTGCCATGATCTCGGGCAGGAAGCGGTCGGCATAGTCGTCCGGCGTGCCGATGCGGATGGTGCCTTCCAGCCGGTTATCGTCGAAGGCGGAGAGCGTCTCGCGGTTCAGGTAGATCAGCCGGCGAGCATAGGACAAAAGCCGGTCGCCATCTTCGGTCAGCTTGTTGGAGCGACCGTCCTTTTCGAACAGCGGCTTGCCGATGCGCTCCTCCAGTCGCCGCATCTGCATCGAGACCGCCGATTGCGTACGATGCACTTCTTCGGCTGCGCGGGTAAAGGATCCCGTGTCTGCAATCGAGATGAAGGTTTGCAACTGATCGAGATCGAGCGGCGCTTTCATGGCATCCATCCATCATCATAGTTGATGATAGAGATTAAAAACATTCGTTGGATTAATCAATCGCAACGTGGCATTTATCCAATCGTCCATTTGAGCGCGTGTGAAACGGCTTCGGGCCGCCTGTTTTGGCGGTGCGAAACACCTGTTGCGCGCGGTTTCGAGGAGAAGACCATGACCACGCCCATGACCACATATGACATCGCCCCTGAGAGTGCGCGCATCAACGCGACCCCGGCTGCTGCGACGCGTGTGTTCAATCGAGTGATCGGGTTTTTCCATACCTGGCAAAACCGACGCACCTTCTATCGCCTTGGCGAGATGTCGGATGCGGAACTGGCCGATATCGGCCTGACCCGGGCCGATCTTTCCGTGGCCATCGACCTGCCCTTCGGCGCGGACCCGACGGCAAAGCTGCGTTCGATCGCCAGCGAGCGCGTCCGCAAGGCTGCTTGATTTTTCCCCTGCGTCTCGATTTCCAGCGAGGCGCAGCGGAAACAGGATTGCTGCAGGTTTCCCACTCCCTTCCGGCTCGACCCAGCCGGGACCTGCGCATCGCCCGGTCCCCCCACGGACCGGGCTTTTTCTTTATGGGCGGCGTTTACACCGCGGGCGGGTTCAGACGGGCGAAACCTTCCTGCCGGTGATAGGGAAAATGCGGGTAGGGCGCGGTTACCGTGCTTGCTGCATCAAGCCTGGCGACTTGTTCCTGTGTCAGCGACCAGCCGACTGCGCCCAAGTTCTGTCGCAACTGCTCCTCATTGCGCGCACCGATGATCACGGACGAGACCGTCGGCCGTTGCAGCAGCCAGTTGATGGCGATCTGCGGCACGCTTTTGCCGGTTTCGTTGGCCACGTCCTGCAGTGCGTCGACGACGCGATAGAGATGTTCGTCCTCCACCGGCGGGCCAAAGCTGGCGGTCTCATGCAGCCGGCTGCCGGCGGGTATTGGAGCGTTGCGGCTGATCTTGCCCGTCAGGCGGCCCCAGCCGAGCGGGCTCCATACCAGCGCACCAAGACCCTGGTCCTGACCGAGCGGCATCAAATCCCATTCATAGTCACGGCCGACCAGCGAATAGTAGACCTGATTGGCGACATAACGTGACCAGCCATGCCGTTCCGCCACGGCCAGTGATTTCATGATTTGCCAGCCTGAGAAGTTGGAGACGCCGATGTAGCGCAGCTTGCCGGCGCGCACGAGACCATCGAGCGTGGACAACACCTCCTCGACCGGCGTGTGCGCATCGAAAGCATGCAACTGGAAAATGTCGATATGGTCGGTGCCTAGCCGGCCGAGCGCGGCATCCACCGCCTCGACAAGCCGGCTGCGCGACGATCCCCACTGGTTCGGCCCGTCGCCCAGCGGCAGGCTGGCCTTAGTCGAGATCAAGACTTCATTGCGCCGGCCCTTGATCGCCTCGCCGAGCACCGTTTCCGACGCGCCGTCGGAATAGACGTCGGCGGTGTCGAACAGATTGACGCCGGCCTCGAGACAGATGTCGACCAGCCGGCGTGCTTCCTCCACGCCGGTATTGCCCCAGGCGCTGAACAGTGGTCCCTGGCCAGCGAACGTGCCTGCGCCGAACGAAAGCACGGGCACTCTCAAGCCCGATTTGCCGAGATTGCGGTATTCCATCTTAGGAGTCTCCATCTGCCAATGATGGCTAGATAGAAGGCTGTCGTTTCGTGAACCAGAGTGATTAAAGGAACAGGATTTGTGAGGTAAATTCACAACCTTTTCTTCATCCAACTTTCGCAACTTGGCGCTGCCCTTCATCGCCCTGCCGGGCACTGGCCGGCCCTCCGCTATGGCTTAGGGCGTTCATCACTCGAAAAGCCAAGCATTTGGCTTTTCGTCCGCTTCGCGGACCGCTCTTCACCCCCGTAAACGGGGAGAAGGAGGCCGGCCGCAACGACGGTGCTCGTCCTGAAACGCTGGCGGTTGGCTAAGTCCTCGGCGGGGCGTCCCTCTCCCCGTATACATACGGACAGGATGCTGGCAGGCGGGTGAAGGGCCCCTCGGCGTTACCGCCGGTCCATGCCCTTGAGAAACTGGTCGAAGATACTTTCCACACCTTGCTGGTAGTCGTCACGCTGCTGGCGGCCGGTTTCGAACATCTTGCCGAAGATGCCGTCATAAGGGTTGCGCGCGCGTCCGCTCGGGTTCGGTTCGGGTTCAGGGGCACGGCGTTGCGGGGCGGGTTCCGGCGTTTGCTGTGTACCGCCCAGCATATCCTGCAGGATCTTGCCCCAGGGATTGTTGTCCCCGAACGGATTTTGCGGCTGCTGTTGCGGCTGCGGCGCCTGTTGCTGCGCACCGCCGCCGAACATATCCTGCAGCACCTTGCCGAGCGGATTGTCGCCCAGCGGATTGTTGCCGAAGGGGTTCTGGCCCTGCGGCGCCTGGCGCTGCTGTGGCTGGCCGCCCGTCATGCCGCCGCCCTGCCGCATCATCTCCTCGATGATCTGGCCGAGCGGGTTGTTGCCGCCGCCGAAGCCGCCGGCCTGCATCTGGTTGGTCGATTGCTTGAACAGTCCGCCCATCAGCATCGAGGCCAGCACCGGCAGCATCTGCTGCAGCACCTGCTGGCCGACACCGCTGGCCTGGGCGGCCTGCGCCGCGACGGCTCTCGACAGGTCCTTGGAACCGAACAGTTGGCCGAGCACATCATTGCCCTGGCTCACGCCCTGCGGCGAAAAGGCCTGCGCGGCATTGTCGAAATATTGGCCGTACTGGCCGCTGGCCATCGCGTTCATGAATGTGCCGAGACCATAGGGGTCGGCAGTGTTGCGTTTCAGGCCCTGGCTGAACGCCGGCAACAACGCTTCGACCGCGGCTTGCGTCTGCTGTTGGCTCAGGTTGAACTGGCGCGCCAGCGCCTCCATGCCGTTGCCGTTCTGGGATTGGTTCAGCATCTCGAACAGGTTCAACACGACTTATTCCTCCGCAGCGTATGCGCCTCGGAGGAGGGTAGTGCCTTTTGGATCGCGATAGAAGTGGTCTGCGCGACCTATTCGCAGCCTCAATACGCATATTCCAGGAACACCGGCTCGATCGAGTCGCCCCAGCGTGTGTGGTAGGCGGCCAGCATCTCCTCGGCGCTGGTGGTGCCGCGCGCCACGACCTCGTCCAGCGTCGACAAGAAGGAAGTCTCGTCGAAACCGTCGCGGTTCAGCTTGTTGCGGTTCTTCAGGCCCATGCGCGACAGCGCCAGCACTTCTCGTGCGATTTCCCGCAGCGTGGTCGAACGGAACGGTGCGCCGATGCCCTTTTCCGGCACCGCATCGCGCATCGCCCGGACTTCCTCGAAGCTCCAGTCGCGCGTCAGCGCCTCGGCCGCATCGAGTGCTGCCGCATCGTAAAGCAGCCCGACCCAGAAGGCCGGAAGCGCGCAGATACGCCGCCATGGGCCGCCATCGGCACCGCGCATCTCGAGGAATCGCTTGAGGCGCACGTCCGGGAACAGCGTCGACAGGTGATTTGCCCAGTCACCCATCGTGGGCAGGCCGTCCGGCACCTGATTGCGCGCCGCGCCGTCCATGAACTGGCGGAAGGTGATGTGCGTCATGTCGTGATAGCGGCCGTCGCGGATGACGAAATACATCGGTACGTCGAGCGCCCACTCGACATAGTCGGCAAAGCCGAATTGCGGAGAGAAGCAGAAGTCGAGCAGGCCCGAGCGTTGGTTGTCGGTGTCGCGCCAGATGTCGCCGCGCCAGCTCTGCAGGCCGTTGGGGCGGCCTTCGGTGAAGGGCGAATTGGCGAACAGCGCGGTCGCTAGCGGCTGCAGCTTCAGCGAGACTTGCATCTTGCGGCGCATGTCCGCCTCGCTCTCGAAGTCGAGATTCACCTGGATCGTGCAGGTGCGGTACATCATGTCCAGGCCCTTGGTGCCGACCTTGGGCATGTAGCGCGTCATGATCTCATAGCGCGACTTGGGCATTTTCGGCGTCTCGGCGAGCGTCCATTTCGGGCTGCCGCCCAGGCCGAGAAAGCGGATGCCGAGCGGCTCGGCGATCTCGCGCAGCTGCGCCAGGTGAGCATTGCCTTCGCGGCAGGTCTGGTGGATCGATTCCAGCGGCGCGCCGGAAAGCTCGAACTGCCCGCCGGGCTCCAGCGAGATAGCACCCTGGCCGGTCGGCTCGACCAGGCCGATGATGCGCCCTTCGTCGAGGATCGGGTCCCAGCCGAGCTTGTTCTGCATGCCTTCCAGGATGGAGCGGATGCCGCGATCGCCGCCGTAGGGCACCGGCGCGTGGCCGTCGACATAGAAGGGGAATTTCTCGTGTTCGGTGCCGATGCGCCATTCGGAGCGCGGTTTGTTTCCCTTGGCCAAGTAGTCGACGAGCTCGTCCATGCCCTCGATGGGTCGGAAATCGGTCGTGTCGCGTGCCATAAAGCCCCTCTTCGACGGCAGATCGGATGATCGCCGCGCGCTTGATGGACGAAATGTCAGGAGTGGATCAAGCAAAAAATCCTGAGCCAATCGTCAATAGGATTTGATCACGCCGCATTTCCTTTTTTCTCAAGCAATTCCAGCAAAAGTGTGCAGCGGTTTTGCGTCCGGAATTGCGTAAAACAGGATATTTCCGCGTTTCCGCTAAAGGCGGAAACGCCCGGCAGGGCGTTGCGCTTGCGCCGCCCTGACAAGCGTGGCGGCCGCAGCTCCCGCGCTCTCCATGTAGGACGGATCGCGGTTGAGCAGCACGGTTGCGAAAGAACCGTCGAGCAGCAGCAGGATCTGCCGCGCCAGCAATTCGGCCTCTCGAATGCCATCGGCTTCGAAAACGCCCTTCAGCCAGTCTTCGAAACGCTTCTTGTGCGCAATGCCGATGCGGATCGCAGGATGGCCCGGCATGTCGGCAAGTTCGGCAGCGGTCCGCAGGAAGCCGCAACCCTTCCAAGCCGGACGCCTGGCTGCTTGCCCGAGTGTCTGGAAGATGGCGGCCACCTTGTCTGCGAGTTCACCCTCGCATTCGGTGAACCAGTGCCGGAACAGCCCAAGATTGGGTTGGTCGCGCCGCTCCAGATACGCGGCGATCAGCTCGTCCTTGCTGGCGAAATGATAATAGAAGGTGCGTTTGGTGAGCCCGGCTTTTTCAGCGACGGCATCGACCGAAACGGCGCGAACGCCCTGACCATAGAATAGTTTTGAAGCGGCGGCGACGATGCGTTCCCGGGTCGTGTTCGCGGTGGGTTTCATGGCATCATGTATACTGACTAGTGAGTGTAACAACAAGCCGATCTGCATTATGTCGGATGACACGTTTTTTTGCGCTTCGAAGAGGCTTTGCATGTCTGTCTCCATGCTGGTTCAGGAAGCCCGGCCGATCGAAATCGTTTCAGCCGATGGCGTCGTTTTGGGCGGCCATCTCTGGTCACGGGTACGGGGCGTTGCCGCCGGCACCGTCATCATCAATCCGGCCACCGGCGTACTCGCCCGCTACTATCACCACTATGCGCGCTTCCTTGCCGCGCATGGCTTCGATGTCGTCACCTACGATTATCGTGGCATCGGCGCCTCACGCCCGGAGAACTTGCGCAACTGCAAGCACCGCTGGCGCGAATGGGGCGAAAAGGACTTTTCGGCAGTGTTGGCCTGGGCTCTCTCGCGGCCCGGTTCTGCTCCCGTTTCCGTCGTTGGCCATAGTGTCGGCGGTGCCTTGCCGGGACTGGCCGGCAATGCACCGGCCATCCATCGTCTGCTCTCCGTCGGCGGACAGTTCGGCTGCTGGCGCCATTACGCCCCGTCACATCGCGGCCGCCTGTTTCTGAAATGGCATGTCGCCATGCCGGCGGTGACGGCATTGTGTGGCTATTTTCCCGGCCGTCGCCTGGGTTGGCTGGAGGACCTTCCCGCCGGCGTCGCGTATGAATGGGCCTTTCGCCGGCCGCATCTGGAAGACAACTATCCGGAGCACGAGCGCGATACGATCCTGCGCCGTTTCGATGCGATGACGGCGCCGATCCTGGCCGTCACCATATCCGACGACGAGATTGCCACCGTGCAGGCGATCCGTGTAGCGCTCGATCGCTACCGCGGCGCGCAACGCAGGCAAGTGCTGTTGGAACCTGCCGATCTCGGCCAGGAAGAGGTTGGCCATTTCAGCCTCTTTCACAACCGTCATGCCACGGGCTTCTGGCTGGATACGCTGTTGTGGCTGCGTGACGGAGTCAATCCCTGGCCGGACAAGGAGGTCGGGTAGGCCCTACCAGTCCCCGACCGTTGCCTGCATTACCGCCAGGGCCGCGACGGCGGCGGTGTCGGCGCGCAGGATGCGAGGCCCCAGCGGAATGGCGGTGACGAAGGGCAAGGCGCGCAGCATGTGGCGTTCTTCCTCGGAAAAGCCGCCCTCGGGGCCGACCAGCAGCGCCAGCTTCTTTTCCGTTATCGCCTGCAGGGCCGGCAGCGGATTGTTGGTCGAGGCGTCCTCGTCGCAGAACACCAGCCGCCTTTCCGTATCCCAGCCGGCGAGCAGTCGCTCGAATTTGAGCGCCTCGCCCACTGTCGGCACAGCCAGCACGCCGCATTGCTCCGCGGCTTCCACCGCATTGGCGTGCATGCGTTCACCCGTGATCTTGCCCTGGGTGTGCTGGGTCAGCACCGGCTGCAGCACGCCGGCGCCCATCTCCACCGCCTTCTGGATGAGGTAATCCTGCCGTCCCACCTTCAGCGGAGCGAAACAGTAGACGAGATCCGGGAGTGGCGGCTGCGGGCGCTGCTGCGCCTGCACGGTGAGCCGCACTGCCCTTTTTGTTCGAGCGGTAACCGCGGCCGTCCATTCGCCGTCACGCCC
This sequence comes from Terribium retamae, assembly GCF_022347545.1. GTDB lineage: Bacteria > Pseudomonadota > Alphaproteobacteria > Rhizobiales > Rhizobiaceae > Mesorhizobium > Mesorhizobium retamae. The sequence goes on from NZ_JAKREW010000017.1 coordinate 75,215, forward strand.
ATTGAAAACCAGGATCTCGGCGCCTTCGCCAAGGCGCAGCACATGCATCAGATAGTGGCTCTGCTGCGAATCCGGCTCGAACTCGGCACCGGCGGACAGGTCGTCCGGAACAAACAGACGTTGCATTTTGTAGTTGGCGCGCATGGCCGAGCAATGCGGCAGGCCTCGTCGAAGGTCAAGCTGCCTCGTTCTCTGCCGGCTTCATTGCCGGCAGCGACGTGCGGACGTCGGTTTTACCGTATCGCCGGCGGGACGGTCTGCTTAGCTTGCAAGGGCGATGAGGAGAGGCGCCCATGAGCAAGATCACACGCGGCGGCTGCCTGTGCGGCGGCACCACCTATGAGTTGCGCGGCGAACTGCGCCCCGTCGTCGCCTGTCATTGCCTGCAATGCCGCAAGACCTCGGGTCATTATGTGGCCGCGACACAGGTGGCGGCAGCGGATGCGGTGATCAGTGGCGATACGTTGACCTGGTTCCGTTCCTCGGACATCGCCGAACGCGGCTTCTGCAGGGTCTGCGGCTCCAACCTGTTCTGGCGACGGTTCGAAAGCGACCGGCTTTCGGTCTGGGCGGGTACGATAGACGGCCCGACCGGCCTCAGAATGGAAAGCCAGCTCTATCCGGAGTGCGCCGGCGATTATTACGATTTGCCGGATGTCCCTTCGGTCGGCCAAGAAACGCTGGAATAGTGCTTATTCGCTGATCCGTGTCTGCGGTCCCGGATCGAACCAGCGGTGCTTGCGCCGCGCACGGTGCAATGTCGAAGGCGGCGCGAAGTCCGGATCGGTAAAACCGCCGACGGAAACGGAGACTGCGCCGGGGAGGCCCTCTCCAGTCATGAACACCAGCGCGCCACAGCTTGGGCAGAAAGTCTGCTCTACCCAGCGCCCGGCATCGCCGGTACGCTGCCATGTCCGACGCTCGCCTTCCACGCTGACCACCGCATCGTCGGCGAAGACGGCGCGGTAGGAAAAGGCGGTGCCAGTGGCGCGCTGGCATTCCAGACAGGCGCAGGCGTAGACGCTGCGAGGCTCGCCCGCGACTGTGATGGCCAGTCCGCCGCAGCCGCAGCGCGCGGTCCTGGTTTTGATCTTCGCTGCTCGTTCCATCGTCGTCGCGCTGTCCATTGCTGCCGCCATCCTGTCAGGAGGCATCGGCCCGGACGCCTGGTGCGCCTTGCCGCGATGGGGCCGTGCCCATACCTCTCGTCAACCTGACTGTGGTGATAGGTCGCCCCCGGCTCGGGGGTAAATTACGCACTTTGAAGTAAGTACTACCCGACAGGCCCTGAAGGCGGAGGAAAATATGAAACATCTTGCCAAAGACGAATGTGGTTTCGCCACGGCGCTGAATGCCATCGGCGGCAAATGGAAGACGGAGATCCTTTGGGAGATCGCCCTCGCGCCGCGCCGGTTCGGCGCGTTGCGCCGGCTTTTGCCGGGCGTCAGCGAAAAGGTGCTCGCGCAGCAACTGCGAGAGATGGAGGCCGACGGCCTCGTTCGACGCCAAGTCTTTCCCGGTGCGGTGCAGAAGGTCGAGTATTCGGTGACCGACATCGGACGTTCCCTCAACGATGCGGTCTGCGTGATGTCGGCCTGGGGCAAGGCGCAGGAGCGTCGCATGGTCTTGCGTCCGGTCGTCGGCCAGGAGAAACCACGGCCGCTGATCCGCCTGCGGGCCTGACCAGAGCGTTTCCGTTTTTCACGGAAACGCGGAGCGCTCCCACTTCTTGTGCAATTCCCGGGCCGCTTACCGCCAGGTAGGCGCTTACATTCCGGTCAGCGCTAACATCATTGTCAGTAATTGCATGTCGGTGCGGCATGCATAATTTCCGCTCCTCGACGCGATCGGCCCTTCGGCCGCGCACCAATCGAGGAGACAGTCATGTCCGACGAAAATCGTCCTGCTGCAGCATCCGCAGCCAACCCGCCTGATCCGAGACGCTGGCAGGCGCTGGGGCTGCTTTGCGCCACATATTTCATGGTCTGTCTCGATGGGCAGATCGTCATCCTGGCGTTGCCGTCGATCGAGCGGCAACTGGGCTTCACCGTTGCCGGCGTTCAATGGGTGATGAGCGCCTATATGCTGACGGTGGGCGGCTTGCTTCTGCTCGGCGGCCGCATGGCGGACTTGCTCGGCCGGCGGCGCATGTTCGTCACCGGCACGGCGCTGTTCCTCATTTCCTCGCTGCTCTGCGGATTTGCCGGCGCGCCCGAATTCCTGGTGGCGATGCGTATCGTCCAGGGTATCGCGGCGGCGATCATGACACCGACTGCCCTGTCGATCCTGATGACTACGTTCGAGGAAGGGCGCGAACGCAACAAGGCGCTCGGCTTCTGGTCCGCCATGGGTGCCGGCGGCGCCACGGCCGCTCTTGTCGTCGGCGGTCCGTTGAATGACTGGCTGGGCTGGCCATGGGTGTTCTTCATCAACGTTCCGGTCTGTCTCGCACTGCTAGCGTTCAGCCCGTACTTGCTGAAAGAAAGCCGCGATACGTCGCATAGCCGCGGTTTCGACGTCGCGGGCGCGGTCACCGTCACTGCCGGCCTCATGGCGTTTGTCTATGCCATGGTCGAGGTGCCGCAACTGGGTTGGACCCACGCAAACACTCTCGTCGCCTTCGGCGCATCGGCCCTGCTGCTTCTGCTGTTCCTGGTCATCGAGATGCGTTCGGCCTCGCCATTGGTGCCGCTGCGTATCTTTCGTTCGGTACGGCTGGTGTGCGGCAATCTGGTGGTGCTGCTCGCCGGCATGATCGTCTTCGGGATGATCCTGGTCCTGTCGCTCTATATGCAGAAGGTGCTGGGTTATTCGGCGCTGCAGGTCGGTGTCAGCACGATGATCTATGCAGCCGCCTCGATCGTCATGTCCTACGCCTCGGGACCGATCGCCAGCCGCCTCGGTGCTCGCACCCTTGCCGTCATTGCTATGGCGATGATGGCGGCGGGCTGCCTGCTGCTCGCTCGGGCCGGCGGGAACTATTGGATCGATATACTGCCCGGGCTCATCATCTTCGGCCCCGGCATCGGCGCGGCCGTTGTGTCCGGCTCCATTGCCGCGCTGTCGGATGTCGCTGAAAGCGATTCCGGCCTGGCATCGGGCATCAACAGCGCAGCTTTCCAGCTCGGTGGCGCACTGGGCGTCGCAGTGATGGCGACCGTCTCTCTGTCATGGAGCGGAGGGTTGGAGACGCTCGCTGCCCTGACAACAGGCTATCAGGCCGGTTTCCTCGCCTGCGCGGCACTGGCCGGTATCGGCCTGCTGGTTGCCCTGTTTTTGCCAGGAAGGACGCTGGCTGGGGCTGCTTCGGTCGTTCATCACGGCTAGCGGGAAGGGGTCTTGCGCTGTTTTGCCCGATGATCGGGGTACGCCGGCGCCACGCTACATGGCGATGTTTCCGGTTTGCCTGAAGGCGTCCCGGTATTCACCGGGAGGCATCCCGTATCGCGCCTTGAAGGTCCGGCTGAATTGCGTCTGGTCGCTGAAACCCCAGCGGTAGGCAATCTCCATCACCGTCTGATTATTGGCGGGATCTTCAAGCGCTGCCTTGCAGGCAGCCAGGCGCAATTCCCGCACCCAGCTGGCCACGGTGCGGTCCATGTCCCCAAACAGTCCATGAAGATAGCGCGTGGATAGACCGCAGGCGCGGGCTATCAGGTCGGGATCGAGTGCCGGGTTTCTCAGATTGGCCCGGATGAAAGCCTCGATGCGTGCCAGATGGGCGTTGCGGACCGTGGAGCTCTTCGACACCAGGATACGGTCGTCCGCCCTGATCGCCAGCGCCAGCAGATCGACAAGTTGCCGTCCGACCGCGATGCGGGATTCGGCATTCATCGTGTCGAAGCGTGCCGGCAACAGATGCAGCATGTCGGTGAACAGGCCACCTGCGCCATTCGCCGCGTCGAACTGCAGCGAGCAGAAACGGTCCGGCCCATGGACGCGATCGGCGAGCGCACGAGACTCGACCTTGAGCACCCACAGATCGGCCGGATCGGCATGGCTGAATTCATAAGGCTCGTGGCTGCGCTCCAGGAAGAACCCGCCGGGCGAGCAGCTGATCTCGCTGCCCCCTTGTGAGAAGAACACCTCCGAACGTGCCGGCACGGTGACGAGGAACTCTTCCTTGCGTGCCGCACGGAAGTGGTGAGGCAGGCGCAGATATTGCAGGGCGTCGGAGGTCAGGCGCGAGATCGACACATCGCCGAACTGCCAGATCGTCAGATCGCCGGAAAAATGGTCGGAGTTCCGGAATTTCAGGTCGAGTGGAAAGTAGGCCCCAGCGATCGCCTGGTGCCAGTGCCGGCTTCGGTCTGCAGGGCGCGTTGCGCTTGTTGTGACACTCGTCTTCATGTTCGATCCGACGACCTTACCGAAGACTAGGCACCGCCGCTCCGTAAGGCAATCCGCGTCTCGGCGAATGCACGCAATGTCAATTTTTTGTTCGCGCAGCGCAAAGACCCCGCCTCGAAAACCTGTTTCGCTTAGCTGGCAACGGTGCACGAGACACCGGGCGGGAACAAAAAAGTGCGACGGATCACGGGCTTCGTCGCATGGAGGAAAAGGTTGCAATGACGAAAGTGGAAGTCGATCCGATCACGCTGTCGGTGGTGCGTGGTGTCCTGGAAACAACACAGCGCGAGATGACGCTGGCCTTGGAGAAAACGGCGCGGTCCTCCGTCTTCAACCTGGCGCATGATTATTCGACCGCGCTGTTCAATGCGCGGCCCGAGATGATCCTGCAGGGCCAGGACATTCCGATCCATCTCGGCTCGCTCATTCCCGCGATGAAGGCGGTGGCCGGCTTCTTCGAAGGCGACATCCACGAGGGCGATCTGATCCTGCATAATGACCCGGCCTTTGGCGGCAGCCACGCCATCGACACCTGCATGTACAAGCCGGTCTTCTACCATGGCGAACTGGTCTACTGGACCGTCTGCAAGGGCCACCTGACCGATATCGGGGGACCGGTGCCGGCTGGCTACAACCCCAATGCGACGGAGATCTATGCCGAATGCCTTCGCATTCCGCCGGTGAAGATCTGGGACCGCGGCAAACCGCGCAACGACGTGCTGAACATGATCTTCACCAACATGCGGGCGCGCCGTGACCAGGAAGGGGATTTCCGGGCTCTGATCGGGGCTTGCCAGGTCGGTGAACGCAGCCTGATCGCGCTGCTCGACAAATACGGCAAACCGACGGTCGATGCCTGTATCGACACGCTGTTGGACATGGCGGATCGGCACATGCGATCCCTGATCGCCACCGTTCCGGATGGCACCTATGAAGGCAAGGCCATCCTGGAGGATGCCGGCCACGGCTTTGGCGATTTCGAGATCGGCGCCAAGGTGACGATCAAGGGCGACAGCTGCCACATTGCCATCTCCAGCCCGCCGCAGGTGCCCTACTTCATCAACTCCTACGAGGGCAACTCGCATTCCGGCGTCTATCTCGGCCTTATGATGTTCGCCGCACTGCCGCCGCCCTACAATGAGGGGCTGTACCGCTGCGTCACCATCGATTTCGGGCCGAAGGGCACATTGTGCAATGCGCAGGAGCCGGCGCCGCACATGAACTGCACGACAACGCCGATGGAAACGCTGACGGACGCCGTGCGCCTTGCTTTCGAAAAGGCGATGCCTTCCAAGGTCGCTGCTTCCTGGGGGCATGCCAACGGTCTCAACATTGCCGGCAAGGACAGCCGCACCAACGAAGAGTTCGTCACGATGGTCCTGGCGACGATCATCTCGGGCGGAGGAGCGACGCCGCAACAGGACGGCTGGCACGCCGTCGGTCCGGAATGCTGTTTCGGCGCGTTGACCTCAGGTGATGTCGAACTGCTCGAATATTCCTATCCCATCATCATCCATCGCTACTCGTTGATGACAGATTCCGGAGGCGCCGGAAAATTTCGCGGCGGTTCGGGTACTGCTTGGGAAGTCGAGCCGCTGGATGGCGACATGCTGTGCATCGGTTTTGGTGAGGGCCGCCGAATTCCGGCCATGGGAGCCGCCGGCGCGAAATCTGCCCTCGTCGACAAGAAGGTTGGCCGTGTCGAGTTAAAACGCGCCGGCAAGGTGGAGGTCGAGCGCAAGAACATCATTCAGACGATCAGGACGGGCGAAACGATCACCAACCTCAATCCGGGTGGCGGAGGCTACGGCAATCCTTTCGAGCGGCCGATCGAGAAGGTGGTGTGGGATGTCCGCAACGGCCTCGTTTCGATCGAAGGCGCGCGCGCCGACTATGGCGTGGCCATCATCGACCCTGAAACACTGGATGTCGACTTGGCCGAAACCAAGCGACTGCGCGCAGCCTGAGGAGACGATCATGGAACACGCATATCGTCTCGGTATCGACGCCGGCGGCACCTTCACCGACTTTGTCGTGGCCAATCGCGCCACTGGGGAGGTGAAGCTTTTCAAGGCGCTTTCGACGCCATCGGACCCGACCAGGGCCATCGAGAATGGTCTCAGGCTGATCGCTGATGATCTCGGCGTGTCGCCTTCCGATGTGGTTTCCGACTGCGACCTGTGCGTCAACGGCACGACGGTCGGCCTGAACGCACTGATCACGCATCGCGGCGGCAAGACCGGCCTGATCTGCACGGCCGGCCACGAGGATTCCATCGAGATCCGCAACGGTCACAAGGAAGACGGCTATCGCTACGATCCGGAATATCCGGCGGCGACGATGCTGGTGCCCCGCTACCTGCGCAAGGGCGTCCGCGAACGGGTGATTTCGGACGGCTCCATCCGCATGCCGATGAACGAAGACGACGTTCGCGAAGCCTGCCGGCTGTTCCTGAAGGAAGGAATCGAGACCGTCGCCATCTCCTTCGTGTGGTCGGTGCTGAATGCCAAACACGAACGTCGCGCGGCCGAGATCGTGCGCGAGATGATGCCGGACGCCATCCTGACGGTCGGCAGCGACCTCTACCCTCAGGTGCGCGAATACACCCGCACCTCCACGGCGGTCACCAATGCCTATCTCGCGCCGGTCATGCGCCGCTATGTGACGGCGGTCGACAGTTATTTCCGCGCGCTCGGGGCAAGGCAGCCAGTTCGCTACTTCCAGTCGAATGGTGGCTTGGCGATCGGCCAGGCAATGACAGATCGCTCCGTCTACGCGATCAATTCCGGTCCGGCCTCCGCCCCGCAGGCGGGGCTGTTCGCCGGTGCGCCGTTCGGCAAGGATAATGTCATTACCGTCGACATGGGCGGCACTTCCTTCGACATCACGCTGACGCGCAACGGTCAGACCAACCTCAACAAGAATATCGACTTCCTGCGCTACCGCATCGGCGTGCCGATGATCCAGGTCGAGACGCTTGGCGCAGGCGGCGGTTCCATCGGCTGGATCGACAGCCTTGGCCTGTTGCAGGTAGGGCCGCAGTCGGCGGGTTCGGAACCGGGCCCTGCCTGTTACGGCCGCGGCGGCACGGAGCCGACCACCTCCGACGCCAACCTTGTGCTCGGCTATCTCAATCCCGACGGTCTGCTCGGCGGCAAGTTGCCGCTCGATCTCGAAAAGGCACGGCGGGCGGTGGCGACGATTGCCGATCCGCTGAACATCAGCATTGAGCAGGCCGCCTACGGCATGTTCACCATCGTCAACAACAACATGGTCAACGGCATCCGCCGGGTGTCCGTCGAGCGCGGCTATGATCCTCGCGATTTCGTGCTGGTTGGAGCAGGCGGTGCGACCGCCGCCCATATCACCGCGCTGGCGCGTGAAATGGGTATAGATACGATCATCCTGCCCAAGTTGGCCTCAGGCCTGTGCGCGTTCGGCCAGATCATCTCGGACGTGAAGTACAATTACATGGCTACCGCGCCGCTCAGGCTGGACAACGCTGCCGCCTGCGACAGGATCGAACAGCTGTTCGAGGAGATAGAGGCGCAAGGTATTGCCCATCTGAAAGCCGACGGTTTTCCGGGCACGCTGATCGAGGTCCAGCGGAGCCTCGAGATGCGCTATGTCGGGCAAGTGCACGAATGCACGGTCGATATCCCCAATTTCAAGATCAACGAGCAGAGCATCGACCAGGTCAAAAATGCGTTCCATGCCCGGCATGAGGAACTCTACACCTATGCAGAGCGCCACAGCATGGTCGAGGTCGTCAACATTGAATCGACCATCTATGGCCGTATCGAGAAGCCGAAAGCACCGAAATTGCATGACACAGGTGGGCTTCAGGAGGCGCTGAAAGGCCATCGCAATGCCGTCTTCGATGCCTCAGGCACACCGAAGCCCACCCCTGTCTATAACGGAGCCGCCCTTGGCGTCGGCGTTGCGGTGGCCGGCCCCGCAATCATCGAGGAAGTGACGACGACCATCGTTATCGAACCCGGCTGGGCTGCAACGCTGCATGAAAGCGGCAGCTATCTGCTGGTCCGGCAGGATTGATCGATGACACCGGCCTTCCGCTCATCGAGGAGCATGGCCGGCCCGCCGCTTCTACCTGTGGGAAGGCAGGAAGAAGGTCTGGTGGAAATAGGAGCGGAAGGCTTCCATGGCGGGGGTGAATTGCGCCCCGCGCCGCCAGGCAAGGCCGACGTCCATCGAAGGGATAGGTTCGGTCGGAACGATCGTCTCGATGCGCTTGCCCTCAAGAGACCATGGCCGCAGCACCATGTCGGACAGGATCGCGACGCCTTGTCCATCCGCCACCAGCGAGCGGACGGCTTCGACCGACGACGTCCTCAGCGTGACATTCGGCCGGTAAGAGGTGTTGCTCCAATAGCGCAGCGCCGTGTGCGCGGCCTCATCGACCGTCAGCATGATGTAGGGCTCCTCGGCGATCTCCTTGAGGCCGACGCTGCCTTGCGACAGCAGGCGATGCCGGGCCGGCACCCACAGCCTGCGGCGCGAACTCATCAGGGTTTCCGTTGCAAGATCGGAATTGATCACATTGGAGGTCAGCAGCACGGCCATGTCGTAGCGATTGGAGAGCAGCCCCTCCTCAATGGCCTCGCGGTTGAGCTCGAACAACTGGATGTCCAGGTTCGGCCAGGCGCGGCGAAGCCGTCCAAGATGGTTCGGAAGGAAATAGCCGATCACCGTATAGCTGGCGGCGACTGTCAGCTGTCCCGCAAAATCGCCGGCCGGCAACAAAAGGTTCGTCGCTTCATCGACTTTGTTCAAAATCTCATAGGCATGGAACAGGAATTGTCGGCCCGCCGTCGTCATTTCCATGCCATGTGTCGAGCGAACGAACAGGTCGAGCCCGACAGTCTGTTCGAGGTCCTTGATGGCCGTTGTTACGGCCGACTGCGAAATCCCCAATTCCGCAGCCGCCTGCGAAATCTGACCATGCTCGGCCGTGGAAACGAAATAGCGGATCTGGCGAAGACTTACCGGCATGGCCTCAGTATTCCAATTTTCAGATATTATGATGCTGTGTCAGGCAAAAAATCAATATGCAGTCGCGAGGGTAAGGCGAGAGGTAATACGAGATCTGAGCAATTCGACGGTAAAATGTGCCAGTCTGATGACGCTGTTGAGGAAACTCAGAGCGAAGATGATAAAAAATTCAGATATTCGATATCAATAAATAGAATTTTCCAAGCGCTCCCACCCTCTCTACCTTTCTCAATGAGGAATGACTGGAGCCCCTTTGGCTGCAGGGTGAGGAAAAGGGAGGCCTGCTTGCAGACAGCAGCCGTCGACATCAATTGCGACATGGGCGAAGGCTATGGTCACTGGCGCCTGGGCGACATTGACGATGCCGATCTGATGAAACTCATCAGTTCCGCTAACATTGCCACGGGCTTCCATGCCGGCGACCCCAATCTCATGGATGCCACCGTTCGATTGGCGGCCCAGCACGGCGTCGGCATCGGCGCTCATCCGGGTTTTCGCGATCTGCAGGGGTTCGGCCGCCGCCGTATCAACGGCACCAGCGAAGAACTGGTCAACGACATTGTCTATCAGATCGGGGCGCTGCGGGAATTTGCCCGCCGCTACGGTGCGACCCTGCAACATGTGAAGCCGCACGGCGCGCTCTACATGGAATTTGCCGCCAGCGAGGAGATGTCGCGCAACTTCGTCCGCACGATGCGCACGATCGCTCCGAACGCTTTCATCTATTGCATGGGAATCTCTGAAACCTATCGCGCGGCGACGGAAGTCGGGCACCCCGTTATCCGCGAGTTCTATGCCGATCGCGACTATGACCGGTCCGGTTCGATCGTTTTTACGCGGCGGACCGGTCGACTGGATCCCGCCGCAGTTGCCGAGAAAGTGGTTCACGCCTGCAGGACCGGCAAGGTCCGCACGGTCGAAGGCGACGAGATCGATATCGCCTTCGAGTCCATCTGCTTCCATTCGGATACGCCGGGCAGCCTTGCAATCGCCACCGCCATGCGCGCGGCGCTCGATACGGCAGGGATCAAGGTCAGGCCAGTGGCCGAACTCACGAATCATTTGAAACCAGCGGCAAGGGGATGACCGATGGCCAAATCCGAAATCAATTCACCCTTGCCCGGCGTTTTCTACAGGCGGCCTTCGCCGGACAGTGAGGTCTTCAAGAACGACGGCGACACGGTGGCGGCGACCGACATCCTCGGCGTCATCGAAGTGATGAAGTCGTTCCACGAGATCCCGGCCGGTGCTGCGGGCACCAATCTCAAATTCCTCGTCGATGACGGCGATGCCGTGATGGCGGGACAGCCGATCGCAGAGATCGACGCATGAACATCAAATCGGTCCTTATCGCCAATCGCGGCGAGATCGCCGTGCGCATCAACCGGGCCGCGAAGGCGCTCGGGCTGCGCACGGTGCAGGTTTACAGCGCCGCCGATGCGGATTCGCTGCCGGTCAGGCTGGCCGACGAGGCGATCCTCATCGGCCCGGCGGCGGCGAAGAAATCCTACCTCGACATCGAGGCCGTCATCGCAGCAGCGAAGACCGCCAAGGTCGATGCGGTGCATCCCGGCTATGGCTTCCTCGCCGAAAACGCCGACTTCGCCGATGCCGTCGTCGCTGCCGGCATGAGGTTCGTCGGCCCGTCGGGAGCCTCGATCCGGCTGCTCGGCGACAAGGTCGCAGCCCGCGCCGAAGCCGAGAAGGCCGGCGTTCCGACTGTGCCCGGCAGTGGTGGGCGCATCGCCGATGTCGAAGAGGCGGCTGCGATCGCTGCGCGCATCGGTTTCCCGGTGATGATCAAGGCCGCCGCCGGCGGGGGGGGGGGGGGGGCGGGGGGGGCCCCCCCCCCCCCCCCCCCGGCTCTCGTACCGCCGCCGGAGCCCCCCGGGACCGGTCGAATCGGCACGGAATGGTGGCTCCGGCTCCGCTTACGACATAACGGCCATCGCCATCCGGGCAGGACCATTTCTGGTCATGTCCTCATCGATCGATAAGAAGCGAGCTTCATGCCAGTTTATTATGTGCCGAAATGACACATGAAGAAGGCCGGCGAAGTGATTCGCCGGCCTGACATTTGTTGCTGAACGTTACGCGAGGATGTCCTCCCGCTCCTGCCGGGCTTAGTTCTTGGCTTTGTCGACCAGCTTGTTCTTTGAGATCCACGGCATCATGCCGCGCAGCTTTTCGCCGACCTGCTCGATGGGGTGTTCGTCGTTGAGGCGACGGGTCGCCTTGAAGCGGGCGAGACCGGAACGATATTCCTGCATCCATTCCGAGGTGAACCTGCCGGTCTGGATGTCGGTGAGCACGCGCTTCATTTCGGCTTTGGTCTCGGCGGTGATGATGCGCGGACCGGAGACGTACTCGCCCCACTCGGCGGTATTCGAGATCGAGTAGTTCATGTTGGCGATGCCGCCTTCATAGATCAGGTCGACGATCAGCTTCACTTCGTGCAGGCACTCGAAATAAGCCATTTCAGGTGCATAGCCGGCTTCCACCAGCGTCTCGAAGCCGGCGCGGATGAGCTCGACCAGACCGCCGCACAGGACCACCTGCTCACCGAACAGGTCGGTTTCGCATTCCTCGCGGAAATTGGTCTCGATGATGCCCGAACGACCACCGCCGACGCCGCAAGCGTAGGAGAGTGCGAGGTCGAGCGCGTTGCCCGATGGATCCTGATGGACAGCGACAAGGCAAGGCACGCCGCCGCCCTTCTGGTATTCGCCGCGCACGGTATGGCCGGGGCCCTTCGGCGCGACCATGAGCACGTCCACCGTCGCTTTCGGCTCGATCAGGCCGAAATGCACGTTGAGGCCGTGTGCGAAGGCGATCGCGGCGCCGTCGCGAATGTTCGGGGCAATCTCGTTCTTGTAGATGTCGGCCTGCAGCTCGTCAGGTGTCGCCATCATCATCAGGTCGGCCCACTTGGCGGCTTCCGCGACAGTGAGCACCTTGAGACCGTCGGCCTCCACCTTCTTGGCGGTCGGCGAGCCGGCCTTGAGGCCGATGGCGATTTCCTTGACGCCGGAATCCTTGAGGTTCAGGGCATGAGCTCGGCCTTGCGAACCGTAGCCGATGACGGCGACCTTCTTGCCTTTGATCAGATTCAGATCGGCATCGCGATCGTAATAAACACGCATTTCTTCATTCCTTCCCGTTGAAGTCAGTGGCCTTACGGCCGGGTGTTTGCCCGTAAAGAGCGAGAAACTGCTGGGTGGCGCGCTGCGCGTCGGCCGCGATCGTCGCTTCCGTGAGGCCTGGCCAATCACCAAGTAAAAGGCGGATCTGCACATCGCGCGCGACCAATCCGAAAAAGGTGCGAAAAGCGGTCTCGGCATCCTCGAAGACGAGAAGTCCGGCGCGCTTGCCCGCATCGAGGACAGGCTTCAGACGCTTGGCGAGCGCAAAGCGGCCATTTTCCAGGACGATGGCGCCGAGATTGTCCTTGCCTGAACCGGCATGACTGATCGCGACACGGTTCAGCGCGATAGAAGTGTCTGAAGCGATGACCTTCAGCCAATCGCGGGCATAACCTTCGAGGCTTTCCACCAGGGAAATCAGATCAGGATTGCCCTGGTCGACAGGAGTGACGCGCACCTTGGAGGCCTGCCAGCGCACGGTGGCAGTAAGCAGTCCGTCGCGATCGCCGAACCATTTGTAGAGGGTCTCTTTAGAACAGGAGGCACGCCGCGCCACCGTCGTCATGGACAGATGGTCGCCCTCTTCCACGAGAAGCCGCAGAACGGTATCCAGCACGTCTTTCTGGCGATCGGTCAGCGCTTCGGGCTGCGCATTCTGCGCCTCCGTCCCGCTCTGATTGGTATCCGCTTCCATTGCCGATCGCTGCCGTACCGTACGTTACGGTTCGGCTTTAACAATCAGAGCAGGCCCCGTCAATCCTGCTCAAACAAAATTGCATCTGTCCGGATATCAGATCGTCGGACATGTCGGCTCCCATCAATGCTTTGGCTCGACGCACGCAAGGCCAGCCGGTAACTTACCACTATGCAGCATTCCCCCTGGCTCGACCTCGACTACCGCACGCTTTTTCATCTGGATCAAAATCGGCGCATCGAACGGGAAAACGATCCGGACCGTTCGCCCGGGCCGCGCTTCTGGCTTGCGGGAGCTGCCGAGGGCAACATGTTCGGTATCGGCGCAGACGTGGATGATCGCACTGCCGCTGAACTGGAAAGCCTGGCATCCGCCGAACCAGGCTTCGCACATCCGGCCGCGCCGATACATCTCGACCGGTATCTGGAAACGCTTGCATCAAACACGCACAATCTCGGTCTGATCTACGAGCTTCCGCATGCACTGATGTTCCCCCTCCAGGCGCGTGTCGTCACTCACGAAAGCGAAGAAGGGCGTCACCTGCTGCAATCATTCACCAGCTATGGCATGCCCGAAAGCCTGGCCGAAGTCGGGTTCCACAGTGCGCAGGACTTCTGGGCGCCATGGTGCGTGGCCATCATCGACGATGAAATCGCATCGATCGCCTTCGCTGCACGATTGTCCGATGTCGGCGCGGAAATCGGCGTGACCACCATGAAAGCATTCCGCGGCCAGGGCTTCGGCGCAACGGTGACTGCTGCCTGGACGCAGTTGCCGCCCCTGCAACACCGAACGCTGTTCTACAGCACCGACCGCGGCAACCTCTCCTCGCAGCGTGTGGCGGCACGGCTGGGACTGCAGCAGCGTGGGACAACCTTGCGGGTGTACTAGAGCATTTGTAGCCAAGTGGAATCACTTGGCGTCACAAAAATGCGACGAAAACAAAAACTTAGAGCGTTTCCGCGTTTCCGTGAAAACGGAAACGCTCTAGGTCGCGTTTCGAATGCTCTACCGCAGCCTTACTTTCTCGCCCACGAAATCGAGAAAGGCGCGCACGCGCGCCGGCAGCACGCCGCCCTGCCCGACATAGACAGCGTGGATCGGCTCAGCCTCGCCGGGATTATAGTCTTCCAGCAGGGGCACAAGGCGGCCAGCGGCGATGTCTTCTTCCATGTGGAAACGCGCGGTGCGGGCAATGCCCGCGCCGGCAAGCGCCAGGCGCCTCATGGTGTCGCCATCGCTGACCACGGCGTTGCCTTGTGGTGCGATACGAACCACCTGACCGTTTTCGTCGAGAAACGGCCACCCTTCGATCAATCTGGGAAAGCCGAAGCCGAGCAGATTGTGACCAGCAAGATCAGCCGGCGTTCGAGGCATGCCGGCGCGTTCCAGATAAGCGGGCGAAGCCACCACCATTGCCCGACTCTCACCCAGCTTGCGCGCAATCAGGCTGGAATTGACCAGCGGCCCGACGCGGATCGCCACGTCGGCGTGTTCGTGCAGGAGATCCACCACCACATCGGAAACGACAAGATCGAGCACGATCTCCGGGTAGCGTGCCAGGAATTCCGGCAGGATCGGGGTGAGCTTCCACTGCGAGAAGGCTGTGTTGCAATTGACCCTCAGGCGCCCGCGCGGCACCGCGCCGGCCGCCGCCTCGCGCTCGGCGCTGTCGACGTCGGCCAGAATACGTATGCAGCGCTCGTAGAAGATGTTGCCTTCGGCAGTCAGCGCCAGCTTGCGCGTCGATCGATTGAACAGACGTGTACCAAGACGCGCCTCCAGCCGGGCGATCAGCTTGCTGACGGCGGAAGGCGACAGCCTGAGTGCCCTGGCGGCCGGTGAAAATCCACAAAGGTCCACAACGCGCACGAACACATCCATTTCGCCAAGGCGGTTGGTGTCAATGCGCGAGGATGCCATGTTTTGTGAAATCAATTCATGAATGGTTTGGCTGACGGCAGCCTAGTTCACGACAGCGACGGTGTCCATTTCCGGTGCGACCGTTCCGCGGCACCGGCTCTTGGCCACCGGTAGGCGCCGCTAAATGGCCTCGGCAGTCGCAATGTTCGGGCTTGCGCCAATCCTCGTCCAGTCTTGTTCGGTCAGGCCAATCGACCGGAACGGATCGACCATCGTTCCGGCGACCATCGAACCCAGCAACTGCGGCACAGGCGGTATCCGCGCCGCGGTTGCGACCAACCGATCGCGCATGAATGGCAAAAACGCCGAATCCGACTGGTAGAAGGGCGTGAACATCAAGGACAACGCCTGGAAAGTCCGAACATGCCGGCGCCGGGTTCTCGCATAGGACGCAAGTGCGTCCTCAAGATTGCTGTTCGTTTTGAGCGCATGGCTCAACGCCGCCGCATCCAGCAATGCCATGTTGGCGCCCTGCCCGAGCTGCGGGCTGGTCGAATGCGCGGCATCGCCGATGATGGCCAGCCGTCGGCCTGCCGGAACCTTCAGCGTGTGGTGGCCGTAACGGGCCAGCGTCAGCTGATCGAAGCTGGCGATCTGTGCGAGATAGGGCGCGCATTCCGACCACAACGAAACCACCCGCTCCTTCCAGCGGTCCAGTCCCTTCACCCGCAAAGCTTCGGCATCCGCCGGCTTAAGGCTCCAGAAGAAGGCTGCCATCTTGCCGCCGCCGCATTCCGCACGCCCGATCGGCAGAACGCCGATCATGACGGAAGCGCGGTCATAGCGCTGGGTCAGCGCATGTTCGTCGAATCCTTCGCCATGCCAGTCGAGCGAAGCCCAGAAAGCACCATAGGCGAGCGGGCGTGGCTCGGTTGGCGCAACCGCATGGCGGCGCAATGGCGAGCGGGAACCGGAAGCGTCGACCACGAGCTCGAACGGACCGATGTTGCGGCCATCGCCACAGACCAGGCGAACCCGTTCGCCGATTTCCAACTCGTCCAGTTCCACACCGGTCTCGATGGCGATACCTGCTTCGCGCACCTTACGATAAAGCAGGCCAAACAAGGCCGCCCGATGCACCGCCACGCCAAACCGGCCGCCCGGCCGGGCGTTGTAGCGAACATCCAAGACAGTGCGGCCGCTCGCGGCATCGGCGCCATGCAAACGCTCGATCCGGCTGCCGAGCGCGACGATTGCATCGAGAAGGCCGAGATCGGCAAGCACCGTCAGTCCGGTCGGCTGCAGGATCAAGCCGGAGCCGACTGGCGACGGCTCGGCGAACCGCTCGAAAACGGTGACGCGGTGGCCGGCACGGTGGAGATAGAGTGCCGCCGCAAGGCCAGCCGGGCCGGCTCCGGCGACCGCGATATCGAGAGATGCAACCACCGGCGACTACAGCGTGCTGGCGGATTGGTGGGGTTTCTTTGCTGGAGTTGGCGCGCAGAACAGGACGTACATGAGGACCCTCGTGAAAGCTGGCCGAGCGTTACCGCCTCAGCTTCCACTGTCAACGCGGTGATCGGCCGCTGATGCACGCCAAACCCAGCGGAATCTTCTAGATCGTCACCTGCGTACCGACTTCCACCACGCGCCCGGTCGGGATCTGGAAGTATTCGGTCGCGTCGGCGGCGGTTCGCGCAAGGCCGATGAACATCCGGTCCTGCCACAAAGGCATGCCGGAATTCGGCGAAGCCTTCAGCGAGCGGCGCGACAGGAAGAACGACGTCGTCATGATGTCGAACTTCCAGCCCTGCTTGCGGCAGATGGCCAGCGCCTTCGGAATGTTGGGCTGTTCCATGTAGCCGAAGGTCAGCGAGACCCGCATGAACAGCTCGTTGATGGTTTCCATCTTCACGCGTTCGCTGTCGGGCACGATCGGTTGCGGCGCAGTCACCACCGAAAGGATGACGTTCTGTTCATGCAGCACCTTGTAGTGCTTGAGGCTGTGCATGAGCGCAGTGGGAGCGCTGAGCGGATCGCTGGTCAGGAATACCGCCGTGCCGGCGACCACTTGTGGTTTCTTCTTCAGCAGATTGCCGGCGAGGAAATCGAGCGGAATCTCGTTGCGGCGGGTCTTCTCGAACAGGTAGCGGCTGCCGCGCACCCAGGTCCACATCACCAGCACCACCGAGAAGGCCACCGCCAGCGAAGCCCAGCCGCCCTCGAACACCTTGACGATGTTGGAGACGAAGAAACCAACGTCGATGAACGCGAACAGTGCCGTCAGCGCCACGGCAAGGCCGAGGTTCCATTTCCAGATGCGGGTCATGATCACGAAAAGGAGAACGGTGGTGACCAGCATGTTGCCGGTAACCGAAATACCGTAGGCCGAAGCCAGCGAACTCGACTGCTGAAAGCCGACGACCAGCAGCATCACGACGATCGCCAGGATGAAATTGACGCGCGGCATATAGATCTGGCCGGATTGTTTTTCGGAGGTGTGCTGGATTTCCAGGCGCGGCAGCATGTTCAGCTGCACAGCCTGGCGTGTCAGCGAATACGCCCCCGAGATAACCGCCTGGCTGGCGATAACGGTCGCGGCAGTCGCGAGCACCACCATCGGTATCAGCGCCCAGCCTTCGTTCATTTCAAAGAACGGATGGCCGATCTCGCCGCCTCTCGCCAGCACGAAGGCGGCCTGGCCGGCATAGTTGAGCAACAGACAAGGGAAAACGACCCACAGCCAGGCGAGCACGATGGGCTTGCGGCCGAAATGGCCGAGATCTGCATAAAGCGCTTCCGCCCCTGTCACCGCCAGGAAAATCGCACCCACAGTGACGAAGGCGACTCCCGGCGAATTTATAAGGAAGTGAACGATGTAATACGGGTTTATCGCTAGCAGCACTTCCGGATCGTCGACGATGTGGACAATGCCGGAAACACCGATGGCAACGAACCAGAGTGCCGTGATCGGTCCGAAGATCATGGCCACGCTGCCGGTGCCGAACCGCTGCACGGAAAACAGGATCGCCAGGATCACCAGCGTCAAGGGCACGACGTAAGGATCGAAGGTCGGCGTGACGACCTTCATGCCTTCAACGGCCGATAGCACCGAGATCGCCGGCGTGATGACAGCATCGCCGTAGAACAGAGAGGCACCGACCATGCCGATACCGAGCACGATCGCCGAGCGTTTCTGGAACGTCGCGCGTGCCAGCGCCATCAGCGACAGCGTGCCGCCTTCGCCGCGGTTGTCTGCGCGAAGCACGAACATGATGTATTTGATGGTGACGATGATCGTCAGCGCCCAGATCACAAGAGACAGGACGCCGAGCACGTCGTCGCGCTTCGAAAGTTCACTGCCGGACGCTGCGACCAGCGCCTCGCGAAAGGCATAGATCGGGCTCGTGCCGATGTCGCCATAAACGACACCGAGAGCGCCCAGCATCAGCACCTTGGTGCTGTGCTGTTCAACCCCTGAATGCTCGGGTTGTTCGGTTCCTTCTGCCTCAATGCCATTGTTGGCAACGGCCATCGGCGACACTCCGTTTCAAGCGCGCGGTGCTCTACGCTTACCGCAATGCAATATCAAGTGCCCCGGCGTCATTACCCTGACATTCGCGGGTTCGAACGGATCGTCTTTACCACCCGCACGCCTTCAGGAACCGCCCTATCGTGCCGGCCATGCCATACTCCAGCGCATCGGCTGTCAAGCCATGTCCGATAGAGACTTCCGCCAATCTTGGAATACGCGTTATCAACGGCGGGAGATTGGACACGACAAGGTCATGCCCGGCATTGACCTGAAGCCCGGCAGCCATCGCAGCGTCAGCTGTTTTCCCGAGCTTTTCCAACTCCTTGGCGGCGCTTCCCGAATCGGAATGATAACCACCATAAGGCCCGGTATAGAGTTCGATGCGATCAGCACCGATATCGCGTGCGGCGGTCACGCCGGCGGGATCGGGATCGGAAAACAGCGAAACGCGGAAGCCGCCCTTCTTGAGGCGTTTCACGATCGGTTCGAGAAAATCAGTCTGCTCGACAAAATTCCAGCCATGATCTGAAGTTGCCTGCGCCGGGTCATCCGGCACCAAGGTCACCTGTTCGGGCTGGTTCTTTTCCACAAGCTCAAGGAAATCCTCGGTCGGATAACCCTCGATGTTGAATTCGGCTTTGGGAAACTCGTCATCGATCAGCGCGCGAAGCTCCGGGAGATCAGAATGGCGGGTATGACGCTCGTCCGGCCGCGGATGCACCGTCAGCCCATGCGCACCCGCTGCAAGCGCGATGCGACCGAGACCGGTCACGCTCGGCCAAGGCAGGTCGCGGCGATTGCGCAGCAGCGCGATGGCATTGAGGTTCACGGAAAGCTTGGCTGGCATGATCGGCCTTGGGCGGTTGCGGGCAGCGGAAGCTATAGCCCAGCGCCAGCGAAACAAACATCCTTTTCGGCTGTTCCAGCCTCGCGCTTTCGGTTGCGTGTCATGATCGGATGGGCAACATGGGCGGCATCTCAGGGATTCCCATGCCGACGCTACGCATCCTCGATTCGCTTTCCGATCCCGGCAACGCGGCCCGTCGCAACGAGGATACTGCCGGTGGCAATACGTCTTGCGCCTTCGTCGTCGATGGCGCCACTGGACTGGGTGGCAAGCCCGTGCTTGACACCACCTCTGACGCGGCATGGTTGGCAGCCTTTGCCGCACGGGTTTTCGAGACGGAAATCGCCACAACGACCCCGATAGACGACACGGTTCGCGATTTGAACGCCCGAGTTCGGCGACGAATCATTGAAGCGGCTGGCGACGAGACGGTCGAGGCCTGGGCATTGCCGACGGCGAGCTTTCAACTGGTGCGCATGGAAGGCCGGGAACTGGCTGTCTATGGCCTTGGCGACTGCAGGCTGTTCCTGGTTGATGCGGACGGCAAGGCCTTCGAAACCAACGGCGATTACAGCAAGGCCGAGAGTGAAGGCGCTCGCCGCGCGGTAGCGCAGGCCGGAGGCTTGGCCGCCTGGCGCTCGCTCGCCGAAGAGCCTGTGGTGCGCGAAGCGTTGCGCCGCTCGCGGGCACGTCACAATCAGCCTGGTGGCGTCGTTTGGACACTTGGTAGCGCGCCCGAGGCAGCCGCACATCTCGCCACCTGGCGCCTCAGCCCTGCCCTGCCGACACGCGGACTTCTGTGCACAGACGGCTTCTCCGCCCTTGTCGACAAATATGGCCGTTATGACAGTGCCGGGCTAATCCAGACCGCTTTCGAACGTGGTCTGGCTAATTTGATGAGCGAGTTGCGTCGGATCGAACATGAAGAAGATCCCGACGGACAGCGATATCCCCGCTTCAAGGTCAGCGATGACGCGACGGCATTGCTGTTTGAAATAGCCCCGTAAGCATGTCGCGTAAAAGTGTGCAGCGGTTTTGAGATAGCGACATGTGTAGAATCAAAGACCTGCTCAAGGAGCGAATCTGAAAGATTGCGACGCGCATTAGAAGCAGGATGGCTCCAGGGGCGCTTCTGAGCCTGTGCTTAGCGATGCGAGCGGCTAAAAACGCACGGAAAAGTCGGCGCGAATGCCGTGATCGCGAACGCCATCTCCGAATTGCCCGCTGTAGGATAAACCAAGCCCTGCACTCGGAGAAATCACCACGTCCAGTCCGGCTTCCAGAACGGCTGCATTGCGTGCCAGCGGGACACCGGCAACGGTGAAGACGTCACCGCCGGCGAAGCTGAAGTCGGCATTGGGTGAACGCTCGCCAAAGGCGTGGCGCCAGCCAATCAAGCCATGCGCTGTCGCCGTGATTTCGCCAAAGACGAAACCTCTCTCTGCCCGCAGACCAAAGGTCGTGAGGGTCGCGTCGGTCGTCGAACTTGAACCTTCCAGCGCCGCAGACCCGTTGCTTTCCGAGAAGGCATCGGTATGCAGATTAACATAAGCAACGTTGGCAAACGGCTCCAAATCGAGATACCCAGCCTGCAGTTGATAGCCGAGTTCGCCGAACACCTGGGCCGTTCCGGCGTGATAGCCTGCTAGAAGCCTATCGTCGAAGCCCGCAAACGCGGTGCGGCGCCCAGTATCGATATCGTGCCAAGAATAGGCCGCGCCCATCCGCAAGGCGACCTGGCCAGAAACAACGCCGCCATAGATACCCAGATGCGCATTGTCACTCTTGCCCGAGGACAGACGCATATCCGCATCGAATGACGTTCGGCTGTATCCGCCAAGGATGCCCAGGCGCCATTCATCGCTGACGGCCGCGTCAGCGCCGGCCAGGAAGCCGCCCGTCGAGCGATCAAGCGTTGCTGCATTGCCGTCGCCTTCAATTTCACCCCAAGAGCCGACAGCTCTGCTCCAGAAAGCCAGACCACCGAGCATCGTGCCGGCCGAGTTGGTGCCCATGGCGTGGGTGGCCGGAGCATCAATCGTCCCATCCCTTAGACGATTGACTATGCTTTCGCGGACAAGCAGGCTGTCTTCCAGGAGGGCACTCTTAGCCGACGCATGCACGTCACCCGAAAGCAGGTCGAATGCAGCGCGCGCTCCGAGTGCATCTAACTGAAGAAGGGCCTCCAGCAGCGGATTGCCGTTTGCCAGAGAAGCGAGACCTCTCGCTGTCGCAACTTGGTTCGGCGTTTGGCCTACACTATCCAGGCTGGCTGTTTGGTTTATCGCCAGAAACACGTTGTTGGTATCATAACTCAACAACGGCGTGAGAAAGGCGGATTTTACTGGTCCTGGACGATCGAATGTGCCGAAGACGCCACCCTTGGCACTCAGGATTTTGTAACGGAAATCCCTACTGAATCCAGCGAGGGGTACAACCGCCACCGTTCCACCGCTCAATATTGCCTCGCCACTCGCCTCAATCAGATCACTGCGCCCATGCGCGCCGGCCTCAAGCTGATAAGTTGAGCCGGCTGCAAAACTGATGTCGCCGGCCACCGACAGTGTGCCAATCGAATTGCCGGGGGCGATCGTGGCTCCGGGCTCGAGAGTGGTCGTCCCAACCGTACCTGAACCGGCAAGCCAGCCGTTCGTATGAACGGCGAGCGTCCCCCCAAGCTGGCCGTTTACCACAAGCTTCGCACCATTTACCGAAGTCGTCCCCAGGAAACCGTTTGATTCTCCTGTCAGAACGGTGGTGCCTGAAAAGACATTGACGTTGCCGTGCCCAATCAACGTGGGCGCGAAGACATAATCTGTTGCGGTATGATTGAAATTGAGAGTGCCCGTGCCAACACCGAATACAACGGTGCGAACATCAAGTATTCCAGGCGCGACCGCCGCTTCGCCGAGGGTTCCACCAATATCAACCGCCCCCCTCGCTGAAGCCCTGACGGCGACCTCGATTGCACCAGCGCCGTCGGCTGCAACAAAACGACCGCCGTCGGCAAGCATCAATGTGCCGTCAGCCTCGTAGCCGACATAAATCGGCCCGGTCTCATCGCTGTTGGACCAGGTCGAGCCGGCGCCGCGCACGATCGCCAACCCCTTGCCTCGCCCACTGTCGCCGATCGAGGCAAATTCACTGACCACCGTGCCGCCATTCTCGACAATCATGGCGCCGGTGCCTTCATCACCGATGGCGATCAGGTCCATATCCCAGAGCGAGCCGCTGCCGCTCACCAACAACGAACCTGTCGAGCCGGCATTTCTCGCAATGCGTCCGATTGAACCGCCTGCAACTTTGCCGCCATCACCGACGACGAGCGAACCGGTACCGGACGTGCCGATATCGAGATCGTCGACCGCCGCCATCATCCAGGTCGAACCTGTACCGATCACGGAGACCTTGCCGACTGCGCTTGCAGCGTTGCCGATCACGACATTGCCGCCGGTAACCAGTGCGCCGCCATCTCCAACGGCCAGCGTGCCATTAGCCTCGTAGCCCACATAAAGTGAAATGCCGGCATCGACGTTGGTCCATATCGAGCCAGCACCGCGCACGGTCACAAGTCCCTCGCCCGCCCCGCTGTCGCCGATCGAAGCGAATTTACTGTTCACCTTGCCGCCATCCTCGACGGTCATGGTGCCTGTTCCTTCGTCACCTACGGCGATCACATCCATATCCCAGAGAGAGCCCGCGCCGCTGACCAGAACCGAGCCAACCGATCCTGCATTCCTGGCGATACGGCCAAGGAAGCCGCCCTCGACCTTGCCGCCATCAGCGACAATCAGCGAACCGCTGCCAGACGTGCCGATTTCGAGTTCGTCGATCGCCGCCAGTGTCCACCTCGAACCTGCGCCGGACACCAATGCCTTGCCTGTAGCACCCGCTGCATTGCCGATCACTGCATCTCCCCCGGAGATAATGGTGCCACCGTCCGCAATAACCATCGCGCCATCGGCCTCGTAGCCCACATAAAGCGAAATGCCGGTGCCGATATTCGTCCATGTCGAGGTGGCACCACGCACGGTTACAAGGCCCTCGCCTGCTCCGCTATCACCGATCGAAGCAAATTCACTGTTCACCGTGCCGCCATTCCAGATGGACATGGTGCCTGTTCCTTCGTCGCCTACGGCAATCAGGTCCGTGTCCCAGAGCGAGCCCGTGCCGCTGACGAGGACCGTACCCGTGGATCCCGCATGCTTGGCGATGCGCCCGAGAAAGCCGCCGCTAACCTTGCCGCCATCCACAACGAACAGCGAGCCGTTACCAGACGCGCCGATTTCGAGCTCGTCGGTCGCCGCCAATGTCCATGTCGAACCAGCGCCGGTCACGTTTGCCGTGCCTATCGCACTCACCGCATTGCCGATCGCGACATCGCCCCCGGAAATCAAGGCGCCGCCCTCTGAAACAATCAAAGTACCTTCGGCTTGGTACCCCACATAAAGCGAAGTGTCGGGTCCGACATTCGTCCATGTCGAGCCAGCACCGCGCACGACCGTGTATCCCTTGCCTGCTCCGCTGTCACCGATCGACGCGAACTCGCTCGTCACCTTACCGCCATCCGCGACGACCATGGTGCCGGTGCCCTCATCACCGACGGCAATCAAATCCATGTCCCAGAGCGAACCGGCACCGCTGACCAGAACCGCCCCCTTCGAGTCGACATCCTTAGCGACGCGACCGATGAGGCCACCGCCAACCTTGCTGCCACCTGTTATGAAGAGCGTACCGGTGCCAGAAACACCGATCTCGATGTCGTCAACGGCCGACACCGTCCAGGTCGATCCACCGCTCACATCGATAGTTCCGGAAGAACCCGGCGTTCCTCCGATCCGGCCGGATCCGCTCGCCAGGAGACCGCCACTCCCAATCTCGAGCAGACCAGTTCCGCCGACGTGAACGGTGCCAGCCAATGCAGTGGCACCTGCAATCCGGGCACCTGGATTGGACAGATCGATCATCACATTGTCTGTAGCGGCGGGCACGACACCGGTGCTCCAATTGCCGCCCTCGAACCAATTCGGCGAATTGGAGCCCAACCAGACTGTCTGCGCGCGCGCCTGGGAAAACAAGGTCATGGCAAATACGCCCGCCAGCAACGCTGCTTTCAGGTTTTTGGAACGGCTGGATCGGTTCGTGGGCTTGGAAGATGCTTCGGCATCCTCCTCCAAACACCGCGACGTTTGATTCCGGCACTGACCAAGCATGCTCTTCCCCTCAAAAGAGACCCGCTGACAGCAACTGAGGCGCTACGCCTGTACCCCATTATGAGTAGATAAGGCACGGTTGCAGACATACACAGTTTATAGGGAAATATCGATACTCGATGTCGAGATCGATCCTGACATGCGAACAGCCGCGATATTCCCGTGTCGTCAGGCCGTTGAGGTACGATGCGATTACCGCACCACCGTCAGCCGCTCGGCGGCGCGGGTGATCGCGGTGTAAAGCCAACGCTGGCGCGTGTCTTTGAAAGCAAAACTCTCGTCGAACAGAACGACCTCGTTCCACTGCGAGCCCTGCGCCTTGTGAACCGTCAAGGCATAACCGTAATCGAAATCGTCGAAGCGCTTCTTCTGCTGCCACGGGATTTCCTCTTCAGGACTTTCGAACGCGGCTTTGAGCAATTTGATCTTGGCAACGCCGCGGTCGGGGTCGTCCTCTTCCGGCGAGACCAGCAAGTTGATGCCCGGCTTTACCGTCTCGCGTGAGGAAGTCATCACCTTCCATAGCGAGCCGTTGAGCAGGCCCTTGGCGGGATCGTTGCGCAAGCAGACCAGCTTGTCGCCGGCCTGCGGATAGTCTGCGGTGAACCCCTTCAGCTCGCGCAGGCGCTGGTTGTAACGCCGCCTGGTCTGGTTGCGGCCGACAAGAACCTGATCGGCTTTCAGCACCAGATCCTGATTGACCTCCTCGCGGCCTATGACCTGCGCAGTGCCATAGTCGCCGCGCATGAACTCGCGTCCCTCCCGAACGTCGAGCGCAAGACGGATGATCGGATTGTCGCGCGCCTGACGATGGATTTCGGTGAGAAGGTAATCCGGCTCATGTTCGGTGAAGAAACCGCCGCCGGAGATCGGCGGCAACTGCGCCGGGTCGCCCAGTACCAGCACCGGCGTGCCGAAGGACAGCAGGTCGCGGCCGAGCTGTTCGTCCACCATTGAGCACTCGTCGATGATGACAAGTGCTGCCTTGGCAATCGGACTTTGCCGATTGAGCGAAAAAGTCGGGTTGATCGAGGTCTTGCCGGTGGTCTCGTCCTCGATGGCTTCTTCGCCGCGTGGCCGGTAGATCAGCGAGTGGATGGTACGGGCGTTTACCGCCCCCTTCGAACGCAGCACCTGGGCCGCCTTGCCTGTGAAGGCCGCGAACTGCACCTGGCCGTCGACATGCTCCGCAAAATACCGCGCCAACGTCGTCTTGCCGGTGCCCGCATAACCGAACAGACGAAACACTTGCGGGTTGCCGACTTTCAGCCAGCGCGCGACCGCCTTCAGCGCCTCATCCTGTTGGGGTGAAAGTTCCATGACGAAGGTGAGACCGGATTCGAACGGAAAACACAATACTGTTGGTTGGCAGAACAGATGCCTCCACCAGTGACCAAGATATCCGACGCAAAAAGGAACGTAAAGAGAACAAGCACATCAACGGTGACAAGCCAAGCGAAGCAAATCGAGGAATTCCAGCCCCTTTGCTTCACCGGCTTGCGCTGGCGAAACCATCGGTTCCCTGTTCGATCAGGAAGCGAAAAGCCCCGCAAAGCCATCAGCCGACGCCAAAAGAGAAAGGGCCGGAGTTTCGTCCGGCCCTCTCTTTTCAAGCAGCGGCTTGCTTATCCTCGGCGTGGAGGGCGATGTGCTGTTCAAACGCCTTGCCGAAAGTGGCGAGGAAATCTTTGGTGCCCTGACTGATCAGGTTCCCGGCCTCGTCGAACAGGCCGGCGGCTCCGCCAATATAAGCCTCGGGCTGCCCCATCACCGGCATGTTCAGGAAAGCCAGCGACTGCCGCAGGTGATGGTTGGAGCCGAAGCCGCCAATCGCACCGATCGAGGTGGAGATGATCGCTGCCGGCTTGCCGTTGAGCGCACCTTGGCCGTATGGGCGCGAAGCGACATCAATGGCATTCTTCAGGACACCCGGCACCGAGCGGTTGTACTCGGCGGTAGCGAACAGCACGGCATCAGCGTCTGCAATGTGCTTGCGGAAGGAGACCCAATCGGCCGGAGGGTTGGTATCGAGATCCTGATTGTAGTGAGAAACGGCACCGATATCGACGAAGTCGAATTCGAGGCCAGGCGTCAGCGCGGCGAGCGCTTTGGCGATCTTGCGATTGAACGAGTCCTTGCGCAGGCTGCCGACGAGTACGGCCACTTTGGTCATGGAAATTTCCCCTGAGAGAATGGTTTGTGAAGCCGCTGACGGCAAAGGCCGCCAGATTTACCTTGGTGGCCGCATCATCCCCTCGGCCGGACCAAGAGCCGCCGATTAAGTCATATCGCCCTCTCCGGCAATTCAACGTTTTGCGAACAGTGCGTCACTTATTCCGCTGCAACCTTGCGATCATTGCTTTCGTCGAACAGCGAAGGTTGTGCGACACCTTCAACAACGTGCAGGTCAGCCTTCCTGCCCTTTCGACCAAAGCTCAGCAGCCATTGCGATAGCCACTCCATGTAGAGATAGATCACGGGCGTCACGAAGAGGGTAAGTACCTGCGACACCATCAGGCCGCCGACCACGGCGACGCCGAGTGGTTGCCGCAATTCGGCACTGGCGCCTTCACCGATAGCGATCGGCAACGTGCCCATCACGGCTGCCAGCGTCGTCATCATGATCGGGCGGAAACGCATCACGCTGGCCTTGTGAATAGCGTCACGCGCACTTCGGCCTTCGCGCCGCAGCACCAATGCCACGTCGATCATCATGATGCCGTTCTTCTTGACGATGCCGATCAGCATCAAAAGTCCGATGACGGCGATGACCGAGACATCCATCCCGGCAAGCCGCAACGACAGCACTGCCCCGAGCAACGCCGAAGGCAGACTTGTCAGAATGGTCAGCGGATGGATGAAGCTCTCGTAAAGCATGCCAAGAACGATGTAGATGGTCAGGATCGCGCCGGCGATCAGCAGGCCCTGGTTGGCAAGCGAATCCTGGAAGGTCTTGGCAGTGCCCGAGAAGGACGTGGCAATCGTCTTCGGCACCCCGATCTCGGCTTTCAGCGCCTCGATGCGGGTCACCGTATCGCCAAGCGACACGCCTTGCGGGAGATTGTAGGAGATCGTCACAGCCGGCAGCTGGCCGAGCTGGTTGATGGTCAACGGTCCCGCGGTGCGATCAACACGCGCGAAGGCGCCAAGCGGCACCAGAGAGCCGCTCGACGTGCGGAACTGAATCGACAGCATGCGCTCGGGCGACCAGTCGATCTTCGGGTCGAGTTCGGTGATGACCTGATAGCTGTCGGCCGCACCGAAGATGGTGGTTACCTGATCGGTCCCGAAGCCGCCGTAAAGGCTGTTGAGCAATGTATTGGTATCGATGCCCAGCGTAGCCGCCTTGTCGCGGTCCACGATCAGCGACGCCTGCAGCGCCGTGTTTTGAAGGTCGTTGTTGACGTCGGCAAACATCAAGTGATCGGCCTGCATGGCCTCCGTCAGCTTCTGCGCCCAGTCATTGGTCTCGTCTGTCTTCAGACCCTGGACGACCAGTTGATAGGCGCTGGCCGACGAACGTGACCCAAGCCGCAGGTTCTGTACCGGCTGCATGAAGGTACTGATACCGGGAACGTCCGCCAGCGGACGCCTGAGGCTTGCCATCACATCCACCATTTCGGGGCGTTCGCTTTTCGGCTTCAGCTCCACGAACAGCGAGCCTTGGTTGAGCCCGCCGGAGCCGAAACCGCCGCCAACCGTCGAAGAGACATGCGCGACATAAGGCGATTTCTCGAAGACCTCGGCGACCTGTGCCTGCAGCTTCACCATGGCGTCGAAGGAGATGTCCTGGCGCGCGCGGGTCGATACGGAGATCTGGCCAATGTCCTCCTGCGGCAGGAACCCTTTGGGCGATACGGTGAAGAGCCAGACTGACAAGACGGCGGTACCGACGAAGACCAGGAATACGACCACGTGATGCGCCAGGCACCAGGTCAAAATCCGGTCATAAGCACGCGTCAGCCAGCCATGCTGGTGTGTCCCGCCCTGGCCCTCCGGCTTACGGCCCTTCGGCAAGGTCAACAGATGCGCCGAGAGCATCGGCGTCAACGTCAGCGACACGAACATCGAAGCCAGGATGGCCACCGTCACCACGACCGCAAATTCGTTGAAGATGCGGCCGATGACGCCGCCCATCAAAAGCACCGGAATGAACACCGCCACCAGCGAAATGGACATCGACAGAATGGTGAAGCCGATCTCGCGCGCGCCCTTGAGGGCCGCCTGGTAGGCTGGCAGGCCATCTTCCTCCATATGCCGGTAGATGTTCTCCAGCATCACGATCGCGTCGTCGACGACCAGACCAACCGCGAGGGTCAATCCCATCAGCGAGATGTTGTCGATGGAGAAGCCGAGCAGGAACATCACGCCGAGCGTGGCAATGAGCGAAATCGGCACCGCAACGGCCGGGATGATCGTCGCCGTCACACGACGTAGGAAGACGAAGATCACCAACACGACCAGAGCGATCGTTAGCAGCAGTGTGAACTGCACGTCATCGACAGCCGCGATGATCGAAGTCGAGCGATCGTTCATCAGCTGGATCGACGCGGCTGCCGGCATCTGGTCTTCGAAGGACGGCAGCATCGCCTTGACCCGGTCGACCACCTCGACGGTGTTGGCGTCGGGCTGGCGCTGCACGGCCAGGATGATGCCGCGTGTCTTGTCGAACCAGGAGGCCGAGGTCGTGCTCTGGACGGAATCGATGACACGCGTGACGTCGCCGAGACGGACGGGATTGCCGTTCTTGGTGGCGATGATGATCTTGGAAAAGGCGGCCGCGTCCTGCAGCTGCGTGTTGGTGGTGATGGTCAGTTGCTGCTGGCTGTTCTGCAGCACACCGACCGGCGCGTTGCTGTTGGCCGACTGCACCGCCGCCTGCAACTGGTCGATGGAAATGCCGCGCGCGGCCAGCGCCGTCGGATCGATCTGGATGCGCACGGCATATTTCTTGGATCCCCAGACCATGACCTGGGCAACGCCGTCGATGGTCGAAAGCGAAGGCGAAATGACGTTCTGGGCAATGGCGTCGAGGTCGGTCAGAGGCACCGTGTCACTGGTCAGCGCCATCAGCAGGATCGGCGCATCGGCCGGATTGACCTTCCTGTAGCTCGGCGGCGACGTCATTTCCGGCGGCAACTGCCGCTGCGTTCGCGCGATCGCCGCCTGCACATCGGCGGCGGCGGCATCTATGTCCCGGTTCAGGGCGAACTGTACGGCGATCGAGGTGGAACCCAGCGAATTGGTGGTCGAGATCGAATCGACGCCGGCGATGGTGGCGATCTGCTTGATCAGCGGAACCGCCACCGACGTCATCATCGCATTGGGCGATGCACCCGGCAGCGATGCCGAAACATTTACGGTTGGGAACTCGGCGCTCGGAAGCGCTGCGACCGGCAGGAACTTGTAGGCGAACAGCCCACTCAGAATGAGCGCGATCGACATCAGCAGTGTCGCAACGGGCCTGCGGATGCAGAATTCGGAGATCATCGTCGGTCAGCCCGCCGTTTCGTTTCCGTTTGCCTTGTCGGCCGCTTTCGGGGCCGTGCTCTCGCTCGCCCCACCACTGCCGCCGCCATCGACCTCGCGCACGGCGGAGCCCGGCTTCAGGCTCAGCTGGCCATCCACCACCACTTTCTCGCCGTCCTTCAACCCGCTCGCGATCGCACTCTCGTTCTCATGGCTGATCGCCACCTTGATCGGCCGCGCTTCGACCGTTTTGTCGGCCTTGACGACATAGACAAAGGAGCCCTGCTGGCTCGGCTGCACGGCCTGTGTCGGCACGGTGACAACCTGCGGCATCGTACCCGCATTGACCGTCACATTCACATATTGACCTGGCCAAAGCTTCAGGTCGGCATTGGGCACGGTTGCGCGTGCCGTGATGGTCCCCGACGCGGTATCCACGGTGGAATTCACGAAATCCACCGTGCCCGAGCCGATCGGTTCAGGGCTGCCGTCCTTGTGCAGCGTTACCGACACCGAACCTGGCTTGGCCGTCGCCTGCTGCAACAGGGCAAGATCCGCCTCAGGCAGGTTGAAGGCAACGCGCAAGGGATCCATCTCCGTGATCGTCACCAAAGGCGTTGCCCCCGTACCGCTGGCACCGCCGGCGGTAACGAGATCGCCGACGCTGACACTGACAGCACCGAGCCGGCCGGAAATCGGCGCAGTGATCGTGGTGTAGCCCAGTTGCACGAGATCGGCATCCAGAGCCGCCTGATCGGCTGCCACCGTCGCCTGCGCGGCTTTCTGCGCCGCTAAAGCCTGGTCATAGGCCTGCTGCGTGCCGGTTTGCCTGGCAAGCAGGCTCTTGGCCCGCTCCAGATCAGCGGCGGCACTGGCTGCCAGCGCCTGATCCTTGGCCAGCGTCGCCTTGTCCTTTTCGACCTGTGCTTTCAGAGCGCGGTCGTCGAGCGTGATCAAGACATCGCCTTGCTTGACCATCTGGCCATCCTCCACGGCGATGGTCATGACCTGACTGGCGACACGCGCATTGATGTTGGCCACTGCCGGCGACGCCAGGAAACCTATGGCGTAGCGCTGGATCGGGAAATCGGTGGTCTTCGCCGTTGCGGTCGCGACAGTGACGGCGCTGCGGCCACCACCTTGCGCGCGATTTTCACCGTTATTTCCGCCGGCCGCGGCCTTGGCTGCGACTTCCTTTTCACCGAACGGCAGCATCTGCCAGACCTTCGAGGCGCCCGTGGGCCACAAAAAGGCGCCGGCGGCGACAACGACGATGCCGCCGATAAGTCCGATCAATGCTTTGTTACGAACCGTCAATGCGCCCTCTCGATGTAAGGTCAGGACCGTGCCTGCCGGTCTCGGCGCATCCGTATTCACCTCATCGAATGAGGTCGTGCGCGATGAATCCCAGGCTAAGATAGCGCAACTTCGCGACCGAAAATGGTCAAAACGCCTTCATTACAAAGATTTAATGCACCGCACAAAATCACGGGGGCGTGATCGGCGCCCTGGAGCGCCGCGCGTCCTTTCGGACGCGCGAAGGTCGCTCAAACACTTCAATTTGGCATATGACGGGTGACGCATGTCACCCTGCCTTTCCGAAAATCGATCCCGATTTTCGGGGTCATGCGCTAGCGCAACATCGGCCAGAGCGTTGCGGCAAGCGCCAAGCCCATGGCGATGTTGAACCATTTCAGTTTGACGGGATCGGACAGGAAGCCACGCAACGCCACGCCGAAGCCGGCCCATCCCGAAATGGTAGGCAGGTTCACGATGGCGAAAGTCATCGCAATCACGGCCACGGACAGAAAAGGCCGATCGGGGTTGGTGTAGACCGCCATGGCGGTGATCGCCATCACCCAGGCCTTGGGATTGACCCACTGAAAGGCGGCCGCTTCGAGGAGTGTCATCGGACGCGCTTTTTGCTCGCCGCCACTTCCCATCGAGCGAGACATCGCGATTTTCCAGGCAAGGTAAAGCAGATATGCGCCACCGACGATCTTCAGCGCCGTATGCAGTGCCGGAAATGCAGTCAGCACCGCTCCCAGCCCAAGACCGACGGCGAGCGCCAATATGAAGAACCCGACACTGATGCCGACCATGTGCGGAATGCTGCGCGCAAAACCGAAATTAACGCCGGAAGCCAGAAGCATGAAATTGTTCGGTCCCGGTGTGACCGAGGTTACGAAGGCGTAGACGACAAGGGCAAGAAATGCATCGAAGGACATGGAGAATAAAGCGCCGGTAGACAGGTCAGGCTAGTTGACCTGTCTACCGGTCCAAGTCACGAAAATTGTTGTCTCGGTGACAATGCCGACGGAATGACGCCTCACATCCCCTGGGGGCCACGGTTCATCGCCGCCACGCCGGTGCGGCAGATCTCGACCAGGCCGAGCGGACGCATGATGGCGATGAACTGGTCGATCTTCGAGCCTTTGCCCGTGATCTCGAAGATGAAATGTTCGGTGTTGGCATCGATCACGCTGGCGCGGAACGCATCCGCCAGTCTCAGCGCTTCGACACGGCTATCGCCAGTTCCAGCCACCTTGACCAGTGCAAGCTCCCGCTCGAGCGGCCGCTCCTGTCCGAGTTCGGTCGAGCGCACTGTCAGGTCGACGACGCGATGCACCGGCACGATGCGCTCGAGCTGGTGCTTGATCTGCTCCAGGACATGCGGCGTGCCGCGCGTCACGATCGTGATGCGTGACAGATGCTTTTCGTGTTCGGTCTCCGAGACGGTCAGGCTTTCGATGTTGTAGCCGCGCCCTGAGAACAGGCCGATGACCCGCGCAAGCACGCCCGGCTCGTTATCGACCAGCACCGACAAAGTGTGGTTTTCCGGCTTCTCCGTCTCTTTGGCGATGAAATAGGCGGAGCCGGTAGGTTGAAGGTGCTGTGCGTTCATAAGATGAATCTCGATCTAAGGAATCTACGCTAACTCGTTGATTATACCGGGCGTGGCAAAGCCACGCTCCGCTACACCAGTTCCCTGCCCTTGGCGTCGATGGCGTTGGCGACCGCTTCGTCGGTGGCCTCGTCCGGCAGCAGCATCTCGTTGTGCGCCTTGCCCGACGGGATCATCGGGAAGCAGTTTGCGAGGTTGGCGACCCGGCAGTCGAACAGCACCGGCTTCTTGACTGAGATCATCTCCTTGATCGCATCATCCAATTCGTCGGGCTTCTCGCAACGGATGCCATGACCGCCATAAGCTTCAGCCAGCTTGACGAAGTCGGGCATCGCCTCGGTGTAGGAATGCGACAGCCGGTTGCCGTGCAGCAATTGCTGCCATTGGCGCACCATGCCCATATACTGGTTGTTCAGGATGAAGATCTTGATCGGCGCTTCATACTGGACAGCCGCGCTCATCTCCTGGATCGTCATCTGCACCGAAGCATCGCCGGCGATGTCGATGACCAGCGCTTCCGGATGCGCGATCTGCACGCCAAGCGCTGCCGGCAGGCCGTAGCCCATCGTGCCGAGGCCGCCCGAAGTCATCCAATGGTTCGGCTTGTCGAAATGGAAATGCTGAGCCGCCCACATCTGGTGCTGGCCGACTTCGGTGGTGATGTAGGTGTCGCGGTCCTTGGTCAGTTCATAGAGCCGCTCGATCGCATATTGCGGCATGATCACGTCGTTGCTCGGTTTATAAGCGAGCGAATCGCGAGCGCGCCAGCGAGCAATCTGCTCCCACCAGGGGTAAAGCGCCTTTTTGTCGGCCTTGGCAGTGGCGCGCCACAGCCGAACCAGGTCCTCCAGCACGTGGCCGACATCGCCCAGAATGCCGATATCGGCACGCACATTCTTGTTGATCGAAGATGGGTCGATATCAATGTGGATCTTCTTGGAGTTCGGCGAGAATGCATTGAGGCGCCCGGTAATTCGATCGTCGAAGCGCGCGCCCACGCACAGCATGACATCGCAATCATGCATGGCCATGTTGGCTTCGTAGGTACCGTGCATGCCGAGCATGCCCAACCAGTTCTTGCCTGACGCCGGATAGGCGCCAAGTCCCATCAAGGTCGAGGTGATCGGAAAACCGGTGAGGTCAACCAGCTCGCGCAGCAGGTGACTGGCTTCAGGGCCGGAATTGACGACACCGCCGCCGCTATAGATGATCGGCTTCTTGGCACCGGCCAGCATTTCGACCGCCGCCTTTACCTTCTCGAGATCCCCCTGCACCTTTGGCTGATAGGAGGTACGCGGCGCCGTCTGCGGCGGCGTATAGATGCCTTTGGCGAACTGCACGTCCTTCGGGATGTCGACGACCACCGGTCCGGGCCGCCCCGTGGTGGCAACGTGGAAGGCCTCATGGATGATGGCGGAGAGCTCGTTGACGTCCTTCACCAGCCAGTTGTGCTTGGTGCAAGGCCTTGTGATGCCCACCGTATCGCATTCCTGGAAGGCGTCGGAACCGATCAACGAGGTTGGCACCTGTCCGGTCAGGCAGACCAGCGGGATGGAATCCATCAGCGCGTCCTGCAAAGGTGTCACCGCGTTGGTTGCACCCGGACCGGAGGTGACCAGCATGACACCGGCCTTGCCGGTCGAGCGGGCATAGCCTTCCGCAGCATGGCCAGCGCCCTGCTCGTGGCGCACCAGGATGTGCTGAATCGCGTCCTGCTGGAACAACTCGTCATAGATCGGAAGGACCGCGCCACCCGGATAGCCGAAGAGATGCTTGACGCCGTTGTCGATCAGCGCCTGCACAACCATTTCGGCGCCTGTCATTTCACGCCGCTCGCTTTGTCCGTTGCTCATGGGTCGGGTTCCGTCGTTTTCCTGCTTTTTCAAGCTCTTGCTGGTCGTCTTGTCATGTTTTTGGATAATAAAAAAGGCCCCCGAGGGAGCCTGTGTCTTGCGCATGGGAGGACTTCGCCCGGCGGTCACACCGCCTTGCCCACGCGCCTTCCTACGAGAATGAGTACCGTCTTGTTCATCGTGGCGGACAATAGGTGCAAGCACGAAGCGCTGTCAACCAGGATATCGCCTGATTTTTGAGGATCGCTGGATATCCGCCCTCCGCGCCGGATGACACGGCCGCAACCGTTTTAACCGATTGCGGCGGAAGGCTTGGGCGGTAGCCTGCTTGGCGGTCTCGTCAGCCTCGCACTTTGCAGCGGGAATCGTGCGGATCGCACTTCACTGGCTTATGCGCGGTCGGTGCAGGCTTATGCGGTGTAGCCTGCGGCCGATGGGAGGTATTCATATGCGCCGTTTGACGCGTCGGCCGCGCAATCGCGGCGCGTTGCTGATGATCACCGCCTTGCACGACTGGCGTGTTGACGCGGTGACGCTGCGCAGCTGCCGTTGGCGACACGACCTTCAGCGGTTTGTTGTTCGCATGAATTGATCGCGGCATACTCCTATTCTGGCCGAGATCGGCCGCAACCCCAGGACCACTCTTGCCGGCTGCAGGTGGCGACGGCTTTTTGTGTGGCTGCCGCACCCCTCCTTCCACCGCCGCCGGTTTCGGCGATTGCCGCGGCTGGGAAGCGGCCGATGGCTTGGTGGCAACCATATTTTTGGGTTTGGCCGCCGTTGTATCAATCGAAGTCGTAGGCACCGAACCGGCTCCGCTTTGAGATTTAGGCGAAGGAACTGGCTGCCCCAGTTGCAGCGACGCAGCCCGAAGCTTGACCTCGTGGGCTTTCGAGACATCGAGTTTGGCCGGCGCCAACGAGCCCTTTGCCGGCGGCACGATGTTGGCCGCCCGAACCCTAGCAGCCACAGGCTGAGGCAACTGCGTCAGTATCGGTCCGGCATTGATCGGGATGACCCGGTTTTCCATTCGTACGGTCGGCTGGCTGTAATTGTTGTAGATGTTCTTCACCACCACGCGCTGGTCGATGATCGTGGTGTTGCGCACGATCGTCACATTGTCTTCTACCGGGCGCAGAGTCGGCAGGACTTCGGCGGCGCCGATTGCCACCACCGGCACGAAAGACCACCATGCGTCGCGGAACACCACACGTTCTTCGGGTGGCGGTGCAGGCACCCATCCGACATAGTCATGGCTTTGGCGCCAGACGACCCAAGCCGGTGCCCATTCATCGCCGGCGAGCCAGACCCAGCCCAGCTCATTGTCATAGGCCCAGCGCCCATAATGGAAGACGACGGCACCAAACGGCTCGCTGGACTCCCAGTACCAACCATCATCGGTCCACACCCAGCGACCAACCGTATACGGCCGCCATGAGGTGTTGACGGACGGCACCCAGACTTCGCCGTACCGCTGTGAGATTTGCCACACGCCATATCTGGTCAGCCGTTCCCGCACCGCCATCGACACGGTGGCGGCATGCGCCGCCTGCACTGCCGGCGCGACCAGCGGAACGCTCGTCGTTCCGCTGAAAGCAAGAATGAAAGCCAACGATGCCGCCTTCAGGCGGCGGCCTGTTACCGATATCTTTTTCGCATTCACGACACTTACTCCAATGCCCATGCCCTTCTGCGGAACGCGACCGGCGGCCATCCCTCAACGCGGATCGAGATATCGCTGCGCAGACGATTTCAAAGCAGCAGGACGCCATTGCGGCAGCCACGATCACGTTCCCGCGAGCACAGCTTCCGGCACTTGGAAAAGAACTTAACCCATTGAAATCACGACAAACTATGGTGGGGCGTGACGAAAGCGGCTGTCTCTGCCGATACTTTCCATGACCGCCGGGAGGATCGGCTAAGCCGCAACGACCATCATGTTTCCAAGGGAGGAATCCGCATGCTCGATAAGGCGCCCAACGCAAAGCTTTCCAAACTGCTCGCCGATTTCGGCGCCGCCCTCGCCGCCGGCGACATCGATAGGACAGTCTCGTTCTTCCAGGACGACAGCTATTGGCGCGACCTTGTTGCCTTCACCTGGAACATCAAGACGATGGAGGGGCATGATCAGATCCGCGCCATGCTGAAGAGTCAGCTGGCCACCATCAAGCCGGTGAATTTCGCAATTGCCGAGGGAGAAGACGCCACGGAAAGCGACGGGCTGCTGGAGGGCTGGATCACTTTCGAGACCGAGGCAGCACGCGGCTACGGCCAGATCCGCGTGAAGGATGGCAAGATCTGGACACTTCTCACCACCATGGCCGAGTTGAAGGGGCACGAAGAGAAGGCGGGCTTCACGCGCCCGCTCGGTGCCAAGCATGGCCAGGGCAAGAACCGGCTAAGCTGGAAAGAAGAACGCGAAAAGGAGCAAGCCGAGCTCGGCTTCACGACGCAACCACACACGCTCATCATCGGTGGTGGTCAAGGCGGCATCGCGCTCGGTGCGCGGCTCAGGCAGCTCGGCGTACCGACAATCATCGTCGAGCGCAATGAGCGGCCGGGTGACTCCTGGCGTAAGCGCTACAAGTCGCTCTGCCTGCACGACCCGGTCTGGTACGACCACCTGCCCTATATCGACTTCCCGAAGAACTGGCCGATCTTCTCGCCCAAGGACAAGATCGGCGACTGGCTGGAAATGTACACGAAGGTGATGGAACTGAACTATTGGCCTTCGACCGAGGCCAAGAGTGCTTCCTACGATGACAGGAAGAAAGAATGGACAGTCACCGTTCGGCGGGATGGCCAGGATATCGTGCTGAGGCCCAAGCAACTGGTGCTGGCCACCGGCATGTCGGGTCGGCCCAATCTGCCGAAATACAAGGGCATGGAGACTTTCAAGGGCGACCAGCACCATTCTTCGAAACATCCGGGACCGGACAGATACGCGGGCAAGAAGGCGGTCGTCATCGGTTCTAACAACTCCGCCCATGACATCTGTGCCGCTCTCTGGGAGAACGGTGTCGACGTCACCATGGTGCAGCGCTCGACCACGCACATAGTCAAGTCGGACACGCTGATGGAGATCGGGCTGGGGCCACTTTATTCGGAACAGGCGGTTCAGAACGGCGTCACCACCGCCAAGGCTGATCTGATCTTCGCCTCCGTGCCGTACAAGATCCTGCACGAGTTCCAGATCCCCCTCTATCAGCAGATGAAAGAGCGCGATGCGAAATTCTATGAAGGGTTGGAAAAGGCCGGCTTCATGCTGGATTGGGGGGATGATGGCTCCGGCCTGTTCATGAAATATCTGCGTCGCGGCTCGGGCTACTATATCGACATCGGCGCTTCGCAATTGATCATTGACGGCGAGATCAAGCTGCAGCGCGGTCAGGTCAAGGAAATCAAGGAACATTCCGTTCTGCTCGAGGACGGGACGGAATTGCCCGCGGACGTCATCGTCTATGCCACCGGCTACGGCTCGATGAATGGCTGGGCAGCCGAACTCATCAGCCAGGAGGTCGCCGACAAGGTTGGCAAATGCTGGGGTCTCGGCTCCGACACCACCAAGGATCCCGGTCCCTGGGAGGGTGAACAGCGCAACATGTGGAAGCCGACGCAGCAAGAAGCATTGTGGTTCCATGGCGGTAACCTGCACCAGTCACGCCACTATTCGCAGTTCCTGTCGCTGCAACTGAAAGCCCGGCACGCGGGTATTCCGACAAAGGTCTACGGACTACAGGAAGTGCACCATAAGGGTTAGGCGGTGGGCCGCCGGGCCGGCACGTTGGACCGGCCCGGTTTCTTGCGATGCTCTGCGAGCAAGCCTCAGCTCAGCCGTTTCTCCATGAAGACACTGAGCGGATCGGGACGATAATCGCCGAATGGCCCGATGCGAACGAACCCGCTGCGCTCGTAAAGGCCAAGAGCTTCGTGATTGGCTATGCCGGTCTCGAGTCGCAGCCAGGTGATGCCAGCGTCGCGCGCTCTGGTTTCCAACGCGACAAGAAGAGCCTTGGACAACCCCCGCCCTCTGGCCTGCGGCACCACCCACATACGTTTCAATTCCGCCCAACCGTCATTCAGCGCCAGCGCGCCGGTAGCGGTGGGGGCCCCCGCGCCCAACCCCCCCCCCCCCAAAAAGGAAATTTAGGGCCGCCCTTTGTGGGTCGACACGAAAATTTTTGGTTTGGGGGGGGTGTAGGGAGC
>NZ_JAKREW010000018.1 GCF_022347545.1 Terribium retamae
GGTCGCCCAGCGTGACGACCACGGCGCCGAGCACCACCGTCATCGGCAGGACCAGCGGGAAATGCCGCCCGGCCAGGAACCGCGCCAGATGCGGCACGACCAGCCCGACGAAGACGATCGGCCCGACCACGCCGACGGCACTTGCCGCGAGCGCGCAGGAGACCAGCAGCAATATCGAAAACTGCCGCCGATAGGAGAGACCGAAGGAGCGGGCGCTCGCTGCATCGAACTGCAGCAGCACCAGTGGGCGATAGATCAGCGGCAACACGGCCAGCCCCGCGATGGTGAAGGGCACCAGGAAAAGCGCATGGTCCCAGCTGCGCGCATAGAGGCTGCCGGAAATCCATTCGAGGATGATCTCGATGCGCGCTGATCCCCAGCCGGCGATCAGGCCGATGGCGATGGCATGGAGGACGGCGCCGATGGCGATGCCGCACAGCGTAATGCGCAGCGGGCTGAGCTCAAGCCGGAAGGCAAGCAGATAGATGATGCCGCCGGCCGCCATGCCGCCGGCCATGCCGGCCAGCGGCAGCCAGGCCACGGGAAGTTCGGCCACGGTGTTCGAGCCCGGATTGAAGATATAGACGGTGAACAGCAGGAAGATCGTCACCGTCAGCGTCGCACCCTGCGAAACCCCGATCAGCGATGGGTCGGCGAGCGGATTGCGCGTGATCGTCTGCAGGATCAGTCCGGCAACCGCCAGCTGGATGCCGGCAAGCATGCCGGTGACGATGCGCGGCAGCCGGATGTCGAGGATGATCGATCGCGCCTCCGGCGAACCGGCTCCTCTCAATACCGAGACGACATCGGCGGCGGGAATGTCAACCACGCCGAGCAGCACCGCAGCCGCCAGGGACAGCAGAACCGCGGCGATGGCGGCCGGCAGCAGCCAGGTGTTCGGTTTGCCGGATGCCCGGGAGACTGCCGTCATGACGGCTGTGCCCTGAAGTCGAGCCGGTCGCGCTGGATCAGGTAGATGAAGATCGGTCCGCCCAGCAGTGCCGTCATGATGCCGACCGGCAGTTCCTTCGGGATCGCGACGGTACGGCCGACGAGATCTGCGCAAGTGACGATCAGCGCGCCGAGGGCCGCCGTGAGGGCGATCTCCCAGACGGCGCCTCTTGGGTTCAGGAGCCGGGCGATGTGCGGGGCGGCGAGACCGACAAAGGCGACGGGACCGGCGATCGGGGCGACGCCGGCCACGGGCAGGATCGCAAGGATGAGCAGCACGGGTTTCCAGACATCGAGCTGAAGCCCCATGCCGGCGGCGGCGTGGTCGCTCAGCGCAAACATCGCGACCACCCTGTGCAGCGACAGCGCGCCGGCCACGCCGAGCACGACCCATGGCAGCATGTGGGCAAGCTGCGCCCAGCTTCGCCCCTGGAAGCCGCCCGACAGCCAGAACAGCAGCGCGGTGGATTGCGGCCCTGCCAGCAGCAGCACGTAGATGGTGACGGCGCCGAGGAACAGCGAGACGCTGAGGCCGCCCAGCGCCAGATGCAGCGGACGTCCGGTTCCGCCGCG
Source organism: Terribium retamae (assembly GCF_022347545.1). GTDB lineage: Bacteria > Pseudomonadota > Alphaproteobacteria > Rhizobiales > Rhizobiaceae > Mesorhizobium > Mesorhizobium retamae. The sequence goes on from NZ_JAKREW010000018.1 coordinate 1,525, forward strand.
GGCTACCCAGAAGGTCACCGTCGAAGCGGCAAGCCCGCCTGCAAGGCCAACGAACGGGTACCAGGCAGACGAAAGCCAGGGCAGGAAGACGAAGCAGGCCACGATCGGGGCGATCGCGCCGGCCGTGGCGCCGGTGATGCCGGGATCGGCGAGCGGATTGCGGGTCAGCGCCTGCAGCAGATAGCCCGAGACGGCCAGTCCGGCCCCCGCCACTGCAGCCGCGAGGCTTCGCGGCAGTCTGAGCGTCCAGACCAGGATGGATTCGATCTTGCCGTCGGGAGCCCACAGAACGCGCAGGGCATCATCGAAGGACAACATCCTGGCCCCAGGCATCAGGCCAAGCAGGATGACCAGCAGTGTCGCGACGACGACGAGGCCGATGGCCAGGGCGTTTCCGCCTTTCGCGGAAACGCGGGAATGCTCAATCTCTTTGCTGCGCAATTCCGGACGCAAAGCCGCTGCTCACTTCCGGGCCTCGGCCGGGATGATCTTGGCGGCTTCCGCCTTCACGTCGACCGCCGGGAACACATCGGGATAAAGATAGTGGGCCGCTTCGCGCAGCACGATCTCGCGGGCGATCGGACCGTTCGTCTCCACCCACTGGTCGCCGACATAGAAGACCCGCTTGTTCTTCACCGCCGAGAGCTCCTGCCAGATCGGATTGTTCTCATGCGGCCGGTCGGGACCGGAATCGTAGATGAACAGGACTTCCGGATCCTTCTCGAGCATGGTCTCGAGGCTGAGATCGATGCCGAATTCGCCGCCCGGCGTCATCTTGCCGGCAATGTTGTCGCCGCCGATCGCCGCCACGATGGATGCGGCCGTGTTCTCGGTGTGGAAGGCGAAGGGAGTTTCGCCGCCCCACATGATCGCGAAGCGCGGGTGCAGGTCCTTCGGCGCCTTGGCGGTGAATTCCGCCAAATGTTCGCGGAATTCCTTGTTCAACTGCGCCCCGCGCTCAGGCTTGCCCAAGATCTTCGACAGCTCGGCGATCTCGCGGTCGCTGCCGTCCAGCAGTTCCATATTGTAGGCGACGTAGGGCGCGATCTTTTCCAGCTGCGGCGCGTTGCCGACCGTATAGCGCCGGATGGCAACGATAAGGTCGGGCTTTGCCTCTGAGAGCAGTTCGAGGTTCGGCTTGGCGCGCTGGCCGATCTGCTTCATGTCCTTGGTCAGGCCAAGCAGGAAATCGGGCTCGCGCCCGGCCGTCATATAGGTGCTCGCCACCGGCTTGATGCCGAGCGCGAGGGCGACATCGTCCGCGAAATAGGAGATCGAGGCGATGCGCTTCGGCTGCGCCGGAACCTCCACCGTGACGCCGCGATCATCCGTGACCTTGACGCTATCCTGGGCGCCGGCTGGAGCTGCGGCCGCAATGGCCAGGCCGATCAAAGCAATTCCAGCAAAAGTGCGCAGCGGTTTTGCGTCCGGAATTGCGTAAAAAGAACGAGCAACTCCAGCAAAAGTGCGAAGCGGTTTTGCGTATGGAGTTGCGCTAAAACAAAAAGTCAGAGCGTTTCCGCGTTTGCGTGAAAAACGGAAACGCTCAAGCGTTGCTAATTTCAGTACGCTCACCATCGCGATGCCCTTCGCATGAAGACCGACATCGCTTTAGTTGTTAAAGAGGAGCGCTACAATCCACTTTCCGTGCGCTCGCACCGGTAAATCGAAAACGCTTGTCCGCCGGCGGGCAATCCTTGGGGGCTGCGCCGGCGGCTTTGGGGCCGTATCCGGACGGTCGGGCGAAGTTTACCTCGTCAACTCACGACCCCGTTGGCGGACGACGGTGACAGGCCCCAACGCTGCCACTCGTCCCCATCGAGCCCTCTTGAAGCCATGTCACGAAGTTGTTCGGGTTTCAGTCGGTCGAGACCGACGGTCGTCTGTTAGGCGGTCGGGACAGTGCCTCCGTCGATCACGTGCTCTGTGCCGGTGATGGACGACGCTCGGTCGGAAGCGAGGAACGCGATGAGGTCAGCAACTTCTCCAGGAGCAGCCGGTCGTCCGAGCGGGATGCCGCCGAGTGTGTCCATTATCACCTGCACCGCTTCCTCGTAACCGATGCCGGACTGTTCGGCGATGCGCAGCGCCAGACCGTTCTTGCCCGGATCGGCGATCCAGCCAGGAGACACCCGCACGACGCGGACGCCTTTTGGCGAGACCTCCTTGGAAAGGCTCTTGCTGTAGGTGTTGAGCGCGGCCTTGGCGGAGGCGTAGCCGGTCGTTGCCTGGGGCAGTGGCATTCGACCCTGGATTGAGGTCACATGAATGACGACGCCTTTTCCCTGAGCCAGCATGCCGGGGATGAGAGCACGATCCAGCCTGACCGCCGGGAAGAAGTTCAAGTTAAACTCCTTATCCCATTCGGCATCATCCAGTGCTGCGAAGCCGCCGGATGGTGCGGAGGAGCCGCCCAGGACATTGACGAGAATATCGAGCCCGCCCAGTTCTCGCTGAACTGCATCCACGACCGTTGCAGCACCATCCCTGGTGGTGAGATCCGCAGCGACGAATGCAGCGCCAGCGAAGTCTGCGGGCTTGGTACGCGCGGTGGTCAACACGCGCGCCCCGAGCTCTTGAAAGAGCGCCACGGTCGCAGCGCCGGCTCCCATCGTGCCACCGGTGATCAAGGCACGGCGGCCCTCAAGCGTCAGGAAGGGGCTCATACCGTGATCTCCAGACCGGCGATCTTGTCGCCCTTGAGAACGAAGAAGTACCGCAGATCGACCGGGCTTCCGGGAAAGTCACCGGACACATGTCCCGTCACAAGGGTCTTTCCGTTCTCGGTGGCGATGAGAAAGGGCTCGGTCAGGGTATACGAATACTTCTGATCGGTCTCGACCTTCCAGCGCCGGATGGATTCTCGGCCGGCGCGGATTTCGCCTGCGTCCCGGACGACAGCATCGTCGGTGAAGGCTGCGGCAACGGCGTCGGGGCTGCGGGCGTTGTCGGCGTCGAAGTAGGCTTGGATGCTCGGTGGCAACTTGATCGTCATCTTGATTCTCCTGTGTATCCCCAAGCCCTTCTCGCTTGGGTCAGCGCATGTGCGGCTGGCAGGAGATAATCTACGGCTCGACGAATGATCCGATAACTGGGATAGATAAGGACGAGGAATTGCGAAAAGAAGGACAATGACGCGCGATATCTTGTCTGACATCGATGCTGTGATCAGCATTGCCCGGCATGGATCGTTTCGCGCCGCGGCACTTGATCTTGGCATGTCGACGACCGCCCTGAGCAATGCCATCGCCAAGCTGGAGCAGCGCTTGGGCATTCGGCTCTTCAATCGGACGACACGGAGCGTTTCCCTCACCGACGCGGGGAGGGCCTTCGTCGAACGAGTCGGCCCGGCGATGACGGATATCCACGATGCCCTGTTGGCCGCGCAGTCGCTACAGCAGACACCATCCGGCACGCTCCGCATCAACGCTTTTGCGTCGGCAGCGCGTGAAGTGTTGGCACCCCTCATGCTTCCGTTTCTGCAGCGTTACCCGCAGGTTCACATCGATCTGGTGACCGAAGGAAAGCTTGTCGACATCGTCGCCGCCGGCTTCGACATTGGTCTGAGACCAGCTGACCTCGTGCCCATCGACATGATCGCCGTGCCCCTTGGGCTGCATCGTCAGCACGCGGTCGTGGCGTCACCGGAGTTTCTAGCCAAACACGGCAAACCGAACGTGCCGACCGACCTCTATCGCTTCCGCTGCCTCCGCGCCCGTCTTCCAAACCACGCCTTGTTCCGATGGCGTTTCGCGAAAGACGGCGACGCCGTCCAGATAGATGTCCAGGGCTCGCTCACCCTGGATGAGCCGAGCCTCGTTCGGATTGCCGCACAGAATGGCGTCGGGCTCGGTTATCTCATGGAAGCCGAAGTCCGAGAGGACATCGCGGCCGGCAGACTGGTTCAGGTTTTGGGAGATTGGACACCCAGCCTACCGCCGCTGGCGCTTTACTACCCAGGCCGAAAGAATCCGCCCGCCGCCTTCACAGCGTTCATCCAGGCCGCTCGTGAGTTTGCTTCTTCCGCGAAATAGGCCTCAGCGCACATTCCCCGTTACCATCTGCACGAGATTCTGTCGTTGCGAGACTCCTGAAAAATTCGGCACGACAGCTCCTTGATGGCTTTGGCGGCACGAATTGCGGGATTGCGATTCCCCGCCGCTTGAAAAGCTCTGCCAACTTGCCTTCGATCTTGCGGCATCCGCAGTTGCGGACGTGGTCCAGGTGCCAAGCGATGCGTTCGTCCTCGCTCGCATTCCTCGGCATTCTGTGCGCGACGTGCCATTTGCGATTGATCTTCCCCATCGGCGGAACCTCCTGCAAGGGATGTTCGCACAGGCGCGCACTTTCCACCTTGCGCGAGATCAACGTCCCTCGTCTGGAAAGCACCTATCCTCTTGCCCTCGTCAGGACAGGAGACCTTCGATGGATACCGCACTTCGGACCAAGATTCTTGAGCTGCTCGCCGAGCACCGCATACTCACTCTCGCCACGCTTCGTCCGGACGGCTGGCCGCAGGCGACGACGGTCGGCTATGTCAGCCGTGGGCTGAGGCTGTGGTTCATGACGGGCAAGGACACGCAGAAGGCTAGGAACCTAGCGCGCGACAACCGCGTCTCGCTCACCATCGATCATGACACGACCGACCCGATGGCCATAGGCGGGCTTTCGATGGCCGCCCGCGCCTTTCCTGTCGCTGAGGAAGCGACGATCCGGGAGATCCTGTTTGTGGAGCTTCCAAAGAAGTACCCTGAATACGTATCGATGATGACCGGCCTCGACATCTCCGGCGTCGCCGTCTTCGAGCTCCAGCCCCAGGTGATCTCGGTTCTCGACTATTCCAAGGGTTTCGCCCACACGGATGAGGTGACCGTCACCGAAGCGGACCGCGCAGCGGCGTGACACTGCAGGCAGTGTAAGACCTTGGAGCAAGAAGGGGCCCGGTTGGTTCTAATCGCTGCGAACGGGGAGAATGAAGGTGCAAAGCTGCCGCGCGTTGTGTGAACCAGGAACCGCGCAAAAAAATTCGACGGGACCGGCCGGCCCATGGTCCCGTGGTGGCGTTCTGCCCAGGCGGCCCGGATTGCCCTCGATTGACAGGGCCGCGGAGTGTTCACCTGCCCTCGTTCTACCCACCCACGGGAGAAGCTTCGGGCAGCCGCTTCTTCGTGGTTTCCCGCAGATGCCTGAGGAACGTGGCCAGCACCTTTGAGCGATTGCTGCGGTCCCAGACGGCGGAGATGGGCAGTTTTTCCGTCAGGTCGCTGAGCGGGCGCACCGCGACACCCTGCCGGGCCATGTTTCCGATGCAATTGGAATAGATGGCGACACCCGCGCCGACGATGACGAGGCCAAAGATCCCGTCGCTGTTGGTTGCTTCCAGGACGATATCGGGAAAAAAGCCTCGCGCCCGGCATTTGGCAAAGACCTGCTGACGAAAAACCACCCAACTGTCACCGGTGCCGAACACGAACTTCTCATCCTTGAGTTCGGCCAATGTCAGCGTCTCCTTCTTTGCCAGCGGATGGTCGGAGGGGAGCACCACCACATATTCGTTCTCATCGAAAACCAGGCTGCTCGTCGATTGATGATCGAACTCACCATACATGAAGCCGATGTCGATGGAGTTCTGCAGGATCGCGACATGCTGGCGAACGGTCGGCATGAAGATCAGATCCAGATGAATATCCGGATGCGCCAGGTTAAAGTCGCGCAGGAATTCGGGCAGCTTCCCATTGATCGCAAAGTCGGTATAGGCCACGCGCAATTCGCCCTGCAGGCCGCGGGCTGCCTTGCGGGTTCGTGCGATCGCCAGTTCGATCTGACCTGTTACGCCTGAAATCTCGGTCAGGAACACCTTGCCGGCTTCGGTCAGTTCCACCCGCCGCGTCGAACGGGTGAGCAAAGGCGCACCGATTTCGGCTTCGAGCTGCTGAATGGTCTTCGAGAGCGCCGGCTGGGCTATGCGCAGATTGTTGGCAGCCCGCCCGAAATGCAGCTCGTTTCCAACCATCTGGAACGCGCGCAAATGGCGCAGATCGAGTGCCACCGGCAGTCCTCCATTGATATTTCGGGGTTATCAATAAAGCACCCATCAATATTTTACAAACGCGCCCTTGGCCATGATCCTTGGTTGCGAGGAATTGCAGCGAAGTCGACTGGAATTCCTCCGCGCCCGCCATCCATACGCATGGCGGGTCAAGGGCTGAACGCGAACAGCGGCGCTCATACGAACACCGGGAGACGTCGAAAAGACGCGCCGGCGTTTCGGCAAACTGGTCAGGCCAGTATGCCGGTGGGGGCCAAAGATCCGCGCAGCTCACAGTGTCAGATTCGGGAGGATATCTGCATGACAGGGCAGCCAGACCCAAAGGTTTCGCCGAATACGCTCAAGAAAGTGATCGGTGCCGCCGCCATAGGCAATTTCGTGGAATGGTTCGATTTCGCGGTCTATGGCTTTCTTGCGACCATCATAGCGAACCAGTTCTTTCCAAGCTCCAGCGTCAGTCTGGGCCTGCTCAAGACGTTCGGCGTGTTTGCCGTCGCGTTCGCGATGCGGCCGCTGGGCGGGATATTCTTCGGCATCCTCGGTGACAAGGTCGGGCGCAAAAGCATCCTGTCGCTCACCATTCTCATGATGGCGGGCGCCACAACCCTGATGGGCCTTCTGCCGACCCATGCCAGCATCGGTGTGATGGCGCCGATACTGCTGACCGTTTTGCGATGCCTCCAGGGCTTCTCGGCAGGCGGCGAATATGCCGGCTCCGTCGCCTACGTGATGGAGCATTCTCCAAATCACCGCAGAGGCTGGTACGGAAGCTTCGTGCCGGTCTCGACGTTCACCGCTTTCGCCTGCGCCGCCCTTTTGGTCTTTGCGCTTGAGAACAGCCTTTCCAGCGAGGCGATGGCATCCTGGGGATGGCGTGTCCCGTTCGTCATCGCAGCGCCCTTGGGCATTGTCGGATTGTTCCTGCGGTGGCGGATGGCCGAGACCCCCGCTTTCAAAGCGATGGCCGCCGAAGAGAACCCGCACGTGCATTCGCCTCTGCGCGAAACACTGCGAAGCCAGGGAGGCGCCATCCTGCGGCTGGGAGCCTTCATTTCGCTCACGGCGCTGTCTTTCTATACGTTCACGACCTACTTCGCGACCTATCTGCAGGTCGTCGGAAACCTGACCAGGCCGCAATCGCTCCTCGTATCGACCGTGGCCCTGTTCTTTGCCGCTGCCGCCTGTCCTGTCGCCGGACTGATTTCGGACAGTATCGGACGGCGCAAATCGGTCGGCCTGATCTGTGTCTGGGTGATCGTAACGGTACTGCCCGCCTTCGGATTGGCGAGTTCCGGCTCGGTGCTGTATGCGGTCGGCGGGGTGCTCCTGCTCGCAGTGGGCGCGCTGGCCTGCGGCGTGGTGACGGCGACGTTGATGTCTGAATCGTTCCCGACCCGCACGCGTTACACAGCCTCGGCATTCACCTACAACATCTCCTACACGATCTTCGGGGGAACTGCTCCCTTGATGGCGACGTGGCTGATCGAGCGCACCGGAAACAACCTTTCTCCCGCATTCTATCTGATCGCGATCGCGGTGTTTGCGATGGCTGGAGGCCTGGCGCTTCGCGAGACATCGAGGATCTCCCTGTCTGGGGAGATGCGCGAGACGGCGAATGCCAACCGGATCCGGGGTTCGGAAAAACGCATGGCCTTGTGACGCGGCGGCTCGCGGCGGGGGTGGCGCTTTCGCGCCGTCCCATTCGACGACACATCAGCAAAGGTGAGGCATGAAGCCATCGGTAGACATCGACGTGGACGAAGAGAGCGGGATCTGGCAGACGGACGGTCTGCCCATGCTCTATATCCCCCGCCACTTCATGGTGAACGTTCACCGGGAGGTCGAACGCACACTGGGCTTGTCCGCTTATCGCCAGGTGCTGACCGAGGCGGGCGCAAAATCCGCCTATTACTGGTGCCAGAAACAGACCCAAACCTACGACATGTCGGGGCTGCGCGTCTTCGAGCACTACCTTGAACGCCTGACCGCACGCGGCTGGGGCCAGTTCAGGCTGGAGCGCATCGATGAAGACTTCGGCGGCGCGGAGATAACCCTGAAGAACTCCATCTATGCGCTGGAGAGCCGAGGCGCTGCCGATCATCCCACCTGCTACATGTTCGAGGGCTTTTTCATTGGCGGGCTCAGATACGTCGCCGAGGCGCGGGGCCTCAAGCCGCTCGATATCGAATGCCGGGAAGTCGAGTGTGAAGCGATGGGCTTCGACCGCTGCCGGTTCGAGATCAAAATCAACCATGGTGCCGGCACGCATTAGCTGCCGGCACGCGAAAAACCACTGAACTTGAGAGTATGAGCACGATGAACGCGTCCGCGAGACAAGTTTACGACAATTCCATCGTCATCGACGGCCTTATCATCTCCAATTGGAGCGGCGAGATCTTCCGGGAGATGCGTCAGGCGGGCCTCACGGCTGCAAACTGCACCTGCAGCGTCTGGGAGGGATTTGAGGCAACCATCCAGAACATCGCCAAATGGAATGGATGGTTCCGCCAATATCCGGACGACATCGTAAAGGCGCAGTCCGTCGAAGACATCGTTGCGGCAAAGAGCGCGGGGAAGACGGCAATCATCCTCGGCATGCAGAACACCACTGCCTTCGAAGACCAGATCGGCTACGTCGAAATACTGAAAAATCTCGGCATCGGCATCGCGCAGATGACCTACAATACCCAGAACTGGGTCGGAAGCGGATGCTATGAGGGCAGGGATTCCGGCCTCTCGGATTTCGGGCGCGAGATCGTCGCGGAAATGAACAGGGTGGGGATGCTGTGCGACCTCAGCCACGTCGGTCCCGCGACGTCGAGGGACGTCATCGATACATCCAAGAAACCGGTGGCCTATTCCCACTGCCTTCCGGCAGGCCTGAAAACGCATCCCCGCAACAAGACCGACGACGAGCTCCGCTATATCGTCGACAAGGGCGGATTTGTGGGCGTCACGATGTTCCCGCCCTTTCTTTCCAAGGGGGCCCAATCGAACATCGACGACTACATCTTCGCGATCGACTATGTGATCAATCTCGTGGGTGAGGATTCGGTCGGGATCGGCACCGATTTCACCCAGGGTTATGGCGACGATTTCTTCAGATGGATCACCCACGACAAAGGATTCGGGCGGAAACTGACCGACTTCGGCGAGGTCAAAAATCCCGATGGTATCCGGCGCATCAGTGATTTCCCGAATCTGGCGGACGCCATGTCGCGGTCGGGTTGGAGCAATTCAAAGATCGAAAAAGTGCTGGGCGGGAACTGGCTCGGCCTTCTCCAACGGGTCTGGTCGGCCTGAAGCTGGGAGCGGGGCATAGGCCGCTCCAGCAGTGAACCGTCCCCGAGTTCATGGCCGCATCCGATCGTGCGGCCCATGGCGCGCCTGCGATGCTATGGGGCTGATGCGTCGATGACGGCGTGTCTCCTCGACGACGCTTCTACGATCACATCGACTGGGCTGCCCCGCTTCAGGATGTTGTAACAGGGCCGCCACCGCTTTACGGCCACACCGAGAAGGCGCAGCGCCCGATAGCGTTCGGTCGTCGGGTTCTCATCCACCGATATAGGCCGCCAATTCGTCAGGTGTGCCTTTCGGAAAGGCTTCCTTCAAATAGTCGAGGAAGGCCGAGACGCGAGCGCTCAGCAGGCGCCGGGACGGATAGAGAGCCCACAGCGTGATATCCGGTCCGTCTATGTCGCCCCAGCGCGCCAATGTGCCTGCGGCGAGATCGTGACTCACAAGCGAGATCGGGAGGCGTCCGACGCCGACGCCCGCCCGGATGGCATCGCGGATCATCAGGAGCGACGAAAGGCGAAGGACCGGCTCGGCCGCAACACGCGATCGTCCGGTTGAGGTCACGATATTCCAGGCTGTGGTCCGGTCGCCCGTTCCCCTCACCACGGCCGGAACGGCGCGAGTGTCGGCCGGTCGAGCGAGGGCTGGGCTTGCAACGACGACCAACCGGTCACGCAAGAAGATCCGTCCGACAAGGTTTTCATCCGGATCCGGGTTGACCCGGATAACCAGGTCATAGCCTTCCTCCACCATGTCGACGGATCGGTCTTCCGTCGTCACCTCGAGCCGGACCTGCGGGTATCGCAGCGCGAAGCCGGCCGCGAGCTTGCCCATCGCGATCTGGGAAAACAGCAAAGGGGCGCTGATACGCAGCTGGCCTCGCGGCATGTGTCCGCCCGAAGCTATCGCCGTCGCTGTCTCATCGATTTCGGCCAGCAACGCGCCCGTCCGTTCGAAGAGCGTCCGTCCCTCCTCGGTGAGCTTGAGGGTGCGCCCTCCGCGCTCGAACAGACGCAGGTCCAGGGCGGCCTCCAGCTCCGCGACCCGGCGAGACAGGGTTGCCTTCGGGCGTCCCGCGGCGCGCGCCGCCTTTCCGAAGCCTGCATGCCGGGCAACGAGATTGAAATCAGCGAGCGCCAGAAGATCCATGTGTTCCACCAGTGAGACGGTATGTCTAAATCTAGCATCTATTGGTGCAGATGTGGATCACTAATTTATGGGTGTCTTTCTGATCTCAAACCGGAGTGAACCCCATGACCATCCTCGTTACCGGCGCAACCGGCAAAGTCGGCAGCCAGGTCGTCGACCAGCTTGTCAAGCGCGGCGCCGACGTCCGCGCCTTGGTCCGTGACCCCTCGAAGGCGAATTTCCCTTCGGGTGTTTCCGTTGTGCAGGGCGACTTGCTCGACGTCGATTCCTTGCGCAACGCCTTCTCTGGCATCTCCACCCTGTTCCTGCTCAACGCCGTCACGCCCGACGAATTCACCCAAGCCCTGATCGCACTCAACGTTGCCCGCGAGACAGGCATCGAGCGGATCGTCTACCTGTCGGTGATCCACGGGGAGCTTTACGTGAACGTGCCGCACTTCGCCGGCAAGCTCGCGGTCGAGCGGATGATCGAGCAGATGGGTCTCGGCGCGACCATCCTGCGTCCGGCCTATTTCATCGACAACGAGTTGATGATCAAGGACGTGATCCTCAGCCACGGCGTCTATCCGATGCCGATCGGTCAAAAGGGCCTCGCCATGGTCGACGTCCGCGATATTGCCGAGGTCGCGGCGATCGCATTGCTTCGCCGCGAGCAGGCCGACATCGCCCTTCCGCTCGACCGGATCAACCTCGTCGGTCCCGATACGCTGACCGGCACGGACGTCGCTGCAATCTGGAGCGAGGTCCTGGGTCGCCAGATCCTCTACCTCGGCGAAGACCTCACAGGCTTCGAGCAGAACCTGCGGCAGTTCATGCCCAACTGGATGGCGTTCGACATGCGCCTGATGGGCGAGCGCTTCGTCAGCGAGGGCATGGTTCCCGACGCTGGCGACGTCGACCGCCTGACCGGACTGCTGGGCCGTCCACTGCGCAGCTACCGCGACTTCGCCGCGGAACTCGCTGCTTCCGCCTGACGTCAGAGGCAGGCTGCCACATCAATCCAGACAACAAAGGATACGATCATGATCTATTCGACCGCCACAGTGCCGGTGAATCCGGAAGGCGAGACAAGGCTGACCCGCGCACAGGCATGGGCCGGGCTGGAATTGAAGGCCCGCGACGCCCGCGAGTTTCTTCCGGCGGGTCTCTGCACACGCTGCGATGTCGTGGAGGAAAGCGCGACGCATTTCGTGCGCGAGGCAACCATCGCAGGCGCAGATCTCCGTGAGATCATCACGCTCGAACCAGAGAGCAAAGTCACATTCTTTCAGGCCGCCGGGCCGCGCGAGGGAGCAATCATCAACGAACTGTTCGAGGGCGCCGATGGCACGCTTCATCTGCGCTTCTATTGCTATCTCGGCCTCCGTGGCAAAGTACCGGACGGCCCCGAGGAGCGAGCTGAAAAGGCGCAGTTCGACAGCGACCAAGGCTACAAGGCCGCCCTGCTGTCTACGCTGAAGCGCACCCGCGATCTGCTCGCGGAAGGCCGGCTCCGAACCTCATCATGAACGTCGAGCACCGCCTCTCAGACATCAGCGCTCAAGGGTCCGAGGGCGGTCCCCATCCGCGATATTGCTGCGCCAGAGGCGGGGAGATCCCAGCTCTCCCCCGCCATTTCACCCGATCCACATCGTCTCGGCCATCCTCACTGAAGTCGGTGGGTCAGGCGGCTACATTGCCTTCTATGCGTTTCGATGCCGGTTTCTTGACGGCATCGGTATTGATGGCAATCCGGCGCGGCTTCATCTCCTCGGGAATTTCCTTCTTGAGGTCGACGACCAGCAGCCCGTTTTCCAGCCGGGCGCCCGTGACGGTTACGTGATCGGCGAGTTCGAAACGGCGCGCGAACGGCCGCAACGCCAGCCCGTGATGAAGGTACTGGAGTTCCGTATCTTCGGACTTCGCGCCATTGATCACCAGCATGTTCGGTTCATGCGTGATGGTGAGTTCATTTTCCCCGAAGCCGGCCACGGCGATCACGATGCGATAGGCATCCTCGCCCAGCTTGACGATATCGTAAGGCGGCCAGTTGTCCCCATTCTGGGGCGCTCCGGCATTTTCGAGCAGGTTGAAGATGCGGTCGAAGCCGATGCTCGACCGGTAGAAGGGGGAAAAGTCCAGGTTCGTTCTCATAGCTACATCCTCCGCAGAGCAACATAGGTACAAGAGAGCGCCAAGAAGCTTGGCGCTCCCCGACAGATCGGCCCCGTTTCGGCGGCCGACTGAAATGAGTTGGGAATCGAATTGCGCGACGTCAAGAGGTGTCGCACTGCGCGTCGTGCCGCGGCGGCACGCGCCGGCATGAACGTGATCCCGCCCCCTTTTGGGGACCACGCTTTAGAACAGGCTGAGCGCCAGATAGGTCAGGCCGGCGATCGCCGCGGTGGCCGGCAAGGTCACCACCCAGGCGATGACGATGTTGCCGGCGATGCCCCAGCGCACGGCCGAGACGCGGCGCGCTGCGCCCACGCCGATGATCGCGCCGGTGATGGTGTGCGTGGTCGAGACCGGAATGCCGAGCCAAGTCGCCGCGAACAAGGTGATGGCGCCGCCTGTCTCGGCGCAGAAACCCTGCATCGGATTGAGCCGGGTGATCTTGGAGCCCATCGTGTGCACGATGCGCCAGCCGCCGAACAGCGTGCCGATGGCAAGCGCGCTCTGGCACGTGATGACCACCCAGAACGGGACATGGAAGGTGTCGCCCAGCATGCCTTGCGAATAGAGCAGCACCGCGATGATGCCCATGGTCTTCTGCGCATCGTTGCCACCATGGCCAAGCGAATAGAGCGAAGCCGAGAAGAATTGCAGCACGCGAAAGGAACTGTCGACGGCGAATGGCGTCTGCCGCACGAACGCCCAGGACACGATCAGCACCAGGATGAGCGCCAGCACGAAGCCGGTGAGCGGAGAAAGCACGATGGCGGCCACCGTCTTCAGGAGGCCGCTCCAGACGATGGCGCTGAAGCCGGTCTTGGCAAGGCCGGCGCCAACCAGCCCGCCGATCAGTGCATGCGAGGAGCTTGACGGGATGCCGGCGAGCCAGGTGACGATGTTCCACACGATCGCCCCGGTGAGCGCTGCGAAGATGACGCCCGGCGTGACGATGTCGGCGTCGACGATGCCCTTGCCGATGGTCTCTGCGACATGCAGGCCGAAGACCGTGAAAGCGATGAAATTGAAGAAGGCAGCCCAGAGCACGGCATATTGCGGCCGCAGCACTCGGGTCGAGACGATCGTGGCGATCGAGTTCGCGGCGTCGTGCAGGCCGTTCAGGAAATCGAAGAACAGCGCGACGCCGATCAGCGCGACCAGGATCGGAAAGGCGATGGTCGGGTCCATGTCGATCAGACGTTCTCGATCACGACGCCGCTGATCTCGTTGGCGACGTCCTCGAAACGGTCGACGACCTTCTCGAGCTGTCCATAGATCTCGGAACCGATCATGTAGGCCATCGGATCGGACTTGCCGTGGCGGTGGAAGAGATCCTTGAGGCCCTGCTCATGCAGGTCGTCGGCGCGGCCCTCGACGCGCATCACCTGCTCGGCGATGGCGTTGAGCCGCGTCGAATGCGTGCCGATCTTGTTCAGCAAGGGGATGGCCTCGGCCACCAGCTTCGCCGCTTCGACGATGACGGCGCCCATCTCCTGCATGAGGGGATCGAATTCGCGCTTTTCGAACAGCTTCACCGTCTTGACGGTCTTGTGCATCATGTCGATGGCATCATCCATCGACTGGATCAGGTCCTTGATGTCGCCGCGGTCGAAAGGGGTGATGAAGGAGCGGCGCACGGCCAGAAGCACCTCGGCGGTGATCGCATCCGCCTTGTGCTCGAGATCGACGATCTCCCTGCACCAGCGCTCGACATCGTTGCCGGCCAGAAGCTGCTGCAAGGCCTCCGCGCCACCGACGACGGTCCGGGAGTGCTGTTCGAAAAGATCGAAGAAACGGTCTTCCCGCGGCAGCAGCCGCCTGAACCAGCCCAGCATGATTTTTCTCTCCGCATCGTCTGAACGCCGACAAAGGCAATAGCGCCATTATGCCGGATAACGCAAACAGATAGCCGGCTACGGGACGGTATTTTCTCTATGGCGGCTCGACGGCTTGCTTCGAGACCGCGGTGAACCTGGCCCAAACCGGCAACTATCCTGGGACGGCGCCATCCCGGTTCGACCCGAGCCGCAGCCGCCCGTCGTCTTCACCTTGCCAACCCGGGCATGCCGGCATGACGACGGGCGCCGGCGCTACGCGCGGCCCGATTTCATTCGGGGATCGGAATCCGATAGATGGTCCCATCGCCCCAGGCGGCGGTGAGCAAAGAGGCGCCGTCGGGAGCGACCACTAGGCCGACCGGGCTTCGCAGCCCGTCCGCAACCGCTCGCGATTGGCCGTCCGGCAGGATTTCGCGCACGGTCGTTCCGCCATAATCGACGACGAACACGCGGCCGTCCTTCGTCATGGCCACGCCGGGACCGGGCGTGCCGAACGCCCCGCCGGCCTCGATGCGCGCCCCGTCCGGGCGCAGGATCGTGACACCGCCGCCGATGTTGGACACGACATAACCCTTGTCCGGCGTCTGCACCGCCCCGACTGGCGTTTGCAAACCCTCGATGACCGGTTCCAGGTCGCCATTCCCCGTCACGGTCAGGATCTGGTTGGTGCGGCGGTTGGCGATGAGCAGGCGGCCTGCCTTGTCGAAGCTCAGCCCGGCTGGGGTCGCAAGACCCGTCACATGCACGCTGCGTTCCCCGGTGGGCGTGAACCGATAGACTTCATCGCGTGAATAGGACGCGACGTAGATCGCGCCGTCTCGGCCAACCGCCAGTCCGGAAGGGCCGGAAAGCCCGTCGGCGAAAGTGCTGCGGTTTCCGGCAGGATCGATGCGTGAGACGCGGCCCGCGCCCCATTCCGCCACGAACAGGTTGCCCGCCGCGTCGAAGGCCATGCCGACCGGCGAACTGAAGCCGGCCCACAGGTTCTCAGGCATAGCGGGGCTTGCATATGCGGTGCCCGGCGTTGCAATCGCGGCGCTGGAGATCGCGGCGGCCGCAAGGACGCCGGCGGTGGCCAAGATGCGAAGCAAGGTCATCATGCCGCTGCCTCCTCGCCCGCGGGAAACCGTGCGGCGAACACGTCCCTGGCCGCGAACAGCCCGTTGAGCGCTGCGGGAAAGCCCGCATAGACCGCCATCTGCATGATGGTTTCGATGATTTCGTCCCTGGTCAGCCCGACATTCAGACCCGCTTCGATATGCACCTTCAGTTGCGGGGTTGCGTTTCCCATCGCGGTCAGCGCCGCGATGGTGGCGATTTCGCGCGAGCGCAGATCGAGGCCGGGGCGGCTGTAGATGTCGCCGAACGGGAATTCGAGCACATAGGTCGCGAAGTCCGGGGCGATGTCGGCCAGAGCGGCGATGACGTTTTCGCCGGCCTCGCCATCGATTTCAGCGAGCGCCCGCTTGCCGCGTTCGAGCCGGCTTTCGTTCGGAAAATGATGCGTCATACTCTTTCATCCTCTGTTTGCTGCCGGCATATCCGGCAATCTTGGTGTCGAGGACGAGAAGGCAGGCTTGCAGTTCGGCCACATGCGCACGGACACGCTCGCGGTGCTGTTCGAGCAACGCCTTGCGCGCCGCTTCCGTGCCGGCACCGCCGCCACGCAGGGCGGCATAGTGCAGCATTTCCCGAATAGGCATCCCGGTCGTTTTGAGGCGGTCGAGAAATTCGATCCAGGTCAGGATCGATGCGTCGTAGTCGCGTTGGCCCGACCGGTCCCTGTCGGCATGGGGAAGCAGCCCGATCCGTTCGTAGTAACGGATGGTATGGGCCGAAAGTCCCGAACGCTTTGCCAGTTCCCCGATCTTCATGAACGCCCTTCTTTCGTCACGACGCACGGGAAGCTACCGGTTAGAGCGCACTCTAAGTCAAGAGGCGATGTGCGCTGAAAGCGGATTGCCTTGCCGAGCCGTGCCGCGAGCCGGCGGCAGACATCGGGTCATAAAATGGTCAAGTTCCGTATGGCACCATCGCCGCGACACTGGAGGGCATGAAAGCGCTCCTGCGGCCATGTGACGGCAACTGGCCGCGCGAAGTGTCGATTGGCGAGGCATGCGCCTTCCTGGGCTATGGGGCTTATCAAGGAGATGAGATCCACCATGGCTTACATTCCCGGCACTGAAAAAGACGACCAACTGTACGGCACCAATGGCCGTGACCAGATCCTCGGCTTTGGCGGCAAGGACCGTCTGTTCGGCTTCGGCGGTGACGACGTCATCCAGGGTGGCGCCGGCGATGACCGGATCGAGGGCAACGAAGGCAATGACGGCTTGTGGGGCGATGCCGGACGTGACGAGCTTTATGGCGGCACCGGCAACGATACGCTGCACGCAGGCATCGGCGGCGACCATCTGGACGGCGGCGCCGGTATCGACACCGTCAATTATGCCGATGCCCAGGGCTACATAACGCTCAATCTCGAGTTGGGGCGCGGTGTCGGCGATCCGGCATATTACCCCGACAGGGCGCAGGATACCTATGTAAGCATCGAAAACGCCGACGGGTCGGCTTTTGACGATTCCATGGTCGGCAGCGCAGTGGCCAATGTGCTGCGCGGTGGCGGCGGCAACGACTTCCTGAGCGGCGAGGTCGGCAACGACACACTCGACGGCGGCACCGGCCGCGACAGGCTCTATGGCGGCGATGGCGACGACATGCTCGACGGCGGCGCCGGCGGCGACAAGATGTGGGGCGGCACCGGCAACGACACCTATGTCATCGACCATATCGAAGACCGGGTCGACGAAGCCGACGATGGCGGGATCCCTCCCGACGGGATCGACACGGTGAAGTCGAGCTATTCCGTCTCGCTTTCGAACACGACGATCTTCAAGGGCGACATCGAGAACTTGACCTTGACCGGCAGCGGCAATCTGAACGGTAGCGGCAACGATCTCGACAATGTGCTGACCGGCAACACCGGAGCCAACAGGTTGGATGGCCGCGCCGGCGACGACACGCTTGCCGGCGGTTTCGGCAATGACACGCTGGTCGGCGGGGCCGGCAGCGACGGTTTCCTGTTCGATACGGCCCTCAATCCCCGCAGCAATGTCGACAGCATCGCCGACTTTTCGGTTGCGGATGACACGATCCGGCTCGACAACGCCATATTCGCCGCGCTGACCACGCCCGGTACGCTCGACGAGGATGCCTTCTACATCGGGGCCGCGGCACATGATGCCGACGACCGCGTCATCTACGACCCGATCACCGGCCATCTCATCTACGATGCGAATGGCGACGCCGCAGGCGGCTTCACCGACTTCGCAGTGCTCGATCCGGGACTTGCGCTGACCAATTCGGATTTCATCGTGGTCTAGCCGACCAGCCATGGCGTCGGCGCGTTCGCGGGCTGACGCCCTCTCAAACTTGTCGAAGCGCCTGCCGGTTCGCAGCGTGCTTGGCGGGACGCTCACAGAGGGTTCAGCCCTCCCGAAATCCGGCCGACCGTCGGCATGGCCGATTTTTAGAAACAGTGAAAAGTATCAATAAGTGACAACAGTTGTTAATTCAGGCGTCGTGACCTATAGAGTTGGCAACAGGAGTTCAGATGCCATGGCAAGTTTTGCGCTCAACGAACACTACGAGACTTTCATCAAGAAGCAGCTTGAATCGGGCCGCTACAACAATGCCAGCGAGGTCGTCCGGGCTGGTCTGCGATTGCTGGAGGATATGGAGGAAGCCCGCGAACGTTGGCTGAATCAGGAAATTCCTGA
The DNA here is from genome assembly GCF_022347545.1 of Terribium retamae. GTDB lineage: Bacteria > Pseudomonadota > Alphaproteobacteria > Rhizobiales > Rhizobiaceae > Mesorhizobium > Mesorhizobium retamae. Next base: position 19,791 of record NZ_JAKREW010000018.1, read on the forward strand.
CCGCTATGCCGAACTGATGAAGGGCCCGTCCACGGCGGTTCCGTTCGAAACGGCCTTTGCCCGTTTCGAGGCGAAGCACAAAACCAATACGGCGAAAGCCAAGTAGGGCATGGTTCACCGCATTGCCTTCCATGCAGGCGCCGAAGCGGAAATTGATGAACTCTATGAGCTGCTTCTGGCCAAGGCCGGTGCCACCGTTGCCGGGCATTATGTCGGCGGTATCTACAATCTCATCGAAAGTCTGCGGACGTTTCCCGAGCGAGGGAGTTTGCGGGAAGGCAAAGTACCGGGACTTCGTATCATCGGATACCGTCACCGCGTAAGCATCGCCTTCACCGTGCAAAAGGATGTCGTCTACGTCCTTGGGGTCTTCTACGGCGGACGAGATGTCCAGACCCTGCTTGAGGATCGAACATAGCTCTCAGATGGGTGGAAGCCGAATGAAAGTACCCGCTCTTTCTTCTTACGGAAGCGCTGTGTCGTCTGCGAGCCAGGATAGCTCATACTTCGTCAAAGTTGGAACAATACCCGAGAAGCTCTGAGCGATTGGTTTTGCAGATTACGTAATAAATTCATTTAGATGCGGGTTATGCTGTCGATTCGACCGGCCAGCATGTAGTCCGCGACGCTGTGGCTGTGGCTCGCCTGATAGGCGTTCCGCCCCCGGTTCATATGTGTGAGGTTGAAGGTGCGGATGGCGCGCAGCGCGCGGCGATCCGCGAGGAATTTGCGGATCGAGGCCGCCCCGCGCACTTTGACGCCGAACATGTCGGCGCCACGCGGCACGAAATAGCTGACATCCTCGGGCCCCACGACGCTTTGTTCCAGAAAGGCTTGATCCACCTGACCGGGCGTCGCCGAACCGTCGATGGTGAAATCCGAAAGATGCACGATGAACCGGGCACGGATATCTTCGCCATCGGCATAAAGCGTGAAAAGCTCCATCCAGCTCGCATTGACGCGCACGAGCGGCTTGTCCGAGGTCGACGGCAGGCAGGAGACCGACCAGTAAAAACGCTCGGTCTGGCGCGGTATCGGGATGCAGTTCGGGCCGTACAGTCCGAGGATATCCAGCACCTCTTTTGCCTGTGGGCGGCGGAGCAGATTGTCGAACCGGGCGGCATACTTGAAGCGGTGTTCCATGGACTCCGAACGCTCTTCCGCGTCGGCCAGGTCTATCTTGCCCTCGATCCAGGCGCGCTGCTGCTCGGGATCGAGGAATTGCCGCACACCGGTCAGGCGAGGGGCCTTGGCCATATCATTTGTCCCTTTGCGATTCGTGCAGTCGTCATCGGCAGGGTTCGCACATGGGCGGTTATGCATCCAACAGCGACAGAACGCTGATTGGGCCACCCGGATGCCAAGGTCAAGTTGGCGCCGAGAGTGGCCGGTCCGGTTGCAGATGATGTTGCCCGAGGAGAGCTGCCATTTCCGGTGCCGGCTCAAATCCGCCGGTCAGAGCGGGGCCGGACGTGTTGGCAAGCCGGGTCTGGTCGCCGGGTTCACGGTCCGAGCGCAGCGGCGAGCACGTCGACCAAGCCACGGCCGGCGCTGCCGTCTTCATCGAGGCGCGGATTGTAGATAGTGATCTCGATGCCGACGGCTTTTCCGCTCGCCAGGGCGATCCGCAGCGCGGTCCCCAACTCGTCCCAAGACAATCCGCCCGGCACGCGGAAGTCGACCGCCGGCATGATGGCGTCGTCGAGACAGTCGGCGTCGAGGTGGATGAAGAAGCCGTCCAGCTCCGGTCGCGTCAGGTGGTCGACCGCTTCGCGGGCAGTGGCCTCGATGCCAGCCGCACGCACGGCGGGAAGGTCAAGCACCTTGAGCTCTTCGGGCAGCGGCTGGCCTCCATATTCCTCCTGGTCCTCGTGATCGCGATACGCGAACGCGACAGCGTCTTCAGGGCGCACCAGCGGGCCTCGTCCTTCGATGTCGGTCAGGAGCGACGGACCGTAGCCGGCGACGAAGGCGAGATCCATCGAGGCGCCCTCGCCATTGGGTTCAGCTTCGGGCTGGAAGAAGTCGGCGTTGCCGTCGATGAAGAACAGGCCGTAGCGACCGCGCCGTCGTAATGCGAGCATCGAGCCCAACAGGATCGTGCAATCGCCGCCCAGCACTACCGGAAATTCCCCGGCGTCCAGCACTGCTTCCACGGCATCGGCGAGCTCGGGCGACCACGCAGCGATTGCGCCGGCGTTCAGGATACCGGTCTCTGGATCGGGTGTCGGATCCTTCGGGAGCACGAACAGCCGCCCGGCACGGCGCGCATGGATGCGCTCGGCAAAACCGAGCTCCAGGAGTCGATCGGACAGGCGCTCGACACCGTCGGTGGCAAGGCCCAGTGTGGAAGGGGCTTCGAGAATTGCATAGGGAAGGGTCGGCACGGGCGCCTCCGTGGCGGCTGATCGCGGAGCAGGGCACGGCTTTGATCTGGGACGTCGGGACTGCGTCGAACGCCTCGCAACTGCGACATCGTGTTCGATTGCAGCCCCGGCGCGCCACCATCGGTGTCACTCCGGCTTTGCTTCGTAACGGCTGCTTGGGGTCATTGTTCCCGCAAGCCGGTCGGTCTGCGGCTGATCTCTTCGGCACCTCGGCCGGTTCGAAAGGCATCGCGACATTGCAAATGCGGTCACCGATTTTCTGCGGTCACGAGCTGGCCGGCAGATGATCCAGGGGGAGCGACGCCTGCGCCTTCACGGTCTGGATCGCGAAGTTGCTGCGGATATCGCTGACACCGGGCAGCTTGAGCAGGGTTCCAAGCAGGAAACGTTCATAGCCTGCGAGATCGGGGACGACGACCTGCAACAGGAAATCGGATTCTCCGGAGACCAGATGGCACGATATCACCTCGGGCAGCGCCTTCACCGCGTCCCTGAACGCCGCGGCCGGCTCTTCGTGGTGACGCTCGACCTTGACCCCGACAAAGACGGTCAGGCCAAGCCCCAGGCCACCGCGATCCAGGGCAGCGTGATAGCCGCCGATGATCCCCGATTTTTCCAGGATGCGCACCCGGCGCAGGCACGGGGACGGCGAAAGCCCGACCTCCTCCGCCAATTGCACATTGGTCAGGCGGGCATCCCGCTGCAAGGCGGCGAGAATCCGGCGGTCGATGGCGTCCAGCGTCAGTGTTGGCATTTTCCGTCACATTCCAACTTGATATTGGCAGAGTACGCCACCGATATCCCAATTTGAAGCACAGGACGCAAGGACATGCCAACAGCTTCCGCGTTAAGCTTGCAGCCACAAGTGAAGGGACTGGCACATGGCTGATTTATGGATGTTCGCCGGCGCGCTCGCCGTCGCCTATCTCGTTCCGGGCCCGGATATGGTACTTGTCCTGCAAACCGGCGCGCTCCACGGGAGGGCACGGGCCCTCTCCGTCGCGATCGGCCTTGCCTTTGCCCGCGCTGCTCATGTGTTCCTGGCCGCGATCGGACTGGCAGCGCTGCTCAAAGCAGCACCCTGGGCCTTCGAGATCGTGCGCCTTGCCGGCGCGGCCTATCTCCTCTGGCTCGGCGTCGGAATCCTGCGCACGCGCTCCCTTTCTCCAGGGGAAATTCCGGTTTCAGCGGAAAATGGCGACCGCTCCGGCTACGCCGACATTCGGCGAGGTTTTCTCACCAACCTTCTCAATCCCAAAGCGCTGCTGTTCTGCTCGGTTCTGCTGCCGCAATTCATCAGCCCCGAACAGGCGAATGTGCCAGGGCAGTTCTTGGCATTGGGCGCGATCCTCGTCGGCATCGGTCTCGCTTTCGACTTCGCCTATGCCGGTGCCGGCACGCAGCTCAACCGCTGGCTGGCCCGGCATCCGCTCGGCGAAGTCTTTCGGCGTTGGACCTTTGCGTCATTGCTTTTCGGCTTCGGCATGCACCTGGCCCTGTCGCAGCGCCTCTAGCAGGGCCGCGAGCCGGCCGTCGGGTTTGATCTGCTTCTTCTGCACGGCTGCCGTCAAACGTCTCTGCTGCAATCCACGAGACAAATGGGCCGGACGCTGGCGGTCTGTCCATGGGCTATTGTTGCAGAACCGGACGTTCGTTTTGGAGGCCCGAAAGCGGACCTTCGCGGTCAGGTCGTCGCTGCCCCGAGTCAGTCGGGGCGCAGATTCGAGATCAGTGCCCCGTCGCGCCACCGCTCGCCAAGCCACAGGATGAGCATCAGCAGGAAAGGATTCGCCAGTTGCAGCAGGACAAGCACGGCTAGGTTCAAACCAGAATTGAGGAACAGCAACAATGGTGCGGCCAGAAGGATGTGAGCGATGACCCCGCCAGCCACAAGAAGCGCGAGCGCGCCGTAGCTCATCCGGCCTGGACCGAAACAGGCGCGGACGATCCATACAGCCAGGGCCGCGAACAGCAGTGACGTGAAAAATCCTCCACCGAAGTTGCCGCCAAGCGCGGCCACGATATGGGGCAGGGCGTTCACCATCATGATGCCGTAGACAGAAAGTCCGACGAGCGGGTGCCGCCTGCTCAGCAAGGCTGCAATGGGAGCCGCGACCCAGAACGCGGTTACATTGACCGCAAGGAAAAACACCGGTGGGATGGGGCAGTTCGGATAAGGCGGAAGACCGAGCTGTGCGCAGATGATGTCCGGAAACGCATGGAACGTCCCACGCAGATCGATGCCGTATTCCTCGACATTGTGAAGCAGGTAGACTGCTACTCCGAGCCAGGACAACCACACCCGGTCATGCCACCGTGAACGGCCTGGATCGCTGCGAAGACGGTCCGTCGCAAAAAGCAGGATTGCCAAGACGATGGCCCCAACGCCGCCGATCCAGGGGAAGGCGATGTCGAACCAGTGCCAGTGATGCATGCCGCCCCCTTGGACAAATAGAACCGAACTCCAGCGATACTCGCCGCAGCTCGGACCGAAATTCGATCGGGTCAATATCTGACAGGTGTCTTGCGCTGCGGAAACCCCGCTTCACCCCAAGACACGGAACAGCGAACATATGCCGGGAGCCGAGGCGGTCACCCGCGATAGATCGCCTGACCGCTTTCAACTGCACCCCAGCCTGGGAGCCTTGGGCTCGTTGTCGGCAGCGGCTGGGACTTGCAGGCCGCATTCGTGCGGGATCGAGGCATACCCGATCGTGTAAGGACCTGCTTGCGCCTCGCCGCCCGTGACTGCACGCTGCCCTGCTGCTGTTCAGGCGGGAGCGATCATGAGTCCGCGCCGCTGGACGGTGACTTTGCATGCTCTGTCGAGCGGAGCGCCTGCAAGAGCAGATCCTGCATCAGCCGCTGGAGCGCGTCTGTCGCGTCACGCACATCAGCCATCGCTTTCGTCACATGCTGCTCATCGAATGGCGAGGAACTGGCGACCGACGCCAATTGACGACGCGCCTCTCTCAGCCTGCCGAGCGCCGCGACGGTTCGCGGTCTGTCGTTACGGAGCAGCCGCCTGAATTCCAAGCGGACCTCTTCAGGATAGGCTGAGAAGGCATTCTCGGCGAGGATGGACATCGCTGGCGCTTCACGCTGGCCCTTCAGCAGATAACCGAGCGAAAAGAAGTTCCCGGCCAGCGATGCTGCAAAGACGGCCAACAGAACCGTTCGCAACCACGAGACTCGTTTCACAGGCGGCCTCCTTCGTTTCGTGTGCCGGCGATCCCTTCGGCAAGCTCGGATGGAGGGACGCCCACGGCAAAGGCCAAGAGGGCTTCATCGGAGTTCTCCCTATCCGCCCCTCCAGCCAGATAGCCGCAGATCCCCGAAACAGTAAGAACAAAGGCCATACACGCGGCGGTCGCCGGCATGGACCAAGGTCCAAGAGCGATCGGCAGGCCCAGGGTTCGGTGCTTCGGCTGCGCGATCTTGGCCATCACACTGCGAGCAAGCGCACACTCGTCCGTCGGTGCGATCGTCGCCTCGAATATAAGATGTTCGAGCCTTTCGTCCTGGCTGGCGGGAGCGGACCGATCCGCCGCAAGGAACAACATCGCCTCGCGGCGAAAAGGTGCCGGCCAGGACGCGACGTCATCACCAAATCGAGCTTTCAAGCCTTCGAATTCACCCCTGTTCATCTCGTTTTCCTTTCATCTTGTGTCTCAGACGCCTCGGTCTCGAAAAGCTGGGCGCGCAGCGTCCGCCTGGCTCGGACAAGCAGTTGCTCTATTGATCCGGCACTCGCTCCCATCACGTCGGCAATTGCGGGGACGTCGAGATCGGCGATTGCTCGCAGAAGCAGCGCCATTCGTTGCCGTTCGGGCAGTTTGTCGAGGCCGGCGCGGACGATCGCCAACTCCTGCCGCGCGCCCATCCATGCATCGGCATCGGGGTCCAGCGAAGGGAACCGTTCATGCGCCTCTTCGAACCCGATGAATGTGCGGAACTTGCGCCAACGCCTTACATCGATGCAGCGATTTGCTGCGATACGGTAGATCCACGTGGTGGCGCGTCCTTTCGATCGATCGAAACGCTTTGCGTTTTTCCAGACCGAAATGAATACGTCCTGGACGACGTCCTCGGCTTCGTCCGAACCGCCAAGATAACGGCCGGCGAACAGGCGCAGGCCACGACCGTGCCGGTCTATCAGTCGTCGCAGGGCAAGCTGTTCGCCCTCAGCCACCTGCGCGAGCAGCGCCTCGTCGTCGAGGCGCTCCGGCGGTCTCGCGATGTCCTGGGCACGCGCCTGGCTCACGCGGGCTTACCTCCAGTGGCGGCGAAAGCCGACGCCGACATTTCCGCGCGGCCCGGTGTGGACACCGATGGACCGCACGCCGTGGCGGCCGCGTGCCGTTACGGTATTGCCGGAATAGCTGCGGCCGTTCGGGCCAATCGCGGAATAGCTGCGCCGACACCGGTCGACGAAACCATCACGACAGGTCGATTGCGACGTGTAGGTCGCGCCATTCGGTCCGACGCGCGTCGTCTGACCGGAATAGATGTTGCCATCTCTCGTCACGTTGCGGGTGATCTGTCCACCATTGCGTGTCTCGCGCATCCACTCGGCCGACATGGCCGGCGCCGGACCAATCAGTATGGCAATTGCAAGCGCGGTGCAGGTCCTTTTCCAGGCTGTGATCATCATGCACTCCTCGGTACCAGTTCAATTTTTGCTCGCAGCGCAGGTCAACCTCAGCGGTTGAACACGATGCTGCGGATGGCGAGAAATTCGGCGGCCGACAGCGTTCCGTCTCCATCCCGGTCGGCAAGGTCGAAGAAGAGCGCGCGAGCGCGAAACTCGTCTTGCGACACTTTTCCATCGCCGCTCGTGTCGAGCCGGCGCATCTGGTTTGCCAGACGCGCCTGCATCGCCGTTGCACGGTCCATGATCGCATCGCGGAGCCGTTCCGTTTCGTGTTCGTCGACCACGCCATCGCTGTTCGCATCAAGGCGAGCGAAGAGCTTGGCGCGCGCCGCAAGGATCTCGTCGCGAGAGACAGCACTGTCGTTGTTTGCGTCGAGCCGCTGGAGAACGGGCGATGCCGTTTGCGCCTGGACTGGGAGCGCGGGCAGGGCGAGAGCGGCGGCTAGCGCTGCCGCGAGTGAGGCCTGTTTCATGGATGGTCTTCCTTCAGTTCCCTGGTTGCGTCTGCCAAAGGGCAGCTACGTCGACCAATACGAACCGCTGGCTCATCTCCTACGCATCTGTTCACGGATTTCGATGGTTGGCGTCCAGCGGCCGACTGATGGCTTTTGAATAGAAAAAGCCAGTCGGCGCGTAGGAGCCATCATCCCTGTGCGTAGAAGCTCGCGTTGATGCCGATCCCAATCCGAGGAGAAAAGAATGAATCCGAAAATGCTGGCCTGCGTGATGGTTGTCCTCACGACTAGCAGCGCGTGTGCGGCGGACGGGCAAAGAGCGCGCCAGGCTTTCCGCCAAATCGATCAGAACGGCGACCGAGCGCTTCAGTTCGGCGAGATACAGGCAGCGCGCGGGGGCTTGTTTGACCGCCTGGACGCAAATCGAAACGGCGTGCTCGACAAGGGTGAGGCAGAAGCCGCCCTTCAGCGTGCGAGAGAGGGCGGCAAGCTGCAAATGGCAACGGCGGAAGGCTTGGGCACTCAGGCCCGCCGGATGGATTTGAACGGCGACGGCCGAATTACGAAGGCGGAATTCACTCAGTTCATTCCCGATCGGCTTTTGCGTGCCGACAGCAACGGCGACCGCGCACTTTCGCTTTCGGAACTCAGGACGCTCCGTCAGCGCTAAGCGTCGTCTTGGTTCGCAACTAAAGGAAACAAATCTCAATGAATAAGGCAATTGCCTCCTTCGGCGCTGCAATGCTCCTGCTTTTCAGCCTCGCCGCTCCTGCATCAGCGAATTCGCTCAGCCGTCCTTCGGTGGCCGCGGGGAATGATGGCTATGTTCAGGAAATCGCACATCGGCACGGCTTCTACGTGATCCGCGGCGCTCACTATTACAACGGATATCGTGGCATCGTCGTCGCGCGTCCCGGCTACCGCTTTTATCGAGGATACTGGTTTCCGCCCGCAGCTTTTGCTGCCGGCGTGATTGTCGGTCAAACGCATCCGGTGCCATCGGCTCGACGACTCAATGCGGCTCATGTCGAATGGTGCTTCGATCACTACCGGTCCTATCGTGCCTATGACAACACCTACCAGCCATATGACGGTCCGCGTGAAGAATGCTGGTCGCCCTATAATTGATGCAGGCATTCACGAATGCCATGGCTACCGATCGGCGGCGCATCGCCGTTGGTCCTTGGTCGGAGGGCAGGCTCGCTGACTCCTCAACCGCAAGAGCATCTTGCACCGCGACTGCCTGCTGATCGCGCAGGGCATGCGACGGCCTGAAACTGCTCAGACGAGGAAGAAGACTGACTTTCACTTCCTCAGCGGCTTGGAGAGCGGCATCCAACCTGCAGCGGACGGTCGCTGTCGCGGTCTGTTCTCGAACGGCCGGTCAGGCAGCTTTCGAACGCTTGCACTTTCCGCCAGTGCTCTTATACTGAACTACATGGTTCAGTATTTAGACTCCCCCCTCGACCGCTCGTTCGCAGCGCTGTCCGATGCGACCCGCCGCGGGATAATCGATCAGCTAGGCCGGGCGGACGCGTCGATCACCAGTCTCGCGGACACGTTCCAGATGACACTGACCGGCATGAAGAAACACGTCCAAGTTCTGGAGCGAGCCGGGCTCGTCATCACGCAGAAGGTCGGACGGGTCAGAACCTGCACGCTTGGGAAACGCGGCCTCGAGGCGGAGGCGGAGTGGATCGAGGCGCACCGCAAGCTCTTCGAGGCCCGCTTCGAGGCATTGGACGAAATCATCAGCGAAATGAAACAGGAAGAAAACGATGGATCGGCAAGCTAGCAGTGCAGGTGGTGCGCAGAATCGCATGTCAATCGAGCGCAGAGGGGATCGCGAACTCATCGTAACGCGGACATTCGACGCGCCGCCAAGCCTGGTTTACAGGGCGTGGAGCCGGCCCGAACTGTTCCAGCGCTGGTGGATGCCGAAATCGTTGTCCGGCGTCTCGCTCGTCTCTTGCGACATGGACGTCCGCACCGGCGGCAAATATCGGCTGGAATTCGGCACCGGCGGTTCGGAGACCATGGCCTTCTACGGCAAATATCTCGAAGTGGTGCCGAACGAGCGCATCGTCTGGACCAACGATGAAGGCGAAGAGGGCGCGATCACGACCGTGACCTTCCAAGACCAGGGCGGCAGCACGCTGGTGACTTTCCACGAGATCTATCCGTCCAAGGAAGCGCTTGAGGAAGCACTCCAGGGCTCGGCGGCCGGACTGCCGGAACAGCTGGATCAGCTCGCCGAATTGCTTTCCGGCCTAGGCGAGTAGCGCGGCCGGGAGCTTCACCGAGAACAGGGGGAAAACAATTTCAGGAGAAGTCCGAGACGGTTTCTGCTCGCAAACGCGTGAAAACAAGGGTTAGAGCATTTCCGGAAAGGAAACGCTCTAACTGCGGTTGAGATTGATCTCGGTGATGACGACGTTTTTTCCAGTCGCCGGGTCCTTGTCGGTGGTCGTCAAGCGCATCCGGTTGTTTGCAACCTTTTCCAGCCTAAGCTGGGCGGCACGGTCGCCATTGACTTCTTTTGCCCAGCGAATGGCCAAGATCAGTGCATTGTCCGCGCGCTTGCCACGCAGACCGGCGGGCCCGGTTCGGGAACCGGTGTACACGCCCGTATAGGTTTTCCCATCGGTTTTGACATCGGCGCCGATCGCCCGGGAGAAGACGACATATCCGGTGCATTTGCCATTGAACGACAACGAGGTGTCAGTCGCATCCGACGCAAATTTGCAGTTGATGCTGATGGGCTTGGACCCGCTCTCGACTTTGACGGTGCCCTTGCCCGCCCAGTTTCCGGCAAGCGATTGGAGAAACGCCGCGTCCGCGGCATGCGCAGGCCCTGCGATACAAAGCATTCCGGCCGCCAGCCAGCCAATGGGTCTTGTCATGATCAACACTCCTTCAGGTACGTGGAGCACTCCGACATTTGAAACCGTGGTTTGACCCGATCCGATGCGTTGGACAATTCAGGGTCATGCTCGAAAACGGGGCGGATACCGCATGGTTCCGCTAATTTGTCGAACGGCCACATGCCTGAATGATGAGATGTCCCCCGGTAATCGAGCGATTTCCACGATCGGGGCACCGCACTTGGTTGCGAGGTTGAAGGATCGAGGTGCCACCTCGGCACCAGCTGGAGCGTTTCCGTTTTTCACGGAAACGCTCCAGCTCTTTGTGTTACGCAATTCCGGACGGAAAACCGTTACACACTTTTCCTGGAATTGCTCTGGCCCGATCCGCGGAGCTTGATTTGCTTATGGCTACGCTTCCGTCGCCGCTACCGCTTTTTTCCGTGCCGAGCTCGCCGCACGCGACCGTCGGATGCTTCTCTGCCTCTTGGGCTTAACGTGACGGGGCTTTTCGTCTGATAGTGCCGCCACGACGCAGTCCACGAGACTGAACGCAACGAAATCGGCCTCCAATTGCTCGGCGAGTTGCTTCTGATCGAACGGCGGCTCGCTCCCGGGCGACGTCCACAGGACGAGACCGATGCGTGACTGAGGAGCCAGTCGCCTTAGACGGCGCACCGCGAACCTGGAGTATTTCAGGGAATCGGGGTTCAGAAAGCCGATCACGATGGAATTGCGCCCTTCCAGCGGCAGACTGCGTATTCTGGCTGGAACAAGGTCACGGTGGCCGGCCGCTTCGCATTCGGCACCCTCGACGGAAATGACCTGCGCCAGCATCAGGGCCGCAACGTCGTCCAGTTCGCCATGTCCGCCGATGCAGAGGACCGATTTGCCGGAACCATCTGGAAGATCAATATCGAACCCGTGCTCCCCCTCATCGTCGACCTGGCTTCCATTCTTGCTCTCTTTGCCGCCCTCCTGGTGATCTTGCTCGCCCTCGTCTTCCTCTTCCGCTGCGATCTCGTTCAGATTGGCCACGAGTTGGCGCGCATTCTCGGCAAGATCTGCCGATTGGCTTCTCGTGAGCGCTCCCCGAACGCGATCTTGCTCGCCGAGCAGCAGGGCAGGTATGCCAACGGCACCGTGATACTCGATCAGATATTTCTCCTCGAGCATCCCTTCAGCGTTGTCGGTAGCTTCATCGACGTCGTCCGCCAGGAGGCGCTGATAGAGGCGTTCGTGAGGATCGAGAACCGGCTCGTCCCCCAGCAGGATCTGAAGGAACTCGAACTGGGGCACGTGCCGGCCCAGCACGACCAGGCACACCGTAAGCGGCGTTGAAAGCACCAGTCCGATCGGACCCCACAGCCAGGCCCAGAATACCGCTGCAACGATGATCGCAAGGGGCGAGAGCCCGGTGCGGGAACCATACAACCATGGCTCGATGACATTGTTGCTCAAGAGCTCGAGCAGTACGAACAATCCCGCTGTCCAGATCAGCAACGACCAATCGGGAGCCACCGCGAAGGCGAGGAACAAGGGGATGACGGCTGCAATGACCGGCCCGATGTAAGGAACGAAGCGGAAAACGATGGCCAGCATGCCCCACAACAGGGCGTTTGGAATGCCGAGTAGCCACAGGCCTGCGGCCAGCGGTAGGCCATAGGCGATATTCACGACCAGCTGCATCAAAAGGTATTTGCCCACGCGGCTGCCTGCGTCCTGCAAAGCTTGCGTGGTTCGGTGAAGATCGCTGTAGCCGACGAGCCGAATAAAGCGATCGCGCAGCTCTTCCCGCTCGAGAAGCATGAAGATCACAATGACGATCACCAGTCCCGTCGTGGCCAAGGGGCCGATCAGCGGCTCTATGATGTTCCGCAGCGTTTCGATCGGGCGCTGGGGAGAGAATATCTGAACCAGCAACGGCTTCTGTTCGCCCTGGACACGCGCATTCGCCGCGGTTGCCGGAGAAGCCGATTCGTTGATTTCGTTGTTCACGCGCTCGAACACGCGTCCGAGGCGGCTGATGATGCCGTCTTCCGACCCGGTCTCTTTCAAGACCCGGATCTTCTCCACGATATTCGACTGGTACTTCGGAATGTCCCCCGCGACCTGGCTGACCTGGGCGGCGACGATGAGACTGAAGATCGACATGACGGCGAAGGCGAAGGCAACCGCTCCGATCACGGCCGCCAACCGCGGCAGCTTCATTTTCCTGAGGAAGGATACGATCGGAGCCAGTGCGAATGTCAGCAACACCGCGATTGCGAGAGGCAGCAGCAGCTCCTTGCCCACATAGAGAACGACAATCGCGGCGATCATCGTGGCGACGGTCGCCAGCCGGGCGGTGATCAGGGAAGAGGTCATCATGGGGTCAAGCTTCAAATCCGGTGCGGTGAGCCATTCTTACCCTGAATCGGCGCGCTGGCTGTATAGTGGATAGGACAACGTCAAATTTAGGCACTTGTATCCCGAAATCAGCGTGACAACCTACCGAGGGCCGCGACTGGAGTGCGGCAAAGCTTTGGTTGAGCGACAAGCGATCTGTCGGTAGACGCTCGCTCAATGCAATTGAGAGCCCCGGAAGCACTCCGCTTGCAGGACGGCCAACTGTGAAAAACTCTGCCGTGGCGCCAATGTCAGACGTTGAGTGACGGTTCAAAACGCGAAATACTGGAGCATCGGTTCGCGGGATTTGGATTGAGGCTCGATCGCCTCAAGAAAGATGCCGACGAGTCTTCGGGTTGAGTCGGCAAGCCGGAAAGCTGAACGTTTCGCGGGAAAGCCGCGACTTCACGTCCTGGCCACGAGGGGGCGGAACCATGGAAATTGTAACGCTCGGCCATTTCGCCGGCTGTGTCGGCAGTGCGTTCGACCTCGAGCTCGGCGAGAGTTCGGTCGCGCTTACCTTGGCAGAGGCTCGCCCTCTGCCGGAAACGGGCTTTCCCGGCATGCGGCGCTCGCCTTTCTCGCTGATGTTCCGAAGCGGTTCGCAAGTCGTCCTGCCTCAAAAACTCTACAAGCTGAAGAATTCCACGCTCGGCCAGATGGACATCTTTCTCGTTCCGGTCGCACGGGACAAGGAAGGCATCGTCTATCAGGCGATCTTCAATTAAGACGCGCTGGCGAAGCGAAAACTCAGACTTCCGACCATTGCATCTGGATGTGCGTGTCGCCGGCGTCGGTTTCACGAAAACGCAGTCGGCGATAAAGCGATTGGGCGCGGATATTTCGACGCTCGACATGGAGCTTTATGCCGGAAACCGAATGGGCTCTGGCCTTGCGCTGCATCGTCTTCAGAACGGCCTCGCCTTTGCCGAGGTTGCGCCACTGCGGCAGGAAACCAATATCGATGAGGTGCCATTGCTCGGCGCTGGAATCGACATAGAGGCGTCCGATCGGCTCACTGCCTTCCAGCAGGATCAGGAAGTCCGCACTTGAGAACCTGGCCACATAATAGCGATGTTGCAAGTCGAACTGCTGGTCGATGAACGCTCGTTTCACCTCCGGCGGCCACGGCACAGGGTCCATCTCCTCCATGCGGAAAGACCAATAGAGGCGCCGCAGGAATGCGACATCTTCAGGCGTGGCGGCTCGCGATGCGCCACGAGGCAGCTTCAGCCGCGAGTTTGCTCCGGAAGGGAATGCCGGCAATTGCTCCGCACCGATAAGCACCATCAGTCGAAGGTGGGGAAAACGCCCGACAGCGCTATGCAGTAATTCACCGCAAGGTAGGGCTGCCGGTTCTCGTGCGGCTGACTGCTGCCCGTGAAACCTATCATGTTGGGTATGAACTGGGCGCTCACCGGCGCGCCCGCGACAAAGGCGCTGGTGTTCGCCGGCGACGTCAAGGAATTGCCATCCGAGGGGGTCGCTGCTTTTTTAGCCGGATCGCTCTGATTGTAGATCGTAAGCTGATGCATGTGCGCGGGCATCTCGGTCACCGTCAGCGTCTCGCTGTTTTCGCCGAACGTTTCGCCGATGGTGCGGAGCGTCAGCCCTGGACTCTGACCTTGATTGCAGCCGGCGCGGTTGGTGAAATTGGGCAGCTGAAAGTTGGTCGTGCCATTGCCGCCGTAATTGACACCCAACAATGCGAATACCGCCGAATACTGCTGGATCGGAACAAGCGAACCATTGCAGAACGCCCAACCGCGCGGAGCGAAGTTGAAACCGAAAATCTGTATCTCACCGATGAATGGCGTGGTCATTGGGACATTCCTGCGATCTTCATGGCGAACCGGTTCCGTTGTGGCCTTGAGGCACGGCTTAGCCCTGCATCGGGTAAATTCCCGCCCAGGCAATGCAGAACTGTACCGTCAAGGTCGGCATCGTATTGTCGTGAGGTGAATTCCCCCCGCTGGGTTGTGTCGATTGGGGAGCGGTTATGAAGGATGTCGCCCCGGTTATATCGGTCACGTACATCGTGTCGCTCGTGACGGCGCCAAGCTGCACCGTCGTGCTGACGGACGTGGCATTGGCGCTCGAAGGTGTCGCGGTCATCGAATGATTGTGCTGCGGTATCTGTGTCGGCAGCAGGGTCACCGATTCAGTTCCCGCCATCTGGCCGATGACGTAACTCGATAGGCCAGTCGCGGTCCCCTGATGTATCGGCACGCGGCCGGAAAGCTGGGGAGTGGCGAACGTGACCACGCCGTCGCCACCATAGGTGGTCCCGATCAGGTTGAACAAAGCGTCGTATTGCGAAATCGCATACAGCCCTCCCGTACAGGGCAGCCAACCAGTGGGTACGCGAGGAAAACCGAACATCCGGATCTCGCCGACATAGGGCTCACTCATCGATGATCTCCCTGCAGGATTTGTGCTGGCTGGCGGAATTCAGGAGCGCGACGGATAGATACCGGCCATCGCGATGTTGTAGTTGATCGTTTCGTAAGGCTGGATGTTCGGGTGCGGCTGGGTGCCACCCACGGAAGTAACGGTCGGAGCCGCCAAGGTAACCACGCGGCCACCCGGTGCGGCATAGATGGGATTCGTGGTGGCACCATAGAGCGCGTTGTTGGGATTGCGGCCCGCGCCCGCCGTGGTGGCCGCGTTGCCAACATGGTTGTGTGCAGGCAGTTGCTGGACCAGCAAGGTGACATTCTCGGTCCCGCCGATATCTCCCACCGTATAGGGCGAAGGCTGCCATGCCGGATCGACCGACGGCCCGGCCCCGACCGGCGTGCGGCTTTGCAGATTGGGCAAGGCGAAATTCGTGGTGCCATTGCCGCCATACATCGTGCCGAGAAGCGAGAACAGCGCCTGGTTCTGGGCGATCGAAATCAGCGATCCATTGCAAAAGGCGAAACCCTTTTGCGGGAAAGCAAAACCCGTCATCATGATCTGCCCGAGGAAAACTTCGGCCATTGGTTCCCCCAACTCTTCAAATGCCCGATGTTACATTAGAGATTGCTCACGATCTAAAAATTGTGCAAGTGTGTTTTTCGCTTGAGATCGACATGAAGAAGAGTCGCGATCTACTTCATCGGGGAAGCCTGCACAGAAATCGTACCGGCATTGCGAAGTCAGCGATCCATTTGACAAAGTCGAATTCAGCTTTTCGGCACTAGAGCGTAAAAATTCCGGCATTGGGGGGCATGCATTGATCTGGGGGGCAAAGTATCGCGCTGTGCCTGCGCATGTACTGGCAAGCGGCATCGTGCTGTGGCTGGCTGTGCTAGCCCTTGCTGGCCTTGCAGCCCTGGCTCCATCCTCCGCGCAGGCCGCCCCATCGCTCGGCTGCCCCGCTCCCATCGCTATAACCGTAGCGTCTGGCGGCAGCAGGCAAATCGATGCGTCGTCTTGCGACCCGTTCGGAACCAACCCCCAGGACAAAGTGGTGCAGCCAGCCCACGGCCACGTCACCATCGACAACGCGTCCGCAGGCTTGCTGACCTATGTCAACAATGGGGACGGCGCCACAACGGACACCTTCACATTCGAGGATGCTTCCGCGGGTGTCGTGACGGTCAACGTGACCATCACGCCCGCCGCCTCGCCCATCACCGTCACTCCGGCGAACCTGCCAACGCCCCAGATCGGCGTTTTCTACGACCAGACACTGTCTTCCGCCGGTGGGGTCGCGCCCTATACCTATAGCGATGGTGGCGGCAGCTTGCCGCCCGGGCTGAGCCTTGCGGCAAACGGCAGGATTTCCGGTACGCCGACCGGCTCGGGTCCCTACAACTACACCGTTCACGTAACGGATTCGACCTCGCCTACGCCGCTCACGGCAGACAAGAGCTACGGCTTCATCGTTCCAGGGCCGACGCTGGTCGTCTCGCCGGCGAACCCGGACGGGGGCACCCAGGGGATTGCCTACAGCCAGCAATTCACCACCAGCGGAGGCACTGCGCCCTATACCTACACGGTTGAGACAGGGCCCTTGCCCCCGGGGTTGAGCCTGTCTGGCACCGGCCTGCTTTCAGGCACGCCGAGTGCTGTGGGCAGCTACACCTTCACGATAAGGGTGCAGGACAGCACCACGATCTCGACCGGCGGCGTCTGGTTGAAAACCCACACGGTAACCGTCGTCATCAGCGCCGCGCCCGCCATCGTCATTGCGCCGTCAACGCTGCCGAACGGCGCTGTCGGATCGGCTTACAGCACCAGCCTCAGCGCCAGCGGCGGCACGTCTCCCTATACATATTCCATCAGCGCCGGAGCGCTTCCGGCAGGACTGGCACTGTCCCCGGGGGGCGCACTGTCCGGTACGCCTACAGCCGGCGGAACATTCAACTTTACCGTGAGCGCAACAGATTCCAGCGGCGCGCCCGGACCTTACAGCGGGACCCAAGCCTATTCGCTGACGATCGCACCGCCGACCGTCTCATTGCCGACGACAACGCTTGCCAATGGCACGATAGGCGTTGCCTATTCGGCAGCGATCACCTCGGCAAACGGCGGCACGGCACCCTATACTTATTCAGTCACGGCGGGCGCTCTCCCTCCAGGGACCACGCTGTCGGCATCGACTGGTACCATCTCAGGCACGCCGACCGCTGCCGGCACTTTCAACTTCGCGGTTGTCGCGACAGACAGCAGCACCGGAAGCGGCCCCTATAACAGCGCGCCGCGCGGCTACAGTCTGGCAATCGACGACGTTCCCCCTGTCGCCAACCCGGTCTCGGCCACCGTCGCTTATGGCAGCGGCGCCAATCCGATCACGCTCAACATCACCGGCGGCGCCCCGACTTCCGTCGCTATCGGGACTGGGCCAGGCAACGGCACGGCCATTACAAGCGGAACTTCGGTCACCTATCAGCCCAATCCGGGCTTCCGCGGGCTGGATTCCTTCACGTACACGGCGACCAATTCCGCTGGCACCTCCGCCCCGGCCACCGCGAGCGTTACGGTCGGCGACCCCACAATAACCGTCAATGCGTCTGGCCCCTCGACGGCGCAGATCGGTGTTGCCTACACCCAGACCTTCACCGCATCCGGCGGTGCGGCGCCATACACGTTAACGGTGGGCGGCTTGCCTGCCGGACTTTCGATCACCGGCACGACTTCCAACAGTGTCACCGTATCCGGGACGCCGACCGAGGCCGGTAGTTTCAATCTCGTAGTCACCGGCACCGACAGCAGCACCGGAACCGGCCCTGTTCCGATTTCTCAGAACTTCCCCCATTCCGTCAGCGCGCCGACGCTTGCCCTGACCCCGCCCGCGGGAACACTCAATGCAACCTATGCCGCACCCTACAGCCAGCAATACACCGCCTCCGGGGGCACGGCGCCTTATACCTACAGCGTCAACGCCGGAGCGCTGCCGGCAGGCCTCTCGCTCGACGCTGCGACAGGCGTGCTCTCGGGGACGCCGTCCGCGACGGGATTTTTCACCTTCTCGGTAGGCGCCACGGACAGCAGCACCGGCACTGGTTCGCCCTTTTCCAGAACACAGAATTACGTGATGCAGGTCGCAACGTCCTCCATCGTGCTGGCGCCCACAACCTTGGCGAACGCCACCGCTGGTTCGCCATATTCGGCCACGATCACCGCATCCGGCGGCATCGCGCCATACACCTTCTCGACAAATCCGGCCGGCTTGCCTGCCGGAATGTCGCTTAGCGCGGGAGGCGTGCTCTCAGGCACGCCAACGCAGTCCGGCACCTTTGCTTTCACCGTCGTGGCCACCGATAGCAATGGCCAGACGGGGCCGCGTGCATATAATCTGACGGTCGACTCGCCGGGCTTGACCCTGGCGCCGACCAGTCTTCCAGCCGGTACCGCCGGAAATGCATACAGCCAGACATTGACGGCAAGCGGCGGCAATGCTCCCTACGGCTTTGCCATCACCGCGGGCGCACTGCCCGCCGGACTTACGCTTTCGCCGACGGGAGCGCTTGCCGGTATCCCGACTGCTGCCGGCAATTTCAACTTCACGGTGACGGCGACAGACAGCACCTCCGGCACCCCGGGCAGCGGAAGCGCGAGTTATTCGCTGACGATCGCCGCGCCAAGCATAACGCTTGCGCCGGCAACCCTTGCACAAGGTCAGTATGGTGTCGCCTACAGCCAGACACTTACAGCCAGCGGCGGGACGGGCCCCTACAGCTTTGCGGTCACCGGTGGCGCCCTGCCGCCCGGGATTTCACTTTCGCCGGCAGGCGCGCTTTCGGGAACGCCCACGACCGTCGGATCGTCCAGCTTCACCGTGACCGCGACAGACAGTTTTGGCTTCACCGGATCCATCGCCTACACGCTGGATGTTGGAAGCAATCCACCGATTGCCAATCCCGATACAGCCGATACGCTCAGTGGGCAGCCTGTTACCATCAACGTGCTCAGCAACGACACTGGAACGATCACCTCGGTTGCGATTTTCGGCGCACCGACGCACGGCACCGCCACGCTGAGCGGCACCGATATCGTTTACACGCCGGGGGCATCGTTCGCCGGGTCCGACCAATTGCAATATACGGCGACAGGCCCTGGCGGGACCACGGCTCCAGCCACGGTTACCATCAATGTCAGGCCGCGCCCGGTTGCGGTCGCGCAAAATGTCACGACGATATCGGGCAAGGCCGTGGTCGTTGATCTGACAAAGGACGCCAGCGGTGGGCCGTTCACCGGCGCAAGCCTGGTCTCGGTGCCTCCGTCCTCGTCAGGCACGACGTCGCTCAACGGCTATCAGATGACGTTCACACCGCCGACGACCTTTTCAGGTACCGTCATGGTGACGTTCACGCTGAGCAACGCCTATGCCACTTCGACGGTGACCGCGATCACGATCAATGTCGAGGCGCGTCCCGATCCCACCCAAGACAGCGAAGTCATGGGCATCCTCAACGCAGAGACGGCCGCGACACGCCGTTTCGCCACCTCGCAGATCGGCAATTTCCAGCAGCGGCTGGAAGGCCTGCATGACAGCAGCGCCGGCCAGGAACCCACCGACACGCTAGCCTTCGTCCAAGGCATCGTGCTTTCCTTTGCAAGCACGTGCGGCAAGGATGATCTGGTGCCCCACGGCGAAATCTGCGGCAGCCGCAAGGCGGCTGACCGCGACTTGCCGTTCAAATCCTTCCTCGATGACAACACCACGGCGAGCACGCCCGGCGGTCTCGGCACCGGCAGCTTCGGCCACAGCAAGGTGACGATCTGGACGGGCGGCTCGATCAACGTCGGCGACCGGGAGGGCGATGACGGCTACAAGTTCGAGACAACGGGGCTCAGCGGCGGCATCGACTACCGCTTCAGCCGCGCCTTCGCGCTGGGCCTCGGCGTAGGCTACGGTCGCGATGTCAGCGACATCGGTGACAATGGCAGCCGCAGTACCGGCAAGGCTTACACGGCAGGCCTTTATGCAAGCTACCATCCCGGCCAGAATTACTTCATCGACGGCCTGGTCGGATATCAATGGCTTTCATTCGACTCGAAGCGCTTCCTGACATCAGGCGGGGGCTTTGCCACGGGCGATCGCGATGGCGGCCAGTGGTTTGCCTCCGTTTCGGCAGGCGCAAAATATCAGGTCGAAAACTGGCAGATCTCGCCTTATGCGCGGCTGGACATGGCACGTGCGACGCTTGATGCCTTCACCGAAGACGGTGATCCGTCATCGGCGCTTCACTACGGTGAACAGGAGATAGATACCTTCACCGGGAATCTCGGCCTCCGGCTCGCTTACAAATTCCCCGTCAGCTTCGGCGTGATCTCGCCACAGCTGCGGCTGGAATATCAGCATGACTTCCAGGGCGAGAGCGGGATCACCATGAACTACGCCGATATGTTCGGCGGACCGTTCTACCATACCTCCATCGATGGATCGGCCCGCGATCGTTTCATGCTCGGCCTGGGGATGAACATTCAGACGACACAGGATTTCGGCGTGCGGCTCGAATATCGCGGCCTGTTCGGCAGCAATGGTGACACCGACAACGGCTTCCTGATCAATCTTGGCAAGACGTTCTGATCTGAGGCCGAGGGACGTATTGCGCACTCTGGCGGCGAAGGGATCGCGAACCGGCGAGTGATCCCGTCTGGGTAAGACGTGTCGATCGCGGCCCAAGCACTCTCGCAACCTTGAGCATCTTGGACAGCAAGCGGCCTAATCGCTCCCATGGGAACGAGCGCCGTCTTGGCGAAAGCAAGGGGTGCCTGCCACGATCTTGCGACTGGAGACTGTGCGGCATCGCCGCAGAAGCTAAGGCTGCCGCCGCCGATCTATGGCTGCAAACTCAGCGCTCGCCGCGCACCGCATTTCCGCTGCTATCAAAGATATGAAGGTTTTGCCGGCGAACCGTGAAACAAATGCCTTGCATGCGCTCGAAAGTACTCTGACCTCCCGCCTTCATCAGGAATTTCTCACGAATGTCGGGCAGATCAAGATAAAGGATCTGTACCTCGCCGAGATGTTCGACAAGATCGATGGAACCGGTGAATGCCAGATCGGTCGCAGTCCCGTCGTGAAGCTCCACATCTTCCGGACGAATCCCGACGCTGATCGCCTCGCCCTGGGAAAGCCTGCCCGGTTCCACCTCCGTCTCGAAAGAAACGCCGCAGTCGAGCAGGCAACGCGCCGACGTTTTCGAACGCTCGACGACTTTGCCCTTCAGGATGTTCATGGCTGGGGAGCCGATAAACTGGGCCACAAACAGGTTGGCAGGTTTCCGATAGAGATCGGTCGGCGTGCCCACCTGTTCGATGCGCCCATCGTTGAAGACGACAATGCGATCGGCAAGCGTCATCGCCTCGACCTGGTCATGGGTGACATAGATCATCGTCGTGTCGGGCATGCTTCGCTTCAGCTTTGCGATCTCGATGCGTGTTCCGACGCGAAGCGCCGCGTCGAGGTTGGAGAGCGGTTCGTCGAATAGGAAGACCCGCGGATTGCGAACGATGGCACGGCCGATCGCCACGCGCTGGCGCTGGCCACCCGAGAGCGCCTTGGGTTGGCGGTGCAGGTATTTGTCGAGCTGAAGGATTTCGGCGGCCCTACGCACCCGCTCATCGATCTCGCTCTTCGGCGTTCCCGCGATGCGCAGCCCGAAAGCCATATTTTCGAAGACGGTCATGTGCGGATAGAGCGCATAGGACTGGAACACCATGGAAATGCCGCGCTTGGACGGCGCGACGGCATTCATTCGTTCGTTGTCTATGATCAGATCGCCAGACGTGATGGTTTCGAGACCGGCGATCGAGCGCAGCAAGGTGGACTTCCCGCAGCCTGAAGGGCCGACGAAGACGATGAACTCGCCCGAGCTTATCTCGAGATCGATCCCATGCAGGACTTCGAAATCGGCATAGGCCTTGCGGATGTTTCTTAGCGACAGATCGGCCATGGTTTCGGTCCGTTGTTGATTGCGGGTTGCACGGTCAGGGGGCGAGCCCGGCCAGGAACCGCGTTATCGGATCCGGCCTCTTGTTGACGATTTCGAGATCGTTCTTGCGCCGGATGGCCTTCCGCACAACGCGGGCGCCGAGGTAGCGAAGTGGTTCGGGTGGCAGCCGGCTGCGCTTGTCGATGCCGACCAGGCCGCAACGGCTCCACGTGTCGTTGCGACCGAGAACAAGACTGGCCATGATGTGGCCGGCAACCGGCGCTTGCGCGATGCCGGTACCGTTGAATCCCATGGCATAGAAGATGTTTGCGTGATCCTTCAGGTGACCGAAAACCGGCAGATGCTGCGCCGTGCAGTCGATCGGGCCGCTCCAGTCGTACAGCACCGGCACATCCTTCAACTGCGGATAGACCCGGTGCAGTTCCCGCATGTTGTCCGCGCCACCATCGATGCCGCGGTTGAAACGGGCATCGATACGGTCGCCATAGGCGATGCCGCCGGTGCCCCGCCCGAAGATGACCACGCCCTCGGGGGTGCGTTGGTAGTAGAGGACGTGATGTTGAGCGTCGCAGATCGAGGCCCCGTCCGTCCAACCGATCCTGTCGAGAATGTCGGGCGCAGGAGCGGTCGCGATGACCTGACTGCTGACCACATAAAGATAGGGGTGCAGTTCCGGAATGGCAGAAAGCCAGGCATTGGCGGCAAGAACCACCTTGCCTGCGGTCAGCGAACCGCTCGCCGTGCGCAATTGTGGCCGCTCGCCTGGAGCGATTTCGAGGACCGGGCTGCGCTCGTGTATGACCACTCCTCGGGCGAGTGCGAGCTTGCGCAGACCGAGTGCCAGCTTGGCGGGCTGCACCGTTCCCGCCCTTTCTTCCACGATGCCGACATAAGAAGCATCGGATCCGGTGCGACGCAGGATGTCGGCGCGTTCGAGCAGCCAGAAGCGCTCCTCGCCGAGCCTGCGGCAGAGGTCTGCGGCGGCCGCCCATGCGCCTTCCTGGGCAGTCGAGCTCGCTGTCCAAAGCCAGCCGTCCAGCCTCAGCTCCATGTCGATGGTGCCAGCGGATTGCAGGCCGTTCAGCTCTTCGATGGCATCGGCCGTCGCCCGGCACAGCATCAGTGCCTCGTCCTGGCCGACAAGCGCGCTCAACAGATCGATCTCGGCGAACCAGCTATGGACCTGGCCGCCGTTCCGGCCCGAGGCACCTGAACCGCAAAAGTCCGCCTCGAGAATGGTGATGCGCGTCTGCGGTGACTGCTCCTTGATCCGAAGCGCCGTCCAAAGGCCGGCATATCCGCCGCCGACGATCGCAACATCGCAGTCGGCGCTGTCCTGCAAAGGCAATGTTTCGGCGTCGGCGCCGATGCTCTGGAGCCAGAAGGAACGGTCGCTTGGCGCTGCCGCAACAGGCGGCCTCATCGTTATCGTGTTCATGTTGCTGCCTCGCCTGCGGTGCGGATGACGTCGTCATATTTTTCCAGCAGCCATTGCGGGATCGCCCTGATGGGCTGGGGGAAGCCGCCGAGGTGGGTGCAGGTTTCGGATGCCCTGGCGGCGGCGCGCTCGAGAGCGGCCTGTGCGGACCGGCCCTCGAAGAAGCGCGACACGATGAACGTCGCGATGAAACTGTCGCCGGCGCCGCAGGTGTCGACGACGGCGACCGGTACCGACTGCGCGCTCACCACCTTGCCATCCATGCCATGGAAGGAACCGCGCTTGCCGCAGGTGACCACGACTTCATGCGCGCCCGCCGCCTCGAACCGTGCGATCAGTGGTTCGACCGCCTCGTCCGGGTCGTCCGGACCCGAGGCGAAAACCAGAGGAACACCATCGAGGGGCAGGTCGAAATGTCGGGTTGAGACATCGACGCTGAAGGGTATGCGATCGGCGACAAGCCGACGGACCAGCCGATCGCTCGCATTCGTGCCGAGATGCACCCAGTCCGCCTCCCGGAGCGCCTGGTAGCGTTCAAGGTTGGGGACGTAATCTTCCCCCACGCCGAGGGACTCCAGGAGAAAACGCCGCTCGCCGGCATCATCCGCCAGCAGCGTTACGGCCGATGCGCCCGGGCGTATTTCGATGTCGTTTCGGTCGAGGCCGGCCTCCGCGATGGCACCGAGCATGATCTCGGCTTCCGCATCTGGCCCGAGCGCGCCGAAATAGCGTGCATTCAAGCCCAGTCGCCGCCATTGCACGGCGACATTGAGCGCATTGCCGCCAACGGTGACGAAACCTTTGCCCAGATACGCGTCGAGGCAATTGTCCCCGACGGCAACCAGTTTGGGGCTGGCCTTCTTCATTCTTCGTCTGCCTGGGTGAAATGGGGCGCAGCCGCGTCGAGGCATCGCCGCCAGGCGGAGACGGGATCGAGTGCATAGGAGCCGTTTCCGAAGGGCTCGAAGGTCAATGTGCCCGCGAAGCCCTGTGCGCGAAGGTCTGCAAGATAACCGTCGAGCGGCAGGGTGCCGTCCCCCAAAGCCAGGTGGCCCGCCGGCGTCCCGTCGACGACATGGACGTGCGCGACGCGTTTTCCAAAACGCTCGAAATAGCCTCCTACGCTGTCGCCTGCGGTCGCCATGGCAACGAGGTCGAGAACGATATCGGTGTCGTCGCCGTCGATCGCGCGCCAGAAGGTGTGAAGCTCGTCCGCGTTGGTGACGATGTTGCTCTCGAGACGCTGGAGTGGCTCGAGCAGGCAGGAGACGCCGAGCGTTCTTGCATGCGCCGCGATCCGATTGATCGAGTCGACCGAATGCCGCCATGCGGTTTCCCGGCTTTCGCATTCGAACCCGCGCCCCGGCGTCAGGAACAGATATTTTGCTCCGAGTTCCGCGCAGATCTCGGCTGCCTGCATGAAGCGCTCTACGCTCGCCTCGCGATAGGCGGGGTCCCCCGAGGCGATGTTGATCGGGTACAGAACCTGCTCGGGCGTGAAGCAGCGGACGGAAAGGCCGTTGTCGTCGAGAACCGCCTTTACCTCGGCGAGCCGCGCCCGGTTGTCGTGGAAAAGATCGAGATGCGGTGCGATGCCCCACAGTTCCATCCGGTCGAACCCCATGGCGCGCAGGCGCTCGACGGTCCAGCGGAAGGGGTGGTGCTGAAAGGAAAAATTCGCACCGATGAGCTGTTTGCGTTTCAAGATCCTCGCCCTATTTTCCGATGCCTTCGGCGAGACCCCGGATGAAGAAGCGCTGGGCCGCGAAGAAGGTGATGACGATGGGAAGTGCCGAGAGCGTCATCGCGGCGAAGACGACGGCATAATTCGTGCCGTGCTTCGCCATGATGGAGGTGAGCCCCACGGGCAGCGTCTGCAGGTCCGCTCCGCTGGTGAAGATCATTGCGAAGAGATATTCGTTCCATGCGAACAGCACGTGCAGGATCACGCAGGACACCAGGATCGGCTTGCACAGCGGCAGCGTCACCTTCCAGAAAATCTGGCGTTCACTGGCGCCGTCCATGATGGCGGCTTCGTCGAGATCGCGCGGCAGACCGAGCATGTAGGCGCGGATGAGAAAGGTCGTGAAAGGAATGCGGAAAGCGGTGTAGAGGATAATCAGCGCCCAGTAGGTGTTGTAGAGACCGAGATCCTGCATCATGCGCACGAGCGGGATGACGGCGACCGTCGGGCTCAGCATGAGCCCGCCCAGCACGATGCCGACGAAGAACGGCTTTCCCGGCAGCTTCGATCGGGTGAGGCCATAAGCGGTCCAGGCGCTGATCAGCACGGTGCAGATGGCCGATCCGACCGTGACGATGACGCTCGTGGCGATGTAATTCCGGATGCCCTGGTTCCACGCCGAGATGTAGTTCGCGACACCGAAGCCGCTCGGCAGCGCGAACGGATTGCCGAAGATCTCGGCATTGGTCTTGAAGCCGTTCAGCGCCATCCAGAGCAGCGGATAAAGAACGACGATGCCAAGGCTCGTGAGGAAGGTGACGAGGCAGACTTTCGCCAGCACGGCGAGGAAGTCTGTACGCTCCGCTTCGGGAGCATGACGAGCGCCGTTCACAGCTCTACCCTCCGTCTTTTGGTGTACCAGAGCTGCGCGAAGCCGGTCATGAGTGTGATGACGAAGATGACCGAGGCGATGGCCGCTCCATAGCCGAAGTCGTTTTCGATGAAACCCTGCTGATAGAGCCAGGTGCCGAGAACCTGGCTGCTGTTGTTCGGCCCGCCGCCGGTCATCACCATGACCTCGTTGAAGACCTGGAACGCGCCGGTGATGGTGACGATCACCATGAGGCCGGTCATCTCGCGGGTAAGCGGGAAGGTGATGTTCCAGAGACGTCGCCAGATCCCGGCTCCGTCCATGATCGCCGCGTCGTAGAGTTCGCGAGGAATTTTCTGGATGGCGATGGCGAACAACAAGGTCGAATAGCCGAAACCCTGCCACTGGCTCATCGCGATGATGGCGTAGATGGCTGTCTGTTCCTCGCCGAGCCAGGCGCGCGACCAGTCCGAGAGCCCGATATGGGTCAACGCCGAATCCAGGAGGCCGATGTCGGGTTGATAGATGAAGTAGAAAAGCAGGCCGGTGACGGTGATCGAAATGGCAGAGGGCACAAAGTAGACGGCGCGCCAGAACCGGCGCCATCGCTCTTCGCTCAGCCCCTCGATGAGCGCCGCCAGCACGAAGGCGCCGAAAACCTGGAAGACGACGGAGATGACGGCATAGAGGGTGTTGTTGACGATCGCCGTCCAGACGACGGGATCGCCCTGCAGGCGGCGGTAGTTGTCGAGCCCGACAAAAGAGGTTTCGCCGGTGAAGATATCCTGGTTTTTCGTGCTGACGACGAAGTTGTCGATGATCGGATAGTAGACGAACCAGAGGATCAGGACGAAGGCGACCAGGATCCAGCGGAACGACAGGATCGCCGAGAGTGGGCCGAGCCGGTCCCATTGGGACCGGTCCGGCCGGGCAAGGCCCGTTTTGATGGCGTCGCCCTTTTGCGTTGTGACCGTCATCGAGGGGACCGTTACTTGGAGGAGGCCGCAGCTTCCTTGACCCGCTCCATGACCTCGTCCGGCGTCATCGAGCCGCCGACCAGCGCCTGGAGACCGGAGAGCCACGCTGCCGCCACGCGCGGGGGATTGGCCGTGTCGAGCCAGGGCATGAGATAGGAGGAATCCGCGATCACCTTCAGCCCGTCGACCACCGCCGGGTTCATGCTATCAGCCGAATAGCCGCCGACCGTGGCGCTCGGCTGGCCGTAGGGAGGCGCCGACAAGACCTTGCCGTTTTCAGCGGAGGTGACAAAGCGCATGAAATCGATGGCGAGCGGGATGTTCTTCGAGGCCGTGTTGATCATGTAGCCCTCTGGCGCGCCTTCGATGGCCTTGACATCGCCCTTGGCGTCCTTCGGCACCGGCAGCTTGAAGAAGCCGAAGTCCTCTCGCTTCAACGCGCCATCGGCGGTCGCCTGATCGAATTCGATGATCTCCTGGTAGTACATGGCGGATTTGCCATTGCTGAACTGCTGCAGGGCCGAGGCATAGGAGGCACCGTTCGTGCCCGATCCGTCCGAACATTCGTCGACGATCTGCTTGAACTGTTTCAGGCTGGCGACATAACCGGGATCGGTATATTCGGCCGTGGCCGGCACGAAGTCCTTTTCGAGGGTGGCTTGCGGTACGTTGTAGGCAAGCAGCTGCCCGGCATAGTGAACGCCCGGCCAGCCTTCCTTGTTGCCGAACGAAACCGGCGTGACACCGGACTTCTTGAGCGCCGCGCAGGCGCTCAGCAGATCCTCGAAGGTCTTGGGCTCGGCAACACCCGCTTTTTTGAACAGGCTCTTATTGTAGCCCATGAACTTGGCATCGAGATAAAGAGGAATGCCGTAGAGCTTGCCGCCATATTGGAAGGCAGAGACAGCGGCGGGAGCCAGGGTCTTGCCCCATTCGGTGTCAGGCCCGATCACCGGTGTAAGATCGACGGCGCGCTTGCCCCGCACGAAGTTCTCGCCCCAGCTTCCCGTCCAGGTAAAGTAGACGTCCGGCAGCGAATTGGATGCGACGAGCGCTTTCGTCTTGCCTTTCACGCTGTCGTCGCTCTCCTGGATGAGCTCGACCTTCACGCCGGGATGAAGCTTTTCATATTGCTTGGCCGCATCGGTGAAGAAGGGAGAGAGCTGCTGCAGGCCGAACTTCGTCAACACGCTGATCGTGCCCGAATAATCGACTTTCGCATCGGGATCGGCGACAGCCGGCTCCGCGGCAGACCCAGCACCAACGCTGCCCATGAGGAGCGCAGCGGCAATGAGCGAAGAAAGGCTCGTCGTGCTCAAGAACATAGTGGCTTTCATTTCTCGGGTTCCTCTCTGTTGTTTTCGTTTTTTGGCGTGGTTGGGATCGGTCCCGGCCCGGCGGCACCGGGACCGGAAACCTCAATATTCGACGCGCTTGTAGTATCGACGCGTCGTCAGCGGATGGTCGCGCAGGACCTCCAGATGGGCGCTCAGGCGCTCCAGCATCGTTGCCAGGATGATCGGCGAAATGAGGCTCCGCGTCCGGGAGGAGACGCCGGGAAGCGAGACCGCGGCGGCGTCCAGCACGCGCACTTTATCGGTATAGCGCTTGGCGAAATTCTCGACCCTGTCGGTCAGCGGCCGGAAGGCATCTTCGCCCTTGAAGACGAAGAGGCTGACACCTGGCTCCACCAGTTCCAGCGTGCCGTGGAAGAAGTCGGATGCATGCACGGGGCGGGTGCGGATCCATTGCATCTCCTCGAGGATGCACATGCCGTAATAGTGCGCTTCGGGCCATACCGAGCCTGCGCCCGTGAAGATGTGATAGGTCTCGTCCTTGATCTCCTTAGCCAAAGCGGCAGCGTCGGCTTCGTATTCCTGCTTCACCGAAACAAGCAATTCCGGCAACAGCTTCAGTTCTGCCACGGTCGCGTCGAAATCGGGGTACTCGCCACGTTCGGCCAGGAGGGCGAGCACGATGAGGAAGGTCTGGAGGTAGAAGGATTCCGACGATGTGTCGTCCTCGGCGAAGTTGGTGAAGTTGTAGTCGGCGTCGCTGCCGAGCGGTGTATCCTTATGCCCGGTCAGGGACAGCGTCTTGACGCCGCGTTCTTTCAGGAACGACAGAAGCTGCACGCTTTCCTTGGTGGTGCCCGAAAGTGAGGGCAACACGACCAGCGCCTTTTCGTCCAGGCCCGCTGGCGGCTCCAGAACGACCTGCGCCGAATAGGCGGCAGACACCGGAAACAGCGTCGCGTTGCGCGCCAACTCGATGGCCGGCTGTGTGAGGAACTGCACTCCGCCTGTGCCCATGAAGAAAATGCGTTCCAGGCCATTCGCCAGCAGATCGCGCATCAGATTACGCACGTCCGGCGCTATGGCGACTGCGCCGCTTTGTATCCTCACAAAGCGATCTCTATCGAAGTTGAGCATGTAGAACCTTCCCGTTTTGCGCTTCGCATAATCGCTTCCGAGGCGAGGTGGCGTCTTCGCGCAAATGATGAATGAGACAATGTGAGATCGATCTCACATATATCTAGCGCACAAGAATTCGGTGCTGGCAAGTAGGGTCGAAAAAAATTGTCGGGAGGGTATCTGCCGCTCAGGCGGAGCTGTGGCGGCTCACTGAACCACGAACTATCAGCTTGGTTTCAAAGCGGATTTTTTGCGGGGCGTCGATCTTGCCCGAGAGACGCTCGAACAAAAGCCGCGCTGCTGTCCGCCCGATTTCCGAAACCGGCTGTGAGACGACGGTGATTTGCGGGTCGGTGAATGTCGCAAGATTGAAGTCGTCGAATCCGATCAAGGACACGTCGTGGGGAATGGAAATACCCATGGAGCGGAAGGCGAGAAGCGCGCCCTGCGTCATCAGGCTGTCCACGGTGAACAGCGCGGTCGGCGGCGTCTTCTGGCTGAAAAGACGGATCGTCGCGTCGACAGCATGCTCCACCGTTGATTGCGATACGGAAACCAACCGATCATCGAGCGCAATGCCGCTGGCGCCGAGCGCGGTTTGGTAGCCGCTCATACGCTCGCGCGAAGTGAAGATGCGCATGTCATCCTGCAACAGCCCGATCCGGCGGTGGCCCATCGAGATCAGATATTCGACCGCCTTGCGTGCTCCACCCTCATTGTCGACGACCACGCTGTCGCAATCGGCGCCCTCCGCCACGCGGTCGATCAGCACGAGCGGCACGTTCTCGGCGATCAGACCTTTCAGATGCGCGTTGTTACTGGCGGAGGTCGGCGCGACGATGAAGCCTCGTATGGAGAGCGACCGCAAGCTCGCCAGGAGCGAGATCTCCTGTTCAAGTTCCTCTTCGCTGCTGCCGATGACGAGGTTATGGCCATACTCGCGGGCAAAGGCCTCGATATCGTGAGCGATCCGGGCGAAAAAGGGGTTCTGGATATCGCCGAGGATGCAACCGACGATCGGCAACTGTCCGTTGCGCAGCGCCTGTGCCAGGCGGTTGCCGCGATAACCAAGCCTTTCCGCCGCCGCATGAACTTTCTGGGCGGTCTCGTCACCGACGTAACCGTAGCTGTTCAAGGCACGGGCAGCGGTTGCACGCGACACATTCGCCAGCGCCGCCACATCTTTCAAAGTCGGCGATTTGGGAACCATGTCACCTTCATCACATATGTGGACTCTCGTGTGGCCCTTGTAACTTCGGGTTATCGGTTCGCATAGGCCCGCAATGGAAGGCCGCAGAACGGCGCCTTGCGGTGCCTGAGCGGGAAGAGCGGGACGCCGGGTGTTATTAATCGCGGCCGCGATGGCGGGCTATCTTTTCGCGATTTCCGCACACCCGCATGTTGCACCAGCGGCGCTTTCCGCCGCGCGAGGTGTCCACGAACAGCCATCCGCAGCGCGGGCATGCATGCAGCTTCGCGCGCGGCAGTGTGAAGAATGCCTCGATCGACAGATGTGCAAGGAATGCGGTGACCGGGGCAGGGTCCTTCCATTGCAGGGAAGCGAGATCGAACCGCGTTCCGTGCCAGTCGACCTGCCGGCCTTCCAGCCCGCTGGCGGTGTGTGAGAAGAGAAGGCCGAGCGGTTCCGACGGGGTTCCCTTGTCGGCAGCGATCGCGGCAAAGAGTGCGTAGGACGCCTCCCGGATGTCGCGAACGCCGCCGAGGAAGTGCCGGTCGCGTATTTCGGCGACCGCTGCCGCGTCAGTCTCATTGGCCAATCCGGCCGAGAACAGCCAGTTCCCGATGTCCGCAGCCGAGTTGAACAGCTCATTGTGCGGCGGCGGATTGCGCCGGTCGAACACGGCGTTCGCAAGGTCGAGCGCCGGATGGCCGCCGATGAAGTGCTCCGGTACCCAGGCCGTATGATCGACAAACAAGGAACGTAACCTCTTAAAGGCCATTATATGGTTACAGGTATGTAACCTGATAAAGCATCTTATTGGGTTTCGTGTGGAGTGGCAAACCGAGGAGGAACGGCCATGTTGAATATTCAGAAAGCCAGGCATCACACGGTCAAGGTGGATGGAGTCGACCTGTTCTATCGCGAAGCCGGGCGGCGTAGCGCGCCCGGCCTGCTGCTTCTGCATGGCCAACCGTGCTCGTCATACGGCTTCCGCCATGTCATCGGCCCCCTGGCCGAGGTGGCGCGGGTCGTTGCACCGGATCTGCCGGGTTTCGGCTTCACCGAGGCGCCGGACGATTACGAATACACCTTCGACGCCATGGCGCGGACCATCGATGTTTTGACGCGGAAGATCGGGATGGAGTGGTTCTTCCTCTACGTCCATGATTTCGGAGCGCCGGTCGCCTACTACCTGGCGATGGCGCGCCCCCAGCGCGTGCTCGGCCTCATCATCCAGAACGGCAATGCCCATCAGGAGGGCCTCGGCCCGGACTGGGATGCCAACAAGGCCTACTGGGCGGATCCTACGCCCGAGAACCGTAAGAAATTGCCGGAGTGGCTGAATTTCGAGGGCGTGCGCCATACCTATGTCGGCGCCATCCCGGAGCGCCTCAAGCCGCTGTTCGCGCCCGAGGGCTGGCATCTCGACTGGGAGCGGATGAGCCGGCCGGGCCTAGTCGACATCCAGTTCCGCATCTTCGAGGACTATGCGCGCTACGTCGCGCGTTTTCCCGACATCTCGGCCTATCATCGGAAACACCAGCCGCGCGCATTGCTGCTCTGGGCAGGCACGACCCCTATTTCGAGATCGAGGAGGTGCTTGCCTATGCCCGCGAGCTCGAGCAGATCGAGATGCATATCTACGACGCGGCGCATCTGCTTCTGGAGACGCATCATCAGGAATGCGCGGCGCTCATGCGCGAGTTCATTCTGGATGTACAATCGGGTGCGGAAGAGGTGGCTCCCGCATCGTAACTCCCCGGAGCTATTCTGGCGATCGAGCCTCAGCGCTCTCCTTTCGTGCGCTCCAAACCGATTGCGGAATAAGAGCAGTCGATTTAACTTAAGACCGATTGCATGGCGCAATCGGACTTTGACGCGCCCGGGGAGGAAAATGTAATGGCCAAGCTCGTGTTCGGAATGAACCAGTCCCTGGACGGTTACGTCGATCATATGAGGTTTGCGCCGGATCCTACGCTCTTTCGCCACTTCATTGGGGAGGCCCAGCGGCAGGCGGGCAGCGTGTATGGTCGCCGGATGTACGAGATTATGCGTTACTGGGACGACGACCATCCCGAGTGGGATGCCGAGCGGCGGGCCTACGCCGCCGCATGGCGAAACCAGCCGAAATGGGTCGTCTCGCGATCCATGAAGTCGGTCGGCCCCAACGCGATGCTCGTCGAGGGTGACCTTGGCAGCGCGATCCGCAAGCTTAAGGACGAGCGCGACGGGGAGATCGAAATTGCCGGCCCGAATCTGGCGCGAAGCCTGACCGAACTTGGCCTGATCGACGAGTATCGGGTCTACCTGCATCCCGTCGTGCTTGGCCATGGCACGCCATATTTTGCCGGACCCCGGCCGCCGCTGCGTCTTGTGACCCATGATCGGGTCGGCGAGGATGTCCTCAGGTTGAGCTACATTCCCGCCTGAACGCGCCAGAGCCACCGGTCACGGGTAGAGATCGTATTTCGCCCAATCCTCTTTGAGGACCTTGTCCCCGATGCGGTAGCGGAAGTTCAGCACCTCCATGTGATCGGGCGCTGTCTCGCATTTGAACTTCAGCCGGTACCACTCGCCACGGCTGCGGAAGGCAGCCACTTTGCTCTTGATCGAGTTATCCGTCATTTCCGGCTGGCCAAACGCATAGGCGACGACACGGTCGGCCTTGTAGTGCGGGTCGTCATGCGAGATCCGGTCGAGCACCTCTGCATCGCAGCGCTGTTCCAGCCGCGTCTGCGGGTCGAGTTTCAGCAATCCGGCTTTGAGGCGACTGTCGAGGGCGTGGGCTGTCGAACTCGCCGCCAGGATGGCGAGCGCGGTGAGCAAAGCTGTTCTCATGGCCGCGGAAGCCACCACATTTTGTCCGACTAATCAACCCGTGATGAATTCGGTCGCTGCGTCTGCAGGTCGCAATACGCGCCCCTGAGAGCGGAACTCACCGCCCCTTGATCTGGATCAGGGAGAAAAGATCCTTCTCGATATCGCCGCTGCGAGGCTTGGTGCCGGTGCCCGGGCGATAGCGGCCCTTGTCAAAGGTCAGATCGATCTTTGCCGTCTTTCCCGGCCGCTCGTCGGTCAAGCATTCATCTCCGACCATCTTCGACGTTTCGTGAGTCGCGGTCTGCTCCACGTTGAGATCGCGGTAGCCCTGCTTGCCTTTGCGGCCAAGTCCGATCGTGCGCTTCACCGTGGTGATTTCGCCTTCGCAGGCGCCGTTGTTTTCGCCATTGCTGCGCTCGACGATCAGACCGTCCAGCACGCGCTCGATGCGGCCTTTGTCGAAAGTGTAGAGCCACAGGGACCGCTCCATATAAGGGTTGACCCGCGAACTTCCATATTGCGCGGTGCGCAGGCCAAAGGCGCGCAGGCCGTCGCGGACATCGTAGCGTGCGGTATCGAGGCTCATCTCGCCGAACTGGATCGCGTCCGAGAACGCCATGCCCCGCTCCAGCCGCCGCGCCAGCGGCTTGCCGTCGGGATCGGTGACGAGGATCTCGACATCGCCCTTGGTCTCGTCCGCGGCGGCCGATTTCGTTTCGACCAACGGCACGGCGGCCAGCATCAGTTCGGGCCGCCAGGGCCACGGCTTGCACACCACGTCGCGCGGCTGGATCGTGCGACCACCGCCTTTGACCAGCACGCCGTTCTCGCTTTGCTGTCCGTTCGGATAGGCCTGGGCAAGCAAGGGTTCCGTTATGGCGCATTGGGCGAGCGCCTGGGCAGGCAGCAGGAGGGCTAGGGCGGCGAGGGCGAGCTTCATGAAATGGTGCTCCTGGAAGACGGTCCAAGTGGTGGCAGTGTTATTTGCTTAGGGTGGTGATGTCGATCATTGGTTCCGCCCTCATAGGGCACTTCTCACGGTGAAGGCGGAGAAGGGGGCCGACCGCGACGACGGTGCCCTTTCCGCAAAGGTGGCGATCGGCAATTCTTAGCGGCGGCCTTCCTCTTTCCGTTCACGCAGAGAGGGGGCCGACAAGCGGGTGGGGGCGGCACCAACGCTCGACATAAGAAACTCAGGATAAAGAGCGTAGTCGCTACGCCGTCTTCTGCCGCCTCGGCGCCTCGAACAAGGGCCGCAGGCTCTCCGCCCGCGCCGGCCGGCCGACGTGGAAACCCTGGGCGTGATCGATGTCGAGTCTGCGGAGCAGTTCCAACTGCTCCTCGCTTTCCACCCCTTCGACCAGGATCTTCGGACCGCGGTTGCGGAGCAGTTCGACAATGTCTTGGAACATGGCGCGTCCGCGC
The DNA here is from genome assembly GCF_022347545.1 of Terribium retamae. Lineage (GTDB taxonomy): Bacteria > Pseudomonadota > Alphaproteobacteria > Rhizobiales > Rhizobiaceae > Mesorhizobium > Mesorhizobium retamae. The sequence continues at coordinate 54,743 of NZ_JAKREW010000018.1, forward strand.
GGCGTGACGCAGTCGTGCAGGAATGAACGGTCGATCTTCACCGTGTCGAAATCGATCAGCCTGAGCCAGGAGAGGCCGGCGAAACCGGTGCCGAAATCGTCGAGCCAGACCTTGATGCCCAGCAGCTTCAGGTCGCTGATGCAGCGCAGCACGTCGGAGTGCATCTCCATCTCCAGCCCCTCGGTGATTTCGAGGGCGAGACGGTCGCCGGTCACGCCGGCCTCGCCGAGCGCGGCGGCCACGGAAGCGGCGAAACCCGGCGCCTTGAGCTGGACCGGGGAAACGTTGACGCTGATCGTGCGGATGTGCTCGCTGGACATCAGTTCGCGGCAGGCGGTGCGGATCGCCCAGCGGCCGAGTTCCAGGATCATCCCCGTGCGTTCCGCCACCGGGATGAACAGGCTCGGTGGCACCGCCGTGCCGTCCGGCATGGTCAGCCGCATCAGGGCTTCCATCGCCTCGATCTTGCCGGTGCGCATGTTGATGATGGGCTGGAAGACCAGCGAAATAAGCTCACGCTCGATGGCGATCTTCAAAAGCGCGGCGACATTCTCGCTCTCGTCGCTGGTCTGCGGATCGTTCGGGTCGAACAGATGCACGCAGTTGCGGCCGTCGGCCTTGGCCAGATACAGCGCCCGGTCCGCCTCCTGGATGATCTTCTCGAGCTTCGTGCCGGCCTCGTCGCGCGTGAAAGCGGCGCCGACCGACACCGTCACCACCTGTGTCCCGTCACGGCGCTCATTATGGGTGATCGCCAGCGCCTCCACCTCCTGGCGGATGTCCTCGGCTAGCGTGACGACGTCTTCATGTCTTTTCGCCTGCGCCAGAACGATGAATTCCTCGCCACCGTAGCGACCGATCGAGGCGTTGTGCTGCTCCACAAGGTGACGCAGGCTGTCGGCAACCTCCATCAGGCAGCGGTCGCCTTTCTGGTGGCCGTAATAGTCGTTGAAGCGCTTGAAGAAATCGACGTCGATAAGCAGCACCGCGAAGGTTCTGCCATGGCGCTGCCAACTGCCCCACAGATCGCGCAGCCGCTCGTCGACGGCGCGGCGGTTTTCCAGCCCGGTCAGCGGATCGGTGCGCGAAAGCTTCAGCAGCGCCTTTCCGCGCTCGGTGGCTTCCCTGTGCTGGTTGCGCGCTTCCAGTGCGTTCAGGAAGACGTTGTAGCGTTCCCTGTTCAGCTTCCAGTTGATGTAGGAGGTGAAGACGAAACAGGAGATGTAGAAGGCGCCGAAAACCAGCTTGTAGGTCAGCGTCGACGGCACGAAATAGTTCACCGCATAGAGGATCAGCAGGATGATCGTCGACGTGATGACGGAAAAGCTGAACTGGAACGTGAAGAACAGGTTCGCGCTCATCATGAATATGGTGCCGAAGACCATATAGTACGAAACGCTTTCATGATTGGCGCTGGCGGCCGTCGGCACCAGCCAGCCGATATAGCCGAGGATGATCGCGCCGGCGCAGGTAATGTCCAGCCATTTGGTGGGCGCGTCGAGGCGCAGCAGGGTCTCCAGCGTCACAAGCGCCGTCACGCCGACCGCGAAGCGCGCCGCGATGGTGTAGGCTGCGACATCCGGCACCAGCAGAATGTCGGTGGCGGCAAACAGCAGGTAGATGATGACGGCGATGTAGAGCCCTGGCCGTGCCGCCGAGCGGCGTGCCGCCTGGGATTCTTCATGAAACTGCGTGCGCAATTTGGCGGGGTCGGGCAGGGCTTGCGTCTGGATAGCCGGCTCTACGGGCGCAAGTTCAGCCACTGCCGACATCGCATAACTGCTCATCGCCGAGAGACCTCTCAGGAGGGGCTTTTGCAACCCGTTTGCTTCCGGCCTCAACGCAGACAACTCCACCGTGCGCAGGGCGATCTTTGGCGCCTCGCAGACATTACGGGGCAAGGCAAGAAGGTTGGGTTAATCGCTAATGTAACCGGGCCTGAAATACCCCGCCGAAATTAAACTCGGTAAATGATGCGTTAACGATAACATTAGAATGCTCTCCAACATCGCTTTGCAGGGAAGCTGCTTCGCGCTATTAAGCACGCGGGTTGTTAACGAGTTGTTAACCATAGGGGTTTCGGGTGGCTACTGTTCTCGACGGTAAGAGTCTCATCACGGAAGCGACGATCGCGGCAGGGCTCGGAAAAAAGCTCGACGATCGAAGCGAGGCCTTCGAGACGGCCCGCGCTGAACTCGTGCTCATCCTCGCCACTACGCAGCAGCAGATCGCCCTGAAGAAGGGGCCCGCCGAAATCATCAAGCCGCTGATGGCACGTCTCGAGGCGATGCGTCTCAGGCTGCATGCCGATACCTGGAATGCGCTGGCGCCCATCATCCAGAACCATCCGGTGCTCGACTATTTCCTGGAAGACCCGCTGACGCGCTGGTCGTTCGAGAAGCCGCGCGGCTATTCCGGCGATGCCGAACTGCTCGACTACATCTATTGCGATCCGCATGTCGCCGACGCCGTTGCCGACTCTTCGGACATCGGCAAGGCGCTCTACGCCTATACCCAGAACGTGCCCTCCTGCGTGGCCGCGCGCGAGCGGCGCGACCTGCTTGCCCGCTATGTCGACGAGATCGCTGAAAAGCGCGGGCCTGAAACCGAGGTGCTGGCTGTCGCGGCCGGCCACCTTCGCGAGGCAAATCTGTCGAAAGCCTTGCGCGAGAAGCGCCTGAAGCGCTGGGTCGCGCTCGACCAGGATCCGCTCAGCGTCGGTCTCATCGCCCGCGATTTCGCCGGCACTGCGGTAGAGACGATCGACGGTTCGGTGCGCACCTTGCTGACGCGGGGCCACAAGCTCGGCAAATACGACTTCATCTATGCTTCCGGCCTCTATGACTACCTGCAGGACAAGGTGGCGGTGAAGCTCACCAAGACCTGCATGCAGATGCTGAAGCCCGGCGGCACCTTCCTGTTCGCCAACTATGCCGAGGGCAACCCGGATGCGGGTTACCGCGAAACCTTCATGAACTGGGTGCTCCTGCTGCGCTCCGAAGCCGACATGTGGAACGTCGTCAACGCCAGCGTCGACCGCAACACCGTCGACGTGAAGGTGTTCTTCGGCGAAAACCGCAACGTGCTCTACGCAGTGATCGAAAAGCGCGACTGAGTTTTAGGGGCGGCCGATCCGGACGCTCTCGATCATGATGGGGCATCCAACTGCCCCGCGTTTGTGCTGCCCCTCATCGCCCTGCCGGGGCACTGTACCGGGGCGAGCCGCGGGTCTCGCCCGTCCTTCGGACCCCCGTAGACGGGGAGAAGGAGGCTGTCGTCGCGGCTTTCGCCAATCACCAGCGTTGCAGAACGAGCGCCTTCCTTGCGGTCGGCTTCTTCTCCCCGTCACTATACGGGGAGAAGTGCCCCGGCAGGGCGATGAGGGGCGCCGCCGGCATCGGGCGAAGGATACTCACCGGAAAGTCGGCCTCATCCCGGCGAAGCTGCTAAGAAGGATCTCCTCCTGATTCTTCATAGCCGCCCTGATGAACTCCGCCGCCCTCGAAATCCTCAAGACTGTCTATGGCTATGATGCCTTCAGAGGCCCGCAGGCGCGCATCGTCGAGCATGTGATTGCCGGCAACAACGCCTTCGTGCTGATGCCGACGGGCGGCGGCAAGTCGCTCTGCTACCAGATCCCCGCCATCGTGCGCCCCGGCATGGGGCTGGTCGTGTCGCCGCTGCTGGCGCTGATGGCCGACCAGGTCACGGCACTGCGCCAGGCTGGCGTCAAGGCCGCGGCGCTCAACTCTGATCTGGAGCTGGACCAGCGCCGCGCTTTGTGGCGCGACATCCGCAGCGGTGCGCTCGATCTGCTCTATGTCGCGCCCGAAACCCTGGCTCGGCCCGACGTGCTGGAACTGCTGGAAAGCCTGCAACTGTCGCTGATCGCCATCGACGAGGCCCACTGCCTGTCGCAATGGGGGCATGATTTCCGCCCCTCCTACCGCCAGCTCGATGCCGTCGTGGCGCGCTTTTCCGGTGTTCCGCGTATGGCGCTGACGGCCACAGCCGACGAGCCGACGCGAGAAGAAATCCTGGCGCATCTCGACATCGACGAGGCCGATGCCTTCATCGCCGGTTTCGACCGCCCCAACATCCGCTATGCCATCGAGGAAAAGGACAATCCGCGTGCGCAGCTCAAGGAATTCCTCAAGCGCTACGAGGGCGAGAGCGGCATCGTCTATTGCCTGTCGAAGCGACGCACCGAGGAGATCGCATCCTGGCTGCAGGGGCTCGGCTATGACGCGCTCGCCTACCACGCCGGCATGGACAAGGCGGCGCGCGAGGCCAACCAGATGCGCTTCCAGCATGGCGAGGCGGTCATCATGGTCGCCACCGTCGCCTTCGGCATGGGCATCGACAAGCCGGACGTGCGCTTCGTCGCCCATGTCGACCTGCCGGGCAGCATCGAGGCCTATTATCAGGAAACCGGCCGCGCCGGTCGCGATGGCCTGCCATCCGATACGCTGATGCTCTACGGCTCGGAGGATGTCGCGCTGCGCAGCCGCTTCATCGAGGAATCCGAGGCGCCCGACCAGCGCAAGCGCATGGAGCGGCAGAAGCTCGATGCGCTGCTCGGGCTTGCCGAGACGGCGCGCTGCCGCCGGCAGGTGCTGTTGTCCTATTTCGGCGATCATTGCGAGCCATGCGGCAATTGCGACACCTGTACGGAGCCGCCGAAGCTGTTCGACGGCGCGATCGCCGCGCAAAAGGCGCTGTCCTGCATCTACCGCACCGGCGAGCGGTTCGGTCAGGCTTATGTCGTGGACGTGCTGCTCGGTGCCGAGAACGACCGCATCGCCCAATTCGGCCATGACAAGATCTCTACATTCGGCATCGGCAAAGAGCACGACAACCGCACATGGCGGGCGATCCTGCGCCAGCTGATCGCGCTGCGCTTCATCGAAGTCGACCTCGCTGGCCATGGCGGCCTGTCGATCGCGCCTGCCGGCCGCGACTTCCTGCGCGAAAAGCCGCCTCTGATGCTGCGCCTGCCTTCGCCACCGCGCGCCCGGCGCGGCAAGGTCGCGCGCAGCAACACGCAATCCGCGATTCCGGAGGCCGACAACGACCTGTTCCAGGCGTTGCGCCGCAAGCGCACGGAAATCGCCCGCCTGCAGAACGTGCCGCCCTATGTCATCTTCCACGACAAGACGCTGATCGAACTGGCCGCCGCCCGCCCGTCTTCGCGCGGCGAGATGGCTGGCGTGCCGGGCGTCGGCGAAGCCAAGCTCGATCGTTACGGGCCGGCGTTTCTGTCGGTGATCGCGGAGTTCGGGTGAAAGCCGTTCAAATCGTCCGCGCCCTTCACCCGCCTGCCGGCATCCTCTTCCCGTAAACAGGGAGAGGGGGGCTCCCTGCCGCGGATTTTCGCCAATCCAGCACGAGCGCCGTCGTCGATGTCGGCCCGGCAGGGCGATGAGGGGCAGCGCCAACGGTCGAGACACTGTCGTTGCGGATTTCGCCCGACCCTGGTCTCTACTGCCGCTCGGCAGCACTTTCCTCGCGCACTTTCTTGAATTCCGAGCCGTCGTGCCAGTCCGGCCATTTGTCCGAGTTGGCGAGGTCGGATCCCATCCGGTAGACAAGATCGACATCCTCGGCGACGCCGGACAGGTCCCAGTCGGCGCTCCATTCGTCGGCCGGCTGGTGATAGCGCTCGGCGACATACGTCTTGTACCACGCTTCGCCGGCTTGCCTGCCACCCTTCACGAGGTCTCTCGCGCCATCCAGCCCGAAGGACATGGCCGGAACACCAGCCTTGGCGAAGGAGAAGTGATCGGAGCGGTAGAACAGCCCCGCTTCCGGCTTCGGGTCGGGCGTGAAGACGCGGCCTTCCGCCTTGGCGTAGCCTGCGACCTCGTCCTCCAGGCTGACATCGCCATTGCCGAACGGGCTGATGTTCTTGGCCCTGCCATTGGTGGTCAGCGCATCGAAGTTCAGCACGGCGGCGGTCTTCGGCAGCGGATAGAGCGGATTGGCGGCGTAATACATCGACCCAAGCAGGCCGGTCTCTTCCGAGGTGACCGAGAGGAAGACGACCGAGCGCGCCGGCGGCGAGGCTTTGGCCTGCAGGCGCGCCACTTCCAGAAGCGAAGCAAGGCCGGTGCCGTTGTCGACCGCGCCATTGTAGATCTTGTCACCTGTCGCATCCGGCTCGCCGACGCCGAGATGGTCCCAATGGGCGGAATAGATCACGGCCTCGTCCTGCCTCTGTTTCCCGGGGACGAAGCCGACCACATTGTGGGTGACGATCTTCTCGTGCTTCGCCTTGAAGGCGACAGAAAGCGTGGCGCCGTCCAGAGCGACGGGCGAGAAATCGCGTGTCTGTGCCTTGGCCGTCAGCGCGTCGAAATCCTGGCCTGCATTCTTGAACAGTTCGACGGCGACGTCGTGCTGGATCCAGCCCTTGAGCGGAACATGAACCTCGGCCTTGTTGTCGCGGATGATGTCGAACTGATCGTCGGTGAACGAGTTCTTGACCGTCGGCCATCCGTAAGCGGCCGGTGCGGTTTCGTGCACGATCAGCAGGCCGAGCGCGCCCTGGCGGGCAGCCTCCTCATATTTGTAGGTCCAGCGCCCGTAATAGGTCATGGCCTTGCCGCCGAAATCACCTTTTCCGGCTTCGAAATCCGGATCGTTGATGAGCACGACGCCGATCTTCCCCTTGAGATCGACACCCTTGAAATCGTCCCATTTGCGCTCTGGTGCGCTGACGCCATAGCCCAGGAAGACCAGCGGAGCGTTCTCGATGGCGATCGTGGTGTCGTCGGTCTGGGCGGGCAGGATCGCGATCTCCTCGCCTTGGCTCAGGGGCCGCGGCGGCTGTTTTCCCTGGCCAAGCGTCGCGGTTACCGTACCGTCGAAAGACGACTTGATCAGCGGCACGGCCTGTGTCCAGCCGCGCTGGCCATCGTCGCCCTTGTCGCCGCCCGGCTGCAGGCCGGCCGCCTTGAACTGTTCGGACAGATATTGAACGGTCTTCTTCTCGCCCTCGGTGGCGATGCCGCGTCCTTCGAATTCGTCCGACGCCAGGACCTTCACATGGTTGGAAAGGCGTTCCGCATCCACTTTTTCCTGTGCATGCGCATAGACTGTTGGGATGGGTGCAGACACCATCGCCAGCAGCAAAGCCGATCTTGCAATTTTCGACATGTCATCCTCGATGAGCTTCTCGCTCTCCAGCGCGCCGCCCACCGCAGGAAGTGCGGATGGTTTCATCTTCCTCCAGGTCAGTCGACAAGATAGGATTGGACCAGACGGCGGTAGGAAAGCTTCACCTCAGAATGAGGAACAACCCGCTGACGACGGCAAACATCAGCACACCCAGGCGTAGCGCCTTGGGGCTGATGATATGGTGCGTCCTGCGCGCCAGCGCGGTTCCGACCAGAACAGCCGGCATCAGATAGAGAGCCGCCAGGACCTGATGTGTCGCAATGCGGCCGGCAAGGGCGAGCACGACAAGCGACATCACTTCGCCGACAAAGAAACACACGGCGACCGTCGAGCGCAGGACCGGGCCCTTGGCATGCTGGTAGAGCAGGGCCAGCGGCGGGCCGCCGATGCCTGTCGCCGTTTCCGTCACACCGGTGAACAGTCCGGCGCCGAGCGCGCTGCGATAGTCCGGCGAGAAGGGCGGTGCGACCAGCGCCACGACGGCCGCCAGCAGCGTGAACCAGCCCACGGCCTGATCCAGTTGTCCGGCCGAAAGCGCAGCCAGGAGCCAAAGGCCGAAGAAAGTGCCCGCAAAGCGGCCGACCGTGATCCACTTCGCGCCGGGCCAGTCGACGGCGCTCTTCTCATGCCAGGCGACGAGGAAGTTCAGCGGCAGCATCAGGAGCAGCAGCGTCACCGGCAGCAGGTCGGGTTGCAGGATGCCCAGGACCGGCGCGATGATGAGCGCGAAGCCGATGCCGACCGCCCCTTGCAGGAAGGCGGCGGCGAATGTGATCGCGGCCACGATTGCGAACAGGCTAAGACTCATCGATAAAACCCCAGGGCCTGGTGTTCGTGCGACACCGCATGCACCCGCTGGATCGGCGCCTTGGCGATCGCTGCGGCCGCGACGTCACGCACTTCGGCGAGCAGTGCCTTGGCATCCCAATCCACCGGCCATCCCTGCCAGAGCCGCAGACGCCCGGCAGTGAACACCGCATCGATCTGGTCGCGGTTACCGTAGCGCACGAGTTCCCAGGTCAAGTCGTGTGATGGCGTGAATTCGGGACGGTCGAGATCGACGAGCAGGAAATCGGCTGCGAGCCCCTCCTGGATTGCGCCCGTCGTCGTTCCCAGGCCGGCCACGTCGGCCGCACCCCGCGTGGCCCGGTCGAGCCACAGCCAGCCGCCGCCGCAGGAGGAATCGCCGATGGCCAGCCCGAAACAGGCGCGCTGCAAACTCTCGGCCGCGTCTGCCAGCCTGAAGCCGTCGGCGCGGGTGCCGTCGGTGCCGAGGCCGAAGCGGATGCCGAGCGCCGCCATCTGTAGCGCCGGCGCGGCAGCATTGCCCTTCCAGAGGCTCGCCACCGGATTGTAGGCAACCGCCGTACCGCTGTCACGCAGCAGGTTGAGTTCGTGCGGCGTCACCAAAGTGGAATGCGCGATCAGCACATGCGGTCCGAGCGCGCCGACATGGGCGAGATGTTCGAGCGGCCGGCGTCCGTTCGCGACCAGCGAGCGTTCGACGGCGACCAGATGTTCGTTGACATGGGTCTGGAAGATGGCGCTCGCCTCTGCGGCCAGCAGGGAGACATCGGCCAGCATGCCGTCGCTGGCGACCTCGGGAATGGAGATGGCGAGCGCGGGATGGACGAGCCCGTCTGTCTCGTAAGCGGCAAGATGGCTGGCGGCATTCTTCAGGATCGCGGCGCGATCCGCGACCACGGCGGTGCCGCCGAGGTCGTTGCAGATGTAGCCGACGACGCTGCGCAGGCCGGTCTCGCGTGCGGCTTGCACCAGGGCGCCGATATGGCCGTCCGAACGCGTGCCGGCATCGACGGCCGTGGTGAAGCCGCCGCGCAGGCATTCGAGTGCCGAAAGCTTGGCCGACAGGTAGACCATGCGCTCGTCGAGACTGCCTTCGAGCGGCACCCAGATGCGGCGGAAGATTTCGGACGGTTCGCCGAAGACCAGGGACTTGCCGAGCGATTGCGTCAGATGCGTGTGGGCGTCGACGAAGCCTGGCATCAGAAGATGGTCGGGCAGGTCGACCGGCACAAGGCCCGGATTGCGCCGGCTTACGATCTCCAAGGCGTCGACTTCGGCGAAGCGCCCTTCGCGCACGACCACGGCCATGCCGCGCTTCGGCCCTTCGGGCAAGAGCACCTGCCCGGGCCGGAGCAGCAATTCGGTTCTGCCGTGGAGCGCATCGCGCAAGGCATCTGCTTGGGCAGTCACTTGGGTCTTCTCCTTCATTCCGCCAAGGCCTCGCGGCCGGCCTCTTTCGTTGAGGGCTCAGCCTGTCCCGACGTCGCCCCGGACGTCGCCCCGAACATGGCATTGACGATGACGGCGGTGATGGTGCCCGCGGCGAGCCCGTTGCCGAGGATCATCTGCGCCCATTGCGGGAACTGGCTGTAGACGCCGGGCACCAGGATCGGCAGCAAGCCCATCGAAAGTGCCGAGGCCAGCGTGACCATCGGCCCATGTTCGCGCAGGTCGACACGACGCAGGAGATCGATGCCGATCACGCCGATGATGGAGAACACGATCACGGCGGTTCCACCGACGACAGGGCCGGGCAGCGCCGTCGCCAGGCGGCCGACCGGCGCGAAAAGCGCCATGAGGACCAGGATGACGCCGGCGGCCGCGGTGACGTAGCGCGACTTCACGCCGGTGGCGCGCACGATGCCGACATTCTCGCCACTGGTGATGATGAGCGAGGTTCCGAACAGGCCGCCGAGCAACGAGGCGACGGCATCGCCACGGATGGTCGAAGGCACGATGGCGTGGGCGTCGCCGCGGCGCCCGACGATGTCGGCCGTCGCGATGGTCTGACCGGTGGCCTCGGCCATCGAGATGATGGAAAAGACGATCAGCGGCAGCGCGGCGTAGAGGTCGAATTTCGGCATGCCGAAAGGGAACAGCTGCGGCAGCGCGATGACCGGTCCGTCCAGGACGCCGCCGACGCTCATATGGCCGAGCGCGAAGGCGAGCAGCGAGCCGGCGATGAGGCCGAGCATGACTGCGATGCGGCGCAAGGTGCCGGTGAACACGCGTGCGAACACCACGGTGAGCCCGATCGTCGCCAGTGCCAGCCCGACATTGATCGGATCCGCGAAGCCCTCGCTGCCCGGCTTGCCGGTGATGGTGCCGCCATAGATCCTGACAAGATTGACCGAGACGAGCAGAAGCATCGTCCCGACCACCACGGGCGGGAAATAACGCAGCAGCCGCCGGAAGACAGGCAGGGCCAGGAAATAGAACACCGCGGTCAGGATCACTGCGCCGACGGCCGTCTGCACGTCCGTCGCCTGTGCGATCGCCAGGAAAATGGCGATCGGCGCGCCGCCGGGCACCATGATGAAAGGCAGCCGCGCGCCGAAGCCGGCGGGGCCGAAACTTTGCAGGATTGATCCCAGCCCGCAGACCAGAAACGTCGCGCAGATCAGCGACGTCGTCACCGCGTCGGAAAAGTTGAGCGCCTTGCTGACCAGGAAAACGGCTGTGATCGGCGAGGCCGCCATCACCAGCACGTGCTGGAAACCGAAAAGCAGAAGGCTGCGCGTCGGCAGCACCTCATCGACCGGATCGCCGGTCCAGGCATTTTTGCGTGTCATTTTGGCTCCTCCTCCCGGCACTCCCATACCGGCATGCAAATCGTTTTGCATGGCGTCTCATACCACGATTTTTCGATCGTGCAAATCGTTTTGCCTTTCGCGGAACCGGGTGGTATGTGCAGAAGGGTTCATGGGCAGGAGCAGAAACGGGAGCGCGATGCCAGCGAGGGGGCTGATATGACCAGGCCGACCATCGTCCAGTTGGCTCAGGCCGCGGGCGTGTCGCCCACCACCGTCTCACATGCTTTCAGCGGCCGACGCTATGTCGACCCCGACACGAAGGCGCGCATCGTTACGCTCGCGCAGGAAATGGGCTATCGGGCCAATCCCACCGCGCGCCGCCTGCGCAGCGGCGGCGGCGGCTCCATCGCGCTGGTGTCGTCAATGCCTTTCGCCGTCGCCGCAGGTCCGTCTCGTCTCGGCTTTCTCATGGAGATCGCCGCTGCAGCGGCGGTCACCGCGCTGTCGCGCAGCACGACCTTGTGCCTGGTGCCGCCATTGGAGCGCGGCTCGCAGCTCGAAGCGCTGGATGTGGACGGCGCCATCGTCGTGGAACCTGCGCTCGACGACAGCGTGCTGGATTTCTTCTTCGAAAGGGGCGTGCCGGTGGTCGCCATCGGTCACGCGCCCGGCAGGCCCGATCTGCCGGCCGTGGATCTGCGCAGCACCGAGACCGCTCGCCTGCTGCTCGACCATCTAGGCGGGGCAGGCTGGCGCGTCGGCCTCGTCACTGGCTTGCAGAGGCGCAACTCCTATATCGAGACGGAAGCAGCCTATGCTGCCTTCTGCGCGGAGAGGGGCTTGGCGTCGGCCGCCATACGCATCGACGAGCGCGGCGGCGAGGATGAAGCTGCCGTCGCTGTCGAGGCGTTTCTGCGTCAGAATCGGGATATCGGCGCGCTTTGCGTGCCGGTCGACGCCTTTGCTGCCGGCGCGTTGCGTGCTGCAGCCGCGCTCGGCCTTTCCGTTCCGGACGATCTCAGGCTCGCCACGCGCTATGACGGCATGCGTGCCAGGCTGGCCTCGCCGCAACTGACGGCGGTCAACCTGCATCTCGACCAGGTGGCCGAAACGGCCATCGACATGCTCACAGGCTTGATCGAGGGAAGGGCGGCATCACCGAAGCCGATTGCGCCGCCGCTGCTCGTCGAAAGGGCGTCGTCGGCTCGCTCATCCAGCTGAGCTCAAGCCGAACCGCGCATGATCAGCTTGGCTTCCAGCTGCTTGACTTCCGGTCTGCCGGCAGACGCATCCGGACCGCCGGCAATGCGCGTGAAAAGCATGTCGACGCCGGCAGCGGCGATGCCTTGGTAGTCCTGTGCCACCGTGGTCAGCGGCGGGCAAGTGAAGCGGCTGAGCGGATGGTCGTCATGACCGGCGACGCGCAGTTCGCAGCCTTCGTCACGTCCCACCTTGAGCTTGCGTTCGAAGGCCGCCGCAATCACGCCGAAGGCGAGGCGGTCGTTGGCGCACAGCACGGTGCGGGTCGGAAAGCCGCCATTGTCGAGGATGCGGCCGGCCTCGCGGTAGCCGAGTTCCTCGAACTCCCAGCCCTTGGCCGAGATCGGCAGCACGATGGGCTCGAAGCCGAGCCGTTCCATGGTGGCGACATAGGCAGTGCGCCGTTCCAGCGCATTCTGGTTCACTGCCGGCATCTCCAGGAAGCAGGGATGTTCGCCGGTGCGGCACAGGTATTCCGTGATCATGCCCATGCTCTGCCGGTTGTCGGTGCCGACGAAGGACTGATCGTTATTGACCCGGTTGTCGACGAAGACGATCGGCATGGTGCTGACGAGGCTGGCCAGCAGGGTGGCGTCGGTCTCGAAGCCGAGCGGCGCCATCAGCACGCCGGCGATGTTGAGCGACATCAGCGTGCGCATCGCGCGCGCCTCCAGTTTGCGCTCGCCATGCGAGGACAAAACGATCGCCCAATAGCCTTCGGCGAGACAGCGCATCTCGATCTGGCGCACGACCTCGGCATAGAAGGGATCGGAAATATGCGGCACGATCACGCCGATGTTTTTCGGCTGCTTGCGGTTCAGGCTGACCGCGAAGATGTTGGGCCGGTAGTCGTAGTCCTTGAGCGCCTTTTCGATGCGGGCCCTGGTCGACGGCTTCACATTTTCGGGATTGTCGAAGTATTTCGAAACCGTCGGGCGCGACAGGCCGGTCGCCGCCGCGAACTCTTCCATAGTCCGGATCTTCTGCTCGTTCATGCTCGGCTTCCTCGCCTGTGGCGGTGCGCCCCGAACGGGATAAATCGATTTATTTCCATGCGTAAATTTATTTTTTGACCGAGGCAAGCCGAAGCGCCATGCGGAGCCAGCGTTTCCTGTGCGTTGCGTTCCAATTGACACAATAGTTGCTGCATTTGTAGCGCATCGCAAGTTTTTATCGCGTGTAAAAAAATAAGTTGACACGCAGGAGGTAGTGCGTCATCTCAGTGACGGCTCGATATCGGGCCCAATTCCTGCCTTGGAGGTAGCGGCCGACAATGGTCCGCAAGGCGGGAGGCGCATCTTTCGCGTTCAGATCAACAACGGGCCGGGCAGCGCCGGCTTCACGGAGGAACTCATGTTTCGCAAAACGCTTGGCCGTATTCTCCTGTCGGGTGCCGCCCTTGCCATGATGGCCGGCATCGCTTCCGCCGAAGGCATCGGCGCATCGCTGCTCACGCAGCAGCATCCCTTCTACATCTCGCTCGCCGACGCGATGAAGAAGGAAGCCGAAGCCGAGAAGGTGCCGCTCGAGATCGCCATCGCCAACCAGGATCTCTCCAAGCAACTCGCCGATGTCGAGGACTTCATCACCAAGGGCGTGAGCGTCATCATCATCTCGCCGGTGGATTCCAAGGGCGTGAAGGCAGCCATCAACAAGGCCGAGAAGGCCGGCATCAAGGTCATCACCGTCGACGTGCCCGCCAACAATGTCGACGTCACCTCCTTCGTAGGCACCGACAATTTCGCCGGCGGCGAGAAGGCTGCGGAACTGATGGCCAAGTCCATCGGCGGCAAGGGCAATGTCGCGGTCATCGACTACCCGACCGTGCAGTCGGTGGTGGATCGCGTCGAGGGCTTCAAGAAGGGTCTGGAGAAGCATCCCGACGTCAAGATCGTGGCGATCCAGCCGGGCATCACCCGTCCCGAGGCGCTCGCCGCCGCGCAGAACATCCTACAGGCCAATCCCGACATCGTCGGCATCTTCGGCTTCGGCGACGATGCCGCCCTTGCCGCGGCCGCTGCGGTCAAGGCCGCCAAGCTCGACTCGCAGGTCAAGGTGATTGGCTTCGACGGCATGGAAGAGGCCCGCAATGCGGTGAAGAACGACCCGGTGATGGTGGGCGTGATCGCCCAGTATCCTGACCAGATGGGCAAGGTCGCGGTCGAGACCGCTGCCAAGGTCATCAAGGGCGAGACGGTCGAGGCCAAGCAGCCGATCGTCCCGGGCGTCGTCACCAAGGACGGTGAAACCAAATAGTCCGTCCAGGACGGTGGCGGGAGGGCGTCGCCGTCCTTCTTTGGGGCGAGTTGGAGCGCAACCCGCCCTGAAGACAGGCAAGCGTCTCGCCCGCCACCATCTGACATCTTGGTGGGCGGATCGCATGGTCAGGAGGAAAAATCCGTGACAGCCACCGCGCAGTCAGCCACCACCCGGGCAGTCGAGACCGCCGCCGCCGGCGACGTGGTGCTCGAGATCCACGACATCGCGAAATCCTTCGGCCCGGTTGCCGCACTCAAGCGTATGAACCTCACTGTGCGGCGCGGCCGCGTGCACACGCTGCTCGGCGAGAACGGGGCCGGCAAATCCACTTTGATGAAGATCCTGGCCGGTGTGTTCACGCCGACCGCGGGCAGCATCGTTCTGAACGGCAAGGCCTACGCGCCGCGCAATCCGCGCGACGCGCGTGCGCACGGCATCTCCATTGTCTTCCAGGAGCTCAGCCTCAGCCGCAACCTGTCGGTGGCCGAGAACATCTTCGCCAGCCATGAGCCAAGCCGTTTCGGCTTCATCCGCGACCGTGCGCTGAATGAAGCGGCAGAACGGCTGATCCGCGAACTCGGCCTGCCGGTGGATGTGCGCGCCAAGGTCGGCGACCTGTCGATCGCGCAGCGCCAGCTGGTCGAGATCGCCAAGGGTCTCAGCCTGCCGGCCGACGTGGTCATCCTCGACGAGCCGACCTCGTCGCTGTCCGACAGCGAAGCCGAAATCCTGTTTGCGATCATCGAGCGGCTGAAGAGCCAGGGCAAAGCGGTGATCTACATCTCCCACCGCATGGAAGAGATCATGCGGCTTTCCGACGACATCACCGTCATGCGCGATGGCGAATATGTCACGACGACCGAGAAGAGCGAGACCAGCATCGACAGGCTGATCACGCTGATGGTCGGCCGCGCCATGAACGACATCTATCCGCCGCGCGAGGCGCCGCGCCCGTCGGCCGACACGCCGCCGGTGCTGGCGACGAAGAACCTCTCCTTCGCCGGCAAATTCCGCGACGTCTCCATCGACGTGAAGCCGGGCGAAGTCGTCGGCCTGTTCGGCCTCGTCGGCTCGGGCCGCTCCGACGTCATGAAGGCGCTGTTCGGCATGCTTGCGCCGCAGGGCGAAATCCTCCTCGACGGCAAGCCGGTCACCTTCCGCTCGGCCGCGCAGGCGATCCGCAGCGGCATCGCCTTCGTCACCGAAAACCGCAAGGAAGAAGGCCTGGTGCTGCTGCACAGCGTCGAGCGCAACATCAACATGGTCGGGCTCGGCCAGCTCACCGGGCCGCTCGGCCTGATGCGGGGCGGGGCCGAGCGGGAGGCGGCGAGGGCCGAGGTCAAGCGCCTTGCCATCAAGACCGCCTCGATCGACACCAGCGCCGGGTCCTTGAGCGGCGGCAACCAGCAGAAGATCGTGCTGGCCAAATGGCTGCAGATCAAGCCGCGCGTGCTGATCCTCGACGAGCCGACCCGCGGCGTCGATGTCGGCGCCAAATTCGAAATCTACCGCATCATCCGCGAGCTCGCCGCCAACGGCACGGCGATCCTGATGGTCTCCTCCGAGCTTCCGGAGGTGCTGGGCCTCAGCGACCGCGTCGTGGTGATGCACAACAAATCCGTTGCCGCCGTGCTCGATGCCGACGGCCTAACACCCGAAACCGTCATGACCTATGCAGCGGGGATACACGCATGAGCAATGTTCAGGACATCCAGAAGAAGGCCGCCGACGTCGAGGTCCGCCGCTCGTTCCTGGCCTCGCCGACGGTGCGCCAGTATGGCGGCATCATCATCTCGCTGGCGGTGCTGTGCGTCGTGTTCTCGGTGATGAGCCCGCGCTTCCTGGCCTTCAACAATTTCATGAACATCATGCAGCAGGTCGCCGTCATCGCGGTCGCCGCCTACGGCATGACGTATGTCATCCTGCTCGGCGACATCGATCTGTCGATCGGCTCCATCATCGCGGTCTCCGGCATGGTGGCGGCGCAGGCCTTCGCCATGGGCTTCGGCTTTGTGCCGGCGGTGGCGCTGACGCTGGCCGCCGGCGCGCTGATGGGCGCGCTCAACGGCGCACTTTCGGCCAAGCTGATGCTGCCGTCCTTCATCGTCACGGTGGCGACAATGGGCATCTATCGCGGCATGGTCAGCCTGCCGACCAACGGCGCGCCCGCCATGATCGAGAACGACACCTGGCTCGCCATCGGCGGCGAAAGCTTCCTCGGCATCCCGATCATCATCTGGATCATGGCCGTGCTGTTCGTGGTCAACCACATCATCCTGTCGAAGACGATCTTCGGGCGGCAGGTCTATCTCACCGGCGGCAACCGCGAAGCGGCGATCTATTCTGGCATCCGCGTCGACCGCATCAAGATCATTGTCTTCACCATTTCGGGCATGATGGCGGCGATCAGCGGCATGCTTTTGTCCTCGCGCCTGTCGTCGGCGCAGACCAATGCCGGCACGGGTTATGAACTCGACGCCATCGCCGCGGTAGTCCTCGGCGGCACCTCGCTCGCCGGCGGTGTCGGCACCATCGTCGGCACCATCCTTGGCGCGCTCATCATCGGCGTCATCAACAACGGCATGAACATGCTGTCGGTGCCGTATTTTTACCAGCTCATCGTCAAGGGCGTCGTCATCCTCGTCGCCGTCTGGCTCGACGTGCGCAGCAAATCGGCTCGGGCTTGATTGCGGGCATTGCAGTATGAGGCACTCTCCTACCTTGGCGCTGCCCCTCATCGCCCTGCCGGGCACTTCTCCCCGTATAGTGACGGGGAGAAGGACGCTGTCGCCCCGGATTTCGCCAATCGCCAACGTTGCAGAATGGACGCCAGCGTTGCGGCCAGCTTCCTTCTCCCCGTTCACGGGGAGAAGTGCCCGGCAGGGCGATGAGGGGCAGCGCAGACGGTCGCCATCCATCGGCCCCATCCCCATCGGCCCCATCCCTATCGGAATGCATTCATGAAAAAGATCATCACCATCGGCGAGATCGTCGTCGAGATCATGGCTGTCGAGCCGGGGCACGGGTTCACCAGCGCCATCCCGCTCATCGGTCCGTTCGCTTCCGGTGCGCCGGCGATCTTCATCGACCAGGTTGCCAAGCTCGGCCAGCCCTGCGGCATCGTCAGCGCCGTCGGCAATGACGACTTCGGCGTGCTCAATGTCGAGCGGCTGCGCCGCGACGGCGCCGATGTCTCGGCCATCGGCATCCATCCGACGGCGGCCACCGGCAGCGCCTTCGTGCGCTACCGGCCGGACGGCAACCGCGATTTCATCTACAACATCCGCCACAGCGCTTGCAGCGCCATCGGCTTGACGCCTGAGGCCGAAGCGCTCATCGACGGCGCCGACCACCTGCACATCATGGGCTCCGCGCTGTTCTTCGACGGCATCGTGTCGGCGATCTTCGCGGCGACGCGGCGCATCAAGGCCAAGGGCGGCACCGTCTCCTTCGATCCCAACATCCGCAAGGAGATGCTGGACCTGCCCGGCATGCGCGAAGCGCTCGCCCATGCGCTCGAAAACACCGACCTGTTCATGCCGAGCGGTCCGGAGATGTTCCTGTTCACCAAGGCAATCGACGAGCCGGCGGCGATCGCCGAACTGCTCGAGCGCGGCATCAAGGCTGTTGTCATCAAGCGCGGTGCCGACGGCGCCAGCTATTTCGACCGCAACGGCGAAATGTCCGCCCCAGCCTTCAAGGTCGAGGAGGTCGACCCGACCGGCGCCGGCGACAGCTTCGGCGCAGCCTTCGTCACCTGCTGGCTGCGCGGCATGGCGCCCGGCAAAGCGCTCACCGTCGCCAACGCTACCGGCGCGCGCGCCGTCAGCGTCAAGGGACCGATGGAGGGCACCTCCACCATGGCCGAGATCGAAACATTCCTGACCAGCCAAGGAGTTGCGGCATGAGCGCGACAAGCAGGTTAGCCGGCCTTCCGGCCCGCTTCGCGCGAGGCGAACGCGGTGGCATCACCTCGATCTGCTCGGCCCATCCAATTGTCATCGAGGCTGCCCTGCTGGAAGGCATCGCCACCGGCTGCGACGTGCTGATCGAAGCCACCTGCAACCAGGTCAATCAGGAAGGTGGTTATACCGGCATGACGCCGGCCGACTTCCGCCAGTTCGTCGAGGACATCGCAACGCGTCTCGGTTTCGACACCAGCCGCCTGATCCTCGGCGGCGATCATCTCGGTCCCAATCCGTGGAAACACTTGCCCGCCGACGAGGCGATGCAGCGCGCCGATGTCATGATGGACGCTTTCGTTCGCGCCGGCTTCACCAAGATTCACCTCGACACCTCGATGGGCTGTCTTGGCGAACCGGTGGCGCTGCCGGATGCGGTCACGGCGGAACGCGCCGCACGGCTTGCCAGGATCGCGGAACAGGCGGCGGTCGAGGCAGGCTACGACCTGCCGGTCTACATCATCGGCACCGAGGTGCCGATCCCGGGAGGCGCGATGGAAGCGCTCGACCATCTGGAGCTCACCAAGCCGGCTGCCGCCATCGAGACGGTCGAGGTCCATCGCCGCGCCTTCGCCGCACTCGGGCTTCAGGATGCTTTTTCCCGCGCCATCGGCGTGGTGGTGCAGCCGGGCGTCGAGTTCGGCAACGAGAATGTCGTCGTCTATGACAGCGCCAAGGCGACGGCGCTGAGCGGCGTGCTCAGGCAGATGCCGCAATTCGTCTTCGAGGCGCATTCGACCGACTACCAGCCGCAGCAGGCGCTGGCGGCTCTCGTCCATGACGGCTTCGCCATCCTCAAGGTCGGCCCCGGCCTCACCTTCGCGCTGCGCGAGGCGCTGTTCGGCCTCGACCAGATCGCTGCCTTCCTCGATCGCCTGCCGGAAGAGGAGACCTTGCGCGGCAAGATGGAGAAGCTGCTCCTGGCCGAGCCGAAGAACTGGGAGAAATATTATCATGGCGATGCCGACGACCTGCGTCTGCAGCGCCATTTCTCCTACAGCGACCGCATCCGTTATTACTGGCCGCATCCGCAAGCTTCGGCAGCCGTCGACGCCTTGCTGAAGCGACTGGAGGGCCGCACCATTCCCGAGACCCTGATCAGCCAGAACCTGGCGACGCTCTATCCCGCCGTGGCGGCCGGCAAGGTCAGCGCAACCCCTCACGCCTTGATGGTCGAGGCCGTGCGCAATGTCGTGCGCAGCTACAACCGCGCTGCTTTGTCGCTGCAGCCGGCGTGACCTCTCGTCATTCCACGGTCTGGAGCACTGCGGCTACGATCGTGTTGACTTCCGGGGGAACGCGCTCCGTTCGTCCGGGGTCGTAGAGGTCGAGGACAGTCACGGTGATCTCGCTCAATCCGTCGAGGTCGATGAGCCTGGGACCGGGCAGTATGTCGCTCAGCATCTGCTCAAGGACGTCCGCCTCGACCCGCTCTGCTTCGAGCTCAGCCGCCTTGACGTGCTCTCGCAGGCTGGGCACGCGTGGCTGGGACGCGAGCCACTGGTGGGACTTCATAGTGCGCCTTGCTTCCCGCAGAGGTAGTATAGCAGCTTCGCGCCAGATGCGGCAGTTCCGGTCGAATGCCTGGATTTGTTCCAGGCCCGGAACGCGACCGGAGACGCCGCCATGCAGCACCGCCAGCATTAGGGGAATGTCCAGCCCATGGGCTTCCTGCAATCGAAGGCACGCCGCGGCGATACCGGGACGCGCGTAGACGCTGAGCATGAATGGCCAGAGATCAAGCCGGGTTTTGTCTGTGTCGGCCTTTTCCATGGCTTGGGCCCCTGGCATATCGGGCTGGACGATTTCGTCCGGCCGCCGTTTTTCTCATTGCGCAAGCAGCGTGTCGCGAACGCTCTCCTTGAGCCCGCCCCATCGCTTGATAGCACCCGTATCGATGTCGAACAGGTCCAGCGCCCGCGCGATGGAGTGGCTGACGATGTCGTCGACACTCGCCGGCTTGGTGTAGAAGGCCGGGACGGGCGGCATGATGATCGCACCCATTTGCGTGAGGCGGACCATCGTTTCCAGATGCCCGAGATGAAGCGGGGTTTCGCGCACCATCAGGACAAGGCGTCGGCGTTCCTTGAGCACGACATCGGCGGAGCGGCTCATCAGGCTGGAGGTGATCCCGGTGCTGATCTCCGACATGGTCTTCACCGAACATGGAGCGACGAGCATTCCCATAGTGCGAAACGATCCCGAGGCGATGGTGGCGCCTACATCGGCCACCGGATGGATCACATCGGCGCGCCCCTCGAGGCCGGCCTTGTTCAGGCCGAGCTCCTGATGAAGCGTCAGCATGGCTGAGCGGGAGACCACGAGATGTGTCTCGACCCCGGCGGATCGCGCCATCTCCAGCGCCGCGAGGCCGTACGCTGCCCCCGATGCGCCGGAGATGCCGATGATGAGTCGCCGCGAGGTCACGGCTACCGGCCCGGGAACCAGTCTTCGGACCGCACCGTGTCAGCCAGCCGCAGGCGCTTGCGTTCAAACTCGGCTTCACGCCCCCAGGGCTTCGTTGCATCCACGAGCAGCCGGCCCCAATGGTCCTTCTGCTCGTCGCGATAGAAGGAAGGTGTTTCCGGGATGATCATCATGTCCTTGTCGGGGCGGCAGCGGGTCAGGATGGCCCATTGCACATCGTCCATGCTGTAGATGTTCACATCGGTGTCGACGACGGTGATCTGCTTGGCCCAGATCGGTTCTGCGCCGATCGTCGCCAGCATGACCTGGCGAGCATGGCCCTCGAACCGCGGCTCGATCTGCACGATTGCATGGTTGACGAAGGGCTGGCACGTCACATTGACGATTCCCGGCAGCGCGGCGCTGAGGCGCTGGTAGATATTGGCCGACACCGAAAGTTCCAGCGTCAGCACCTCCTCGGGCGAGCCGCAGAGGATCGAGTGGAACAATGCGTCCTTGCGCACGGTGACGCCCAACACTTCGAAGACGGCGTTGGGGCCAACCGGCACGTAGTAACCCATGAACTCGCCGAAAGGACCTTCCGGACGACGCTCGTTGGGCAGGAAGCGGCCTTCGATGACGACTTCGGTCTCGGCAGGCACCTCGAGATCGATGTGGTTGCATTTGCGCATCGCGATCGGCCGCCCGCGCAGGCGGGCTGCCACTTCGAGCTCGTCCACATCGTAAGGCAGCGGCGCCGCCGCGGTCAGGAAGGCGTGGGCAGGCGGACCGATGAGCATGGCAGCTTCAAGCGGCTTGCCCATCTTCTCGGCCTTCTCATGGTAGATGGTCAGATGATGACGCGGGGCGAGGCGGCAACGCAGCTCGCTGTCGTTGATATACATCGACCGGTGGTAAGACAGGTTGCCGACCCCGGTCTCGGGGTCCTTGGCGATGAACATGGCCGAGGTGAAGTAGGCAGCTCCGTCCTTGTCGGAATAGGTTATGAGCGGCAGGTCCGAAAGCTTGACTTGTTCGTAAGCAGGAAGCTCCGTTGCCGGAACGAGCGGCTCCTTTAACTCCGACGTGCCCAACGAGGCGAGCTTGCTCCATTGACGGCAGAAGTCGCCGGCATCGATGCCGATGACCTCGCCCAGCCGTTCGCGCGTGCTGTAGACATTGGTCACGACGGGGAACCGGGTTCCCTTCACATTGGTGAACAGCACCGGCTTGGCCCATTTTTTCTGGGCCAGCTGGGTGACCGCGGCAAGCTCATGGGCGGGATCGACCTCGCGATCGACCCGCAGGACATCCCCGCGCTCTTCAAGCTTGCGGACAAACTCTCTCATACCAACCTCCGAAATCAGCGACCCTTGCCTGGCGCGCTAAGAATGCGATTCGTTCGCGCTTCATGGGTCGAACGCAGGCGATAGCGGTCGCCGGGATAGATGAAGCGGCTGCGGGTGACCGGAATGCCGTCACGCCATGTTGAGCGATCGAGCAGCAGGCAGGGCTGGCTCGCGTCGATCTGCAGGAAGTTGCGCACGTCTTCATCCGGGCGGATCGCCCGGATGGTGTTGTCGATCGTCGTCACCGTGGTCTCGCGCAGCAGCCAGTTGTGCGGCGTGACGTTGGTGAAGTCCTGCTCGATGTAGCCGGGCGCTTCCGCCCCGTTGACGTAACGATCTTCGAGCTGGATCGGTGTCCCGTCTTCGAGGTGGATCAGTCGCGAGAAGAAGACCACGTCCTCGGGGGGCAGCTGCAGCATGTTGCGGCCGGGACTGTCCTTGCCGAGGATCGAGTGTTGCAGGACCCGGCAGCTGTGGGCTCCGCCGGATACCGAAATCTCCTCCGTGATGTCCGGCAGGCTGAATATCGCGCATTGCATGCGCGGCCCGATGACAAAGGTGCCACGGCCCTGAACGCGCACGAGCAGGCCATCGGCCTGCAGCTCGCGCAGCGCCCTTCGCACCGTCAGCCGGGAGGCTCCGAATTCCCCGGCGAGATCTCCCTCGGACGGAACCTGGAAGTTGGCGGGCCATTCCTCCGTTTCGATGCGGCGATCGATGGCTGTCTTGATCTGCTCGTAGAGGGGTTGGTCGTTGGTCACGCGCTTGTCCATAATGATATCATTATTCCTTCGATAACTCTCATATACACACCGCCAACATCAAGCCCAATTTTCGATCGATTTCGTCATGGCAACCCGACATAGCTCAAAATCGGCCACTTTCCATGCTTTTTTGCGAATTTCTGCCGTTTCCCATTATTTTTCGACCTTCATAATCTTGCCGGTTGACATCTAAAAAAATATCAGATCACTTTTAAAGTGATATCACTAATTGGCTGATTGCATCTGGCAATGGTGCCCGAAGCAATCCGCCGGCGCAGAAGTCAGTACCAAGGAGGGGTCATGCCGACCGAAAGCCTGCCAAAACTATCCATGTATATCGGCGGCGAATGGGTGGCCCCTGCCTCAGGGGCGTATATCGAAACCGTGGATCCTTTCACCGCGAAGCCATGGGCCCTGGTGCCGCGCGGCAATGCGGAGGACGCCGACCGAGCCGTCCGCGCCGCACACAAGGCATTTACTGAAGGTCCCTGGCGTACGATGCATCCGAGCTTGCGCGGCCGCATCATCCAGCGCTTCGCCGAGCTGATCGAGGAAAACGCCGACGCGCTTGCCGAGATCGAGGTTCGCGACAATGGCCGGCTGCTGGCCGAGATGCGGCACCAGATCCGTTATATCCCGCGCTGGTATCACTACTATGCAGGCCTTGCCGACAAGATCGAGGGTGCGGTCCATCCTTGCGACAAGAACGCGTTGAGTTTTTCGCGCCACGAACCGCTCGGCGTTTGCGTCGGCATCGTGCCGTGGAACGCGCCGCTCTTCCTCTTCTCTCTCAAGGCGGCGCCGGCTCTGGCTGCCGGCTGCACATTGGTTATGAAGCCGGCCGAATATACATCGGCAACCGCGATCAAGCTGATGGAACTGGTCGAGAAGGCGGGCTTTCCGGCGGGCGTGATCAACGTCGTCACCGGTTATGGATCGGAGGTTGGTGAGCCGCTGGTGACCCATGAACTCACACGCCATGTCGGCTTCACCGGCTCCACCAGGACAGGCGCGCATCTCTATTCGCTGGCGGCAAAGGACATCAAACGCGTCAGCCTGGAGCTCGGCGGCAAGTCTCCGAACATCGTTTTCGACGATGCCAATCTGGACAATGCCGTTCGTGGCGTCGTGGGCGGCATCTTCGGCGCAGTGGGTCAGACCTGCATCGCGGGCTCGCGCCTTCTGCTGCACCGCAAGGTCCATGACCAGTTCCTCGAGAAGCTTGCGGCCTTCACGAAGACAGCACGGATCGGCGATCCCAGGCACGCCGACACGCGCATCGGTCCGATCGCCAATTCTATGCAATATGAGAAGGTCCTCGGCTATATCGACATCGCCGTCCAGGAAGGCGCCCACCTGATCCTCGGAGGCAAGCGTCCCGACATCGCCGAATGTGAGGCCGGATACTTCGTGGAGCCGACGATCTTTGCCGGCGTCAACAACGACATGCGCATCGCGCGTGAGGAAGTCTTCGGTCCCGTCCTTGCGGCGATCCCGTTCGATGAGCCGGAAGAAGCCATCGCGGTCGCGAATGACAGCGAGTTCGGCCTGGCGGCCGGCGTCTGGACCGCGGACATGCGCCGCGCGATCCTGATGTCCGAGCGCCTGGAAGCCGGCAGCGTGTGGGTCAACACTTATCGGGACGTGTCCTACACCACCCCCTTTGGGGGCTACAAAAAGAGCGGTATCGGCCGCGAGAACGGCATCGAGGGGATCCGTGAGTTCTTGCAGACCAAAGCCGTCTGGCTCTCGACCGCGGAAGAGATCGCCAACCCCTTCGTCATCGGCTGATGGCGATGGGTCCGGCAGCCGCAGGCGGCCGGACAGAATGAAGCAGGTCCCGGCTGCGAACGGGCAGGCGGGGGCATAACAACAATGGGAGACTGGTAATGAAGAAGAGCAATGAATGTTGGCGCGGCAAAACCGCAGCCAGTTTCGCGATAGCCGTTTCGGGGTTGATGCTGGCAGCAGGCGCCGCCCAGGCCGAGAGCGTGGCCGACCTCCTGCCCAAGAAATATCGTGACGCCGGCGTCATCAACCTGGTGACGGACGCCAAGTATCCTCCGTTCCAGTATATCGACGACGCCGGCAAGATGGTCGGTTTCGAGGTCGATCTGTGGAACGCGATCGCGGAACGGCTGAAAGTGAAGATGAACGTGACGTCGGTGTCGTTCGACTCGATGATCCCGGGCGTCCAGTCCGGCCGCTGGGATATTTCCATGGAAGGAATCACCGACAACGCCGAGCGCCAGGCGGTCGTAAGCTTCGTCGACTACGGCTATACGACGTCGTCCGCCTATGTGCTGGAGACGAAAGGCGCCGACATCAACGACCATCTGGCACTGTGCGGCCTGAAGGGCGCGGCGCAGAGCGGAACCGAATGGGTGGGAATGATCACCGCGGAATTGGCGACGGCCTGCACCGAAGCCGGCAAGCCCGCGCCGACAGTTTCGGAATTCGGAACATCGGACGCGACGCTTCTCTCGGTCTATTCGGGCCGCACCGATTTCGTGCTGACTTCCGCGGCGTCCGCACAGGAGATCAAGAAGGCAGCACCGAACCCGGTCAAAGTCGTTCCGATGCCCATCCTGCCGCGCAAGCCGAGCGGGATCGCTTTCCGCAAGAATGAGGAAGATCTGGGCAAGGCGTTGCTGGCCGCGCTCAAGGAGGTCCGCGCCGACGGCACCTATGACAAGATCTATTCCACCTGGAGCGTCGATCCGATGAAGATGGAGCACGAGCCCGGTATCAACCTCGAGACCGTGCCGGCTAAATAGTGCCAGCGGGGCGGGAAGACCGCCCCTTTCCCGCACAATTGTTTGAGCGACCATGTCCATAGCCACGCAAGATGATCAAGCGCCCACCGGCTCCGGCCAGTCGGACGAACCAATGCTGACTTACGTGCCCGCCCGCGCCTGGGGAACCCGGGCGGCTGCGGTGCTGCTATCGTTGGCGGTAGTCTATTTCCTGGTTTCCATCGGAGGAAACGCCAACTTCGGCTGGTCTGTCGTCGGCGAATATCTCTTCGATGCCCGCATTCTTTCCGGGCTCTACCTCACCATCTGGCTCACCATCGTCACAATGGTAATCGGGGTCGTGCTGGGGACCATCTTCGCGGTCATGGCGATGTCCAGGAACATCGTGATCTCGACCGTGGCCGACGCCTATATCTGGTTCTTTCGCGGCACGCCGGTGCTGGTCCAGCTGATCTTCTGGTACAATCTGGGAGCTTTGTTTCCCGAACTCTCCATCGGCATACCCTTCACCTCATGGGGGATGTCGGTGCCCACCAACACGCTCATTTCGCCGATTACCGCAGCCGTGCTGGGGTTGGGCCTGAACGAGGGTGCCTACATGTCCGAGATCATCCGCAGCGGCCTGCTTTCGGTCGATCCAGGCCAGCGGCAGGCCGCGACCTCGCTGGGCATGACGTCGAGAAAGGCGCTGTGGCGCATCGTGCTGCCGCAAGCCATGCCCGTGATCATTCCGCCGACTGGAAACCAGACGATCGGCATGTTGAAAACGTCGTCGCTAGTCAGCGTGATTTCGCTCTCGGACCTGCTCTACTCGGCGCAGACGATCTACTCCCGCAACTTCCAGACCATTCCGCTGCTGATCGTCGCCTGCCTTTGGTACCTGCTGGCGACGACCATCCTCAGCTGGGTTCAGAACCGGATCGAACGGCACTTCGCCCGTTCGCGAAACGCCTCGACATGATGCACACCCCACCGGAAAACAGACCCGCCATGCGTGCTCCCATGATTGTGTTCGACCGGGTGTCCAAGAATTTCGGCGACCTGCCCGTTCTGCGCGACATCAATCTCACCGTGTCCGCGGGCGAAGTGATCAGCCTGATCGGGCCGTCCGGGTCGGGCAAGTCGACGCTTCTGCGCTGCGTCAATCACCTCGAGCGGATCGAAAGCGGCAGCATAACGGTCGATGGGGACCTGATCGGATACAGGCGCGTCGGCAATCTCGCCCACGAACTGCCCGAGAAGCTGATCGCAAGGCAGCGCGCGCGCATCGCGATGGTCTTCCAGAATTTCAACCTGTTCGGCCACAAGACCGCACTCGAGAATGTGATGGAAGCGCCCGTCCATGTGCTGCGCATTCCCCGCAAGGAGGCCGAAGAGCAGGCGGTCAAGCTCCTCACCCGCGTCGGGCTGTCGGATAAGATGAACAACTACCCCCGCATGCTTTCCGGTGGGCAGCAGCAACGCGTCGCCATTGCTCGCGCCTTGGCCATGAAGCCGAAAGTCATCCTTTTCGACGAACCGACCAGCGCTCTCGATCCGGAACTGGTCGGGGAAGTGCTCGATGTGATGCGCGATCTCGCTTCCGACGGCATGACGATGATGGTCGTCACGCACGAAATGTCGTTCGCGCGCGAGGTCTGCCACCGCATCGCCTTCATGGAAGGGGGCAGGATCGTCGAATGCGGCAAGCCTGCCGAGGTTCTCGACAGTCCGGCTTTCGAACGGACCCGGGCGTTCCTTTCCAGGGTGCAGTGACACGGCATGTCGATGGCAATGCAATCCACCCGCGACTGGGATGTGATCGTCATTGGCGGGGGTATCGTCGGATGTTCGGCGGCCTATTACGCAGCTGGGAAAGGCATGCGCGTTCTGCTTGTGGAGCGCGACGCGCCGGGATCGGCGCAGTCCGGCCGTAATCTGGGTTTTGTCCGCCAGCAGAACCGGGACTTCCGCGAGCTTTCGCTGATGATCGGCGCCTTGCGAATCTGGGAGGGCATCGAAGCAGAACTGGGACGCCCGGTCGGGTGGCGACAGGGCGGCAACCTGTCGCTGGCGTTCGATGAGGCCGACCTTATTTCCCGGCGCGATTGGCAACGGCGCGCGGTTGATGAGTTCGGGCTCGATACGCGCATGCTGTCGGCATCCGAAACCTATGCCCTGGTGCCTCAGCTGGCCACGGGTCGTGGCGTCGTCGGCGCGATGTACACGCCGACCGACGGGAAAGCCGAACCGGCGCGCGCGACCCGTGCGTTTTTCGATGCCGCACTCGGATTGGGCGTCTCTGTCAGCTTCGGCGACCCTGTGACCCGCATCGATGTGAGTGCCGGCAAAGTCTCCGGCGTTCAGATCGGTGATCGGCTGCACCGGGCAGGAATGGTGATCACCGCCGCCGGCGCCGGCAGCGCTGCCTTATTGCGAAAGATCGGACTGAACCTGCCGCAGGAGTTCATAAGGGCAACGGTCGCGCGGACGGTCGCCAGTCCCGGCGAGCGGGTCGCTGCCTGCGTATCAGGCCAGCAGACCGGGATCC
Source organism: Terribium retamae (assembly GCF_022347545.1). GTDB lineage: Bacteria > Pseudomonadota > Alphaproteobacteria > Rhizobiales > Rhizobiaceae > Mesorhizobium > Mesorhizobium retamae. Next base: position 82,768 of record NZ_JAKREW010000018.1, read on the forward strand.
GCCAGGACGTGAACGGAGCCTATGTGATTTCGGTGGCGGGCGGCGAATACGACCTGCGCCTGGATTCCTGGCGTCACATGCGCTGGTATCAGGCCACGCGAAAGTCCAATCCCGATGCGGCGCGTATAGATTATCTCGCTCCGGTGAAGCGGCTGCTGCCGCACAGGACAAACTCACCGCTGGCGGATTTCCCCCCAAGCCGGGATCATCCGCGGCCGGAGGCCTTTCGCGTCGAACAGGCGCGGCGCGAATTTGCCGAACTATTTCCGGTGCTGGCGGACCTGGAAATCGAAACGTCCTGGGCTGGGATCATCGACGTCATGCCGGATGTCATTCCGGTCCTGGGAGCTGTCGATGGCGTGTCGGGCCTGCTCGTCGCAACGGGGTTCAGCGGTCATGGCTTCGGCCCAGGTCCGATGGCTGGGAAGGTGCTCTCGGATCTGGCGGCGGGGCAGCAGTCGCCTGTCGACATAACGAGACTCTCGCCGATGCGCTTTGAGCGAAAATAGACCCTTCCGGCCTGTCGCCAGGCTGTGCCCAGGCCGTGAGCAGCCGGCTCATGCTCCCGCAGCGATCTTTCCGTCGACGATGTGGATGCGGCGGTCCATGCGTTCGGCCATGTCGAGATCGTGCGTCACCGCAACCACGCTCTTGCCGCGCTGGTGAACCAGTTTTTGCAGGATCGTGAAGACCTGTTCGGAGTTCTTGGAATCCAGGCTGCCCGTTGGTTCGTCGGCGAGGATCAGCGGCGGATCGTTGGCGAGCGAACGCGCCACGGCGACACGCTGCCGTTGTCCGCCTGAAAGCTGATCGGGCCGCTTGTCCAGATGGTCTCCAAGGCCGAGGGACGAGAGCAGTTCATCGGCGCGCCCACGCATCTCGGACCGCGTCAGCCGGCCAAGCTTGCGCATCGGGATCTCGACATTCTCCCGCGCCGTGAATTCGGGCAGGAGGAAGTGGAACTGAAACACGAAACCCAGCATAGAAAGACGCGTTCTCGCGCGCTCCCGTTCGTTCATCGGCTCGGCGGCGCGTCCGCCTATCTTAATCGTTCCCGTGGTCGGCTGGTCGAGCAGGCCCAGCAGATAGAGCAGGGAGGATTTGCCGGAGCCGGACGGGCCGGTGATCGCGACGAATTCCTTTTCCGCGATGGTGAGCGTCACATCCTTGACCAACGTCACCGGCACGGTCTCCGGCAGGACGCGGGTCAGCTTTTCCGTTTCGAGAAGGGCGCTCATGTCGCGCCTCGTATGATGTCGACGGGATTGAGGCGGGCGGCGCGCCTGGCCGGCAGATATCCGGCCACCGCCGCCGAACCCAGCGCGAAGGCTGAGGCGATGATGTAGTGGAGCAGGCTCCAGGCGATCGGCAGGTGCGTCATCTCCTGACCTGTCGCGGCGATTTCGAAACGCACCAGCGACAAGGCATAGATCATGGAGAAGCCGAGTGCCCAGCCGAGGGCCGAACCCGCGCCCCCGATCGCCAGGCCCTCCAGCAGGAACAGCCGGCGCATGTCGGCTTCGGGAAAGCCGAGCGATTTCATGATGGCGATGTCGCGCGCCTTCTCATGGGTGATGGTGGAAATGATGTTGTAGATGCCGAAGCCGGCGACAAGCATGATCGCGCCGACCACGGTGTACATGATGACGTTGCGCACCACGAGGGCCTGGAGGATCGATTCATTCGCCTCCTGCCAGGCGACGGCCTTGTAGCCGAGCTCCGCTTCGGCTCTGTGCGCCACCACCGGTGCACGGTTTGGATCGTCGAGCTTGATGCGGATCTCGTTGATGGCGTTCGGCCGGGCAGAAAGAATCTGGGCGTTCTTCAGCAGGACATAGGCTTCGCCTTCGTCACGCGCCGTCGTGCCGGTATGGAAAAGGCCGGCGATCTTGAAGTCGCGGGTCAGCCCTTCCGAGGACACTGCGGTGATGGTGTCGCCAAGCCCGGCGCCGAGCCGTCCGGCCATGGTGTCGCCGATCAGCACATTGTTGCCCCCGGCATTCAACGCCGCGAAGCTTCCCTTGACGAAATCCTCGACGATGGGCGACACGCCTCGCTCCCGCTCGGGTTCGACGCCGATGATCGCCGCGCCGACCTCGCGGCTGGAATAGCGGATCACGCCTTGCGTCTTCAGGCTCTCGGCGAAGCGGCCGGGGATCCAGCTCTCCAGCCAGGCTGTCGCAGCGGTGGGATTGATGATGCCGCGGCGGTCGTCGCGCGGCCTCAGTCCCGAGATGGCGACGGTCGAGAAGATGTCTTCCGCCGGCTGTCGCCGCGCCGTGCGCTGCTCGTCGGTGATGTCGACATGCGGCATGGTGTCGACGAGCTGCTTGACGAAGTCGTCCTGACCGCCCTGCATCAGTGCGGCCATCGCGATCGAAAAGCCGACGCCGACTGCGACGCCGATCACGGCCACGAGCGTCTGCCGGCCACGACCGGCGATATGGGTGACGGCGATGTCGAGAATGAGCGGCATCGTCGGCTCACTCCTTGTTGCCGGCTGCGATGGTGACCCGCGCCCCGTCGGCGAGATCGGCGGGATAAGGCGAGATGATCCGACTCTTCTCGTCGATGCCGGACAAGACCTCGATGCCGTTGAGGCCGCGAATGCCGGTGCGGATTTCACGCAGTCGTGCGGTTTCTCCATCAACCACGAAGACTTTGTTTCCGTCGGCCGCAGTGGATGGGATCTGAAGCGCGTTCCTGGAAACGCGGATGACGATGTTCACATCCGTCGACATGCCGATCCTGAGCGGCGTGTCGTCAGGAAGGCGGAAACGGACACGATAGGTCTTCGTTACGGGATCGCCCTTCGGCGTTATGCTGTCGACCACCGCTTCGAGGTTCCGGTCGGGGAAAGCATCGGCCTTCAAGACTGCACGTTGCCCTACCTCGACGCGCGGAATGTCCTCTTCATTGACCTCTGCCTCCACCAGCAGCGGTCGTGGCTCGCCGACCCAGAACAGGACGCTGCCGAGCTCGGCAACCTCGCCGACCTCGCCATCCTGCCTCAACACCACACCGGGGCTGGGAGCACCCAGCACATAGGTCTCGAGCCGCGCCTTCTGGGCGGCGTACAAGGCCTCGGTCTGGGAAAGCTCGCTGCGGGCACGATCGAGTGCCTGCTGGCTTGCTGCGTTCCTTTCAGCCAGCACGGAGCTGCGTTGGTATTCCTGCTCGGCAAGTGCCCGGCGTGCTGCCAGCTCGCTGAGGGCGGCCTTTGCCTCGCTGTCATCGAGGCGGGCGAGCACGTCGCCCTGCGCAACCCTCGATCCTTCGCAATTGCACTGCTCGACAATTCGCTCGCGCACCACGGGCGCCACTTTCGCCCAGATGCGAGGCTCGACCGAGCCGCTCGCATAGACGATTTCCGCGGCATCGCCGCGCGAGGGGACGACGACGGAAACCACACTCGGCCGCCACAGATACCAGGCGATGGCACCTGCCAGGACCAAGGCGATCGCGATGCCGACAATCCAACGGACCAGCCGCATGAAACGCTCCTCAAGGATTCGGGCGTGGTGAGCTATAACATCAGACCGACCGTCGGTCTATACGGTTGCGTGAGACGACCGTTCGTGCTCCTTTGTAGCAACGCCGCGCTGGGGCGTTTCGGCTTGCGGGAAAAGCGGAAACGCTCCAGCCAATTGTTTTCATTCAATTGCGGACGCAAAAGCGCTGTACGCTTTTACCGGAACGCTCGAGCGAGGGTCCTATTGTCTAAGCCGGTCAAGCAGCGGGTGATCAAGCAACCTGAGATACGGTTTGCGGAGCTTTTGAACTGCGCCCAGCGCCTCTTCTTCGAGCATGGCTACGAGGACACGACGGTCAACGACATCATCCGCGAGGCCGATCTCTCGAAAGGGGCATTCTATCATTACTTCGCTTCGAAAGAGGCGCTGCTCGAGGCGCTTGCGGCACGGGTGGCGCGCGACAGCCTGGCCGAACTCAGGCCGATGATCGAAGATCCGTCGCTCGACGCGATCGGCCGTATCAATGCGCTCTTCTCGAATGCTGGTCGGCTGAATGTCGAATTGGCGCCGCAGATGCGCAAGACGTTTTCGGTGCTTTTCCGGCCCGAGAACCTGATCCTGTTCCACCGTATCGAACAGTCGGTCCGCGAACTCGTCCGGCCGATGTTCACCGATCTTCTGAGGGAAGGAGTGGAAGAAGGGGTCCTCGACGTGCCGGACCCGGAAATCTTTGCAGACATGCTCCTGCAGTTCAGGGTGATCTTCCGCGAAGTCATGTACCAGGCCATGCGCAAGGCCGAGCAGGGACACGTCGACGAGGCGGTATCGATGCTCGAACAACGATTGGAACTCTATGGCGTCGCCTTTGAGCGGCTGCTGAAGCTTCCCGGCGGAACGATCCAAACCGTGCAGCCGGGCTTTGCCCGAGCCTTCCTGGAGACGGACCCGAAGGGTTAAACGAACTGCCGGCAAGCTGCCGGGTCTGGGCGCGCCCGGCAGCGGTTGGCAAGGTTTTCAAGCCGGTCGGTTTGAAGGCTGGATTTTCCTCGGCGGAAGGAGCTGGTCATGACCGAAAGATCCATTGAGACGGGACAGCACGTTGCGCGCGGTGACAGCGACGCCCGCATCGCATTCATCTATCAGGAGGCAGTCCGGGGCCTGACACAGCAACAGGGCGTCGTCGAGAACATGAACACGCGCGCCGGGAGCCTGATCTTCGCGACCGCCTTTGCGAGTTCACTGCTCGGCGGCCGTGCGCTGGCGGACGGCCTTGGCACTTGGGATTGGGTCGCCGTTGCTTTGCTGCTCGGCATCGGCGGCCTCATCGTCTTCTTGCTGTGGCCCTACCACAAATACACGTTCCGCTTCGATCCGGAGGAATTGTTCAGCCAGTATGTCGACGGGGACAAGGCGACGACCATGTCGGCGATGCACCGAGCGCTTGCCCTTCGCATCAAGGCCGACATGGCGGCCAACTGGCGTGTTATCCAGCGGCTCCGTGTCGCGCTGCAGATCGCGCTGGTTCTTCTGCTGCTGAATATCCTTGCCTGGCTCTTTGCGATCGTTCAAGCCGGCCGGTAGCCGGCGGCAATCAGCAGGCGTTCCGGCCGCGTTGAAGGCCGCTCTGCCGGCTCAACCGCGCGAGGTCAGTTCCCCGCTGCCATATCCGTCGCTGCCGCGACGATGGTTCGTCGCAGCCATATATGCCGGGGCGCATCCTGCTGGCGGGCATGCCAGGCAAGGCTCATCGTGAAGAGTCCGAGGTCGAGCGGCGGCGGCATCGCCACGAAGCGTCCCAATGTAACAGCCGCCTGCGCCAGGCTCGATGGCAGCGTCATGACGAGGTCGGACCGGGCGGCGATTTCGGCGGCGGCGAAGAAATTCGGCACGCGCAGCTTCACCCGCCGCGTCTGCCCCATCCGCGCCAGCGCCGTATCGACGGGTGCAGGTCCGAGACCGGTAACGCTCACCACGATATGTTCGAGCGCCAGGAAGCGTTCGAGCGTCAGCTTCCGGCCAAGCGCCGGGTGCTGCGCCCGCATCAGCGTCACCAGTTCTTCGTCATAGAGGCGGCGTCGCTGGATGCCGGCAGGCGCATCGTCGATCAGCGCCACCATCGCGTCCGCGCCGCCATGCTCCAGCGCCTCGAAACCGGTGGCGCCGAGTGCAGCGATGTCGAGATCGAGCAACGGCGCTTCGCGGGTGAGGCGGGCGAGCAGATGCGGCGCCAGCACGGCGGCTTGAAGGTCGGGCATCAGAAGCCGGATGCGCCCCGTCGCGGTGGCGGGGTCGAACGCATTGGCTTTCAGCATGTCCCCGACACCTGCCAGCAGGGTGGCGAGCTGCGGGCGCATCTCCTCGGCGCGGGCGGAGAGGATATAGCCACCCGGCGCATCCACCAGCAGCGCATCCGAAAACAGGGCGCGCAAGCGTGCCAGGGCGCGGCTCGCCGCCGGCTGGCTCATATTCAGCCGCTGCGCCGCCCGCGTGACGTTCTTCTCCTCCAGCAGTGCTTCCAGCGCCACCAGGAGGTTGAGATCGATTCGGCGTAAATCCACTTCGTGCATGGTAACCATATAAACCATGCATTGGACGCATGTAAGCCGGGCATCTATCCCTTTGCACGTCCACCAAAGGAGGCAATCATGTATGTCGTGCTTGGAGCAAATGGACGCGCCGGCGGCGAAGTCGCGCGCGCCCTCATCGAACGCGGCGAGGCCGTGCGTGTCGTCCTGCGCCGCAAGGAGCAGGCTGAAAACTGGAAGGCGCTCGGCGCAGAAGTGGCCATCGCCAGCATCGCGGATGGCGATGCAATGGTCGAGGCGCTGAGGGGGGCGTCGGCCGCCTTCCTGCTCAATCCGCCGCCGGTGAGCGGCGATCCTTATGCCGTGACGGAAGAACTCGGCGCGGCATTGGCCACGGCAGTGCGGCGGGCGCAGCTGCCCAAGGCCGTGGTGCTGTCGTCCATCGGCGCACAGCATACGGCCGGCACCGGCTTGATCGCCACCCTTAACCGGTTCGAGGCGCTGCTCGACGGTGCCGCCCCGACCATCGCGTTCCTGCGCTGCGGCTACTTCGTCGAGACCTGGGGCGAGGTGGCGGAAGCGGTCATGTCGGAAAACATCCTGCCGAGCTTCATCGAGCCTTCTCTGAAAATCCCGATGGTCAGCACCATCGATGTCGGGCGCATGGCGGCAAGCCTGCTGCGCGAAGAATGGATGGGCAGGCGCATCGTCGAGATAGCGCAGGATTGGAGCGCTGCCGACATCGCCTCGGCTTTTGGCGAGGTCCTCGGCCGTCAGGTGAGGCCGGTATTCGTACCGCGGGAAGATCGCGCTGCGCTGCTGGCCGACGAAGGCGTGCCGGAGGTGGTCGCGGAAGCACTGATCGGCATGTATGAAGGCATCGCCAACGGTCTGTTCACGCGTGAGCAAAACAACGAGCATCGCCGCGCCACGGTTCCGCTGACGACGGCGACCGGGCGGCTTGTCGCCACCATGGGCGCGCCTGATCGTCGGAGAGCCGCGTCGCTCGATCGGCGGTGGAGCGGCGCAGACCCTCTATCCCGCCGGCGCAGTTTCGACGTATCAGGCGAGAATAAAATCGTCGGGCGACGGGAGGATCCATGATCGTTACATCGCGCAGCGACACTGCCTTCGGCGGCAGGTCCGGAGCCTGGACTGTCTGGTCGCTCAGCGACGGATATGTCGATATGCCCGCCACCCTTGTCAGGGATAAGGACGACAACCCGGCGTCGCCGGCCCTGCAGGAGACGGTCCGGCTGTCCGTCAACTGCTATGCCGTCACCAGCCCGGACACCGGCACCATCCTGATCGATTGCGGAGCAGGCGGCAGTTGGGAGCCAACCATGGGGCATCTCAAGAAAGCCATGGCGCAGGCCGGTATCGATCCGGCATCGATTGCGGTCATGGCGCTTACCCACACCCACGCCGATCACGTCAATGGGCTTCTCACGCCCGATGGACGTGTCCTGCTTCCCAATCTGAAGTCGATCGTCATTTCGGCCGCGGCGGTCGACGGCTTTTTGAATGAAGCGCATCTCGAGCCGTTTCACGCGCTGCTGAATCCGGTTCGCGATGGGGACCAGATCGAGGGAGAGCTTCAGGCGGTCGACCTGCCAGGGCATGCCCTCGGCCACACAGGCTACGCGCTCGATACGGGCGAGGACCGTTTCCTGTTCTTCGGTGACGTCGTCCATGTCCCGGCGCTGCAGTTCGGCGACCCTACGGTGAGTTGGGGCTACGATCACGATCAACCGGCTGCGCGCGCGACCCGGCTGAAGGTTCTGGAGCGTGCCGCCAGGGAGGGATCGTGGATCGCCGGTGCGCATCTCGGCAGGCCGGGAATCGGACGCGTCGCCGCGAAGGAAGGCGCGTACGCCTATGAACCTGCGGCGTGATCGACGTCAGGCCGGGTAAAAAGCAGTCTGGGGATAAGGGGAGCGCCAGGCAGCTTGGTCCGGTGCCGTCGGTATGGCGCGCAACGAAACATATCGCCCCCGCCATACCATACATATGGCGCACAACCCTCTTGCTTCAAGGCCCCGACCACACTGTAGAAGACGAGCCCCTGTTGATTCCGAGAGGTGGCAAATGTCCGAACATGAGATCATCATTGCCGGTGGCGGCCCGACCGGCCTGATGCTGGCAGGCGAACTGGCGCTCGCCGGTGTCGATGCCGCGATCGTCGAGCAACGGCTGACCATGGACGTGCCTGGCAGGCGGGCGGGCGGGCTGCATGCGCGCTCGCTGGAAGTGCTCGACCAGCGCGGCATCGTCGACCGTTTCCTTGCCGAGGGGCAGGCCTATCCGAATGTCGGCTTTCACGTCGCGCTCGACATCACCGACTTCCCGACCCGGCACAACTATATGCTGGCGCTGCGCCAGGAACGCATCGAACGGCTGCTTGCCGACTGGGTCGAAGACCTGAAGGTGCCGGTCTATCGCGGCCGGGAAGTCTCGCGCGTCGCCGAAATCGAAGGCGGTGTCGAAGTCTCGACCACCCAAGGCGAAACCATGCGGGCCGGCTGGCTGGTCGGTTGCGATGGTGGCCGCAGCACGGTGCGCAAATCGGCCGGCGTCGGTTTCTCGGGCTGGGAGGCTTCGACGAGCTGGCTGATCGGCGAGGTAGGCATGAAGGAGCCGCCGCAACTCGGGTTTCGCGAGACCGCCTCGGGCCGCCACGCCATGACCATGCTGGAAGACGGCAAAAGGGTTGGCGTGGTATTGGCCGGACAGGATCCCCGCGCTGCCGGCGTGCCGTCGTTGCATGAATTTGCTGTTGCCCTGAAAGCGGCCTACGGCAGCGATTTCGGTGTGCATACGCCGGGTTTCCTGTCCCGCTTCAGCGATGCGGCGCGTCAGGCGGAAACCTACCGCAGGGGACGCATCCTGCTGGCCGGCGATGCTGCGCACATCCACTCGCCGATGGGTGGGCAGGGGCTCAATCTCGGCGTCCAGGATGCCGTCAATCTCGGCTGGAAGCTCGCGCGCGTCGCGAAGGGCCTGTCGCCGGAAGCGCTGCTCGACAGCTATCACGCCGAGCGCCACCCGGTGGCGGCGCGCGTGCTGCGCAACACCATCGCGCAAGGCGTGTTGCGCTATCCAGGCGAGCGTATCGCGGTGCTCGGCGACTTCGTCTCCGAACTGCTGGCGATGGCGGAGCCGCGCCGGCATTTCGCTGCGATGATGAGTGGCCTCGACATCCGCTACGCGCTCGGCGAGGGGCATCCGCTGCTCGGCCGCCGCATGCCCGATCTCGACATCGTCACCGCGGAAGGGCCGACCCGTGTCTTCGCGCTGCTCAACGAAGCGTGCCCGGTGCTGCTCAATTTCGGCGAGGCGCTTTCGCTGGATAAATGGGCCGATCGCATCAAAGCGGTCGACGCGACGTTCAACGGGGCGTGCGAACTTCCCGTCGTCGGTACGGTTCCGACCCCCGCTGCCGTCCTGATCCGGCCCGACGGACACGTGGCCTGGGTCGGTGACGGAAGTTCCCGAGGCCTGCCCGAAGCGCTTTCCCTCTGGTTCTAATTCATGCGTCGCACGTCGCCCCGGAAGTTTATGCAGGTCAGACTTCCGGGTTGGACAGCAGCCACGCCCTGACCGCCGCAACCGGCGATGGGAAACGCGGCTTGCGGGGCGTGACGACATAATAGGCGCGGTCGCTCTGCATCGTGACCCCAAATGCGTCCACCAGCCGCCCGGCGGCAAGGTCGGCCTCGACGAAAGCCCGGCTTGCCAGTGCGATCCCCTGGCCGCCGAGGGCCGCGTCGATTGCCAGCGCGGTCTGGTTGAAGTGCACGCTCCTGCTGCCACCGAGATCGAGGCGCCCGGATAGTGTCTCGATGAATTCCGGCCAACGACTGTGAGCGTCGTGAAGGAGGACGTAGCCATCGAGGCGGCCAGCCGATAGCGGTGCTTCTGCACCTGCCAGCAGCGATGGACTGCAGACGCCGACAAGTTCCTCCTTGAAGAGAAGGTCGGCCTCGAGCTGAGGTCCGGCCGGCTCCGGCCCATAACGAACGGCGATGTCTATGCCGTCAGGCTGGAAGCTGGAGATCCGGTCGGTGGCAACGATTCCGAGGCTCAGCTCGGGATGGAATGCCGAAAAGCCGGGCAGGCGCGGCAGCAGCCACTTCGAAGCGAAGGTCGGCGTGACGCTGATGGAAAGACGCACCGGCTGCGGCCGCAACGCGGCCGTGCCTTCGACAATGAGCTCGAAAGCGCGCCGGATGGTTCCCGCATAGCCTCGGCCCTGGTCGGTCAGCGCAAGTGTCCGCGGCAGCCGGTGGAACAGTTTCAGGCCAAGCGAATCCTCCAGCGCGCGCACCTGTTGCGCGACAGCGCCCTGCGTCACGCCGAGTTCCTCGGCGGCAAGCCGGAAGTTCAAATGGCGGGCGGACGCTTCGAAGGCCCGCACGGCGTTGAGTGAAGGAAGCTGGCCCGATTTCATTCAGTAGTTTTTCTATTGGCAAATCAAAAGGAAAATGGCTCGAACTATAGGAAATAAAAGCGTATCAGATGAGAGAGGGTTTCGGAAGGAAGCACAATGCCTGTAGAAAAAGTAGCAATCATCACCGCTGGCGGCAGCGGCATGGGCGCCGCTGCGGCCAAGCGCCTGGCAAAGGACGGTTATAAGGTCGCCATCCTATCGTCTTCCGGAAAGGGCGAGGCGCTCGCGGCCGAGCTCGGCGGCCTCGGTGTGACCGGCTCCAACCAGTCGAACGACGACCTCAAGCGGCTGGTGGATGCCACCGTCGCCAAATGGGGACGCGTCGACGTGCTGGTGAACAGCGCCGGTCATGGCCCACGTGCGCCAATCCTGGAAATCACCGACGAACAGTGGCACCAGGGCATCGATGTCTACTTCATGAACGTGGTCCGTCCGGTCCGCATAGTCGCGCCGATCATGAAGGCGCAGCGCAAAGGCTCGATCGTCAACATCTCGACCGCCTGGGTCAGCCAGCCGTCGGCGATGTTCCCGACGTCTGCGGTCGCCCGCGCCGGCCTTGCCGTCTACACCAAGATATTCACCGACACTTTCGCCGCCGACAATGTCCGCATGAACAATGTCCTGCCGGGCTGGATCGACAGCCTCCCGGCGACCGAGGAGCGCCGCGACAGCGTTCCCATGCAGCGCTACGGCACCAGCGACGAGATCGCCGCCGCGATCGCCTTCCTGGCGTCGGACGAAGCCTCCTACATCACCGGCCAAAGCCTCAGGGTCGATGGTGGCCTGATCCGGTCGGTATGACGCCGGCCGCTGCGTCCTAGTTCTCGCCGCTGGCCGGCCCGTTCGAGCCGCCAAGCCACAGGCTGAGATCGTGCTCGGCCTTTTCGAGGGCGCTGTAGTTGATGAGCTTGCGCAGCAAGGCCACCGTCACGGCGCGAGCCCGCAGATTGTAGCGGCCTTCGTCGTCGTCGCCGGGATTCTGGTAGACGTCCAGCTTTTCGTAAAGCTGCTGGAGGCGGTTCTGCACGCTGCGCAGCGACAGGTTGCGCCTGCGGGCGATCGTCCTGTCGGTCAGGCCGAGCGCTATGTCGATCAGGATTTCATATTCGGCGTCGGTAAAGCCCTTGATGCTGCCCATGCTTTTCTGCTGCAGGCCGCGCACCTCGCGGTCTATGACGCATTGCGCCTCGATGAAGATGCTGCGCAACGCCAGCCGCAGACGGTCGTCGGAGGCGGATTTGAGCACATAGCCATAGGCAGCGCCTTCCGGCACGATGCGGGAGACGCCGCGCACATAGGCCTCGTCGGCATAGTTGGACCAGAACAGGATGCGCGTATCCGGCCGCTCCTTCCAGATGGTTCGAGCCGCCTCGATGCCGTTGCGCTCATTCATCTGGAGATCCATGACGATATGGGCCGCGCGGTATTCGCGAGCCAGCCGTTCGCCGGCGCGGCCGTTCTCGGCTTCCACCACCATATCGCATTCCGGCAATGCCGCCCGGACCGCATCATGCAGGTAGGAGCGGTGAAGCGGGTCGTCTTCAACGATGAGAATTTCCATCCCGGTCCTCCGAATGGCGGGGCGGCACCGGTGTGCTGACCCGGATGCGCGTGCCTGAGCCGCCCTTGCCGCCGCTGATCTCGAAACGGGCCGATATCAGCCGTGCCCGCGTCTTCATGTTGTCGATGCCTTGTCCCATGCGGCCGCGGGGGCGATCGTAGCCGCTGCCGTCATCGACGACCTCGATCAGGAGATTGCCGTCGGCGATGAAGATGCGGACGCCGATGTTCTGCGGCTGCGCATGCCTGATCGCGTTGTTGATGGCCTCCTGCCCGATGCGGAAGAGGGCGGTTGCGATCGTCTGCGGCAGGCCGTCGGCTGCACCGTCCGTCTCGTCCGTCAGGCTCCAGGCGATCTGCTGACCGCTCTCGCGCACGGAGCGGTCCAGATGGTTTTCGATCGCCTGCGCTAATCCGAAAAGCTGCAGGACGGAAGGCTTTGCCTCCTCGATGATCTGGCGCAGGTCGTGCATGCATTGCTGGAGCGTCCGGAACAACGGCTCTATCGCCTCGGCGGCCATGTCCCGCCGCATATGCGTAAGTCGCTCCATTCGGCGCGACAGCCGCGTGAGATCAGCCAGTGTCTGGTCGTGCAGGTCCATGCCGATGCGCTGTCGCTCCGCTTCCAGCGCTTCCGTGAGCTTCAGGGCTCCGAGGCGCAGACCTTCCTCGCGCGCCCGCGCCTCGGCTTCGACGATTGCCGACTGCTTCGCCTGCTCGGCGGCGCGAATGGCGAAGAAATAGGGGGCCAGCAGGTCGGCGATCGAACGTGCGTTGGCAACATCCTGCAACGTGTAGCAGTCCGCGGTCTTGCTCGAACAGCTCAGCGCGCCGATGATATCGCCCTGTACCTTCAAGGGTACATGCAAGCGCCCACGCAGCGAAAGGGCGATGATCGGGCTGGAGAACGCCCCTTCGAAATGGAAGCGCTGGTCGGTGCAGGCATCCGCCGCGAGGAGATATTCTTCCTCGCCCGACAGCACGGCGCGGATGGGGCTTCCGGTCAACGGGGCAGGCGGCAAACGGCTCCACGCCGTCTCCTCTCCGCTTTCGTAGGCGATGTGGAACTTGCCATCCATGGTCTTGATGCAGACGTCCAGATGGTCGTGCGGGATGATGTGCTGGATCTTTGCCGCGACAGCCCGAATGATCGAATTGAAATCGAGCTGGCCGGCCAGCAGCCTGGATATGCCGAGATAGTGGTCGAAAAGCGAATTATGCGCCGCGTTCAGCATATGCGGCGTCCTCCCGGCGCCGGCAGGTTTGCGCGGAACCCATCAAACACCCCGCAACCGCGGTCATTAAGCGCCGCCCGGCTGCGTTAGTCTTGCGGGAACCCGCAAATTTTACACGGAAACCCGCAGCGTCTCTGCTGCGATGCGCCTGTGCAGCGGTTCTGTTCTTGGTCATTCTGGCTTTACTGGGAGAACAAACCTCAGTGCAACATGAATTTCCGGCAAGCCGTTGAGGAGCGGAACCGGATGCACATTCTGCTGGACTGTAACGGGAGGAAATCATGACTATCGGCAAGATGCTGCTGGCATCGGCAGCAATCGCATGTGTATTCGGCCCCGCCGCCGCGCTGGCGGATACTTCGGGCAAGAAGATCGCGCTTTCGAACAATTACGCCGGCAATTCGTGGCGCCAGGCTATGCTGACGAGCTGGGACAAGATCACCAAGGAAGCAGTGGCCAAGGGCGTCGTGGCCGCTGCCGACCCTTTCACCACGGCCGAGAACCAGGCGACCGAGCAGGCCGCGCAGATCCAGAACATGATCGTGCAGGGTTATGACGCTATCGTCGTCAACGCAGCGTCCCCGACCGCTCTCAACGGTGCGATCAAGGAAGCCTGCGATGCGGGCATCACAGTCGTATCCTTCGACGGCATCGTCACGGAACCGTGCGCCTGGCGCATAGCGGTCGATTTCAAGGGGATGGGCGAAAGCCAGATCGAATATCTCGCCAAGAAGATGCCGCAGGGCGGCAACCTGCTCGAGATCCGCGGGCTGGCCGGTGTTTCCGTCGACGACAACATCCATGCCGGCATCGTGGCCGGCGTTGAGAAGAACCCGCAGTTCAAGATCGTCGGTTCGGTCAATGGCGACTGGGCGCAGGATGTCGCGCAACGCGCCGTCGCAGGCATCCTCCCAAGCCTGCCCGACGTCGCCGCCGTCGTCACCCAGGGCGGTGACGGCTACGGCGCGGCGCAGGCCTTCGCCGCGGCCAAGCGGCCGACACCCACCATCATCATGGGCAATCGCGAGGACGAACTGGTCTGGTGGAAGCAGCAGAAGGACGCCAGCAATTACGAAACCATGTCGGTCTCGATCGCCCCGGGCGTTTCGACGCTCGCTTTCTGGGTGGCGCAGCAGATCCTCGACGGCAAGGAGGTCAAGAAGGACCTGACGGTGCCATTCCTGCGGATCGATCAGGATAATCTCGAGGCGAACCTCAAGACCACGCAGAAGGGTGGCGTCGCGAATGTGGAATATTCGCTGGAGGACGCTCAGAAAGTCATCGCGTCCGCAGACTGATCGAGGCGTATTCATGGCCGTCGCTTCGGCGGCGGCCGTTTTCCTTCAAGACGCCGATCCGGGGTTTCATGGCTGATGCAATGAGTGCGCAGACGATTGTTGCCGCCCGTGGCATCAAGATTCAATTCGGCGCCGTGAAGGCTCTCGACGGCGCCGACCTGGAGATCAGGCAAGGCGAGTGCATCGGCCTTGTCGGCCACAACGGCGCCGGGAAATCGACCATCGTCAATGTCATAAACGGCGGCTTGACACCTCACGCCGGCGACCTGGTCTATGGGTCGGGGCAAGGCCACGGCATCGCGCTGGCACGCCAGAACGGCGTACGCTGCGTCTTCCAGGAACTTTCGCTCTGCTCCAACCTGACCGTGGGTGAGAACGCGCGCATAATGAACCGCAATCTTGGCGGCTGGAACTGGCGCAGACGGGCGCTCGCACTCGTCAGGAACAAGCTGGACGAGATCTTTCCCGGCCATGGCATCGATTGTGGCAGCACGGTTGGCGATCTTTCCATCGCGCAGCGCCAGATGGTCGAGATCGCCATCAGCTTCACCGATGCCGAAACGCCTGCACGGCTGGTGATATTGGACGAACCGACCTCCTCGCTCGACTCCGGGCTGGCGGCGCAACTCATGGCCTATGTGCGGCGCTTCGCGGCCGGCGGCGGGGCGGTGCTGCTCATCTCGCACATATTGGGTGAAATCCTTTCGACCTCGAACCGCATCGTCGTGATGAAGGACGGAAAGGTCGTGGCGGATCGCCCGACCTCGGCTTTCACCACGCGCAGCCTCGTCGAGACGATGGGCAGCGTCGTCAAGGACCGGCAGCGCTCCACACGGCAGCATACGGGCGAGCGCCGGCTTTCGCTGCCTGCACGCAAAGGCGAAGGGCTCGCCTTCGAAGCTTTCGGCGGCGAGATCGTCGGCTTTGCCGGTCTCGGTGGGCACGGGCAGACGCAAGCGCTGCTCGATCTCTATCTCTCCGAGAACGGAAACTGGCTGCCGAACCGCTCCCCGGTCGCTTTCGTCGCGGGCGATCGCGGCTTGAACGGCATCTTTCCGCTCTGGAGCATCCTGCGCAATCTCAGCATCGCCTCACTCGGCGCGCTTTCGAAGCGCACGCTCGTCGATGATGGTCGCGAGGCCGAGCTTGGCGAATACTGGAAGAAGAAGATCGAAATCCGCACGCCCGATACCGGGAATTTCATCCTCTCCCTGTCGGGCGGCAACCAGCAGAAGGTGCTTTTCGCACGTGCACTGGCAACATCCGCCTCGATCGTGCTGATGGACGACCCGATGCGGGGCGTCGATGTCGGCACCAAGCAGGAGGTCTATGAAATCCTGCGCTCCGAGGCGGCGTCGGGCCGGACATTCGTCTGGTATTCGACCGAGATGGACGAGATCGAGCTTTGCGACAGGGTCTATGTGTTCCGCGACGGCGTCATCGTGGCTGAGCTTGCCGGCGACGAGATCACGGAGGAGAAGGTCCTGGCATCGTCCTTCGCCGGAGGAGAGCACTGATGCGCATCTCCGCAGAAACCTTCCGGCAGATCATTCCTGCCGTGTCGCTCGTGCTTCTGCTGGGCGCCGTCTTCTATATGCAGCCGCGCGCCATGAGCTATACGGGGCTCAACCTGTTGTTCAATCTCGCCGTTCCGATCGCGCTGGCCACGGTGGCGCAGATGCTCATCATGTCCGTCAACGATCTCGACCTTTCGATGGGCACCTTCGTCAGCTTCTCGGCCTGCGTGGCGGCAACCTATCTTCAATCCGCGCCCTTGATCGGGGTCGCGATCCTCCTGGCGGCAATCGCCGTCTACGCCACCATCGGCATGCTGATCCACATGCGCGAGCTGCCTTCCATAGTCGTCACGCTCGGCATGAGCTTCGTTTGGGGCGGGCTTGCCGTCCTGATGCTGCCGCAGCCGGGCGGTCAGGCGCCGGGCTGGGCGCGGTGGCTGATGACAGCCAAGCCGCCCCTCGTTCCGCTTGCGATCGTCGCCAGCGTCGTCATCGCCGTCGTCACCCATCTCATCGTCAGCCGCTCTTCTTTCGGCGTGCTGGTCCGCGGTATTGGGGGAAACACGCGGTCGGTCGCGCGTGCCGGCTGGTCGGTCCTGGGACTTCGTGCCGCCACCTATGCGCTGGCAGGCTTCTTCGCCATTCTCTCGGGCATCGCACTTGTCGGCCTGACGACATCGGCCGATGCGAACATCGCCTTGCGCTATACGCTGCTGTCGATCGCCGGCGTCATTCTCGGCGGAGGCGAATTCGTCGGCGGCCGCGTTTCGCCGGTCGGGGCCGTCATCGGCGCCCTGACGCTGACACTCGCCGGCTCGTTCCTGTCCTTTATGCGGATATCGCCCGACTGGCAGATCGGCGCGCAGGGGGCGATCCTGATCATCGTGCTGGGCCTGCGGCTGGCATTCAATCTTTTTGAGAAACGCCGGAGGACGCGGTGAACCGCCTGCATCTGGTTTTTGCGCGGCCATGGATCTGGTCGTTCATCGCAGCAGTGATCGTCTGGTTCGCGACGGTGCTGGTGACGGGCGGGGCAGGTGCGCTCGGGCTCTCCCACGCAGCACTCACCTTCGCCGCCTTTTCCGTCATCGTCGGCCTCGGCCAGATGTTCGTCATCACGCTCGGCCCGGGCAATATCGATCTTTCGGTTCCCGCAACGATGACGCTTGCCGGAACCGTTGCCCTGAAGCTGATGGATGTGCAGGACGGCATGATAATCGCCGGCCTTGTTATCGCGATCCTGCTCGGGATCGCCATCGGCATCGGCAACTATGCTCTCATCAAGCTGCTGCGCATCCCGCCGATCATCGCCACGCTGTCGATGAGCTTCATCGTGCAGTCCACCGCGATCTGGGCCAATCGCGGCCTGCGCATCAAGCCGCCGGACATGCTGGCGAGCTTCACCACATCGAGCTTCCTCGGTATTCCGAACATCGCCATCGTCGCTGTGCTGCTTTCCCTCGCTGCCTGGGTGCTGCTCGAACGCACGATCTACGGGCGCTGGATCTCGGCGATCGGCCAAAGCATCTTCGCCGCGCGCATGACCGGTATTCCGGTGGATGGGACGCGCCTGGTGACCTATACGCTGTGCGCCGTGCTGGCCGCCGTCTGCGGCTATCTCCTCGCCAGCTTCTCGGGCGGCGCCGCGCTCAACATGGGCGCTGAATATCTCTTGATGTCGATCGCCGTCGTGGTCATCGGCGGCACGGCGGTGGCGGGCGGTGACTCCAACATTCCAGGAATCTGGGGAGCGTCGCTGTTCATGTTCCTGGTCGTGTCGATGCTCAACACCTACGGATTCGGCGCCGGCGTGCGGTTGATCCTGACGGGCCTGATCATCCTGGCGGTCATCCTTGCCGCTGGAGGCCGGAAGGTCGTGCGATGAGCGCGTTCCATGCGTTTTCAATTCCCGACAGGACATGAGACATGCCGCACGAAACCCCTTCGATCTATGAAATCCACGACGAACGGTTTCGCCATCTGATCGTCGAAAGCGCCGCGCTCGAAGAACTCTATGCCGAGTGCCGCTGGGCCGAGGGACCGGTGTGGTTCGCCGATGCCAATTGCCTGCTGTGGAGCGACATTCCCAACCAGCGCATCCTGCGCTGGGCACCCGACAGCCTTGCCGGCAGCGTCTCGATCTATCGGGCGCTCTCCAATTTCACCAACGGCAACACGCGCGACCGCCAGGGCCGTCTGATTTCCTGCGAGCATGGCGGCCGGCGTGTCACCCGCACCGAAATCGACGGCACGATCACTGTTCTCGCCGACGGCTATGAAGGCAAACGCCTCAATTCCCCGAACGATGTGGTCGTCCGTTCCGACGGCAGCATATGGTTCACCGATCCAACCTACGGGATACTTTCCGACTATGAGGGCTTTCGCGCCGAACCGGAGCAGCAGTGTCGCAACGTCTACCGTCTCGACCCGGGCAGCGGCAAACTCGAGGCAGTCGCCGATGATTTCCGCCAGCCCAACGGATTGGCGTTCTCGCCGGACGAGAGCAAACTCTACATTGCGGATTCGGCCTACAGCCATGACCGTTCCGCGCCGCGCCATATCAGGGTCTTCGATGTCGTCGACGAAAGGCGGCTGGGCAACGGCCGCGTGTTCTGCGAAATCGATGCCGGTCTGCCCGACGGCTTGCGTGTCGATACCAACGGCAATGTCTGGACCAGTGCCGGCGACGGCGTCCACTGCTTCTCCCCGGAGGGAAAGCTGCTGGGCAAGATACGCGTGCCGCAGACCGTAGCGAACCTGACTTTCGGCGGCCCGCGCCGCAACAGGCTGTTCATCACCGCGACGAAATCGCTTTACGCCGTCTATGTCACCACCACCGGTCTTGGTGTTTGACCCTGAAGCAATTCCGAAGCGGATCGTCGCCGCCGTGAGCACCGCGCTGGAGCCGGTGCCGGGACTCTCAGCGGTGCGACAAGCGCACGTCTAGGTTTCAGCAGCAGTCGCCGGCGCCGTATAGCGACGCCGGATTGCATCGAGCACGATCTTGCGGCTTTCCTGTGCCGAGAGGGTTTCGTCCTTTTCCGCAGCCGCGGTCTCTTTCGCGAGGTCCTTGTCGCGGATCTGGTGACGGAACCATTTGGAGTAGTCACCGGCGCGCAAATGATGCTCCCAGGTCGCGTCGTCCACGCCCTCGGCCATCCGGGTGAAGATGATCAGGTTGTGCGCCCGCAAATGCATGGCCTTCTCGGGGCCGGTGAAATAGAAGCTGCCGGCCTCGTCCAGTTCGCCTTCCGCATATTTGCGGCTATGCCGCTTGAGCGACTGCTTTGGCTCGATCGCCTTGACGGTAATCGCTTTCTTCTTGTCGCGCGGGCGCCAGAACAGCACCTCGTCGTCGTCAGGCTTCGGCATGCTCTTCGGCGGCGGGATATCGGCCTCGCGGGCAAAAGCCTTCACCACGTTTTTCGCTTTTGGGCCGAGCGCGATAACGGCCGTCACGAGCTTCAGGGCGTCGGCGGAAATCGCTTCGGGATGCACGGTGATCATGACGGTTCCCGGCAGCTCCAGGGACAGGATCGTACCGGTACCTTCCCGACGCTGCGGCAGGAGATGATGGGCCTCGTCGATGATCAGCCAGTGGGGGCGCGCCGTCCGGTAGCGGGAATTGCCGAGATCGGGCAGCAGCTCGGCAAAATAGTCGGGCCGCTCATGAACGCGCAGGGCAAGTCCGTTGACCACGACATTGGTGTCGGGTTTCTCGATCAGATCGAAGATCTGTTCCTTGGTCGGGGCGTTCGAAGCATCGCCGACCCGCACGGCGCCCTGCAGCCCGTCATAATCGCCCTCGGGATCGAAAGCACAGAACTGGAAGCCGGATTCGACCATGCGTTCGGTGAGCGCCGTCGCCAAGGTGGACTTGCCGATGCCGGAACTGCCGGCAATGAGCACCGTATCCATCGGCGACAACCGGATCTCGTCTTTTCCCGACGTGCCGACCAGGATGCCCTGGCCACCTTTTCCGACAAGGGCACTGTCATGCTTGATGATCTTGCCGATCAATTCCCGCACGCCCTTGCCGCGGGCGCCGCGCGTGACAAGGTCGGCGGTGTCCTTGACCGCGGGGAGGGCATTGTCGACCGCAACGCTGCAGCCGCAGGCTTGCAGGAAGGCGTGGTCGTTCTCGGCATCGCCGACGGCCACGACATTGTGCGGTGACAGCTTCAAGTCCGCCAGCGCGGCATTCAGCCCCGTCGCCTTGTTCACGCCGCTCGGCAGCACCATCACCGCACCCTTGTTGAAGATGATTTCCAGGCCGAGGCCCAGTTGCTTGATCGTCTCCAGAACCGCGGCCTGATGCGGCTCCCATGTCGCCACGATGGAACGGCCGACCGACAGTGGCTTCACCCTGCGTTTTTTCAGCAGCGCTATGAAATCGGCGGATGGGGGCTCCGAGATCACGCGCTCGGCTTCGGCGGCGGGCGTATAGATCAACGCGCCGTTCTCGGCGACGATCTTGTCGAACAGTCCGAATTCGGGGAAACAGCGCTTGAGATCGGGCAACTCGCGGCCAGTCACCAGGATGAGCTTGCGGCCGGTTTTCTTGAACTTTTCCAGCGCGGAAAGCGTGCTTTTGGTGACCCGGCCATCCTCCGCCAGCGTCCCGTCATAGTCCGTCGCCAACGCGATGAAGAACATCTCGACCTCGCTTTTGGTTGCTCACGGCAAACGCACAGGCTCGGCAAAAGGCTCCGAAACAATGTGGCTCCTGGCCGGGCCTGCAACAGCCGCCGGCGGCTCCATCATCTTCAGGAGATCCCCTTCGCTTTGCCCGGCATGAAGTCGTTTTCGATGGCCGCCCAGTGCTCCATGCGCACGATCGTTTCGAATTCCGGCAGATCGACGCTGGCATCGGCGTCCAAGGGCTTGCCGGCGAGCAGATCGGCAAGGCCGAGCTGGATGGCACGCACGGCCCTGAACAGGACGGTCGTGGGGTAGAGGATCATGTCGTACCCCAAGGCGTGCATTTCCGCTGGCGGCATCCAGGGCGTCTTTCCACCCCTTTCCAGCAGGCTGGTCGCCAGCGGCACGTCCCTGAAGGCTTCGCCCACCCGCTGCAGTTCCTCGTTTGTGCGCGGGCCCTCGACATAGATGCCGTCGGCGCCCGCATCGAGATAGCGTTTGCCTCTTTCGATGGCGTCGTCCAACCCGTGCGGCTCGATGGCATCGGTGCGCGCCAGGATGAAGAAGTCCGGCGTGGATCGTGCAGCTGTCGCGGCCTTGATCTTGGCGACCATGAAATCGGCCGACACGACGATCTTTCCAGACATGTGACCGCAGCGTTTGGGCGGTTTCTGGTCCTCGATGAAGAGTGCGGACGCTCCGATCCGTTCATAGCCCTGGACGGTGCGGGTGACATTCTTGACGTCGCCATAGCCGTCGTCGCCATCGACGAGCACCGGCAGGTCGCAGGCCTGGATGATCTCGTCCAACTTCGTGTGGTTTTCGGCGAATTGCTCGAGGTCGATGTCTGGATATGCGTGCATGGCGGCAGTCAGGGCAAAGCCGCCGACCTGATAGGCGGGGAAGGCCGAAAGCTGGATCAGGCGCGCCGTCAATGCATCCGCGGCCGACGGTAGGATCAGCGGCTTGTACTGTTTTAACACGTCGCGCCACGGTGCTCTGGCAGTCATGGAAGCATCGCCTTGCAGTTCATTGGTGCGAAACGCCCCAGCTCCGACAGCGTTCCTCCAAACTCGCGCCTTCAGCGCCGTCGGCCTTGCCGGACGCAGCTCTCGATCGCTTGGCGATTGCGGCAGCCTTGGTCGATGTTTACTCCTCGGCCGCGGCGGCTCGAACGGGATGCCTGAGCCGGGTTGGCGTGACGCCGGTGTGCTGGCGGAACACCCGGCTGAAATGCCCGGCATTTTCGAAGCCGCAGCGATAGGCGATTTCCCCGATCTGCAAGTCGCTGCCTTCCAGCAAGGATTTCGCGTAATGCACCCGCAGCGCGAGATAGGCGGCCATCGGGCTGGTGCCCAGCTCCGTCGAAAAGAGACGCTCGAGCTGGCGCCTCGAGCAGTTCAGCCGGCTTGCGATCTCTTCGACCGGCACTTTCTGCTCCAGATTGCTTTCCATCAAAAGCAGGGCCCGCTTGACCGCGCGGCTTGACGCCTCGGGAAACAGGTCGCCGACGGGCTGCACGTCCCCGACATTGCGGATGCGATCGAGCACAAGGATCTTGGCGGCTTTCTCCGCCGCCTTCTGGCCGATGGATTGCGACACGAAATAGCCGGCGAGGTCGGCCGCACCGGTGCCGCCGGCGCAGGTCGCCCGGCCGCGGTCGACCGAAAACAGGCTGTCGGCATGCGCGTTCACATCCGGGAAGCGGGCGCGGAAATCCTTGATGTGGAACCAACTGACCACGGCGCTGTAGCCATCCAGCAATCCATAGCGTGCAAGCACGAAGCTGCCGGTGCAGAGCGCGGTTATCGGCACGCCTCTTTGTGCTGCCCGCAACAGGAATGCTTCCTTTTCCGAGCTCAGGCTGCGGTTGGTGTCGAGCAGGCCGCCGACCACCACGACATTGTCGAAGTCCTCCGGATTGCCGAGCGCCCTGGTCGGCAGCAATTCGACGCCGCAGCTTGCGCGGATCGGCAGGCCGCGTTCGCCGACGATCTGCCAATCGAATTCCACCCGTCGGCTGCGGTCGCCCTCGTCGCCCGCCAGCCGCAGCGTGTCGATGAAAAGCGACAGCGGCGACAGGGTGAAATCGTGGACGAGGAGGAACGCAAATTTCTTGGCCATTCTTTCCAGTACTGCCTTTCGCACCCTCCGGAACCGACGCCATCGGACCCGGCCGGTGGACGATCTCGGTGGAGCCACGTCTTTTATCGGAGCCCCGGTTCCACCGGAAGCGATTGCCTGGCCGCTAGAGCATTTTGTAGCCAAGTGGAATCACTTGGCGTTACGAAAATGCGACGAAAACAAAACCTTAGAGCGTCTCCGCTTTTCCGTGAAAAACGGAAACGCTCTAGGTGTCCAGATAGCGACGAAACGTACGATTTCGGCCCGGGTTTGCGCCAAGCCGGGAACTGCCCGTTCGCGATGGGCGAACACTGTGTCCGGCTCACCGTGCTTGGCGCCGTGGCGGCCGCATGCAAAGGTCGGCGCATGGCCACGAGGATTCCCATGCCGATGCATCGTCCCTTCACTCACCCTGCCTTGGCGGAACGCCCTGGGGGCCTGCGGCATGGATAACCCGCTTTCCGACGGCATCCACCACGTCACGCTGATCACGCGCGACGTGCAGGCCAATGTCGATTTCTACGTTGGCTTCCTCGGCCTCAGCCTGGTCAAACGCTCCGGCGGCTTTGAGGACGGACAGCAATTGCACCTTTTCTACGGTGACGCGCACGGCTCACCCGGCTCGCTCGTCACCTTCCTGGTCTGGCAGGACGGCGCGCCGGGTCGTGCCGGCCTCGGCCAGGTCTCGGAAATCGCCTTTGCCGTGCCGGCGGCTGATATCGGCGGTTGGCTGGTGCGAGCGCTTGACAAAGGGGTGCGGGTGGAAGGGCCCTTGCGCGAGTTCGGCGAACCGGTGCTCAGACTGAAGGACCCGGACGGCTTCATCGTCAAGCTGGTGGGCGTGACCGAAGGCGCGACCGGGTCCGAAAGCGCGGTCGGCCGGCTGCGCGCGGTCACCATCCTGACCGGCGACGCCGAAGAAACGGCGGCCTTCGTCCGCCGTTTCGGCTATAGGCCGGGGCCAGTCGCCGAAAACATCCAGCGCATGGTGTCGAAGGAAGATGCCGTCGATGTACGCAATGCCGCCGGCTACGTGCCCGGCCTGCCGGGAACCGGTACTGCCGATCATGTCGCGTTCCGGGCTGCGGATGTGGCGGCCCTGCAAGACGTCGAAGCCGCCCTGTCGCGTTTGAACTCGTCGCCGACAAACGTCCACGACCGGAAATATTTCACTTCGCTCTATGTCCGGGAGCCGGGCGGGACGCTGTTCGAGCTGGCGACGGACGGCCCAGGTTTCGCGATCGACGAAGCGCCCGGACATTTGGGAGAAACCCTGTTCGTGCCGCCGCATGATGCCGCGCGGGCCGAAGATCTGAAAGTGATGCTGCCGCAGTTCTCCATGCCCGGCGAACCACGCCCGCCGCGGCGCGACCTGCCTTTCGTGCATCGCTTTTTCTCACCGGAGGATCCGGACGGAAGCACTGTCATTCTGCTGCATGGGACGGGCGGCAGCGAGGCGGACCTGATGCCGCTGGCGCATCGCATCGCGCCGCGCGCCACCTTGCTGGGCGTTCGCGGACGCAGCCACGAGGAAGGCATCGCGCGCTGGTTCCTGCGCATGTCGATGAAGGTTTTCGACCAGGCCGATATCCGCTCCGAGGCGGAAGCCTTCGAGGCGTTCATGGAAGGGGCGATTTCGGGCTATGGCCTCGATCCGGCGCGGATCACCTTCCTCGGCTATTCGAACGGCGCGAACTTCGCCGCTGCCGTCATGGCCCTGCATCCGGCGGTGATCCGCCGCGCCATCCTGCTGCGCGCGGTACCCGTGCTCGACCAGTTGCCCGAGGCCGATCTGGCGGGAGCCGAAGTTCTCGTCGTCAGCGGTCAGCAGGACCCATTCGGCGACGACGCCTCTTTGCTCGTCGAATGGTTTCAAAAGCACGGCGCGGACACCGAGCACCGCGAGCTTGCCGTTGGGCATCAATTGACGGTCGATGACGAGACGGTCGCGCGGGGCTGGCTGGGAACAAGGATTCCCGTCGAGCACTGACGACCGGCGCGGTGGCAAAAAAGAGCCGTCTCCAAAGCCGTCAGCGGATAGCGCTGGTCGTTCAAACCTATCCTTGGTGCTTTTTCTCTTTGGGCGATTGCTGTACTTGCGGTGCTGAAGTGAAATGAATCCGCGTGAGGCAACCGCATAAATGGCCATCTCCGAAAGGGCGAGCCGGATCCTCTACGGTATAGAGTTTGTCATATTTGCCTTGATTCCCATATGCGCGCTCGCGGCATGGGCGCTCTTCTACGGAGCGGGTTCCATTTTGATGTTTCTGTTCGCGCTCATGATGTTGGTGAGCAGCAACGACTCGGCGTCATTGTTGGAAGCGCTCCGGAACCTGGCCATCTTCGCAGCAATCGTCGCTTTGACGGGTATGGGATTGATTGCAATCTGGAAATTTCTTCGTCTGTCGGCGGCATTCGGGAATCATGGCTCGAAGGCGCTGCAGGAATTGCGAGAAACCTATTGGCGTTGCCTCGCATGGGCGGCGCTTCCGCTTCTCGCTACCACCGCGTTGTTCCCATATGCCGATCCTGATTTCAGTGGCGGCCTGCTGTTGTTCAGCGGCGTGACGCTCTGCGTGCCATTGTTCCATCTCTGGCTCGAACTGCGGTACCGCGGAAATCAGGGCTGAGCTCGTCTCAGCTTTCGATGAATTCCGCGAAACCGGCCATGAAATCGCCGAGCCGTGCCAATGTCGCCTCGTCGGTCAGGTTGCCTTCGCGGTCGAACACCGTTCCGGCGCGCGCGACGAGCATGCGTCCGGCCGACCAGTGACGGGTCCCAAGCGTGCGTAGTACCGGCAGCCAGTCGTTCTGCGACAGCACCGTACCGAAGCCGCCCGGCGAGGCGCCGAGCAAAGCCACGGGCTTGCCGCCGAAATGGAGAGGGATGTCGCTGGCCGGCCGGCTCATCCAGTCGATGGCATTCTTGAAAACGCCCGGAATGCCGTTGTTGTACTCCGGCGTGACCAGGAGAAGGCCGTCTGCCGCCTGCAGGCTGGCCTTCAGCGCTTGCACCGCAGGCGGAATGCCGTGCGCGGCCTCGTCGTCGGCGTTGTAGAGCGGCACGTCGTGGATCGAGCCGATGACGACTGTCGTTGACGGCGGGGCGAGTTCGGCCGCCGCCCGGAGCAGGCCCGCATTGAACGAGGCCTTTCGCAGGCTGCCGGACAGTCCGAGGATGGTGGTCATGATCGGTCTTCTCCCAAGGGCAATCTCTCGCGGCATCGCCGCGAGAGATTGCTTCGACTGCAGTTTAATCCAATGGCTTCAGGTTAGCCTCGATCGAGGCACGCTTGCCTTCCAGGAAGGGCGGCAGCGAAAGACGCTCGCCGAGGCTTTCCAGAGGTTCGTCGGCGGTGAAGCCGGGACCATCGGTGGCGATCTCGAACAGATTGCCGCCGGGCTCGCGGAAATAGAGCGAGCGGAAATAATAACGCTCGACCTCGCCCGAACTCGGAATCCGGAACTCCGAAAGCCGTGCCGCCCAGTCACGGATTGCCGGGACATCGGGCGTGCGGAACGCGACGTGGTGGACCGCGCCGGCGCCCTGCCGCGCGATCGGAAGATCGGGCTGCACGGCGACATGCAGTTCGGCCGCCGGACCGCCGTCTCCCATGGCGTAGACATGGACGTCGCCCCGTCCGTCGGGGGAGGCGTAGACCCGTTCCTGCTTCATGTTCAGCACGCGCGTCAGTACCGCATCGGTCGGTCCGAGCGTCGGCACCGAGATGGTGATCGGGCCGAGACCGCGGATCTGGTTTGCGGCTGGCACCGGGCTGCGATCCCAGGCATGGGAATCGCCACGGCCGCCATCGTCGATCAGGCGGAAACGCTGCCCTTCAGGATCTTCGAATTCGATCGCGGCGCGACCGTCGATCGTCTTGATCGCATCGGCATTCACGCCTGCGTCGCTGAAGCGGGCCGCCCAGTAGTTCAGGCTTTCCTCGCCCGATACGCGCAGGCCCGTGCGGCTGATCGAATGCGTGCCGCGCCGCTCTGGCGAGACCGGCCAGTCGAAGAAGGTGAGGTCGGTGCCCGGCGTCGCTTCGCCGTCGGCATAGAACAGGTGGTAGGCGCTGGTGTCGTCCTGGTTGACGGTCTTCTTGACCAGCCGCAGGCCGAGCGTCTCGGTGTAGAAACGCTTGTTGGCGGGTGCGTTTGCTGTGATCGCCGTCAGGTGGTGGATGCCGGTCAGGTTCATCTCGGTCATTCCTTTTCAGTTGCGACCACAATGATCGCTTCGTTGCCGCCAATATGAGCGTCTTGAGCGGTGCTGTTTAGCCGCCATCCGGCGGACCCGGGGGGGGGGGGGGTGGGGGGGGCCCCCCCGCGGGGCGGGGGGGGGGGGGGGCGCGCGGCGCCGCGCCCCCCGCCGCCCCCCCCCCACCCCCCCCCCCCCCCCCCCCCCCCCCCCCCCCCCCCCCCCCCCCCCCCCCCTTGTTGGGGGGGCCCCCGAGACATTGATC